>NZ_JANFOJ010000030.1 GCF_024385605.1 Sporolactobacillus sp. STSJ-5 | reverse complement strand
ACGACCGCGGGCGCACCGCGAGCCTCCTCAGACAAGCAGAAATCTGCGGGGTCTCGCTGGCACCTGATCCCGCAGGCGTCTCGCACCTCCGCTTTGATTCTCGGTCAAGACACTGGTTTATTCGTTTAAATATGGGGTAAAATCTTATACTTTCTTTACTTGTAAAGAAAAACTTGGCGAGGCCAAGTCCTTGACGCCGGCGGATCCTTAGCTTTTCTTATACTAGATACCGCTAATCTTTTAAGATTTTATTTTTTCATTTTGTTTTATAGGAACCTATTCGTATCCCAACCGCCAGCAGAAAATTATAGTCAATTGAACGGTCTTTGCTGAAAAACTGTCAAAGTTCTGATCAGTGTGCATAAACTAAATTAATCAACCCTCGTAGCAGCAGTCACGCATTGAACGACTCATTGTGCAAATTAAAGGAGGGATTCAAAATGAGTAACTTCTTGATATCCGAAGAAGATTGGGATTTAAACCAAAAAGGCGAACAGGATCAGCGCAGGCATTCTGAAAAGGTCAAGGAAGCAATCAAAAAGAACCTTCCTGATCTGATCAGCAGTGAAAATATTATCCTCTCAGACGGCAAAAAAATGACACGGATTCCGATTCGGTCTTTGGACGAGTACAAATTACGGTACAACTATGACAAAACGAAACATGTCGGTCAAGGAGACGGCAAAAGTAAAGTAGGCGATGTCATAGCCAAGGCACCAGGAAAACAGCAGGCACAGCAGGGTGCCGGTAAAGGTCAAGGTGCCGGCGATCGCCCCGGCATCGACTATTACGAAGCCAATGTCTCGATTATGGAAATCGAGAACCTCTTTTTCAAGGAACTGGAACTGCCTCATCTCAAAAGGAAACTGGAGGCGGATATAACCGTCAACAGCCTTGATTATCGGGATATTCGCCGTAAGGGGCTAATGGGTAATATTGATAAAAGGCGAACCATTCTATCCGCAATAAAGCGAAATGCCCGATCTGGAAAAGCACAAATCCATCCCATCCGTGAAGAGGACTTGCGTTTTAAGACTTGGGAAACGATTGTTAAGCCGGAGAGCCGCGCGGTCGTACTCGCACTTATGGACACCAGCGGTTCAATGGGGGTTTGGGAGAAATACATTGCACGCAGCTTCTTCTTCTGGATGAATCGTTTCTTGCGGACCAAGTATGAAAAAGTAACCATCCAGTTCATCGCGCACCACACCGAAGCGACAGTGGTGAGTGAAGAAGACTTCTTCACAAAAGGCGAAAGTGGCGGAACGATCTGCTCCTCCGCTTATATCAAAGCACTGGAGTTAATTCATTCATCCTATCCACCGTCAAAATACAACATCTATCCTTTTCATTTTTCCGACGGTGACAACTTATCGTCAGACAATCCGAAATGCACGCGCCTGGTCAATGAAATCATGGACATTACCGATTTCTTCGGATATGGCGAAATTAACCCTTATCACCGATCCAGCACCTTGATGAGTGCCTACCGAAGTATTAAAAATGAAGCCTTTCATTCCTTTATTTTAAAGCAAAAAAGCGATGTCTACCATGCGATGAAGTACTTCTTCCAAAAGGATCCGGAAAGCGAAGTCATTTAACTCTAGATAAAATAAAAAGCGCCATTTCAGGCGCTTTTTTCCTGCAATCATCTCTATGACCGCATGGATTCCGTCCTTCGTTCAAGCTCATGAATGTTCACTCTTTTTCGCCCTCAGCCGGACGATAAATTCACTTCCGGACGGCTTCAGATCCTCAACCTGAATCGACCCTTCCTCCAATTCAACGAGTTCCTTCACAATCGCCAGTCCCAGGCCCGATCCACCCGGTTCCCTTGATCGCGATTGATCAATGCGGTAGAACCGGGTAAAAATCTTTTCTTTTTCCTCATTTGGTATAGACGGGCCGGAATTCTGTACATGAATATATGAAAAATCGTGATCGCCGCAGACCTTTATTCTGATCCGCCCGTCCACCGGCGTATATTTTCTTGCATTGCCTAATAATGACACCACAATTTGGTGAACATAGTCCTCATTCGCCAGTGCATACGTTTCATTCTCAATCTCTGCAGAAAATTCTTGAACGATGCCTCCCGCATAATCGTTAATGACATTGTTCACAATCATTGACAAATTAACTGTTTCTAGCGCTTTTGATCGTCTTCCCATCCGAGCGATCATCAGAAGCTGCTCAATCAGATTTTGCATTCGTTTTGATTCTTGATCAACAAAATGGATCGACCTCTCGATGACCTCAGGGTGACCGGTGCCATGACGCTGGATCAGTTCTACATGACCACGAATCGCCGAAAGCGGCGTCCTCAGTTCGTGCGACGCGTCAGATACAAAGCGCCGATCCCTTTCAATTAACTGATCCAACTGATCCATCAGCTGGTTAAAAGAAAGAGCAAGATCGTGCACTTCTCGCGGCTGGGGGGGGACTGGCACGCGCTTTTTTAAATTATTTGTTTCAGTAATCTGATTGATTAATGCCGTTACCTTCATGAGTGGTCGGTTTAGCTTCCGAGACAATTGATAAATGGCTAAAGAACCGATGAGCACACCTAATAAAGTACAGACAGCAAGCACTTTTATCATGACCACGATAAACTTCTGAATGCTGATCATTCGGACGTAAAGATCAAAGGTATAGCCATTATAGGAAAAATTGTGATGATAGATCGGTACAAATTTTTTCTTAAAGGCAACCGAAGAAAAAACGGACAGCTTGATTAAATAGTTGTTATTGTCGGTAATACTTTCACTACCCTTGGAATAAATCATCGTTTTGTCTGGGGTCTCGATATGTACATAGAAATCCGGATGTTGCGCATAAAGAATATTCTCAATGGAATCCGTCCAGTCCGGATGTTTCTCTCGTGACTCGACAATCAATTGTTTCTTTACATACTCAACTTCATGCTCCGTATCCTTGTACAGTTGATAGCTCACAACCGAGAGAACAGCCAGCCCGATGAATAAAACAGTGAGCAAAAGAATTAAAATATACCAGAAATTCATCTGAAAAAGTGTCGTTTGCTTATTGATTTTGTAGAATGACTTCATTGATCAATCCTCAACGCATAGCCGACACCGCGAATCGTGTGGATTAATTTTACCGGCTGATTTTGGTCAATTTTATTTCGCAAATAGCGGACATACACATCGACAATATTGGTTTGGCCCATGAAATCAAACCCCCAGACCTTCGAGAGCAATTCATCACGGGTCATCACTTTCCCTTCATTTTTCATTAACACTTCAAGAAGATCAAATTCCCGTTGTGTCAGGCTAAAGGTCTTGCTGTTGCGCTCAGCCGTCCGCTTCTCAATATCCAGCGTAAGATCGCCTACTTTGCATACATGGGAGACCGGAGCGGATGCATAGCTGTTTTTCCGCCTGATCGCCACGCGTACTCTCGCCAGCAATTCCTCAATATCAAATGGCTTGGTAATGTAGTCATCCGCGCCGCCATCCAACCCTGCCACTTTGTCACCGACATAATCGCGTGCAGTCATAATAATAATCGGAACAAGGCTTTTACTCCGAATCCGACGGCAAACCTCCAAACCATTTAGCTTGGGCAGCATCAAGTCAAGCAGAACAAGGTCCCATTGCGAGTCTTCTTTAAAGAACTGCTCAAGCGCTTGTTCCCCATCATAGGCTTCCTCCACATGATAATTCTCAAAGTTCAGTTCTGTAGAGACAAAGGAAGCAACACTTTGTTCATCCTCAACGAGCAATATTTTCGCCTTTTCCATAGCTAGCAGCCATCTCTTCCAATTTAAAATGTACGAACTCCGGCAAAACCGATTATTACTTTCATTATAGCGATTCAAACCATCCGCCGTAAGAAATACGAAATGAGATTTACATGAGAAAATTCTCATGATTTTTTCACATTAAATTTGTTACCCGGTAACAATTCAAGACTAACATGGTTCTTGTACGATGATCATTTAATTCATGGCATCCCCCAAAAAGCACGGTTGTTCAAACGTTCAATCGCTCCACCGTGCTTTATTTTTTAACAATCAATTATTTAGGAGGAAAAATAAATGGAAGAACCTATTTTGACCATTGTGGTCCCTTGTTATAACGAAGAAGCTGTATTAGACGAAACAACCAAACGTTTACGCACTGTATTGCTGCAGGCTTGCCGAGATCAGCTCATTTCTTTTAGAAGTACAATTCTGTTTGTGGATGATGGAAGCAACGACCGTACTTGGGAAATCATTGACAGCGCGGCACAAGAGAATCAGGAAATTACCGGACTGAAATTAAGCCGGAACTTCGGCCATCAAAATGCGCTCATTGCCGGCATGGAGACGGCAAGACCTTATTCAGACTGTGTCATTACCATTGATGCAGACCTTCAGGACGACGTCAATGCGATAAGAAAATTTCTCATCAAATTCCGTAACGGCTATGATGTTGTTTACGGCGTGCGCGACAAGCGCGATACCGATACCATGTTCAAAAAAAATACAGCACTGCTGTTTTATAAAATCATGGAACGCTTAGGTGTGAAAATGGTACCGAACCATGCCGACTATCGGCTCCTCAGCAGACGTGTGCTTGATGAATTTGTGAACTACCAGGAAGAAAATATTTTTTTACGTGGAATGATTCCATTGCTTGGATTTAAGAGCACCAAGGTATACTATAACCGCGCGGAACGCTTTGCTGGCGAATCAAAATACCCGCTGAAGAAAATGTTGAATTTTGCCATTGACGGCATCACCTCATTTTCGATCACGCCGATCCGAATGGTCACTTATCTTGGCGGAACGGTCGCAGGAATCGGTTTTCTGATCGGTTTGTATGCGATCATCCAACATGTTCTCGGTCATGTGGTGACTGGCTGGACATCTATGATTATCTCGCTTTGGACGATCGGCGGCATGCAGCTCATCGCAATCGGCGTCATCGGAGAATATATTGGGAAAATTTTTAAGGAAACGAAGCACCGCCCTCGCTACATTGTTGAGAAGCGCTTGTTGTCGAATGAATCATTCGTGACGAAGGCGCTCTGAGTCAAACAATAATTAAACCGGAAAGACTTTCTTTGGACATGCGGCGGATGCCTGGTCCAAAAAGAGATGGGATGTGGCGACTATTTCACGTGTAAAACGAAGTCTGATTTATTTGTTCAGCATCGCGTTTACCAGTTGTTTTCTAGCAGTGCTCGCGATTAGCTTTTTTTATCCTTTGATTTTCAATCATAATCAAGGGCTTTTGACAACGGCACTGTCGCTGGCTCTGTTTGCATTCATCGTCGTTTTATTTTTTATCGCATTTTTCCGCTGGATCGGTCGCTTGACCGACCGAACCGTGAAGAAAATAAGCGGTATCCTTTTTCTTCTCATGCTGCTGTTTGAAGGCGTGCTGATCGTCACGTTCCATACGATCATTCCTCCGATCATTGACGGTGGACATACGTATGCTGAAGCACTCTATTTGCTTGCACATGGGCATGCCTCAAGCAGTATCTATTTTAAAATATATCCAAACAACATACCGTTCACACTGCTTCGTTACTTTCTGTACAGCATGTTCAGTTTTGTTCACTTTTCGAGTTACATGTTTATCGATCGCTTGTTTTGTGCCTTGACTTTGGATGCAGGCATCTTTCTATCTTGGAAACTGATCCAAAAAAAATTCAATGATCAAACTGCATGCCTATTTCTCGTGATTACGCTAACCTGTTTGCCGTTATTTCTCTATACAATGTATTTCTATACAGATACGGCAGCAATCACATTTCCTGTCCTGCTGCTCTATCTTTGGCATCTCTATACACGTTCATGGAAAATACACTATATTCTTTTATTAGGCATTGCACTAGGAGTCGGTGAATTAATCCGGCCGAATCTAATTCTTTTTCTCCCTGCTTTAGGTATTTACATGTTTCTTGTTCTGAACTGGAAAAAGGCATTGATCAACCTTGCTGTCATCGGTATCTTGATCAGCTCAGTCGGATTCGCTTTCCAAGGGGTTGAACGTCATTTTGGCTATGTCCAGGATCCTTCGTTGTCGATGCCTTCAATCCACTGGGTAATGCTTGGATTATCTCGTGACGGAGGCTATAACGCGCATGATTATCAGCTCACGCGGAAGCAGCCTGATCCTGCTCTGAAAAAACAGCTGGATCGTCAGCAGATTGCTGATCGGATAAAAAAAGATGGGACCGGCGGACTTATCTACCTTTGGGCCGTCAAAACCGCAAGGACTTGGGGAGTAGGTGCACACGGTTATTATTGGTACACACATCTTTCCAGTCATCCTACAAAAGCGTACCAGTATCTGTTTAATCATAAAAATCAGGTAACGATTTATATCATTCAAGTGTTTTACATTGTCACTATTTTCTTACTGATTCTTTCGGTGTTGCGCTATTTTCGCACAAAAAAAGCCGACATGTATTTATTGATCCAGATCTGCCTGTTTGGTAATTTTATCTTTTATGTTTTTTTCTGGGAAGCAGAGCCGCGTTACAGTCTGCTCTTTACACCCTACATTCTCCTCGGTGCCGTTTACGGATTTAATGAACTTATGTATTTGCTAAGAAGTGGCGCCCGTCAAACTGATCGTGAGAAACGGATTGGAAAAGGGTTCAGAATCATGCTTGCCGGAGGCCTTCTCGCAGCGGTATACCTTTGCGCATCTGCAGGTTCCTATGCCTATACTCAGGCTCAGTCCCCGCAGCGCAGTTACATTGTCGATCAGCGCTATTCACCCGGCAAAAAGGGAATTGCTGTGGACGCGCATCACTCTGTCGCTCAGACATTTTTTGCATCCGACCAATACAATCGTATTTCCTTTGGCATACGCGATGTTAAGGGGAGCGCTGCGTATCGTCTCTCGGTCACAGATACAAGTTCTAAGCGGATCCTTTTCACAAAAACATTTGCACCGTCAGGCAAGGATCGCAAACAGGTGTTTCAACTAACTCATGCATCGGTTGGAACCCACAACCGAATCGACATTACACAAATAAAGAAAAAACCAGGATCAGCACTTATTTTGACAATGAGCGGATTTGGTTATGAACAACGCGATGCCTATCCAGGCGGATACTTAATGCAAAATGGCGTTAAAAAAGGGGAAAAAGACCTTAAGTTTGCGGTATACCAGGTTGCTGACGGTCCTTACTTGAGCAACAACAGCTACGGATTATTGTTCTCCATTCCTGCTTTAATGCTGCTCATGTATATCTATATTGCGCTCACCATGAATCAGAATGAATCGGACGGAACCTCTGCATTGAGTGCGCGTTCGCAGAAAATGGCAACAAAGCAAGGTATTTAAATAGTAGTGATCAGAAATAAAACCAGCAGGTCGTGAGGAACGAGTGTCCTCATTCACCTGCTGGTTTCTTGCTTTTTCATAAACGCACTCATGATCGATCTTGCAAATTATTTCGAGCAGCAAAGCCGCTAGTTGCGATGAATAATACCGAAATGGTTGAGCGGCCAATAACGCAGATCCACTTTGCCGACGACCTTTTTCTCACTGATAAAACCGATCTGCGGAACTCGGCTGTCCGAACTGTTCTGACGATTGTCGCCCATCACCCAAAGCATTCCCTTAGGAACTCGTTCCTTGCCGGTCAGTTCTTTCAAAGAAAAATTCCAAGTCAATTGTCCGGCCAACATACTGTTTTTCTTCTGCTTCAAAAACGGTTCGTCAACCGGTTTGCCGTTCACATATAATTGATCATTCGTATAGCGGATCGTATCCCCCGGCAGACCAATGACACGTTTCACATAATCATCCGTCTTTGTTGCATGAAAAATCACCACATCAAACCGTTTAGGCTGCGCTATTCGGTAATTCACTTTATTGACAATTAATCGGTCTCCATTATATAAAGTCGTCTCCATTGACGGACCGTCCACAATATAATTACCCAATATAAATGTCCGTACAATAATGACAATCAGCACAGAAAGCGCGATCGCCCTGAACCAGGCAAATGTTTCATTTCTTTTTTTTCTTTGACGCATAGCTGCAACGACTCCCGACTATCATCATTCTCTAGTAAATCTTTAACCATACCTTTTTTATCCGAGCACTGACACCTTTTCTTAACTAATGTACACGAATCAGTGAACGATCACAAGAAACCGTGCTGCTTGTCCCAATAATGGATAAGTAAAGAAGCGCCGATAAACCGATCGGCGCTTGATAACTTATGGTTCGAATCAATGAATCGCAATTTCTTGCAAAACCGACCACTTATCGAACGGCCAGTAACGAACAGAAACTTTGCCAACCACAGAGTTTTCATTTATAAAACCGAAATAACGGCTGTCCTCGCTGTTTTGGCGATTGTCGCCCATGACCCAAAGCTTTCCTTTCGGCACATGGACTTTGCCGGTCTTGGACTTTAGGCTGAAATTCTCTGTAAGCTGCTGTCCTTGTGGGAGATCACTCTTATATTGCTGAAGGTAAGCCTCATCAACCGCCTTGCCGTTTACATAAAGCTGATCGTTCTTGTAAGAGATTGTATCTCCGGGCAGCCCAATGATTCGTTTTACATAATCTTCAGTACGTGTCGCATGAAAAACAATAATATCGAAGCGATGCGGCGCACCAATGGAATAACCGATTTTATTGACAATCAGCCGGTTGCCGTCCTGCAACGTCGGCATCATTGATTCGCCCCGCACAATATAATTGCTGAAAATAAAATGGCGAACGAGCAATGCGACTAGAACCGCAATGGCAATTGCTCGAATCCAACTCCACAGTTCTCTCTTTGTTTTACTCATTGACTCGCGAGTGTCCCTTCTTGATTTGCCGCTCAATCCCAGTTCATGAATCATTGATCACGATTCTCAACGATTAAGCAGACTGCCTACATATCTTAGTAATTCGTTCGCCGATGTTGAATTATAGCCGTATTCGTCCACAAGTCTGGCAATAACTTCATTAACTCTTTTTAGCTGATCTTCATCCGGTGTCTTGCTTGACGTCGTGATTTTTACTACATCTTTCAGATCTGCGAACAGTTTTTTCTGAATGGCTTCTTTTAAGCGCTCATGTGACTTATAGTTGAAGCGCTTGCCTTTGCGCGCATAGGCGGAAATACGAATCAGAATTTCTTCTCTGAAGGACTTCTTCGCATTTTCAGAAATGCCGATTTGTTCTTCTATAGAGCGCATCAATTTCTCATCAGGATCGACCTCATCACCAGTGATCGGGTCAAAAATCTTGTTGCTGTTGCAGTACGCTTCGACATTATCCAGATAATTGTCCATAAGCGTCTTCGCCGACTCTTCGAATGAATAAACGAAAGCCTTCTGTACTTCGCTCTTTGCCAATTCATCGTATTCACGCCGTGCAAGCGCAATATATTCCGTATAATGTGCGCGATCCTCGTCAGAGATCGACGCATGCTGATCCAATCCTTCTTTAATCGAACGAAGAATATCCAATGCGTTAATGGAGGGAACACCTTTCTTGATAATTGCTGAAGAAATTCGGTTAATGACATAACGCGGATCAATTCCGCTCATGCCTTCATCGGAAAATTCATGCTGCAGTTCTTTAATATCTGCCGCATTATAGCCTTCAACAATTTCGCCGTCATACAGACGCATTTTCTTAATCAAATCAATCCCGCGGCTTTTGGATTCCTTCAACCGAGTCAGAATCGAAAATGTAGCCGCCGTCCGCAAAGCGTGCGGCGCAATATGAACATTCGCAACATCACTTTCGGAAATCAGTTTTTCATAAATCTTTTCTTCGTCACTGACCTTTAAATTATAAGGAACCGGCATCACAATCATACGTGAGTGGAGTGCTTCATTTTTCTTGTTGCTGATAAAGGTCCTGTATTCGGTCTCGTTCGTGTGCGCAATGATCAGTTCATCTGCGGAGATCAACGCGAATCGGCCTGCCTTGAAATTGCCTTCCTGTGTCAGCGACAGCAAATGCCACAAAAATTTCTCATCGCATTTCAGCATTTCTTGAAATTCCATCAGTCCGCGATTGGCTTTATTCAGTTCTCCATCAAAGCGGTAGGCACGTGGATCGGATTCCGATCCATATTCTGCAATCGTTGAAAAATCAATGCTTCCTGTCAGATCGGCAATATCTTGAGATTTCGGATCGGAAGGACTAAAGGTGCCGATACCGACGCGCTTATCCTCAGAGAGAAAAATTCGCTCAATCGGCACATCTTCAATTTGACCACCGTATTCCTTCTCAAGGCGCATAGCGTTCAGCGGCGAAAGATTCCCTTCGACACGAATACCCGTCTCTTCAAAGAAATCCTCGCGCAGATGAGGCGGAATTAAATGAAGCGGGTCCTCATGCATTGGGCAATCCTTAATGGCATAAAGTGCTCCTTCATCCGTCCATGAATATTTTTCCAGTCCGCGCTTAAGCATTGTCACAATGGTCGATTTACCTCCGCTGACCGGCCCCATCAGAAGCAAAATTCTCTTTTTAACATCCAAGCGCCGCGCAGCCGGATGAAAGTACTCCTCGACAAGACGTTCAATTGCTTCATCAAGGCCGTATATCTGTCCGTCAAAGAAGTGGTAGTGCTTATGTCCATCCTTCTCCGAAACACCGGCAGAAATGATCATCTGATAAACTCTGGAATGCGCGGATTGTGCGATCATCGGATTCTTCTTCACTAGTTCCAAGTAGTCTGCAAACGTGCCTTCCCACTTCAGCTGTCCCTCATAGTCGCGGAATTGTTTCAGTTTATCAAGAAAGTTCATTGTATCCCCCCTAGAAAAGATTCACCAATGCTTCCACCCATGTATTTAAGTGTATGCGGTCGGTCGGTAATCTTTCATGGAAACTACGAACAGATACAGAAACAACGTGTCACAAGAGTATGGAAAGGCCTACAGAAAAGTAAAAAATTAGAGCTTTATTTTTTAAAATTCAAATAGTCATTAACCTTTTTTTTCTAAATCAGGATAATCCGGGAAATCGCTGCTGACGCAGAGCTTCATAGACAATAATTGCAGCAGAATTAGATAAATTGAGCGAACGAATGGCTCCGGTCATCGGTAACCGAACACAGCGATCTTGATAGGCTGCCACAAATTCTTTTGGAAGTCCGGTTGTTTCACGGCCGAAGAAGAAAAAGTAGTCTTTACTTGGATCGCTGTAATCGAAAGCGTCATAAGGTCTGCTGCCGTCGGTTTCAACAAGATAATACTCACCTTGCTGATGCTTAGAAAAGAAATCATCAAGTGAATCATAATAATGAAGATCGACCGATGCCCAATAATCAAGGCCGGCGCGTTTCAAATGCTTGTCGTCCGTAGAGAATCCCAGCGGACGAATCAAATGGAGACCGCTATGTGTTCCGGCACAGGTTCGTGCGATATTTCCTGTATTCGGCGGAATCAACGGTTGATAAAGAACGACATGATTACCCATTTCAGACACTCCTATACGTGTTCAGACGACTTCTCAGCCGCTTTGTGAGATCAAATTTTTGCATTGAAAAAAGGCCGGGAGCACCGACCCTCATAACCTCTTATAATAGGGTTTATTATAGCACATCTTGAACCATGAATTTACACGTGATCTTTAATATGGAAAAATTTATAACGGATATTAGCAGTATATGCAGGTGAATCTGTATATGGCCAAGGCCTGTGATATGCATCATAAGTATGCGCATTCACCAGTGGTTCTCCGGACGCATCCATTGCCGTAACCATCGTGTTATGGTTCCAACGACCGTCACCTTCGAAATCATAACAAATGACATCGCCAGGTACCAATTCGCTTGCCTGAGCGCGTTCAATTGCGCCAATCACGCCGTCCGGCTTGCTTAAATACATACACAAACTGTTAGCCACTGTCCAGCTGAAACTCCAGTTCGTCTGTACCTGCCACCATCCCCTGTTTCGGATCGGATTGCCCCACATTCGGATGCCACCTTCATGTAGGCATTGTGAAATAAAATTGGTACAATCATCGCTGACTATCGGATAGTGTGGATTTCGGCGATTCCACCATAAATCGGCATAGCGGACAGCAGCCAGCCGATCATAGCTCCGCGAACGGACATCGGCAGGAGCCAAATCACCCGATTCGCGCGGCAACGGCTGCTCCTCTCCTGCTGCCAGAGGTGCTAATGTGTCGGAGACAAGACGGCTGCTCCGAACAACAGCTTGCCGATCTTCCAAACGTTCTTCAAGAAAGAAATCATTCTGCTTTTTAATCAGCCACTGAGTATGCAAAGAATAGTCAATAACCAAATCCTCACGCTTGTCCTTCGTTTGCACATTTTGCGCTTGAACAACCGCATGCTCGATCTCAGCCTGCTGGTCATTGAGTGCTTTCGTTTTATTCATCAGACGCTTTAATTCTTCAGGCGCTAATGCCATCTTGTGTGGATCAGCATTGCCTACCCAATAGTCGCCAAGCATGGTCAAATGGTTCTGAAATGCATTTTTCCAGTCCACGCTAATTCCCCGTTTCAACATGATTTCGTTATCATTTATTTATGCGTAATGTAACGAAATCATGCCGTGCCTGCTTCATTTAGCCGATACTGCAACCCCTGGTCTTTCTAAATTTAATAAGAACTGCTTTACCTCGATTCCGCCGCCATAGCCGACAAGCGAACCGTTTGCTCCAATCACACGGTGACATGGGACAACAATGGGAATCGGATTGCGATTATTCGCCATTCCAATTGCGCGCACCCCTTTTGGATTTTGCACAGCACACGCAATATCCTTATATGACCGGGTCTCTCCAAAAGGAATTTCCGACAATGCTTTCCATACCTTGCATTGAAATTCTGTTCCTTTCATGAGCAGCTTTAACGTGAATACTTTTCTTTTCCCATTAAAATAGTCATCCAGTTGCCGAGCTGCCTCCGCGCATTGTTCTTGATCCTTTATGAGAACTGATGGAAGTTCATGCTTTTCTGCCCATTGTCTTAGCCGGGATTCATTTTCTTCAAACGATCCAAAATCAATGCGGCATAGTTGATCTTCATAGACAGATAATGTCAGCGCTCCGATCGCCGTTTCCATTTCATGAACGGCGAGATAATCGTTTTGATTCATGTATGAATCTCCTTTTGTTCATTTTGGGGTCACTCGTTTTGAACGGCCGGAACAAGTTCGACGAGTGATCGGTTGGGCTGCTCCGTAAAAAGAGCATCATGTGAGATGACCAGCACAATTCTTCCTTTTTCAACCAGCTCGTTAATCAAGCGACAAACAATATGTTTATTGTTCTTATCTAGAAAATTGGTCGGTTCATCAAACAGGTAGACACTTTTATTCGTGCTCAAATCATGGCTCATTTGTGCAAGCTTCTTTTGGCCATAGGATCCGTTACTGAGCAAAAGGCGGCCGTATTCACTAATGATCGGCTCAGCGGGTACGTAAACAAAGTCCGAAGTTTCTCTGCTTCGTGATTTCCCATTGATTTGAATCTCTCCATGATAACGGCTGCTCAGGCCTAAGATCGATTCGATCATCGTCGTCTTCCCGCATCCGTTTGCTCCGCGAATGAGATAAAGCGAGCCGGGTACAAAAATCTGATTAATAGGAGCATGTAATGCTTCTCCATACTCGTTTAATCCAATATAACTGCGTAATTGAACCGAATCGATGGAAACATCTGAGCGTTTCTCGACTGGAAGCTCAAGAAATCGAGCAAAATTCGTCAGCACAGGCTTAGTCGCTAAATAATCCTTGCGAATGGTGGCAAAGAATTCTGCCGGGTCCCAAAAGCGCGATGTATACAGCTCGATGGCTGACAAAGCGCCGATTGTCATGCTTCCATGATAAACAAAATAGGCACTCAATAAAGTACTCAGTAGGATCACTCCATTAAGCATACCGTAGGATAAAAGATTATCAAAGACAGCCTCTGTCTGGATCTTCTTTTTCATATGAATCTTGTACGAACGGATCCATTCCGATATCGGCTTGAGTTGTTTGTTCTCTAAGAAGCGTTCTTCCTTCGTTAAACGGTATTGATCAGATTCATAATCTTTAAGCTTCTCCATGTCATGAACCGTTCGTTCTGTATTCTCTTTCATGGTATGCGCAAAACGAAGCGACAAAAGCAGGAAAGTAGGAATGGCTAAAGTTACAACGAGGGTAACGGGAAAGGACAGTGACACCATACAGAGGATTATCCCCACAATGTAGAGTGCATTAACGACAATTGAAAGTGGAACTTGAAAAATAAAGCGTTTCACTAGTTCATAGTTCTGACCCATAAATTGCTGCAGACTGCCTTGTGAGACGTGATTGTCTCTGAGGTTAAGTTGTTTTATTTCGCGATCAAGCGTTGAGAAAATCGATACAAAGGCTTCCCTTGTTCCGAAGCCTTCCGCCAAATCAACCGCATAGTTCAATAGCTGTGTGAGGATATAGAAGACAATTGATAATGCAACATAGATAAGCAGCTTATGAAGATTTTTCTCGACCAATGCGTCAATCATTTGCATCGTCAAGATCGGTATCATAAGAAAAGCGAGTCGATGAAGAATAAGAACCATAAAATTGATGAAAAGTGTTTTTCGGGAAATGTAGTGAATAAATTGGAACATATGGAACACCTCTTGGTCATTCCCAGATCATACTTATTTGGGAGGACAAATTTCACTGTCACAATCCGAATCGTGACGATTAATTTTTACCATTGGATCCATCCCTTTATTTTTAATTAACGCCATTATAACACAGCATTTTGACGCGAAATTCACGATTTTTATGCTACACTAAGATTAAATTGTCACTCAGGAGGCGCGTCATGTCTGATGTTTCGATCTCTTCTCAATTGAAAGAGGCAGTGACCGATTTTAAGATCGGCGTTATTTATTATCCGGCGATTGTCGTTAGCGACTTGCCGCCGCTGATTGGCGATCGTCTGCCCTTGTACTATGAAAACATTCAACTATCCTTAAACGAACATCCTGTGAGTGAGATTCCAGGCGTCAAGGAATGGAGAGGAATCTTTAAAAAGGCGGGTACAGATCCGTCGCGTTACCGACCATCTCAGGAAGCGCTGCTGCGAAAAATAAAAAAAGACGGTGCACCGCATTTTGTAAACTCAGCGGTTGATCTGCTCAACTTTTTCAGCGTTCAGTACGGTATTCCTATGGGCTTATACGATATGGCAAAGCTTCACAGTCCTATTCAAATAAGGATTGGTACCGATGAAGATCACTATGACGGATTAAACGGCCGGACCATGCATATGAAAGATAAAATTGTATCCGCGGACAGCGTCGGGGCATTTGGAAGCCCGATCGTCGATTCAAAACGAACCTGTGTGACCGAACAGACAAAACAAGCCTTGCAAATTGTTTATCTGCGCCCCTCAATGGACAGCGATGAAGTGCGTCAATTGATCACAAAAATGGCGGAAATGTTTACGCAGGTACATGGCGGTACCCATGAATTAAAATTGATTCAATAGAATATAGTTTTAGTGACTGCCCGCAAGGAGGGACTACAATGAATTCAGATTTATTCAGCGTTGATTACTTTAAAGACGCACTGCATCTGCAACTAAAGAAAAATGGTGATATACAGACACCTGTTCAAACGATGAACAGCTACTATCACACCGTTGTTTCGGCAATCATTCAAGATCGGATTAATAAAAACTTCGAATTGATGCGTCGAATTCGCAATTTAGATGCGGCTTATAAGGAAGTAAAAGAAGAAGTCTCAGCGCAGCAGCAAATGCAGCAGCAGTAAATTTTTCTCAATTTGTGCAAAAAAGATCGCCAAGCATCGGAAATTGCTTGACGATCTTTTTTCAACTATTTATTTAGCTGCTCGAAAGCCTGCCTTCACAGCGTCATTTCGATTCTTAAAACAAATCTCTGCCTTCGTCACCTTATAGTATCGGTCGGATGGCATGTGATATATTTTCCCTCGAGACGAGATATTGCCCTTAATCAAGCCGCCGCAATCGCCTGCTTGATTTGGCGTACTCTGACCTTCTACCGAATTTTCGGCCACTGCTGTGCTTGACGATTGATTGCTATTCTTATGTATTTCGTCGTATGCCGCCGTTCCCTTCATAACTTCCGGATGAAAGCCATTCGCTTCGGCATATCCGTTTACCGACCAAATACCGATGTTCTTCGCTCGTGCCTGATTCTCTACCGATCGATACTGGTCAATATATTTGGTGTTTGGCGGATAGACATAGGCGACCCGTGCCAGTCCGCTGGCCAGCTGAAGTTCTTCAAACGACTTACCATCAACAAAGACATAAGCAAGCAGCCGTCCGTACTTATCACGACCGCCATCCTTGGCAAGTTCAAGCGTCACGGTTTTCCCATCAAGCAGCCGATGTGCCTGTGCGCTTGCCTCCGGTCCGTAGGGCTGAACCCCTAACTTGGGATGATGGGTTTCCGGTGTGTCAATCAACAGGACCCTGACTGTGGTTATTTTCTTTTGATAAAGCACTTGAAACGTATCGCCATCGACAACTTTAGTTAGTTTTACGGTGACACCGTGCTCAGGCTTTTCGCTGTTACTTACTGCTATATCTGATGAATCGTTGACTGATGCGGCAGTTTCACTTGATGAATACGCCGAATCCGAACTTGATACAGCAGCCGTACTTGTTGAGCCTGCATTGTTCGACGTTTCACCGTTGCTGAGTTCCGCACATCCGGAAAGAAGGAACAGCGACAGGAGCATCATCATGAGCACATAGCTTACTCCGCGCCAACTTAAACTATTTCTTTTCATTGCATTCACCTATTCTTTTTGGGCATAAATTGAGCGGCCGCTGTAAAAAGAGGCCGCTCAATGGACGATTGCCGCCTCACAAGCGGCAAATATTCAATGGGCAGCGATCTTCACAATGACAGATCGCCTTAATATAATCCAAGTTTTTGATGACAATAGATCCATGATAATAATCAATAGCTCCATCATTCTTCCAAGCTTGGAGCATCCGGTTCACAGTCTCACGTGTCGAGCCAATGAGCTGAGCCAAATCGGTGTTCGTCAAACTGATGGTGTAATGAATACCGTCTTCATCCGAACGGCTGTAGCCATGGATCATTCTCAGCAAGGTAGAGGCAAGTGCGCCGTTCTTCCCATAGAAGATCAAGTCGCGCATTTTAATTTGAGTAAATTGGCCCAGCATACCGATCCATTTCATAAATTCAAACGACATCCCTGCATTCGAGAGCAGCAGCGGCTCTAACTCTTTCTCAGAAATGATTCCAATCTTGCATTCAGTAACCGCCGCAGCTGTGAACAAATTTTCGGCACTACCGAAGCAACCGATCTCACCAAACAGATCGCCTTCCATAAAGTAGTGGAGCACCAAATCTTTTCCATCGTACGCGGATTTAAATAATTTAACGCGCCCTTCAAGCACATAATAGAGCTTGTCGGCAGGGTCTCCCTCCCAGAAGACATTCGTGCCTTTTTTATATGTCGACACGGTCATCACTGACTTCAGCGACTGCATGCTTTGCTTCGAGAACATGCATGTATTGTTCAGACCATTCTGATTCAAACAAGCGAGCTCTTCCATCATATCACGCCCTTATTTTTACTATCAAACATCTATAATCAATAATTATCTTAGAAACAAGAAAAACCAAAATTGCTTTTTCCGAGAATTCCTGCCTTTTCTTCTTTCATTATACAAGAGATTTTCTTAATTTAGCGTGAAAAGTGTGACGGAAATCATACAGCTTTTAAGAAGTATGCGCTTTCTATTTTTTTTACAAAGAAAGAAAGCATAAAATTTTCGGATTAATAACAAAGTAGGAAACTAGACACGAAAACGCGAGACTCCTGAGGGTGCGGCTCTGTTGATCGCGTGCCAGTAATGAGACCCCGCAGATAGGATTTATGTATGAGGAGGCTCGCGGTGCGCCCGCGGCAAGCGAGCGGCTGAAGTGTCACTCAAGTTATAGGATTAATGGATCAAGGCTGCATTTGGAGTAAAGGAACTTTCGTATGTAAAGGAGTAAAGGAACTTTCGCTAAATATGCATACGTCCTGTATGCAACGCGAAAGCCATCACATCCTGTGAAAGTACGTCCTGTATGCAACGCGAAAGCCATCACGTCCTGCAGAGGTAAGGACCGGGCTTGC
>NZ_JANFOJ010000003.1 GCF_024385605.1 Sporolactobacillus sp. STSJ-5 | reverse complement strand
TTGTAAGAAAAAACGGGGAAAAAGAGTCCGGTCCTTAACTTCTGCAGAACGCGATCGCTTTCGCGTTGCATACAAGATGTATGCGTACATACTTACCTCTTTATTTGTGCAAAAAAACGCCTGCGAATGAATCGCAGACGCTTTAAAAAAGTAAATTTTAAACTTCGTATCTTTTAAACGCAAGTGTCGCATTATGACCGCCAAAACCAAATGAATTGCTAAGTACCACATTAACTTCTTTTTTCAGTGCTTCATTCGGCACATAATTCAGATCACATGCCTCATCCGGCGTCTCATAGTTGATGGTCGGCGGAACAATTCCTTCTTCAATTGCTTTAATACAAAGAATTGCTTCAACACCGCCTGATGCGCCAAGCAAGTGACCAGTCATTGATTTCGTTGAACTGATTGCCAAATCATAGGCACCGTCTCCAAACACTGCCTTAACAGCTTTCGTTTCTGTGGAATCATTGGCTTCTGTACTCGTTCCATGTGCATTTACATAATCAACTTGATTCGATTTCACACCAGCATCATCGAGTGCCATTTGCATCGAACGGATTGCACCTTTTGCTTCAGGATCCGGACGTGTCACGTGAAAAGCATCGCTCGTGGCACCGTATCCTGCGATTTCGGCATAAATATGTGCGCCGCGCTTTTGAGCCGATTCCAAAGATTCAAGAAGCAGCACACCTGCTCCTTCGCCCATGACGAACCCGTCACGATTTTTATCAAACGGACGGCAAGCCGTCTTCGGATCTGGATTCGTAGAAAGTGCCCGCGCCGACGTAAACCCGGCAAAGGACATATTTGTAAGTGGTGCTTCACTTCCGCCGCAAAGAATTGCGTCGTTGTCTCCACGCTGTATAGCCTTATACGCGCTTCCGATTGAATCTGTTCCAGTAGCGCAAGCCGTTACCGTGCACGAGTTAATTCCTTTCGTTCCAAGTAAAATAGAAACTTGTCCGGACGCCATATCCGGAATCATCATCGGAACAAAAAACGGACTTACACGTCTGAAGCCTCTTTCCAAAGCGACGCGCAGTTCTTTTTCGTAAGTTTCCATTCCACCAATACCAGATCCAATCCAGACACCGGTACGTTCAGCATTCGTTTCATCTATTGTATAATTAGCATCTTCGACTGCCATTTTTGCTGCCGCTACGGCAAATTGCGCAAAACGGTCCATGCGAAGCGCTTCCTTGCGATCAACATATTTTTCAGGATCAAAATCTTTCACTTCACCGGCAACCTTGGCGCGAAAATCGTCAGGGTTTACACGTGTGACAATACCAATGCCCGATTTGCCGGCAATTGCATTTGCCCATGTTGTCGCAACATCGTTGCCAAGTGGCGTCACAGCTCCTAATCCGGTCACAACGACTCTTCTTTTCATTCAATTCTCTCCTTTTGATAGGATTGGAACCTTTTTATCATTAGGTAATCAATAAATGATAGCTATACGATATAATTATAAATTATTTGCCCCATTTAAGCGTGAGCGCGCCCCAGGTGAGCCCTCCACCGAAGCCTACCATCACAAGCACATCTCCGTCTTTAACTTTCCCCTCTTCAACAGCGTCGACTAACGCCAGAGGAATCGAAGAGGCAGATGTATTTCCGTACTTCTGAATCGTCTTAATCATTTTTTCTTCAGGTATTTCCAGTCTCTCACGCGAAGCTTCCATAATTCTTATATTCGCCTGATGAGGAATAAGATAATCAATATCTTCTTTTTTCAGACCAGCTTTCTCTACGACATGAACAGCCGATTCACCCATTTGACGAACTGCAAATTTAAAAACTTCCCGTCCGTTCATTTTAATGTATTTGCCGTCCTGATACAAATAAGAGCCGCCGCTTCCGTCGGCGCCTAATTCAAAGGACAGAATTCCATGACCTTCCGAAACATTGCCAAGAACTGCCGCCGCAGCTGCATCGCCAAAGAGAACAGCGGTACCGCGATCATCCCAATTTGTAATCTTTGACAGTTTTTCAACACCGACAACCAGAACATGGTGAAAAGTGTCGTTGTCAATAAACTGTTTTGCTGTAACCATTCCATAAATAAACCCGGAGCATGCGGCACTAATATCCATTGCAGGTATCCGCCTTGCTCCCAGTCGATCTTGAAGCATGCATGCAACAGAAGGAAAAGGATGATCAGGCGTAACCGTTGCAACGAGAATCAAATCAATGTCAGAAGCTGTCAAACCTGCGTTTTTGATCGCCTGCTCGGCAGCGGCAAATGCCATGTCCGAAGTGTCTGTTTCATCATTGGCGATTCTCCGCTCTTCAATTCCGGTTCTTGTCCGAATCCATTCATCTGAAGTATCCATGACTTTCTCTAAATCAGTGTTCGTAACCACACGTTCGGGAATAAACTTGCCCATTCCCAGTATTCCTGCGGACATCCGCAAATCCCCTCTCAGATCTTAACAGTATATATAATGACTTGGTAACAATATAATACACTAAAAATCATTTGTCCAACAAGCTTCCCGATAAAAGGACACCTGTCTCCGGTTAAATCATCACCTAAAGGCGAATGAATCACACATTCATCACTTAAAGGCATAAGATATGATAAAGACCAGATGTAAAGGAGGGAGACTCTTGATTCAACCTGCTCAAAATCCAAGAGACAGTCACTTTGACCCATTTACGTATCTCATGTTCGGTTCACAAATCCCGCCAGTGCAACAAACACAAACCTATCAACCGCCACAAGCATTCTATCAGAACAGCGGCTGGCAAGCAAGTGGAATGCAAGTACCGCCTGTACAGCCGGTGCAACCGACACAGCCTGCACAACCCGGATTCTTAAAACCGTTTCTCGGCCAAGACGGACATATTGATGTGAGCAAAATGGTAAATGGCGCCACCCAGCTGGTCAATGTCATTAATCAGACAGCACCGGCGATCAAACAATTGTCTCCGCTGCTCAATTTCTTTAAAAAGCCATGATTGAAAATGGCAATAGTAAAAGAACTGCAAGGGTGAACTCAGATCCACTCAGCAGTTCTTTTAATTCGATCAAAAGAAAAAGAAGTTTAATCAAGATTTTCTTTGCAGCCATTTCTCATAATTCCGCGGTAAAAGGCTCCTGAGTTTTTCATTTATCGCATCATTCGAATCAAGTCCTTTTTTAAAATGGACGACATCAAGTCCTTCATGTTCCTGCTCCATTAACCCGTTAATTAGTGCTGCTATGATTTCACCATCGCACTTGTCGGAAATTAAATTCAAATCCGTCCGTAAAATAATTGCCTCTTTCCTCTTACTTTCGTGCAAAAGATTAATGAAGAACAGTTCCATTTCATTGGCAGCTCTTCCGCGAACAGAAGTCGGACAGGCCGCTCTTCTTTTCCCGTTTTTATCAACATGCTGCCCGCATACCTCCAGGGAAGAGAGAAAAAGCACACGTTGACATTGCGGCGAATCAGTAAGTAGATGACCCATCTTTTTCTTCAATTCATCATTGCTTTCCTGTTTCATCCGGAAAGTGTCAGCAAGAATAAGATGCTTTGCTACTGAACGCGGCTTGTCTCGGTCATTATGAAAAAGTGCGTTGCGACCCAAAAAAAGCTCATTCTCTTCCTCACGATCTTTCTCTTCATCAGTAACTGCCGAACTAATTGAATAGACGACAACTCCCGCCTCAAGCAGTCTTTCAGTAAGAAGAAAACCAATAGACGAGAGTCCGCCAAACACCATTGCTTCTTCCATCATTTTCCCCCCTGCTCACGCAAGAAAATATATATATAAAACGGGTAAATGCTCAAGAGCTGCATCAACTAGCACGACTGCAGGAGTCTTGTGCACGTTTGCTTCACAACCTTTACTTGGGAATAATTATTTACTTTTGTACATAATACATGGCACTTTATCACCATTGTATTTTCATTCAAGTGTCCAGTACCACCTTAAACGGGTTGAATGGTTCTTTATTTGTTAGAAAACTTGATTTCATCAGATTTTTGAAAGCAAATTTTTAGTTGCACTTACATGAACTATTGCTGATCTGTACTATTTTTTTGATATGTATAAAGAAGATATGCCAAAAATGGTGTGATCATCACCTGCGGGGGCTTTTGGGTTCGAAACACAAAAAGCCGAGGCAGGATATACATCCTGCTCCGGCTGATACGTGGCAAATGGTTTACTCTGATAGTCCAAGTGCAATTCTAGCATACCGCGACATGCGCTCTTTCGTCCACGGTGGATCCCATACAAAATTCACTTCTACTTGATTTACTTCTTCGATCTCTCCAAGCGTACGCTTAACGTCATAGGAAAGGGACGCAGACAATGGGCAACCCATAAAGGTCAGCGTCATGGTCACAATTACATTGTTTTCTTCATCTATGTCGACGCCATACACGAGCCCCAGGTTGACGATATCCACACCGAGTTCAGGATCAATAACATCTTCCAGCGCTTCAAGTATGCGGTCTTTCAATTCCTCAGAAGAACTGTTCTCAGCCACTGCAAATACCTCCTTCCTCATTTGGGTTACGTTTAGTATAACCGAATATCTGGTCTATTTCATCTCTCAGACAGTCTCTTGTCCACAGCCTCAGTATTCTAACAATGCGCTCCATTCCATCATGATATATAATGAAGAAAACGACACAATAGAATCCGTTTATTAACAGAAAGGAAGATACAGATGAACTTTACGATGACTTCTACGCCAAACCCGAACGCATTAAAATTCACCGCTGAAGGACCTCTTTTTTCAAATCGAGTCGAAGTTTTCAAAGATGACCAAACAAATTCCCCATTTTTAACAAAATTGATTGAAATAGACGGCGTCATCAGCCTTTTCGGCTTTAATGACTTTGTAACCATCTGCAAATCTCCGGATGCCGCATGGGAAAATCTGCTTCCTCACGTCAAAGAAACGCTCGAAAAATTCTAATGACACCATTACCTCTTCTTAAGGTGGATACTTCTTTCAATGTACAGGTTGCCTTATGTTTGCTGTATTTTTCAGTAAAACAATGAACGAATCAACAAAAAAAGTCTGTGCTATAAATGCGCAGACTTTTTCATTAATAAATCAATTAATCAAAGGTAATAATATCAGATTCGTTAAGTGCGACGTAACCACTCTTTTTAAGTACAACATGCTTTGAAGGATCAAGGTTTGTAAAAATTACAGGACTGATCAGTGATGGAACTTTATCTTTAAGTGCAGGAAGGTCAAAAGACATCAGTTTCTGCCCTTTTACAACTGTATCGCCTTCCTGCACATAATTAACAAACCCATCACCATTCAGCTTGACCGTATCAATGCCGACGTGAATCAGGATCTCTAAACCATCGCTTCCCGTCAAACCAATCGCATGCTTTGTTGGGAACACACCGCTAACCTTTCCATCGACAGGAGAAACAACAACCCCTTCATCCGGATCAACAGCAAATCCGTCGCCCATCATTTTTTCAGAAAAAACCTTGTCCGGAACATCGGTAATCGGAAGCATTTTGCCTTTAATGGGTGCGCATACAGATTCCGCCCCGACAGATACAGTGGCTAAACCAGACTCTGTCGATGAACCGTCCGCTTCTTCCTTCGTAAGATCCGCAGAAGATTTGATCAAGTTCTTCATCGCATCAGCCACAAATTCTACATCCGTGCCTATGATAATCTGCAAGCTTTTCTTATTCAGCTTGACTACTCCGTGCGCACCATGATGCTTGATTGCAGCACTGTCCGCTGCCTCTGAGTTCGCGACGGTTAGTCGAAGGCGCGTGGTACAATGATCGACATTTGTAATATTCTCTTTACCACCGATATCCTCAATAAACCGAGCAGCCATCACTTCATATTTATCATTCGTATTGAGGGCAAGGGCCTGATCCGGATTTTCTTCGACGAGGTCATCATCCTCACGACCTGGTGTCTTCAGATCAAACCATTTGATGGCAAAGTAGAAAACAACGAAATAGATCACAGCAAAAATAACGCCGACAACCAGCAGCAACAGCGGCTTTTGGGCAATTCGATAATTAATTATATAGTCAATTGCTCCTGCTGAAAAACTGAACCCGTCATGGATGCCTAGAGCATAGGTGATCGCTAGTGATAGCGCGGTCAACAAAGCATGGATAACATAGAGTACGGGTGCGAGGAACATAAATGAAAATTCAATCGGTTCTGTAACACCAGTAACAAAGGAAGTAAGCGCAATACCTGCGAGCATCCCGGTGACCGCTTTACGTTTTTCTTTTTTTGCTGCAGCGATCATAGCAAAGCATGCAGCCGGCAGACCGAACATCATGATCGGGAAAAAACCGGAAAGAAGCAGGCCGGCATGCGGATCACCATTGAGAAAACGGGTGATTTCACCGTGGAAACCTTTATACGTACCAAACTCAAACCAAACAAGTGTATTAATGACATGGTGCAGTCCAAGCGGCAAGAGCAAGCGGTTTAAGAGACCATAAATAGCTGCACCAAATACACCTGCGTCATAAAGCCATGTCGCAAGTTGTGACATACCGTTCTGAACATAAGGCCAGACATAACCAAAGATAAAACCAAGAACCAGCATTGCTCCTGAAGTGACAATAGGAACAAATCGGCGGCCGCCAAAGAATGCAAGCCAATCAGGAAGTTTAATATTGTGATAACGATTATAGAGCATGCCTGCAATGATTCCGGCAATAATACCGCCAAGAACACCAAGGTTTATTGTCTTATTTAATGAAGTCGCACAGGCGCTGAGTACGAAAAAACCCATTGCTCCGGCAAGAGCAGCTGCTCCATTGTTATCCTTAGCAAATCCCACGGCAATACCAATTGCAAATATTAATGCAAGATTTGAAAACACCGCATTTCCTGCAGCTGCAATGAACGGTATATTGAGCAAGTCAGGCTGACCGAAACGCAATAATAAAGCTGCTGCGGGCAGCGCAGCGATTGGAAGCATGAGCGATTTGCCTATTCTTTGAAGAAAACCCAACATAATATCTCTCTCCCCTGTTATCAATAATAAAAAGATAAAGTCATAGACCACAAAATGATGGATCGCTTCTCACAAACAAATACTTGCCTCCTTTATCTCTGTCACATTTTATCTACTATTCTGTCATTTTTGCATAAAAGCAGTGGGTTGTCTAGACATTCAATCAAATTATTTGTCAGATTAATTTACTTGTTATGTAATTTAATTTCACATTTATTAAACAATATAGAACAGAAAAATGTCTGCACCAAATGCAAATTCGAATTCAGTATTGTTAACGAGGCAGGTAGCGGCTGTATAGCTCAATGGATTCTGATACATTAAATCCTCTTCGCTTACCTTTAACACTTCAAAAATTTCGTGTTTACTCGTATCTGGTAAATCCGACAAATGACTATCTAAGGATCGCTTAATCATAGGTTTTCTCTTTTCTATTCGTCTACAATCAGCAAACGTAAACATGAGGGCCTTATGTACCTTTTTTTCTCTTACTCTAATCGTGTATATTTACTTTCTATGAACATTCCACAGGTTTTCAGTGACGTTTGTCCTATTCATTACTAGGCATTTACTCCTGTTTTTACCAATTAATCGCGAATATTGTCAAATTATTTCGAATAAAGATGCTTAATCTATCAATCAATCTAGCGTATAATCAATTTTATTTAATAGAGAAAAGGGAGCATCGTTCATCATTATATAAAATCGATTACATGGGGAGATGATTTACCAATGTTAAAAAAATGGGGCAAACTATTCTTTACCGCTTTTCTATCATTGATGCTTGTATTCAGTTTACTTCCTTCTTTTGCAGCTGCAGCATCGAGTAAAGCAGATCAAGAACTGACATCTGTAAAACAAGGAACCGGACAATCCGTATTGGAAAATGCTGATTATTTCGGAGATCTTCCAAATGAAACGCCGGTTTCTGTAGATATTGTCTTAAAAACCGGAAATGAACGCCAGCTGCAATCCTATATAGAAAAAACAGTTGATCCTAGCAGCGCATTCTATCACAAGTACCTGAGTGTCCCTCAATTTAAAAAAGCATTTGGTGCACCTGATATCACTGTTAAAGCCCTCACTCAATATCTGAAAAAATACCATATTCATTCTAAAGTATACGATAATAACTTGATTGTCTCCGCAAGTGGGACAGCAGGAGATTTCAACAAAGCATTCAGCGTCACCATTCGAAAAGCAAAGTTCAGAGGCAAAAGCTTCCATGCTGCCAAAAAAGGACCAAAGCTGCCACGCTTTCTCGCGACTCATGTACTGGCGGTTCTTGGCTTAACCAACTATTCCGAACTGACACCTCGTGCAGTGAAACGGCCGCTTAAAATGACACCGAATTCAAGCGGCGGGCCGCTTAATCTTGATCCTTCCGATTTAATTAAGCAGTACAATGTCGGTCCATTATATGATCAAGGGGCCAACGGCAAGGGACAGACGATTGGCATCGTTACCTTAGCAGATTTTAACACTGAAGATGCCTATAGTTTCTGGAAGCAAGAAGGTATTGATGTTAAAGCAGACCGTATTCACAAAATTCTTGTCGATGGCGGATCCGATTGGAACGGATATGAGGAGACATCGCTCGACGTTGAGCAATCCGGGGCACTCGCACCGCAGGCGGACGTTAATGTCTACGTTGGACCGAATACAGATGCAGGCTTTGTAAACGCATTTGCTACGGCGATTAACGAAAATAAAGCCTCTCAAATCTCTGTAAGCTGGGGACTCAGTGAATCAGCCATCAGCGCCGCGATTAAAGACCAAACGGAAGATCCGGCTTACGCACTTGTCTTTAATCAGTTATTTGAACAAGCAGCAGCACAAGGTATCTCGATGTTTGCTTCCGCCGGTGACGCCGGTGCATATGATGCAAGCCGCGATATGGGCACCTACAACTTAGCTGTTGACAATCCTGCCGACAGTCCTTATATTACCGCTGCCGGCGGAACAACATTGCCATGGTCCTACACAACGAAAACGGGTGTGCAGCTTAATGTATCGTCTGAACGTGCCTGGGGCTGGAATTACCTTTATCCATACTTTGATTCACTCGGACTCAGTACACCGGAAGGATGGGCAAACTATTACTTTGTCGGCGGAGGCGGAGGATTCAGCCAGCTATTCCGAACTCCTGATTATCAAAAAGGAGTTTCCGGTGTGAATCGATTTACAGCCGTTCAGCAATGGCAGCCAAGTACTGATTTTGGTTCAGTCACTCCGCTCAGTGATCCAAAAATCGTTTCAGGAACGTCAAGCGGTCGAAACATGCCAGATGTGTCGCTTAATGCAGATCCATATACAGGTTATAAAGTGTTTCTCTCCGATCCTAATGCGCCAGGCAGTAATTCCGGTTTTAGCACATTTGGCGGAACAAGTGTCGTATCCCCTCAACTTGCCGGCCTGACTGCATTAATGAACAGCAATCAAAAAGGTCGCATCGGATTTTGGAACAGCCAAATCTACCGATTCGCAAAGCAAAAGAGTTCTCCGTTCCATCCGCTGAATGCGACGGGAACGGAAAATACCAATCTCTATTACACCGGTACGAAAGGAACCATTTATAACCAGAGTACCGGACTCGGAACAATTGATGTCGCTTCACTTGCGAAACATTTTAAATATCCTTATACGCGCTAATCCAATTTTCAAATGATTGCGGAAAAAACGACTCCACCGTTAACACTTGGTGGAGTCGTTTTTTCTTTACACAGCATCGAAAACAACAATTCTGTTATTGATCAAGAATATTCACATTGTATGTTTTAAGCCATTCGTTCATTTGCGCCATATGGGCAATCAGCTGAGGACCGGACATCAGCTGACCGAACCATGGTGTTTTAAATGAATCGCCTTTCGTATCAATGAGCGCCTGCAATTTCTGTTTGTCTACCAATTCAAGTAATGGCGAACTTGGCGTATTAATAACTTTTTGCAGCCATGCCGAGACAGCTTCCGTATACTTTGGATGATACGTTTTTGGATACGGGCTCTTCTTACGATAAAGCACATCATCGGGCAGATAGCCTTTGAGTGCCGCTCGCAAAATACCTTTCTCATGACCGTCCAGCATTTTCATCGCCCACGGAACATTCCACATATATTGTACGATACGATGATCGGCAAATGGCACACGTACCTCAAGGCTGGCACCCATACTCATACGGTCTTTTCGATCAAGCAATGCAGTCATAAACCAGTTCATGTTAAGATAGAACAATTCGCGCCGTTTTGCATCGATTACCGATTCACCCTCGAGCTTAGGTGTTTCGGCAATCGTTTCATTAAATCGTGCCATTTCGTATTCTTTTAGATTTAATTTACTTCCCCATTTGTCATTGAGCAAATCCTGTCGCGCACCGATTGAACGCATCCATGGGAAGCCTTCCTTAGCTGATGTTTCCGGGCTGTGAAACCAAGGATAGCCTCCGAAGATTTCATCGGCGCACTCACCGGAAAGTGCGACAGTAAATTCTTTGCGAATTCCTTCGCAGAGCCAGAGAAGTGAAGAATCGACATCAGCATAACCAGGCATATCGCGAACGACAATCGCTTTTTTTAGATAAGAAACAAGGTGTTCATTATCAATGATAAGATTATGATGTACCGTACCAAGATATTTGGAGACCTCTTCAATAAAAGGCGCGTCACTGTTTGGCTGAAATTTACTTGTTTTAAAGTAGTGATCATTGCCAACATAATCAATTGAAAAAGTGTGAAGCGGCGGACGTTTCTGTTCTTTAAAATATTCGGAAGCAATGGCCGAAATACCGCTGGAATCCAGCCCACCAGACAGAAAGGTTGCCACCGGAACATCCGCATAAAGCTGACGTTTAACCGCGTCAGTAACAAGATAACGCAGGTTGGCAATCGTATCCTCCAAACTGTCAGTGTGAACATGACTCTCCACATTCCAGTAGCGCCAAATCTTCATACCGTCTTTTGTATACGTGAATGCATGAGCCGGGCGCAGATCGTCCATTCCTGCATAGACACCATGCCCCGGTGTTCGCGAAGGACCGAGTCCGAATACTTCATAGAGCCCCTCGCGATCAATTTCCGGACGTACATCGGGATGTGCCAGAATCGCTTTCAATTCAGAACCAAACAGCAGCCTGCCTCCCGATTTCTTATAGAAAAAAGGTTTAACACCCATGCGGTCGCGTGCGCCGAACAAGGACTCTTTGGCGGCATCCCAAATAGCAAAGGCAAAAATACCATTAAAATGATCGACGCAGTTTTCCCGCCATTCAATGTAAGCGGTCAGCAGCACCTCAGTATCCGAATGTCCTTGAAAGGTGTACCCTTTTTTTAATAAATCCGAACGTATTTCTTCAGTATTGTACAATTCACCGTTATAAACGAGCACATACTCGTTATGATTCACCGTTTTTTTCATTGGCTGACAACCGCCTTCCGGATCGACGACAACCAGACGCGCGTGTCCAAGCGCTGCATGCTCCGACAGCCATGTATTCAAATCGTCTGGCCCACGATGATCCATCGTCTCAGCCATTCGTTTCATTGTCTTTCCCTCGCCGCGTAAATCCTGCCGCCAGTCAATCCAGCCTGTGATTCCGCACATTTTTCATGTCATCCTTTCTTGCCGCCATTGGGCATTAACCTCAACACATCTTATGCAGAACTGCTGGGCACGTGAGAAATGATGCCATTCAGGTATTATCTGACGCCTATCTGACCAGTCAATAAACGATAGAATCATTCAATTTTTAATCAGACGGACGAAAAATGCGATTTTCATTGAAAAATATAATGAACGAAATGAAAAGGCAGAGGAATAACGGATGACCAAAATCATTAAATTAATCGTCTCTTCTTCACTGATCATCGGTATTGCTTTTGTGCTCCTCTATATCATTTCAAGCATGTATAGTCCTCAAGCAGATCATGTACCGCTTCTTAATGACCAGCGAGTCATCAGCCCTGAGGTTGAACATTATCGCCCGATTATTGCTCAAACAGCCAAAGCGAATGGTGTCGGACAATATACAGATATCATTATGGCGATTGCCATGCAGGAGTCAAAAGGAAAAGCTGCTGACGTGATGCAAGCCTCTGAAAGCTTGGGGCTGCCCAGGAATGCCATAAATTCCCCGCAAAAAAGCATTCAGGCAGGAACGCACTATTTTAAAAAAGCATTGACACGATCAAACGGGAATCTTGAGCTTGCTCTCCAAAGCTATAATTTCGGCCTTGGCTTCGTCGATTATGTTGAGGCACACGGCGGTAAATACACGCCAAAACTTGCTCGCCAATTTTCAGAAGAGAAGTCTAAAGAACTCAACTGGAGCAGCTACGGCGATCCTAAATATGTCGAACACGTCATGCGTTACTACACCAATGAAAAACAAAAACGCGCATTAACGAAAAAAAAGGATTAAAAGAATCCCGCGAGTTGGCATTCATCTCGCGGGATTTCTCTATTGGTTTAACGAGTATGTGCGGATTCTGAAAAATGTTCTTCCTTCGTCAGTCGACCGTTCTGAAGCCAGTAAATTTTGCTAAAACATTTGGTCAAAAAATAACGATCATGGCTCACTGCAAGTACTGTTCCCGTAAAATGGTTCACAGCTTCTTCCAAAACTTCGCGCGATTCAATATCTAAATGGTTTGTTGGCTCGTCAAGTACGAGCACATTGATCTTCTTCATCATCAAGTCAGCCAGGCGAATGCGTACACGTTCACCGCCGCTCAGTGAACCGATCTTGCGGAATACATCCGAACCGTAAAACATAAACTTTGCAAGTTCGTGTCTCGCCTCCCCTTCGGTCAAACGGGCATGCTCGCGAAAGACATCGATCACACGCCGCTCCTTTTCTGTTTCCTGCTCAAACACATGCTGTGACAATAGCCCAATATTTAAGTTGGTTCCTTGATGAATATTTCCGTGGCTTGGCCTTAATTTTCCAAGTAAACAGTTTAATAAGGTGGTTTTCCCGGCTCCATTTGGTCCAGCGATCGCTACTCGGTCTTGATAACGAATATCCATGCTTACATGTTCAAATAAAGGGTTATGATTAAAACCTGCGGACAGATCAAGACAGCTGAGCACGCGATTTCCAGTGCGGCTGCCACGTGCGAAATCGAGCGCCATTTTATCAGTCTCCATTTTTGGACGCTTCAGCCGGTCAATTCTGTCCAGCGCCTTTTCCATGCTCTTTGCTCGTCGATGCAAGGCAGCATTTGGCGGCTTTGCCTGATTTGCCCATTCTTTCAGACGCTTGATAGCCTCCTTCATTTTTTTGATTTTCTTCTGTTGATCTTCATAAGCAGCAAATTCATTCAGCAGTCTTTCTTGTTTTTCCTTAACAAAATAAGAGTAATTTCCATTGTAAGCAACCATTTCGCCCTCATCAAGTTCCAGAACCTTAGTTACCGTACGATCCAGAAAAAAACGGTCATGCGAGACAAGTAAAATGGTTCCTTTGTATTGCTTGATGTACTGCTCCAGCCATTCTAAAGCAAGAATATCCAGATGGTTCGTCGGTTCGTCAAGTAAAAGCAGATCGGGTTCAGATAAGAGCTGAAGCGCAAGCCCGACTTTTGTTCGCTCACCACCGCTCAGCGAGGCAAATGAGCGTCCCAACAGCCACTTAATTTCAAGGCCCTCGGCGACTTGGTCAATTTTGTAATCCATCTCATAGCCGCCCATTTCCTGAAACTGTTCTTGAACACGTGCATATTCAGTCAGCAGCTTTTCAAGCCGTCCTTCGATCGTACCCGCCAATTCCCTTTCCAGCGCTCTCATCTTTTTCTCAACCTTTATGCATTCCGCGAAAGCATGCATCAGTACTTCGCGCGCCGTACTTTCCTGCCCGTCCGGAAGCTGGCGCAAATAACCGATTGATGCCCCATTTTTTATCGCAATAGCGCCTTGATCCGGGGTATCAATTCGTGCGAGTAAATTGAACAAAGTCGTTTTCCCGCTTCCGTTCGGTCCGACAACCGCAACTTTTTCATTATCCAGCACTGAAAAACTGACATCCCGCAATATTTCATTTCCCGCTATATTTTTTCGTACATGATCTGCTTGACATATCATCATTTTCTCGTCACTTCCTTATTTTTTGCATGCAAAAAAATCCACGGGCGCTCATTTACCCATGGATGATTTTGATCTTGATTCAATTAAAAAAACAATTGAGTTCCGCTTCAGTGGGTCACGCGTCCATTCACAAAGCTATGCTGTTTTTTAAAAAAGGGCAGACTGATCCCTTGAAGAAAAATGCAGCAAAAATCGCGCGAACTGTGTACAAGAATGATTCCAATGTTGCGCGATACTTCGTGAATAGTGACAATAGACCCACCTCCTTTTCTGCTTTACACAAAGTTTATCAGATCGATCGGTTAAGCGCAATAACCTAGTCAATTCCTTTTTCAAAGCTGTTTTTCATTCCGCGATCATAGAAGGAGTTCGGCCACTTGAGCACTTCTTCACGGATATCCTCGCTTATTTCATTCATTGTTTGCCTCAAGCTCAGTGATCTCTTTGTTGCTTAATCCTGTCCACTCACTGATTTGCCCATGACTTATTCCATTTTGCAGCAACTTTCGCGCGAACTGCTTTTTGGCATTTAATTCACCTTTTTCAATTCCTTTTTTAATTCCTCTTTCCATGCCGTCCTCCACTCCGCGATCATAAAAGGAGTTCGGCCACTTGAGCACTTCTTCACGGATTTCCTCCGGGAGTTTTTTCGCTTGATCCATCAATTGATTCACCTCTTTCTCGTTTAATTGAAGATAGGTTTCAAAAAATCCATTGATCATGCTTTCACGCGCTTCTCCAAGATGCATGCCGATCATCTGCCTGATAAAGGCGAGCCGAACCTGCACACGTTCCTTTTTTGAGTAGTTCATCCTGCTCATGAGCGCGGCTGCAACCGGATTATTGCTGCGCATAAATTTTCGCCAATTCATTTGGGCAAGCTCAAGCTTCAAAAAATGGAATTCACTGATAATCATAAAATGAGGTACTTCTACCACAAATTCATCCGGTTCATCTCTTACTCCATCATAACTGAAAATGGCAATCGGTAAAACAGGTTTTCGAAATTTCAGATAGATCATGATGTAGTAGAGATACATCCGTTCAGAAAAATCATCTTGATAATAGTTTTGCGCCTCGATATGGACAATCAGGATTACATCTTTTTTGGATTTAAGCTTCGTTTCCGCAATGATGTCCGCCCTCTTCTTGTCGCCCTCGATTAGATCCGGAAACAGCTCCTCCGAAAGGAATGTTTTCTCAGACAGATCAAGCATGTGATAAATCTTTGGGAAAAAGGCTTCGAGAAACTCATCAAAAAATTCGTGAAGCAACACTTTGAAGCGCCGATCGTGGTCTGTAGGCATATGAGGCCTCCTTACGCGGTATGGTTGTCGTTGTGCAAGAGGGATTAGGAAGAAAATTTGGAGATAACAGAGAACAAGTGATCGTATACATAAAGGATAACCGAATCCGATTCATAATGTCTAGATAATTCACCAGAGTTTAATCCACACAGTATTAAAGCGCAGATTGGGAATTTTGCATCCCATCTACGCTTTTTTGTGCATTTACTGTATTAGTTCACATCAAAACTGACATGCCAATTGGCTCACATGACAGCCCATTCTTGGTCACAGATTGGTTCACACTTTCCGATTTTAATACAGCAGCGGAAGATTCACCAACATAAAAAAGAAACGGATTTCTTCGCCACTTCATTCACGCATTTTCCCATCATGCATCCTTCTTACGCACAAACAACCCGAAAACATCCGTCGTCTCGACAATATTGGTAAATGCGCGCGGATCGACTTCTTTGATGATCTGCTTCAACCGATACAGTTCATAACGAGTGAAAACAATCATCAGCAAGTCCTTATCCTTGTTCGTATAGCCGCCCTTTGCCGATATTTTCGTAATCCCCCGGTACATTTGAACGGAAATCGCTTTTTGAAGTTCGCTCGCCTTATCGGTGACAACCCAGGCAGTTAGTTTCACATAACTTGTGTGAATGGCATCGACAACACGAATGCTGACGTAGAGTTGAAGAAGCGTATACAACGCACGCCGCCAACCAAACAGAAAACCGGCGGAAAGAATAATTACTCCATTAAGTGCGAACATGTAAAAGCCGATCGGTCGATCCTTGACTCGCGTCAAAATCATGGCGATGATATCCATTCCTCCGCAGGATGCACCGAATTTCAGTGTAATCCCCGAACCGATCGCCTGCACCACTCCTCCAAAGACCGCATTCAGTAAGATATCATTGGTCAGTGGATGAAGCGGGATAACCGCCATAAAAAATGTTGTTAAAGCCACACTGATTGTACTATATAAAGTAAAACGGCGCCCGACTTTAATCCAGCCGGCATAGATAACCGGGATGTTCATCAAGAGAAGCAAAATCCCAGTACTGATATGAAAAGAGGTCGGCTCCAGCATTGAATTAACGAGCTGAGCAATACCAGTAATTCCTCCGGCCAGAACCTTTGCAGGTATGAGAAATAGGTTTAGGGCAGCCGCATTCAGCAGCGCGCCCGTAATAACGACCAATAATACTTTAAATTCTTGATAGAGTGATACTTTCATATCGCCGTTCCTTTCAGAATGGCAGCTCATATTCATCTCGTTCACAAGACAAAGCTGCCGATTCACCATGTATTATTAACAAATTAACACATGGACAGCCAATGCTCAAACCTTTTTATGAATCATTTTTGTAAAATCTGCACAAACTAAGCAAAACTTAATTTGGAGGCTCATTTATGAAACTGACACGTTTGCTTATTCTGCCTATTCTGATGCTTACTATGATCATCCCACAAGCAGGACATGCCGCATCCGGACATAATCCTATGGGTATGCCAGGCCATGATTTTAGGCATCAGTGGCTCTCGCAGATTATCGATCAATATGCACCTGCTGACCTTAAACAGACAATGAAAAAAGATATGGAGACACATCATCATCTGATGAGCGAATGGCGTCAAAGTGCAAATTTCAAAAAAGGTAACCGAGACTGCCAGAATACTTGTGAAAAGCAGGCAAAAAAGATCCAAGCCATAAAAAAAGATCAGGCACAAGGAAAAATTTCAGCTGAGGATGCCCATCAAAAAATAGCACAGTTGTTCCACCATGCTAAATTTGGCGGTCACCATCAAGCATTCGGCCAGTTAAAAACCGCAGTCAAACAAAATGATCGGACAGCAATTATCAAAGCTTTAGAACAGATTGATCAACACATTCAGCAATCCAATAACCGACTAGTCAAAAAGCTTGGCAAAACCGGATGATCGTGTAGATAATAAATGCCATTAGATTGAGTCTTAAGCATCGCAAATTCATTAATTGAGTTTGCAATGCTTTTTGTTTACCGTTTGCCCAGCCCACTAATGGAATAATGCTTTTTCACCGAGGGAAGCACGGTCACCGCTTGGATGGCAAGCCCAAGAAAGATGTAGAAGACATGGATAAACACAATGTCGTGCATAAGATAGGCCTCAATCGTTATCCATCCGATCAGGAGGAACCCAATGTAAAGTGAATGGTTCCACGCACCGGAAGCTGAAGAATCAAATCGGATACGTTCTCCAATAAGCATCGGTTTTTCAAAGATCAGCAGGAATGCGATATAGATCGGATAGAGACCGAGAACAGAAAACAGGATGATACCCGGAATCAGAAATGAATCGAAAGCCGTGTATTTCAGCAACTCAAGCGGCATATGCAGCAGTGTTCCATCTGGCGATAGAATTAATGCACCACCGCCAAAAACTGCACCGACACCAAGAAAGAAATGCAAGATGATCAAAATGAAGCAAGAAATTGTCTTTCCATTGTTCGTTTCGGTCATGATAAATCCTCCAATGAATTAATTTTTAGTCGTACATTTCAAGTCCAGCAAATAAATAGTCGGCGCTTGCCATCATCACGGCTGCGAGTTCAGCTCGTTCTGTGTCCGATGTGCAGTGCGCGTATTGCATACTGAGCATAAGCTGCTCATTGTTGAAAAGCGTTGCAATGAGTTCTTTCCTGCATTTCTTGATTTTCTTTCTCTGCTCCATAATTGTTAAAACTGAAACGTAATAGGCGATATTTTCTTGAATGAGCTCCTTCTTAAATACCTCCCCGGCTGTTTCATTATAAAAATGTTCGGAAAAAATGATTCTTGCCATCTGAGTCCAAGTTTTATTGATCTTCTCGCCATATGCCCTAATTAAGGATTGAAAGAGTTCAACTGCGTTCATTTGATCGAGCATCTGATCAATTTGCGATAAAGGTGGCCGGGACACATCCAGTGTTTGAGCAAATGTTTCACAAATATCATCCATGATTGCCTTTTTTCCGTTGTAATGATTATAGATCGAGCTTCCTTTGATTCCGACTTTTTGCGCGATATCTCGCATGGATACCCCATTGAATCCGCTCATCGAAAAAAGCTCCAGCGCACAAGCAAATATCTTCTGTTTTGTTAACATATCCATCACCTAACGATCGTTCGTTACCTTCATTATATCTGTTTATTCGTCTTTCGGTCAATTCTGATTTGAAAGATTTACATTCATTTAAAATTTGACAAATAAAAAACCGTCCGTTCGCTATGAACAGACGGTTAACTATCAATAATTATTTTTTCAATGCGGCGAGACTCTCTTTAATTTTTTCTTCCTGTCCGGTTAAGCGGGCATAGTGAAAGAATCTTTTTTCTGCATCTTGTTTCGTTTTTTCAAATAACCGATCAGCGATTTCAGAATTAACCTTTTTCAAGGCAGAAAAACGTGTTTGTTTCATCATAAAATCAGTTAATTCATCAAATTGCGGTCGTTTGAAATCAAGCTGCATCGGCGGTTCGCCTTTGACCTTGCGCTCGGGATCATAGCGGTAAAGCGACCAGTATCCGGATTTCACGGCATCCGTCGCTTCAGCAAGTGCGTTGGTTAATCCACCTCGCAGACCGTGTGATATACAAGGCGTATAAGCGATGACTACAGAAGGTCCCGGATAGCGTTCCGCCTCCGTGAGCGCCTTGATTGTCTGCATCTTGTTCGCTCCCGAAGCGATTTGCGCCACGTAAACATGGCCATAATTAATCGCCATCATGCCCAAATCCTTTTTCGCCGTCCGCTTACCGCCTGCGGCAAACTGAGCAATAGCCGCTGCCGGGGTTCCTTTTGACGATTGTCCGCCTGTGTTGGCGTATACTTCATTATCCGTGATCAGAATGTTGACGTCCGCCCCGCTGGCAATGACATGGTCGATTCCGCCAAAGTCAATATCATACGCCCAACCATCGCCGCCAATAATCCATTGGCTTGTTTTAATAAAGAGATCGCGTTCTTGGTAAATGGTTTCAAGCAGTGGCAGATGAACCTTCTCCTGAAGCAATCCGCGCTCGAGTTTTTCCGCACGATCCCTTGTTGCTTCGCTTTCCGTCATCTTTTCGATCCATTCGTTCATCAAGTCCTTTAAGCCGTCACTGACTTCATCACATTGCACTACGTCCTTCATTTGATCAGCAAGCCGTGCACGCCTTGTATCACGCGCAAGCTTCATACCGAGACCGAACTCGGCATTATCTTCGAAGAGTGAGTTCGACCAAGCAGGTCCGTGGCCCTGTTGATTTGTCGTGTAAGGAACAACGGGATTGGATGCTCCCCATATTGAGGAACAACCGGTTGCATTTGCGATCATCATCCGGTCGCCGAAGAGCTGCGTTAATAGTTTTATATAAGGCGTTTCGCCGCATCCGGAGCATGCGCCTGAGAATTCCAGCAGCGGCTGTTCGAATTGTGATCCTTGAATGGTCGCTTTCTTCACCGGATTGGTCTTTGCCTTCAGTGTCATTGCGAACGCCCAATTGACCGCCTGATCCTGCTGTGACTCCGCCGGTTTCATAAACAGCGCTGTTCCAGCCTTCGGGCAAGCTTCAACACATAATCCGCATCCGGTACAATCCGCAACGGAAACTTGAATGCGATAGTTCAGTCCGTCTGCACCGCGCATCGTCCGGACAATAAAGCCTTCCGGCGCCTTCTCCATCTCTTCTCCATTGGCAAGAAACGGCCGGATCGCTGCATGCGGACAGACGAACGCACACTGATTGCAATTGATGCAAAACTTCGGGTCCCATTCCGGAACCTGCAGCGCAACGTTTCGCTTTTCATAGGCAGATGTGCCCAGCGGCATACTGCCGTCCGCCATATTTTCCTTCAGCAGTGTGCTTACTTTAATCTTACCGCCTTCCTCGCGGTTCATCGGCTTTAAGATATTCAAGACATAATCCGGCTGCTTTTTAACTGAATTCATACTCATTGGTTTTGGCTTGTCATCCGCTTCACCCCATTGCTGCGGAATCGTTACCTCATGAAGCAAATCCACCGTTTGATTGATTGCGTCCACATTCAGCTGTGCGATCGCCATCGACTTGCGGCCGTAGGTCTTTATTGCAGATTGCCGAAGCCACTCAATGGCGTCAGCAAACGGTACAATATTGGTCAGCTTGAAAAAGGCGGTTTGCATGATCGTATTAATTCTGCGTCCCAGCCCGATTTTACCGGCAAGGCCGATTGCATTGATTGTGTAAAAGCGAATCCTATTTTTTGCTAAATAACGCTTCATTGACTTCGGTAAATGGGCTTCCAAGTGGTCGTCATCCCAGATCGTGTTCAGTAGAAAAGTTCCGCCTGTTTTCAAACCCTTGAGAAGATCATAGGAGCGCAAATACGACGATGCATGGCAGGCAATAAAATCCGCATGTTCAACCAAATAGGCCGATTTAATCGGTTGATCCCCGAAACGAAGATGCGATACCGTGAGGCCGCCGGATTTTTTCGAATCGTAGGAAAAATAGCCTTGAACATTAAGATCGGTATGGTCGCCGATTAATTTTATCGACGCTTTATTTGCGCCGACCGTACCATCAGACCCAAAGCCCCAAAACTTCGCTTGGAAGGTACCCTTTGGCGTCAAATCCAGACTTGGAAAAGCCGGAAGCGACAGGTGTGTTACATCGTCATCAATGCCGATTGTAAATCGTTTCTTCGGATGCGCGCTGCCAAGATGTGCGTATACGGCTAAAATGTCCGACGGAGTCACGTCCTTAGAACCGAGCCCATAACGTCCGCCGATCACTCGCGGATGGCGGTCGCTTTCATACAGAGCACTTTGAACATCAAGCAGCAACGGTTCTCCTGAAGCTCCCGGTTCCTTTGTCCGATCCAGAACAGCAATATTTTCAACCGTTTCAGGAAGCTTTTCCAACAGCTTTTCTGTCGGAAACGGGCGGTATAAATGGACGGACAGCAAGCCGACTTTCTCGCCTTGTTCAGTCAGATGATCAATTGCCTGTTCAATCACCGAGGTTGCCGAGCCCATGGCCACAATCACACGCGTAGCATCCGGTGCTCCATAGTAATTGACGAGATCATAATTCGTGCCTCTCAACTTATTTATTTCTTGCATATAGTGAGCGACAATTTCAGGCACTCGGTCATAATAGCTGTTAACCGCCTCCCTCTGTTGAAAGAAGAGATCCGGACTCTGGCTCGATCCGGTTGCTGTCGGGTGATTCGGGCTCATGCCTCTCCGACGAAACGCAGCCACCGCATCATGATTCAGCAATCGCTTAAAATCGTCATGGTCGATCACATCAATTTTTTGAATTTCATGACTCGTACGGAAGCCATCGAAAAAGTTTACAAAAGGAATCGATGCCTCAACCGTAGCGAGATGTGCAACTGTCGAAAGATCCATAACTTCCTGAACACTGCCTTCAGCGAGCATGGCAAATCCGGTCGCACGTGTTGCCATGACGTCCGAATGGTCGCCAAAAATGCATAACGCATTAGAGCTCACTGCGCGTGCTGCAACATTAAAGACAGCCGGAAGCAGTTCCCCGGCAATTTTATACATATTCGGTATCATCAGCAGCAAACCTTGCGATGATGTATATGTAGATGTAAACGTTCCTGTTTTTAACGAACCGTGAACCGTGCCGGACGCACCTGCTTCAGATTGCATTTCAACAACACGGACCGGACTTCCAAAGATATTCTTTTTGCCTTGGGCGGACCACTCATCGACCATTTCGGCCATAGGCGAGCTTGGAGTGATCGGATAAATGGATGCTACTTCGGTGAATGCATAGGATACATACGCAGCCGCCGTATTGCCATCCATCGTTTTTTTATTGGTCATTTTCTCTTCCTCTCCATCAAATCGCGTATTTAGAACACGCCTCTATTAAATCTACTTATCCCTATATCAATCCTTTTCTATTTTAGCGCTTCAAAAGTACAAGCGACTATGTATGCTGTGATAAAAATCGCACAATTTATACAAAAAAAAGACTGTTTCCCGAAATAGTTCCGGAAAACAGCCTTTCTTGCAATTTGTATCGAACCGCATGCTAGTCCATTAATCGTTTTCTTTTGCCGATCACAAGAGAAAGTGCAGCGAAGGCGACAGCGAAAGCAATCACCACAGTCATGCTATAAATAATAGATGAAAGATCAGACCATCCAAATTGAGTGAGCTTAGCGATATGAGCATTGGCCTGCACATACCAATACGTCGGTGTGAAGCTGGCAAGCTTAAGCACCGTATCATTCAAGAATTCCTGTGGAACGAACACCCCGCTTATAAAGCAAGGGCCAAGCGTAATCACATTGCAGACTGCGGACATCGCCTCAAGATTTTTCATCAAAGTACCGATCAAATAACTCATACTGGTCATACAACCCGTAAATACTAAGGAATTAATTAGGAAGTAAATGATATTTTGTGTACTGTAGCTGCCGGTGTCCAGCAGAAAATCAAATGCAATCAAAATGACCCAAGCGATAGCCGCAAACAATAGATTCGCCATAATCAGCTGAGCATTAACGCTGCCGGCGGAAAGCGGCGAGCAGCGATGCCGGCGGCTCAAATCCTGTTTGTTGAAGACAATCATGATCGTCGAAATGCCCATGATAAGAACGGCAGATAAAGCATAGGCAAAATAATTGAAATAGTATAAGGAAAAACTCCCCGAGGTTTTTGCACTCTGATGTGCTTTAATCTGTACAGGTGTCTCGCCGGATAAATTTTCTTGGAGGCGTTCTGCCAGCTCCTCTTGGCTTATACCTGGTTCATGCTTCGCGTAGAGTCGCGCCAAGTTCCAATATTGGTCGACATTAATGTCGACATAGGCATTCTGAATCGATCCGGGCACAACGGTTTTCTTCATTTGCGCCGATCCTCCGTTCAGCACACTGTCCGTGAAGCCCTTTGGAATGCGTAAAATATAAGTGACCTGACGGAAAAACAGGGCGTCCTGGAGTTCTTCCGTACGATCGGGCAAATTGACAAACTGAGCGCTGCGCGACAACTCATGGCGAAACGCTTCAGTCAGAGGGGTCTTTTCCTCCGAAATGAATGCCACTTTAGCTTTCTTTTGAGAATAACCGTTACTTAGTTCTGACGTCCCATTCGTTGCCAGTGCAATCGAGATGGCTAGAAAGATAACAATATAAATAGAGACTGAGATCCAGTTGTGCAGGAAAATTTTCAAACATAGCTTAAAGACTGGCATATTTCCGCCTCCTGACGATCAGATAGGTCGCGGCGCTGAATAGAACAATGAAAAGGAGCATTGCGCCTACGTTCAAGGCATACCGATTTAAAGAATCATAATAATAGAGTGCGTAGAATGCGTCGGTCAGCAGGTTTACCGGATTCAGCCAAACGAGTGGCGGAAGGTATTCGGCAATTATATACTTCATATCTAAGAACATCATTCCCGAGAGAAACGAGCCGACCATGGTTACCACCATTAAAATAGCGACTTTCAGTCCTCCGCCTTTTTTAATGAGCGCACTGATAAATGCCCCGAATGATAGGCCGAGCACGCTGCCGACGAGCGCGGTCAATAAGACATACCCTGTGCGCGGACCGAAGCTGATGTTCAATCCGAGGCGCAAATAAGTAAGCAAAATGAGAATTTCTGTGTAAAGAATAACTAGAGCGGCTGAACTGCCGGCAATAAATGCCTTAAGTTTGTGTACCGGCGCCATATTTACACGTGCGGCGCGGTCAGTGATATTCGCCTGAATATCGCTGACCTCTTTCATGCCCCAGAAACTTCCATAGAGACAGGCCATCGCAATTAAGGAATAAAAATAATTCAATATATTATTCGGTTCCGCGCTTCCACCCGAAATCTCCTTGACATAATTTTGACGGTTGCCGACATCATTCAACAATCCGTTCTGCAAGGCTTCAGGATGATCAGACGCGATTTGCATGACAGCGGAGTTACTGGAACGATATTGATCGGCAAAGGTTGTCATTATGCTCTGATTGAATCCGGATTCCTTTACGGTCAATTTAATCGTCTTTCCGCTTGTATAATAACCGTCAATCTTCCCCTGCTTCAGCCATTCAGCTGCCTCTTCCTGATTCGACGCCGCCTTCATATTAAACAAGCGCTTTTTTCCCTTCGAAACACTGTTCAATGCTGATTTAAACGGGGCATCGTACTGATTGTGACCGCTGACAACAACTGCTGCGTCAATAGGATGAAAGGTCTCATCGTCATTCAAGTTCATAAAGGCTAAGTAGAAAAATGTAGCGAGCAGAATGGGGAAAAGGAGTGTCCAAAACACCAACTGTTTGTCTCTGATTAAGCACTTAAATCGATAACGGAACACATGCGCAAACATTTGATTCATCTCCTCTCAGTCGCGAAGCTGCTTCCCGGTTATTTCAAGAAAAACATCATTCAGAGTCGGCAATTCAGAATAAATACGACCAAATCCAATTTGATTGTTTTTCAAAAAGTTAAGGACAGACTCGAGATTGTTCGTTCCCTTTCCTGATTTGATGATTAAACGTTTATCAATCTTATCAACCGAAACAACACCGGGAAGCGCGCGCAATTGACACAGCTGCGCTTCTTCAATAGAGAACGTTTCTACGGTGATCTTTTCACCTAGCGTAATCATTGCCTTCAGCTCCTCCTTGGTTCCTGAGGCAATGACCCGGCCCTTGTCCAGGATGACAATTCTTGAGCAGATCTGCTCTACTTCCTCCATGTAATGGGAGGTATAAACAATGGTCGCTCCCTGTGCGTTTAGTTTCTCGATACCCTCAAGTATTTTATTTCGACTTTGCGGATCAACGGCAACAGTTGGTTCATCTAAGAAAATGAGCTTCGGTTTATGAGCGATTCCACAAGCGATATTCAATCGGCGCAAAAGGCCGCCGCTCAATTTCTTCGGATAAAACTTTCGAAAATCCTCAAGCTCAACAAAAGCAATCGCTTCTTCGACCAGCTGCTTTTGCTCTGCCTTGTCTCGAACATAAAGGCCGCAAAAATAATTGATATTTTCATACACCGTTAATTCGTCGAATACCGCGACGTTCTGCATAACAATACCAATATTGCGTTTGATAGCGTAAGCATCCGGCGTCATTTTCTTACCGAAAATTTCAACTTCTCCTTTGTCATAGCTCAGCAATGACAGAATGCAGTTGATCGCTGTACTTTTCCCCGAACCGTTCGGACCAAGCAGACCGAAAATTTCCCCTTCTTTAATATCTAAAGATAAATGATCCAGAGCGACAAGGTCTCCGTACCTTTTCACCAAATTCTTTACATGAATCATCATTTACGTGTCTCCTTTCCTATCTGTATTCAGTTTAGCTGCTTCGTTATATCGATGTAAGTGTCGTTCATCATCGATGTTCATGACAATTGTCATCATTCCCCATTTGGAATTGTGTGCACAGAGAAAAAATGGTTAAATGAAAACATAAAAGGAATGAACGAAGACGGACGGTGGCTATGAATCATATTATTGATAAATTAATCCTTCTTGTTTGCTGTCTTGCCGTATACCTGTTCGGCCGGACGTTCGATAGTGATGTTGTCCCGATTCTGCTTGCTGTCATTTTCACCTGTCTGCTCAGCTATTTTGATCAGAGTCGTTGGCAAATCATTCTGACTGCATTCTTTTTGTTCATCGCACTGCTCTTGCCGTGGGCTTGTGTTTTTCTGCCATTAGTCTGCTATGATCTGCTTTTTTCAAAGAAACAATGGTTTTGCTTGCTAGCGCTGCTGCCTTTAACACTCTTTTTCCCGAATGCTCCTTTGGCTGCGGATACAGCACTCTGCGCACTTTTTGTTTTTTCCGCTCTATTAAAATACAGAACGATTGCATTTAACCAACTTGCAGAACGTTATTATAATCTGCGTGATACGACAAAAGAAATGTCTTTGCGTTTAAAGAAACAAAATCAGGATTTGCTGAAGAAACAGGATACCGAATTAACAATGGCAACGCTTGGCGAACGCAACCGAATTGCGCGTGAAATCCATGACAGCGTGGGACATCTGCTGTCGCGTGCACTGCTGCAAATTGGCGCTTTTCTCGCTGTGAAGCAGGATCCGCAAACGAAAGAAGCACTCTCCACTCTGAAGGATACCCTTTCAGAAGCGATGACGAGCATCAGAGCAAGCGTTCACGACCTCCATGACGAGTCCATTGATCTGCGTACTCAGCTCGTTGATCTGAATCATAAATTCACCTTTTGTCCGCTAGCCTTCGATTATTCTGTCCAAAACACGCCGGGAAGCAAGTTAACCTATGCGTTGATCTCGATCGTAAAAGAGGGCTTATCCAACATCGTCCGGCATTCTGCTGCCACACGTGCGGCAATTACGCTCCGCGAACATCCTGCATTTTATCAATTGATCATTTCCGATAACGGGCGGGTGCGAAACTATGATCCGAATAACGGAATCGGTTTAAAGAATATAAGCGATCGTGCCGAAGCCTTTAACGGTCTTCTCAATATCGAAACAAAGAACGGATTTGAACTCTTCATATCGATTCCTAAGGAGGAAGAAGGATCATGAATGTACTGATTGTCGATGATGATCGGCTTGTCTCCTCATCGCTCAAAACGATTCTCGAGGCGGATTCTACGGTTCATGTCTCCGGAATCGGCAACTCCGGAGCGGAAGCCGTTGCCCTTTATAACGAACTTAACCCCGACATTTTACTCATGGATATCCGGATGGACGGAATGACAGGGATTGAAGCGACCAAGATCTTGCTTGGAGAAAATTCTGAAGCAAAAATTCTTTTTTTGACCACTTTTTCGGATGACGATTACATTGTCGAAGCTCTTCGTATAGGTGCCAAAGGCTATATTTTGAAGCAGAATTTTGAGAGTATCGTTCCGGCTCTGAAGGCTGTTTTCAGTGGTCAGCGTGTATTCGGCGATGCCATCGTCAGTAAAATCCCCTCATTGATGAAACAAAAAGAACAGCCAAACTTCAGCCGGTTTAAACTGAGCGAACGTGAACTTTCCATCATTAAACAAGTAGCAAACGGCAAATCCAACCGTGAAATCGCGCAAAACCTTTTTCTCAGTGAGGGTACGGTACGCAATTATATCAGCACAATCCTTGAAAAGTTGGCGCTGCGCGACCGCACCCAACTCGCCATTTTCTACTACAAACAGCTTTGAGTAAAATGAATATCTTATTTGGGCAGTGTTGCGTATGATTGCGAATACAGGTCTGCTGCATTAATCGTTAAAAAGGCGGTTCAGCATTCAATTAATGAATGCTGAACCGCCTTTTTCCGGCTTTAATTGATCAAAACACTTTATTTAGATTTCAGAGCATTTCCATGTGCACGCGGCTTCCTCTGCCCGATGGGACCGCAGGCGAAACAATTAATCGTCGCGGCAGTCGCTCACGCATCTCAGGCACGTGACTGATGACACCGATTGCTAAACGCCGCATATGCAGCTTTTCGAGTGCGGTAACCACTGTATCAAGAAGCTCGGGGTCGAGCGAACCAAATCCCTCATCGAGAAAAAAGAATTGAAGCGGAACATTGCCCCGGAGCTGGATCTGTTCTGAAAGAGACAAAGCCAGAGCAAGCGAGGTTAAAAACGTTTCTCCTCCTGATAAAGACGAAACCGGGCGATAAACACCGCCGTTTCCATTGTCTCGAATAACAAAGCCGCCATCCTTATCTACTTCAAGCACATAGCGGTCATGCGTCAGTTCACCAAGCCGTTTCGATGCGGCGGCGCAAACCTGTTGAAGCTGCTCTTCCGCAACGAATTCTACAAATGCATTGCCGCGAAAAACGCGTTGCAATTTTTCATACTGATCGGAAGCCTTCTGATTTTTCTTTCGTTCCGATTCCAGCTTAAGGAACAATTTATGATCTTTCTCTAGATTTTCTCGTTCTTTTGAAGCGGCGCCAACGCGTTCTATCAGTGACTGCACCTTCTCCTTCAGTTCCATCCACTGCTGTCGCAATTCATCCAGTTGATTTTTAGAAACCGATTGATCACCGAGTTTTTCAGAGATTGACTGAATTTCAGAAGAAAGCTTTGTTGTCTTTTCTTCATAGCTTATCAGATTTTCAGAAAGCTTGACCCGCACGTCATCGCTTAAGTGAGCCTTTTGTACTTGATCACGCTTTTCAAATTGGGAAGCAGCGAGCCGTTCCTCCCATTTTGCACTTGCTGATTGATATGTCTTTTCCGCCCGTTCCTCTCGTGCAGAAGCATTTGTACAGTCCTTATCAACACGGTGATACGTGTCTATTGCGGCTTGAGTAATGCGTTCGGCAGATTCCATTTCTTGTTTCAATCGGACCATTTCCTGCTCAACATCGAGTGCCAATTGTTTCAGTGCCATATCTTCGCTTAATTCCAGCGCGTGTAATTGGTCGCGCCACTGAAGCAACGATCTCTCTGCCGCTTCCTGTCTGCCGACCCCTTCGCTCCATTGCTCGTCAAGGCTGCCTAAGGCCTCCTGATCTTGACCAGCTTTTTGTTCAAGTTGGCCAAGGTCTTTTTTCATCCGCTGTACCTCCAAGCGCAAGTGCTCCGCCTTTTGATCAGATTCACGGATCGCGTTAGCCTCTTCCTGTACTTTTTTGAATGAAGAAAAGCGGGTATTCCATTCATTTAACCGCAGATCACGTTCCCGTTTTCTTTCGATTGCTTGGTCTTTAAGGGACGACATCTTTTCTATGTACATGGCAGATCGAGCATCACATGTCGAGTGTTGTGATTCGATAGTACGCGCTCGGTCCAGCTGCGTCGCCAATTGATCCGCAACCTGCAGCTGATCCTGTTTCTCCTCTTTAATCGCGAGCGTGATTCGATTGAGCAGATCCTTTATACCGGAACGCTCCCATTCTGCGAAATCAACTGATTGATCCATGTCATGATTTTCTCGACTAGACGGTGATGCTGCCTGCACAGAAGCGGGAAAGGCTTTCGCCTGCTGCTCTAATTGTGCTGTGCAGATTCTGGTTTCCTGAAGTTGATTCATTAAGAATTCAGTTGTTTTCTGATAAAAAGTTCTCTTTGCATCAATTTCAGTCTCTGAAAGCATTTCATCTCCTGCCACCGGAGTTGGATGGTGAAGCGCGCCGCATACCGGGCACGGCTCGCCGTCACGCAGTGCAGCAACCAATTGCAACGACAGATTATGGCGATTGATCCGGTCGCGTTCTTGCTCAATTCCTTTGTTTTGCATGTCAACAAATGTCTGCGCAGATCGAATGAGCCTGCTTGTATTAACAGCGCGGTTATAAATTTCCTGATTTTGATTGAAAAGCGATGAATCTTTTTTATTAATCTGCTCCTGCTCACTTTCAAGATGCTTGATTTCCTGTTCGCATTTTTCAAGTGTGTCGCGCAGTTGAATCCATTCACCGCGTTTCTCGCTAAGATAAACATCTAGAGTATCGATCTCTTTTTTTTCTTGCAGAGCTTGTTGAATGAGCGTTCGTCTGTCGCTTGGCACTTCCAGTGCCGTCAGTTCACGCTCTTTCTTATCCAGGCTCGCCTTCATTTCATTAAAGTGCTTCTGCTCTTGCTCTAGTGCTGTTCGCGCCTTGCCTCGTTTTTGCTCGAGCGATTTTTTTTCTGTTTGGAGCTCTTGCAAAGCGTTCAATTCACTCTTAAGCTGATTTTGAATCGATGCGCCTTGGAGAAATTTTTGTTTACTCTCATCAAGCTTCGGCATTTGCTCATCCAAATTTTTCTTTATGCCTTCACGTTTCTTTTTTACCGCTTCAAGCTGTGCCTTTTCAAGATCAAATCGGCGTCGTGCTTCCACGTGTTCATTTTTTGCCTTTGTCGCTTCCAACTCTGTATCGCTCAACGCCTCTAGGTAAGGCATCAACTTATCCGCTGCCTCATTACGATCAAGCTTGATCCTTATTGTTTCATAGTTGTCCTTTTCCCGGATCAACTCCTGAAGTACCTGAGTCTTTGCTTCCTTGTCTTCAATCATGCTGTAGATCTGCTCAAATAATTGCTTCTCAGCTTCCACGTGCTCAAGCTTAGTCCGCGATAAAGTGAGTTCATGCTCAATCTCTGTGCATCGTTTGATTGCCGCGTTGACCGCCTCTATAGATGCATCACCAAGCATTGCCTGCTTCTCAACAATAATCTGGAGCTGCTGTTTCCGTTCGTCGAATGCTCGTTTCAGACGTGCAGATAATTCATCACCATATTTTTCAAGATGAAAGAGCCGTTGGAGCATCTTGCGACGATCATTACCTTTGAGTGTCAAAAATTCAGCGAATTTACCTTGAGGCAGCACAACCGCCCTTGTAAAATCATCATGTGTCAATCCAAGAATCTCTTGTACGGAACGCGTCAAATCACGTTCTTTATCAGCAATCACCTCATTGACGGCGTCAAGCTTCAGCAAACGGCAGCTTGCCAGACGCAAACCGCCGTCCTTTGTGCGCTTATAGCTGCGTTCCGCGCGGTATCGTTCCGTTTTATCTCCGGAAAGTTCAAAGGTGAAACCAACCGACATCTGTTCTTCAAGCTGATTTAAGATCCCGGATGTGTTATTTGCCGCACGCTCCACCGTTCCATAAAGTGCGAGCGTAATTCCATCCAAAATCGTCGATTTTCCGCTTCCTGTCGGACCGAAAATGCCGAATAATCCGTCCGCACACAACGCTTCAAAGTCAATATGCTGTTCCTCACGAAAACTATTCAATCCGTTTAAGGTCAATTCAATCGGTTTCATTCGGAACCCTCCCCGCCGCAACTTCACGCGCGGCTTCATCCTCGTCAATCAGCTGCATGAATAGACGAATAAGATCGGTACCAGGCTCAGCGCCATCTGTCTGCTTTTTATAAAATCGAACAAAAAGTTCATCAATAGGCAGATTAGAACGTTCAGAACGTTCTTTGTCTTCTTCAACACTGTTGTATATCGGTCTTATGGTGACGATCCGCGGACGTGCTTTACGTAGTGCTTGAATGTCATGCATGCTCATGGCTTCATCCAGCCGGATTTCCAAATCAATCCATGCTTCAGGATCACGTGCTTCATCAATCCACTGATGCACTTCATTTAAGCCATTCTCCGCATGCCATCGAGTCAGCGGACGACCCGATTTAAGTTCAATCTCTCTTAATGCAAGCGGTGCACCAGGCATACCCTCAAGAATACTAATTGATTTAGGCCTGCCGGCTTCTGAAAAACTATAAGCAAGCGGCGATCCGGCATATCTTGCCGGAACCGGTGAGTCCAATAAGTTTTGCGGTCGGTGCAGATGTCCGAGCGCAACATATTGAGCAGAACGAGGAAAAGCAGATGGATGGACTGTATAAGCACCGCCTACTTGAATCGGCCGTTCAGAATCAGATTCTTTGCCTCCTGCTGCAAAAAGATGAGTCATCAAAATGTTCACTGCATCCTTATTAAACGACTTTGCCTGCTCACGAAAAAGCGCAGCAAGACGTTCGTTATATGCAGCCTTAATCATGTCTTCATCATTGATTTCACTGAGACATTCATTTAAGCGGGATTCGGAAGGATAAGGAACACACCCGAGCACGAGTGTCTCGTCTGTCCTTTTGATCGGGATGACCAGGGGCTTAAGCACTGGCCGACCGACAATGGTTATGCCCTGCCTTCCGGCGAGTGGCCTGGAAGCCTCCAGCCGCTCCGGACTGTCATGATTACCGGCAATGATCAGAACAGGACGTTTTCCGCCGAGTGACAAGCGCTGCGCGGTTTCGTAAAAAAGTGCTTCGCTAGCAGCAGGAGGATTAACCGTGTCAAAGACGTCGCCCGCCATCAGAATCGCGTCGACATTTTCTTCGTCCGCAATGCAGCAGATTTCATCCATAACCTGCTCCTGTTCCTCTGCTCTTGAGCGGCCCTCAAGACTGCGCCCAAGATGCCAGTCGGCTGTGTGCAAAAGTTTCATGACTGATTCCCCCCGCTTGTCAGATCGATAAAGCAGCCAATATCAAAAGCATAAAGACCGACAAGTGCTACTTTCTGCTTCCAAATTTGTTCAATGGCTTGTCTGTACAGATCGAGCTGCACTTCATAACGACGTTTCAGTTCAGCTGCAGCAGTTTCCTGATCAGGAAAACGACCGGAAAGGTGATCGGTTTTATAATCCAAAAGAATTAATCCGTCTTTATCTTCAATAATGCAATCAATAACGCCTTGAACGAGCACCGATTCTTGATGATTTGATCGTTTCCATGTTGGATAAACATCATCTGTCGATAAAGCAAGACTGAACGGACATTCTCGGACAACTTTACTCGCTGCTCGCATCTTTTCTCCGATCGGTGTCTGGAAAAATTGATATACTGCTTCATAATCGAAACTCTGCTCCTGCACGTCAGTAATCACTTCATTTTCTACAAGCACGCGGCCTTGTTCCTGAAGCTGCTCCTGATCATCGACTTTATTTAAATTTAGATGCTGCATAAACAAGTGAAGTGCGGTACCTCGCTCAGTTGCAGAGAGTGCAGATTGCTGCAGGAATTGTGGACGGTCTCTGCCGATCGAGGAAAAATGTTCCGGGTCGCTAAGCAGGCGATCATCGGTCCCATCGCTGAAGTAGTCTTGCTGTGCTTTAATTTCCGTAACCGTCTGTTTCGCCATTGATGTGGTGGCCGCAAAATCGGGATACGACCACTCGAGACGCTTTGCGACCTCATCCTGAAATCCGGAATGGGAAACGACAGCTTTACCTTGATGAAGTCTCTGCAGACGTTCCCGATTCACGGCCTGACGATGATCCTCTGCTTGAGTAAGTCCTGAAGCAGCAATAATCTGTACGATCCATGAAGAGGGGTCCATTGATACTGCTCTCTTATCAGGCTGATCATCCAGCAAGTCATGAAGTGCTTCAGCTGCGTGATGACGCGCAACTGCCGGGAGAATCCAATCAAAGAAGGTTACGGCAGACGCACGCGCATCTTCCGGAAGCAGCCACTCCCTGGTTTGCAGAACAGGTCTGAATTTCTCTATTTGTTTTTTCGCGTCTTTAACGGTTCCAATCAGAATCAGTTTTTCTTTTGCCCGCGTAACCGCGACATATAAAATACGTAATTCTTCAGCAGTCGCATCCGCTTTCATTCGTTCTTTGATCGCCAAATAAGGCAGCGTGGGAACACTGGTACGCATGTCGGGATTAATCCATTTCGTACCGAATCCCAAATCTTTGTGCAAAAGTGCTGGTTCAGCGGTGTCACGCATGTTGAACCGTTTATTCATACCCGCAACGAAAACAACAGGGAATTCCAATCCCTTGCTTTTATGGATGGTCATAATGCGAACAACATCTTCCTGCTCACTAAGTGCACGTGCTTCCCCAAGATCGCCGCCGTTTTCTCTCATTCTTTCAATAAATCTGAGAAACCGAAACAGTCCGCGAAATGTCGTTTTTTCATATTGACGCGCGCGATCGTAGAAAGCTTTCAGATTTGCCTGGCGCTGCGTGCCTCCAGTCAATCCGCCGACATAGTCGTAATAACCGGTATCGCGATAAATTTGCCAAATTAATTCAGCAACCGAATGATTTTTAGAAAAATCACGCCACTCTTCAACCTTTTCAAGAAATAAACTCAATCGTTGTGCTAAATCTTGTTCATTGTCTTCTGTATAACGTTTTAAGGCATGATAAAAACCTGATTCCCGATCAGACATACGGATGGCAGCCAATTCATCCGCGTTTAACCCGATGATCGGGGAACGCAGAACTGCCGCGAGCGGTATATCCTGCTCCGGGTTGTCAATCACTTGCAGAACAGAGAGCATGACCGACACTTCCACCGTGTCAAAATAGCCTCTGGATAACTCTGCATAAGCGGGAATAGCGCGGCGTCCGAGCACATCTTTCATGACTGCCGCGGATGTGCTTGCAGAGCGCAGCAGAATCGCAATATCTCGATAGCGGATTTGACGCATATGTCCTAAATCACGATCAAAGACTTGGTAGGACGGGGATGTTCCGTCGCCGATCATCGCCTGAATTCGATCGCCGATCGCACTCGCCTCAAGTTCCGAGGAGTCCAGATCGTCTGCGCCCTCCGAATCTTCATCTTCAGCACCAGCGCGATTAATCATTTCCAGATCAATTGGACGGCTCTCCTGAGGGTAGCTCGCCCCGCAGCGCAATTCTGCTGCGGCATCATAAATCACACCGCCGACCGCCTCGTCCATGGTTTGTCGAAAAAGAAAATTCGCTCCGTCGACGATTTCCTGCCTGCTGCGGAAGTTGTTTGACAGATCAATAACTTGTCCATCGCTTTCCGGCGCGGAAAACAGTTTATATTTTTCAATAAAGAGTCCTGGTTCGGCTAATCGAAATCCATAGATACTCTGTTTTACATCGCCAACCATGAAGAGATTGCCTCCATGGGTACTGTCTTTAGTAATTAATTGAATAATCGTTTCCTGAACACGGTTGGTATCTTGATATTCGTCAATCATTACTTCATTGAATTGCGCGCGGAACTGTTCGGCAACCACAGACGGCACCTCGTGATTCGTCGAAGACCCTTCGCCGCGCAAAACAGTGAGACATTCATGCTCCAGATCGGAAAAATCGAGAACGGCTTTGCGCCTTTTTTCCTTTTTAAACTGCTTGGTGAATGCCTTTACAAGCTCAATGATCAGATCAACAGAAGGTGCCATATCACTTAGATCGTTCAGACATTCTTCAGAAGAGCGCGAAAACCATTGCTGCTGCAGCTCAGCAACTGTGGTCTTAATCTTATCTCGTATTTTCTTTACTTGATCCTTGAGCGCTGCGTCAACCTCTTTACCGCGAATCGCCTTCAGCTTGCCAAATGACACGGTCAGACACACAGAACGAAGCGTCTCCCAATCTGAGTCTACCTTAGATAGAATTTGCTGCAGTGCCGCCAAATCTTCAGTCAAAGTCTCCGCGTAAGCCGCAGGACCTCCCGGTTCGCCGCACAACCGTATCGCATCTTGAAGACTATGGACTGCTCCGGAAATCGTGCGCCATAATGCCTTCTTCAAATCAGACAGCCATCCGAATTGATCCAGTCCCCTTGCACTGTCCACACGATAGGCTTCAGCCATTTGATCCAGCCAATGCTCCGGCCAGGGATGACTCATCGAAAATTCATAAATACGTAAAAGCAAATGATTCAATGCATCATCGCTTCGGTCACTTGAATAGCGATCCACCAAACGATAGAATTCCGGATCGTCTGCTGCATAATACTTTTCGAGAAGATCATCCAAGACCTCCTCACGCATCAGCGCTGCCTCCGTTTCATCAAGCAGGCGGAAGCCTGGATCAAGATCAAGAAAATAATAGTATTGCTTGACGACCGACATGCAAAAGGCGTGCAGAGTCATGATTGACGCTTTGCCAAGCAGCCCCTGCTGCCTCCGCAAGAATAAATTTTCAGGCTCATCAACCAACCGCTTTTCGATTGCCTGTCCAATACGCTCGCGCATTTCAGACGCCGCTGCTTTTGTAAAGGTAACAATCAGCAAGTCATCGATATTCACACGTTGATCCAAATCCGTCATTTTTTGGATGATACGTTCAACAAGAACTGCGGTTTTTCCGGAACCTGCTGCTGCAGCGACAAGCAAATCATGACCACGTTCTGTTATTGCACGCCATTGTGCCTCTGTCCATTTTCTTTCTTTCGGGTTAGTGCTCATCCGGTTTCTCCTCCAACTTCGCCAATTTGCCTAAGACATCCTCGTCCTTCATCTTTTTCAACAAGCGATACTGATTGCCAGGTTGTGATTGATCAAAACGGCAAACCGGACGAAATGAGCAGTAGGTACATGGGACTTGCCCATTCATTTTAAAGGGGGTGATCGACACATCGCCGTCAATAATTTTACAACCGACGTCCGTCATCACCTCGCGAGTGTAGCGTCGAAGTGTTTTGAACTCCTGCACACCTGCGAGTGACGAACTTTTGTAGAAATCCCCGTTCTTTTTAATGCCGAATGGCGCAACATCCGAAATCTTTCCTTCTGCAGTCTTATCTGTCAGGAGCAGCGCGTCTTCATCTTCAAGAAGTAAACCTTTCATTTTAAAGTGCTTGTAGAGTTCACGTTCCAGCTGATCCTCCGGCAGTTTTTCATCCAAATTCAATACAGGGTTATGCACATGGAAATAAAGCACACCTGCAGGATCAGCTTCAGAACCCAGCCATTGTTTCGAATACGTGATGATGACATCAAGATAGGTCAGCATTTGAAGCGCAAGGCCGTAAAAAATCTCTGACAGATCAAGAGTTTTCGAACTCGATTTATAATCGATTATTCGTAAAAGCAACCGCCCCTGTTCGTCTTTGGCTTGATCCACACGATCGATTCGCCCGACAACATCCATTCTCGCTCCGTGTTTTAAAGGAAAGCTGAGCGGAGGCAGCGGTCGGCCGGGACCGAAAGGAAGCTCAAGACTCACTGGGGAAAAGCCACTCGACAATGCGTGACGGCGGAGGACACGTGCCACACGTGCCACGACCTGTGCCAACTTATGCTGCAGATATCGATAACGGTTCGAACTGGTCAGAATCTGTCTCTGCAGACTCGGTGCAAGCTCATTTACTGTGCCTGCTGCCAATTGATCGCATTCCTCCGGCGATAGATCTTGCCAGCTTCGATTTTCCTTCATAATCTGAGCGGTCATCTGTTTAATCGCCAAATGAAAAAGCTGACCGATATCAGGAGCGGCTAATTGAAAAGCTTCCCGTTCCTTGAGATTGAGCCCATAAGACGCAAATTGCGAAAATGGACAGGAATTGAATTTTTCCATTCGTGAAACGCTCGTCTGGATCGTCTGCCCATATAAGGCAAGAGCCGAATCCGGGCTGAGACGCTCATCATTGCGTGCAAACAGACCGGCCAATGCCATGTGTGCCGCACTGCCCCACTCGCGATGCACCGTAAACCAGTTATAGGCATCCCACCATAGTTCGGCAATCGGATACCCATTTTTCCATTCGCGAATTTGAGCGGAGAGAATACTTACCGTTTTTCTTGGTGTATTGATGAATGCAAGCTGCTCCTCATCCTTCAGGGTTCTTGGTTCTGCGGGCGCCAGCTGCACCTGCAAATCCGGGTAAAAGTGCCGCAGTCGAGAAATGAGTGGAGAGGGTCTCAGCGACTCGCCGTCTTCAGAAGCGAGCGGATAAGAAATAAAAAGGCGCTTCCTTGCTAGTGTCAGTGCGCGATAAATCAGTTCATTCTCACCAGCCATTTGTTCTGATTCGCCTTCAGCCACCGTTACGCCTTCATCGAGCAGCAGTTCACGATCCTTACCGGAGAACAGTCCCTGATCTGTTGGTTTCGCCGGCAGTACCCCTTCATTAACGCCCAGGAGGAGGACATCCTTCATTTCTGACGACCGCATCCGATCTAAACTGCCAACCAGCACTTGATCCAATGCCGGCGGGACCATCGCAAATTCCAGTGCATCAAGCCCCGTGTCGACAACCTTTATAAACAGATCGAGCGTCATCTGCTCGTCTCCTGCTGTTTCCACACATTGATCAAGCAGATCCACAACTGCTTTCCATGCCTGTCCGTGTGCCTTTGCTTCGGAAAGCTTTTGCTGTTGGTCCGCTGTTCTTGCCAGCCGTTCGAGCTTTTCGGGAATGGTCATATCGATCAGAAAACGGTAAAGTGCTTCGCATTGTTCGGAGACCGTCGTCGCATCTCCTAATCGTCGCTCCAAGGAAGCAATCGGCTGTGCAACAAGCATGCGGTATTTATTGATCGTCTTTTCTGCATGTTCTTCAGCTTCTGATTGTGCTCTCGTTTGCTCCTCCAGCCCCCTGTAGATCCGATAATGCCATGGATCTTCATCGGTCCACTTTTTCCCATAATAGCCGCGTGCGATTACATAGTTTTCCAGCTGATCCATGCCTTCGCGGGCTTCCTTTAAATTGAAATCAAATGGAATCAAGAAATCAGTTTTCACGCAGCGGAAGATCGGTTCATAACGCCAATTTTGTTGGATCGTTTCCAGCACTGAGCGAATAAATTCAATGAGAGGATGGTGTTTCATCGGACTTTTTTGATCAATAAAAAAAGGAATCTGATAATCTTTGAAAATCGTTTCAACAAGATCGCGATAGTCTGCCAGATTACGGACAAGCACCGTCATTTCACGGAAACGGTCACCATGGACACGTGCACAGTGAATGATATTGCGTGCCGCCTGCTCCACTTCCTCACGGCGATTTGCAGCTTCAGTCATCGTGACTCCATCCGTTTCCAGGCTTACTTGAGAAGGATACTGTCCGAAATGCAGACACATATTTTTTAAAGACACTGACTGATACCGTAATGCATCGGTTTGAAAGACAATGGGTTCAAGCATTTGATCATTCATCTCTGCTCGTTCCTTGAGCTGCAGAAACAATAGTGCGGGATGGCGAAACACAGAAAATTCATCCGGTGCCCGATCGTAGATCTGATCCGTTCCTAAAGCAATGGTGACCCGTCTGCATGTTGCCATCAGCCGTTCAACCACCAACATTTCCTGCGGCGTCATGGTCTGAAAACCGTCAATCCAGACTTCCGCCTGTTTCAGAAAATCAGCGTGATCCATTCGCTCCACCATGAGCTTTAGATAATCCTCACTATCAATATATTTTCCTTCCAGAGCTTGGCTGAACGATTGATAGATGAGCGACAAATCATGAAGCTTGTCCTTCAGAAGGAGCCGTTCCGCGCTGTCTCCTTTAAGTTGTTCCGCTTCAGTGATCATTGCTTCCGGTTCAAGACAAAAACGTTTAAATTCAATCAGCGTATCGCCAAGCAGATCGTAAAAGCCGTTCTGCTGAGATGCCTTTTGAAAGAGTCGAAGTTTCGTTTTATTCTGCTCAACAATTTTGCGCAGCAGCATCGACACACCGGTCGCATTCAAGTGTTTTCGCGTGGCTCCGCCTGCCTGCTGCAAGACGCGCAGTGCAAGACGCGGCATGCTGTACACATTCAATCGGGTCATCCCGCCAAGTCCCGCAGTGGATGCCAGTGCATACTCCATGCTGAATGTCATATGTTCGGGAACCAAATAAATGAGCGGTTCCCCATCCGGCCGTTCACGCAGATGGCTGCGAATTTCAGATAAGCACATCGCCGTTTTACCCGTTCCCGGCCGTCCCAATATAAATCGGACAGACATCAGTCTCCCCCCGTTTCATTGTATCTAAATAGATCTGAACAGATCGTTAATTCGAAAGTTAATTACTATAATTATAGCATATACAGAACATCAGTTCTTTTCATTCGCTTGACCAGCTAAATGAAGATTCATTGACAAAAAGCCGCAGAGATTCGCGTCTCTGCGGCTTTAGTTATACTCATTCAGTTATTCCTGCACTTTACTTCCGGTATTTCCCTACTTTTTCTTCGATCGAAGTACCTTGAGGGCGGAAATGAATTTTTACTTCCGCCGCGACTTCATCAGCACCCGCTTCGACCGTTGCATATACCGTTTTTTTCACGACATCGAGCAGCTCGTCAAGTTCTCCTTCAAGAATCGTTTCGAGTGCTGTTACCTCATACTTTACACCTGAGTTCTGAATGACTTTAATTGCTTCATCAACCAGTCCGTATGTGTCCTTTTCTTTTGAAAAGGGAAGAATTTGGAGCCCTACATTGCTGATTGGCATGTGAAAGTCCTCCTCAACACTGATTTAATCTTCGTCCCAAACTTTTACAGCCTTCATGACATCGCCGTTCTGCATTTTAAGAACTGCATCGAGTCCGCTGGTTACTTGTCCAAATACAGTATGCACGCCGTCCAAATGCGGCTGGGGTTCGTGAACAATGAAAAATTGGCAGGAACCGGTATCCTTTCCTGCATGTGCCATCGAAAGCGCACCGGCAACATGCTTATGCGGATTACCGTCAGTCTCGCATTTAATCGTGTAGCCGGCATCGCCCATCCCTGTTCCTGTCGGATCGCCGCCCTGGCTGACAAAACCCGGAATCACACGGTGAAAAGTTACCCCGTCATAGAAGCCTGAGTTCGCAAGCTTTTCAAAATTGGCTACTGTATTCGGTGCTTCCTCCGGGAAAAAATCAATAGCGATCACGTCGCCGTTTGCCATTGTAATCGAACCTTTTTTCATAAACATCCTCCGCTCTAACGCCTTTTATCGGCGCGTTTTGTCTCAACCTTTCTATTATATACAAAAATGAGAACAATCGCTGAAATACCGACTAAAAAACCGCCGACGCAATACCCCGCGAGAATATCCGTAAAGTAATGGACACGTAAAAAAGGCCGGCTGAATCCAATCAGCAAAATCATCGTCAGGCCGATAACAGCCCACGCGATTCGAATCCATTTTGTTTTTATTAACGGAAGAATAAGCAAAATGAGCAATCCATAGACAGTAGACGCATTCATTGCATGTCCGCTTGGAAAACTAAAGCCGGTTTCATGCACAAGGTGCTGGAACGGCGGACGATCACGCATCACCCAATTTTTCAGTACACTGTTCAGCTCACGCTCAAACAAAAACACGCAGGGAAGCAGAATAGACGAAAAAAAACGTTTGTAAACGAAGAGATAAATCATGAAGAGAGCAATAATCCAAAGCAGCAGTCTGCTTGAGGCAAAATCGGTAAACTCTGAAAAAAAAGTGACCAATATGGGAATTCGTATTGGATTAAGGCTCTGAACAAGTGCACGATCTGCCGCCTGAACAGCAGGTTGCCGGATCGCAATAACCAAAATTAAAAAAAGCAAAATACAGATCATGCTGAACCATAACCATGGAATGATTGATTTCTTTTCGTTTTCTGTCAATGCCACAATCGCTACCTCCTAATCTTAAGCATGATCCGTTGCAGAGCGTTTGATTTATGCTACGATAACAGAGATTCAATGCATGTCTCTCTTTTAATCATAGCTAAGGGGATGAACATTATGACAGATTTTCATTTTGAACTGAACGGTTCATGGACAGGATCCTGGGACGGCGAGGGGAAAATACAGACAAATGGTTTATCATCTGTTATTTCAGTTGATCCGGCCATGTCGGGAAAAGGCATCGGAACAAACCCGGATGAATTATTAATCAGCGCGCTCGCGTCCTGTTACATGATCACCCTAGGCATTCGATTAAAAAAAGAAAAGATTGCTTATCACCGTATCGATATCCATACCAAAGCGACGGTCACAAAAAAAGGCGGCCTGCATTTTGAGAAAGTCACCCATTACCCGATAATCCGTTTAGCTGAGCCGCTTACTGAGACACTTAATGACCATCTGACAACCTGCATCCATAAAGCGGAAAAGGACTGTGTCATTGCAAAAGCAGTCAAAGGAAATGTGAATGTCACCGTTGAACCGACGTTTATCGGCGAATCTTAATGTGAGTGTTTTTCACAAATGCTTTTCCTTTGTAAAAAGCAACTTGTGCAGAAAGAACCGATTGTTTTGCCTGACGCGCTGCATCTTGGATCTTGCCTTTTTTCTGAGTGATATCCGATTGAATGCGTGAAAGATTGCGTGTGAGTTCATCTTTTTCATTCAGAATTCCTTCAGTTTGATCTTCTAATTCTGCACTGGTCTTTGAAATTTTCTCAATTGATCCGTTCATCAATTTAACCGTCTTAGCAGCGGAAAAAATGAATGCGATGATTGATGCAACTACAAGCGCAAGACTTAGGTAAACGATAATCATTAAAAATACGCTCCTTCCATAGTTACCGGTAACTAGCCTAAACGTATCATACCCTATTACAGGCAAAAGATCATGGTACGATGATTCGTTTTTAAATATTTTTCTTGTCCTTCTTTTGAACCTTTTGTTATACTGAATCCGGTTTATTTTAAATCGGATGGATGTTTTTAAAGGAGCTAAACATGGAAAATAAAGTGGCATTAATTACGGGCGGAACCCGCGGTATCGGAAAATCGATCGCAGAAAAATTTGCGCAGAACGGATACAACCTTGTATTAAATTATGCACGTAAAAGTACGAATGCCGAACAAACGAAGGAAGCGATTGAAAGTCAATATGGCGTCTCTGTCCATATTGTGAAAGCAAATGTCGGTGAACTTGATCAAATTGACCAGCTTTTTGATGCAGCTGAATCTGCGTTCGGTCGTCTCGATGTCTTCATCAGCAACGCAGCGTCCGGCGTACAACGTCCTCTTATGGACATTCAAGAAAAGCATTGGGACTGGACACAGGATATCAATGCAAAGGCTTATTTATTTGCAGCCCAGCGAGCAGCAAAGCTGATGAATAAGACAGGCGGCGGCCACATTGTCGCACTGTCAAGTCTCGGCGCAGTCCGTGCGCTGCCGAACTATGTCGTCGTTGGTGTTTCAAAAGCGGCTGTTGAAGCGCTCACCCGCTATCTGGCTGTAGCGCTGGCGCCAATGAATATTACAGTGAACACCGTTTCCGGAGGCGCTGTCGACACAGACGCGCTGAAGCATTTTCCAAATCGTGACGAACTGCTCGATCAGGCAGCAAAACGCAATCCCGCGGGTCGGATTGTTGAACCTGAAGATCTTGCCGAAGCAGTCTATTTCCTTTGCACTCCTGCGGCATTCATGATCCGTGGTCAAACAATCACAGTCGATGGTGGTCTTTCTTTGCTTGCGGATTAATCCGCGTTACGTCTTAAAAACCGAATACATTCCCTGTCGACAATCGCCTGTTTTCTTTCAGGCGATTGTTTGACGTTCAGTCCACCTGCTCTCAATAAGAAGTATCGGAAAATGCGGTCGTTGGTAATGAAATTTCATCATGTTCAATTCGAATGTTCAAAAAAGAACCGGAGGATAAATCTCCGGCTCATCTTTTTCTTATTTAATTACACCGCATAATATTCTGTCTCCTGAGTTTCCGGAAGGATCTGTCATCTGATCGTCGCCTCTTTCATGAATGATTAAGGCGGAACCATCGGCATCTCTTAACGAATTTGGTTTACCCTCTTGCAACGTTACCATTGAATTGAAAAGTACCGTTTTTACATGACCATGGCTGTCCGCAAAGATATTCATCATATCTCCCGCATGAGGTCCCATTGGATTCTTCAACCCATGTTTTTTGTGTTCAGGATTAAAGTGACTGCCGGCAGACATGAAATCTGGAGGTGTACAGCTGCCATATTCATGAAAGTGAATCGCATGGATACCCGGTGTTAATCCGTCCGCCTCCAGTTCAATTCGAACGCCCTTTGGTGTCTCAGTTAACGTTGCCGTGCCCATTTCTTCATTTTTTGCATTAATTAACGAAACAATCAGCTTCCCGCTATGAATATCCTTAGCGTTCGCTTTCATTTCGGGGTAGTGCTCATAAGCGATCGTTGATAATGCGACAATCGCACAAAGCAGATATATGAATTTTCGATACTTCACCCGAATCGACCTCCTAACTGTAGGATGCACCGATTCATTCTGTTTTACTCTAGAAGATAAAGAAGAGAAGGGATTTCTTTAAAAAAAATGGCGAAAATGCTATGATTTTATTTATAGTCATTCTAAAATTTCACAGAAACCGGAGGGCACTTATGAAAACAATGAATGAATTCAAAAAATTTTTGGCACGCGGTAATGTGATTGACCTTGCCGTGGCAGTGATTATTGGGGCTGCTTTTGGACAAATTGTCAGTTCTCTTGTTAAAGATATTGTGATGCCGCCAATCGGCTTGTTGCTTGGAAAAGTTGATTTCAGCAATTTATATCTAAATTTATCCGGTCATGCATACAGCAGTCTCAGTGCAGCTCAGAAAGCTGGGGCTCCAACCATTAATTATGGACTCTTCCTTAACAATGTTATCAATTTTCTCATTATCTCAGTGGTCATCTTCTTCGCAATTAAGATACTGAATAAGACAACACCGAAAAAAGAGACAACAACAAAAAAATGTCCATATTGTCTATCATCGATTCCGATTAATGCGACAAAATGTGCAAACTGCACAGCTGATCTTCCGGATGAGACAACTGAACAGCCTATTCATTCTCATTAAAATAATAAAAAGCTTCGGAATTGATATAATTCCGAAGCTTTTTCATCTCGAAAAATTTACATTTGATCTCCCATTTACGACTTCTTTATGTATAATGAACTGTGGTTAATGAAAATTGAACGAAGGTTGATGTCGTCCTATGAATCGTTTGACAGTATTGGGCATATTACTCATTGCCTGCGGATTTTTCCTTTTCTTCTTAAAAAATAACACAGCCTTCACACGTATCATTCATTATCGAATAAAAAATCCGAGCCGTTTTATTTTGACGAGCAGCATTATGATTCTGCTCGCCGGTGTTTATTCAGTCTTAGCTCCCGTTCTGTCTGTCATGATGGGTGCCGATTATTGGATTCTTTACTTTATAGGACTTCTCGGCTGTATGATGCTTCTGATCCTGTTCTTGCTTCCTAAATCGTAACGAACTCCGGTAAGGGTCGAATCTCGGTTTTAGCAATCACGTTTCCTTCAAATGTACAATGGTAATCTGCAGGATCACTGCTCCCCACATCAAGCACGCGTCTCATAAAAAAACGAATAGTCGGGACGGTACCGAAATTGTCTTCTGACAAAACCCAAGAAACATCTTTGAACGCAAGAATGCCTTCACGAGTCGCACGCGGCAGATCAGTCAATTCATCACGCGACACATTGGCAATAAACACATACATTCCTTGAGCAGGCTCAACGTCTGGATTCCATGTGACAATTCCGCGAAATACGGGTGAAGTTAATTTGATGCCTGTCTCTTCCCACACTTCACGAATGACACAGTCCTTCGGAGATTCACCCTGCTCCAGTTTACCGCCGACACCATTCCACGCACCTTGCCATGGTGATTTTTGACGATTAATCATAAGCACTTTATCTTCATATTTCAAGAACGCTAATGTGTAGCTCAACATTTAGCTGTATCTCCTTTTCAGCGAATCTTTTCTATAAAACTACTATACCGTAATTGTCATTTAATTTTCTTATAGTATACCAAAAATGTGATCAAGTCATGAACAATGTAATTCCCATAAATAATTATCTGATAAATGCAATTGACAGAACGTTTGTTTGCATATAAACTATTATCAGAACATTTGTTCAAATAAAATGAAGAGGTGATTGTCGTATGGCGGATTCAAATTCAGAAGTAACCTTCAACATCGTCGAACACTATGGCGTACTTGCCACTGAAAACAGTGGCTGGACAAAGGAATTAAACCTTGTCAGCTGGAATACCCGCGAAGCTAAATATGATATTCGGAGTTGGGCTCCCGACAAGAAAAAAATGGGACGCGGCATTACGCTGACCGGAATTGAATGTGATGCGCTGAAAGGCTTGCTGAATAAACATCACACTCAGTTCACAAATCCTCCGGAAACAAGTCAAGCCGCACAATCATAACACAATTTTTTCTTCGTTATTTTCATTCCAAGCGGTCTTCCTCTCTGCCCCATATCTTTCTTTTGCTCATGCATCATAACCTTATTGTTGAACTCCTTAATTTTGAACCATTTTCCAGATGCATCTTATTGACACCAACAACTTTATTCCATAAACTTAAAAAGAAAATAGTGTCGAATTGGTGACAATTATTAGAAAAGCTCGTCCTTTGAATCTATGAAACTAAGGAATGAGTTCAAAATAGGAAACACATAAGAATTTTGTAGTGGGAGAGATTATAATGGGGGAATTAGCACCCGAAAGAAATACTGGCTTTAAAAAATGGTGGTTCATGCTTCGGCCCCACACATTATCCGCTTCTTTTGTTCCGGTTGCACTGGGAACCGCACTCGTACTGCCAATAAAAAGTCCTGATTTAGCTTTGTTTCTTGCCATGCTGACCGCCTCGATGCTCATTCAAATTGCAACGAATTTATTTAATGAGTATTTCGATTTTAAGCGAGGTTTAGATAATGAGGAGTCGGTAGGAATTGGCGGAAGCATTGTCCGCGATGGATTTCATCCGAAAACCATTATTCGACTGGCGTTCACGCTTTGTTGCATTGCCATGCTTATCGGCATCTATATTTGTGCAAACAGCAGCTGGTGGATCGCTCTTGCAGGTTCAATATGCATTCTCACCGGCTATCTTTATTCCGGCGGTCCTTATCCGATTGCTTATACACCCTTCGGCGAATTAATCTCCGGTCTTTTCATGGGCGTATTCATCATCTGGATCTCCTTTTTTATCCAGACCGGAACGCTGACTTTGAATTGTGTGCTGATCTCGATACCGATTGGCATACTGGTTGGCGGAATTAATATGGCAAACAATATACGCGATCTCGCTGGGGATCAGCAAAAAGGCAGACGGACGCTTCCGATCTTACTCGGTCGGCCAAAGGCAATCACATTGCTTGCAGGTTTATTCACCTTTTCTTATATCTGGATCTTTGGATTAATGATCCTAGGTGTCGAATCAGCTTGGATGCTCCTCGTATTCGCCAGCCTCCCAAAGGCAATTCAAGCAACCAAATTGTTTCGTAAGAAAACGAAAGCCATCCAGATGGTGCCTGCAATGAAAGCCACTGCACAGCTTCAAACTTTATTCGGCATCCTCCTATCTCTCGGACTTGTTCTCGATTACTTTATCTGAAACAGTCTGAGATCAAATTATTAGATTTGCATCGATAATTAAAGTCGATTATATTGCTGTAGCAGTTAAATTATTGTATAATACGAGTGTAATTAAATACGAAGTTCCTTCAGGGCAGGGTGTAATTCCCGACCGGCGGTATTGACAAACAGTCAGAGTCCGCGAGCCGCAAGGCAGATCCGGTGAGAAACCGGAACCGACAGTAGAGTCTGGATGAAAGAAGGATGATGCGACAGTATTTTTGTATTCTTCGCATTCTTTTCGCTGTGCTTCTGCACATCGATTTTGTTGAGCCCAAAGGAACGTTCCTTTGGGCTTTTTAATGCGTCTGGAACATGAAAATCCTGAAGAGCTGTACGGTTTTTACCACGAACCGCGCATAAGCCAGAAATGCTGCGCATGATCCCCAATACTACATTTATGGGGGTAATTACATGAACACATCTTTGAAGAAATTGGTACTGATTTCATTACTTTCTGCACTTGGTTTTCTGATTATGTTGATCGCTTTTCCCATTCCATTGTTTCCAGTATTCTTAACCATGGACTTTAGTGATCTGCCTGCATTGATCGGTGCACTTATTCTTGGACCGGGTGCAGGTATCGCCATTGAAGCGATCAAAAACATCCTGCATGTCTTGTTGACCGGATCGCTTACTGTTGTTCCAATCGGTGAATTTGCCAATTTTACTGCGGGCTCACTTTTCATTTTAGTAACTTGGGCATTTTATCGCCGTAAATCAACGTTTGTCTCGCTCTTGCTTGGCATGATATCGGCAACCGTAGTCATGACTGTGATTATGTCCATCCTAAACTACTACTTGATCTTCCCTGGATATGCTCTGTTTCTCGGTTTCAGCATCGACGCCACTGTTGGAATGGCACAATCTGCGAACCGAAGCATACACAACCTGCTCACGCTGATTGTTTACGGAGTCATGCCGTTTAACTTGCTTAAGGGTGTTGTGCTGACATTAATTATGATCCCGATCAGCCAGCGACTAAAGAAATTTATTCAAAAACGTATCGCAGCATAATTATATAGAAATAAAACACCCGCGGAAATCAATTCCGCGGGTGTTTTATTATTTCAATGTGCTCTTTTGCTTCTAGTCATTAATAAACGTAGGCTGTGCCCACAATGATCAACAAAATGAACAGAACAACGATTAACGCAAAGCTGCCGCTATATCCACCGCTTGGTGCACCCATATCGTCACTCGCCCCTTCATATATATTATTGAGCATGTGTCCCTTACTCAACACTACATGTTATGCTTATGACGCCATTTGGTGTGGACACAAGACAGTTATTCCCAAGGCTTCTTCAGCGTCAGCTCTGAGGTGAATTTCTTCGTTTGCTGTCTGCGCTCTTTCCGATTCAAGTAACGTCCTTCTGCACTTTCAAATAGCAGCTGCTCTTCTTCGCTCTCAGGAATGACTTTAGGAACAGCATTCGGCTTTCCTTTATCATCAAGTGCTACAAAGGTCAAAAAACACGTTGTGCATAATTGACGTACCCCGGTTCTAAGATTTTCATCAATTATTTTGACGAATACTTCCATGGATGTATTGTGGCTCCAGGTGACAAATGCTTCTAAACAAACCGATGAACCGGTATAGATCGGCCGCAGAAAATCAACCGAATCAATTGAAGCTGTAACGACAAGGCTTCTTGAATGACGTGTTGCAGCAATTGCAGCAATATTATCCACATACATCATGAGCTTTCCGCCAAAAAATGTACCATGATTGTTCGTGTCATTAGGCAGTACGTGTACTGAGGTTACCGATAATGATTCTCTAGCTTTTTTCGCTTGCATCGTTATCCTCCATTCATAATCCATAAATAATAGGAATGCCATCTTCGATCAAGGCATGTCCGTCATCAATGTGTCCATGCAAAAAAAATCAACGTTCTTAAATAAAAAACCTATTTCTAATACATCATAACTCTTCTTAAGATTATTTGCGTTCACTTATTTTTAAAGAAATGAAAGTTTCTGTCGAAAGATCTGCGACTAATCATTAACTTGGACAGAATTCTTCTTTATTTCCAATTTAAATAGGTCCTTAGGCCCTTTTACCACTAAAAATAGTAAAAAAATTAGCGGAAAATGTATTGACAAAATGATTAATAGTGATCTTGTGTTACAGAACTGTAATGTTGTTAAAACATGCCTGAGACATTCAACGTCTAGAATAGCCCTTGGATGTTAGCCATGGATTCAGGCCATGGCTTGATCACCTAAGGAGGTTTTCACTGAATGAATATCATTAAAAGGCTGACGGCAATGACGAGCTTAACGGTATGCCTCGGTGTGCTCACACCAACGACCATTGTTTTCGCCAAAACGAACAGTACAAATGATAATCACATCATGAAAAGTAATGATTCTGAACAAACACATGCAGTTGGTTTTGCAGCAAACGCTCCGAGCAGTCAAACAGACAATCAGGAGATCAACATAATTTTCGGAAATAGTTTGCTTCAACAGGGCGATTCCGGTCCGGAGGTGGCGAAGCTGCAAGATGAGTTGCAGCAGCTCGGTTACTACGGCGGAGATGTCGATGGTGTTTTCGACGAGCAGACCTATGAAGCCGTTAATGCTTTAGAGTCAAATCGTCAGGATTCAGAAAACGGTATAATCGGTTCAGATACAAAAACTGCTCTTTACACCGTTTACCGTAATACGGATGAATCCAAAGAAAATCAAAAAAAGCTTGTTGAAATTAAAATTCAGGAAAAAAAAGATGCAAAAGAACGCGCGCGTAAGGCTGCAGAAGAAAAAGCCAGGAAAATAGCTGAAGATGCGGCTCGACAAGCAGCTAAAGATGCGGCAAAAGAAGCCGCGAAAAAAGCCGCTGCTGAGCGTGCAAGCGCAAATGCATCCAAAAAGCCGCAAGTCACTAATACTTCCTATAAACCGGCAAATCCGCAGCAAGAACAATCTGCTCCATCAGGTAAATCAATTACCGTTGAGGCAACAAGTTATTCGCTCGGCGGACGTTCAGCTACAGGAATTGATTTCAGCAGCAATCCGAATGCCAAAGTGATTGCCGTTGATCCGAGTATCATTCCTCTCGGATCTCGAGTTATGATTCCGGGCTACGGTGTTTATACTGCCGGGGACACTGGTGGCGCGATTAAAGGAAATCGGATCGATGTCCATTTTGCTTCCCGTGACCAAGCGCTTAATTTTGGACGCAGGAGCATAACGATTACCATTCTCCAATAATATTATGAATCTCAAAGGCTTGGCTGACATATTCAGCCAAGCCTTTTCTATAACCCTTGTATTCTTTGGGCTGTGGACTGAAGGTGTTTAGACAGCCATACAGCTCGTCCAACCTGATTAAGCAACTTTTAAACAAAAGCAAACAAGAAAGAGCTTCTGCCATGCCACAGGGCTGCTGTAATGGACTGCTCAACCGAATCGTCATTTCATCTCTTTATGTACATGCACATCAAAAACACCGGTGATCTTTCTCACCGGTGCCTTTGCCGCTTTGGAGATATCCTGCTACTTTTCAATTTGATAATGAATGTGCTGTTTATCCTGATATATTTCCAATCCGAAGTCAACAAGCTTTTCAATTAATTGATGATAAGGGAGCCCTGTATGCTGCCAAAGCAGCGGGAACATGCTAAATTGCGTAAATCCGGGCATTGTATTGACCTCATTGACAATGACACGCTGATCCTTTTCACGGATAAAAACGTCAACACGTGCAAGCCCCGAAAGGTTCAATGCGACAAATGCACGTTTCGCCATCTCTTCAAGCTCCGCTTTTACTTTATCAGGCAAATCAGCTGGAATCACTAAAGTACTGTTTCCTTCATGATATTTCGACTGATAATCATAGAATGCTGCATTCTTCGTAATAATCTCGCCCGGAACAGAGACAGACAAATCATGATTGCCAATTACGCCAATTTCGACTTCGCGCCCGGCAATTCCCTCTTCAACAATAACCTTTGAGTCATAAAGGAATGCTTCCGTAATTGCTGCTGAAAGCTCTGTCTCACTTAGGCATTTGCTGATCCCGACGCTTGAGCCTCCGTTTGCCGGTTTGATAAAGCATGGATAGCCGATTGAATTTTTCACCTTAAGAATCATTTTCGGTGCATCATTTTTCCAATTAAATCGAGTTATGGATTCATAATTCGGACCGGGAATGTTGTGCGCGCTGAGTACATCCTTCATCATCACTTTATCCATAGTGACGCTCGATCCTGAAACACCGGAACCTACATAGGCGATATTCAGCAGTTCAAACATACCTTGAACCGTTCCATCCTCTCCATTTGGACCATGGAGGAGCGGAAAGACAACATCCGGTCGTCCAACAGCTGCGCTTGCAGGTGCTGACGGCGCAAGCCAGTGCTCAGCAGATGACTCCGCTGTGGCGTTTTCCTTAAGAAGTAATTGATGTTTGTACTCAATTTTTCCTTTGATTTCATCGCCGGCAATCCATCTTCCGTTTTGCTTAATATAGACAGGAAGCACTCGATACTTTTCTTTATCCATCGCATTAATTACGGAAAAAGCCGTAAGCAATGAAATTTCATGTTCTGTCGACTTTCCACCGTATAAAACTGCGACTGTCTTTTTCTCATTTTTCATCATAAATTCCTCAATTCCATAGCTGTAATGAGAATGCAGTATTCCATGTAATCGTTACCATTCAACAGTTACTTAGTTTATCACAATCCACTCGGGAGAAGAACGCTTTCTTGAAAAAATACAGGCTTCATTGGCTCAGATGATTATTTATTGATTTTTACATGCTCTAAATAAATAATACGCTCAAGCATCGTTGGATGATCATACTGAATCCATTTTACCAATGCCGGTGGATCCATTTCGCTAAGACTTGACGCGGACAGTTTCTGAAAGGAAGAGATGGCTGCTTTTTTATTTTGAGTCATTTCAATCGCATATTCATCTGCTTGGTGTTCAAAATGGCGAGACACCATATTTTGAACCGGATCACCTGCAAAAGACAAAAGTGACAAAATTAACAGCAGCATGGGCAGTGCAGAAAGATCACCGGGATGAACAATGTTCATTTTTGTCCCCCAACGTGCGCTCGCCCATAAATGTACTTTAGCAGCGATCCATAATGTAATCAATAAACCAATCAACGCCGCCGCGGTGCCCCAAATGATATGATGCATCACATAGTGTCCCATTTCATGTGCCATGATAAAAAGGACTTCAGCATGACTGAGCCGATGAACAGTCGTATCCCACAGCACAATACGCAGGTGAGACCCGATTCCGTTAACATAGGCGTTCATTGCGTTGGTCTCATTCGACATGTCCACCTCGTAGACATTATGCGCGGGAATGCCTGCTTTCGAAGCCATTTGAAGAATTTCCGACTTAAGCTCGCCATCTTGAAGACTCTGAAAATGGTTATACAATGGATCAATGACCACTGGCTGCAGATACATGATAAATAAGATGAATGGAATCGACAGCAGCCATGCCGGAAACCACCAGTTTTTCGGATATCGGCGAATCAAGAAAAAAACGGCGCTCATTGCAACAAAGCCGATCAGCGTTCCAATAGCGGTGCTGATCCCTTGATCTTTCAGCCAGTCCGAAAGCGGCTGAACAGAAACCCCGTAATGAAGTGAGAGCTGGTAAGACGCAAATTCAACCGGCAAGAAAACCAATGCAGAAATAACTGCCAAACCGACGTAGCATAGGAACATCTGTACAATAAAAAATGATGATAAACGCTCTGAGCACTTTCTCAGCCACAATGAGAATCCGCCGATCAGAACAAACAGATAGACACCCCACTCCAGCGGTATGGAAGCAAAGGAAAGAAAATGCCGCCAAGCATTAAGACTGCCGCTTTCCGCCAGCTGTTTCCTGTTCATGAACAAGGAGGGATCAGCTGCAGTCCCTTTCATAGTTGCCGGTATACCTGACTTCGACCAGACAAAAAAATAAGCAGCCATCACGAGAAGATAGACGGTATATAAAGCGATAAACCATCCTATCACTTTTTTTCTCTTCAAGAAGGATCCTCCTCATCTGCTACACTAATGATTGTCCGTCTTTAAACTGGGACGGGCTACTATCAATTTAGTCTTAGTGAGGTCTATTTAGAACATATTTAGAAAAGAGCAGCGAGCAATTCCTCTTCTCCCAACTTTCCGAAATAGTGGTGACAATCAATCGACGTTAGTTTTTCAGAAAGGACACTCTGATCATATCTTACCCCAATCAGTAATTTTTCAAATTCACGAACATCACCAACACCGAAAAAATCGCCAAAAACAGAGATTTGTTCAATGACACCCTTTTTTACATTCATACGAAAGTCCACACGTCCACCCGGAAAACGCTTTGCTTTATGCACATTGAATTCAGGTGACTTCCCATAAACCCAGTCCCAATTGCGATAGCGTCGTTTGGCAATATTGATGATGTTTGTCCAGTCATCGTCAGTCAGCTGGTATTCAGGTATATGATCCTCACCTTCAAAAATATAGTGAAGCAGTTCTGCTTTAAATTGGTGAATATCCATATCTTTTGTTAAATGCTCGCGAATATTGGTCACCCGGCTACGCACCGACTTAATGCCTTTTGATTCATATTTCGCCTTGTCCGGATGCAAGGCTAGTGTTACATGATCCAGATCGACATCAAAAAGCAACGTTCCATGACTGAAAATCCGTCCTTGAGTGACAAACTGTGCATTACCCGAAATTTTTTTCCCGTCAACCGTAAGGTCATTGCGGCCCTCAAGCTTTGCATCGACGCCCATATGATGTAGCGCACGAATCACTGGTTCTGTAAATTTCCTATAATTATTAAAGCTGTCTCCGTCGTCCTTCGCAATAAAGCTGAAGCTTAGGTTGCCCGGATCATTGTACACAGCACCTCCGCCTGACAAACGGCGAGTCACCGTGACCTCATTCTTCGTAATATAATCCATATTAACTTCTTCCACCGCATTCTGATTGCGTCCAACAATAACCGTTGGAGCCATTCGGTAGAACATTAAATAGGTTTCATCAATTGATAAATGCTTTAATGCATATTCCTCAAGAGCGAAATTAAGCGTTTGATCAAGCATATCGCGATTATTCAAATAAATCATGTTGTGTAGTACCTCCCTTTACTTTTTGGGTTCTCCTTTTTCATCTTAATTCCCTTTGTGATTCGCGTCTAGCAGGATCATGTAAGCAGATACAAATTCTTTCGTTCTTAAAAAATCGCTCACACCTCGCTTTACAAGAATAGGCAAGTTAGGATAATCTAAAATAGATTGATTTCTATAGAATGACAATAAAATCGCTTTAAAACTGTCAATGGGAGGATATAAATGAAAACCATTTATTTCGTAAGACATGGACGGACTTTATTCAATCAACTTTGGAAAGTACAGGGTATTTCGGATACCCCGTTAACGGACATCGGTGAACAAAAAGCTGCTGAACTTGGTGCGCTTTTTAAGTCACAGGACATTTCTTTTGATGCTGCTTATACAAGCGATCTGGGGAGAACAAGGCGTACATCCAGGCTGATACTCGATCACTCGTTAAATCCCGAACTCGTACCAATCGAAACGAATAATCTTCGTGAAGTGAGCTTTGGCAAGTTTGAGGGGGATTCGAATGACTTGATGTGGGGAGCAGTCAGTGATGCCTTGGGCAATTCGGAACTTCGCGGCGACTCTCCTGATGAAATAAAAATTAATTCTCTTGAATCACTGAAAGAATTGGACACAACCGGATTGGCCGAAAGCTATGACGATGTTAAAGGACGTATACGCGCTATTCTCAGTGTTCTGGCACACAGCGAAGAGGAAACCATTTTAGCGGTCAGCCATGGTCTCTATATCAGTTGTCTTATTTATATGCTATCCGATGAAAAAATACATGTTTCTTCTATTGAAAATACAAGTGTCACAAAAATTGTATTCGAAAACGGTGTATTCAAAATCGCTTATATCGGTCGTACTGAAAATCTATAAGAAGCAAAAAAAAAATGCCTTCAGGCTATACGGCCTGAAGGCATTTTTTTGTGTTATAGCTTTTGTGGATTCATTGATTCTCATTTTGCTGCCAGAAACAGATGCGACCGGCAAACGTTCAAAACGGCTGAAGACAATGCGTCGATAAAGAGCGGATCTGTGTCAGGCATCTGCGGACGATGGTAGTTTGCACCAAGTGATTCGACAAGTGCACGACATTCTTGATCATTATCATAGAGTACCTCTAAATGCTCAGCGACAAAACCAATCGGGCAGAAAATAAAATGCCTATACTCTTCTTTTTTGTGAAGCGCACGGATTTGATCAAGTACATCCGGTCCAAGCCATGGATCGGGTGTTTTTCCTGCACTCTGCCATGCCTGAGCATAATGCTTTATCTCCGCAGCATGCACAATTGCTTCCGCCGTTTCCTTTATTTGTTCCGGATAAGGATCACCATTTTTAATAATTTTTTCTGGAAGACTGTGAGCAGTAAACAGGACAACGGTTTGATTACGTTCACTTTCTGAAATGTCTTCAAAAGCCCTCAGCACGGCCTGCTTCCAAAAATGGATAAACTGTGGTTGATCAAACCAGCTCTTTATCGATGCAATAGTTATCCCGCCAAGCTCCCTTGCTTTAGCTTGAGCGCGATCAATATAGGATTGAACACTGAATCGAGAATAATGCGGCGCCAGTGCCAAAGAAACCGCTTGTTCAATACCATCACTGCGCATCTGAGTCACGGCATCTTCAATAAACGGATGGATATATTTCAAACCAAGGTAAGCGTGAAATTCATAGTCCACTTGTGCCGCGTTCAATTGTTCAGCTAGTGCATCAGCTTGATCACGCGTCAACCTTGCTAACGGTGAGACGCCACCAATCGCTTCATAACGGCGAGCAAGATTATCTATTTGTTTATCACTCGGTTTTCTGCCATGACGAATGGCGGTGTAATAGGGAATAATATCTTCTTTTTTATAGGGTGTGCCATAAGCCATCACAAGCAAACCAATCTTTTTTCTACTCATTGTATACAGAACCTTTCATTGCTTTTTACGGAATTGGCAATTACTTTAGCCTCAACCACTGAGGCTTCGAACGATGTAATAGAGAATATTTTTTCACATGCTCTATTTTATATCTTTTTAGGGTAAATGACGAGAAATCCGACAATGGACATGAAATGAGACTAGAAGCTTTGTATGCCAAATGGAAAATGTTTATCGGACATCTGCGCGACAGGTCGTCCATTCTGAATTATCTTTTGAACCCAAATGAAAACGGAATGGGAAAAGCAGCAAAGAAAGTGCACTGTACTGTACTTTTCTTTGCTGCATTATTCTATCAAAGCTTGGAGAACCAATTGAGTTCGACTGAAGGCGATGCTGCTCCAGTTTTCCCTGTCTGCGAATTGTAAGGGACGACATAGTAATTCTCTTTGCTCATCGGATTAACAAAGTCAATTCGATAGGTGTTTTTCCCTTTAACTTCACCTTTTAATATTTTCTTTCCATCCGATTCGGCATAAACTCGATAAACAATTCGTTTATCGGAACCTCCATTCCAAGTAAGCTGCAGTGCAGGAAGTGCATACTTACCAAGAATTCCTTTTGCCTGCAGCTGTGTTACCGCTGCCAAGCGAATCGGCTCATCGAGATCGTTGACATGCTTCGGTTTCTCGAACGTAAGCTTGCGTTCATTAGGCATACTGTTGATCACCGATTTATATAGTCTGACCGCGTCATTGCTTGAACCCGTTAAATACTGATTTTTATTCGTTTGGTCATAACCGATCCACACAGCACCAACCGCATCAGGTGTGTAACCGACAAACCATGCATCACGCAATCCATTTTTCGTGTATGCTGTTGATCCCGTTTTTCCAGCAATCTCGGCCTGACTGTATCCTGCTTGGCCTGTTCCGTTTTTCATAACCGACTGTAACATGCGAGTCATGTACCATGCCGTTTGTTCCGAAAATATTTTCTTTGCTTTCGGTTTTGCCTCGCCGATCTTTTTCCCTTGATGATCATAAATTGCCTGAATAAAATAGGGATCAGATTGACGTCCGCCATTATCGAAAGCTGTATACGCAGAAGCCATTTGCAGCGGTGAGACACCTTTAGATAAGCCGCCGAGCGCAATCGCCAAACCGTTGTCCGGCAGATTAATACCCATCTTCGATAAATAGGACTTACTTTTCGAAATACCGATCCGGTTGAGAAGCCAAACCGCCGGTGCATTTTGCGAAACAGTAACCGCGTCATACATCGTTATTTCACCGGTATAACTGCCGCTGTAATTTGTCGGCTTGTAGCTGCCGTAAGCGACTTTTTTATCTTGAAGCATTGAATAAGGCTGATACTTGCCCGAATCGAGTGCCGGACCGTAGACAGCCAACGGCTTAAAGGATGAACCCGGCTGCCGCTTGTCATTCACTCGATTGTAACTGCCTCGAACATAATTTCGACCGCCTTGCGCCGCGAGCACACCGCCGTTTTTATTCATCAGGACAAAAGAGCCTTCTGGCGTTTGATTTGGATTGCTGCCTTGAAAATAAATGTTGTTCTTAAATGCATTATAAGAAGCAGATTGTGCCTCCCGGCTCATCGGCACAACTATTTTATATCCGCCGCGGATCAGGTCGTCCGTTCCAATGTGATACTTTTTCGCCGCTTCTTCTTTGACTAGATCCATATAAGAATCAAATTCAGGATGCGTTTGAATCTTATGGATGTTCAGCCCCAGCGTTTTACCTTTCAACCGCACCGATTGTTCGGCAGTCAGGTAGCCATTTTTCTCAAGCAGCGACAGGACTAGATTGCGCCGCTCCAATGCCTTCTTTGGATGCAAAATCGGTGAATAGCCATTTGGTCCCTTTGGAAGTGCTGCCAAAAGAGCGCCTTCTTCTTCTGTTAACTGGCTGACATCTTTATTAAAGAAAAACTCAGATGCCATTTGAACACCGTAAATGCCATGACCAAAATAAACTTGGTTTAAGTACATTTCCAAGATTTGTTTCTTGCTGTATTTTCGCTCAAGACTGACGGCTATGGCCGCTTCCTTGAACTTTCGAAACCATGTCTTTTCATTAGAAAGATAGGCGTTTCTTGCCAGCTGCTGAGTAATCGTACTTGCGCCTTCTGCTTTATCACCTGCCATAACATCCGTTACCAATGCACGCATGATGCCGCGAAGATCTATGCCTGAATGTTTATAAAAACGCTGATCCTCAGTCACAATGAACGCATTCTGTACGTGCTTCGGAATCTTTTTCAAGGTGACTGGATCACGATTTTCAGCATAGAGCCTTGAGAGTTCATGCCCTTGCTCGTCAACCACTACTGATGTCCTGCTCAACACCAGCTTCTCATCATCTGTATAATGGTTGCCAAGTAGAAGAACAAAGAAATAGAAGAGAAGTCCGACGATTGCCGCGCCTAATATGAAATAACCAATTTGGAATAAGCGCGTGTACAGTATCTCCCTGTCCATTCGTCTTCCCCACCTTTCAATCAACCGTTTAGATCCTTACTATGTAGTCTTTACCATATCTCATTACACATTAGCAAAAAATACAAATGAGACATCATTTTACAAAAATTTTTCACAGGTTCATTGCTATAATTTCATCGTTAAGAAAAAACAGCCTGTATCCACAAGGGAAACAAGCTGTTCTCTCTATTCTTATTTAAAATGTTATCCGATTTATCAAGCTTTTTCTTGACTGGATGATTGGGTATCGCGAAGCAGCGTGCTGTGACGACGACCATAGAAGAAATAAACAATCATACCAACTATGAACCAAATAACAAAGCGCCAGAGTGTCGCTGTCTGCAAGTGAATAATCAGATAACCGCAGGACAACACGGCGAGAATAGGAACAAGTGGTACCAATGGTGTTCTAAAGCCGCGTTTCAAATCAGGTCTTCTTTTACGAAGCACAATGATGCCAATTGAGACAATAACAAAGGCGAACAGCGTGCCGATATTAGCGAGTTCGGCAACAATTCCGATTGGCAGAAAGCCGGCCGTGATGATCGTGACGACAGCTACCAAAAGTGTTGAAGTTACCGGTGTCTGATGCTTCTCACTGACCTTGCCAAGTGCTTTAGGAATCAATCCATCACGAGCCATAGCGAAAAAGATACGCGTTTGGCCGTACGTGATGACGAGCAATACTGATGTAATGCCGCAAATCGCACCAACAGAAACGAGTGCCGAGCCCCAGTTAATTCCAATTTGCTGCAGAGCAAACGCAACCGGAGCAGCTGTATGCTTGAACAAGCTGTATTTAACGACACCTGTCAAAATTCCTGATACAACAATGTATAATGCCGTACAGATTAATAGTGAATAAAGAATACCTTTAGGCAGGTTCTTTTGAGGATTCTTTGTTTCCTCAGCAGCCGTAGATACGGCATCAAAACCAATGTAGGCGAAAAAGATAACCGCTGCGCCGGAAACGACTCCGTTGAAGCCGAACGGCATAAACGGATGCCAGTTTGCAGGTTTCACATGCCAAACAGCCAGAACAATGAACAATGCAATAACGATCAACTTTATTGCAACGATAACGCCGTTTAAATTTGAAGTCTGGCGGATACCAGAAATCAGCAGCCAGCAAATTAATGCAATGATAATCATCGCCGGCAAATTGACTACACCGCCGTCTAGAGGTGCCGCAGTAATTGCCTTTGGTAAATCAATGCCTAAACTGCTCAGCAGCGTGACTGCGTAGCCTGACCAGCCAATCGCAACTGCACTGATCGCAACGGCATACTCAAGAATTAAATCCCATCCGATAATCCATGCCCAAATTTCACCAAGTGCAGCGTAGCTGTACGTGTATGCGCTGCCGGCAACCGGAACAGTAGAAGCAAATTCCGCATAGCATAAAGCAGCAAAGAAACAAGCCAATCCGGATAAAATGAATGAAATAATTAGTGCCGGTCCGGAGTAGGTTGCTGCTGCAACACCGGTAAGGACGAAAATGCCGGTGCCGATAACAGCTCCGATGCCGAGCAGAGTAAGATCCATCGCGCCAAGCGCTTTCTTTAATCCCTGCTTACCTTCTGTTTCCGCAATCAGGCTGGCAATCGGTTTTGTTTTAAAAATACTCACTACCAACGTCTCCTCTTATATGGATTAAAAAAAATTTCATAGACAATTATAACTCTAATGTTAGGAAATGTGACGTAAAAAGATTATATTTTATTACAAAATTTAAATATTTTATTGACTAAAGATTTAAATTTTGGTAATATTTTTAAATTTCGTTTATTATTTAACACAATCTCATGATATTTTAAAATAAATGCTAAAGTAAAAAGTTTACATCCACAAACAGATAATGATATAACCGCCTTTTTTGATACAGGGTTGACCAATTTTTCTCTCGGCAGTATAATCTTTGTCGTGGTCTTTTATGGGGCATTAGCTCAGCTGGGAGAGCGTTGCCTTCGCATGGCAGAGGTCAGGGGTTCGATCCCCCTATGCTCCACTTTCTAGAGAGCCGTTGCATGATTTTTGTGCAACGGCTTTTATTGTATCCGGAAACAGTTGAATACATGCTAACCGTTCATTCACGCTTAATTAAGCCAGTGATCAATGACGCATTGTTAGATGGCGGTATATCTTTTTCCCTGCTCACCTTCAATCCTCTCAGACCATTCTTCCATCAGATTCTGTAACAGCCAACTTAAATATTTCTTTTCCACTTTCTGATTTTGGTCCTGAAACTCCTAAATGGTGCGACAGAATTAATATGAATCCATTTCCACATCGGCCAATTTGCACTAGTCACCGTCCACCTTCGTATACCCGGAACAAAAAGTTCTTCATCACTCAAGCCATTAACCCATCCGCACCATGTTTCAATCTTATCTCTAAACAATGCACGAAGCTCCTCCAATGAATCATTGGCGTAGTGCTGATAAAACTGCTGATAAAGCATTCCTAGTTGATTCCATTTGTAATCAGGGGTTGGTGTAATCACCTGTTTCCCAGCTAATTCATCTTCCTCCCAGCTCATCACGAGCGTCAGCCATCCAATCTGATAAGCAAGCATTTCCTGTGGTGTTCGATCCACTTCATCAAGGCGAATGTTCCGGTTCGCTTCAGGAACATTTTCAAATTCTTGATCAAAAAGTCGATATGTTTTTCGAATTTCATCAATTAATGCTTCTTTGTTTTCATAACCTGTCATTTCAAAACTCCCTAATTATTTTTTTAAACTATTATAACAAGATGAACAGGACAACGGACTAATGTATCACGGACAAACAATCGTCGGCTGATTCATTGAGTAGTTATGGGAAGTTCAATAATTGGTGGAACGCATGACAATTGTCATTTCTAATTCGGATAAACATCACTATTTTGCCAAATTCCTATTGGTTACACTTAAATAGCGATGAGAATACGTCTTTAGGCTTAGAAACATTTAATGCCTCAGCACGGTTAAACATTTCATATCATCCATTATGCTATGGATGGGCAGTAAAACATAAGAATAAGAAACTCTCGCGAACATTCAAGCGGGATAATAACTGGAGGAACCCAATGAGCTACATTGAATTAAAAGACATTCATAAGTCGTACAAGCTTTCCGGAAAGCAGACATTTCCCGTTCTTCATGGGGTCGATTTAAAACTTGAACGTGGGGAGTTTGTCTCTATTCTAGGCGAATCCGGCGGTGGAAAATCAACGTTGATGAATATCATCGGTGGTATGGACAAGGATTACACTGGTGATGTCCTGATCAACGGCAAGGCATTGCATCAGATGAAAGAAAAAGAGCTGGATGATTACCGTAAGACAAATGTCGGTTTCATTTTCCAAAGCTTCAATCTGATCAATCACATGACTGTTCTGAATAACGTGCTGATCACTCTGAAAATGACGACGATGTCGGAAAAGGAACGCGTGGCGCACGCCAAGGACCTACTAACGACTGTCGGACTCGGTGACCATCTCCACAAAAGGCCGAATCAGCTCTCCGGCGGTCAGAAGCAACGCGTGGCGATCGCCCGCGCACTAGCGAATAATCCGGATATTATCCTTGCTGACGAACCGACAGGAGCGCTTGACAAGAAGAACAGTGAGCAGATTATGGAGCTTCTTGACACAATTGCCAAGCAAGGCAAATTAGTCATCACGGTCACACACTCGCAAAAGGTTGCAGACTACGGAACACGCATCATAAAAATTGACGACGGGCGGATCGCTGATGACATCCGTCTCAAAGATGCCTATCCGCTGCCTGAACATCGCGAGGAACCGAAAACAAAAAATTTGAGCATGCCCGCAACATTTAAAATGGCCCTTGACAATATTCGCCACAACTTGAAACGAAATTTGCTCGTTACGATTGGCGGATCGATTGGTATATTCAGTGTCATCATTATGCTAGCATTGGGCAGCGGTGTGCAGACCTACCTTCACGACGAAATCATGAAAAATATAAATCCTACGGTCGTTCAGCTCACCAAGAAAGGAATCTCGCAGCAAGACGGCGAGAGCAGCCAAATTAAAAAATCCGCTGCAGTTTCAGAAGACGATCTTGCGAAGATGAAAAAGATCAATCATGTCACATCAGCGGAAAAAGTACTCTGGCTCTCCTCAACACGCATTAAGCTAGGCAGTAAAATCGCTATCCCACAATATTTTCAGACTGTAGATGGAGCGATTCCTGAAAAAGATTTAGCTAAGGGAAGCCATATCCCAGGGGCAAACGAAATCGGGTTGAGCAAGGACGTCGCTAAGCAGCTTTCGAAAAAACCAAACAGTCTGATTGGAAAAACCGTTACTTTCTATGTCAACATGACGGACAAAAATCAACAGCCGATCGTCATGCAGAAAAAATTGAAAATCTCAGCCATTTTTAACGGAAACGCGCAAATGGGCCTGCTCACAGCTGACTATGGTACATTGCAGGATATGTACGATAAGCAGAAGCTGACGTTAAAGGCGAATATGGCAACCGTCAAGATCGACAAAATTGAAAATGTTAAGACCGTCCAGAACTACTTTAAAAAGCATGGCTACACGCCAAACGGAGCCGGCGCATTTCTTGATTCACTGACACTCTACATTTCCATCGCATCCTATGTACTCGCCGCGATTGCCGGCATTTCGCTTCTGGTCTCAGCAATCATGATCATTGTCGTTCTGTATATAAGTGTTTCTGAACGGACAAAGGAGATCGGCATCTTACGCGCGATCGGCGCACGGCGCAAGGACATTCGCCATCTTTTCTTCTCGGAAGCGAGTTTGCTCGGCTTATTCAGCGGAGCAATCGGAGTTGGGTTGGCATTTATTGCCGCCGCAATCGGCAATTATTTCGCCCGTCCGCATATGCACGTGTCCCTGCTTGATGTGACACCGGGCTTTGTCCTTTTCGGATTAATGATAAGCATACTGATCAGTGTCATTGCCGGCCTTGCCCCTTCTTCTAAGGCAGCCAACCTTGATCCGGTTGAATCATTACGTAAATTTGATTAACGGCTTCAATACGATCCCCTTTTATTTAAGGGGATTTTTTGTTACACTGTTTGCCTGGGCTGATCAACAAGGGATAAAAAGAATCATGTTGAATGTGCTTGAAACCAACACTAACGCCATTACTCTGTATAAAAAAATGGGATTTGCTGTTGAAGGCCTGCTCAGAGAAGACAAAAAGCTTTCCGATGGCAACTACTACAGCACTATAATTATGGGACGATTGAATAACCATCATTAATTGCGAGCAAAAGGTTGCACGTAAAAAAACGGAGCACCTACGCTCCGTTTTTCAGCAGTTATTCTTATTTTATTTTAAGGATGGCCAAGATCTTTTGGATCCCGAATCCGATAATGCTATACACAATTAAAGCGAAGACTGCAGAAAGATCGAGGCTGTGCTCATTAAAGACAATTGGATGAAAAATGCCTTGAAAAGGCTTAAGTATCGGCTCACTCAGACTGTTAAGCAGATTCACAAAAGGTGTCGGATTTGCACCGAAAAATTGCAGCAAGATATATAAAACAATGACAACTTGAACGAATGTTAAAAGGATGCTGATCAATTTGGGAAACATTCCGGTAGAGTTTCTTCGTTTCACGTGTCCTATTCCCTTCCTTTCCGAATCGTTTACAAAGCATGTCCGTCAAGGCATCACTGCACTATATGTTAAGGGATAATGTGACCTTAGTCAAACCCCAAACCGTTAATCACCCTTCCACCTTACACGAACAAACAGTCTATAACATACGGAATATCTCCAAAAAAAAGAAGCTCCACCCCTTTATGAGGCAAAGCTTCTTATATTATCTGGAAAATCAATGATTCAATCGTGCTTCAAGTGTTGCTTTTTCTGCTTCATAGCCAGGCTTGCCGAGCAGTGCAAACATATTCTTTTTATATGCTTCAACACCCGGTTGATTAAATGGATTCACGCCGAGCAGATATCCGCTGATCGCAACTGCTTTTTCGAAGAAGTAAATCAGGTAACCAAAGTGATAGGCATTCAGTTCAGGAATGGTCACCACGAGCTGCGGCACTTGACCGTCTGTATGTGCAAGACGCACACCTTCAGCAGCTTTTTTATTAACGAAATCCATCGTCTTGTCAGCAAGAAAATTCAGGTTGTCCAAATTTCCTTTTTCTGCTTTGATCGTCACATTCTTTCTTGGTTCGCCTACAAGCACTGCCGTTTCAAACATTACGCGACGGCCTTCCTGTACAAATTGTCCAAGTGAATGAAGATCCGTACTGAAATCAGCTGAAGAAGGGTACAATCCCTTGAAGTCTTTGCCTTCACTTTCTCCGAAGAGCTGCTTCCACCATTCTGAGAAATAGTGCAGATGCGGTTCAAAGTTGACAAGCATCTCAACCGATTTGCCCTTATTGTATAGAATGTTACGAACCGCTGCATATTGATAAGCAGCGTTTTTGCTCAAATCAGGTTCGCTGAAGTCATTCTGTGCATCTCTTGCGCCGGTCATGAGTTCATCAATATCAATTCCGGAAGCAGCAATTGGCAGCAGACCGACTGCCGTCAGCACTGAAAAGCGTCCGCCGACGTCATCCGGAATAACAAAGGATTCGTACCCTTCGTTGTCAGCAAGAGTTTTTAACGCACCTTTTGCTTTATCTGTGGTCGCATAGATTCTGCCCTTTGCTTCTTCTTTACCGTACTTATTTTCAAGAAATTCACGGAATACGCGGAACGCGATCGCAGGTTCAGTCGTTGTTCCTGACTTAGAAATAACATTAACCGAAACATCCTTATCCTTGAGCACATCAAACAATTCATTCAAATAGGTTGAACTAATGCTGTTGCCTGCAAAGAATACCTGCGGTGTTTTGCGTTCTCCTTTCGGAAGAATGTTATAAAATGAGTGGTTAAGGGTTTCAATTGCCGCGCGGGCACCCAAATAGGATCCGCCGATACCAATAACTACTAAAACATCCGAATCTGATTTAATTTTCTCTGCTGCTTTCTTAATCCTGGAGAATTCTTCTTTATCATATGCAGTTGGGAGATCAAGCCAGCCAAGAAAATCATTGCCTGCTCCGGTTTTTTCATGAATTGCTTGATGAGCAGTCGATACTTGCGCTGTCAGATAATCCAATTCATGTTGTGCAAAAAATGAAAGTGCATTGCTGTAATCAAAAGCAACTTTCTTGCTCATTTCATCGGCCTCCAATACTCAAAATAATTCCTCCTTAACTGTACAAGACCATGAGGGCAAATTCAAGTCATGATTCCCTTTTCTTTCATCAAATTGCAAACGATTTCACAGATCATTCACTAATTATATTTTATTCAATCATCATTTTTATGAATAGATGTGGGAAAAAAAGCCATGCTAGTCATGCACGCACATAAAAGGAGGTACGGTTATGAGCGGTTTGCAGAAAACATGTCTCGTACTACTTATCATCGGCGGAATAAATTGGGGGTTAATCGGATTTTTTCGGTTTGACCTTGTCTCTGCGATATTCGGTGGATCAGGAACTGCACTTTCACGCCTCGTGTATGGGATTGTCGGCATTTGTGCCCTGTATTGCCTAACAATCTTATTTAGACCAAACGAAGGTCTGGAGCGCGAACGGGAAACTCAAACCCATTAAGCTTCAGCAACACAAAAAAGGATCCTTGCCCTAGATGCAAGGATCCTTTTTTCATTTCAATTTTTTATGATTGGAGCGCAGGCTCATGCTCCACACTTACTGTTTTCTCAATATAAATCTGATGCCAGAGCATGAACATTAAAACGGTCCAAATTTTTCTACTGTTATCGATTTTCCCACTGCAATGATCATCCAACAATTTAAGCACATATGACTTATTAATATAAGTATCCGTATCGCTGTCATGGATAATTTTAAGCGCCCAGTCATGCATTTCATCCTTCAGCCAGATGCGGATCGGTACTGGGAAGCCAAGCTTTTTTCTAAATAGAATCGAATCCGGAACAATACCACGCATGGCTTCACGGAACGCATATTTCGTTGTTCCCTGTGCAGTTTTAAGCGAGGCAGGCAGCGAGCGGGCAACATCAAACACATTTGTATCCAAGAATGGAACACGCAGCTCCAATGAATGCGCCATCGTCATCCGATCAGCAACCACAAGAATATCTCCGCGTAGCCATGTTTCAATATCAACGAGCTGCATTTGGTCCAATTTGTTGTTCCCAGAAGCTTTTTTATAGATTGGATTCGTGATATCCGTAAATGAAGTGTTCTCAGAAAAAGTCTTCAGTACATATTTCTTCTCTTCTTCATTGAAGATAAACGCATTTCCAACATATCGTTTGGAAAGCGGTGTCGTTCCTCTAAGCAGGTAGCTACGTCCTTTTAACGTATCAGGAAGTCTTGACGCAAGTGCGTGAAGCAAGTTTTTCCCAAGTTCAGGGACGGAGTCAAACCATTTCAGAGAAAGCGGTTCTCGATAAATATTATAGCCGCCGAACAGTTCGTCAGCTCCTTCTCCTGAAAGGACAACCTTCACTTGTTTTCTTGCCTCCCGGGCAACAAAATAATTCGGAATTGCTGCCGGATCGGCGAGCGGGTTATCCAAATGCCAAACGATCTTCGGCATCTCTTTCATACACATTTCGGGTGTAATCTCAAGCGCGTAATTTTCGACACCAAGCTTTTCCGCAGAGTCTCTTGCAACATCAACCTCATTGTAGCCTTTGCTTGCAAACCCTACTGTAAACGTTTTAATCTTTTCATTAAAACGTTTAGCCAAAGCAACAATTGATGTTGAATCAATACCGCTGGATAAGAAGGCACCAACCGGAACATCGCTTCTCATGTGTATTTTCACCGAATCAATAAGCACGTCCTGTATTTTCTTTTTTGCATCATCAATTGACTGATTGACAGGAGCAAACGTTGGATGCCAAAACGCCTTATTCTGCAACGGCTTGCCATTTTTTTTAATAAGGTAGTGTCCAGGCTCCAGACTTCTTACATTTCCCGCAAGCATATTGGGCTCAGGAACAAATTGAAAGGTGAGATAATATTGCAAAGCCTTCTCTTCGATCGGATGCGTCTCGTCGCTAATGAGCAGGCTTTTCATTTCGGAAGCGAAGAAAATCCCATTGTCCTGCTCCATATAATAAAATGGCTTAATACCAAAGTGATCACGTGCAGCAAATAAGGTTTTGTCCTGCTTATCCCAAATAATAAAAGCAAACATTCCTCGCAAATAGTTGACACAATCTAAACCGCGATCAGCGTATAGAGCGACAATGACTTCCGTGTCCGATGTCGTTTCAAAACTGAAACCTTTCATAATTAATTCATTGCGCAATTCAACGTAATTATAAACTTCGCCATTAAAAATAATGTAGTAACGATCATTTTCATATGGAAGCGGCTGATGTCCACCTGCAAGATCAATAATACTCAATCTGCGAAAGGCTAACTGTACCTGATTATCCGTATAATACCCCACATCATCGGGTCCCCTGTGATTAATAATCTCTGCTCGTGAGGTCATCGAATTTTGTTCATGATTATCCGGTTCCAAATGAGGATTTCTTGCGATATATCCGCAAAATCCGCACATTAAAAAGTCTCCTTTCAGAGATGGCTGGTGAATGACTCACAAGCAACATTCCCCGTCTCAACATCGAGTATAATTCCGATACTAAGTTTAGCATTGACTCGTACAAATTCAAAGTTTTGACTGGTTTCATTACTTGTAAACTTTCCCATCTTCTTAAGAGACCATCATCGTATCAATTTTCCGCCTGGTCAGTAAAGAGCTCTTGAATCGGTACATCTAGTACCACTGCCACTTTAGCGAGTGTCGCAGCACTTATTTTACTTCTGCCGCATTCAAGATAATAGTAACCATTGGCGCTTTGATATCCGATTCGTGTGGCCATTTCTTGCAATGACATTTTTGATTCTCTTAACTGTCTCATTCTGTTCAGGTCAACAGTCAGCATAGTGATCCTCCTCATTACCTTATTGGTAATTTTAGTTAGAATTATAGCATTAAGATCTAAATATCATCAATCATTTTTCCTATTTGTCAAACAAAACACTATTAAAAAGGGAACATGATAGAATTTTCTTGTTTAGTGATAAAGCAAAATGTAGGAGGATTACTCCTGATGGTTAACACGTTGGGCAGCAGAATCCGTTTCCTGCGCGATGAAAAAAGTGTATCGCAGCTTGAAATGGCGCGTCAATTAAATATTTCCAATGCGCAGCTGAGCCGCTACGAATCAGGAGATCGCAAACCAGATCCTGAAATGATTGTGCAAATTGCGGATTATCTTCGTGTTTCTACAGATTATTTACTTGGTCGCACTGGTTTGATAAATGAGTCTGCATTAGGGTACGGCAGTCAAGAAGATAAGGAATTACTTATGAAGGTCAAAAAGATTCCGGAACTTGACCATCTGATTGATCAAATGAACGAGAATCCTGAAAAGGCAAATCGGTTAATGCAAATTTGGAAATGGCTGAAATGAGCAACAGGAAGCTCATCGTAAATGCCTTCAATTTTAATAGAACTCATTATTTTCATGCAATACACCCTTCAATGCCCCCCAACCATTGCACTCTATTTTTCGTGTCTTCAATCAATCCCTTTACTTCACAAATGGTTAATTTATGAGCAAGAAACGTGTTGCCAGAGACAATCGGACTTTCTTCATAGGTCTCTATTAACTACTCTATGTAAACACATCATTTAAAAAAATAATAGTCCCTCCGGCTGGCAGATTTGCTTATCCGCCAAACTAGAGAGACTATAATTATTTAATCGGCACAATGCTTAAAGAAGATTTAATTTGCCCTTCTTCAGCACGAGTGGAACACCGCCAAGCATGAGCAGGTAGCGATCATCAATTACCTTTTTCATTGCCGCTGCAGGCTTGCCAGTCAATTTATGGTCAAACACGACACCGATCGCCTGTTTTTCACCAAGTGATGCCACTGTACCCTTAGGCTTGTATACAAACGGTTCAGTCGCTTCACCCTTAAGGATATGTTTCATATTTTTCGCCAAATTTTCGGCTTCTTGAATGGCAATCTGAGCCGTTGGCGGATAAGGACGTTCCGCATTAGGAGGGAAGACAACAGCGACATCTCCGATTGCGAAAATGTGATCGTCCTCTGAAGCACGAAGATCTGCACTTACCTGGATTTTGTCGCGGTTCGTTTCAAATCCGGATTCAGCAGGAATGTGGTTAGCTTTGACACCGCCTGTCCAAACAACGGTACCAGCCTGAATTTCTTCCAATTCTTCGCTGTCCTTCTTTTGAACCTTAACGCCTTCGGAGGTCGCTTCTTTAATAAACGTACTTAATTTAAATTCAACGCCTTTACTTTCCAAATAGTTTTGCGCATAATTTGCCAATTCCCGATCAAACGGAGGCAGAACAAAAGGCATACCTTCAACATCCACAATTCGTACTTTACTAGGATCAATATCATATTCCTTGCAAAGTGCCGGAATCCGGTCAACAAGCTCTCCCAAAAATTCAACACCGCTCAATCCAGCACCACCGACAACAATAGTCAAGTCGCTGTCTTTTGCATCCGGGTCACTGTTGTAGCTTGCAAACCGATACTCGATGTGTTCGCGAATCTTACGTGCCGTGTTTACGCTGCGAATAGCAAACGCATTTTCTTCCAATCCTTTGATACCGAATGTATTCGACTCAAATCCGAGTGAAATGACCAGATAATCATAATCAATCTCACCGTTTTTGAGCAATACTTTGTGATTCTCACGGTCAATAGACTGAACAGAATCTTGCACAAAATGTACACGTTTTGTGTTGATCACATTTTTAATCAACATTCTTGTGCGATCATGGTGAATCGTTCCCGCTGCAGCTTCGTGCAGCCAAGTTGTTTGATAATGATAATTATGCTTATTGACAAGCGTAATATCCGCATCTTCCACACTTAATTCTTTTGTGAGGCGCACGGTTGCCATCATACCGCCGTATCCGGCGCCAAGTATAACGATTTTCGGCTTACTCATGGTTGTTCACAGCCACCTTTTTCTTTTTATAAAAAATATAAATACAGTTATTAGGTTGGTTTGCCGATGCATAACATCGGCCGACTAATATGCTCACTCTCGTTGAACTGAATCCAGCAAGCAAACCATCAATGCAATTGAAGTTGATTCGTTTTCCTCTTAATAATATGTCTTTTTTGTTAACAATTCAAGGATAATTTGTGTCAAAAATATTTATAATACGAAATGGACAAATCTTCCTCACGGATAACAATACGCGTCAAAATGTACTTCATCAACCAATTTGATTGTCATCCATGTATTGCTAAAAAAATCCAAATTCCTCCATTGATGGATATGAAAATTTCCAAATTAAGATACAATAAAAGCACCTGAATGAACAGATGCCGTTAGGTTGCCGTCAAATCATCAGACAGCTTCTATAATTAAATTGATCTCTAGGTTCAGAAATTATGTCCCAAGACATAATTTAGTTCATCTACTGTTAGGAACACATTTTCAGATGAACTAAATTGTCCTTCTTTTTTAAGCGTGAACCATCTTTCTAAGAGTTGATTATACCGTGGCAATGTAGGAAAATGTGAATTCAAATCCTCTAATTTTTTATTTTTAATCAGCTCTTTTACTTCATTAAATTGATCGTATTTGTTAATTAAGCATTCAGTAAAGGCGTAATGCGAAGTTTCGTTATTTCCATCGAACCCACTAAAAACAACTTCACTTTCATCAATGCTATTCCGATCATCAACAGCTAATTGTTGATAGCTCGAATACAGACTTCGAAACATACTCAAGACATTAATTACTTTTTTCTCAATGTCTTCATCTATATTATCGTTTACATAACTAAAATAATCATTATAGATATATGGATATCCATTGATCAATGCTTCAATTATGCCATCAAACTCTGCCGTTGAATGGGTATCCAATTTTCTTAAGATGATATATTGATTAGCTAAAATGAGTCGTTCGGTTTTTGACAGCTTTATTTGTTCCATTGTTTACCATCTCCATTTTTGCAGGATATGATTAGTCATTCAACAGAACTTGAAATAATTCCTGCTTCATTCGAACGATCGATATTAAAGAAAAAACACCTTTTAGTGATGAATCACTAAAAGGTGCTCGAAAAAAAAGACAGCCGCGAGTTTTTAGCTTTCCAAAATGAACGAAATCAATAGTCATTGTGAAAACCTAAAGAGCAGCTGACTAGGAATTGATTGATACACAATTTAATTTGCAAACTTTAGTTAAAGAGAGAGTTCAATACCTTTATTTTTCAAATTTAACAGGCAGGATTTCAAATAATCCTCATCATGCTCTGGATAAATAGGATCTTTTAAAGGTACGCATTCAAGTTCACTGTATTTTAAGCATTTTTTCCCACGAAAAAACGGATCTGCCCATTGCATATCAGGATTATATCCACGTTTCTTCATTTCTTTAATTACAATCATGTGAAACTGAAAAAGTTTGTATGGAGAATACTTAAAAACATAGTTAACGGTCGCATGCGGTCGGCCCCATCCATTTCCTCTTAGAGCTGCACATTCTCGATGTTGTCCTAGCAGTTGCTGTCTCGGTAAAAAGGGAATGAGTTTTTGATGCCAAAGTCTCAAGGGATCACGAACCTTTAAAGCAGTTTGCTGTACGTTTTAGAATTGAAAAGATAAGTCGCACCGTATTTAATAGTTAAATTTGCTAAATATGCTTCTAAGTAATCTGTTTTTTCAGCAGTCACACTGTTTTGCAGGCTGTCCTTCGTTGTCTGCAGTTTTAAATGAATGACCGCAGCCGCATGAAGAAATTGCGTTCGGATTATCGATTGTGAATCCGCCGCCGTCAAGATTTTGTTTGAAATCAATGGTGACTCCGTCGAGCATTGGCGCGCTGTTCTGGTCGACAACTACCTTAAAACCTTGGCCTTCAAAAGCGAGATCGCCGTCAATCATTTTATCATCGAATCCCATTCCGTAAGTCAGTCCGGAGCAGCCGCCGCCACCGACACCAACGCGGAGGAATAAGTTTTCTCCCGGTTCGTTCTCAATCATTTCCTTGACGCGAAAGCTGGCAGCATCAGTCAATGTAATATTCATTTCTTTCAGCTCCTTTTATGATTTAGTAACATTATATCGTGATGTGACCTGAATCACAAATAAACATCCTTTATGCCTGAAAATAGACCCCTTCACAAATCGTTTTTGCTTCACCGGTCATCATCACATGATTCGTATCGTTTCTCCATTCAATCTGTAAATCGCCGCCTTCAAGATGCACGGTTACCGGCACATTCTTTGCGACACGCTCTTCCAAAACAGAGGCAACAACACACGCGCATGCACCTGTACCGCATGCTTGAGTGATTCCTGATCCGCGTTCCCACACACGGTAGTTCACTTCCCGATCTGTAATCGGTTCAATGAAGCCGATATTAGCACCATTTGGAAAAAGAGGATCCGTATCGGCAAGCATCGCGCCAAGCTTGTGAATCGGCGCCTTAGCAATATCTTCCACAAAAAATAAGGCATGCGGATTTCCCATGGATACGGCAGTGAATGTATACCCCTTATCCTCAACGGATAGGGGCTCGCGAATAACCTTTTGTCCGCGTTTGTCTCCTGCTACAGGAATCCGCTCTCGTTCAAGAATCGGTTCTCCCATATCTACGGTCACCTCATCCACAACACCGTTCTGCACATGTACAACGGCCCATTTATTGCCAGAGCGGGTTTCAATTGCAAATCGTTTTGAATCGACCAGTTGATGCTCATAGGCGTATTTTGCGACACAACGAAGTCCATTCCCGCAATTCATCGCTTCGGAACCATCCTTGTTAAAGATACGCATTTGCACATCAGCGACAGTCGACGGCAAAATCAGAATTAAACCATCAGAACCAATCCCTTTATAAGGATCGGAAACGTGCTGTGAAAGTTCAGGAAAGGACGTGATCGATGATAAATCCCGCGTGATCCCGTCCAAATAGATGTAACAATTGCCAAGGCCATGCATTTTTGTAAACTGAATTTCCTGTCCCAAATTCATCACTCCAGTCCTATGTAAGCCGCTCAATATGATAGCGGTATGTCAGCGTCAGCGTAATACCTGTGTTGCCCAGATGTAATCACGATCCATCGTTTCAATAACGATTTTTTCATGACAGCAAGGCATAATTAGATTTGCTTTAATTCCCTCGAAAGCACCGTCAACAGCTTCTTTTTTAATCGAAAGCAAAACCGGCGATTTATGACAAAATGGACACTCTTCAAAATAGAGGTCGTTCGCAACCCTCTCATAGGGCCAGCTGTGATGAAAATCGAGCATATGATGTCCTCCTTTTTATCTGATCGATCGTGCGTATGCTTATTGGTTTGTTTGCCGAAGACACATACCGTGCTCAATTAAGTAGTGTACAATCGGCTTGAGTGTGATAAATCCCTCGCCAAGCACCTTCCCTTGTGATACCACAAGCGGATAAAAATAGTCATCGTCAAGAATTTTAGCACAATAGGCACGGTCTTCAGCTGTTTCCGGTTTATTAAGATCAATGTAACGGACTGAAATCGTTCCGTCAAATTTACGTGAAAGAGCTGCCTCCAGCCATTCAGCAGTTGCCTTTGCCGGCGGTGCCTGAACGCAGCTTGCGCAGACGGCTTCAGCTCCGTATACTGTTAGTTCCAATCCGTTCACCTCAAGATCACATGTAATTTACTAATTAATATAGCAAATTCACACGGCTGCGTCACTGATTTGATTTTTGACAATCGCTTCAGTTGTTGAACTGGTATGACTTATCAATAGATTTTCCAGATAAAAAAAGCTATAATGAGTCTAAATGCAACAGTGGAGGAGTGTGTGTATGTATAATCAAGTCGAAGAGGTACTGGAGAAGCTTCGTCCCTACCTGCTGCGCGATGGCGGAGATGTTGAATTGTTGGACGTGGAGAACGGCATTGTACGTGTCCGATTACTCGGCGCATGCGGCAATTGTCCAAGTTCGACACTCACGCTGAAAGCAGGCATCGAACGAGCACTCGTTGAAAATGTTCCCGGAATTAAAGAGCTTGAACAAGTCTTTTAAATAGAACTGGATAAAGCTGAGCACCGTTTGCTGAATTTGCGAACGGTGCTTTTTTTGTCATAATGGACGGGACAGCCATTCTGGGGCATAGAATCGATTTTTATAACGGTCTGCAAGAAATGAAAGCAGCCGCTCTTGATCCCTCACTTTTTCTTCTCCCTGGCGCAAAACCAATTCAAGGTCACGTTCGTTGGCATTTACGGAACCAGTAAAATATCGCTCACAGCATTCTATGAAGGTAAGCGGATAGAGAAGGCGTCCATACATCTTGGCAATTGCGGGCTCACTCAACGGAAAGCGCGCTTCGTAATCATCTAAAAAAGCTTTGGCTGTCAGCTCCGGATCACTTCGCACGCTTTGCCAAGCAAGTGTGCGAAGCCCTTCCGCCAAATCCCTGGATCGATCGTCAACAACCCAAAGAGCAGGATTATCTATAGGAAAACGTTCGTAATCGACAAATTGATCGTGTCCGATACAAAGCGGTTCCGCATTGGGGGAGTTGATGGATTCATCAACAGCCATCTGAATTGCATTTTCTGCACAGCCTGAAAAGTATGGAAAATGATCTACGAACACTTGCTCAAAAGACGAGCGCTGCCCTTCATTTTGACAAACATCATATTTTTTTTCCAATGTATCAAGTCGTTTCTCTAAGTTTTCTGTTCTCGATTGCCCTGTTGATTCGGGAAATGACGCCAAATCGACACCTGATGTCCGCGCGTGAAATTCTGCAAGCATTGCCCCGGCTGATCGTTCCAGCCGATCCGTTTGTAGTGGAGAATTCATCAGGACCCATGACTCTCCATTCACTTCCGTATCATAGCGGCCTTCACGGTTTCGCACCATTCGGCAGACCGGTAATCCGGCTTCGATCGCTAAATAATCCGCCCATCGTGCCAGCTGTTCTAAATTATGGTGATAAAATTGATTTATGGGATAAAAATAAAGCCTAATGGGTCCGTCTGTATTCTGCATATCGTAATCTTTGGCCACTACCGACCGCCAGTCAGGCATATTCATAATACGGCCGCCTCCATTGTCAGACTTCTACTTTATCCATTCTATTGATCAAAAGTATATTTCATCACCCGAACAAGCAATGATTTCCATAAGAAAAACCGAGCAAAAAGCGCCCGGTCTTTAATCTCCAGCCATGTGTGATTGGTTTGTGTCTTTACAGTGTTGAATCATCGCTTCGGTTGCTCGCTTGCCGCAGGCGTCTCGCACCTCCGCTTTGATTCTCGGTCAAGACACTGGTTTATTCGTTTAAATATGGGGTAAAATCTTATACTTTCTTTACTTGTTAAAAAACCGCATTAAAAATGCGGCCATATAAGCGGTTATTCAGTTAAAGAATTTGTTAAAAAATCATGATAATCGTCGTTATTAATGGCACTTATTCAAAGTTCCATTCACTTAGGGACTTTAATGCATACGAAGGCTGTACGGTCTTCGTCTTCAAAACTTCAGCAGACGTTACGCCAGTGTGAACAATGAGGGTATCAAGGCCCGCATTAATTCCTGCCATAATGTCTGTATCATAATTATCTCCGATCATGAGTGTGCGCTGCTTGGTTGTACCTAATTTCTCAAGCGCCAAATCGATGATAATCGGCTCCGGTTTCCCGATAAATACTGGCTTTACACCTGTGGACACAGTGATTACGGATGTCAGCGCTCCGTTTCCCGGTACCAGACCGCGTTCATTAGGAAGTGCGACATCCGGATTTGTGGAAACAAAGGCTGCACCGGAACGGACTGCCAGACATGCCTTCGCATATTTTTCATAGGTAATATGCCGATCCATACCAAATGCGACAAAATCAGGGTGCTCCTCTTCATAGGTAAAACCAGCGGCTTGCATCGCTTGCTGCAATCCTTGCTCACCAATGTAGAGCACTTTTGCGTTAGGCTTTTGCGCTTTTATATAGCTCGCTGTTGCAATGCTCGTTGTCAAGACGTCATCCGGCGTGCACGGAATACCAAACCCGGATAATTGATCGGCAACGGCTTCTTTCGTGCGCGTCGAATTATTAGTTACAAACAAATAACGCAGTCCTTTGCTTTTTAACGTCTTCACAAAGGTTACAGCTTCCGGTATTTCTTCTTTTCCCCAATAAACGGTACCATCAAGGTCAAGCAAAAATGCATCATACTTTTCCAACCGTCTCTACCTCCATGTTGTTTTACATTGCATCTTGTCTTTGAGCAAAATCAGACTTATCAATTGTCTGATTTTGTGCACACTAACAGACAAGGTTCATACGTTTATTTACCATCAATTTTTTTCAGTACAAAATAGGCACAGCCAAAGCTGCAATATTCAACAATGTAATCAACAAGTGTGCTTATTTTCGTATCAAAGGTTGATTTCGGATTATGGTTTTCATAGAAGCCGCGAAGCCTCAGCTGCTCATAACCCCAATCGCCGACTATGTAATCGAATTTGTTCAGGATTTCGCTGTATCGCTTTAAAAAGGCTTCCTCATTCCAGCCGTTCCGAACATCTTCTACAACTTCATATTTATGGTGTTCAACAGAAACGATTGAACCGGTCAATGGGATAACCTCCCCTCTTGATTGCCGTATAGCACATCATGGCATCTGCCCGCTTTTGGATGCAAAGCAGAGCATCATATCCGCATACTGTCCATTATAGCAGATCACGCGGCTTTCGTGAAAAGTGCAAAAACAAATCAATTTTACACAAAATAAGAAAGAAAAAAATTAAAGGAATGTAGTCTTCGCCTTCGCCAGTGGCTTGGCGAAGCCAAGTTTGCTAATAAAAATGAACGATGAAAGGATCGTTGTTAAATCATGTCGCTGCGGTCACGAATTATCTATAGCTTACTCATTATATTTTTTGTATCATCGCAAACCGTTCACGCACAAGTAAAGCCGGATACACAAGCTCAAGAGCGAAAGGCACTGTATTTAAAAACTGCATTGCTCACTGATGTTCCTTGGAATGTGCTTGCCGGATGCGACCAATATGCACGCAATATAAACGCGTTACGGCTTGAGAAAAAAAATAAAAATGAACTAATCAGCATTACCTTTCCAAAGCGCGTATGGGCAGGTCCGCTCAATCCTGATCTCAATGATGAGAATCCGAAAACCATTGCCTTATTCGGAGGTGTGGGTAAGGACGGGAATGGCGACGGCCATGCAAGTCTTGAAAGTCCTGAGGATCGGCTCTACACATTTGCCGAACAAATTGTTCAATCCGGACCAGGTGAAGAAAACATACGAATTGGCCTGTGGAACATCTATAACAGAGGCAAAGCCGTGGACCTTATCGAAGATTTTGCTCGACTCTTTGACTATGCAACGCCAGCTAAATTGGAACAGCACGCTTTTCCCGTCCCGACAAATTACAATTATGATTATGCCTCGACATGGGGCGCAAAGCGAGGATGGGGCGGAAATCGAATTCATGAAGGAACCGACATTTTCGCCGATTACGGAACACCAGTCCGTGCAACCGCTTATGGTGTCATCGAACTGATAGGCTGGAATAAATACGGTGGTTGGCGGATCGGCCTACGCGATCTGCATGGAAACTACCATTATTTTGCCCACTTGAACGGCTATGCACCCGGAATTCATCACAATGTTATTACGAAGCCAGGACAAGTCATTGGTTATGTCGGAAGCTCGGGATACGGTCCAAAAGGAACGATGGGAAAATTTCCGCCGCATTTGCATTATGGGCTGTACAGAGATAACGGACATGCAGAGTATTCTGTTGATCCGTACCCGGCATTAAGGATATGGGAACAGCAGGCAAATAAGAACGAATCCAAATGAGAACGCAACACTTGAGCGTGACTACGAGTGTTGCGTTTTACTGACCACTTTTCTTTTTTTCTTCTTTTTTAGGTGTCTCAATCGGTACTGCGGTCGAAATGCCGGATCCATTTGAGCTGTAATAGTAAGGAACACCGGGACTGAGACCTTTGCCGCCAAGCGGTATATGTTGCACAATTGTTTTCGTCTTCATTTCAAACGGAACAATAACATCAACCTTAATTTTGACATCAAGATACAACATAAACAGCGTGTTATTGATGCCCTCATTCTTATAGTTCCAACGGATGTCGCTCTCGACGTTACTGACCACATCCATTTCAACAGGAACACGCGGTCCGTAATTACTCAGCAATGCGTTATTTAGAACCTGCCCCAACGGGATGTCGGCGATCAAAGCCTCACCGTTATGATGTTTGCTGTATACTAGATCATCAGCATGACCATTGGTTAAGGAAATACGCCCTTTCTCAGCCGCTCTTAAAAACCAAAGAATTCGATTAGAAATAATTCCTTTTAAACGATTAGCTTCCTCAGTATTCAGATCGAAATCACTCACCGTATTCTCATCCGTACGGTGAGTGAGAATCAGTTTAGAGGGATCTATTTTCGGTAATTCATTAGGATCATTTTTCTCATTCACGTTGCTTAATACATTTTGCCCAATTCCATAATTGATCGCATAATTACTGATTTGTTCCGTTTGTGTGAGCGCGATACTCATTACGGCGGGCTTCATTTTCTCATTGACAATCCAAATTGCTAGGGAAACGCACAGAAAAAAAATGAAGAGTGAGAGAAACAGCGTATGCTTAATCGACATGTTCTTTCTTCTGTAGCGTCGGCTCGGTTTAAACATGACAACCCTCCTCCACATCATTTATATGACTGTGAAGGAGGGTTAAGTCTTTTTTCTATGGAAAACTCATGGCACATCATGCATCTGAATGATTCCGCAAAATCTATTCAGATTTTGATTGAAGAAATTAGGCCATTTTTTTCAAAGCGTCTAAACCAATCGTACCTGCATGAATGCCAAGCTTTTCCGCACCGACCGTCACTTCTGCCAGTGGTGCATGCAGAAGATCGTCCAGAGTGCGGACACCGACTGCCTTTCCGGCCAGCACGTTTCGATCAGCGAGCTTATCATTAAGTAAATTCACATCCAGCGCACCACACATAATGTAGCCATTTTTCCCAGCAATCACAAGCAAAGTCGTTTTCGGTAATGAGACACTGATCCCTTGATACAGAATGCCATCAATTGTATAAGGTTGCACGTCAATCATTATTAAGCCTCCCTCCCCACCTATCCTATGGGGAGAGTGGGCAATGGGTGAATTGTCATTTTTCTTTAAGCAATTGACCGAGCCGCCATGCAAGCAGATCGCGCAATGTTTCCGGCAAATAGAAGCGCTGCTCAGCTTTGACAATCGGAGGAAGAAATGAGCCTAAGGTAAACATATCGATCGTACCGACACTATATCGCCTTAAGTTATCAATCGGCTGCCCGTGTATTCGGACATTAACCAGTGAATCTGAAATTATTTCATACGAAAGTCCGCTAAACACAAGCCGGCCAAGCATTTTACCGCGAAATCCGAATCCTTTTAATTCAAAGGTTTGAAAGTCTTTTTTCCGTCCGAGACGAATCATTTCAACAATTTCTTCCCCCGTCACTTCGACGCGGCATGGATTAATCGGGTGAGGACAGATGCGATGAATCATGAATCGCGTAACAGGACCTTTCAACAGGTGATCCAGTATAACACCCGCATTCACCATTCCGATATCTGCATCACACCACTTGCGAAGCGCATCAGCCATTAAGTCGGTTAATTCTGATTTTGCAAACCAATCGACCGGATAATCGTGATCGAGCACGGCAATAACCTTCTGCATATTTGCAATGCCTTTTTGAGTCAGTTCGCGCACCTCATTGTTCGCGCTCTGATCAGATGGTTCACGAAGCGTTACAAGATCTGCACCTTTATAAACAACCTTTCTCTTTAGTTCATCATAATCAACGACGATATGACCGACGTATTGAAGAAACTTTCCGGTTTGGGCAATTAACGTACCGCTTACTATTTTCCCCTGTTCAAGCACATGATGCGTATGAGCACCGATAATAACATCGATTCCTTCAATTTCCCGTGCGACCTTTTCATCAAACGGCAAACCGACATGAGACAATAAAACGAGAACATCGACCTTGCCGCGTATCTGTGTCACCAGGTTCGTTAATTCGGAATATGGATCCTTAATGGTCCAACCAAGCTGGCTGTAAAAATGAGGAAAAGCAGCTGTCAACCCGATCAGACCAACCTTCACGCCCTGCATCTCCTGAATCACGTATGGCATGCACCATTGCGGACGCTTTCCGGTTTGCTGATCATAGAGATTGGCGAGCACAATCTTAAAACGTCTCATCAGATACGCAATGCTGAGTTGCTCTTTCGTAAATGTAATCCCCTCATTATTGCCAATGGTCACGTAGTCATAGTGTGCATCATTTAATAATTTTACGTTTCCTGTTCCGAGCAGCCCCTCTGTCATTGGATTTACACGGTCCATATGATCGCCTAAATCTAAGGTCAGAAACGGCTCTCCAGCTTCATTAAGGCGTTCTCGTTCCTGATTCAAGTAACGTACCAAGCAGCCCCACGAATCAAGATGGCTGTGAATATCATTTGTATGTAAAAAATGGAGTGTGATCAAACGTAAACCTCCCATTAAGAAACAAACCATGCAGCTTTTTAAAGCTGACATATCTATTTTATCCTCTGCAGCTTTTATTCTGTCAAGGAGGAGTCGCCTTTTTTAAATTTCTTTACCCAAAAAACACAAAACCTTTCAAACCGTCCGAAGGCGGATTGAAAGGTATCAATACTTGACTTGATCATCTATGCTTGTTAGCCGATCGAGCCTTCCATGTTATATTTAATCAGCCGGTTCATTTCGACTGCATACTCCATCGGGAGTTCTTTCGTAAACGGCTCAATGAAGCCCATAACGATCATTTCCGTCGCTTCTTGTTCGGTTAACCCTCGGCTCATCAAATAGAAGAGCTGTTCTTCGGAGACCTTGGAAACCTTCGCTTCATGTTCCATCGAAATATCCTTATTCAATACTTCATTATAAGGAATCGTATCCGATGTCGATTTATCATCCATGATCAAAGTGTCGCATTCAATATGGGCGCGGGAATTCTTCGCATTCGGTGCAAAATGAACCTTGCCTCGATAGGTTACATTACCGCCATTCTTAGCGATGGATTTCGAGATGATCGTTGATGATGTGTTCGGAGCCAGATGCATCATCTTTGATCCGGAATCTTGGTTCTGTCCCTTGCCGCCGATCGCGATTGTCAGCGTACTTCCCCGTGATCCTTCACCTTTTAGTACGACGGATGGGTACTTCATCGTAACGGCGGAACCGATGTTTCCGTCTACCCATTCCATCGTCGCATGTTCCTCACAGATCGCGCGCTGGGTAACAAGATTGTACACGTTGTTTGCCCAGTTTTGAATCGTTGTATAACGACAGTAAGCATCTTTGCACACATAGATTTCAACAATACCGCTGTGCAGTGAGCTGCTGGAATATACAGGCGCAGTACAGCCTTCAACATAATGTACAGAAGCACCTTGATCGACAATGATCAGCGTGCGTTCAAACTGACCCATGCTCTCTGAGTTAATGCGGAAATAGGCTTGAAGCGGTGTCTTGCAAACCACACCCTTCGGAATATAAACGAAGGATCCGCCGGACCAGCATGCTGCGTTCAACGCGGAAAATTTATTATCAGCAAAAGAAATCACTTTGCCAAAGTACTGTTTAAACAAATCTTCATGCTTTTGAAGCGCGGAATCTGTGTCAAGGAAAATGACACCATCTTTTTCAAGATCTTCCTTCATACTGTGATAGACAACCTCGGACTCATATTGCGCAGAAACACCTGCAAGGTATTTGCGCTCAGCTTCCGGGATACCCAGTTTATCAAAGGTATCCTTGATTTCACTCGGTACTTCATCCCAGGAACGGCCTTGGTTTTGTACCGGCTTCACATAATAGGTCAAGTCATCGAAGTTCAGTCCGCTTAAATCTGCGCCCCATTGCGGCATGGGTCTTTTATAAAAATGATGCAGTCCTTTCAAACGATAATTAAGCATCCATTCCGGTTCGTTTTTTTTCTTGGAAATTTCGCGTACGATGTCCTCAGTCAAACCACGCTTTGTTCGAAACACAGACACGTCTTTTTCCCGGAACCCATACTTATATTCTTCAATTTCGGGCAGCTGCTGTTCTGTAGCCATCGCGATATTCCTCCTTTTTCATCTTACTCAACGATACATCTGTATCGCCATTTATAATCACAGATACTTACTGATCTTAGTCAACAGTTGGCATGAGCAATTGCTTAGATTCAGTTTACCACAATTCACAGAATTGTTGATTATTGACGACTTTTTTCCTTATCCGCCTCACGTAATGCTTTCTCAACAGCTTTCCATGCTAAGGTCGCACATTTAATTCTAGCCGGGTATTGAGAAACACCGTGAAGTGCTTCAGCATCTCCGAGATCCAAATCATCATTATGCTCGCGCCCTTGAACCATTTCAGAGAAATCAAAGGTAAGCTGATGAATTTTATCAATCTCCAATCCCTTGATCGCCTCAGTCATCATAGAGGCGGAGGATTGACTAATGGCACATCCGGAGCCTAAATATTTTACATTGACAACCTTGTTGTCTTCTATTTCAAGTGACACTTGAATTTTATCGCCGCATGACGGATTATTCATGTTTACCGTCACACAGTGATTTCCCTCAAGTTCACCTTTGTTTCGTGGTTTTTTATAGTGATCCATAATAACAGAACGGTAAAGCTGGTCAAGATTATTAAACAACATGTCCAAAGAACTCCTTCGTTTCTTTAATTCCTTTGGCTAGTGCTTCAATTTCGTCCTCAGAATTGTAGAAATAAAAGCTTGCACGAACCGTTGATTCGCATTTTAAGCAGCTCATCAACGGCTGGGCACAGTGATGACCGGCACGAACAGCGATGCCCTCCGAGTCAAGCGCAGTCGATACGTCATGAGGATGTACGCCCTCAATATTGAATGAGATGAGTCCGGAGCGTTCGCTTGGCCCATATAATGTGACCCCTTCAATTTCTGAAAGCATATCGTAAGCCTTCGCTGTTATCTGTTCTTCATAATGCTGAATCGCATCCATACCGATACTCTGTAAGTAATCGATTGCCGCCCCAAGTCCGATTGCTCCGGCAATATGCGGCGTTCCGGCTTCAAGCTTCCAAGGAAGCTCTGCCCAGGTCGCACTCTGAAAACCAACTTCATCAATCATTTCTCCCCCGGTCTCAACCGGTTCCATGGCTTCAAGAAATTCTTGTTTGCCATACAGAATGCCGATGCCTGTTGGTCCGAGCATTTTATGTCCTGAAAAAGCGAAAAAATCCGCATCGAGATCTTGAACATCCACAGTCATATGCGGCGTGCTTTGCGCGCCGTCTACAACCATAATTGCGCCATGTTCATGAGCGATTTTCGCAATCTCTTTTACAGGATTAACAGTTCCCAGTACGTTGGAAACCTCCGTTACCGATACGATCTTTGTTTGATTCGTAATCGTTTTGCGGACTTTAGCAAGATCTAAAGTGCCGTCAGCTTCCATTGGAAAATAACGGAGTACAGCTCCCGTTTTCTTAGCAACCTGCTGCCAAGGAATCAGATTTGCGTGATGCTCCATTGGCGTGATCACAATCTCGTCTCCCTCGCTCAACCGCGCAAGACCATATCCGTAGGCAATCAAATTCAGGCTCTGAGTTGTACCCGTAGTATAAATGATTTCTTTTTCGCTGCTCGCATTGATAAAGCGGCGGATTTTTTCCCGTGCTTCCTCATAGCGGTCCGTTGCAATTGTACCCAACGTATGCACGCCGCGGTGTACATTGGAATTATAGGTCTCGTAATAATTAACCATTGTCTGAATGACGGAGACAGGTTTCTGAGAGGTCGCCGAATTATCCAAATAGACCAAATTGTGTCCATTGACTTGCTGCTTCAGGATAGGAAAATCTTGACGAATTGATTGAATATCCATTAGCCGACTTTCCTTTCAATTAAAGTTGTCAATTGTTTGCGCACACCTTCAATAGGAAGCAAATCAACAATCGGTGCAAGAAAACCTTCAACGATTAGTTTTTCCGCTAACTCCTGTTTAATGCCGCGGCTCATCAAATAGTAAAGCTGATCCGGATCTACTCTGCCAACAGATGCCGCATGTCCGGCGATAACGTCATATTCATCAATGAGCAGGATCGGATTCGCGTCACCGCGAGCTTCATCGCTGAGCATCAGGACACGCTGCGTCTGTTCACCATCGGCACCCGATGCACCATGTTCGATTTTCGTTCTTGCATTAAAAATGGAATTTGATGCATCTTTTTGCGCGGCACGGACAAGCAGCTGGCTTTGCGTTGCCTTACCCACATGACGCACATAATTATCGAAATTCTGTTTTTGAGACCCACTTCCGATACTTACTGCTTTAATGTCTGCAGCTGCTCCGTCTCCTTCGAGATTCGTTGCGTTCTCCGACAATGTGTTTCCGTCGTTCATCTGGCCAAGTGCCCATTGGATACGTCCGTCCTTTGCTACTTCTGCTTGGCGGCTGACATATGTGACAATCTGATCTGTAAATTCATCGACCGCGCCATATTTCACCTGTGCATTTTCACCTACAATAACTTCATTAACCAAGTTCGCCGCACCTTCGCCAACTGAGTTGTCGGAAAGATAGCTTTCTACAAAAGTAACCGAGCTGTTCTGTTCTGCAACGACTACCGTATGTGCCACGAGGCCGGAAGATGGGGCATCCTGATAATAAACAGCTTGGATCGGCTGCTCGATCACAACATTCTTTGGAATATAAAGAAAGGTACCACCATTAACCAGAGCTGCATTCAAAGCTGTCAGTTGATGTTTATCTATCGGTGTTGTCTTAAAATAGTAGTTCGCAAGCAAGTCGCCATGTTCCCGAATTGCTGTTGCCAAATCGGTATAAATAACGCCCTGATCAGTCAGTTCTTTTGAAAGTCTGCTGTAAACAGCAGAACTGTTTACATGAATCAGAACATTGCCTGCTTCTTCGCCGTTTTTCATCAGATTTTGAATACTATCAGGCAGCTCGCTTAATTGATTTACAGCACTGCTCCCGATCTGATAATTAAAGTTGGTAAAATTCCAATCTGCAATTCGTGTTTTTTCCGGCTTTGGAAGCGGAAGTTCTTCGGCTAGGCTCAAACCTTTTAACCGTGTATCTGAAAACCATTTCGGTTCTTTTCGTTCTTCAGCAAATTTTGTTAGTTCTTCCGCGTCGAATGGAAGATTTTTCAATTGCATGGACATCGTCACCCCTCCTCACATATGAAAACTTTATGCCTCAACCGTTTCATCATCAGTGATCCCAAGTTCAGCCTTCATGCCGTCATAACCCTCTTTTTCAAGTTGCAAGGCAAGTTCAGGTCCGCCGGTTTTCACAATACGTCCATTCATCATAATATGAACAAAATCAGGTTTAATATAATTTAGAAGCCGTTGATAGTGTGTAATAATCAAGCACCCGAAGTTTTCCGAACGCATTGAGTTAACACCTTTAGCCACCCATTTCAGAGCGTCGATATCCAAGCCGGAGTCAATTTCATCGAGTATTGCAAATTTCGGTTCGAGCATCATCAGCTGCAGAATCTCATTCCGTTTTTTCTCACCGCCGGAAAATCCTTCATTGACATAGCGTTCTGCGAAAGACTGATCCATTTCCAGCATCTGCATTTTCTTGTCCATCGTCTTGATGAACTTCATCAGCGGAATTTCATTGCCCTCTCCGCGTCTCCCATTGATCGCGGTTCTCAAGAAATCAGCATTGCTGACCCCGCTTACTTCGCTCGGATACTGCATGGCGAGAAACATTCCTGCCCTTGCGCGTTCATCAACGGCCATATCAAACAAGTTCTGATCGTCAAGATGTGCCTGTCCTGAGGTGACTTCATATTTCGGATGTCCCATCAATGCAGAAGCAACGGTTGATTTTCCGGTCCCGTTCGGTCCCATCAGGGCATGTATTTCTCCGCCCTTCATATTCAGATTAAATCCTTTAACAATGGACTTGCCTTCAACAGAAACGTGAAGATCGTTTATTTTTAATTCCGGTACAGTCATATCAAAACCTCCAATTTAAAAAGTCTAATTGCAGATTGAAATCCGTTCTCAATCTATTCTCATTATCATATTATATCAGATGTAAATAGATAGCAACCCAAAGGATAGTCCACAATTTACGAGTAAGTATGTATCCGTATTATACCGCTATTTTCAATTATCATAATAGAAGAATGAATAAAATATATAATATAATTTTTCCTGAACTAAATGAAAAATCGTCCAACAATTGCTGCTGGACGATTTTTTATTGTTCTTTATCTATTTATTCGGAAACAGGTAGAACCGCGCCTTTATATTTCTTATTGATAAAATCTTGGATCGTTTTAGAATGCAGCACATTGACTAGTTCTTTAATCGCTTTTTTATTTTGATCGCCTTTTCGCACGGCAATAATATTCGCATATGGAGAGGAAGCTCCTTCAAGGATCAAAGCATCTTTCTTTGGCTGCAATTTCGCTTGAAGTGCATAGTTTGTATTAATTGCATACAAGTCTGCCGCGCTGTTCTCATAAGCTTTCGGCAGAATGGCCGGATCGATCGGCTGCAAGAATTTCAGATGTTTGATATTGTCGAAATCCGTATAGTTCCCGTTTTTCTGAGCAAGTGTAGCAGCAATTGGATCAATACCGGATTTAATCTTCAAAAGTCCTTTTGATTGAAGAAGCAGTAAAATGCGTCCTTGTTCCGACTTGTTATTGCTGATCTGAACCGTTGCTCCGTCTTTCACTTCATCAACACTCTTGAATTTCTTGGAATAGATACCAAATGGTTCGATGTGGATTTTTCCTGCATTAACCAAATCCGTATTGTTTTGCTTATTATAAAGATCAAGGAATGGAACATGTTGGAAATAATTAGCATCCAATTGTTTTGATGCGAGTGCTTTGTTTGGCAGCACATAGTCCTGGAATACTTTTACCTTCAGGGTAATACCTTTCTTTTTTAACAATGGTGCGGCTTGCTTGAGAATTTCAGCATGAGGCACTGCCGACGCGCCAACAGTCAATGTTTGATTTTTCTCCGACTTTCCTGTTGATTGTCCGCATGCGGTAAGAATGAGAGCAAAAGCAAGAACTACAGCAAATACGATTGATTTTTTCATATTAACTCCCCCAAGTTCTGTTTGATTAATTTTAGTTACCATCATTTGTTTAATAAGTCAGCTTTTATGCTGTCTATCTCTTGTCAACACGGCGAGTAATATGATCGCCGACATACTGAATAATAAAGACAATCACTAGAATAATCACGGTCGCGATAAACGTAATTGTATTATTATTTGCTTGAAAACCTTCATTATAAGCAATAGTACCAAGTCCTCCGGCACCAACGACCCCGGCCATTGCCGTGTTGCCAATCAGTGCAATCAGCGTAACGGTCATTCCGGAAGATAGTGACGGCAGTGCTTCAGGAAGAAGTACTTTCCAAACAATGTGCCACTTGGTTGCACCCATTGCCTGAGCCGCTTCAATGACTCCCTTATCTACTTCTCTTAAACCGATCTCAACCAGCCGGGCATAAAACGGTGCCGCTCCGATAATGATCGAAGGCAGTGCCGCACTCGCTCCAATCATGGTCCCAATGATAATCACCGTAAGCGGGATCAAAAGAATGATCAAAATAATGAAAGGGATTGATCGAAACACATTGACGAATGAAGCAATAAACCTGTAGATAATCTGATTCTCATAGAGTCCGCCTTTTGCCGTTAAGTAAAGTAAAAGCCCTAAAGCGACTCCTAAAAAAAATGTAAACACACCGGAGATAGCTGTCATATAGAGCGTTTGACCGGTAGACAGCCACATACTTGGCCAATCAACATTTTGTAACCACTCAAACATTTTCCTTTGTCACCTCAACTCTCACGCCTTCTGAACGCAGAACGTTGATCGCTTTTCTAATGGATTCTGAAGCCCCTTGAATGGAAACGATTGTATGCTCCGATTGAGTGTTCGCTCCGTATGCTAATCCAAGCACCTTTACCGATAGGTTCGTGTTCCCGAGCAGCCGCGATAAGCTGTGTTGAAACGTGGCTTGGTCAGCAGCCGAAAGACTGATTACAGTTCCCTCAGTATGTATCACATCGGAAACTTTGATTTGAATCGGTGTACTTTTCCCAGTATGGTTGCCTACGAATTCTTGAGTAATGGTTTGTTGCGGATTCGAAAACACAGACTCAACTGTTCCTTGCTCAACAATTTTACCGCCGTCAAGCACAGCCACACGATCGCATATTTTTCGAATTACAGTCATTTCATGAGTAATCAGTATGATCGTCAGTCCAAGCGTCTTATTAATTTCCGACAGAAGGGTAAGAATTGAATCGGTTGTTTTTGGATCAAGTGCCGATGTCGCTTCATCACAAAGAAGGACCTTCGGATTGTTAGCCAGTGCTCGTGCAATGCCTACACGCTGTTTTTGACCGCCGCTCAGTTGTGATGGATACGCAGACTCTTTGCCTTCAAGTCCAACCATCCGAATCAATTCGGCAATCCGATCTTCTCTTTGTTTCTTTTTCAGCTTCGTTAATTCTAATGGGAAAGCAATATTCTCAGCAACAGTCCGCGACCACAGCAAGTTGAAATGCTGAAAGATCATTCCAATTGACCGACGTTCTTCACGCAGCTGGCGCTCATCCAAGTCTGTAAGACTTCGACCATCAATCGTGATCGTTCCTGACGTCGGTTTCTCAAGCAGATTAATCATCCGAATGAGTGTGCTCTTGCCGGCACCGCTATAGCCAATAATGCCGAACACTTCCCCTTCCTGAATAGCAAGGCTAACATCCGATAGTGCACGCACCGGACCCTGATCAGTCCGAAACGTTTTTTCAACATTGCTTAATTGAATCAACTTCGTTCACCGCTTTCAATTATTACAGTCGTAAAAACTTATCCTACGTTTTTACTTGGCATTTAATCTGTATTCTACTTGGTGGCATCCCTCTCTCCGATTTTTGTTTCAACCAATAAAAAAACCCGCCTTGAGAGAGGTGGGATTCGCCTCTCTCATCTGTCAGAAACATTTGTTTCTGAAGGAATTAGCACCTTTATTGCAACGATCTGCAATTAGGTTGCCGGGCATCATCGGGCCAGTCCCTCCGCCTCTCTGGATAAGAGTTTTTCTATTCAATTGAGTGTTAATAATTTACCACGCATAACTCAAGCTGTCAAACCATTTTTTCTCTTAACAGATACCCGATTATGCATATTAAAAAATCCAAGCAGATGTTTCTCTGCTTGGATCTTCATAGACAAAAATCAGGCATAACCCGCTATTCGAGTGTTCAAATAATTATAGCTGCTGTTCTCCCTGCTTTTAGCCGCCTCACCGACCTGAAAAGGATTTTGAAAGAGCGGTTTAAGTTGATTGGCCCTAAAGGACGCTTGCTCCGTAGATGGTCTGCTTCCTTGAGTATTATTCCGTTCTCTAATCAACGAATGCCATGGCAGTGAAACAGCTCCTGATACTTCGCGCATCTTCTCAGTGGATAATTGTTGGGCATCTTCAAGCGAGAGCGTCTTGCCGTACGCATTCGCTTGCAAATAAAGCAGATACTTTCCAACAGACAGGCCTCGTGCTTCGGCATCCTTTTTTCGTTCAAGAGATGCTTGAAGCCACTCAATTCCAATTCCGTTCGCTTGAAGGGATTGACTTGCTCCGCGATTAAAAGATGCGGTCAAGCCCTCTGTAAATACTGATTTTTGCGAGCGGCCGATTTGATTCGTCAAAACTGTTGTAACTAAACAAAGCGATCGCTTATCTGAAACGCCTTCGTTCCTCAGTTTTGAGAAGAGTGCTGAACTGAACTGCTGAAGAGGCATCTTTTGGACGACAGGGATACTCTGAAGCAGTTGTCTTGCTTCACTGTTTAAAGGCTGTACAGAGATAACCTGCATATTACGATCTACACTCGCTTCGATACTTGCCTTTAAATCAAAATACACATATGCAGCTACCGGCCCAGGAGGCGCATAAGTACTATGCGACAACGGAATAAAACAAAGCAGCGAAAATCCAAGTGCGATGATCGGCGTCAGTATCGATTTGGGAAGAAAGTTAAATCGGGCAAGGTGTTTGGAACGTACCGTTTGTCCAATAGAAAGATCAGCCATGCGTCTGAGCCTGACCGATTTGAAGTCGCCTTCATCAGTCAGAATGACAGCACGCCTCCCCTTTTTGGACACGAGTACACCCTGATTAATCAGTTTTCCTCCCCACCTTTCTCGGTCACTGAACCGTTTCTAATTCCGGTTCAATATATGACTTTAATGCACTGAACCCGCCAATATAGATCAGCGACAATGCTATTATATATTTTCGATTCCTTTCAATCGTTTTGCGGCTACACGATACAAATTGTAACAAATCTTTTATCGGCAGCTGCTTCTTTTTCTTTAAATAAGTTACTAATTCCTTGTGCTCAACCAGCCTTTTTGCCGATACTTTTGCATTTTCACGCGCATCCGCATGCTTCGGGCAATGCTTGCTCAACACATCAAATGTAATACCGTATTCGAGCAGCAGTGTTTGATAGCTTTCGATTTGCTCCATACGCTCGTTAATCCGCCGCTGCTCTTCAAAGTGATCAATAGCAGCTTGCTGTTCGATGAAACTTTCTTCCATCGTGTTTTCATCGGTCTGTTTTGTCTGATCCAAATAAATATGGCGTACTTGGCGGGATTCTTTGCGAATGAAATCAATAATTCTGCGTCGAATGACCATGTCTGCAAAAGTCAAAAACTTACTTCCCTGCCCTTTTTGGTACTGGTTAATTGCTTCGTTAAACGCAACTAAACCGATACTGAATTCATCCATTGTCTGATCTATAAAACGATTGCATACTTTAGAAACAACCTTTTTAATAAAAGGCTGGTAGGATTCGATAATTGAGTTTCGCAAGGATTCATCGCCTTGCTGTACCTGAAAAATATTCGTTTCAAGCGAAATATTAAACGCTCCGCCTAATGTTAACTGGTTTGCGCTCATCAAAACACTCACCTCTCGCTTTGGTCTTTAAGTCTTTGATCAATTCCAAATGGTAAAAATCAAATCTGTTGACCATCTTTTTTTTACAATAACATGTCCCATGGAAATGTAGGACTATTGTCAAAAACTTTTGTTAATGTCCCATTGTTCGAGGATTTTGTCGAAAAAGCAAAAAACCCTTGCCTCATTTATACCATGCTTCCCTATTGAAAAGAAAGCGACAATCTGGTAACAAAAAGATGACAAGGATTATTAAACTATTTTGTGAGTGACTTTATAAGTGCCTTATTGCCTGCATATGCCTTTCGTTAACCGATCAATTTCTCATATGCTGCAGCATCCAGAAGATTATCAAAGCTTGACGCATCAACAGATTCGAGTTCAACCATCCAAGCTTTTTCATAAGGCGATTCATTAACAAATTCCGGTGAATCTTCAAGTTCCTCATTAATTGCTGCAACAACGCCGCTTACTGGCGCATAGAGTTCAGAAACCGTTTTTACCGATTCCACACTGCCGAATGAATCGCCTGAGCCAAGTTCCGCACCAATATCCGGAAGTTCAACAAAAACAATATCTCCGAGTTCTTTTTGAGCAAACTCTGTGATACCGATACGGACTTTACCATCCGCTTCTTTCTTAACCCATTCATGATCCTTTGAATACAGCAAATCTGTAGGTACACTCATTATTTTGCCTCCGTTTTCAGGTACTGGATATTCCTTACATCTTAACGATACTTCTATTATAGCGTAAAATTTGGCAGATAAAACAAATGAATTTCATTCACATTTTCAACGTTTCATCCATTCGTTTTCAAACAGTGTTTCGCTGAACCCAACCGTTGCTTTATTTTTGTCATAGACAAGCGGTCGTTTGATCAGCATACCGTCTTCAGCAAGCCATTCAAGCCATTTTTCTTCTGGTTCATTCTTCTTACGATTTTTAAAATCGCCTTCACGATAGTGCTTTCCGCTCGTGTTGAAAAATTTTCCGATCGGAAGCCCGCTTTTGTCAACCAATTGCCTCAGTACATCGTAGTCGGGCGGATGATCGGCAATATTGATTTCTTCATATGGAATTGAATGTTCATCCAGCCATTTCTTCGCTTTTCGGCACGTTCCGCATGGCGGATAGCTATACATGGTCAGCACTTTACTCATCCTTTCTCTTCCCCTAAATGATCTTCTTTTATTATACCTGCCGTCATGAACCATGCAAAAAACAACACAAAAAAACAGTTGCTTCAACCAAATTTTTTGATGCCGACCGGACATACTAACAGAGAGCACCGCCACCACAACTATATAGGAGTGTGAAAAACACATGAACATTCAGCAACAGAGCGGGCAGACTCCAATGAATTTCGCACAACCACCTGCGATTTTATCGACAAAGGATTTTCTTTACATTGAAGACATCCTGTCTTGGAACCTCGAGATCATTAAAAAAGCAAATGCTTACGCTTCATTGTGTCAGGATCAGGATGTGATTCAGGCGATGAATCGAACATGTCAGTTGCACATGCGTCATTATCAAAACATCCTCAATCATTTGGGTAAACATGTTCAAGCAACTGCGATGGCAGGGGGAATGGCACGATGATGGAAAAACAACCGGTACAATCCATGCCAATTCAAAACACAGAGACGCAAGTTCCTAAGACACCGCAGATGAATGATCGCGATTATCTGAATGATGTACTTCTTACGGAAAAATATCTGTGTACCTCTTACGTTCATGCGCTTCAGGAAGCCAGTCACCAATCGTTGTATCAGGATGTCAAAGGGGTTTTTGATCAGACATGCGATCATCAACGTGACCTCTTCAATTTGATGTTCAACAAAGGCTGGTACAAAATGGAGTCGCAAGATCCACAGAAAATCCAGCAGACACAGCAGCAGTTTATGCAGTATGCACAACAACAGTTTCCTAAATAAGCATTAATCAAAGCATGATCAAACCATCCTGATCTTATTCAGGGTGGCTTTTTTTCAAGCATGGAAAAGCTGACCAAAATAAAAGTTATGATGAAATCTTCTGACAGCTTGTTAAAAAAGGATGTCGTTTTATCGCTAATCACCTATAATTGAATGAAAGGAGGGGAATCAATTTGAGCAAGCGACTGATAACGATTGACGATTTAGCGGCATTTACTTTTGCCGGTTCTCCTGCACTTTCAGCGGATGGAACTCAGGCGGTCTATGTCGTAACGAAAACAGATGTAAAACGAAACGGATATTCTTCATCATTGTATTGTACAGATGGAGAACATGCCCCTAGACCACTGACCCATGCCTATAACGGAACGGGTTTAGAGAAACATCATAGTCCCTGTTTCTCCTCGGATGGAATGTATGTCTATTATCTTTCGAACCGAACAGGAACTGATCAAGTGTGGCGAATTCCTTTTTTGGGCGGAGAATCGGAACAAATCACCGATTTCGAAGATGGCACAAATGATTTTGCACTTTCCCCTGACGGGCACAAACTTGTCTGTCAAACAACATTAAAAGATAAGAAAGGCTCTGACAATCCGGATGTCACGGTGGTTACGCGACTCAGATATTTGCAGAACGGCAAAGGCTTTGTTGACGGAACAACAGCTCTGTATCTCCTCTCCATCGTAGACAAGCATAAGGAACTGATCACAAACCCACATTGCGACGCAGAACTTCCTGCCTTTTCACCAGACGGGTGCCGACTGTACTTCTGCATGGGTAAGCCTCATCCGGATCAAAATGATTATCTTTTGGATTTATATGCTTATGATTTTTCCACGCGGACAACGGAACGCATTTATAAAGCACTAGGTTACATTGAGGATGTAAAAGTTTCACCGGACGGACAAATGGTTGCTCTCGCAGGAAATGAAGATGGAGAATGTACTCCGGAAAATATCAGTATTCTACTTGTGCCCGCAGCTGGTGGACCAGCAAAAAATCTGACACATAACGAGCACTTATCATTAGGTAATTTTATCGGCACTGACGTTCGTTTTGATGGCGGCCACAACTTGATTCAATGGTCTAAAGATGGTGAATCCTTAACGTACCTCGTTCAAGACGGTGCAATCAGCGGATTAAAGTCGATAGCTTTAAATGGTGTCGTCTCTACAGTATTCATGCGTAAAAAAACTGTAATGACCTCATTTTCGATGAGCAATGACAAAATCATTGCAATTTTATCGACACCTCTTTCGACAGGAGACCTCTATTTCCTGGGAAATGGCGACACGGTTCGACAAATCAGCAATCATAATCAAGAGCTTTTCAAACAATTCGATTTGAATGAGCCGATTTCGTTTACATATGACGGCGCTGACAACTGGAAAATCGACGGCTGGGTGCTTATGCCGCCCAAAACCGCCAGAACTTCAGAAAAAGTACCGGTTGTTTTGGAAATTCACGGCGGACCGGCAGCTGCCTACGGTGACTCGTTCAATCATGAATTTCAATGTTTGGCCGCTCAGGGCTTCGCCGTCGTCTACACAAATCCGCGAGGGAGCCGCGGCTACGGTGCTGAATTCTGTGCCGGATGTTATGGTGACTGGGGCAGAAAGGACAAGCTGGATATTCTTAAAGGACTCGATCACGTATTAGCGAATTTTCCGGAATGCGATCCTGATCGTCAATTTGTAACCGGCGGAAGCTACGGCGGATTTATGACAAATACGATTGTTGGGACAACGAACCGTTTCCGTGCAGCAGTCACTCAACGATCCATCTGCAACCTCTACAATTTCTATGGAACAAGTGATATCGGCTATTACTTCCTTACTCGTTATTTTAACGGTGCTGATCTGTGGAACAATGAGGAAATGCTGATGCAACTTTCGCCGATTCGACAAGCAAATCGAGTCAAAACACCGACTTGTATCATTCACAGTGAACAAGACCATCGCTGCCCGATTGAACAAGCAGAGCAATGGTATATCGCACTGCGCCGACTTGGTGTCGAAACACGCTTTGTACGAATAAAAGGAGAAAATCACGAGCTTTCACGAAGCGGAAAACCAAGAAATCGGCTTACTCGTCTTCAAGAAATCATCGATTGGTTTCAGCACTATAATTCGATTGCTTTGTCTCCCATTAAGTGATTGCCCCTTTAGCAAGACTTCATCGGAAGCAGCCGTCCGATCCACATCGGGCGGTTGTTTTTTTACACAAATAGGAAACATTCATGTCCCCCTTGAAGGGTGCTGGACACCGCTTAAATGAAAATACCATTGTGCTAAAGTACGATGATTACGTACAAAAGTATAAAATTATGCCGTGATGGCACTACGATTAGCGGCATTTCAGCACTAAGTTCATTTCAGACACGTAAGTGCGAGAGGCCTGCGGAGCGGCTCTGTTGATCGCAGGCCAAAGGAAACCCGCAGATATCAGCATGTCTGAGGAGGTCCTGAACTCCCGACAAGCGAGCAGCTGAAGTGTCGCTCAAATCACAAGGTTGATGGATCAAAGCTCCATTTGGAGTGAAGGAGCTTTCGCTAGTGTAAGGAACTTTCGCTAAATACGCATACGTCCTGTGAAAGTAGGTCCTGTATGCAACACGAAAGTCACCGCGTCCTGCGGAAGTAAGGATCGGGCTGTGCCCGGTTTTTCTTACAAGTAAAGAAAGTATAAGATTTTGTCTTGCTGGTATGATGATCAGCGTCATAGGATTCGGTTGGACGATCAGGTAAGCGCCTAATCTGAGAAATAAACGGAGAAATTCCGCTTAATTTGAAAATGAACGAAAAAAAAGCTTAAATAGACGGAGAAATTCCGCTTATCGAATCGAAAAACGTAAACATGGTAGGGTTTTGATTTGCATAAGCGGAAAAATTACCCTTATTTACCGGCGAAACAAGTGCCATGATGCATATAACCGGAAATTTTCCGCTTATTTTACTAATGAAGATCAGAATGCTTAATAGAAATAGAGGCGAGATGTAAGAACTTTCGTATGTTAGGACCGGGCGCTTTTTGCCCGGTTTTTCTTATATACTTAACTATTTCTTCTATAAAATGTCTGCAAAAAATAGGTTAACCAAACTCATGGGTAGATCTTCCACAAATCTGGTAACATCATGTAATTCAACCTTTTACCCCACTACCAATCTCCTAAACCCGAAACCTATTGACCAAGGAGGGAGTTACACAATGAAAAAGAAAGTAGTTGGTTTAACCATCGCAGGGATGCTTGCCCTGCCGCTCGTTATGGGAGGTGGCCAGGCACATGCGGCAACTCAAACAAAAGAAGAAATCTGCAAAGCTGCCGCAACAGACCTGCTCAACCCATGGAAATTGAAGGAGCAGCAAAATCCGAATTTGGAAGAGCTGCTGAAGAAACTCGGAATCACATTGGATTTCAGCCAAATTCAGGAACAGCTGGTGAATTTACCAGATGCAGATGCAGCTGAAAAGGCTGAAACTCCAAAGAAGGACGAAGACGCTCAAGCAGAAAAACCAGAGCAAGCGAAGCCTGCTGAACCGCAGCAATCTGAAGCACCGGCAAATTCTGAGAAACCTGCAGCCGATCATTCAGAAAAACCTTCGGACAACCAATCCTCAAACAGCGAAATGAACGCGTATGAGCAGAAGGTTGTTGATTTGACAAATCAGGAACGGACAAAAGCCGGTCTTCAGCCACTGAAGGCAGACAATAGCACTCTATCAAAAATGGCACGTGCCAAATCTCAAGATATGAGTGATAAAAATTACTTTGATCACCAGTCACCAACTTATGGTTCACCATTTGACATGATGAAAAAATTCGGTATCTCTTATAAATCTGCCGGTGAAAACATTGCCGCCGGTCAAAAAACACCTGAAGAAGTTGTACAAGGATGGATGAACAGTCCGGGCCACCGTGCAAATATTTTAAATGCAAGCTTTACTACAATCGGTGTCGGCTATGTTCAGGGCGGCTCCTACGGCTCCTACTGGACTCAGGAATTCATCGGTAACTAATCAACATCTATCACCACATTCAATAATCAACGATCCCAATAGAAAGCAGCGTTTCACTGTGTTTCACATGTGGACGCTGCTTTTTGCTTTGCTCCTTTTTTCCTTCACCTAATCCGTCAGCAGAACATGTTCTGAAATCATGAATACACTGGTAAAGAAAACTTGCCGATGCCGAGTCGTCGGATGCCAGTCGAACCTTAGCTTTTCTTATATTAGATTTTTGCTATTAATTCGCTTTTATACTTTCTTTTTGTATATTAAAGAGACAACTTGTGAACAGGAGGTGATCAAGTTGCGTTTGCATCCGCTTTACGTTGCTATTGGTGATTCACTAACTGTCGGAATTGGATCAACTTTCTTTCAACCGAACTTTGTTAAACTCTATCACCGCACACTTGAAGCCTATTATCAGACGCAGATTGAGCGACGTGTTTATGCAAGAAATGGAGCAACAACTGAGGAGATTCGTAATATACTTTCTCAGCCTGAAGTAGCTGAGTCGGTAAGTAATGCTTCATTCATTACATTGACCGGAGGAGGCAACGATTTTCTGAAGGCAGGAAGAATGTGGATGCGAACAGGCGATACGTCACCCATTATTGAGGCCTCTCAGGAGAGTCTGATCCATTTCGACCAGATGATCCAACGTATTGATACGCTCCATGCAAGCAACCCCAGCCCATTTATCGTTCGTGTGTTGAATTTGTATAACCCCTTGTTTTACATTCCAAATACCAATCACTGGCTGGAGGAATACACTAAACGGCTCACTGGTCTTGAACGCTATCCGTTTGTTCGCGTTGCCGATATATATCGTGCTTTTTCAGGACATGAACCGCAGCTACTCGGCTTCGACCACATTCATCCAAATCCAATCGGTTATCGCATCATGGCACAGATCACCGCGAATCTGGGCTTTGAATAGTTTCAATAACTTTTTTTCCGGCTGCTCATTCACAAATCCATTGCTTTCGGCTGATTTACATTAGAAAACTTGGCTTCGCCAAAACTTTGACAAAAGCGAAGACCTAGTATCCGGGTCGCCACAGGACGTGGCGTTATCCCGGATCGCTTATACTTTTTTATAGTACAAAAAACCGGAGCAATGCCCCGGTTTTTCCATTGGATTCATGCACGCCATTTTGGCGGCATATTCTTGCCCCAATATATCGTTTTTATCTCATGGTGCTGCTGAAAATCATCCAACGCCGTGTGATAATGAAAGTTAAAATAATAACCGTCAAGCGGCGGATGATCGCGCCGAACATGAAGTTTCAGGACCTCTTTGCCTGATTGCTTATTATACACATGCATGATCCGCTCGCCAAATCCCTGAGAAGGTGCATGAGTAACATCCAGTTCGCGAATCCATGCAAGGCTATGCACATCACCGATCTCCTGCAGTGCTTGAGCAAATGCAGGAACAATTTGTTCCGTGTATTGTCGATTAATTCGTTCCGTGATCCGTGATCCGAATTTAGTCGCACCCTGCTTTTCAGCTTCGCGTGCTGCGTAGCTTGAAAATCCGTCAAGCAAGTCTTCTTTGGAATCTTTCAGTTTCCAAGAATTATGACTCTCTTTTTTTGTTGCTAGTTCGGTTTCAAAACCAGAAGCGGCAACATCATTTCCTGCTTTTTGGACATTTTGCTTATCATTTTCTTTATCAAGGTAATGAGCAGGAAGAGTTGGGATAACCGTACCAAAGGTTAAGACCGCAACACAGGCGACCAAACTCTTTTTTATCCATTGAGGGATCACAGAACCAACCTCCAAACCAAACTTAGCTACACCTTATATTACAGTTATTCGAATGCCGAACAACGAGTAGGTCAGTCACATAAAGATAAACTCAGTGCGAACAATTCCTAGTTCTTATTATACTAGAAATTTCTATTTTTTTCTCTAATATGAAAAAAGCCCCGAACACAATGGATCGGAACTTTTCTTTATACATTATCGAAATTGAAATCTTCATTAGTCAATGGTTCAATGTTCAGCGGAACAACATAATCGCCTTTTGTCGAGAAGAAGTCATGATTAATCGTGCTTGTATCGATTCCATTTAATACGATTTGACTCACCGGACGATGATCGTACTTGTCATCATAGCCTAAATTCTGCAAGGCACGGTTCGCGTTATAATATACATAATCCATCACTTCATTGGTTAACCCGATCTTCGTATAGATCTTTGCTGTATATATCTTCTCAACTTCAATTAATCGGTCAAGGAGCTCTTCTCTCTCATTGTCAGCTTTTTGGCGCTCTTCATCTGTAAGATCCTCACGATACAGACGTTGTGCGACCATACCCGTGAAGCTTCCGTGAATCGATTCATCTTGGATAATCTTGCGGATAATTTCACCGCTGGCGATCATCCGGCCCTGTCCTGATAAGAAGACCGGATAAAAGAAGCCGCTGTAAAAGGAAAAGCTCTCAAGAAAAACAGAGGCGCACATCGCCATATACCGTTTAAACGGTGTCACATTTTCCCGCTTATCGTAAAGCTGATTATACCAGTGTGCAATCAGACGGTATTTTTCCTGAAGTTCAGGTTGATTGTTCACCCACTCGCCTAAGTAATAATCCGTTTCCTTTGACGAAATCAACGTTGAAAAAATATGCGAATAGGATTTTGCATGAATATGCTCCATCATCCCCATCCAAGCAAAAACTGCTTGCTCATGCATATTGTCATGGTGAATGGCCACAAGCGGCATTCCGTTATCGCCTTGCTCACGATCAAGACCGGTGAGTCCGGAAAGCACTTCAACATAAGTTGCCCGCTCATCCTCATTCATTTTCGACCAGTCTGAAAGATCTCGCGATACCTTAAACGCTTCCTCTGTCCAAAACTGGTTAATGTTTTGCTTCCAGTATACCTTTGCGATTTGATTGTCGCTGCTGTTCCAATTAATTGCCTTCATCGTAAATAATCCATCCTTCAATTGAACTTCTTGATCGTTAAAGCCTTAGAACGCTAATTGTGTTTAGACGGAGCAAGCCGTGCATTCTTCAGGCGACAAGAGCTGTGTTCGAGTATAGTAGAGAGATTTTAATCCCTTTTTGTGTGCATAGACATACAATCTTGCCAGTTGACGCGTGCTGGTCATGCTGTCGACATAAAGAATAGTCGATATTCCTTGGTCAACATGCGCTTGAATTTCAGCAATCATATCGATCACGCGGAACTGATTCGTTTGATACGCCGATTTGTAATACCACATGGTCTGCGGCGACAAGAACGGCATTGGATAGATTGTTTCACTGTTTCCGTATTTACGCCGTTCAATAACATTCACAACTGGCATGACCGAACTCGTTGCATTTTGCACATAACTGATCGATTGCGTTGGAGCGACTGCCAAACGATAGGCATTGTATAAGCCGTATTGCCCGACCTTTGCTTTGAGTTCTGTCCATTCTGCAGGAGTAGGAATATGAATACCCTTAAAGAGCTCCGCTGCTTTCTCTGTTTTCGGGCCGAAGAACTCATGCTCATATTTGGCAAAATACGTACCATCAGCGTAGTCCGATTTTTCGAAGCCCTTAAATGTTTTGCCGCGTTCTTTCGCGATCAGCATTGATTTTTCAATTGAATAGAAATTAACAAGCGAGAAGAACGTACGTGCAAAATCTCGAGCTTCTGCTGATTCATAGGCAAGCTGATTTTTTGCAAGATAGCCGTTTAAGTTCATCGCACCGAGACCGACAGAGTGCAGTTCACGGTTGGCAAGACTTACTCCCGGGGCGTTCGCAATTTCGGTCATCTCACTGACCTGAGTCAGTGCTTCAATACCTGCGTGTACCGAATCACGGATTTTTCCGGTCTCCATTACATTCACAATATTAAGTGAGCCGAGGATGCATGAAACATCGCGGCGAATGTCGTCAGGAACATTATAATCGTTAATTGTTGATGTCTCCTGCAGTTGAAAAATTTCAGTGCAGAGGTTCGACATCTTGATGTCCCCTAGACGATGGAGCGGATGATTCTTGTTTGCATTGTCTTTATAGAAAATATAAGGATATCCGGATTGCATCTGCATTTGAGCAATCAAATTCAGAAATTCGCGTGTATCCGCGCTCTTCTTTTTAACAGCAGGATTAGCAACAAGCTTATCGTACATTTCATCCATATTCATATCATCAAGATGCTTTCCATATTCTTTGAAAACGGTGTAAGGTGCAAACATATAAAAAGGTTTGCCTGCCTCGGCAAGTTCAAAGAATTTACCCGGAACAATCAGACCAATCGACAATGTCGAGAGACGAATATCTTCATCAGCATTTTCTTTCTTTGTATCAAGGAATTCCGGAGCATCCCAATGAAAGATATTCAGATATGCTGCACCCGCGCCAGGCCGCTGTCCCAACTGATCCGCATAGGAGAATCCGAGTTGCAGCTTGCGTGCGACCGGAACTACACCTTTGGCGACACCCTCAACCCCTTTAATCGCTTCACCGCGTGCACGTATCTTTGAGAGATTAAGTGCAACACCGCCGCCGATTTTCGACAGCTGTTGAGAGGTGCTCTCTATGTAATTAATAGAATTGAGCGAGTCATCCGCTTCGATCAAAAAGCAGGAAACCATTTCGCCGCGGCGTGCTTTTCCTGCATTAAGAAAAGTTGGCGTTGCCGGCTGATAGCGCTGCTCCATCATCGCACGCATCAAGCGAACGGCTAAATCATAATTTCCGCGCGCTAAGAACAGAGAAACAATGGCAACTCGTTCATCATAATTTTCAAGATAGTGAGATTTGTCATTGGTTTTCATCGCATAGTCACGATAAAATTTACTCACTGCCATGTAGGATTTGAACTGGAACTTATAGGCGACAGCCATCGAATGAATCTGTTCGATTTGCTCATCACTGTATTCAGCAAATACGTCATAATAATAGTGCTCGTCAACCAAATGGTGAAGCCGATCAAGTATACCATTAAAATGAATCGTCTTCGCGTGCACTTCCTCCATATAGACCTCAATAGCCTCTTTGTCTTTATCTAAACGGTAAAAACCGTCATCTCCGCGTGTCAGCACCTCATTGTTCAATTCAGTGTAAGACTTTGACTTTATCGCTTCGTTCGGCAAGTGCCTTCACCCTCTCTCGAAATTCATTGACATCTTTCTCAGTACCACCAAGCTCGAATTTATATAAAACTGGTACGTGGAACAACTCTGCAATTACATCTGCCGCATGTGCAAAATTATGACCCCAGTTTCGATTCCCGCTTGCTGCCACAGCAATGAGATATCTTCCGTTTCTTTTTAAATAGTCTTTCACTTGATCCGGAGCGTCACCAAATCCAATAGTATTTGTCACCAAAACATAAGGTTCATCAATAGGATCAGCACTGCTGATCGGTTGATGAGCGAGTCCTGTTTTAGCGAGAAACCTTTTGACGTTTCCTGTCATTGTTGCATATAAGATGCGCAAGCGAACGCTCCTCCTTCTATCAATGCAGTGAAGGTTTCTGCCACAAAAACCACTACATATAGTTTATGTTAAATAACATACCACAATATATAGTTATTTTTCAAGTGCAACGATCTATTACTTTAAAACGATATCTTTAATCATACGGCATGTCTCTCAGTGATTCAACACGTAAAAAGCACAGAAAAAGAGAGTACATTAATCTTGTTTGGCAAAAAAGCACCAGTGACAAGGGAAAATGCCTCTCGAACATTTTAGGATATTTTTTTATTTTATTCTATTTACTCATCTTCCGGATCAATTGATTCGTTCGTGTGCCCTTTAATTGGTGTAAAGGTTCGTTTTTCTCGAAGCGAATGATCACGACGAATGGTTCGCTGCTCTGCAAGTTTTGCCAGATGCTCCTGAACATTGAACGGAATTTTCCCTCGTCGATCCGGCTTCTCATAACGATGGTCACTGCCAAGCACACGCGTCTTCACATTGTCTCTCATCATTAAATCAAACAGGTCAATAATTGTTGTTTTAATTTGCTCATCCTCGATAGGAAACATTAGCTCGACACGTCGATTTAAGTTTCTCGGCATCAAATCTGCGCTTGCAAGAAAGGCCAGAGTCTCGCCTCCGTTGCCGAATAGATAGATTCGACTGTGTTCAAGATAACGACCAACGATCGAATGAACTTCTATCCGGTCGCTCACACCTGGTATACCTGTTCGAAGGCAGCAGATACCTCGAACAAGCAACTGAATGTCCACGCCTGCTGCCGATGCTCGATATAAGGCTTTGATAATGCCTTCATCCGACAATGCATTCATCTTTGCACGAATAAACGCAGGTTTGCCGCTTTGCGCATTCTTGATTTCCGTATCAATTAAATCGAGCAGACTGTTACGCAGCCATAGAGGTGCAATCACCAATTTATGAAAATAAGGAGGTTCTGAGTAACCGGAAAGCATGTTGAATACATTGGATGCATCAATACCCATCTGCTCGTTGCAAGTCAAAAGGCCCATGTCGGTATAAAAATGAGCAGTGATATCGTTATAGTTGCCTGTTCCAAAGTGCATGTAACGTTTAATACCGTCTTCTTCTCTGCGCACAACGAGCGCCATCTTGCAATGCGTTTTCAATCCGACCAGTCCATAGATAACATGACAGCCGGTTTTCTCCAGCTTCTGTGCCCAGTTAATATTATTTTCTTCGTCAAATCTCGCCTTCAGTTCAACGAGTACGGTCACCTGCTTGCCATTCTCAGCTGCCTTTTCCAAATAACGAATGATTGGAGAATTTCCTGAAACACGGTACAGAGTCATTTTAATGGCAAGCACGTGACGATCTCTTGAGGCTTGCCGAATCAGCTCAATCACCGGATCAAACGATTCGTACGGATGGTGGAGAAAAATATCTCCTGCACGCATGGCATGAAAAATGGAATGCTCCAGCAATTCATAGTGGACAAACGGACGATGCGGCGGATAAACCATGTCGCCCGGCTCTTTGATTTGTCCGGCAAGCTTTGATAAAAAGGTAAGGTCGATGGGACCGTTAACCCGATATACATTGTCAGCGCTGACTGAAAGCCGATCAAACAGCTTGGTCACGAGGCGTTCACTGATTCCCGCCTCCACATCAAGATGAATGACATTGCCTCGTTCACGAAGCCTTAGCTGTTTCTCAATTTCTTTCAGCAAATCCTCCGTGTCCTCTTCATCCACTTCAAGATCCATATCACGCATAACGCGGTAACATGATGCTTCATCAAGCTCATAACCAACAAAGAGCTGATTAAGATGCCTTCGAATGATGTTTTCAAGCAAAATAAAGCTTGTATGTCCTTCGCGATCCGGAAGCTTAACAACGCGCGGCAGCACGTTTGGTACCTGAACAGTAACAAATTCGCTTTGAGACGCTTTGCTGTCCTTTTTATGAATAAACGCCGCGATGTTGATACTTTTATTTAAAATCAGCGGAAAAGGACGCGACGAATCGACTGCCATCGGTGTCAGAACCGGATAAACTTCTCGGTTAAAATAATGGTCAATAAAATCAAGCTGTTTCTGGGAGAGTTCGTCTATATCCAGAATATGAATCTTATTCTCGTTAAGCATCTTCTTCAGCATTCGATTATAAGTCGTATACTGTTGATTGATCATTTGATGAGCCTTGGCGCTGATCGCTGACAACTGCTGATCTGCCCTTAAGCCAGAGGCATCCGGTTTGTTATAGCCTACGTTGACCATATCAATCAAAGACGCGACTCGCACCATAAAGAACTCGTCCAAATTACTTGCTGTGATTGATAAGAATTTTATCCGTTCGAGCAGCGGATTATCTTTATCTCTCGCCTCCTCAAGCACTCGCTCGTTAAAAAGCAGCCAGCTTAACTCACGATTGCTGAAATATTCCTCACGATCAAAATTATCCATTGCCATCCACCTATCCTCTTAAAATCGGTTTCAATCCAAATACTTCTTCAAAATAAGCCGCTTTTTCTTTAAACGTCTGCTTTTCCAGTGAAAGGTCATCATCAGAGCGGGCAGTAATTGTGACTTGATCGTTTTTCAATGAAACAGCGATACGCTCCACCTTTTGCTGACGGCTGTCATCCAGTGCATCAGCAATTCTTAACAGCGCCGCAAGCTTTGCAGCAATCAGTCTGCTTGTCGTAGGAAGCTTCCGAAAAGCAGACGAGTTGCTCGACGGCGTCTCCGCGCTATGATAGCGCGCGATATTAGCAATGATATCCCGTTCATTTTCTGAGATGCCGATGATTTCCGACGATTGAATAATGTAGTAAGAATGTATATAGTGGGCGTTCATATCAATGTAACTCCCAGTATCTTGCAAAATTGCAGCAAGCTGTAAAAGAAGTCTGTCCCTTTTATTCAGACCGTGCAGCCGTTTCAACCGATCAAATAAGTGAAGGGCAAAATTTTCAACACTGTTAATATGCTCCGTGTCGCAATTATAGCGTACAGAAATATTTCGAGCAGAAACAATGATGTCCTCTGTAAACGAGTGATCCAAAATATTCTTATGCATTTGTAATAATTCATGAACAATAATCCCATCGGCCAGATCGGCATCCGAAAGAATAATGCTTTCGGCTCCTGTAATCTCCAGTGTCATCTTCAAGATCATAGCAGATGGAAGCAGCTGCGATGCTGAATCGTAGGGCAACGTAAATTCCTTGGCCAACACCTGAGGAGGAATGGTCAAGATATGCTGATATAAATCATCGAAACGTTGACGGCTGATTATCTCGTCGCTTCCGCTCATAAACGCTTGTTTAAACGCGAGCAGATCGGTACCGACCAGCACAAAGTTGCGAATTGCGACTCCTTTTGGGGCAAATTGATGATAACCATCAATTTTACTACGAATATAATCCTCCATAATTTCCACAAAATCACCGGTTTTACTTTCCAAGTCACCAAGCAATTCACGGATACGAAGCGGACCAAGCTTGATATTTCGAGAAAAAATAAAATGGCCAGCATTATACACGGTCAATTGCATGCTGCCCGATCCGATGTCGATCATCATGGTGCCTTGTTGGATCAAGTCGCTGAACGTATCCGTGTTATAAGCGACAGCCTGATTATGAAGAAAACGCTCCTCAGCATTCGCCAGCCATTCAACATTGAGGCCGGTTTTAATTCGGATTTGTTCCTTTACATATTCAGCGTTTCTCGCCTCTTGAACCGAACTTGCTGCGACAGCACGATAATTGGTAACGCCGTAATCATCCAAAATTTGTACAAATCCGGCCAATTGACGGCAAGCCTGATCAACCGTTTGAAATTCAATCATCCTGTGGTTATAAATATCCGCGCCAATTGAAACGTCAGCTTTAACGTACTCAACGATCGACATTTTGGTCAGATCGGCAATTTTTAGAACAAGCGTCTGCAGCCCAACTGTGATCGATGCGAACAGTTTATGTCTCGCCACCGTCCTCACCCCATAACCTTAATCTCTTTTTCCAAATTCAAACACTTATTTCTTATTATACGGTATATTTCACTCTGTATGAGGAGCCGTTTCTATAATTTACAAAAATTTTACGTCGAAACAATGCGAAATTTGTCGCTTCAAAATAAAGATCAGATATTTTTGAATTAGGTTTTAAAGGATTTTGTTGTTCATACAATTTATTGGTTTATTCATGAACGGTAAACAACATAGTCGTTTCACATCACATGAATTAGAAAAAAGCCGACAAATGTCGGCTTTTATGAATGATGAATTTCACAATGAACTATTTATGAAATGATTTATTTGTGAAGCAAAGACAATTTCTTATCCAAATAAAGATCAACGGCAGCCGCTGCTTTGCGCCCCTCTTCAATCGCCCATACAATCAAGCTTGCTCCACGGCGAACATCGCCCGCTGCAAAGATACCTTCCTGGCTTGTCTGGTAGCTGCGTGAATCCGTTTCGATCACACGGCCTGAGGCGTCTTTAGTTACTTTGAAATCCTCAAATATTTTGTCTTCAGTGCCTTGGAAACCAATGGCGATGAGCACAAGATCGGCCTTCCAGCTTTTTTTAGCTGCATCATCCGTATCTTTCTTAAATGAACCGGTGATCAGCTCCTGCACATGTCCATCGGAATTTCCAATAAATTTCTGCGTTTCAACATAGTATTCACGCGGATCCTTTCCAAGTACCTCTTCAGCCTCTTCATAAGCATAATCCACCGAGAAAACATTTGGATGCTCCGGCCACGGATTATTGGCCATGCGTTGAGTTGGAAGCTTGCCGTGTTTGCCAAACTGAACAACACTTTTGCATTCTTGACGAATTGCCGTTGCCACACAATCTTCGCCTGTATCTCCGCCACCGATCACAATCACATGTTTTCCCTTTGCATCGAAATCAGGCTTTAGCGCTTCGCCATAGAGCAGGTGACGATTGCTTGCAGTCAAATACTGCATTGCCGGTGAAATACCCTTCAATTCGCGACCCTCGATCGACACCTCACGATGCTTGCCTGCGCCTGTGCAGAGAATCACTGCATCATAGTTTTCTTTTAGCGCTTCGACGCTGACTGTGTTTCCTACATCCGCATTTGTTCTAAAAAGAATACCTTCTTCTTCAAGCAAATGAACGCGACGGTCTACGACATCCTTTTCAATTTTCATGCTTGGAATACCATACATCAGCAAACCGCCTGGACGATCCGATCGTTCAAAAACAGTCACCTCATGACCAATTTTATTTAATTGGTCTGCGCAGGCGAGCCCCGCAGGTCCTGATCCGATCACAGCGACCTTTTTGCCCGTACGCCGTTTCGGCGGTTTCGGTACGACCCATCCTTCTTCAAAGGCACGGTCGATAATTGCTCGCTCTATGGATTTAATCGAAACCGGATCACTGACAAAGCCTGCGGTACATGATCCTTCACATGGAGCAGGACAGGCTTTCGATGTAAATTCAGGAAAATTATTTGTTTTCGCCAGACGGTCATAAGCTTCCTTCCAAAGCCCATGATAAACAAGGTCATTCCACTCAGGAATTAGATTGTGGATGGGGCATCCGGTTGTACCTCTGTTTATTGTGGTACCAATTTGACAGTAAGGAATACCGCAATCCATGCAGCGTGCCGCTTGCTCTTTTGCATCCTTTTCCACCAATGGAATTTTATATTCGCCCCAGTCATGCACACGTTCAACCGGCTTGCGTTCTTTTTGATTCTTTTTCTCTATATTCAGGAAACCCATTAATTGTCCCATAGGTAAACTTCATCCTTTCAAAATTTGTCCGCTGCAAAAGTCGGCGTCTTGAACTCAAACCGGTAAATAAGTGGAATTGCGCACACTTAAATTTCCTTGCTTTTTCAAGTAGAACGCTTGCTCCTTGGCTTGTTCTCCGGTCAATCCCTGCGATTCATACCGCGCAATTTGTTCAAGTATTGCTTCGTAGTCGCGCGGAATAATCTTGATCATTCGTTGGATGGATTCTTTCCAGTTCATGAGTACTTTTTTGGCTTTCGGACTGCCGGTATGATCCAAATGATTCTTAATCAACTGATAAACCTCATCCTGCTCCTGCTTATCCGTGAGCGGTTCGATATTTACCAATTCCTTATTAATTAGAGGAATCAGCTGATCACGTTCACCATCAGGAAGAACATAAGCAACACCGCCGGACATTCCAGCAGCAAAATTTCTTCCGATTGCACCAAGGACGACAACCCTGCCTCCGGTCATATATTCACAACCGTTCTCGCCGACTCCTTCGACAACAGCCTTAGCCCCGCTGTTGCGCACGCAAAAACGTCCGCCGGCGGTACCGCGCACATAAGCTTCACCGCTCGTTGCGCCAAACAAGGCAACATTTCCCATCATTGCTTGGGAATCTGAATCAACACCCTCAAGCTCTTCTGACTTAATAACTACTTTTCCTCCCGACAGTCCTTTGCCGACATAATCATTGGCATCTCCCGTCAAGATCATCGTTACACCTTTCGGAATGAATGCCGCAAAACTCTGTCCGGCACTCCCGGTAAAGGACAAAGTAATAGTGTCTTCAGGCAAGCCCTTACCTCCGGTCGAACGTGAAATGAAATAGCCAAGTGTCGATCCGACGGTTCGGTCGGAATTCTTTAATTTATAGACAAGTTGCACCGGACGCTTGTTTTCAATCGTCGGCAGACAGGTGGCAACCAAATTACGTTCGTCAAAACGGCGCTCGACGTGGTGCTCTTGAGCGCGGGCGAAGTAGCGTTTGGAAACATCGCTTTCTGCCTGATAAAGCAGGTCGGAGAGATCCAATGTGCGTGCTTTCCAGTGACTGTGTACTTCTTTTTTAATTCTGAGCAAATGCGCCTGTCCAATGACTTCATTAAGCGAACGATATCCCAGTTCAGCCAATTGTTCACGAATATCCTGAGCAATAAACGTCATAAAATGAACAATGTGATCCGGATTGCCCATAAAATTCTTGCGCAATTCCGGATTTTGCGTTGCGATGCCGACAGGACATGAATCAAGGTGACACGCGCGCATCATCAGGCAACCGAGAACCACAAGCGGTGCCGTAGCGAAACCGAACTCTTCCGCACCGAGACAAGCAGCAATCAAAACATCGCGCCCCGTCATCAATTTCCCATCAGTTTCAAGACGAACACGATCACGCAAACCGTTTTTCATCAAGGTTTGATGCGCTTCGGCAAGTCCGATTTCCCATGGAAGTCCGGCATGCTTAATACTTGTTTTGGATGCTGCGCCAGTCCCGCCGTCATGTCCGCTGATCAGAATTACGTCAGCTTTCCCTTTAGCAACACCCGCAGCAATGGTACCGACTCCGCCTTTCGCAACCAATTTAACGCTGATTCTCGCCTTTGGATTACTAGACTTCAAGTCATAGATCAATTGCGCCAAATCTTCAATTGAATAGATGTCATGATGCGGCGGCGGTGAAATTAGAGCAACCCCTGTTGTTGCATGACGGGTGCGGGCGATCCAAGGATATACTTTGCCGGCAGGCAACTGTCCGCCTTCACCGGGCTTTGCACCTTGTGCCATCTTAATCTGCAGTTCGTCTGCTTCAGAGAGGTAATAGCTTGTTACCCCAAAACGTGCTGATGCTACTTGTTTTATTGCGCTGCGGCGCCAGTCGCCGTTCTGATCATGCGTAAATCGATCGGCATCCTCGCCACCTTCACCACTGTTGCTTTTCCCGCCGATACGATTCATTGCAATCGCCATTGCTTCATGTGCTTCTTTGCTGATCGATCCGTAGGACATTGCACCGGTTTTAAACCGTCTCAGAATGTTTTCAACAGGTTCAACCTCTTCAAGAGAGATCGGCTTTCGATCCTTTTCAAAAGTCAGCAAGCTCCGAATGGTCGAGAACGGCGCTTTGTCTACCATTTTTTTATAGTCTTTATACAATTGATAATCGTTTGTCCGTGCTGCCTGCTGAAGCGTATGCACAATCAGCGGTTCAATTTTATGCTGTTCCCCGCCTTGGCGCCATTGCATTGTACTGCCTGGGTCCAATGGCTTCATTTCTCCTTGTAGGCATTCCTCAACAGCCTTTTTATGGCGCAACAAGGTTTCCGTCTCAATTTCTTCCAGCCCAATACCGCCGATCTGTGATACCGTGCCCTTAAAATATTTATCAATAAGAGCATTTGACAAACCAAGCGCTTCAAACGTCTGCGCTCCACGATAACTTTGAATTGACGAAATGCCTACTTTAGACATGATTTTTACGATACCGCCAACGAGTGCTTTAATGTAATTTTGCTCCGCTTTTTCCTCGGACAGATCCAAATGATTCGATTTAATTAAAGAATGAACGGTATTAAGTGCCAAATACGGATGAATGGCATCGGCTCCATAGCCAAGTAATGCGGCTACCTGATGACTGTCTCTCGGTTCGCCTGAATCAACAATCAAACTGATTTGCGGCCGTGTTCCCTGATTGATTAAATGATGATGCAACGCACTGACCGCAAGAAGAGACGGAATCGGCAAATGATTTTGATCCACATCCCGATCCGAAAGAATAATCAACGACACATCATCATGGATCATTTCGTCCACATGCAGAATCAGCTGATCCACTGCTTTGGAAAGTCCGAATTTGCCCTCTTCGGCAAGATAAGTCAGTGCGACCGTACGCGTTTTTAATTCTTGGTGTTGAAGATCCTGAAATGCCTTTCGATCAAGGATTGGGTGCTTCAACCGAATTTGCGATGTCACATGCTTGCTTGGTTCAAGTAAGCTGATTTGCGGGCCAAGCCATGTTATTTTCGACATCACCCGTGCCTCTCGAATGGCATCGATCGGCGGATTTGTTACTTGTGAGAACCACTGCTTAAAGTAATCAAATAACAATTGCGACTTATTGGACAAGACCGCGAGCGGTGTGTCATTGCCCATCGAACCGGTTGGTTCCTTTCCTTGTTCCGCCATAGGCTGAATGGCTTTCGTTGCGTCTTCATAGGTATAGCCAAACACTTTTTGTTGAAAAAGACGCTTACTGTCGGGAAGAAGTACCCCGGTTCCATGCTGTCCGTTTAGCTTGATTACCGATTTTTTCAGAAGATCCGCGTAATGAATCGATGAACAGATTTCTTTCTTCAACTCATCGCTCGGTACAATACGCCCTTTTTCGGTATCGATGAGCAGCAGCTGGCCCGGTTTCAGATGACAGCGTTCTCGAATGTTTTCTGGTTTCAGATCGGCGACACCTACTTCAGACGAGAATACAACTTTATCGTCATTCGTGATGTAATAGCGTGCCGGTCTGAGGCCGTTGCGATCGAGAATTGCTCCAATTTGTTTTCCATTACAGAATCCAAGTGCCATAGGACCGTCCCATGGTTCCATCGTTCTGCTATGAAATTCATAGAAGTCACGCAGATAATCAGGGAGTCCGTTATCTCCCTCCCAAGGCTCAGGTACCATCATCATTACCGCATGTGGAAGTGAAAAACCATGATAGGTTAAAAATTCGAGTACATTATCAAAAATAGCCGAATCACTGCCCTCAGGATCAATAATCTGAGGAAGTTTTCCGTCATTTAAACGTTTCGCTTTGGCATTAAACCAGCTCATATTGCCGCGAATTGTATTGATTTCTCCATTGTGTACAATCATCCGGTTTGGGTGGGCTCGTTCCCAGCTTGGGAAGGTATTTGTGCTGTACCGTGAATGGACTAAGGCAAGCGCTGAAACAAAGCGTTCATCCTGCAAGTCTGTATAAAAAGCCGAAACCTCTTTTGCCCGAAGCATACCTTTATAAACAAGAGTTTGGCTTGAGAGGCTGGCAACATATATTTCATCATTAAGTTTTGCTTCAATGGCTTTTCTAAGCAAATACAATTTCGAATCCAGTACCGGCCCTGCGTCTTGATTCGCCGTGCCGATAAACATTTGGTACATATATGGCGCCTTGCTTCTTGCCAAACGGCTGATTTCGTTTTCGTCGATTGGAACATCGCGCTCGCCGTATATTCTTAGATTTCGTGCAGCAATGCAGGCTTTAATTTTGCCGATTGCAACCAATCGGCTCGAACGATCCTGGGGCATAAAAAACATGCCGACACCATAATGTCCTACAGGGGGAAGCTCAAAGTCGCATACTTCCTGAAAATAACGGTCGGGAATTTGAACCAAAATTCCGGCTCCGTCGCCTGTTTTTCCATCGGCAGCCTTACCGGCTCTGTGATCGAGCCTTGCCAGCATCTCCAGCGCAGTCTTGACAATCTCATTAGACGCACGCCCTTTAATATCCGCGTACATACCGATTCCGCATGCATCATGTTCAAATTCCGGGCGGTAAAGTCCTTCCGGTTTCTCTCTCGTCTGAACTTTGCTCATCATAAACCTCATCCTTCCTTCTGTTCGCAATCACGCATCATATCTGTGTGAGTTTTCTGAAAACGTATTTTTTATCTCTTTATTAGGCCAAAAGTATGGTGATTTAATTTTACTCTTTCAATATCAATCTTTACAATATATAATTTAGAATAAATCAATCTCAATTTTAGATGAATGGTGTGCGAATAATGGAATTAAGGCAGATTCAATATTTTATAGAAGCGGCAACAAGGGAACATATAACACAAGCATCTGAAGCTTTGCATGTCGCGCAATCCGCGATCAGCCGTCAGATTGCGCTGCTTGAGGACGAACTCGGCGTTGCTCTTTTTTCGCGCAAAGGGCGCAACATTCAACTTACGCAAGCAGGAAAAATATTTCTGCAACATGCGGAACGGGGATTAATTGAATTTGAAAAAGCTCAAAAAAAGATTAAAGAATACCTTAATCCTGAAACGGGATTGATCCGACTTGGAATTTCAACAAGTTTGTCGGTACACACCTTGCCTATTGTTTTGCAAAAATTTCATGACATACACCCAGGCATTGATTTCCAGCTCCATCAGGGCACGGTCCCCTACCTAATTAAATTGATTGAACAGGGCAGCATCGATCTTGCCTTTGCTTCGCCGGTTCCGAAGCACCATGACGTTGTACGCAGCAGCATCCTTTATACGGAGCGAATGGTTCTTCTCATGTCGAAACAGCATAAAAAAGCCGGACATGGATCAATTCCGCTGAGCCAACTCAAAAACGAACGATTTATCACATTTCGCAGCAAGCTTTCCCTTCAAGAATTATTCCGTGATGCGTGCAGACAGGCCGGATTTACTCCGAATATCGTTTTTGAAGGTGAGGACATGGACACAATTAAGAGCCTAGTCTCATCCAATTTCGGTATTGCCTTAATGCCTGAAAATGCTGCCGCATATAATCTTCCGGACGACGTCACTGTTCTTGCACTCAGCACTCCGAAAATATCGCGTTCCGTTGGCGTGATACGGCCGCGCGATCGTGATCTCGCTCCTTCCGAGCAGCTTTTTTCATCCTTTATTGACGACTTTTATGAACGATTGCATCGTTTCGGGCAATAAAGTGCCGCGTCTGAAGTAAACAAGACGCGGCGCTCTGATGTATTATTATTCAGTTCCGGTTTCTTTTTCAGATTGACGAATCAATTCGTCATGACGGCGACGTGAATCCTCTCCAACTTGTTCATCAGCATGATAAGATGAACGGGCCAGAGGTCCCGCTTCACAGTGTCTGAAACCTTTTGCAAGTGCGATTTCCTTAAGCTCATCGAATTCTTCCGGTGTATAGTAACGGATGACATCCAGATGCTTTCGAGTCGGCTGCAAATATTGGCCGATCACCATGATATCCACATGATTCGCAAGCAAATCATCCATTGCCTCAAGAATCTCTTCTTTAGTTTCACCAAGACCGACCATAATACTTGATTTTACAGGTGTATTTGGGCTCAGTTCCTTTACCCGTTTCAAAACCGCGAGTGAGCGATCGTAGGTGGCGATTGCACGAACACGTTTCGTAAGTCTTCGAACCGTTTCAATATTATGATCGAAAATATCCGGTTTTGCATCCATGAGCGTCAGAATACTTTCATCATCGCCTTTCATGTCTGAAGGCAATACTTCAATGGTGCAATAGGGTGCCTTTCTTCGGATCGCACGAATAGTTTCTGCGAAAACAAATGCACCGCCATCCTTGAGATCGTCTCGGGCCACTGCGGTCACAACGACATGACGCAGACGCATCTTGCATACTGAATCTGCGACACGTTCCGGTTCGCGGAGATCCAGTTCTGTCGGTCTGCCGGTTTTGACCGCACAAAAACGGCATCCTCTCGTACATACGTCACCTAGAATCATAAATGTCGCAGTCCGGCGGGTTGCCCAGCATTCATGAATATTTGGGCATTTTGCTTCCTCACAAACCGTGTGCAAGCTCTCTTCCCTCATCAGATGTTTAATACCGCGATAGTCCTGATTCGTATTGATTCGTATCTTGAGCCAATCAGGTTTTCTCAAATAGGATCCGTGCTTTTCCACTGTTATTCCCCCTCGCGTTTTTCAATGACCGCTTTGCGCTTACCTGGATTTATTCCATTGGTCTGTTTCATACTTTTGTTCTGCCAGTGCCAAGACGTTTCGCTCATCGTCTTCAGTCAGTATCAGTGGCTGAAGCTTGATATCCAATCCTTCTTCAAAACCGTGATGGAAGGCCTCTTTGACTTCCTCTAAGTCAACGCTTCGCCCCAGTAGATCTTCCAGTGCAACCGCCTTACCGGAAAAGGCCCGTTTTGCCCGCTCCTTCAGCTTGGCGTTTGCATAATAAAAACAATCAAAGAGTTCGTCTTCATTAACTGAGATCGGAATTGATCCATGCTGAAGGATCATTCCCTTCTGCCTTGTCTGTGCGCTTCCTGCAGCCTTCCGTCCTTCAACGACCAGTTCATACCAGGATGCTTCCTCAAAGCACACTGGTGAATGGGCACTGCCCGGCTTTTTTTCGGGGATAGCAAGATCCGCACTTAATCCCATCGCTCTGAATCCTTCGAGCAATCCTTTGGACAAAACCCTGTAAGCCCCGACAACTGAGTGCGGCATGTCCGGATCATTTTCAGGAATAATGACACTATAAGTGAGTTCATTATGGTGGAGTACAGCGCGCCCACCAGTCAAGCGACGTACGCATTCAATGTGATGTGCCTTTGTTCCTTCCCAATCAATTTTTCCATCAGTCTTTTGAAAGTAGCCAATGGAGAGCCCCGGAGGATTCCAGCCATAGAAACGAAGGACTGGCTGCTTCCTGCCCTTTGCGCCGCATTCAAGCAGATATTCATCAAGTGCCATGTTATACGCCGGTGAATTGACGCCTGAATCAATAAAATACCACTCTTTCTCTTTCATTTGCAATCCCGCCTTTACTTTCTGGCTCCAACACATCATTCCCGTGTTATTTAAAACACTCAATAATTAGAACTCATCGTTAAATCTGTGTACACAGAAAATGTTAGCGCTAACAATATTATGAACCTTACAAGTATAGTTTCATCACCATCTGTGCCATAATGTTATACAGCGCTCAATTAACTTCTCTGTTTATCATAACAAGAATTCAATAAAATTGCATGTGCCTATCCATCTCGTCAGCTGATTATCAGGAATTGAAGTATCTTCTTAATGATCGCTATGATACACTTATAGGATAGTAATTTTATGCAAATGCAAGCATTCAATGGTCTAAATCATTAAATCTATGGCCAGTTGTTTCTATATAATATAGAATTTTGATTTCAGTTTTTATTTTTGGCTTTGTTGCAGGATTTTGTTGTTCGTACTATATTATTGACCTATTCGTGAAAAGCCTAATTTGCTCTTCACATCTTTCAGCTTGCTGAAAAATGTGCCGATTTGATGGCTCGAAGTATGAAAGCTTTTCCCCATCGTTCATCAACCCGGTGGTAAATGAGCCAATAAACAATATGATTGTTTAACATCACCAACTTTTTAAGGAGATCTTACTGGATGGATCGATTTCTTCAAATGACTTTTATTCCTCATATTGAGAATTCATGGAACTTTTTTATTTGGTTTACTGACATGAATGGTGAAGTCCTGCCCTTTCCGAACCGCTCCGCAGACAACGCGGAGATTCCGGAATGGCTGAGCGAAGCATCCTCATATCCTTTTTTCCCTTATAAAGCGAAGTTTATTGATGGTAAGAGCGACGCTGACGTTGACGGCGCTATTATGCCGATGGCCGGTGTCTTTCGTTTGATCCATGACGGGGTTATTCGGGAAGATCAAAAGGGCATTTTACCCGGACTCACTGTACAATGGTTTCGCCAAATATCAGAAACTATAGATAGTCTATTAGAAAATGGACTTTTTTATCCCTTTTTCTATCATCTGAAGCGTGGAAAAGATGAGCAATGCTATTTCTGTCAATGGATACCCGATGCCCGCGTTCTCACTGATAGCGGGTTGTTTGCCGATTGGCTGAGCCGGTTGCCGCGCCTCGCATTCTCAATAGATGAGCTGCAGGATCAGAAGGTGCAGCAATGGGTTTACCTAATTGTCATCTATTGGTTGAACGCCATGATTCGTTCCAATCAAAAGACAGATTTAAGCAATCAGCTGATTGAGCTTGAGAATAGTGATCACGATTCATTTCTGAATCAACTCAAAAGCGGCAGTCCTCTTACTGGAACAGACAAACCATGGATGATCCTTCATGACCAGCAACAGATCGAACAAATGGATCAGTTAGAATTTGAACTTGCAGGATGGGTCCGCCCTGTTGCGTCTGAGCAGTCAGGTTCATGGGAGCAGGCACTGTTGAACTATAAACGTGAACAAACTGAAGCCTATTTTGTTCCGGAAACAGCGAAAATAATCCTTAAGCCTGCGAATGCAGACAATTTGTTTTCTGCGTCATCCATTTGGGACTACACAATCAAAATTTCCGGCTGGCAAAATGGCAGACTTGCAGAGCGTTCACCTGAAGAGACTGCCGGTCCGGTCTCGCTCACCCAAGAAAATTGGCTGTCCCAATGTTTCGATCGGATAAAAGGGCAAATACCGGAATCAATCGTTTCGTTGTTCAAGGGCGTCGCTGACGGCTGCATCTCAATACATGAGCTCTCAGAACTCTATCAATACGAACATATCCTTGCAGACGCCTCGATCCTTGTCGTCTTTCCGGAAAATGTCGCGATTCAAGATGCTCCGTCAGTAACTGTTGATTTGGATATTCATCAGAAAAAAAATGGAAATGAAGCGTCACTGTTCAGCTTAGATTCGCTGATCACTTATGATTGGCGTATTGCAATTGGAGATATTCAATTAAGTACCGATGAATTCAGGCAGCTTGTCCGCGCCAATCAACCGTTTATCTATCAAGGAAATCAGTGGATCCATTTGCCTGTTAATCAAATGATGAAGGCTTACGAAGAAATGGAAGATGCGCTCAGCCTATTTGATAAGAAGCCGAGTGTTTCTGCAGCGATGAAAATTGAGGCAACCCGCCGCCGTAAACGAAACGGCCGAATCAATATTCATCTTGATTCGGAAATCGGCAATTATCTGAGCCAATTATTAAAAAAGCCTGCCCGCAGCGTTCAGCTGCCCGATGCATTTGTCGGCAGTCTGCGTTCCTACCAGAAACGAGGCTATACATGGCTCGTTAATTTGCGCCGCCAACATGTCGGAGGATGTCTTGCCGATGATATGGGACTGGGTAAAACGGTTCAAGCAATCGCCTATTTGGATTATATCAAGCAGCATCCCGAAGATTCACTTTCTGATTCCGCCCTTCCAAAGGGACCTGCTCTGATTATTTGTCCGACCTCGCTCGTTGCGAACTGGAAGCATGAATGCGCGACATTTTCGCCTCAGCTTGATCTGTATATTCATCACGGTACGGATCGGTTGCGCGGAAAATCGTTCCACGCGCGCCTTCGCGCATGCGATGTCGTCGTGACCAGTTATGCAATATACACAAAAGAAGCCAGCGAAATGCTGGGCTACAATTGGAGCTGTGTCATTCTTGATGAAGCGCAGGCGATCAAAAATCCGCACGCTCAAAAAACGCGTGCATTACGCCCGATTCAGACCGCACATCGTCTTGTATTGACGGGTACGCCTATTGAAAATCGTCTTGAAGAACTTTGGTCGATTATGGATTTCTTGAATCCGGGCTATCTCGGATCACTTGAACGTTTCCGAACTCAGTTTATTCATCCGATTGAGAAGAAAAACAACCGATCTAAAGGACGTCAGCTCACCCAAATGATTCGTCCTTTTCTCCTTCGACGTGAAAAAACAGATAAAAAGATTATTCGTGATCTGCCGGAAAAGGTTGAAGCAAAAAGGATCTGCAACTTGACAAAAAATCAAGCATCACTTTACCAATCCATAGTCAACAGATTGAAAAAGAACGTCGCGGAGACAGGCGGAATCCAGAGAAAAGGCCTGATTTTGTCGACGCTGACCAAACTGAAGCAGGTATGCGACCATCCTTCATTAGTCAGCGATCCGTCTGCAACCAGCGACCAGACGTCCGGTAAACTTGATTTATTGTTTCAAATACTTGATCCACTTTTTGAACAGGATGAGAAGGTTCTTCTTTTTACTCAATATGTAAAAATGGGGAAACTACTGCTTGAAGAAGTACAGCAAAAATATCCGGATGCTCAGGTTTTCTTCCTTCACGGTTCCTTAAGTGCCGAACAGCGCCAGAAAATGATCGATAATTTTCAGAATCCCGATCATAAGAAGACACTTTTTATCCTTTCACTCAAGGCTGGCGGAGTAGGAATTAATTTGACAGAAGCAGGATATGTGATCCACTATGATCGTTGGTGGAATCCGGCTGTTGAAGAACAGGCTACCGACAGAGCCTACCGGATTGGTCAAGAACGCAATGTCTATGTCTATAAACTAATTTGTGAAGGAACGCTTGAAGAACGAATTGATCAGTTGATCGAGCGAAAGAAGAGCTTGCAAAAACAGATTCTCAGCGGCGGGGAGTCCTGGCTGACTGAAATGAGCGATCAGGAACTGTTAAATCTGATTCAATTACATGAAGGAGTGGTGTAATCATGGCACGCAGACTTACGTTTCGTAATGCCAGACTGGCCGGATGGCTGGCTGATTATGCAGCAAGAGCACAGCAAAGCGCATTCGAACGCGGTCTGATGTTGTATGACAAGCATCGGGTATGGGATTATCATGCGTCGGATCAAGGATTGCACGCAAGTGTTGAAGATGTTCACAGCACTTTTTTTCAGGTCAATATTCACTGGAATAGCAAACAATCTAAGACGCCACTTCCCCCAAAAATCAGCACAATGACTGCCGATTGCGGCTGCACCTCAACCGCTCCCTTTTGCGAACACATAACGGCGGCCATTATTTATTGGGTCATACGCCTTGATAAAACAAATGAAGTCGATAAGGCTGAATCTGCGGTCGACCAGGGAGACAGTCCTGCCTACCGTGCGCTCGTTGCGCGTTTAAAGAAACGAGTGGCAAAGGAAACGCCAAGCTATAAGCATTTCGACACAAGCAAACTAATCATGCGTCCGGATCTTCAAAACAACGCCGAGGAAATTGTTAAAACGGTTATGGCCCAAGCGGCAAAAAAAAGAAAATAAGTACATCGATCAGCAGCCGGATCTGATCACACGTGCCAAAGCTTTGTAGTTCTCCTGCTGCTTATTCTTTAAGGACATAAGAGCATCAATATCTTGTTCAATGACTGTTCTGGACATTGCTGTCATTCCATAAGGGAGCAGTTCACAAATCAATGCATCAACTTGTTTCGCGGATGCATCAGCCGTCGCGGTGTAGGTTAAGTCTCTGTTGTCAATGATTGTACCTCTGTACTTTGAGATCAAATGGTTAACATGGCAAAACTCTTTTTCCGATAGGAGCGGCAAACATATTGTCACCAGCTCTCTCTCACCAATCTGCGGACCGTTTTGTACCCATTCATGAGCAATGCCTGATGCTTTTGTCTCCGCAAATTCGTAAGTCACAGCCTTTTCCTCTCCGTGACGCGTCACGGAGACGTTTTTTGCGCGTGATCTCTTGCCTCCCAACACATTCGAGAGACAGTCATACAGCTGTTTCTGATCCATTAATTCAACGTTCATGCTCTGTTTCATTCGTTCAGACACCCATTTCGTATATGCATCGCACAGATTTGAAGTTCAATAACTATTAACTCTGAAACAAAAAACCTTTCCGCCCCGCACAAATAAATGTGCAGGGGCGAAAAGGTTTGGCTTTTCACGTTCCACCCAGCTTCCCGATGTTTTCACAAACACCGGCTTAGCAACTGTAAACTCAATCTTGAGATCAGTCATTTTTGTAACAAGTGACCGGCACTCGTTCTGTCCTACTCTCTTCAGACAGACATTCAAGGGCGGTATGTTCATGTGCCGGTTACCGGGTTTTCACCATTCCCGATTCTCTGAAAACCATTTCCCACATGACAAGTCCCCATCATCACTTTAATTCATTAAACTATTGACGATTGGCATTTATACTAACGTATTTTTCACGGATGGTCAACCCCCATAGCTTCATTCTCATCTGATTTACATGATAATCTTTTTTTCGCTGCTCAAGAGAATTAAATCTATTCAAAACACCATGGCGTTTTCTCTTTCCACTCATACGCATTTGTCAAGAAAAATTGTCTTGTTGTTGCTCAATCTTCGGGTTATAATGCAAGATACATAACGTCGTTCGTTATTTGACTGAAAAATAGAAAAGTGCGGACAGTTGCGTTAACATACTGCCTGCGCCTTAATCTGTGATCACGTATACTTTTAGTAGCGTGTGCATACGAGGAGTGGTGAGAATTGAAGAAGGTGTCCATAGGCTTGCTTGGTTTCGGAACGGTCGGAACTGGCGTCGTCAGGCTGCTTACAAAAGACAGAGAACGACTTGAGGAACGTACCGGTTGTGAAATCCACCTGGAAAAAGTGCTCGTCCGCAACAAAAACAGACCGAGAAAAGTACTCATTGATAACCGAAATTTAACCACAGATGTCTATGAAATTCTTGACAATCCCGAAATAAATGTAATTATTGAATTGATCGGCGGCGTGGATCAAGCGTATCGTTATATTCTGCGAGCGCTTAAAAATAAGAAAAACGTAATCACTGCCAATAAAGACCTCATGGCTTCCTACGGCGAAGAATTACTTTTAGAAGCAAGAACCAATCATTGCGATCTCTATTACGAAGCGAGTGTTGCCGGCGGAATTCCTATTCTCAGGACACTTACCGACAGTCTGGCAGCTGATCGGATTCAGAAAATGATCGGTATTGTGAATGGAACGACCAACTATATTTTGAGCAAGATGAGTGGCGAAGGCTTGTCGTATGAAAAAGCACTCGCTTCTGCCCAAAAGTTGGGGTTTGCCGAAGCCGATCCTACATCGGATGTCGAGGGACTTGATGCCGCGCGAAAAATGGTCATTTTAAGTCATCTTGCCTATTCTATTCCTGTGAAACTGGACGATGTAAAAATTAAGGGTATCACTGATGTGACGCGTGAAGATATCGTTTTTGCTAAGAAGCTTGGATACACGATCAAACTGGTTGGCATCTCGGAGGTCAACAATGGCGACATTGATGTACGCGTCGAACCGACACTGCTTCCTAACGGCCATCCGCTCGCTTCGGTGGAAAATGAAAACAACGCCATCTATGTTTATAGTTCTGCATTAGGAGAAACCATGTATTATGGTGCAGGCGCCGGAGAAGGCCCGACTGCGGTATCCGTCGTTTCCGACCTTCTCTCAGTTGTCCGCAATATCTCGCTTGGCGTAACCGGCAATCATATTTTTCTACCAAAAAAAGAATTGCATGCCCGCAAGGATAATCTTGTCGAGAGCCAGTTCTTTGTTCGGATGCATATGAAGGATGAACCCGGCTCATTCTCAAAACTGACCGATCTCTTTAGGGAGCAGCAGATTAACCTCGGAAAACTATATCAGGAACCGATTCCGGGACGCGATGTTGCCGAAGTTGCCATTGTCACTCACGTCACGAACAAAGTACTTTTTGAAAAATCATTTGAAATGCTGAAACAGTTGGATGCCATTGTGAATGCTAAATACTTCCGTGTTGAAAGGGGCTAAAATCATGGCTTGGAAAGGTTTAATGGAACAATATAAGGATGTCTTGCCGGTTACGGATAAAACACCGCGATTGACGCTGCTTGAAGGAAACACACCGCTCATTCCCCTTGAAAAGCTGTCTGAAAAATTAGGCTGCGAGATTTATGGAAAATTCGAAGGTCTGAATCCAACAGGTAGTTTTAAAGACCGCGGCATGTTTCTCGCCGTTGCTAAGGCAAAGGAAAGCGGAAGCACAGGTGTAATCTGCGCTTCCACCGGCAACACGTCAGCATCGGCAGCTGCTTACAGCGCACGTGCAGGTATGGATTGCATCATCGTCATTCCGAAAGGAAAAATTGCATTGGGCAAATTAGCTCAGTCCGTCATGTACGGAGCAAAGATCTTTGAAGTCAACGGAAACTTTGACCAAGCTTTGGATATTGTTCGCTATACAGGAGCACATTCAGATTTTACCATTGTCAACTCAATCAATCCGTTCAGACTTGAAGGACAGAAAACAGGTGCTTACGAAATCGTTGATCAGCTCGGCAGCGCGCCGGACGTGCTTTGTATCCCCGTCGGCAACGCCGGAAATATCTCTGCCTATTGGAAAGGGTTCAAAGAACTCCGCGACAACAAGCAGATCGCTCCGCCGGAAATTCACGGATTCGAGGCAGAAGGATCCGCGGCCATTGTCAAAAATAAAGTTATTGAAAATCCCGAAACGATTGCTACCGCGATTCGAATCGGCAACCCCGCCAGCTGGAAGCTTGCGGTCGCTGCTGAAAAGGAATCAGGCGGAGAAATTGATTCCGTAACCGATGAAGAAATTATTGCTGCTTACAAGCTGATCGCTCGAACAGAAGGCGTCTTTGCTGAACCTGCTTCCTGCGCATCCGTTGCGGGCCTGATGAAACATGTGGCTGCAGGCAAAATCAAAAAAGGTTCGAAGATCGTGTGTATTCTGACTGGAAACGGTCTGAAGGATCCAACCACAGCAATGGATACGTTGACGATTGAACCGACAATTATCGGTGCCGAAGCTTCTGCTGTTGTCGATCATCTTCAACAGGTGACCAAATGAGCAAGCCGCTGGCATTTCAAATAAAAGTGCCGGGAAGCACGGCTAATCTTGGGCCAGGATTCGATTCTATTGGTTTGGCAGTCGGCCGTTATCTGCGTTTAGAAGCAGTCAAAGCAGACTCATGGTCCTTCCACTATGTGAATCAGCCTGCATTTCGCCCTGCTCTTGAAAACAATCTGATTTATGTTACAGCCAGGAAAATTGCCGATGAACATGGGAAAACACTGCCTGCCTACTCTGTGGATGTGTTTAACGATATTCCGCTCTCACGCGGTCTGGGCAGCAGCGGATCCGCCATTATTGCAGGTATTGAACTTGCCAATGTTCTGCTCGATCTTAATCTCTCCCTGGAGGATAAATCATGGATGGCTTGCCGTACCGAAGGCCATCCTGATAATGTCACGGCTTCGCTCTACGGAGGACTGGTTATCTCTACACAATCGAAAACGAGGGTAACAAGTGTACGGTTGCCCGCACCGAAATTTGATTTGGTGACAACCATTCCCAACTTTGAACTAAAGACAAGTGAAGCGCGCAAAGCCTTGCCTACAACAATGCCCTTCAAGCAAGCCATTGAAGCAAGCAGTATTGGCAATGTGCTCGTCGCGGCTCTGCTGAGTGAGGACGGCGTGTCTGCGGGCAAAATGATGGAGAGCGACAAATTTCACCAGCCGTACCGCGCAAAGCTGATCCCTGATATGGATGAGATCACTCACATAGCGCGTGAAAATGGAGCATTTGGTACCTTTTTAAGCGGTGCAGGTCCAACAGTCATGTCACTGGTCAGCAAGGATAAAAGTGCGAATTTGTGCAGTCTCCTGCAAAAGCGTTTCAAAGACTACGAATGTATCGTGCTGGAGCCGGTGAACGTTGGTGTGCAAACACGCATCGCATCCGCCAAATAATTTCCAAGTATAGGCATCTGACACTCAGTTTTCTTTTTAATAGAAACCTCCTGATCTGCTCAAACTAAGAGCAAATGAGGAGGTTTTTTGATGAAAGTTAAGATTGCCTGGGGCTTTATATTTTTATTTGCCGCAATTCTTGGCGGTTTATATATTTTATTTCTTGTCCTGCGTTCCCAATGATCGATAATCAAATGTCGTCTATTGTTTGCAGCGCCAACTCTGTAATCGTTTGCAATACAATTCAGAATCATCCCTGTAAAAGCGCATCCTGCTCGTGATTGTCAATTAACTGCAGCTTTTGGCGTTGCTCCATGACACTCACAAAAAGCGCGTCAATTAAAGTCACCTGGGCGGCACGTGCCACATAGGATTCTGATCTGAAATCAGTCGGAACAGAAACTGTGTGCAGTGAGACATCCATCAGTTCCGCAAGCAGCGATTTCATAAATCCTGTGATCCCAATCGCCGGACAGCGTTTCTGCTTCACCGTTTTAGCAACTTGAACTAGATGCTTATCTGAAGCCGAGTATGAAATAAATACCGAGGCATCACGCTCAGTCAATTGTGAAGCCGACAGCATTTGAAACTCACCATCACTCGGCGCGTAGGTCATGATTCCCGCGCGTACAAACTTTCGATGTGCTTCCTGAGCAATCAAGGCAGAACCACTGCTTCCGAAAAATGCAATGCGCTCTGAGTGTGCCAAAATAGAAACAGCTTTTTTAAAACCTTCGCTATTTAAAATCTGATACGTGTTTTCCAATGTGCGGATGTTGTCTTGAAACACTTGTTCCGCTAGACTTAAGACATCGTCTTCACTTGTCTTCGTCGTTTCTCCAAAGCGTTTATTTCGCGCAATGTCAGAAGCAAGTACTATTTTCATTTCTTGAAATCCTTTAAAATCTAATCGGCGGCAGAAACGAAAAACAGTTGCATCCGCCACCTTGATCCTCGCGGAGACTTGGTTAATACTGCTGTGAATTGTTTCCTTCGGATTATTTAAAATATAATCAGCAATTCTGCGTTCTTTTTCACTCAAGTGCGGATAGGCTGACTGAATACGAACAATACATTGACTCTCTGCCATTCATAGTCCCTCCTTCATTTATAATTCCATTGTACATCAAACGCTTACATTTGAAAATAATTTTCTGCAAACGTTTTCTATTTTTGCTTTTTGTTCAATTTTCACGTGTATTCATGCAAATTTTTAATAAAATGACGCATGACACTATTCTAGTCATCAAGTCATTTATCTTATTTTACCGCCTATTTTTCAGCTGTTAACTCTATTGACATTCTCTTTACATTTATACTTTTCCATGATTAAATGTAATGGATAAAGAGACCCCAGTATCTGCCGCATTTAAAATTTCTTGAAAATGAGACCGGACATACCTAGGTGGCAAAAGCCCTGTGTCCGAATAATGTGGTAGGAGAAATAATTCAAACTGGAACAGAAGGAGTGATCACAATGTTTAAAAAAACACTTGAAAATTTAAGAGCTTATGATCCCGGCCCATCCGTGGATGAAATAAAAGACATGTACGGCTTGAAGCGCATGATAAAGTTAGACTCCAATGAAAATGTATACGGTGCATCGCCAAATGTACGTAATGCAATCATAGATGATGCTCTGCTTCCTGAGCTTTATCCGGACTGCCAGAATTCTGATCTGAGGCGTGAACTTTCGCGACGATTAGGTATCAGGGAGGATCGTTTTCTCTTTGGCGCTGGTTTGGATGAAATTATTGTTTTAATCAGTCGCGCATTTCTTGAACCGGGCACAAGCATGGTCATGGCCTGGCCGACTTTTTATGAATATTATTGTCATGCTCAAATTGAAGGTGCAGCAACAAAGAAAATACCTTGTGACCAAAATGGAAAACATGACTGGAAAGCGATGCTTGAGGCTATCGATGAAACAACTAAGGTCGTTTGGATTTGCAATCCGAACAATCCGACTGGGACCTATTTAACGAAAACCGAACTGGATCAATTTGTTCAAGCAGTCCCTGAAAATGTGCTAATTGTCATTGACGAAGCTTATATTGATTTTGTTACAGCAAAGGATTTTCCAAATGGATTAAACTACCTTGAGAGCAAGGAAAATGTCCTTGTGCTCCGGACGTTCTCCAAATCGTATGGACTTGCCTCTTTCCGAATCGGTTATGCCATTGGAAGTCTGCCCGTCATTGAAGAAATTGGAAAGGTCCGTCCCCCTTTCAACAACCCGAGATTGAGTCAAGTTGCCGCTCTTGCCGGTCTCAAGGATGATACGTTTAAAGAAGCATGTGTGCTCAAAAATCGCGAGGTCCTTTCAATGACCACTGCTTTTCTTGATAAAAAGGGCATTTCCTACTTTGATACTCAAGCAAATTTCATTTACATTAAAGTTGCCGAGCCGAAACAGGTGGCGTTGTATTGCAAACAAAAAGGATTCTTAATAAACCCCTTTCAAGATGGCGTGCGAGTCACCATTGGCACCATGGAAGATATGAAACTCTTTCTTCAGATTCTTGAACAGGCGATTCTCGAAACTTCGGCGGAACCGAGTAAATAATTAGGTCTTCCGATATTTCTGAAGAAATCAAAATATTTTTCTTTACAAACAATCAGATAGCTGTTACAATTTGGACACAATAAGTTAAGCATTTAAATCATGACAATTGTGATGATGGAGACAGCATTGATTGCGGGATTTGTTCACAGAGAGCCGGTATTACGCTGGAAGCCGGTACAATTCACAATTAGTTGAGCACTCCGAAACAGATCGGCAGAAAATTGCTGTTGTGAAATCATGTGCAGCAATGTGTATGCGGGTCCGGCTTAAAGCCGTTATCGATTCAATGAAGACCGACATTTATATTTTATTGTCGGTAAATGAGGGTGGCACCACGAATATCAACGTCCCTCGCAGCATGAAACCATGCTGCGAGGGACGTTTTTATTTTTTCAGGGAGCAAAAGCCGCTTCCGCAAATCAAAGAGAAACAGGAAGGATGAGTTCATTGTTTTTAGATCAGACGTATTTGTTTACACCCGGCCCGACCCCTATTCCAAATCAAGTCAATGCCGCAATGGCACGCCCGATGATCGGGCATCGGAGTCCAGATTTTTCCGTACTGATTGAAGATGTCGCAACACGGCTCCAGCCTGTTTTCGGAACTAAGCATCCTGTCATGATTTTAACCAGCAGCGGTACATCGGCACTTGAGGCAGCAGTTGTGAATACAATTCACGAAGGCGACCACGCAGTCGTGATCGTTGCCGGATCGTTCGGCGACCGCCTGGCTTCGATTGCGGAAAATTATGGAGCAACCGTTCACCGCTTAAATATCGAGTGGGGCAAATCTTGTTCTCCTGAACAGCTTGAGGCATTTATCGATACCCTTGAAGGAACACCCATTAAGGCGGTGTTTGGAACATTCAATGAAACCTCAACCGGGGTTCTGAATCCGATCCACGCACTTGGAAAAGTTGTCAAAGAAAAAACCGATGCTCTATTTATCGTAGACGGTGTCAGCTGCATCGGCGCCGTCCCTGTTGACATGGAGAGCGATCATATTGATATTCTCGTCACCAGTTCACAAAAAGCACTGATGCTTCCTCCGGGTCTTGCATTTGCCGCATTCAGCGATCGAGGATTGAAAGCAATTCGCGAATGTCCGGAAAAGCGTTTTTATCTCGACCTGAAACGCTACGTCGACACTTATGAAAAACAAAAATCAACGCCGTTTACTCCGGCTGTCTCACTCATTCAGGGTGCGCAGGCTGTTTGCGACATGATCGAAGAAGAAGGCTGGGAAAACGTGATCAAGCGTCATGTGCTCCTGCGCGATATGATGCGAGCCGGGCTCCGTGAACTGGGGCTGCCGCTGCTGACAACCGAAGAAGACGCTTCGCCAACCGTTACAGCCGTTAAGCCGGAAGGTATCGCTGCTCCGGATATTCAAAAAGCATTGAAAAAAGATTTCTCAATTACTATTGCCGGCGGTCAAAAAGATCTTAAAGGAAAAATATTCCGTATCGGACATATGGGTTATTGCACGCCATTCGATATTCTTAAAGTATTGAGCGCACTCGAATTGACACTTGCAAAATTCGGACAGGCGCCTCGTTTCGGCGCAGCAGTTAAAAAGGCTGAGGAGGTCTACGCAAAAAATGTATAAGGTTATTGTTACCGATCCAATCAGCGAGAGCGGTTTGAAAGCTTTAACAAGCAATCAAGAATTTCAAGTTGATCAACACACCGGCCTTGAACCGACAGTTCTCACAGAAATGATTAAGGATTACGACGCACTGATCGTGCGCAGTCAAACACAAGTAACTCGCGACATTATACAAGCTGCGGACCGGCTGAAGGTGATCGCCCGCGCCGGTGTCGGCGTCGATAATATTGACATTGAGGCAGCTACTGAAAAAGGCATTATTGTCATTAACGCGCCGGCCGGCAATACGATCGCTGCAACGGAACACACGATGGCAATGATGTTGTCACTCGCCCGCAGCATTCCTCAGGCATACGGTTCGCTTACCTCCGGAAAATGGGAACGCAAACTTTTCAAAGGCGTCGAGCTCTATCAAAAGACCTTAGGCATTGTCGGCATGGGCAGAATCGGCACCGAAGTTGCCAAACGGGCGAAAGGTTTCCAAATGAACATTCTCGGCTATGATCCGTTTCTAACCGAAGATCGTGCGAAGAAATTGGGAATTATTAAAGCAAGCTTGGATGAAATTGCGGAACAAGCCGATTTCATCACGGTTCATACCCCGTTGACTGCTGAAACACGCGGATTAATCAACGCAGACTATTTTGCCAAAACCAAAAAGGGCGTTCGTATCATTAATTGTGCGCGTGGCGGCATTATTGATGAGCAAGCACTTGTCGACGCTGTAAACAGCGGTCAAGTCGCCGGAGCAGCGATTGACGTATTCGAACACGAACCCCCTGAAAACACCGGACTGACTCAGAATCCGCACATTATTGTTACACCGCATCTCGGTGCATCAACTGCCGAAGCACAGGAAAAGGTTGCTGAATCGGTCAGTGAAGAAATTGTCGGTATCTTTACATCGGGAAGTGTGCAGCACGCCATTAACCTGCCGCATATTTCGGCATCGGTACAGCAGAAGATCCGTCCATATCTCACATTAAGCGAACAAATGGCCGAATTTTTAATGCAAGTCTTCAAAAAAGCACCGAAAAAAATAAATATTAATTATTATGGTGAACTCTTTTTAGAAGACACAGGGCTGCTCACACGGCAAATGATTAAGGCACTGCTTTCCTATTACTTGGATTCTTCGATCAATATCGTAAACGTCATGCAAGTACTTAAGGCACACAGTCTCTCATACAGTGTACAAAAAAATGCAGCTCATAAAGGATTCACCAATTTTATCGAACTGGAAATCGTGAATGGCGACGACAAAGCGACGATTGCCTGCACCTATTTAACCGGGTTTGGCGGCCGTATTGTTTCAATTAACGGCTATCGCCTTGATATGGAACCAGAAAAATACTTGCTCTATATTGATCACATGGACGTTCCCGGCATGATCGGAAACGTCGGATCAATTCTTGGAAAAGGCAGCATCAACATTGGCAGTATGTACGTCGGACGCCAAACAATCGGCGGTAAAGCGGTCATGGTCCTCACTGTTGACAAACCTGTACCGGACAGCGTTCGTGATGAATTACTCAGTATTGAAGATCTTAATGATGTTCAGTTTGTTGAAATCAACATCCCGGAAGATGAAAATTAATCATAGCCAAAGTAAAGCAGCCGCCAATTCCGCTTTTCAGCGATTGGCGGCTGTTTTATTTTGTAAGAGCTGCACCTACAGCTCCGCAAAAGGATCCATACTGCGGAATAATTGGAACGAACCCCCATTGCCCACTGTAGCGAGTAACAATTTTTCGCAGCAAGGAATTATTGACGAAGGAGCTCCCGATATAAACGATCGTCTTTACGTCGGCTTTCTGCGCTGCCAAGACACTAAGCGAGGTGACCGTCTCTGCGACAAGTCCAATTACTGACGCAATCTGATCTGCCGAAGATGGCGATGCCGCTTCATCTGACACAGCGCCAAAATTACTTGCGGTCAAATCACCGGGAATCGGCGGTTTCTCACCTTCATAGATACGTGCAACTGTCAGATCGATCAAATCTCTTTTTCCATGCTCAGCGTACTGAATCAATGTCGAATAATTATAAACGCCTGTAAGCAGTCCGGACAGACCTAATATCGTACCTCCTCCAACTCCCGTTCCACCCATCCATTCCTGTGTCATTCCTTTAACATGATTTATCGACGTTCCGGTTCCGACATTAGTAAGGATAAAATCTGAGAGATCTGCATGTCCTTCTGCGGCGAGCAGCTCTCGGGCACCGGCGCATGATGCAGAGAACTCAGGTATGAGCGTATAATCAGACCGTTTCAGTTTTTCCCGAATCATGCTCGCTTTGCCGCCGGTAATGCAAAGGCAGCGGTGTGCACAATACGTATCCAGCCATGAAATACACTTCTGGATCTGCTTTGTGGGAAATGATTGATATACCCATCCCTTTTCAGTCTGCATAGCAATCTTGCATAGCGTTCCACCTGCGTCTATGCCTGCCGTTACACCATTCACCATCAATTCTCCTTCTTCCCTCATTAAGTCCGGATAAAAAAGAGGCAGGCCCGCATCGCCCGCCTAAAAAAATTTATTTTTTTTATTCTCCCAGAAGATGAAGCACCAAGTCCTTTACATCTGCAATGGAATCGAGAATAAAATCAGCACCATGTTCCTCTAATTCACTTCGAGCTTTCTGACCGGAAAGGCCGGTGAGGACCCCGGCAAATCGGCAGCCCAATTGCTTTGCGCAGAGCAGGTCAGCGAGTGAGTCACCGACAATCAAGGTTTGTTCTCCATCAGGCAGCTGCTCAGGGCGACGAGCGCTCCAGCGTTTTAGATCACTGTCCTTACCATGAAAGGAAGCGAGATACGTAAAAGGATGCGGCTTAGCAAGCGGTGCCGCATCGTATTTCTTTTCTGCGGCAAGTACATCGTCTGCGGTTACAATATGATTCGGATCAAGCTCGCCGATCCAGTTTAAATAGGTAAATGGTTTGAATGTCTCCAATCGCGGTCTGCCTGTAGCAATACCCACGCGCACACCATAATCATGAAATGCGTGAAACATTCCACGAATATACTCCGGATCAGCCAAAGTTACTTCTTCGTTCATAAAACCTTTCTTACCTGTTTGAACCGAGGGCAAGCCTGTTGCTGCCAGAACATTTTCATCACCAATATACCATTCCTGGGATGCGTGCTCGCCAATATGCCAAAAAGCACTTTTCGGCTGGAATGCTGAGGTTTCAATGCCAAGCCGCTTCAAAGCAATCTCATTAAGATAAACGATTAATTCCTGTTTTACTGCTTTGGTATCTTTATAATCATCCATAAAGCGCTTGAAATCAGGTTTTATCTGGTAATTCTTAAACAATGAGCGAAACGTATTCAATGTGGTTTGATCAATCGGTTTCTTCAGCAATTCTGCTGCCTGCGTCTTCACATCTTCAGGAAGCTGAGTCGTTAAATGAATCAGCTGTTCGGAAATCGTTATATAAATCATGTCCCAATTGGCATTCATTCCACGGGATTTTAAGAAGTTCAGTACATCATCATTAAGAAATATGTCTGATCGGATTTCAGCAATCTCTCCGTCTCTGTATTCCGTTTGGAAAGGTTTGCCGTTTCCGAGCCCTAAATAGTTCTCGCTGTACAGTAATTCGCGCACAGTAAGTGCCGAGGCGTCAAAATAGCGTTCTTCGCTAAGAAATACACCATCGACATCAAATAAAACCGTTTGAATCATCTCTTCACCGACCTTCACGTTATTTATATCAGTTTATCATAGGAAACCCTTTGTCCGCATTTAATTTCCATTTAATCCGCGACCTTTTTTCGCAATGATTGTCCAGTTTTGTCCGCTGTTCTCCGTTCGATACAAGTCACCGTGCTTAGTCATCATGACAGCTTCTCCGGAATTCGCCGGATTTTGAAGGATTTGAGTCACTGTGTCATTTTCCACTGTACCCATATCAAGATTTATTGATTTTTCTTGTTGAGGAATGATTTGGTAAAGTGCAGTTTCTTTTCCCGCAACAGCAACGAGCAGTGCATTTTGTTTGCTAAAACCGAATGCAGCGCTCGTAACCGAGTAGCCCTTCAAGTATCGATGAAAATGAGCGCCCAGATCCGTGCTGACATATAGACCTCTTGTAGTCCCAATCGCTAGTACACGTTTATCGACCGGTGAAGCTTCAAGAATCTGGGCATTCGCATCCAGATGTTTTATCTTCACGACTTTCCATGTAGCGCCGCCGTCATCCGAATAACGTAATGCAGATCCTTCACCTGCTATTGTTTGAAGGTGATACATACGTCCTGTCTTATAGCCGAAGGCCCACAGCCCTCCAAGAGGTTCATTCAGCTTTCGGTGGCCCAGCGGCTCTTGTTTCAATGTCTTCCACTGCAGATAGCCCGTCTCATTCATCTGAATAAAACCGGAACTGATGGCTAGAAACATGTCGTCATGCGCGCGGTTCTTAAGCTTTTCGGAGTGCCAAATACCCTTTTTATAGGTAAGCAGCCGCTTGTTCGTCCCAAGCCAAAGCGTCTTACCATCCTTGCTGTATCCCGCACCGAGCACGTGAGTAAATCGAACGCCTCCTGTTGAATTCGACGCATGAACCGCATAGATAATCCATACCGTCAGCCCCGCCAGCAAGAGAATAAAAATAATTTTGGCAATGAGCAGCCAAAAAACCCACGACACACTTTTCGTACCGGATGCTTCATTTTTTTTCTTCACTTCGTACCACTCCGTTATCTATCATTGCCTATAGTTTAAAGAATTTCTTGCCGAAAACCTAGAAAAATGCCCACAGATGAATCAAAACAGCGCTGTCGCCCACTTGAGCGCCAGCGCTGTCCAAAAAACTCATTTGCATTTAGTCGCCATTGAACAAGTTAAAAAGCCCTCCGGTGATGCTGCCTTCATCTTTGCTGCGGCCGGCAGGATTGCCTGGCATCGCACTGAATACGCGACTTGCAAGTCTGCTGAACGGAAGCGATTGTACGAGCACCTTTCCAGGGCCCCGCAAAGTCGCAAAAAAGAGACCTTCGCCGCCGAACAAAGCGGTTTTCACACCTCTGACAAACTCAATGTCATAATCAACACTGCTCGTCATGGCCACGAGGCAACCCGTATCGACCTTCAGGGTTTCACCCGGAGCAAGCTCAAGCTCTTTAATCATTCCGCCTGCATGGACAAACGCAAGTCCGTCGCCTTCAAGCTTCTGCATGATAAAGCCTTCGCCGCCGAAAAATCCGGCTCCTAACTTCTTTTGAAAAGCGATACCAACTGAAACCCCTTTTGCAGCACACAGGAAGGAATCCTTCTGACAAATCATCTGCCCGCCATACAGACTCAGATCAAGAGGAATGATCTTCCCTGGATAAGGCGAAGCAAAGGATACATGCCTCTTTCCTGCTCCTTCATTGGTAAATGCGGTCATGAACAGACTTTCGCCGGTCAGCAGACGTTTCCCCGCGCCGAACAGTTTCCCCATCACACCGCCGTTTTGACCGCTTCCATCGCCGAAAATCGTCTCCATACCGATGCCGTCTTCCATCATCATAAAACTTCCCGCTTCAGCAATCACCGTTTCGCGAGGATCTAATTCAATTTCCACGTATTGCATTTCCTGACCTTCGATTTTGTAGTCAATATCATGGTTGTTCACGTGTTCGTTCCTCCCGTTCATGGCTGCAATTGACTATTAAAAATACATTTTCTATTTCACTACAAAAATAGCCTGCCTGTTTTATTTAAACGCAATGATATAGTAATCCGTAACGGGTTCTTTAAAAGTCCCGGACGAGTCGATTGATTTGAGTTCATCATACAATTCTTTTTCAAAATTTGCTGCATCTTTGCCAAGCGTTGTTTTGCGGCAGGTGGATGTGGAATAAAGGTAGCCGATAATTGATGGAATATCACGCTCACGTTCAGAGTGTATCTGTCCTGTAAGCAGGGAATGAAACGAAGATTGAGCCACGAGCTGCTCATGTCGAACACTATGTTTCAAACGTTTGCTGTTAGGAAACCATTTATCGACAATGCGCTGAACAGCCTTCTGCCAATCAAGAGAGCGATCGCCGAGCATATGCCCCTGTCCGACAAGCGCAAGTGCACCGCCCGGTTCAAGTCGATCATAACTGAGCTTCAGTACAAGCTCGCGATCCATCCAATGAAATGCATCCCCGGCTGTAATCATCCGAAAGGAACCGAGTTCCGGATTCATTTGTTCAGAAGCCATCTTTAACCATTTCATCGTATGAATATCGAGTAATTCACATTGACTGCGGGCAGATTGGAGCATATCCGTACTGACATCAATGCCAATCGTTTCATCAAAATAGTTAGCCATCGGAAAAGTCAGTTTACCCGTTCCACAGCCCAAATCGAGCAGCCGTCCCTTTCCATCAAGTCCGCACTTCAAAGCCAAGGTCTGAATCAGTCGATCGCTATACTGACCGCGGTACTTCAGATAATAGTAAGCAGCGCCGTCATAAAGTCCATGAGTTTGTATCATCTGTTTCACTTGATCACCTGTTTCTCATCCTATTCGTTTCTTACATTCCGTTATCACACGAAAACTGATGATAGTTCGGTTAAAAAGATAGGGTATTCGTCTTTTAGCAATGAACACCTTTTCTATTTTAACATACTATACCTTCCGACCGAGTATTTTTAAAGCACAACAATTGAATTGCCGGTCTCAATTTTTTGATAGGTAAGGGGATGAGAAGATGCATTGGTTCATGATACTCCTAATCGGCATTGCGGCTAGCATCGATAATTTTGCGGTGGGCATGTCCTTTGGAATCAAGGGGAAGAAAATTACGTGGATCGCCAATTTGTTTATGGCTGTCGTTGCTTTGGCAACCTCACTTATTACAATCATTGCCGGTTCGCTTCTCGGCTTCACAATTCCAGAGTTTCTTGCAAATCTGATGAGCGGTGCAATCATACTTGGTATCGGTCTATGGTCGCTTGTCAGCGCTTGTACACACCGAATGACGCCTTCAAAGACAATTCCTCAGGCAGACCAAATTGACCGCGACCAGAATAACCTGATTTCCTTTAATGAAACGTTCTGGCTGAGCTTCGCACTCTCGTTCAACGCAATGGGTACTGCATTCGGTGCAGGCATTGGCGGATTAAATCCGGTCGGTGTGGCACTGACCGTCGGCATTCTTTCGTTCTTCTCAATAGATGCAGGGCAGCGATTAGGATTAAAGAAACTTCGTTCGCGAATGGGCACATTATCCGAATATGCGGCTTCAATTCTGCTGATCTGTATCGGCATCTATACAATTTTCACATCAATGTAACCCTCTCTTAAGCAAATGATTGTCTCCTGTCTTGGTGGTCTTAACGCCTGCACATGGAATATCTGTCCGCGACCATTCGATTTAATCCATGGTTCGGACTAGCGGGCATTCTGATCTTGGACGAGTCCTTTGATGAACAAATTGACAGCAAAAGATGATTTATAACGTGTTTCTCATCAATTTCTTAATGGAACGGTCCATCCTTAGAGTGACGGTACAGTTTAGACAGTTTCTTTACAAGCATGTATAAACCATACGCAGCAAGTGCATATACGGCCCCTATAATCGCGCCTTCAAGGAGTTCTGTTCGTCTTTCAATAAAGGCGGTATAAAACAATCCGAATGCAAAAGCAGCCGGGAACAGCATCACATCATGGGCATGAAAGAAAAGCTTCACGAATACCAGCAGCAGCATGATCGCACCAAATGCTGCAAATGCTTGGATAATGATCATTTGAACCATCAGTTTCACCTGCTTTCATTGTTTCTGAAACGCTACCTACTCATTTTTATGCAGAAGCCTGTTTTGAAATTCATTGGAGCATTGCTCTATGTGAAACTGCTCATGAATGATGCGCAGTACCGCTGATTAAAAGAAAAAATAATGCGGAGAAACGAAAAAAAATCCAAAGGGATGGCTCCTTCAGATTTTTTCTCTTATTTTTTATATTAATCAGCCTTCAGTAACCTTGATCTCTTTTTCAAGGTCTTTACGGGATAGATTTGCGTTCAGAAAACCTGCCGTTTCAGGAGTGTACAGGCTCATGTGCGATTTTTTATCAACAAGAACCGTTCCATGATCCAACGTATAATCAAAGACATGGCCGCCTCCCTTGCGCTCTTCATCAATAAAGTGAAGATGGAAACCGGAAACCGCAATGCCTTGTGTAAATGCCGGCGACCAGAAGCCTACGATCGTTCCTTTTACATTCTTAAAGTGGAAGATCGGCTGTGTTTTAACTGCCTCAGTCATCGGGATCGGCTTTTCTTGATAAGCAACGGTTCGTGTGCTTACTTCTTTAAACACCCCGTCAATTCGAAAGGCGTAAAATAAGTTCTCACTTTTCATTATTTTCTTCAGTTCATTTTCAAAAGCTGCCTTGTCGAGCGGCTGATCAAATTCTTTTTTGATCGTCGGCTGGAAATAAGTCAGCGAGCAAAATGGAGTCCTGTCTTCGCTTTTGAGCGGTGTAGCCGTACCGTCACCACGCAAACGATAGAATGCATCATCAAAAGCAATCATTTCTCCATCCAGATGTTCGAACGTGCCAATACCGAAATCTCCATAATTCTTGAATTCATCGTAGTTCATTGCCCCTTCAAAGACACCGTCAAGCAATGACGACATCGTTGAAAGCTGAAACAACTGACCGCTATTTTTTTCACTTGCCATAGTGGAAAAACCTTCTTTCCTGAATAAATAAGTTCACTGCGCCATTTTAAAAGTATGCATTACTGTATTGATTAGTTTAATTGGTTTGGAATCAGACTCTTGCCAAGAGCGATATTATCACTGTAATCAACCGGCACATCAATGATCACCGGTCCTTCGTTGTAGGCGAGGCCTTCTTTCAGAACGCTTTCGAGTTCTTCAGGTTTATTCACTCGCAGTCCCTTCGCACCAAACGCCTCAGCATATTTGACAATGTCAATTTTCCCGAAATCTATACCGGATGTCCGATCATATTTCATTTTTTGCTGAAAGGCAACCATGTCATACGTACCATCGCGCCACACGATATGAACAATCGGCAGCTTCAAGCGCACTGCTGTTTCCAATTCCATTGCCGAGAAAAGGAAACCTCCATCTCCAGACATAGAAATCGTCTTTGCGTGATTATTGACCAAGGATGCGGCCATTGCCCATGGAAGTGCAACACCGAGCGTCTGCATGCCATTGCTGAACAACAGGGTCTTTGGCTCATAGGAACGGAAGTGACGTGCCATCCAAATATAGTGCGAACCCACATCGCAAGTAACCGTGGTATCATCGCTGATCAAATGACGCAGTGTATGAATCAGGCTCAATGGATGTACAAGATTACCATTTGCTTTCTTTGGCGGTTCATCGCGTGCATCGAGCTTGTGCCGCATGCCTTCTAGATAAGAAATACTTTCTTGTGTCATATTTAGGTTTGTCAATTTATCCTTAATTCGCTGAACGGTCGATGGAATATCTCCTACGAGTTCAATCGAAGGCTGGTAGTAATGATCAATATCCGCGCGCACTTCATCCAAATGAATGATTGTACGTGCACCGACGTTGTTCCAGAATTTCGGATCGTATTCAACAGAATCGTAACCGATCGTTACCACAACATCCGCCTTTTCAAGCACCAAGTCGCCGGGCTGGTTGCGGAACAAACCGATACGTCCGAAGAAGTGTTCCTCCATGTCGCGTGGAATCAGACCGGCCGCTTGGAACGTTTCCACAACAGGAAAGGCAATTTTCCCAAGCAATGAGCGTACAGCAGAAACTACTGAAAAACGATTCGCACGCATACCCGCAAGTATAACCGGCATCTTCGCATTCTTGATTGCTTCTACTGCCTTGTCGATCGCTTCTTCAGAAGCAGTTCCCAGTTTTGGGCTTTCGAGCGGTCCCAGTGCATTCACAGTTGTTTTTGAAACGAGAACATCCTGTGGAAAACTGACAACACTGGCACCTGCCGATGTTGATTCAGCAGCACGAAAAGCATTGGTGACGACTTCCGGTACGTTCTTTGGATCAACAACTTCAGCGCTGTATTTGGAAATTGGTTGAAACAGAGCGGCGTTGTCCATCGATTGATGGGTACGTTTCAGTCGATCTGCTCTCGGAACCGCACCAACCAATGCGACAATGGGATCGTTTTCGACATTGGCTGTAACAATGCCGGTCGCAAGGTTAGATGCACCTGGTCCGGAGGTGACCAGACAAACGCCAGGTTTGCAGGTGATTCGTCCGATCGCCGCAGCCATAAATGCAGCATTCTGTTCATGACGACATACAATCAATTCCGGTCCGCGATCCTTTAGAACATCATACACCGCATCAATTTTTGCTCCCGGTATCCCGAATACGTATTTCACGCCTTGTTTGATCAGACAGTCAACGACAAGCTCAGCACCGGTCGCCAGTTTCTGTTCTTCTTTTTCCTTTTTTAAATCGCTCACGATTTTTTTCCTCCCTAGTTATGTGTGAGTGTTCTTCTATCTGCTGGCACTTTTTTTGAATGGTGCAACAGCAAATAGTCCGCGCTTTTTTTCATGTTTTCTGTGACTAATATCATTTTACCGCGTCTATTAACCAATGTGAAATATATTATTGAACGTCATGTAATACATAGTGTATATTAATCAAAAGATCATTTTTAGATCATTATTATTGAAAACTGTACGTCGAGGAGTGTTATGAACATTATGGAACTTCGCCATTTTATTTATTTCATCACGGTTGCAGAAGAACTTCATTTTGGACGAGCCGCCGCACGGCTGCAAATGACACAGCCTCCATTAAGTAAACAGATTCAGCAATTCGAAGAAGAGATCGGTGTCGCTCTTTTTAAACGAAATAAGCGCCATGTTGAACTGACAACCGCAGGAGAACTCTTCCTACCTGAAGCACGTGAAGTTGTTGCACAGGTGAATCAAGCCGTAGATACGGCTCAGCGTGCGCATCGCGGCGAATTCGGACGCTTAGTGATTGGATTCGTCGGATCGGCAACCTATGACATACTTCCGCAGATCATCAGAGAATACAGGAGTATTTTCCCACATGTCTCGATACGTCTTCACGAATTTTCCACACCGGATCAAGTGAACGCACTAATCGGTGATCGAATTGATGTCGGGTTACTGCACCCTCCGGTGAGCAGTTCTTTGATTGATACCATTCCGATCAAGCGTGGATTTGCCGCACTCTCACTTCCGAAGAATCATCCACTGGCGAAAAAAGAACGAATTCGGATTGAGGATCTGAAAGATGTTCCATTTATCTTAGTTTCACGTGACATTTGGCCCGGTCTGTACGATGAATTTCTATCTCTATTTCAACATGTCGATTTCACACCGAAAATTGTTCAAGAAGCAACGGAATATCAGATGGTCGTCGGTCTCGTCTCCGCCGGAATTGGAATTGGTGTCGTACCGGCTTCTGCAGAAAAGCTGTTCAATTTGGAGGTCGTGTATCGTAAAATCGATGATTATCCGCTTAAGGCCGTGCTCTCACTTGCCTATTTGAAAAAAAATACGAATCCGGCCCTGAAGCAGTTTGTCTCACTGACCAGGCGGATCCGTATTGAAGAATCATAATCATTTTATCAAACTGTCATCCTTGCTTTTGCGGCGCAATCGCACCAGACGAATCATGTGCGCAATAAATGTCTTGATCATTGCATAAGTCGGCACGGCAAGAATCATACCGATCGGGCCGATCCATTTGCCGGAGACAAGCAACAGTACGATGATTGTCAGCGGATGAGTGTTCAGTCGTTTGCCCATAACAAGCGGTGAAATCAGATGGCCGTCAAGCTGCTGAACAATGACGATGACAGCGAGAACGAGCAGCGCTTTCGCTGGCGAATCCATCAATGCGATGACCAGTGCCGGAGTTGCACCTAAGATCGGTCCAAGATACGGAATGATGTTGGTTACGCCCACAATCAATCCGAGAAGCAGGCTGTACGGCAATCCGATCACGGCAAACCCGATACTTGATGTAATGCCGACAAATGACGCGACAATAATCAATCCATGAATATACGAAGATAATGTATCATTCAGATCACTGAGAATGCGATTAACCTCTTCGTGATATTTGTGCGGAAAAAAACGAGTGACCGCACTAGGCAGACGGTTACCATCCTTAAGCATGTAGAAGAGAATAAACGGCACCGTTACCACGGTCAGCGTCACATTAACTAATACATTAAAAAACGTTGACAGCCCTGAACCTGCATTGTCCGTAAACGCTTTAAGCATCTTCTCAAGGCTGCTCTGAATTTTATCAATAGAATAATAATCTTGGTGGATCAGCCATTTAAATCCTTGAGAATCAGCCAAGTGTTCGATGCTTTTTCTCCAGCTTGTCATATAATCCGGAAGCTGACTAAATAACGATTTGACCTGCGACGTCAGCGGCGGACCGACAATCACCACAAGTAAAGCGATCAAGCCGGTCAATATAATGTAAATAATTAAAATGCTGAGCGTTCTTGGAATCTTCATTCGCTGGAAGATCTCCACGAAGGGACTAATCAAAAAGAAAAGGAATCCGGCCACAATAATTGGGAAAAACAGCGTTGTGATCAGAGTGACAACCGGAACAAAAATAAACGATATTTTTGTCAGTATGAAAATAAGCAGAGCTATTCCCAAGAGTTCGATCGTCCAGAAAATCAAGTTCGAATGTTTTTTTAGCACAGTTTCACACCTTTTCACAAGTCCGTGAAGGACCTATCTTCCACAAGTTATTATTCTAATTATAGCTTGATAATAAGAGACGAAGCAATGAAAATCATGCGAGGACAACTTTTGATACTGATTTTCAAAACACTGCAACGGCCAAACTCTAGCATGATTGGATTGTTTAGGGGTATAATCAACTATCATGTACTCGGCAGGAAAAAGGATGTGGCATAATGAGCATCACTTCAATCTTACTGACGATTTTACTTGGAACCAATATTCTGCTCGGTGCGACCGTCGTCTTTCTTGAACGCAAAAGCATCAGCTCTACTTGGGCGTGGTTGATGATTCTCAACTTTCTCCCAATCGTCGGATTCATTTTATATATTATCTTCGGACAAAATTTGAGCAGGCGCAAGATCTTTAAGTGGGATCATACGGTTCATCAACGAACAAAAGAAACGGTTGGCCGACAAATGCTCAAGATTGTCAATCATGAGCCCCCCTTCTCGGAACCGATTCTTCGTGATTATCACGGTCTTATTTATATGAATCTCAATAATGATGAGGCACCGCTTACCTTGAATAATAAGCTGTCTATTTTCACAAGCGGAGAATCCAAGTTTCAAAGTCTCCTGCAGGATATCCGTTCTGCAACACATCACATTCATATTGAGTACTATATTTTTCGTGGCGATTTTTTAGGAAATGAATTAATCGATACACTCATCCAAAAGGCTGAACAAGGTGTGATTGTCCGCCTGCTTGTCGATGATGAAGGTTCAAGACGACTGCCCAAGAAGCTTGTCCGTCGCCTGATTCATGCTGGCGGCAAGTTTTACACATTTTTTCCCGGTCGTCTGCCGCTTTTAAATTTACGTATTAATTATCGCAATCATCGTAAACTTGTTATTATTGACAGTTCAATCGGTTATATCGGCGGATTCAATGTTGGCGATGAATATCTTGGTCTCAGCAAAAAATTCGGCTTTTGGCGTGACACGCATTTGCGTATTGTCGGTGAAGCCGTGAACAGCATCCAATCGCGATTCTTTCTCGACTGGAACCAGGCGTCAGGAGAACAAGTACCCTTTCAATCCTATTATTCAATGAATGATCAGACGCAGTATGGGGAAGTTGGCATTCAAGTCGTCTCAAGCGGTCCTGATCAGAAATGGGAACAAATTAAAAATGCATTTATAAAAATGATCCTGTCGGCAAAAGAAACGGTTTATATCCAAACACCCTATTTAATCCCGGACGAAAGTCTGATGAACGCTATATTCATTGCATCACTCTCACATGTCGATGTTCGTATCATGATTCCAAACAAACCGGATCATCCATTTGTTTATTGGGCCACCTATTCCAATGTCGGACTGCTGCTTGAAGCGGGAGCACGTGTCTATCTTTATCAGAACGGATTTTTGCATGCGAAAACGATCATCGTTGACGATCGCATTGCAACCGTTGGTACATCGAATCTTGATTTTCGTAGTTTCAGTCTAAATTTTGAAGTCAATGCATTTATCTACCATCAAGAAACTGCTAAAGAGCTGTCTCAGATCTTTAAGCAGGATATCCGATTGTCAAAAGAACTGACTATGTCCGATTACCGCAATCGTTCCTTTATTATCAAGTTCAAAGAAAGTATTTCACGCCTGCTGTCCCCTGTTTTGTAATCAATGAAAGAGCCGAGCGGAAAATCCATCGCTCGGCTCTTTTTATTTTATTGCATTTCATTTATTCTTTCGTCTATTCGTTAATACGAATCTGTCTTAACGCAGGAACACCTTCAGGAGCATCTTGATGCTGCTTCAGAATTCCCTTGATCGCCTCGGTCAGCGGGACAACTTGCTTGGTTTTATAATCATAACCGATGAGCGTTACGCGGCCTCGTGCGTGCCAATTACCGCTTGGTCCCGCAATTGCATGTTCCACATCAAAACTAGATCGGGAAATCGTGCTGATCCATGTGTAAACGGTTATTTCTTCGTCATAGTTGATTTCTTGAATGTAATCACAGTGTGTCGAAGCAACAATCACGCGCCAGTCACTCAAATCCATGCTCGGCGTAAACCAGCGGAAGATTTCACGTTTCCCCTCTTCAAAGTAAGTATAGTAGACTGCATTGTTAACATGACCCATAGCGTCGCAGTCGACAAAACGTACCGGAAGTTTTGTAGTAATCATTCATAAGCCCCCATGATTTCCGATTAATCATTCTCTGGGAACTAGTGTACCACAACTGAGCTTGCCTGAGCGTCCGATCCGTCTTTCCAAATCTCGATTTGGCCTTAAGAAAGCTTCTCCGCACGATACTCCGAAGGAGAGCACCGTTCATATTTTTTAAACATTTTAGTAAACGAAGCATTGTATTCATAGCCTAATTGATAGGAGATCGTCAGTACACTCAATTTTGAATTGCCAAGCAGTTCCTTCGCACGATGAATACGAAGAAAATGGATATATTCAAGTGGAGTCATCTTCATTTTGCGCTTAAACCAATCGCAATAATAAGATGGTGTATAATGCTCCATCTCCGCAAGCGACTTCACGTCAATCTTTTCTGAATAATGCTGATGAATGAACCTTATGGATACACTTGCAGGCTTTTCCGCTATTTTATGAAACCAGTAATTGAGCAATAAAACAGCCTCATCATGATTTTCCTGCATTACTTCGTGAATGAGCAAATCCTTAATTGATTGCCAGATGATGCTCAAATCCCAAATTAATTCATTTTGTTCATCTAATTGATTGCGCAAATTTTCACGGATGTAACGTCCGGGAATTTCAATCACAAGACTTTCATTTGACTCAGCTGAACAGAGAGAATAAGAAAAACCGACAGGCAGCAAACAAAATTGAGAACTATTAATTCTTCTTTCGCCGGATTGAGTTACGATAGCCGTATATCCATAAATTGGAATCACAATTTTACAATGTGTAGTGCTGCAGTAGTGTTGTTCTTGGCTGAATGACATAAAGTAAAAATAGATGTCTTCCAATGAGCTGAACCTCCTGTCATCGTTTTGTCTGTTCCGGTTGACGAATGGCCGTCTTTCATACCTTTATATCAATTGATTCATTTAAAAAACCTGTCATTTGGTAGTATATCAGATAATGTAAGTTAACGCGTTAAGAGCAAGCTATTTTCTTGATAAATGTCAACCCAAATTCTAGAAGTCAACAAATTTGCATTTTGTAAACGTATGCAATGAAAAACGGCAAAAATTAATCCGAGAAATGGAAAAGAAATAGACTTGCATTCCTTTTATACTCTTCCTGTTAAAACAAATTGCAGGGGGAAAATGAATCAATGCATCAGTTAATCGCGGAATTTTTGGGAACGGCGTTAATGATTATTTTTGGTGTCGGTGTACACTGCTGTGAGGTGCTGAAGACATCGAAATATCAGAACTCCGGTCACATTTTCGCCATTACAACTTGGGGTTTCGGTATCACCATCTCATTATTTATCTTCGGAGATGTCAGCATCAATCCTGCGATGGTTGTCGCACAGGCAATATTAGGCAATATTCCATGGGCAAACGTTATCCCATTAAGTATCGCAGAAGTGCTCGGCGGTATTTTCGGTTCCATCGTTGTTTTTATCGCTTATTACGATCAATTCAATGCATCCAAAGAACTCGACCGTGTAAAGATTCGCAACATCTTTTCAACAAACCCAAATGTGCGCAATTTACCGCGCAACTTCTTTGTCGAATTTATTGATACGTTTATCTTTATTACCGCAATCTTAGCAATTGCTTCGATTAAAACTCCGGGCATCGTGCCGATCGGCGTTGGTCTTCTTGTATGGGCCATCGGCATGGGCATGGGCGGTCCTACCGGATTCGCCATGAACCTCGCTCGAGACATGGGCCCACGTATTGCCCATGCCATTTTGCCGATTCCAGGTGGAAAAGCAAACAACGATTGGCAATACGGTATTATTGTCCCAGGTATCGCACCATTCCTCGGTGCAGCTTGTGCCGCATTATTCGCTCGCGGATTCCTCGGACTGTAAATTTTAAATCAATTAAAAAACGTAAGACTGGAAGAGTCCTATATTGTGCTCTTCCAGTTTTTTTATTTATCAAGATCATTTCAATATAATCGGTGTAAATTTATAATGTTTGTTCCACTAATTTCTAAATTTATAACTCATCTTGCGCTCGTTTTACCAATGAAAAATAGATACTAACCTATGTGTAGCGTACTGAAACATGTAAGGATCCAAAAAATTTATTATTAAAATGTTACTTAAAATGTATATTTTTCTTGCTATTTAATTCACAATATTGTGCTGGAATTGTAACAAACAGCCGAGTTTCTACTTATATTTAATGATTTTCGAATCACGATTCATTTCACATTTACGGAGTGTCACTTCTTCCGAAATATCTTTACAAACAAATTATCTTCAGCGTACACTTATTCGAGTGATTGGAAACGAATTTGTTCAGTTGATTTAAAACTATTCATGTATCGCAATAATTCCAAACAGATTAGAGGTGTAAAAATATGGTGGACATGCCAAGCATTACAGAACTTGAGGATTTTCTGATATACGGTCGATTTAAAAATTTTTCTCTAGCAGCTAAAGAGGCTAAAGTGACTCAATCAGCGTTCAGCTTTCAAATGAAAAAGCTAGAACAAATCATAGGCGTTAAGTTGATTGAACGCTCTAATCGAGGCAGTAAACTCACTCCGGAAGGAGAATTCTTTTATCGAAAAATAAATGAAATTCTTCCGAATTTAAAATCGGCCATTTACGACGTGCAACAGGTAACCGGCAAAAAACCACTTGAACTGAAAGTTGGCGTTCTGACCTCATTGGGTGACGTGCTCATGAATCAGCATGCTGCCTATTTCCATCAAAAATATTCTAATATTTTCATTACCGTTTACAGTATGGAAAAAAGTAATTTGATTCATTCTTTGGAAAATGGACGCATTGATATTGCCTCTACATTTCTCTCGCCAGATATGCAGTTAGGTGCCTATGATAAAGCCTTTTTCAGATTGGATCGAATTGTCTATTACGCACCAAATCTATCTTTTTCCGGGAAAAAAATTACTGCCAAAACGATTTTACAATACCCGTTTGTCAAATACCCGACACATTATTTGATGAGCAGCCTTACTGACAACTATCTAATCGACAATGCCCATGCCGAACCTAAAGCAACAGTTCAGTTATCCACGCCTTATGCCATTGTGAATTATTGCAAAGAGAATAATTCGGGTGCTCTGCTTCCTGAACGCTTGCTTACAGCTCTGCAAGAAAATAAGGAGCCGGGAATGCAATATGCAATCGACCCGATTCTTGATTTGAAAACCTATCTCTTATACAAAAAAGAGAACCCCAAATATGAAGTAATGAAGCTGTTTATTGATTACGTTATTAAACTCAATAAAGCCTTTCGGATGGAATGACAATTCTGTCTCATTATCAAGACCTCACTTTTTGATTCTTCGCAGCGATCATTGCAAGTTTCCCCCATCGAAAAACTCTCTCATTTTCTTTTCTAATACACTCATTTTCACCCTCCTTCACAGCTTGTCATCATTTTTTCTTATAACTGTCATCTTTTATATTTGTTATACAAAACCTAAAAGTCTGTGTATGCTTCTTTATGAGCTCTTAAGTCAAGCAAAACTACGGAATGCGCATTCCATAGCGAACTCTAAAGAGGGATGAACGTAATGCCAACGATAAAATTACCTTATGACAAAAAACAACTCAATTTATCAATTGATGAAAATCATTTAGCCGGCATTCTCAAATCAGATACCGAAAAAAATCAAGGCAATCAATCAGAATCAGAAATTGTTGAAGCTTCACTTGATCATCCGATTGGTTCTCCAAAATTGGAAAGTTTGGTGAAAGGCAAGAAAAAGATTGTTGTGATCAGCTCTGATCACACGCGACCAGTTCCATCAAAAATTACAATGCCAATCCTTTTGCGCCGCATCCGTTCAGTTGAACCGCACGCAGAGATCAAAATACTTGTTGCAACCGGATTTCATCGGCCTTCCACTCACGAAGAACTTGTCAATAAATATGGAGAACGTATTGTTGCGGAAGAACAAATCGTGATGCACGTGTCCACCGATGACGAATCAATGATTAAAATTGGTACCCTTCCTTCCGGCGGCCCTTGTATCGTGAACAAAGCAGCAATCGAAGCTGATTTACTGATTGCTGAAGGATTCATTGAATCGCATTTTTTTGCAGGATTCTCCGGCGGACGCAAGTCGGTGCTTCCCGGCATTGCATCGTACAAAACGATCATGGCCAACCACTGCGGTGAATTCATTGATTCAGACAAGGCGCGTACAGGCAATCTTCATCATAATCCGATTCATAAGGATATGCTCTATGCGGCAAGAACGGCTGGTCTAAAATTCATTCTTAACGTCGTTCTAAATGAGAATAAACAGGTGATCAAAAGCTTCGCTGGGGATCTGGAAGAAGCACACAAAACGGGCTGTCAGTTCGTTGAACAGATGGCCGAAGTGAAAAAGATTCCAAGTGATATTGCCGTAGTCACAAATGGCGGCTATCCTCTCGATCAGAATATTTACCAAGCAGTCAAAGGAATGACCGCAGCAGAAGCTACAAACAACGAAGGCGGAATCATTATTATGGTTGCGGGCTGTGCTGACGGACATGGCGGTGAAGGATTCTATCACAATATCGCAGATGTCGATGATCCGGCAGAATTTCTTGAAAAAGCCACGCATACGGCTCGTCAGGAAACCGTTCCAGATCAATGGACTTCGCAAATTTTAGCACGAATTCTCTCCAGACACCATGTTATTATTGTATCTGATCTCGTTGATCCGAACCTGATTACGTCGATGCATATGGAACTTGCCCTTACTCTGGACGAAGCAATGAAAAAAGCATTTGCTCTTAAGGGAAAAGATGCAAAAGTAACCGTTATACCAGATGGTCTTGGGGTTATTGTGAAATAAACGGTGGATGTTTCAGAAACAGATATTCATTGATTCATTAAAGGAGCTGAACTTATGCTGCCCTCGCAAGCTTCTAAACTAGATAAATTGAAAACACTGCTGCACGGATACAAGAAAATAGCGATTGCATTCTCCGGCGGTGTCGACAGTACCTTTTTATTAAAAGTAGCTCAAGAAGAATTGCAGGATGGTGCCTTGGCACTAACCATTCAATCACCGACAGTCACTGAAGACGATTTAAAAGATGTTAAATCGTTTCTAAAAAACAATACTGTCAATTACAAAATTATTCAAATGAATCAACTTGAAAGAGCTGATTTTCGGCACAACTCAGCAAATCGCTGCTATTACTGCAAGGCGATGGAATTCAGCAGTATGTCCAAAGAAGCGCAAAAACAAGGCATCCATTGGCTGGCCGCCGGAATTAATCTTGACGACAAAGGTGATTTTCGACCCGGCATGCGTGCACTAAAAGAGATCGGTGTCGTCAGTCCGCTCAAGGAAGCGGGTATGACAAAAGAGGATATCCGCTTCTTCTCAAAGATGTATCATTTGCCGACATGGAACAAGCCGGCCAGCGCATGTCTTGCTTCACGTGTTCAATATGGAGAACACATTACTGAGGAAAAATTAAAGAAAATCAGCGCAGCGGAACGGGTTTTGAAAGAAATGAATATTCGTAATCTGCGTGTGCGTTATCATCACGGAAATATTGCGAGAATTGAAGTTGCACCGGAGGAACGCCAGATCTTCTTTAATACCGAAGTGATGGACCACGTGGCCGAACAGTTTCGCAAAATTGGATTTGCTTATACAACACTCGATCTGCAAGGTTATCGACGAGGCAGTTTAAATGAAACCTTAGATAATAAAACAAAAATCAAAGTGAGAATGAGTAGTCATGTATGAAGACAACTTAAGAGCCTTGTTGTCTCAAGTTAAAGACGGAACCATGGATCTTGACGAAGCAGCCGGACATTTAAAAACATTACCGTTCGAAGATCTCGGCTTTGCCAAAATTGACCATCATCGCAAGCTTCGCAACGGATTTCCTGAGGTCATCTATTGTGAAGGAAAAACAGTGAAACAAACACAGAAGATTGCCGATGTGCTTGCCCGAACAGGAAACACCGTTCTTGCAACACGCGCTTCGGAACAAGACTATCAAGGAGTATTGGAAGTTGTTCCTGAAGCCGTATATTACCGTGAGGCGCGCTGCATCGTCATTCATCCGTCGAAAACAAACACGTCAAATACGCATTATCTTGCCGTTGTCACTGCCGGAACCTCGGACATCGGGGTGGCTGAAGAAGCAGCAATAACTGCTGAAGCATTCGGCAACTCGGTAGAACGTATCTATGACGTCGGAGTTGCCGGCATTCATCGGTTATTCGCTCAGCTTGATAAAATCAGAAAAGCGGATGTCATTATCGTCATCGCAGGTATGGAAGGTGCATTAGCCAGCGTCGTCGGAGGTTTGGTTGACCATCCGGTCATTGCCGTTCCGACAAGTGTCGGATACGGTTCCAGTTTCAACGGTCTTGCTGCCCTGCTGTCCATGCTGAACAGTTGTTCCAGCGGCGTGAGCGTTGTCAATATCGATAATGGTTTTGGTGCCGCATACAGCGCCAACTTGATTATAAAAGAAATAAAGAATGGGTGTCAATCATGAAGGTTTTATACTTAGACTGTTTCTCTGGAATAAGCGGAGATATGCTTTTGGGCATGTTCATTGACTTAGGACTTGAAGAAACCTATCTGACCGAAGAATTAAAAAAAATGAATATGGGCGACTACACGATTCACTATTCAAAAAAACGAACAGGAGCCATTTGCGGCAGTGATGTAGATGTCGTACTTGCTCATGATGCCCATGATATGAAGCATCACCATGCTCATCATCGTAATTTGTCAGACTGCTGTGAAATCATCAATGAAAGTTCTCTATCCAAATGGGTCAAGACGATGTCAGTACGTGTGTTTGAAGAAGTTGCTCAAGCAGAAGCCCACGTTCACGGCAAATCAATTGATGACGTGCATTTCCATGAGGTTGGCGCAGTCGACAGTATTATTGACATAGTCGGCACATTTATCGGTTTAGAAAAACTGGGTATTAAGAAGACTTATGCCTCGCCACTGCACGATGGTCATGGCTTCATTACCTGCGCCCATGGTCAAATGCCCGTTCCGGTTCCTGCCGTAGCGCAAATGCTCGCGTCAAGCAACCGAACGATTCCCTATATTCAAGACGATGTGGCAACTGAACTGATCACACCGACCGGAATGGCCATTATTAAAACCATCGCCAGCAATTTTGGAACCATTCCTGTGATGGATATTCAACGAATCGGATACGGAACAGGCAAACGAGATACAGGTCAAATAAATGCTCTGCGGGGTATCCTCGGTGAACAATTAAGAGCAGAGAAAAATACACAGGATGAAGTCGTTCTACTTGAAGCAAATATTGATAACCAAACAGGTGAAATGCTTGGCTACGCGATGAACCACTTACTGTGTAAAGGGGCTTTGGACGTCTATTATACACCAATATATATGAAAAAAAACCGGCCAGCATTTAAACTCTCTGTACTTGCGAAACCTGAAGATGAAGAAAAATTCTCAGAAATTATTTTCAAGGAAACGACTACCCTTGGCGTACGCGTTTCTCATTGTCCGCGCTATAAGATGCAACGAGAATTTATTCGGTTATCAACACCCTATGGCCAAATTCATGTCAAACATGCCACTCGAAATGCCGTTGAGAAATGGGCACCGGAATTTGATGATTGCGCTTATCTTGCTGAAGAAAAACAGGTTCCACTGTCTGCTATTTATGATGCAGCCAGGCAAAGCATTCTTCAATTACAGAAAAGTTAAACCATGAGCACGATGTCCAAAAATTGACTCGTGCAAATAAAACTTAAAGAATATTGCAACGGAAGGAAAGATAACAAGATGACTTACTCATTAGCCGTTCGCTGTATTAGTGAACTCATCGGCACTGCAATTATGATCATTTTAGGAAATGGTGCCGTTGCAAACGTTGAATTAAAAGGGACCAAAGGCTACCACAACGGTTGGATGATTATTGCCGTTGGTTACGGTTTCGGTGTCATGATTCCCGTCATGATGTTCGGCCCGATCAGCGGCTGCCAGATTAATCCGGCAATCACATTGGGAACAGCTGTCGGAGGACTTTTACCATGGTCCGACGTGCTTCCCTATATTGTTGCCCAAATGATCGGGGCAATGCTCGGACAGATCTTATTAATTTTTGCTTATAAACCCTTTTATGATCAAACGGATAATTTTCAAGCAATCTTAGGAACTTGCTCAACAATTTCAGCATCAGGAAGCCATTGGGATGGCTTTATTAATGAATTCCTTGGTACATTTATTCTTGTTTTTGGCGCGATGCTGATCAGTCATTCACCTGCATTGATTCACGAAGCAGGAGTCGCTCAACTTGGGGTAGGGTTCCTTGTATGGGCACTTGTTGCATCACTTGGAGGTCCAACCGGTCCTGGACTAAATCCAGCACGTGATCTCGGGCCGCGTATTGTACATGCCCTTTTCCCCTTGCGGCAGAAAGGTACTTCTGATTGGAACTATTCATGGATTCCTGTCGTTTCGCCGATCATTGCTGCTATCTGTGCTGTTCTACTTTTTAAAGGAGTCTATTAATTTCCATCTATACTATGTTCTATTTTTTGTCATGAAATGAGGCTTTTCCAATGAAACCAACTATTCAAATTCATCGGCACAGTGTCGTTTACATTATGACATGTATTCTATTCAATGTAATGAGTTTCGTTCTTTTCTTCATTGTATCAGGCTTTCATCCGGCAATGATGGGAGCAGGTTTCATTGCCTATCTACTTGGCTTGCGTCATGCATTTGATGCGGATCATATTGCAGCGATCGACAATACCGTACGCAAACTCGTTGAGCAGAAACAGAATTCTTCCGGGGTCGGTTTTTTCTTTTCGTTCGGTCATTCAACCGTGGTCATCATTATGTCCTTACTTATGAGCCTGTTTGTTCACTGGTCTCAAAAACAATTTGGTATCATCAGTCAAATTGGCGGCTTTTTCGGTCCATTTATTTCAGGGGTGTTTCTACTTTTGATTGCTACATTAAATTTAATGACGCTCTCAAATTTAATTAGAGCATTTAGAAAAAGAGACACAAATATGGTCAATGAAGAAATGACAGACGCACCCTATGGATTTTTAACTCGGGTTTTCCATCGTCTCTTTCATTTTGTAAACCGTAGTTACCACATTTATCCAATAGGCTTTTTGTTTGGATTGGGCTTTGATACAACTACTGAGGTTGCTGTACTTGCTATATCAGCTGAAATGACAAAGGGATTCTTTTCAGTTCCGGCAATTCTTTCAATCCCTTTATTATTTGCGTCAGGCATGATTATTGTCGATACGCTGGATTCTGTCATGATGTCACGTGCCTACAAAATGGCGCTACTGAATCCCGCTAGAAAGATTATTTATAATTTAATCATTACAAGTTTGTCTGTCTTTGCAGCCGTGTCTATAGGCTTTATAGAATTGGGGCAAACATTCTCCAGCCTTTTTCAATGGAAGGGTTGGTTTTGGCATTTGATACGTTCGTTAACTTTGAATTCAATCGGCTATTTACTTGTTTCGTTACTACTCACATCATGGTTGATCGCATTTATCCTTTGGCGGAAAGATAAAGCAATACTAAGACAATAGTCAGAAACAAATTGCTTTGCCTATACTGACGAGTATTTTTGTACCAAACTAAAAAAAATACAATACATTTCTTTATCGTACATACCATTGTGTATCCGGTAATTCATTTTAGACAAAACAAACATACACCCCTACTCAAAAGACTCATCTTTTAAGTAGGGGCGTAATGCTTTAAATAGCTGAAATTAAATTCAAGCATGCAAATAAATCGGTGCTAATGATTCGAAAAATCAACAAAACAATTAATCAAAACGTTTTCCCTTGAACATATTTTTAATCATGACAAGCAGCATTGGCAAGAGCGACACAAATACGATCAACAGCATCATTAAAGAGAAATTGTCCTTAATGAACGGGATTTGTCCGAAGAAGAAACCGGCCATTAGGCCAGCCAATGTCCAAACGACACCGCCTAATATATTGTATAAAAGAAAAAATGGGTAATGCATGCGGCTTGCTCCTGCAATGAACGGGATAAACGTGCGGATGAATGGTGCAAAGCGGCCGAGAAATACAGCAAAGCCTCCATATTTATTGAAAAAGTGCTGCGCTTTCTCCATTTTTTCTCTATTGATCAGTTTGTGAAAACGATTATGACTTTCCAGCGATTGGCCAATCTCACGACCAATCCAATAATTAATGGTATCGCCAAGTACCGCAGCAATAGCAATTAAAATCACGAGCAGCCAAATGTTGAGTTCTGTGCCGCTGTGGGCAGCGATTGCGCCGGCAGCAAACAGCAGCGAGTCACCCGGAAGAAACGGACAAATGACCAGCCCCGTTTCAATGAAAATTACAATAAATAAGATTGCATACGTCCATGCACCATATTGATTCACAATTTGGGTAAGAAATTGATCAATATGCAGAAAGACATCAATAAACCACGATACAGAATTCATCAACACGTCTCCTTAGATTTTTCTGTTTCAAACAAAAATAAAAAATGTCTGTCGGCAAAGCTTGAACCTAACTTTCATCGTAACTTATTTTCTGTCATTAGAAAACCCCAATTTTCATTCTCACAATACTAATCAATGACTCTTAAAAATTTCTTAACAAAACCTGTGTTAAAAGATTATGTTGTTCATCACTTTTTTGGGCTCATTGAACAAAAAAAGCCCGAGATTAGAATCTCGGGTATCCAAACAAAATCAGCCGATTGCTTCTTTCATGAAGGCCGTGATCGTTTGTTCTTGTGAATCACTCAACGTTTTTCCGGTTTTCTTATCGATGAATGTCGGAACAGTCATAAATTGATACTTTTCTTTCAGCTGCGCAAACCGTTCTTCATCATCTTCACGCACGAACATTTCAATTTGATCATTGTATTTTCCGTCGAGCGCATGGTTCAGCACCATCTTTGCCCGATCACAATATGGACATACTTTTTTTGTTATCATCAATACTTTTTTTGCAGCCATTATGTTCACTCCCTTTTTTCTATTGTAACCAATGATCACTGATTCTGTCATGCAACCTGTTTCCTGACCATTGAACTGATCGCATATAAGAAAAATTGATGTATACTTAAGGCACAGCATTAATAATGGAGGGATTTTTAGATGAATCTGTTTGATGTAGATCAACCGGAAATGCTCAGTATCTCACCTGATCTCCGTCTCCGCAAATTCGACACGATCGTCCCCCAAGCTTCATCTTGGTACCAAGATGAAGAAACATTACGGCTTGTCTGCAGAAACAAAGCCGCACCATTTGATAAAGAACGTTTAAAACGGATGTATGATTACCTTGAGCAGCATGGCGAATTATACTACATTGAATGTGCAGAAAACGGATTGTTTCATGCCATAGGGGACGTTACACTATGTCCTCATGATCTGCCAATCGTCATTGGCGATCCAGTGTATCGCGGCAAAGGAATCGGAAGTCAGGTCATCCGCACATTAATAATGAGAGCAGTGAAACATGGAATGAAGGAACTCTATGTAGAAGACATCTATGACGATAATATCGGATCAAGGCGTGCATTCCAAAAATGTGGTTTCTCCGCATATAAAAAAACGCATTTCGGTCATTCATATCGGCTTTCCACAGCTTCGTTAACCATTTGCTGAATTCTATTGACAGTTCATGAGGCAAATAGTAAAATCATTCTTAATCCCCTGTAGATCAGTGGGTTTTATGGGCCTAATAAAATTATTCATCATTATTTTAAAGGAGAATCGAACAATGAGCAATCAAAAGAAATCATTTGGTGTTCGTGACATTGTACTCGTCGCACTGTTTGCCGCAGTAACGTACCTTGGCATCTCTGCTCTGAGAATCCCGCTTCCGGCAGCAGTCGGTGCACCATTCATTCATTTCGGAAATTCGCTTCTCGTACTCGCCGTCCTGCTTCTCGGAGGATTTCGCGGCGGTCTTGCAGGCGCAATCGGTCTCGGACTTTTCGATCTGCTCAGCGGCTATGCGTCAACAGCACCGGTAACCGTCATCCTCGCTTTTCTAGTCGCAGGCATCGTAAGCTTTGCCTTCCGCCTTCTGAAGCATGTTGACAAACCAGTGAATATCTTCGTTCTCGCGCTGGTTGCAGGTGCATCAAAAATTGTACTTGAGTTCCTGCACGGCTTGATTGAAAAACTGCTTCTCGGAAGTGCATTTGGACCCTCAGTGGTTGCTGCATTTACTAGTCTGCCGGCAACGGCGATTAATGCAGTCTCAACCGTGATTATCGTTACCGCTCTCTATTTCCCATTAAAGAAAGGATTGTCGGTTTTCGACTCAAACAAAGGAGTTTCCAAAATTTAATTAAACCGTGTATGATTAAGTTCGGACAGTTAATTGGTCCGAACTTTTTTATATCTGCACCTATTCTTACATTTAGGGAGAGTTCACATGAGCGCTCTGATTGAAACGAAGAACCTTCATTTTCAATATTTACATCATCAATCCCAAAACGAATGGATATTAAACGGGATTGATTTGACTATTCGAAACGGAGAATTCATTGCTATTCTCGGATCAAACGGATGCGGAAAATCAACGCTTGCCAAGCATTTCAACGCATTGCTGACGCCTTCAGATGGTACGGTACTTGTAAACGGCAGGGATACAAATGACGAGAAAAACCAATTCGAGATCAGAAAAACGATCGGAATGGTATTCCAAAATCCCGATAATCAATTAATTTCAACAATTGTTGAAGAAGATGTAGCCTTTGCGCCGGAGAATCTTGGTATAGCGCCTTCAGAAATTCGCAGTCGCGTAAATTGGGCACTTGATGCTGTTGATATGCTTGATTACAAAAGGCATACCCCTTTTAAATTATCAGGAGGTCAGAAACAGCGCGTTGCAATCGCAGGAATTCTTGCGATGCGACCACAGTGCATTGTCCTTGACGAACCGACATCAATGCTGGATCCAAAAGGCCGCTCCGATGTGATGAAGACCATTTGCCGACTTAATCGTGAATTGGGTATCACAATTGTGCTGATCACACATCACATGGAGGAAGCTGCACGAGCGAAACGAGTGATTCTGATGGATCAGGGACAAATTGCATCGGATGATACGCCTGAAAATACATTCGAGCAAATCGAACTCTTAAAGAAGCTAAAGCTGGATGTCCCGCAAATTACCGAATTAACCCATCGCATGCGACAGCATGGCATCCTTATTCCCAAACGAATGGTTCAAATCGACCAATGCGTGGACGCCTTGGCTGCTGCTTTGGAGGAACGTTATGGCCATTATTGAGCTTAGGACAATCAGTTTCCGTTATGGCGCCGGCACTCCATTTGAGAAGCAGGCGCTCCAAAACATTTCTTTATCTGTTGACCGTGGTGATTTTATTGGCATCATTGGTCATACCGGTTCTGGAAAATCAACGTTAATTCGTCACTTTAACGGATTACTCCGCCCCGATTCCGGACAAGTCCTCGTAAACAACGAGGATATTTGGAAAAATCCAAGACAAATTCGCTCCGTTCGTTTTCAGATCGGACTTGTCTTTCAATATCCGGAAACTCAAATCTTTGAAGATACTGTCGCTCAAGATATTGCATACGGACCAAAGAATATGGGGCTTGATCAAGAAACGATCAATCAGCGCGTTCTTGAAGCTCTGCATTTTGTCGGTCTAGACGATTCGTATTTGGATCGAAATCCGTTTCGAATGTCGGGCGGAGAGATGCGGCGTGTCGCAATTGCCGGCGTCATGGCGATGAAACCGGCGGTGCTAGTGCTGGATGAACCGACGGCCGGGCTGGACCCTGAAGGACGCCGCAACCTGCTTAAACACATAGAACAGTATCGTCGGAAAACAAATACGGCCATTATTATGGTTTCTCATAGTATGGAAGATATTGCTGAACATGTGCAGCGAGTGCTTGTCCTTGATAAAGGAAAGACCGCTTTTGAAGGATCGGTGCCCTCAGTTTTTGCTCATGCAGATGAACTGATGCAGCTCGGTCTTGACGTCCCGCAAATGACTAAAGTTCTGCTTGGTTTGAAAGCGAAGGGATACTCTGTCGACACCTCTGCTGTTACGATGGATCAAGCGGAGCATGAGCTTTTGAGATTATTTGAAAGGAAGGATCATGAATGACGCGCGATATTACTGTCGGCCAATTTCTTCCCGGCCATTCGCTCTTGCACCGACTTGATCCGCGGACAAAAATTGTCCTTACCTTTGTTTTTATTATTCAAGTTTTCATATCCAGAAGTGCGCTGAGTCTGTGTTTTCTCATCTTCTTGCTCTTATTTCTGATTGCTTGTTCTCATGTTCCGGCAAGAAAAGTGTTTCGAGCCGTACGGCCAATGATTCCAGTCATTGTCTTCACTGCTTTGATTAATATTTTCTACGTATCCGGTGATCCTGTATTTCACTATTCCTTTATCCGGATTACAGATCAAGGTTTATTTGTAGGGTTTACATTGCTTGTCCGCTTAACTGCGCTCATTGCCGGATGCTCGCTGATTACATACACAACCTCGCTGAATGCGCTCGCTGCAGGGCTTGAACAGCTTCTCGCCCCGCTTAAACGATTCCATTTTCCGGTTAATGAGCTTTCAATGACTCTATCGATCACGCTCCGTTTTTTGCCGACGATCGCCGAAGAATTTGATCGGATTATTGATGCTCAAAAAGCACGCGGTGCTGATTTCAGCAACGGAAACCTGATAAAAAAAATCCATGCCTATTTTCCAATCATACTCCCTTTGTTCATGTCCTCCTTCAGACGTGCATTCGAATTGACTAATGCGATTGAATGCCGCTGTTATCAAGGCGGGAACGGGCGAACGAAAATGAATGTACTCAAGCTGTCTCGATTGGACGTTCAAGCGATTGTCTTTTTTTGTGTTGCTTTTGGTGTCTCCATCGCTTTCAATCTGTTTTTTCCGTCATTCTTCTAAGCATTCGTGATAGGACATTGAAATCGATAATTGGTACATTCGCCCTCCCAAAACCGGAACTGCATACATATAATGCAGTATCCGATTGATGAGGGGGTGTTTTCATGGGCTGTCCAGATAAAGGCGGTGCCAGCTGCGGTAGCGGAATCGGCAACGGCTTTGCTTTGCTCGTTGTACTGTTCATTTTGTTAGTTATCGTTGGTGCTGCATTCTGTTACTGATCCGTTTGAGTTCTGAAGCGACTCATCCATCCGGCACCTGTTGATGCCGCAGTCTCTAGTTAAATGCATAGCCTCCTGAAAAAGAGCGTCCGTACTGTGGACGTTCTTTTTTTGCACAATCACAATCAGAATGTATGTATCAAACAGCCCAACTTCAGATATCTTCATACGCCGTTCGCTGCACATCTGCATTTCATGTCTTCAAAAAAGTGAAGCAAGGATCCCAACGTATTCCTTCAATGCCGTGAACGCAACACCGCCGTTAGATGGAACAAACTGCCCGGGATACAGGAAAACCTTTCTGCTTTCCAAGTAATCAGTCGGGTAAGCTGTGACGTGCATGCCCTGCTTATTAAAAATCAAAACGGCGCGCGGCATATGGAAAGCAGAGGTAACTAAAATAGGTCTGCGAAAATGAAAACGTTCAAGCAATTGTTTCGTCTTCTTGGCATTCGTTTTCGTCGTGATGCTTTTCTTTTCCACGATGATCTTGTCCTTCGGCACACCAAGCGCAATCAGCTGTCGTTTGCCGATCTCCGCTTCAACCCCACTATCCGGATAAACCTTCCCTCCTGATAAAATAATCGGCAGTTTTGTTTGCCTGTACAGTCTGTATGTAGTAAGCAGCCGATTCGCTGCGTTTCCGGAAAGCTGCCCGCTTCCATTCATGTCGGGGGTGTCGAGCGTTGCCCCGCCTCCTAGCATGACAATCACATCTCCCCTTGGCACAGTCGGCGGATGATAACGTTCTTCAAGAGGATGCACAAGCAGGATCCCGGTTAGCGGAATAAAGGAAAGATACATAAAGAGCGTTAAACCGCCTGTGAGATATGCAGATTTTCGCTTTTTTCGAAACAATTGAAAACTAAATGCAGCAAGCAATGTTACAAATAAACCTGGCGGCAGCAAAAAACCGTAAATAAATTTAATGACATACTCCATGCTTCACCTCTCCGATCAGATAATCTGGATTCATTCTTCTCTATAGTAATTGATGATAACTTCTTGAAAAAAGAGCATACTGAAAAAATTGAACGAAGCCTTAATTTAATCGTTTACTTGATGAGTACGTCTCACCCGCATTGGATTCCCTTTGTATTCAGCTCTCGGCTGCTATTTTGCGCGTTGTTTTCTTCATATCGTCAGTGAAAACGCTGATTGTTCCTTTGTAGTACTCTGCACAAAAGACATCATCAACAGAGTCAATCCCTTGTTCCAGAAGCAGTTCTTTAAGCCACTGTTCATCTTTTTCCAGCAAATCCAGCATATCATAATCAATCGATCCTTCTGCAACAAGGATAATCCCAAGCCGGTCGCTATCTTTTTTTAAAACCGTTAAATGACCGTTTTGCTCCACTTGAGCCCTTCGTACTTCCTGTATGGTGTAAACATCTTGCATACGCAGCATTGTTGAAAAATCAGAGACAGACAGATTTGCTTTTTTAAAATTTTCCGGGATCATCTTGCCCTTATTTATAACGATGATTGGATCTCCGTCAATCCACTTACGTACCTCGCTGTTTTTCGATTTGAGAATCCGTGTTGTGATAATCAGTCCGGACCAAATCAGAAGTACAATCAAAAATTGCAATATCGTGATATCGGGATTATAAATCACACCACCGATAATCCCGCCTAATACATAATTTTGAATTTGATCCGCTGCCGACATCGGAGCTAAGTTTCCTTTACCCGACATATTTATGAAAATAATCAAGCATATGAATCCGATGACGAGCTTTACTGCTACATCCATGTATGAAAACATGTCTTTTCCTCCTTTATTTATCGACCATTTTAATAGCCGTACCATTTAGAACATGAATTTGCTCCAGCACATAATGAGCCGGATCATCCTCGTTATGCTCTAATCGAAAAAAGTTTTTGCCCACTTTGTATAACATAATCTCTTCAGGAGTCATATGATTGGTATAAATCTGATTTACAGGAACATCCAGGTCTTTTGCCAGCTGTTTCATTTCGTTCAGTACTCCGCGGTATTCAGACTGTGTATGCTCCTTATTTACCCAATCATTGACTTGGATGCCGCCAAGCAGGATTAAGAGTACAAGAAGGAGAACACTGATCTCTTTATACTTATAAGGCATACGCTTTATTCTGAATCTTAATATCAAGAAGAGCAGGGCAAGAAAAATTGCTGCCATAAAGGCAATTTGCACATAAACAGCTGTGTCCGTCTGACTTTCTATGTAGTGGTAGCTGTAAAAATTCAAGAATATCATCCCTTTATGTTATAGAAGAATACAATCAAATTCTCTTTTCATTATAACGGAACAGATGAAATCTAATCGACGTGTACAAAAAACGTTCAGGATCAGTGTCATGACGGGACAGTAAAGATTGGCTGCAAAGTATGAACGACAGCAACTGTGCCCGTTAAAGTGAAACCGCGAAAAGCATGAGCACATGGTCGCGTAAAGGAATGCAAGCGCAAAAAAAGCATGCATTTGTGCATGCTCCATTCGTTTCTAAATCAAAACAGCATGTTCCATGTCTTCGGACCGACGATTCCATCTACCGCCAGTCCATGACGTTTTTGATAAGCCTTAACAGCTGACTCCGTCTTCGTACCAAAGATACCGTCAACAGTCAGTGACAACGCACGTTGAATCCGTTCCACATTTTTTCCTTGACTGCCTCGTTTGATCGCTGTTCCAGGATAAGTCACTACCGACGTTCCTGTTGATCCTGTCGCCTTCGCTTTCTGACTCACCGCTTTTGACAATGCCGCCCGAGTATCTGGTCCGACAACACCATCGACCGCAATTTTATAATCGCTTTGCAGAGCACGAACCGCTCGTTCAGTAGCCGTTCCGAAAATACCGTCAGCTCCCGCTTTGCCTATAGAATAACCGGCTTTAATCAATTCCTGCTGCAGTTCCTTGACAGCAGAACCCGTTGATTTATTTTGTAATAATGGGCTTTTCTTAGATGACGCAGTCTGTGTCGCAGATGCAGGTTTTGCTGATTGATTCGCTGCATTGTCTGCAGTGATCGTCTTATTAACAATTCCTTCAGCAATTGCTTTTCCGATTGCATCGGTTTTAGATGAAACAATCTCTGCATCCGTTTTTGTATCCACAAACCCGCACTCAACGAGAATTGCCGGCGATTTGGTATTCCTAAGCACATAAAGGCTTGTATTTTTCTTAATGCCACGGCTTCTCAGTCCGGTTACCGCGCAAATATTATTTAAAACGCGTGTGGCCGCTGCATCGGTTTTACTGTCATACTGATAAACCTCTATTCCGGTTCCACCACCGGCATTCAAATGAATGGATACGGCTAAAGCGAGACCGGTATGGGCATTCACATGCTGCACGATTGCAGACAAATTTTCATTTTGCGTTTTACCCTCGTTGTCTGTATCATCATAAACGGTTTGACCGTCAGCCCGCAGATATGTGATGACTGCATCTTTAATTTTACGATCCACGACTTCTTCCTTAATATATCCATGCGCACCGGGTACAAATGTATTATGTCCGGCATGAATACTGTATTTTGCCATGTTTCGACAGCTCCTTTTCTATATTCTTATGTCCGTCCATCTTTTTTTGAAAAAGACAGATCACTAGTATATAGAAAAAAGCACGTTTGCCTGGTGAACAAAAAAACAGCCGTTCATGAGATGAAAGCCTCACAAGCGGCTGTTTCATAATGTTATGCAAAAATTTGTTCAATGGCCGTATAGTCAGAATCACTCAACTGGAGACTTTCGCTTTGCAGGTTTGCCAGCAGCTGTTCAGGAGTTCTCGCGCCAGGAATAACCGGCCCAATCACCGGATTCTTTAAGTACCATGCAAGAACGAGCTGAGCCACGGTCGCATCATATTTTGATGCAATTGGTTTCAGCTTTTCAACCTTTGTAACATTTGCTTTCAATTGATCCGGTTTGTAGAGATCAATGTTCAAGCGATGATCTCCCTCCTCGAAGTGCGGCAAATTTTCCGGAGAATAACGACCGGTCAGCAATGCGGCAGCAAAAGGTTCATAAGGCACAAAAGAGATGTGCTGCTCATTCAAATAGGGAACCAATTCCTTGACAGCATCTTGTTGCAGCAAGTTGTATTGATTTTCCACAAGATCGACATAACCATCTGCATCGGCTTCTTTAACCTGATCCAAGTTGAAATTGGAAACACCGATTGCTCGAAGCTTTCCCGCTTCTCTTAATCGTTGCAATGCGCCGACCGCTTCTGCTTTCGGTGTATCCTGATCCGGAAAATGAATATAAAAAATATCCAAATAGTCCGTTTGCAGCCGTTTCAGACTCTCATCCACAGATTTAGTCAAGAATTCCGGAGTATTATTCAAAGTGACGGAGCCATCGGGTGCCACTTGCTGTGCACCTTTGGTAGCTACAATAACCTTATGCCGATCATTTTTCTGCAGCACCTCGCCGATCAGCTCTTCTGAATGCCCAAGCCCGTACATAAAAGCTGTGTCAATCATCTCAATGCCCTGATCAATCGCAGTCTGAACAACTTTTTTGCCTGTTTCATCATTAAGATTCGGAAAAAGATTGTATCCACCAATTTTATTTGTTCCCAGTCCGAGCGGATTAACTGTTAATTCTGTCCGTCCAATTTGAATCTTTTCCATCAGATCGCCAGCTTTCCTACAGATTACTTTTATCGTAAAAAAGAAGTGACAGCGTTGTCAAAAGTTATGCCTGTCAACTCAAAAGTACGAAATCTGTTCGTCCTGCATGCAGAGCATAGAAAACAATTGTAAACAGTTGTCTACTTAATGCTGTTTCGATTGGGTATAAGTAATAAGAAGCGAAGCCAATCGATCATTGTTGTTTGTTTCTCATCATTTTTTAATGCTTTTTTCAGCTGTCTTTCATCCAAAAATGAGATAATGGTATACAAACATTCGTGTACAAAAAGCTTCATGACGATACTTGGCACAGACTGCAGGCTTCCAAATATTTGGCAACCTACATCCAAAGAAAGGATTGTATCAATGAGTGAAAAGATTTTAGTTGTCGAAGATGAGCAAAAAATCGCTCGTGTCATTGAGCTTGAACTCGAACATGAAGGATATATCGTTGATAAGGCCGCGACCGGGCATCAAGCACTGGACAAGGCACAATCTGAAAAATGGGATCTTATTTTGCTCGATGTGATGATCCCGCAACTGAACGGAATGGAAGTATTGCGTCGGATTCGCTCCGCCGGCAGTTCTACCCCGATTATTATGGTCACGGCCCGTGACTCTGTGATTGACAAGGTCAGCGGTCTCGATCAATGGGCAAATGACTACATCACAAAGCCGTTTGAAATTGAAGAACTTCTGGCGAGAATCCGCGCTTGTCTGCGAAACTCACGACATTCGGAAGACATTCAAGAAAACCAAAAACTACAGATTCTTGATTTGTCGCTTCAAACCGGGTCCCGGGAAGTTAAGCGCGACAAGCAGACCATACAGCTTACCGCTCGTGAATTTGATCTGCTCCTGTTTCTGATGCAGAATCAAAAACATGTGCTCACGCGCGAACAGATACTTTCAACGGTTTGGGGATATGATTACTATGGTGATACGAACGTCGTCGACGTCTACATTCGTTACCTGCGAAAAAAGGTCGATGCCCCCTTCGCCCATCCGTTAATCCGTACCGTACGAGGTGTGGGTTATGTCTTAAAGGAGTAAACCAATGAAACTGCAGACCCGAATTCAGCTTCTGTCTACCGCGCTGCTTGTAGCCCTGCTTCTTCTGACCAACAGTGCCGTCTATCTGTTTTTCAAACAAATGACTCTCAATAACGAGCTTCATCGTACCTCTCAGCAGGCATCGACGATGATGGCGGCATTAAATGCAGAAAATGCGACTCAAGTCAGTCCAGAGCATATGATTCGCGGTTATTTGCCGGCCGAAGGTATGATCCGCATCATTGATCAGCGTGGAAAAACGAAGCTGGCCGCAGCAACAGACGCGCGCTTTCGCCGGTACGAAAATCATTTTTATCAAGGGGAACTGGAGCAAATGATTGATATTAACAATCAGCTTCATGCATTTGTCACAGTACCTATGATTTGGCGAGACGGAACCATTGTCAATCTTCAAATAATTCAAGCAAATGATACGGTCTATCAAACACTGAACCTGCTGAAAGTAATTCTTGTTCTCGCTTCACTTTTGATCGTGATTCCAACTTTTTTCGCAGCGAAGCTTTTGAGCCGTCTGATCTTGAACCCGATCGTTGCCATGATTCATACTATGAAAAGGATTCAGCAGAGCAATCATTTTCAAAAGATCGAACTGAAGCATGAATCGAAGGATGAACTTCACCAAATGGCACGCACGTTCAACACCATGATTGACCAGCTTCAGGAGAACTTTGATAAACAGCAGCAATTTGTCTCCGATGCGTCTCACGAACTGAAAACGCCGCTTACCGTCATTGAAAGCTATGTGCAGCTTTTAAAGCGCTGGGGCAAGGAAAAAGAAGACGTGCTTGATGAATCGATCGAAGCCATTCACTCCGAATCCTTACGTATGAAGGAACTGACGCGCCAGATGCTTCTTCTCGCACGTGGCGAGGAAAAACTTGTGATGAAACGTGAAGATCTCGTAGAATTGTGTCGAAGTACGGCACATAAGTTAGAGAAAGCATATGGACGAAAAATCACCGTTGAATCCGACTTGCCGCAAACCATCTTCAATATGGATGCATCAAAAATCAAGCAATTAGTAATTATCTTACTCGATAATGCACTTAAATACAGTCAAAAAGAGATTAAGGTCCATGTGCGACGGGACAAACAAACTGCTTGCATTGATTTTGAGGATCGAGGCATCGGTATTCCTGAAAAGGAACAGGAAAAGGTATTTCATCGCTTTTTTCGCGTCGACAAGGCACGAAGCCGAGAAACTGGCGGATCAGGGCTCGGATTAGCGATCGCCAGGCAAATCGTCGCTGCACATCACGGTGAAATTAAACTGAAAAGCATTGAACACATGGGTACCGTTGTCACGGTCGTACTCCCCATTTCATTGGAGGTGAGCCAATGAATCGTCGAAAAAAGATGCTGCTCCTTTTTTCAATGATCGCACTTATTCTGCTGACCGTTGCACTCATCCAATTCCTTCAACGCGAGCAGCTGCTCCCAAAAAATAAAATCAGAACATTGGCCGTGCATCAATTAGGTGGAAAGGTAAGCTCAGCAGTTCTTGAGGAGAAACGCTATGTCGTCACACTCGATAGAAACAATGGCCGCTACCGCGTCATTATGGATGCCGAATCAGGTAAAATTGTTCAGCTATCGATCATTAAAGCACCGTCGTCATCTGACCGCTATACTATTACTGAAGAGGATGCGAAAACGATTGCCGTAAAGCAGGTTCCCGGAAACGTTCAATCCATTGAAAAGGTTTCTGAAAATGGTAAAGCTGCGTATTCTGTAGCCATTCAGACGGCAAGCGGAACTGTGCATACCATTATTGATGCCGCTAATGGTTCAGTGCTGAACACTCAGCAGCCAAGCAAAGACGGTTTAGAAACAGTGATCAGTGAACAGGAAGCGCGTTCTATCGCTCTTAAGCAGGTTGACGGAGAAATTGTTCATTCAGAATTAGAAGAAAATGAGGATCAGTATGAATACAAAGTGACCATTAAAACAAAGCAGGACACAGCCGAAGTATACGTGAATGCGTACAGCGGAAAAACGACGGTAAGCTGGGATTCTGAGAACGAGGACGAAGATGAAGAGGATGAGGATGAGCCTGATGAAGATGAATAAAAGTATCTTAGCCTTTCTTTCCACGTTCTCATCAAATTTTAATCTGACACTTTTTTTAGCTTAATCTCCCCTGGATAAGATAAATAGGTAAACAAAAGATCATCTATTTTAGGAGGAGATTTTCATATGAAACGAATTCTTTCCATTGCAGCCATTGTCGGTGCCATTGTTTTAATAGGAACCGCCTATGGAATGATTGCCGGATCACCCAATCAGGCTTCGGCAGACGAAGCTACGGTTACAGTCGAACAGCCTGAGGCAGCAGAAGAGAACCAGCCGAACGAGCAAACTCAATCAAGCAGCACATCCAGTCAAACTTCCGGAGGGTTGACACCGACAAATATCTCAGCTTCAGAAGCCATCAATATTGCCGAAAAAGCTTACTCCGGCACTGCCACTGAAATGGACCGCGATGTGGATGACGGACAAATCCACTATGACATTGAAATCGTAATCAACCAGGACCAGTCAAGGGATGTCATTGTCGATGCCAATACCGGAAAAATAACCGTTGATCAAGATGATGATGATTACGATGACGATCATGATGATTTTGACGACGAAGATGATGAGGACTAATTCACTCGATAGGTGACCGAATCGAATAAGTATGTCCTATGAACCAGCTAAATTAGGCTGGCTTTTTTTTGAAATTAATGGATGAACACTTCCATGGTAAGGAAGGGGTCATTTCATACGATTTTCAGATTAAAACTCTTCAACAGACTTATAAAAAGTCTTGAATTTTATCTCATTTTGTCGTAAACTACAAATCAATCGAATAATTTAACGATAATTTCTTATCTAGAGAAGTTGAGGGACTGGCCCGATGACACTTCAGCAACCGTCGTTTCACGACAAGGTGCTAATCCCAGCTGGCAAGATGTGCCGGAGGGATAAGAAGAGACTTGAACGCGCAGCCTTCTTCTCCCTGAAGAAGGCTTTTTTGCATAAAAAAAGCTGAGTCAAAGCAATCTCTCCGGACGATACCACCGATCAGGCAGTTGCAACAGAATGATTAAACCAGGAAACTATTTTGAGGAGGAAACAGAAGTGACCGTAACCACTGCAAAACAAGCACCATTCAGATTTGATCAGGTAGGAAGTTTTTTACGACCGGCCGAATTGAAAATCGCCCGGGAAAAATTTGACTCAGGAGAAATTGACAAGGCAGCATTAACTCAAGTAGAGAACGAAGCAATAAAGAAAATCGTTGAGAAGCAAATCCAATTGGGATTGAAGGCTGTCACAGATGGTGAATTCCGCCGCAGCTGGTGGCATCTCGATTTTCTTGCCGCATTAAATGGTGTTGAAAGCTATGCCCAAAATGCAAGTTATAAATTCAAAGGGGCAAAAACACGCGATACAAACGTGCGCTTCGTTGACAAGGTTTCCTATAATCCGGAACATCCTTTTTTTGAAGCATTTAAATTTATGCAGAGCATCGTACCGGAAGGCATTCTAGTCAAGCAAACGATCCCCAGCCCGACTCTCTATTTCCGTGACCATCGCAGTGACGAAGCCGTTCATTTTTACGACTCACATGAAGAATTCTTGACAGATTTGGGTCTTGCTTATCATCAAACGATTCAGCGATTCTATGATCTTGGCTGTCGTTATCTTCAACTTGACGATACAACCTGGGCATTTCTGATCGATCAGATTATTAATGCCAAGAATGCTGAGGAGAAGGCAAAATATGAACAAATTGCCGAAGACAGTGTAACCGTAATTAACAAGGCTTTAGCGGGACTTCCTGAAGATCTGACCGTGACGACCCATATTTGCCGCGGAAATTTCCAGTCTACATTCCTGTTCTCCGGCGGTTATGGACCGGTTGCAAAATACCTTGCTCAACTTAATCTCGACGGTTATTTTCTCGAATACGACAACGAGCGTTCCGGCGACTTTGCTCCGCTCGGAGAGATTTTTAAAGAAGGATCCGGCAAAAAAGTGGTCCTTGGCCTTGTTACTTCTAAATTTCCCGAACTGGAATCCGTTGACGGATTGCAGAAACGAATTGAAGAAGCAACAGCGTATGTTCCATTAAAAAATCTCTGTTTGTCCACACAATGCGGCTTTGCATCGACCGAAGAAGGAAATAAGCTCACGGAAGCACAGCAATGGGCAAAAATAGATCTCGTCGTCACTACCGCAAAAAAAATCTGGAACAAAGTCAATTAACACCATTGTCAAAGCCGACTTTTTAACAAACAAGTCTTTATCAGATGGCACAAACCGCTCAGTCCTATTCCGACTGAGCGGTTTGTTTATCACTATCTTGAATTACCGATTCAGTAACTTTTTTTACAGCAAAAGGTTCAACAAAGTATGACCAGCAGAATAATTACGTATCTAAATGCATCCGCTGTCGAAACTCCTTCACTTTGCTTCTGCTGACCGGAATTTCAGCCTTAAGATCATTCAAACGTACCATATAGGTCTGATTAAACCACGGAACAATTTCACGTATTTTGGAAAGATTGACTGAATAAGACCTGTGACAGCGAAAGAACAGCTTCTGAGGCAGCATCGTCTGAAATTCAGACAGGCTCATTGGCATTGTATATTGCTGATCATTGGTATACACCAACGTTACCTTTTCACTTGCCTCAGCGTAATAGATGTCATCAACATCTTTGACAATGATTTTCTCATCATGACGCAGATTAATCCGCCGCGGACCGATTGTTTCATTTTGAGCTGCTGCTTGCTCGCGTTGATCAGCCGCTTCGCCTGTCAATCCATGATCACGCTGAAAGGCAGCCTCTAGTTTGGCAAGCATCGGCGCGATCCGCTTTTCATCATAGGGTTTTAAAATATAATCGAAAGCCTCCAGTTCAAACGCCTTTGCCGCGTGCTCTTTATAGGCCGTGGTAAAGATAATATACGGCTTCCGTTTGAACTTGCTGATGTTGCTCGCCAAAAGCATACCGTCAAGAGACGGAATATTGATATCTAAAAAGATCGCGTCGGTCTCGTTTTCTTGTAAAAATTTCAACACGTCAAGACCATCTTCAAAGCTGTCTGTAATTTCGATCGAACTATATGTTTTAATTAAAAATTCAAGTTCATCACGCGCTAATTGTTCATCCTCAACAATAATTGCTTTCATTAATCCACCTTCTTAATGTCGAAATAAACGTCAGTTCCCGGTGCCAAATGATGAATGATCAGACCGTTCCCATAAATTAATTTTACGCGCTGATGAACATTTAGCAAACCGATTTTCTTTGCCGGCATTTGGTCTTGATACAAACGATCAATCGTTGCCCGATCAATGCCCGGTCCATTATCCCTCACATGGATACGAACACAATGGCTCAATGCCTCGACGCTTATCGTAACCTTGCCTTGTCCGCCTGCTTTCAGCGCTCCATGCTTAATCGCATTTTCCACGAGCGGCTGTATCAGAAGGCTGGGGATTTTTAAATCAACCGGATCCAGATCATAGGCTACTTCCAGTCGGTGGCCGAATCTTGCACGCTCAATTTCAACATAGTCTTTCACCTGCTGAATCGCCTCATCCATATCAATCAATTCGTCCGTCCGTTCGATATTCGAACGCATATATCCGGATAAATGAATAATCAGTTCACGCGCTTTTCCAGGATCTCTGCGCGTCAGAGATGCAATCGTGTTGAGTGCATTGAAAAGAAAATGCGGATTAATTTTTGACTGAAGTGCCCGAAGCTCCGCCTTGCTCGCTGCCTCTTTTATTTGTTCCATTCGAGAAATCTCTAATAAAGTAGAGATCATCTGCGAGAGGCCGATCGCCAGCGTTTGCTGAGAGTAGGTCATTTTTGTCGCCTTGCGATAGTACGTCTTGAGCGTTCCAGTAACTTCATCCTTTTCCTTTAATGGAATAATCAGTACCGATTGAATTTGCGGCAGGTGATGCTCCGACGAATGGTTGGAGAAGGTAATATGTCCTTGACTGATCACCTTTTTCGTCAAATCGCTGACAATGTTTTTGCCGACCGTGTACCGCTCCTCTCCGAAACCAACATACGCGAGAACCGTTTCTGTATCCGTCATGGCCACAGCGTCTGCGTGAATTTCTTCTTTTATGATGCTGCAGATTTTTGCCAGCGAATCCTTATTAACAGAACGAAAATAAGGAAGTGTCTTATTGGCAATATCCAGAGAAAGCTTCGCCTGCATCGCAGCGATTTTCTCCTTTTCTCCTTCGACACTCATGACCAGTAGGACGATAAAACCGATATTGACCTCACCCAAAATCATGGGCAGAGCAATTTGCGAGACAATACTCCAGCCGAGTTTAAACGAACCGGCCATCAAAAGGATGAGCACCATCGTTAACAGCTCGCAGAACATCCCGCCGGCGATACCATATATCCAACGCTGCGATTTTTTCACCTTTTTATGGATCCATACCGAAACCACTCCGGCAAACGAACTGGTAATAAAACACGGAAGTGCTGAAACGCCTCCGATATCAATCAAATAGCGATGTGTACCGGAAACGATACCGGTAATCAATCCGACAATCGGCCCAAATAGAATTCCGCTCGACACAATTGTTGCGATACGGACATTCACCAGTGATCCTTCCACATGAATTCCTGAATAGGTACTTAAAATGGCAAACAAACAAAAAATGGATGTCAGAATCGCAAGCTCGGATGCCGAATGCTTTTCACGCTGCAATATCTCTTTAAACCGCGGAATTCTCGTAATTAAAAAAAGAAACACAATCAGCAATGCTGCCCGCTCAAATAATTGAAACAGCATGGTCACAAACGATGTCATAACGAATTTCACCCGCTCTCAGTTCATCCTGGTAACGATTTCATTACCATTTTAACAGACTTTTTTGGACCTGTATCGCTGCTTCTTTTAAACAACAAAAAGTTCTGCCTCAAACATCAACTGTGATGCTTGAAGCAGAAGCCTTTGCAAAAATCTCACGAGCCATCTATTTATATAATCCATTTTTCATCCTCAAAAATCAATTATCTTCTCTCTTCCTGTATTTTGCGTGCAGCGAATAAAGGGGCACGTTTCGTACCTGGGACATGGAGAAGCATCGCAACAACAGAGGCAGCAGCGCAAAGCAGCGCAATGAAGTTGAACGTTGGCGCGAATCCACCTAGAAATCCGGAGATGAAGGATACGCTTAAACCGCCGATCCCGAACCCTTGATAAATGATTCCATAGTTCCGACTTTGATTTTTCAAACCGAAGAATTCAGAAACAATGGTTGGGAAGATGGTGATATTCCCGCCAAAGCAGAATGCAACACTAGAGACACAGATGAAGAACAAAGCAAAGTTCAGTTTCAACTCACTGAGGACAAGTGCAGCTGCCGCAGTAATGAAGAGCGATACAGCAATCACCTTCAGCCGCTCAAAATGATCGGATGCGGTGCCCAGTACAATGCGCCCGGTCGTGTTGAAGATCGCAACCAGTGCCACCGCATTCGCGGCTGTTGCCATATTCAGTCCGGCAAGACTGACACCGATATTCGCCACGCTGCCGATCAGATACAATCCGCTCATGCATGCCGTGAACAGGACAAAGAACAAAAGATACGCTTCCTTCGTGTGCAGCATTTCCTTTAAGGTATAATCATTTTGGACCTTGACACTGCTTCTTTGCGGCTTTACTGCGACCTTTGCCTCTTTCACTAAGAACGCACCGGCAATGAGCAAGAGCATAATGATAACTCCCCAATAGAGGAAGGCTTGCACAACACCGACAGAGTTGATAAAAAATCCGAGAACATACTTAAACAGCAGACTTCCGGTTCCGTATGCGCCGACTGCAATTCCCGAAATCAAGCCCTTTTTCTCAGGGAAATACTGAATCGCATTTGAGAGTGTTGTCATGTAACCGATACCGTTCGATGCACCGACAAGAACCCCGGCAAAGATGTACAGCATCCACAGCGATGAAGAAATCGACGTAATCATCAGGCCTGCACCCATCCCCACTCCGCTGAGAATGAGCAGACCGCGAATCCCCAATTTTTTCTGAATGCTGCTGGCCGATAAAGTCGAGAAAGACAAAGCAAAACTCATAATAGAAAACGTCGTCGCGACTGCACCGACACTCCAGCCGTACGTATCGGCAAGCGGCTGATTAAACAAACTCCATGTATAGATGGTACCTAAACCAATCATTGCAATAACCGTTCCAATCAGTACTGACAGACGGGATTGTTTTGAGCTCTTCATTTCATTTGTCATGTTAATGACCTCTTTTCGCTCCAATTAGTTATAGAAAACTGTAAAATCAATTTTTCTGAAGGATTATTTCCTTTCCACACACTAATTGTAGCAACAAAAAGGCTTGTGAAAGCGTTAACAGAATGAGATGACGAAAACAAGGAATGAACGGCAGAGATTGCGGATTCAAGTTCGGATGATACTGATAAAAGCATCTCAGGAGCATTAGAAAAAATGGGCAAAAGCGCCCAGTCCATAAACCATGCCGGATTTTGAATACGCTCCGGTTGCTCGCGATCAATTGGGCACGGCCGCGGGCAGTCCGGGAGCCTCCTCAAGCAAACTGATGCCTGCGGGGTCTCCCTTGGCCTGCGATCAACTGGGCCGCTCCGCAGGAGTCTCGCACCTGCGCGTTTGGTTCACAACCTTTTGCTTTGGCAAAAATCATTTACATTCTTTCCTTGTAAAAAAATGGCGTGTCCATTTACGGGCCACCATCATGTATTGAAACAAATAGAAGAATTGCTTTTATAAATGAAACTTTCTTAACCCGTATGAATGGGAAGATGATTCTCCTTGCTTTTAACGGAGGAATTCGGGAGAAGGTCCCACTGGTATGCCTGAGCGGATCGTTCTGTGTCCGCGGCTATGTTAAAAATTTCGGCAAAATGTTTGACCGCACGGATACCTTGATCATGTCCTGCCAATTCTTTAATATTCCGGATCGGATCATGCAGAAGCTGATTAATCATGCTCTGTGTCTGTTGACTGATGACCTTTCGTTCTTGTTCCGTCATCCCAGGCAGTTTATTTTCAATACGCTTCATTGCCTCAGCATGCAAAGAGAGTGCTTTCTTACGCAAACCGGAGATGACCGGCACAACGCCAAGCGTCTGCAACCATTCTGTATATTGAACCAGTTGATGATCAACAAGTCGTTCAATCTGCCTCGCAGCGGTTCTTCGCGCTTCCAGATTGTCGTCGACAATCCGGTCCAGATCATCAATATCGAACAGACGCACACCGTTCAGCTGAGCAATCTGCGGATCAATATTTCTCGGAACCCCGACATCCACCAGAATTAAAGGACGTCCTCCCCGTCTTGCAAGAAGGGGTAGAATAGTCTCCTTAGTAATCAGAAAAACAGGAGCTGATGTGGATGCAAAAACAAGATCACTTTGCTCCATCCGAACAATTAATTCACTCAGATTCGCAGCCTGACCATGAAACTCTGCTGCTAATTGAACTGCTCGTCCTCTCGTTCGATTCATCACCGTCAAATGCCTGATACCGGCACTGGTCAGATGCTTTAGCGCCAGCCTGCTCATCTCACCCGCACCAATCATCAGCACCGACTTGCTTTCAAGCGAGTCAACCGTATTCTGAAGCATTTTAACCGCCGCATAGCTTATCGAAACCGGATGATCATTGATTTGTGTCTCATCTTGGGCACGTTTTGCCACATTCAATGCCTGCTTGAACAGTTCATTGAATAAAGTACCGGTTGTCCCGGTCCGTTGGGCTGTCAAAAAACTGTTTCTTACTTGACCGATAATCTGCGTCTCACCCAACACCATGGACTCCAATCCGCAAGTCACGCGGAACAGATGACGAATAGCTTCTTGATCTTCCTTAATGATCAAATATGGAGCAATACGTTCAGGATCAATCCCAAACCATTCAATAAAAAATTTTTCGCTATAATAACGACCTGCATGCAGCTGATCGCAGACAACATATAATTCTGTCCGGTTGCATGTAGATAGAATCACATCTTCAACAATAGTGTTTGCTTCTCTTAATTTAAGGAGTGCCTGCTCTAAATCCGACGGTTGAAACGTCAATTTTTCTCTCATGTTCACCGGAGTGTTTCGATGGTTGACTCCAATTGTCAGAATATGCATGAACCAGCTTCCTCCGATCTTTTTGTTCAAAGATGGACTTTGAACATCATGAACCTCTTTTTATTACAAACCAATAAATCAAAGCAGAACAAAACAGTGACTTTTATCACTTTAAAGTCACTGTTCATTGTATCATTTTTCCAAACAGGAAGCATCTCTTAGCAAATGAGACACGAATCCAAGCTAGAATAATTAAATTATACATTTGTCTTGCTCTGACTCATGCTCAGAATATCTCAGACGAAAAAAGCTGCACAACCTTTCATTCAAGGCCTGCAGCTTTCTTTACTCCATATGGAGACGGTAGGCGTACAACTTTTACAGTTTAACCCCACTACATAAGCATTTTATAGCCTTTTTCATCTAGCTGAGCCAGAAAAAAGGAGCAAACCAAAAATGCCCAAATTAAGTGCATCAGCATAATGATTCAGGAAAACAATCGTAAACTTAATACCTTGAAAAAATACGAAATAGGGCATCACAACGATCTGCTTACCGATCCCATCTATTGGGCGGTCGTTCATGAAATCGAATATCTTGATAAAGAAAACAAGGAGATCGAAGCCTAAGCCTCGTCTCCCTATAATCCTTCACAGTCGTCTCTATGACTCGTGCCAATCTTATGGTCACGTTTAGGAATGGCTCTTTTATTTCTTCAAGTAAATTCTGTAATGCCCAACATGATATTCCAGGCTTTTTTTGTATATTGCCATGGCATAAGCCCACTTATGCCATGTTTTAGGGACACTTAGGACAGAAACGAGGGACAGAGCTGCCAGGCAAGGGACAATGGTAAAAAGCAGGGCATCACAGAGAAAATGTGTGTCTCAACTAAGAAAATCATAGTCATTTAAAATTCCCCCACCTCATTTTTTATTTGTTGGTAGGGGAATCCGCCGTTTCAGTACAGAGAAGGTAAAGACTAGAAAGGTTGAATGCCAAGCTGATCTTCTAAAACCTGTATTTCTATGTGTAATTTTTCGATTTCTTTTCTGAGTTCTGCGTTCTCTTCAATCAGCCGATTGATCTGGGTGAGGTGATCAATATCTGCTTCATAAGCAGTTCCTTTCCATCTACGCCAGTCATTAAAGCGTTCGAGAACATCCTCATTTATTTCCTCCTAATTAGTGATAAATTTATCTTCCTTTAGCCATTGTGCCACATCTGTTGGCTTACACTTCAAACCATACTTCTGTAAATATCGGAAGGCATCTTCACAGGTCATCAGGTTACTCCTTTTTCACTCAGTCGTTCACGCTTCTGGATAGGTATAGGAACCTACTTTATTGCCAGTTTGGTTGACAATTTGAATCACATCGCCACGTTGATTCGTCAGAAAATAATATGGTGTCGTTCTCCAATTACCTGAGGAATCTTTATCGGTATGGACGGCACTAGTAAAGCGATAATCCTATTTTGTTCAAAATTATTATTTCATAAAAATACGTCCAAGTTGATCAATTAAATTCTCTAAGTCTATTCCGAGTTGATTTGGTTCATCATTTTTATCAAAACCTCTCTCTATAAGCTCCTCACTCACAGCACTTCGTAATTCATTTCCTAACTTTTCATCGATATCTATTTCTGAGTCATCTAAAACCCATAGAAGATCTGGCCTATGCGTCCCTAAACATTGTTTGAGCAATAAAATCATCGTGTCATTAAGCTCATTCACTTTTTTCTTACCCCTTTTGAATTTTTCGCATAAGTTGTTATTACCTTTCCGGCTTTATTAAGTACAACGACTGCGTTTTTTCCTATATATTTGACTCTGCCTCCTGATTGGTTCACCACTCGACTTGGTTTTTTTACAGCATCAAGTATAGCCTTGGCGGATACCCCCTTTCCCCCATCTCTTCCCATTGCTTGATTAAGTCCATGTCTTGTATATCCTGTTATTTTCCCCGCTACATTTTTAATTTTCTTAACTGTTTTTGCTAACTTATATACTTTTTTTGCTTTTTTATATGCTTTATAAACTTTATATAATTTATACGCTGTATATACTATAACAATCCCAATAATTATCGGATTATTCCCATCAGCATCTATCTTTATAACAGGATTGTTTTCCGCATAGGTGTACCCATTTTGAGATAATGTGTCATCATCATCACCCGGATCTGGATCCATGGATAAAAAGTTGCCATTCTGAGGGTCATAGTATCGTGCCTGTAAATAATAATGCTGCGTTTCTGAATCATAGGTGTAGCTGGCATAACGAACATCATTAGCTTTGGCAACGGCTCCGTCTTCACTGAGAATATTTCCATAGGCATCATACGTATAGGAACCCACATTATCGCCGGATTCGTTGACAATTTGTACCACATCGCCGCGTTGATTTGTTAGAAAATAATAGGATCTCGTCTTCCAATTTCCGGAGGAGTCCTTATCTTTAACGACCATTCCGACGACATGACCGTTCGGATCCCATTGGTAATAGTGATAGGATTGAAGTTCATTCCCCTTTTTCGTAATTTCAAGAATCAAATGGTTGCTGTCACTGTCATAATAGTATTCGTTGGTCTGATCGCCAACCATTTTTTTCGTACGCAAACCGTTTTCGTCGTAAGCATATCGTGCAACTTCCGTTCCATCAAGCTTCGATACACTCGTCTGATTGCCGAGTGCATCGTACGCATAGTTAAATTGATCATCCTGAGTCAGATTGCCATCGGCATCATAGCGAAAGGCAGTGCCATTCTTCGTCAGAATCTGATTGGCGTCATTGTAAGTAAACGTAGCGGCTGTTCCATTGACCTGACTGGCTGTTCGATTACCCACGCTATCATACGTATACGTATTCGTTGTTCCACCCGGAAGAACCTCTTTTGTCAGCTGACTGTTTCCATCATACGTGTACGTTGAATCCCCATCCGAATCTGAAGCCTTGGTGATGTTTCCCGAATGGTCATAGCTGTAAGAAACGTTCAGTGTTGCTGAACCGTCGGAGCCCTTTGTATACGATAATCCGGTTAAATGATTGGCCTCGTCATAGACATAGCTGTTGGTGAAAAGCCCGTTATTCAGATTGATTGCTGTCTTATTATGTGTCAGATCATAGGTATACGCAAGCTGAAGCAGGTCAGCTCCATCGGATTCAGTAACCTTGACATTGTCCACTTTTCCTTCCGGCGTATAGGCAAACGACTGACCCAAATTTAAAGGCTGCGTGCTATCCGTCATCGACACATTCTGCTTCGTCAGCTGACTATTGGCATCGTAGCTATTCTGAGTTTGGAAACTCCCCTGAATATAGTTGGTCAACAGTCCTTCAGCGGTATACGCCCACTTCTTCGTCACCAGTGGGGTGTTTGTGGTTAAATCCGTGTAAGTGCGCCCGGTTAGGTTGCCCGCATCATCGTACGTATTCGACCACTCCAAGACACTTTGTCCTGATTTTTGAACCGTGGCTTTCGTCATCTGATTGACTTCATCGTAATCATATTGCGTTGTAATCCCGGAATTCAAGGTTTCTTTCGCGAGATTCCCATTTGCGTCGTAAGTGTTCGATGTTTTCATCACAGTGGTTCCGCTAACCGGCAATTCTGCCGTCAAAAGCTGATTATTGCCGTTGTACGTATAGGTTTTGGTCTTTCCCTTCGCATTAGTCAGAGACGTCATGTTGCCGTTATCATCATAAGTGTAACTTGTTTTATTGCCGTTGCCGTCCGTTACGGATGTCTTAAGGTCTGCATTCAGCGGATCATAGGTGTACTGCGTTGTCCGCCCGTCAGCGTCCGTCTCACTAATCGTCTGGCCGTAATCATTATACGCGGTGGATGTGGTATTGCCTTTGGCATCCGTCTCAACTTCTTTTAGACTGCCATCTTGATAGTCCGTTGTACTGTAAGTCTGATTCGGATAAATAACTTTCGTTTGACGGCCATATTCATCATAGCTGTACTTAGTGATCTCTTCGCCGATCTGAGTTTGCGTCAAATTGGCACCGGTATACTGATTGGTTGTTTTTGTACCATCGGGATCGGTTTTTTCGATGACGTGATTTTGATCATCATACCGATAAGTGGTCGTCTTCCCATCCTTGTCGGTATCACTCAATGCATTCCCGCGACTGTCATACGTATAAGTCGCCGACTTCCCATTTTCATCGGTATCTGTCAGTACATTGTAATGATCATCGTAAATCACTTTTGACGTCGTTCCGTCTGCATTTTCCGTATGCGTGGCTGCATACGTATCATGGTCAGTATCCCGTTGATAGGTCGTCGTCCGTCCCGTCGTATCACTCACTTCATAGCTATTGTTCTCGTCATCATAATGATAGGTGGTGGAAACGGATTCAGCTCCGGACTTTTGCGGTTCGAGAATCGACAGCTCATGCTCATCATAACTGATTGTATCCTCATTCCCTTTGCTGTCGGTAAACTGTGTCAGGCGTCCTGCATCATCATAGTCATAGCTGTTCACTAAAGTGCGGCTTGTCCCGCTGGTATGCGTGGTAGTTTGTACAAGTTGATCGCCATCGTATTGATAGTCCACACTTCGATCTTTGAAGACGGCCTTGCTAATTTTTCCCTGATCATTATAGGTTAAGTCAATCGGATAACGAACTGACGTTCCGGAATGATCCACTTCATTAATCTGGGTCAGCTGATTATTTGCGTTATACGTAAATCGGATTTCATTTTGATTCGCATCTTGGTAAGCATTTATTCGAAACTGGGTTGCTTGAGTCGGATCCTGTTCAAATAAATTAGAGAACCCATCCGAATCCTTAAGACGATAGCCCGCCGCCCCACCAACAGATTCCTGAGTGAGCGTCAAATACTTGCCTTCAGGCGAGAGATAAGTATGATGTTCCGCGTCGTAAAAGAACGCATGTCTCGTTCCATCATCATCGTCGTAATAAATGGTCGGGTTCTCACTCGTGTCTTTTTTCGTCAAGCGTTCGTTACCAGAGAAGGTCCAGCCATTGCCCATTGCTGATCCTTTATTTGATCGCGAATTGTATGTGCGTGTTAGGGTAAAGTCAATGGGGCTGATCGTGAACAGAGATTGATCATCCAATTGCAATGCAAAGTTGCCCGCTGTGACATTGAAGGACACGGTTGCATTACCCAATTCATGTTTGTCATACGTGAAATAATCTTCTAGACCCCACAACTCTTCATGTTTCGTAATGCTGCAATATTGATTGGCGGTCGCTGCACTGAGTCCGCGTTCACCCGTCATTTTTTCTGTTTCACTTGAGGGAGCATTATCCTCGTTATAGCGATACGCACGTACATGAACTTGATAAGCTTTCTTATCAATGAGCCACTGTGGAGCACCAATCAGCGCATACTCTTTCGAAGGATCCATAGGCAAATCGGTGACGTTTGTAAATAAAGAGATCCCGTCCGAATTCCAGCTCGTTGTCTCTCCTGCATCATAGGAATGAAAGTCTTTCCCATCCCAAATCTCAACCTTGTATCCCCCTGCACCCGTGACTGGAGACCATTGAACCGACAAGGCTCCTTTATTATTGACAGGATCCGTTAAATCCCCCTGCATGGTGACATTGGTGGGCTTATCGAGCGGAATATAGCCGTATTGTGAATCAGAAGCTGAGGAAGATGAAGATCCGTTAACGGCTTTAATTCGTATGGAATAGCGATGGTAGGAAGTATAACTTCCTCCATCTTTCGCCGCGTTTTGATACACTGGATTGGGTTCAATCGGGAGTTCAACCCCTTGTTGATCATGATGCAACGTATAGCGACCACTGGCAATCTCACTTGCTGTCGGCCATATCTTTTTTCCCTTAGTCGACCAGCTGGTCACATTTCCCACATCAAACTCTTCAGAACTTTTTCCGTTATATACTAATACTTTATAGCTTGTTGCGTTCGGCACCGATTTCCATGAGAGATCAAGCCATCCGCGATCGGTGTTTGTTGTATCTGAATCCGGATAAGCGGAAGCCTTAACCGTAGGCAAATCTGGAGTCTCGACTGTTGTTGCTGGGATTGCCGCTTTGACTTCCGCAGAAACTGGACTACTGCCGCTCGGATAATTGGCCACGACACGATAGCCATACTCCTTTCGCGTGGTGGAGGTACCATTTTTTGCCGAATAAAAAGCACTTGGATTTAGCGCCAATTCGGTTCCTGATCCGTCCAGTTTATAGGTCGAACTACTCGAATAAGGAGTTTTTGGAAAGATCTTCTTTCCTTGGGAACTCCAGCTCGTCGCAGAACCGGTATAGACGGTTTCAAACCCCTTGCCATCAAACATCTGCAGACTATACGTGGAGGCACCGCTCACACTCGGCCAGCTGACCTTTGTATAACCGGTTCCTGACCCATCTTGAGCAGCCGTCACCGACGGATTTTTCATCGTCGGATAATGGTAGGAAATGACGAGTTTGGCTTTATTTGCACTTTCTGCCGCCGTTAGCTTCTTCCAATAGGTTTGCCCATTTCCGTTCTCATGAATGCGGAAGCCATAGTTCGGGTAGTCACCATTAACCCAGCCCTGAACAGCACTTTGTACATTAAATGAGGCCCATTGATCACGAGCGACGGAAGTACTGGACAGACTCGTGGAATTAGGGCGGTTATTCCATATCAAATCGTTGACGTACCATGGCCCCGTGGTGACCCGATCCACCCAAATGCTTGTTTTTTGCGTTGCGTAATAAGAATGAGTCACAAAGGTGTTCAGCGATGCTGAATCAATAATGGCCCCCTTTAAATCGCCAACGACTTCGAATTTCATGTAAGCATAGTTCGTTCCTGTTGTGCTGTCGTATTTACCAACTTTTAAGACATATTCACCTTGAACAGAGTCCCATTCTTTATTGTAATTAGTCGTTGGGTACGCACTTGAAATAAAGGTATCTCCCAATATATCAATGCTTACAGAAGGATCAATATAGACTGGATAAACTCGGTCTTTGGATTCCAGCCAGTCTTTACTGGCAATGACGTTAATGAGATAGCCTTGATCTGCTTTCTCTAGTGTATAATGAACATCATCAGATCGAGCCCCGCTGCCAAGTCCCGAATCAATAGCTGAATCTTCCATCACTGGGCGAGGGAGTTCGAATTCTTTATCTTCTTTCTTCTCATCTTTGTAAAAACCAATGGAGCCGTCCTTTTCAATCTGAGCTGCTAAAGTGGTTGTGACTTTGTACTGAAATTGATTGATTCCTGAATACTGATTGATAATCCAATCTTCTTTGACCTCGTTGTCGAGTGTAATATGACGCAGATCAATATTCGAAAAAATGTTTTGATAGATGATCTGATTTTTTTCATTTTTTGTTCGAACGGATTCATTTGACGAGTAAGTATGTTCTCCATCAGAGGCTTTTAATTGAGAGAAGGAAAGGCTGTACTTTCCATACTGATAGGCAATGGCTTTATTTTCATCAAATAGCTTTGGGAAGACGGCTTTTAGAGAAGTAGAATCGGTCTGTAGCTCATCCTTGTCTGAAGATTGAACCAACTCATTTGAAATTTTCTCCCATTTTCCATTCTCTTTATGATGAATCGGTGTAGCATAAATTTCTTTCGTTCGTTGCCCCTTGCTGTCAACAAATGTTTTTGAATAGGCATCTCGCTCTGAAACCAATTCTGTCTTTGTCTGAGACTTCTCACTTGTAGTGGCAGTAGAAGTAGACTGATGAACCTTTTCTTTTTGATCACTTGCACGATCTGCAGAAGCAACACTGGGCAAGAGACTGATAATTAACGTAGCACAGAGCACCGTGCAAATCCATTTTCTAAATTGTGTAAAAACCATTAACTTTCCTCCTGTTGATCCAAAGATTCTTGATCTTCAGACCTCTAATCTATGAATTAATTTGAGCATAGATTGATTATATTGGAGAAACAGAAATGAGCACAATAGAATTTACATAAATAACAATTGTTACTTTTCGACAAATTTTGCGCAGAGGTTAGCTCTCACTATATTTTCGTGTCTCAAATTGTTAGATTATTTCATTCAAGAATGAAAACCCACAATGCTATAAACGGAAATCATGGCTCGATGTAACATAATTAATTTCGGTCGAACAAATATATTCATTTTTGAAAAGAAATTGATGGAAATAAAAGCATGTTTTATAGCTGTCCCTACAACTACGCTGAGAGGATTGACCGACTGAGATCAAGCCATTTTCCACTTCGCTTTTCGGAAGATGATACAGGCTGTCTGAGAGGTATCAATTGTCCTTTGAAAAATACCCCTTCACTTATAGGACAATTCGTGTGACGAGTTCCCTTCAGGACCAATTCTGTGTAACTGGCTAAACTGCTGAAAGGCTTGTCCACCATAACTTTATCGACTGTCAAAATATGAGTTATCGTTACTGTGAATTGACGTGAATTCATAGCGAAGGCTACAATTAATGTAGGCTGAATGGTAGGAAGTCCGTTAATTCTTTTTTAAATTCACGTGGCATATTTGAAAGGATGGTGGAATGATGATCCCCGAACTGGATCCCTCGCTTGCTAATAAGTTTCGAAATAAGGTTAATGAACACAATTTCATTCGCTTGTATTTCGCTGAGTACGCGGATGAAGTTAATCGTGAAGAGAAAGATGTATGGAGTAAAATTTGCTCATGCATGGATTGGTTGAATGTGACGGTTGAAGGAATAGAGAAACCGATAAAGAGCAAGCACCAAAATATGGATTCACTTCATTTTGCTCACTTCTTGACCACTGTTGACATGATGCTAGAAGCAATCAAAAATGCTTGGTTGAGTATCAATCTGGCGACAAAACATAAACGGCCATACATAAAGGATCGGAGCATATTCCACGCATGTGAATTTGGACGCAGTTATTCAGATGAAGCTTATTTCAAAGAAATTCGCGCTTGGTTTGGTATACATTCTGTGAATGGTAATGAAGTAAAGCTTCATGGATTTGACAAAGATGTACGATTTTTTAGTAGTTGGTCGATGTCGAGGTTCTTCGATGATGATACATACGCCGTTCTATTATATTCAAATGACCGAAAAGCTGAGCAAATGTTTGGTGGAGAAAAAAAGGTATGTGTTAACGATCTTATTCGTTTCATTTTACTTCGATACAAGAGTTTGAATCAATTGATGAAGGACATTGACATGCTTTATGAGAATGTTAAAACCAAAACACGAAACACTCCAATTAAGTTTGATAAAACATGGCCGACCGCCCAACAGCTGGAGCAGCTGTATTTTCAAGCAAAAAAGCGAAAGCTTACAAGCGAGTGGTATGAAGAGGAAATTGAGGATTGTATTTCTTTTTTTAAGATTGATCTGTTGAATTTTGAACCTACAGAACGAGTAATTGTCAAAAGTTACTTAACAGAACTTGAGAAAATTATTCCTGCATACAGAGACATGGTACAAAACGTAGATGATACAGAAACGGACAGTTTCAAAATTTTTCACATTAGTTCTTCACTATTTTCAGACCGCCACTACGATATCTCCAAAACCTTAGAATATGCGATAAAAGACGGTGATTATCTATCGGGTGAAATTTCTTTGAGGATTTTAATTGAAGATAAAATACTTCCTGATTACAGTATGCAACTCTCCGGGGATTGTTTACAATTGCTAATTTATGCTTTAGATTATGATCATTATATTAAAGAACCTCCAAAGAAGAAAAAAGAAAATCACGGAGACATCCATATCATTGATGACATATCATTTCCCCCGGAAGAAATTATCATTCATATCAATGGAAAAGTTACCAAAAAACCTTATAAAGATGGCATTGATGACATCGATTAATAATATTTAAGAACAAATCTTGCTCAGATGAGCTTTACCTTGTCCACTGCTTTATCAATTGAATCCTGGGTGATGCCGATATACCTTAGGGTGACTTCAGGTGTCGAATGATTGAACAATTCCTGAAGCATGACCACATCATGATTGGCTTGATAAAAATGATAACCAAATGTTTTTCTCAGAGTATGTGTGCCGATTTCTTGAAGATGACACTTTTTAGCTGCAGTGTTTAGGATTTTATAAGCGGTGCATCGATGGATCGGTTTATTTTTACCTTCACGACTTTTAAAAAGGTATTCACCTTCTTTAAGGCTGTCCGCATACGGAATAATATACTTTTTAATGTATCCAGAGATCTTGAAGCGTTTCGTCTTCCCGGTCTTTTGTTCAACAATGGTAATGTGTGGCTTGTACAAGTCCTCCTTTTTTAACGTCAGCAAATCTGAAATTCTCAAACCAACGGTAATACCAAGCAAGAAAAAGATAATATCACGTTCTCTCTTGGCACGTAATATTTCATACATTTTATTAATCTTTGTTTGGTCACGAATTGGCTGTACGACATTCATTACTAAGCCTCCAATAACTGATTGATTTTTTTCTCTGCCCGACGATAAGTTGTTGATACCGTGCTTTTGGTAACCCCGACCAATTGGCCAATTTCTTCAAGTGGCAGCATCTTTGCATGATGCATCATATAAACGTCTTCTTCGCGTTCCGTTAAATTGGCAAGCATTTGCTTAATTAACTGCTGTTCCTCTGGGTTCACTTCGATCTGCTCTGCTTGTCTGCCTGCTGATTTATCTTCAATACTGTTTAAAATATCCGGGTCTTCCAGATATACACGAGCTCGCTCGGCACCCTTCTGATAACTGTCAGGATTCCTGCCGTGTTCAAGCCATTTTACAGCAAATTCTAAGTCGCGAATCATACTCCCGATAATCTGTTGATCATTTTCTGTAACCGTCAAGTAGTTTTGAACACTTTTTGCTAATTAATTTTGAACACTTTTCTCTTTGAAAATTGTGCTTCGGTGTTTAATTCTATAGCTGTCTTCATTTAGATGAATGACTTCCACCCGATGAAGAATTCTGTCTAATATAGCCGTTGTAATTCCCTGATCACCCATTAATTCTCCCCATTGTTTCGGTCCTTTGTTGGATGTCAGGATGATCGAACTTCGTTCGTACAGATAGTTTATCAGGTGAAAAAACAAATTGGCTTCTCGCTGATCCATTGCCAGATACATCAGATCATCAATGATGACAAGATCCGATTCCCGGAGCCTTTTTAGCTGCGTTTTGGATTTAGATAGGTACTCCTCTGTCTTGAGCAGATGGACGAGCTCCCCCATGGTTAAAAAGCTTACCTTGAAGCCTTTATAGATAGCCTCAAGGCCAAGGCCAATCGCAATATGGGTTTTGCCCACCCCTGGCGGACCAAGAAGAACCAGGTTATATTGTTGTTCTAGCCAATTCAACTCCCGTAACTGGTTAATCTGCCGACTGCTAATGGATTGTTGTTCGTCCATGCGAAATTCATCCAATGTCTTTTGATAAGGGAACTTGGCCCACTTCAATCGTCTCTCTACATTTTTTTCTTCTCTCCGCTTTAATTCGAAAGTTAGAAGTTCCTCCAATAATTCTTGATAAGTCCAAGAAGCTTGTTCCGCTTTTCGTAAGAGATGCGGGAGCCCATTGGCTGTCTCCGCCATCCGAAGATGGCGGAAGTGTTCTTGTATCTCTTTGACTGTACTGTTCATTGTCCCATGCCTCCAAGTATCTTGATATAATCGTCCATTTCTCTGATCGATGCAGCCGCTTGTCGTGTTCGCGTGACACGATCGTTTTGTGGTTTCTTAGTATGACGAGGTGCTTGTAGTTCCTTTGTTTCTTTTTGGCGGGCGAGATGTTGGGAAACATCTCGAAGATCATTTGCACTCCAGAGTTGGTCTTTTATACAGATACCCAAGGCTTCTTCAATTTCCTGGCGGAAATGATGGAGGGAATACTGAACGATTTGAAGCTGATCCCGAACATATCTCGGATACCGGGTACTCAATTCTTGAATGAATAACACGGCTTGATCACCGTCATTGAATTGACGGATAATCGTCTCCTTATAGGCTTGAATTCCTTTTGAACGATCACGAGCATGCTGCCTGTTTTTGATGAGCTCGCCTTTTCCGGTGCTTAGGATGTGCCGAGCCAGGACTTCACCTTGTGATTGCTTTTTGATGATTAATTCACTTTCATTGATTTCAATGAAAACTTTATTATCACCATTTCGACGATACGTTCCCAAGGGCACGGAATAACGATTGGATTTATATTTGATGACATTGTCCGGACAGACCGTTCTTGTTATACTGGAACTATAGTCGCTCTCAATGGAGAGTAGCGGAGAGACTGGTTTCAAGTGTTGCTTTTCGAGGGCGTGCACTTCAACTGGTCTCTTTTTTGTTGTATTGTGTACGTTATAATTTCCTGTCCGTTCTAACCAAGCGATGCCTTTTTCATTCCATGTATCGATGTTCGTAAAGACCCTATTCTTGGCAAAATTATACTTAACATACTTGACAACATTTTCTATTTTCCCCTTGCTTTGGGGGTCTGCTTTTCGACATAGATGTAAACGAAATTGACGTTGTTCTTTATAAGCCTGAAATTCACCGGTCAGAATAATGTCACCCGCATTTTCACTGACCGTGATTAAGTGATCTTGGTCATAAACCATTTCCTCCGGCATGCCCCCGAAATAAGCAAAGGCATTTTCATGGCATCGAATCGTGTCTTTGGTGGTGAAAGGTCTTCCCAGCCATTCCACGTATTTATATCGAGAATGGGACAGAACGAATGTGATAAAGTAGAGCTTCACCTCCTTGTTCTCTACGTTCTTAAGCGTTATTTCTCCCCAGTCCACCTGGACCTGATACCCCATTGGAAGTTCATCAACCGCTTCATGATCACGAGTATGTACGTCTTTTGAGATATGGTAAATTTCTCTCAGATCTTTAACGAATAGTCGAATGGTGCTCCCTCCAATGGTGAGACCCGGATGGTTTTCCTTCAACCAATCCTCAATTTGGGCGGAAGAAAGGTCGGGGTGCTCTCTTAACCAACTTATCATTTGATCCCGATAGGGATCGAGTTTCTTTCTCCTTTGGCTAAGAGAATTCGCCCAATCGCTTGCTTCCTCAAAAGACATTTTCAAAAACTTATAAACAGTATTTCTTGAAATGCCCAATTTCTTGGCGATTTTCGCCACTTTGAATCCTTGTTTACTTAACTGATTAACCTGTACATACAAGAGTAATTTTTCCACCTTTCGAATCCTCCAGACAAATCATGTTGAAAAACTATCATAACTTATCTGGATGACTATTTAGCGAAAAGTGTTCATTTCTATTTAGCAGAATCTGTTGATTTTAGTTTAGCAGTTACATTTTCTTGATCTGTTGCTTCATAAGTCTTTCTCATGATACGAATGGATTTTTTATATTCAAGAATTAGTTGCCTCATGCGCCATGATCCCCTTTATCTCTGTTTCAATGCGCCGCCCTTAACTCTTCGGTAAGTAGGCATACTCACATTCATCAACCGTTTAATGTCTTCATCTGTCAGCGGTTTTCCATTTCTCTGTTTTATATTACGTCTATTACTTTTATAATGGATTGCCATTCGTACACTCCCTCATTGACAAAATAAAAGAGGACACCGATCAACGCGAATGCGCGAATCAGTGTCCTCAGGCTTTCCTATCTTGGACAAAAGCTTAATTATTTTCAATTGATACGTTCATTATTCCGGGTAGTTACCTGAATAATTTAAAATTCTTTACTGACTTTAGTTTAACAAATTATTCCTCATTTGTCTCACTATTTACAGATTAATTCTCTGTTTTCCGGCTTTATCTATTAAAAGACACCAATTGACGCATACGCATTAATTTGGTGTCCTCATGAATCATTTATTCAATTGAATAACGTTTGTTTGTCTTTGCTCTCTGCTACAAAACAATAAGATTTCATCTTCTGTAATTCCAGTTAGAAAGGAAAGCTGGGAGATGAAAAAGTGTTTTTCTTTTTCCAAATACTCTACAGCATAAGACAACAGTTTTGGCTTCTCTTTTGGAATTTTGTCATCAAGCGGCTCAACGGTTCTCCACTTTTTTCTGCTGATTTGCTGCCTAAGATACAAGGCATAATCTGCAGTAAAGATCCCGAGCTGTTCGGCTCTATAAATAATAGCCTGTATAGAAACGAGCCAGTGACGCTTCAATGTAACGAGGTAATCAAGGCCGAGTGCCGTTAAATCCCCGACTATCCCCTCTTCTGGCATTAATAAAGAACTTGCAAATTGGTGTGCTTCGCGTTCTATTGATTTTGAGTGGTTTTTATTTGAAATGATGTTCTTGTCATATTTTAGGTGCAGCAATATATGCCCTAATTCGTGCGCAATATTGAATCTAATGCGCACCGATGACAAACGATCCTTATTTAAAACAATGTAAGGCCGGTTATTAACAATGCCTGAACAAGCATCAATCCCGTCACTATTAAAGTTCATAAAGACGATGATGATTCCCATTCTTTCACAAAGTGCCGTAAGATTTATTATCGGTCCACTTCCCAGACCAAATCTTCCACGGACATTAATTGCTAAGCTCTCAATTTCTTCTTCTGAGTATGCATGGTAAGGCACATTTTTTTCAATCAAAGTCTTATCAAAGGGAGGCAGAGACACTTTGAATTCAATCTTCTCAACAAACTGTTTGATTAAAATCATGGTTGCCTCAACCTGCTCTTTGTATTTCTTCGCCACTGAAGCCTTGCTTCTAAAAATAAATGAGTTGTCTTCCAAGTCTGCAGCACTTCCTTTTAAATAAAAAAAGGAAGGCTCAAATTTAAGAAAATAAGACAATCTCATGACATCATCTGAAGAAGGCGAGGATTTTCCATTTTCATATTTTGAAATTGCCTGATGACTCTTTTTCATTTTTTCTGCCAGTTCTTGTAATGTTATATTTCTAACTCTTCTGGCTAATTTAAGCCGTTCTCCATTAAACTTATCATACTCATGATTTAAATAATTCATTTCCTTCCTCTCCTTCAGCGTATCGCTGAAAGTCTTCATAACTAAAGTCCTTAACTGTTTCAATTTTTGATTTTGGATACTTACCGGTTGAAGCAGAGTATTCATCGAGTAAGTAGATCTTTGGCCCAAGTTTTCCGCTTTTCTCAGGGATCCCCAGTGTCACAAACAGCGGTGCCACCGATTGATAACCATGATTCACTTGAAAATATTGCTTGTTGTCACATTCAATGGATCCACTATCAAAATCCATATAGCTACTTAGTGGCTTTATTAGGCGGTCTCTGCAAAAAGCTTTTCGAGCACAATTGTTTCTCTGAGCAACCTGATTAAAATGTATTAAGGTATTTCCATCGAATAATTCCAAATAAAAATGAGAGTGATTTGAAGTTGATGCCATTCTATATTGAAAGGGTAATCGGTTATTTTTTACAGCTTGCATAGCCACAAATTCGACTGCCACATTCTTAATTTCAGGCAACAATCTTTTTCTGCCTCGTAACGATTGAAATACTGCCGTGTTCTTGATAAGAATATCAGACCATTTGTATGCATCAATAACAATCCGAGCCAGCTCTCGTCGAATTTCCAAGGGAACAGCTTTATTTATCGTCTCAATTGGTCCATCAAGTATTTTAACTGATACAGCCATTCAAATCACCTCACTATGCTTTTGCAACTATTTTACAAAAAAACATGTGTTTTTGCAACCACAATTAATATAAGTTCCCTTCATCATACTTTTTTCTCACAGCTTTCTCTTTTACTGTCTCAATTATAGTTAGCCCATGCTCAACTGTTTCAGTTATCTTTGATTTTTTCTGAACACCATCTAGGACAACAACCAGAGCTTTACATGGTTCAATGCACAAACACGTGAGCATTAAATATCTAACTCGACGCCTTGGTCACTGAGTTATTGTGAGCACACTCAAAATATACACACACATTTTGGACGAGCTTGATCAACTTGAAACTCGCACAGTGGACGAAACAATGAACGACCTTTACGGCACCAAAACGAAGCAAAATTAATGCAAAATGTTTTGCATTTCTCATATTTTCTAGTACATGACTTAGAATGCAAAATGCCCGAAAACCCTTTCGTATCAAGGCTTTCGAGCATTTGGAAATCTCCAAAGATTTTCTTGTAATGGAGACGGTGTCCGTATAACCAGCGGTCGCTAAGACTTATATTAAAGGCTTTCATAATAACTAATTTAAGCACAGCCAGTTTTTAGCCAACAAGGTTTGCTTTTATAAGGAGGAATGATTTAACATGAAACATACTGTAAAACGTGATCACGGTCATTACGAAAAATCGCGCATTGAAGTTGAAGATGTATCTGAGTGGACGTTCATTTCTTCCGCGCTCGAACAAAGCTTAAAAGAAACGAACAAAGGTCTTTCACGCTATGATACACAAAGCGATGAAGATTCAGATATGATCAATTATTTAACAGATAAGAAGCACAAACTTGAACATATGATTGCTACGCTTGATCCTAAGAATGAACGGACTTGGAACTAATCATTATTGCCCCATAAATCTTCCACAGTCGTCCCGAGCACTTTGGCCAACTTTATGGCCACGTGTAGGGACGGCTCTTTTGTTTTTCCTGAAACGATATTGGATAAGGATCCTTTCGAGATACCCACCTGTTGCGCGACAAATGTCTTCTTTAGTCCCTTTTGTTCAATCAACCTTGCAATTTTATTCATGGCTGCGATCACCTCTGTTAAAGTATTCTGCACCACACGGTCTTGTCCTTCTTTACATTTGTTCAGGTGGACAGGCAACAGACAAGCCTTTCCTACCATAGTATCTAGTGTAGCAGCTGCTCACCTATCCACTTGAGTAGACGTACTCAAGTATTCAGCTCGTCCCTGCCTGGTGCCATGGGATTCTGAAATTTTGTAAATAAGGATGTGTGAGTAATGGAATATTACGAACTAGATTGGCGGAAAGCGTTCGAACCGAAACCATGCGGAATTGTCTACGGAGTAACGACAAAATCGTTGTTAACATTATCGCCCATGATGGCAACTGGTGTGGCCATCATCGTAGGCGTTGGCGCGTTCGCCATCGTTATGGCCAGAGTTGAAAAGCGTCTTGCACAGAAAGATGATCCATTTGCCGAGAAAATACCCTGGATTGCTAAAGGTGTGCTAATGATTGGATTCGCTGCAGGATTTATCTACTTTGTTTTGAAAAATCCACTTTGGGGGTTATGATCATGTCCTTTTTCATTCGCTTTGATCCTTATTACCGAAAGCTGCAGCAATGTTTTCGCGTAGCCGGGCTTTGCCGTAAGAATACAATTGGCGGCACTGTTTATGAAGTACAGCCGTTCATTCATAGCGTGCAGCACAAACTGTCCGAAGTGATTTTAACATTCACGTTGCCCAATGGAATGGATCCAAAGTCAGTAAAAAAAGTTGACTATGCATTTAAGCAAATGTTTGGCAGCAACACCGCAGTTGATGGGGAACTGAAAAAATTTACGGTCCATGTCTACAAAAAACAGATGCCAAAGACACTCAAATACAGTCGCTCTTTAGTTGATCCTGCAATTGAAGGCATGAGCTTACCAATCGTGACAGGGGTGGATGCGACAGGAACATTCCAAGCATTTGATTTAAGAAATCACCCGCATGTCCTTGTTGCCGGCGCTACCGGGTATGGGAAATCCAGTGCATTGAGAGCGATCCTTACCACACTAATGCTCTATAAGTCGCCGGAAGAACTACGTTTTGTTCTTGGCGATCTAAAGTATTCCGAAATGACTTTATTCCGGGGATACAGCCATGTAGAGTCGGTCAGCACATCTGCAGCTACTTTGGCGCTTGAATTAGCAAAGGTGAGACACGAGCTCGAACGGCGGGGAAAGATGCTTGAAAAAGCGCGTGCCCTTTCCACTGTAGAAATCGGCGGGATTGCGGATATTGTGGTATGTATCGATGAGGTTGCGTTATTAAAAAAGGAAAAAGAAGTGATGGCTCTGATTGAAGACATTTCAGCGATCGGGCGTGCCCTAGGTGTCTATTTGATCTTGTCGATGCAGCGACCAGATGCCGATGTCCTGGATGGAAAGTTAAAAAATAATCTGAATGTGCGGATCTCGTTTAAGCAAGCAGATAAAATCAATTCTAAAATCATACTTGATCAGGCAGGCGCTGAGAAACTTCCCTGCCCCGGCAGAGCAATCGTGAAAACCATCGATACTCAAGTCGTTCAGGCGCCGTTTATTACTGCCGCTCAAGTAGAGAAATTGCTTGAACCATTCTTTACTCAAGTACCTTCCATCCTGCAGAAAGATCTGATTGAGCAGGAACAAGGACAACAATTCGGACTGCTTGAGGATGATGACGATGACTGAACGTGATGACGCAATTATGCGCGACATTGAACGGTTTCATTGCTTGAGCAGGGATAACATTATTGACCTGTATTTTTCAGACATACGAACACCTGTGACCTGTGCGAATAAAGTACTCAGGCGCTTGTCTGACCGAAAGAAAATAAAAGCTGACCGAACCGTCCAGCCTTATATGTACTTCCCAATTGATTCTAAGATGAGCACCAACAGCCAGAAGGTTGACCACTTTCAGGCAATCTTCAAAATATACTCAGCCATGCGGCGGCTAGGTGGCTTACGACAATTTTTTGTTGAACCTAAAATTGGTGGAAAAGGTACGGTTGAACCGGATATATTTGCAATCTGGCATGGTACTCCTTTTTTCATCGAAGCACAGTTAAGCAATTACAGTTCGGACATCATGCTTAAAAAAATTGCTCGTTATGAGCAATATCGAATCAGTCGCGTCTGGGAAAATTTATCTTGGCAGCGGAAAAGCAAAAAAGTTTTTCCAATCATCTGGATCGTTGGCCAACGCCAATATGATGGATTACAAGGCATTATGCAGACAAAAAGTGTGCAGGAGATGTACTCCAAAATGAAAAGAGCATGAAAAAGTAAATTTACTATTATAAACCCCCGGCAAGTTGCTGGGGGTTTTAAAATCATTGATGAACCATCATATACTATTATCTTTATTTATATCGCCATCTTGATGAATTTCATTTTTTATTTTATCAATTATGTCTTCTATTCCCTCCTGTTCCTCTTTTTTTAGCTTGAAATATGCTCTTTGTTTAGTTGGAATATGAAAAAAGTTGTTAATCACGTCTTTACCATTATTATCAGTCATTAATAAAGCAGCACTCATTTCGCTAACCTCCCAATTAATAATTTTTGAAAAAGTTATGATTTAAATTTGGGTCAAAATAATGTTTTCTCTTGATCCAAACAAATCCATCACCCTTGGTTATCAGAGCAACATCAATCGGTCCACCTACTGTTTCTAAATCTATACTTACCCTTCTTTTGAAAGAAGTAAGATTCACTAGTGCTTCTGCCATTTCAGCAACTTCTTCTTTGGGAAGAATAGTGACAATGTTTATTAATGGATTAATATAATATTGTTGTTGAATCTGGTTAATTCCAAAACTAAAATTTTTTAAAAATTTTTGCCCTGATTTTTTAACTGTTTCAAATTTTTTATCGGTTATTTCCAACATTCCCTTTAATGCATTCATGTATTCTGAAAAGGTTTCATTCAATACGCGAAAATAGTTATATTTAAGTCTAGGCTCTATTCCAGATATAAAAGAGTATGCCATCTCACTTTGAGCAAATGGTTTAATGGCAGCTGTACAAAAGTCAGTCGAAACATGTGATCCAACCGCTACAGTAGATTTTTCTTCCAGTTTGAGCTTTTTAAGAATAAACCCTTCAATGGAGTACTCGTAAAGCTTAGGAAATATTTCTTGTTCACCATATCCAGTAATAACCAATCCCGAACTAGAATTGGTATAACAATCCCTTGATATGAATGCAAAAATCATTCTAATTATTGCAACGATCGTATCTTCTTTTAATGGGATCATCATATGACGATTTAGCAAAGTTCTTATTAATTCTGAGAACTTCTGTTCAAAAGCAGCATAATCATCATCGCTAAAACTATTCGCAAGTTTTCTTTGTAAACAAGAACGATATTTGTTTTTTAATTCAGCGATTATCCATCCTTCTACTTGTTCGGGAACTGGTTGCGATTTCCTTTTATTTATAAAAAAGTTTATTTTTTCTTCAGTATCATGGAGGATTTCCCCAAATAATTCTTCAAATACTCTGCTAACTATTTCAAGCTCAGCTTGGTCGCTCCAAAATCTTGGGTCTTTTTCTATGAATTCAACAAATTTTTTGCAATACTCTTTAACTGTATTTTCTGGTTGATTTCCATACTGAGATCTAAAAACCTTGATAATTGTTTCCCAAGGGACAGACATAAATTCTGCTCCTCCATAAATCATAATTCCTATGGGATATTTTTTTGAAAGAGCAAATATTTTGTTAGCATAATTATATGCTTTTTGATTTCCCTTAGTACCAACAGTAACTGCGCTATCTGCGGCAAGAGCTACACAATGTCGATTTAGAATGCTTGTTTCAGCTGTCATATGATACATCACCCTATCTGAAAAGATTCTTCAGTTAAGGTAATTCGACATTATTTTTACATAGTCCTTCAATACTAATTATTATTAATAATTATTTTTTATGTATCCCGGCATAGCCGGGTATGATATATGTGTTCTTACAGTTATGTCAAAACAAAGTGTTCCAGGTCTGAATACCGACAATACCATCAACAGATAATCCGTGACGCTGCTGATACGCCTGGACTGCAACTTCAGTTTGTTTGCCAAAGATCCCGTCAACTTTGATTCCCAATGCATGCTGGATCCGTTCGACATCCTTGCCGGTACTGCCCTTCTTGATCAGGTGTCCTGGGTAGGGAACGACTGATGACCCACTCTTGTTTGGCTTACTCTTTACGGGTGCAGCCTTTTTCATTTTCAGTTTTTGACCAGGCAAAATCAGATCAGATTTAAGACCATTCCAAAGTTTGATGTCCTGATAGGCAATGCCGTATCGAGCACCAATTTCAGACAATGTATCACCAGATTTCACAATGTACGAATCTGGGACGGACTGATTTTTCTTTTTCACACTGGATGTCTTTGGCTTGTCCTCTTTGCTTGCGACAGCTTCCCACTCTCCTGCATTGCCTTTAATCTCGTTGTAATCAACGGTGACATCGGCAATAGTTTGGCCATTTTTATATTGGTACAGATCCGCATACTTGCTTACCTTCCCGCCGCTCCATGCATATGTCTGGAAATAGTAATCGGTGTACGTTGTTTCACTCAGCGCTTCGATCACGCCGTAAGAGCCATAGACACCTACTTTGTAATCCTTAAGCGTCTCATCCACACCTTTAAAAAATTGTTTGACAGCGGCCAGAGCGGATCCCTTAGCGTCAAAATCAACCGAGAAGTAAATAGCTGTTCCATTCGGTTGATTAATGCTGTGCGCCCAAGTCTCGGCTTCCTTGGCCTCAGAAACTCCTTTTGCGTAATTAAAAAAAGACGCCACATTATTGGTCGTCTGTCGAATCGAATAAATTTTAATGCCTACTGCTTGTAATGCTTTTACCTCTGCTGTTTCAAGCGTCTTCCAACTGGACGGACTGCCAATATACCGCCCAACCAATCGAATTCCTGCTGCATAGAGATCATTTGCTTTTTCAGCGCTTAACTTTGTAGCACAATCCATAGCTTTTACACTCATTATTTTTTCCCACCTTTCAAAATTTCTACGAGTTTAGTAATCTGATCCGGTACTGGCAAACCGGTTTTGCCAGCGTTTTCAATGATGCTTAATAGCTCGTTTGCCAGGTAAAAAAAGATTACCGCGTCGCGTGCAATGTGCTCGGTGCCTAAGGCTTGATCAGCTAAATGAGCGGCAGCTACAACAATAATGATCATGACTTTTTTGGCAATGCCATGAAATCCAACGCTAGATGATAGCTTGCCTAGATAGGCCGCTGCCACAACTCCTGAAACATAGTCAATAACGATGAAAGCAACCAAAATACTGATCAGCATGGACCAACCTCCAAATAGATAGCCGACAGCTGCCCCAAGCAGAACTGCAGCAGAACGATAGATAAATTCCAACGAATTCATGATGACGCCTCCTCATATAAAAAGTTTAAGATTTTAAATTTGAGCATAAAAAATAGACCCGCCTCGGGTCTTAGCAAAAGCTATCCTCCTTTATTGGGGTACGCAAAAAAGAGCCCAAAGGCTCTTTTGTGTATTGCACCAGGTACTTCCGGTGTTGATTATTTAATGACTTCTGTTCTTTGCCATTGTACAGAGTAGCGTATCTTCTTATTATTTGGAAAATAACCATTTATGAATAAACATGGCCGTTGATCTTTATTCATTTGTATCTCTCCATAAATAACATCCTTTAATCCACCTGCAGTATTCGATTCCGGGATAACATTTATGAATAATACCGTTTCCGGATTAAGTTGTTCAATACCTTGAATATGAGATGCAAAGTAGATCAGTTTTTCATCATCCGGTTGTTCAAATCCTTCAGCATGATAAAATGGTGGATTATTATTCATGATCTGAATAATTCTCTTGTTAAGTTCTTTATCTACTTTCCAGTCAACAAAAAACTTAATCGCAAATGGCAATGCAACTAGAACTAGTCCAAGGATCGCTAACATTGTCTCTATAACAAATTGTGTGCTACTCTGTATGCCTTGTAATTGATTGTTTAGGTCATTCAATTGTTGGACAATCTGGTCATGATTCATTTGTCATGCTCCCAAGTATTATTTTGCTTTGTCTAATTGCAAATTATATTTCTCAATTAAATTTCTTAATGTTCCATCCATTGGAGCCATTTTTCCACTTTCCCATCTCATGACAGTGTATCTAGAAACACCTAGAGAAGAAGCAAAGCTTACAATCGTCATTTTATTTTCTTTCCTTACTTTTCTTATTTCCAGACCGAGTTTTAGCTTTGCACTGTCGGGAACTGTTAAAAATTCATCACCGCCAAGCTGTTTCCAGCTTCTAAACTTCTTAATATCTGCAATGGATGCCTTAGATATTCCGTACATCCGCGCAAGTTCATCATATGAATCAGTGTGATTGTTTCTTATTTCTAATACTTGTTTTTCTGTTAAGACGTCGGAGCTAGCCGCTTCACCTATGTTTTTCCAAAGCCCAGTTTTTATAGCATGTCCAGTGTTTTCCTGATTGGAACACCATTCAAGATTATTGGCACTGTTGTTACCTTTGTTACCATCAATATGATTTGCAACGGCACCTACAAATGGTTCGCCATGAAAGGCTCGACATACAATTCTGTGTACCTTTACGTTTTTTCCATGCCCATCAACTGAAAAGTAACAATACATATATCCGTTCCTGTCCTGATGCTGTGCTAATGTTTTCCCTTTGATTGGTTTATTATATATTCCATTTTTATTTTTGACCTTCCTGTCTAAGCTCCTGACTTGTCCATGATCGCTAACTTGATAAATACCATCATAGCCTGCAACATCTTTCCAAAGCTCACTCATTGATATTGCCACCTTTGCCATACTTTTGATACATTTATTGTAGCATAAGTATGGTATGTATAGGCATTATGATAGTAAAAAAGAGACCAAAATTGGTCTCTAATTAATCATTTCTCTTGTTGCGCAGTAGCGTCCTTATTGGACATGCTTTCTAATTACATTTTCCCAAATCGTATATCCTTTGGCATTAAGATGAACACCATCAGTTGTTAAGCTTGGATTCATTTCCCCTTTTTTCACAAAAAGAGGATATAAATTAATGAATGTTACATTCTTCTTATCCGTCAATTGTTTGACTTGTTCATTCAGCTTAATGATATCACTATTCTTTACTCCCGGTAATGCTTGTGTGTTCTTCCTATCATTAACTGGAAGATTGCTCTGAATTATTAAATCTGTTTTCGGTGTTTTCTTCTTAACAGTATCAATTATTTTTTGGTAATAAGTAACAATGCTACTTATGCTTTCACCGTTACCCAGATCATTTATTCCGATCATTAAAAATATTTTTTTGGGATGGCCAGATGTTATTTCGTCAAGCCGATCATATACGCCCCAAATTCTATCCCCAGCAATCCCTCTATTAACTATGCTAGAATTATGATTAAATGATTCAGACCATTCATTATAATCAGTAAGACTATCACCCAAGAAAACAATATCACTATTACTCAATTTTAACTGAGAAAATAGATCTTTTCTATCATAGTAATATGGAAACAATGTTTTCGATGGTTGGTTAGTTATTTTATTTGTTATATAAGAAATTCCTCCTTTTTTATAAATTAAAATTCCAGACAATAGCAAAAATAAGATGTTAATTACTAATGATGCAGTGAAAATAATTTTCAGCTTTTTCATGTCTTAACCGCCTTTGTGCCTACTTTGACCAAACGATCTTTGGTAACAGTCGCTTTCTGCTTTTAGATTTCACTTTGTTAATAGTATCATGATTCACTACTGTAGTTTTAAAGTCAGGATTTCCCGATAGTAGTAACCCAACAACGAACCAATAAAAAACCATTACAGGAATATACTGTACCGCTCCATCCGAACAGGAAATTAGTAAATAAATAATCAGTCCTGAAACAAGACTCTTTTTATATTCTGATTTACTAAAAGAGTTAAATTTCATAAAATGCAGGATTATCGGTGTACACATAGCCAAAGTAAAAAAGATTATCCCTATTACCCCAAAAAACTCAAGTATAAAAACATAGGTTATTTCACCAATTCCATCAAAAGGTACGTAGGAAAATAAACCTATACTCTTTAGCAATTGAAATTGTTCGGATCTCCCACCCATGGATGAATCCAATATGAATGAAGAGTTCATTTGCATTAAATCTAATAGCTTTGTAATGGCAAAGAAAAATCCGGATATTCCCACAATCCCAAAAAGTACAGCTTTTATCTTTGATTTGTTAATATATACTATTTTTAGTAAATAATAAATGAATAACCCTACCCATACCGTTCTTGACAAAGTGAGAACAATCGACAAATTGACAATTATTTTCTTCACCTTGCTATTTTCAAGATAAGAATAAAGCGGAAGAATAATAAGTAAAGAAATACCATAAATATTACCATTATTATATGTTGAAATTAATTTTGATATATCTCCCCTCATATTATATTTATCAGTTAATGTCCCCGCATCATCGATATTCACCGTTAAATAAGGAATTTCAAAATATTTTCCTGTCGCCTGGAAATACAAGAACAAGAAGATCCCGTAAATTGCAATTATAAATACAGACCATTTAATCATCTTAAATAAGTAACTATAACTCATCTTATTTAGATAATATTCAAAAACCATAATCATTGCCCATGGCAAAAAAATAAAAGAAGCGATCATCGAAATAGCCATTCCTAAATTAGAAACTCCATTGCTATAAAAGTTCAGCAAAATTAATATCTGAAATGGAATGGTTGAAAAAATCACAATAATAATATTACTTCGTATCACCCTTTCTTTTCTTAACAAAATTCCAACTAGGGAAATGAGAAAGAATAGAGCAAGCAACATATAGCCAAATGTTAACGGTACTGCCCCAGCTTTAAACCCTCCCTTGGGAAATACAATCAAAAATAGGCAAAGTAAAAGAATAGGCAAGCAATATTTTTTTCTATTTATTTCTAACTCGTTCATATCATCTGCTCCAATATTATTATTTTAATTTAATAATAATATTTTAAATGACACAGGTAAACTAATTTTCTAAATTATATTGATTGACCAGATTCCATAATATCCATTGCGCCCTGAAATTCCGTTAACGTTTTCAGTGAGTCATATGCTTGGATCACAAAATTTTTTGCTGAAGATGTAACATCAAAAGTTATCCCAATAATTTCAGTTTTTAGAGCACGTGCTCCATTTGTAGCATCATCTCGCGATTTAAAAAAATCTGCTATAATTTTTCCAGCATCTTTACCACCGGATACGGTATACACGCGTACATACACATTATTTAGTGTGATACCTGTGTCAAATGTCGCTTGATTCAGTAATAATCCCATTATTAAAAACCCCCATTATGCACTAATTTGTCCAAATTCTTTTATCGTTCCCGGATCTCCTCCTGCGATAACAACAAAGCCGATAAAACCTCCTGAAGATGGATTTAGATAGTATGATTTTTCGCCTGTAAAGTAAGGTCCAGCAGTTGGCAATTGGTTGAATGCTGATGATACTGTCTGACCAACCGATGATCTATCATTAATAAATCTTTTTATTGGATTCACAGGATTATCAGATAGATCTGTATTGAGTAAACTTCCCGTTACACGCGAATTATACATTTCTAATACCCCACCACCTGAATGCAGGTCGCCATTAATTGTTGTCTTAATAAGTATCAATTTCTTGTATGTTGCATCAGCAGCTAATACAGGAGTTTTACAATGATCAAGTATCATCGCATACAATAATTTCGTCCAGTAGGTAAAGGCACAATTTTTAAATATGCCAGCAGATTGTGTTGATGCAGAATCTAAATCATGAATCTCACAGTTTTCAAAAATTGGTGCGTCTTCATACCAATCTGTCACACTGTTCACTAATCCACAGGTTAATTTATCGATTGTACAAGTATCATATTTACTCTTTTTCTGATCGCCTGTTAATTCTTGAAATGAAGTACCGGTTGCCTTTAATACACCAAAATCTCCTAATGCTTGATGAAAGTTTCCCTGAATACTACTCGATTCGATCGAAAGTTTAGATCCTGATGTTTGCCATACAGTTTCGATATTACCTTCTATTCTCAACGACTTAAACGACATCGTACCACCAAATAAATTAGCCTTGCACAAAGCATCATCACCTTGCAGCCGAACAACGTCATATGAGACACTATCACCGCCAAGTTGCCATGTAACATTCACACCATCCCCGAGTGCTCCTTCAGAATGTATGCAATCGAACTTGCAACATAAAGTATTTGGTGAAATAAAAATAGCTTTATATTTACAGTCTTCGGCTTGAATTCTTAAGAAATGTGATGTATTTGTGGTGTCGCCAGCATCATTGATACTTATTGCGTACTCATTCTCATTTCCACACTGTTCCACTGATATATCTTCTATAATAGAGTCATTGATTCGATTAATTTTCACGCCAAATCCGTCAAACTTATAGGCTCTTATTTTCCCGTGCTTTGCAAGTAAACAGCCATCAGACAAAAATCCATTTGAAATATGATTATTACCAAAAAGAACAAGTTTTCCCGTAATTGCAGTTCCTGATACAGTAAGTACAGTTATCCCATCGGCACCACAAATAAAACCAGAATCCGACCCATCTCCATAATCATTACGTACAGAATCAATCGGAACATCGTAAGCGTTCAGCGAAGCTGTCACATAGTACAAGCCAATAAGCAAGCACCGGAAATGGCTGTTATGGCAATAATCAAAACTTTTTTGAAGAGCAAGATCGTTGATATTATTATCCAAACTAGTCGCTGCTGGATATATTGCTTGGGCTGCTGAAAGCGTTGAATAAAATTCGCTTAATGTATGCACCTGACCATCATTAACCGCTCCGAACGAAGCAGGATTTATCGCAATATCTGCCAACTGCGCAGCAGTGTCCTCATTGACTGCCGCCTGTGCGGCTTCCGTTTTTCCGATCTCTCCAAGCACCATATCCCTTGCAACCGGGTAGGTTTGTCCATCTCGACCAAGACGCATATCAACGACTTCGGACGGCTGAGGCGTGCCCTGAATAAGAGTATCAACGCGATCCTTCTGTTCCTGCATGTCGTCTCCGACATTTTTAAATAGCCCGACAAGTTGTGTATAAAATTCCTTCATGTACTGGGTTGCTTGGAAAACATATGGCCATTTCATTATTCTGTGCCTCCTTCGAGTTCTGTAATGCGTTGCTCGTGATTTTCTAAGGTATCAAGTATGTTTTGTAAATCAATTGAGTTGGAACCCGAAAAAAGGATCCTGCCAAGTTTGGCAAAATCCTCTTTTTTCATGAGCCCGTCTTTTGTTACTGTGACGACTGGGATAGTGATTATCGGGTGACCGTCATCATCGACAACAATGAGATCGAGTTTCTTTTTATCCGCTGCAGCCATTAATCCATTTTTTGATTGAGTGGCTAGTCCGGGCATCTGAATTTCTGTTGGATCATATCCTTCAGCAAAGGTTGTCTCAGGGCCAACACTCACCTTGCTGTCGTCCAATCGCCCCTCTGATTTGTTCAGGTCGATATTCCCATCACTGGTGATGACGCTGTTGATTTTTTGCACTGCTTGCGATATATCCGTTCCCAATGCATCCGAATTAATTGATCCGCTGCTGCTGATTACTTTGTTGACTGTTTTGGTTGTTGACGCAAAACCAGTGATTACATCAACAACGTCCTGGGATTTGTTCGAAAAAGTAACCTCAGGTGCTTTTTTAACTGCTGGATATTTTTTATAAGCAATGACCTGAACATCAATATCCAAATCCATGGGTTCATAGATTAATAGCCGATGTTCACCACGATTTACTTCTTCATCCACCTTCAGAGGAACCGTCATACTTATTTCCGGCTCATCATTCAACTGTGTTGGCAAATAGGTCTGCATTGATTCCGGATTAGTAAAGCGATCATCACGAATCGGTTCAGCATGCCGTTCACCAAACTTTTCAACATTGGGGCTAGTGTACGTTATTGGGTCAAACACATAGGATCCATCTTCGTTCTGAGCACCAAAGCCTCGAATGACCGTTTTCAGATTGCTTGTATCAATCGACACGCTAATCTCGTCGGTGTTGTGTTGATACCGAATCTGCTTTGATGTGATCAATCCCCAGCTGGATGCTGGATGCAGCACTAAATGCTTATTGTCCGCTTCTACAACAGCGCCAAAGACGCTCAGTATTTTATTCAACATGTCCAGTGCATTGGCATCACCGAATTCATCCATTTGAATATGCGGAAAGGTTCCGATAACTTCCCACGTAAAACCCAAGACATTACTATCAAACGCCCAATGCATGGCATCTTCAATCGTCCAAGTCTTGCTTTGCTTTTCATATTGTCGATGATCCTGGCAAGTGAAATATATATGTGGTGCAGTAATATTTTTAATTGTTACCGGTCCGCTTGCTTTCGGCTCAAGACCTTTAATAACGAATTTTTGCCCTGCATAAAGGATCGTTGTTTCATTCTGTATCATCTCGAAAGTAACCGCGTTCCTCGGTGTCTTAATAACTTGTAGACTGATTGACCAAGCAGAATTTTTTGCCCATTCTTCTACTAAACTATCTGGATCAAAATCAATGAGTATTTCTTCATTTAGACTATCATTAACGATTAAATCATTCAACGCGATCACCTCCTATTTGTACAGAAAATAAAAGCCAAAAGTAGATTCAGGATTGTTTAATCCAGTAAGATCCATGTCATTCCATCCAGGCGCTAGGCTGATCAGTCCATGATTGGTATCACGACCGCAATTTACTCCGTTAAGCTTCGGATATACACCTTCAATGATCAACTCTTCAGAATCTCCAAGCGTTTGATTGTATTTAAAAACCTCACCGGTTGTTCGATTCGTCAAAGTTGGTGAACCGGTACCTTTAAGGCGAATTAATAAAAATTGGAACCGTGGATTGATTCGAATCGATCCCGCATTAAAAATACGAAAACTGTTTTCCTTATGTGTATAAATCAAATCCTCATTGATGGGGAAACCCTGCCCAATCATCTGGTATTTATCGGACTGCATATTGATCGGATCTAGATCCGTACGCCCGATGCTCTCACCAAAACCCCTAGGCGCCTCAAATTCAACTGTAAACGATCCCGCTCCATAACTTACCTTAGTGAATTGAAACGGCCTGCAGTGAACGAGGTAGCGAATTCCTGGCATGCGTGTCCATGTAATGTAGTAGGCATCATAATCGAATAGCTTTGACCAAATTTCACGAGTGGCTAACGTATAATCCCATCGATCAATCCCGTCAAATAAAAAAGTTGCTTGAATCACTCTTAGTCCAAAAGTAGTACCGTTATCTCTTTGACCATCTACACCAACGAGTTGCGTGTACTCTGTAACGGGTTGCGGACCTTGATCATCAACGCTGATAAGATGGGCACCTTTGATTTCATTGATTTCCAACTTTGTTCCATCTTTTTTTTCAATAATTAGAGTTTCCCGCATGCGATCAGCCCCCCATGTATGCCGCGGCATTGTATCTTTGTGCTTGACGGCGGCTGATAACCGATTCAAGTGCATCCTGGTCAATCACTACATCGTTGCTTTTCAGCAGCAGTTTCATGAGTAAGTCGATCTGTTGCTGAGCCATATCCAATTGTGCTGATAATAGCTTAGCTATGCCATCGGAAGATGATCCGAAGACAGCGGATGAACCTCCAGTGCCACCTGAGGTAGTAGAATTAACGGATGCAACGTCAGGAACATTTGGGATCGATGCATTGGCCATTTGATCAGCGGCTTGGCCTATTCCTTTAAGAGAATCTAACATACCGACTTGGAGGCCAGCCCCTACCATTTTGCCGACTTCATCACGCATCACACGTGACGGAGAGTGAATGCCAAGAGCTTTTTTAATTCCACCCGTAATGTTTCCTGCAATTGATTTAATCTTGTCCGTGATCGCACCCATCATCGATCCGATCCCGTTAATTAGCCCCCGAATGATGTTTTTACCGATTGATGCTAGATTGATACCCTTTAAAAAGCTAACCGCTGCGTTCCACCCTCTGGAAACCGCTCCTTTTATGCCGCCCATAACACTGCTTACCACACTACGAATTGCATTAAAAGCCCCACTGACTGCACTACGCGCACTGCTCACTGCACCGGATATATTCCCCCTGATAAAATTCCACACAGTCGAGATCACGCTACGAACACCATTCATTACATTTGAAATGACACTCCTAATCAGGTTAAATCCGCCTTCTACAAACCCGCGAATAGCTCCAACTCCGCCTGTAAAGATGCCCTTGATTGCCCCCCATATTGCTTGCAAGATACTTTTTGCTGCAGGTCCAAATGCGCGTAACGGAGCGAGAAGCTTTCCAACAAAATACAAGTTAACAATGCCCCAAATCAACTGAACAGCGCTTTGAAGCAAGCCTTTAATCGCATCCCAAGCACCTTTCCAATTACCAGTTAACAGAGATCCGAACAGTTTGAAAATATTTGCTATCACACCTACTGCTCCAGAGATCACGTTTTTAACCGCATCAAGCACGCTGACGATGATTGATTTTATCAAGAACCACGCAACTTTAACGATCGCCGTAATCGCCGGCATAACAGCCTGAAAAATGGCCTGGATCCCCTTCCATATCGTCATCACGTTATCTCGGAACTGTTCGTTTGTTTGCCATAGATTCTTGATAATCGCAACCAAACCGATAATTGCTGCCACAACCAGTGCAACAATGCCAATCACCGCACCGACTGGACCCGCGAGCATCGCAAATCCTGCAGCAATTGCAGGGAGAAAACCAATCAACAGCAAAATCGGACCGATTATCAGAGCAAGGGCTGCGGCCACTGCCGCACCAATCGCAATAAAAGACTGCATGCCTTTAGGCAGTGAGTTGAACTTATCGACAAGTCCCTGAACCGCACCAACCAGCACACGTAAAGCCGGAAGGAGTGCATCCCCTATGGTTTGGGCTGCGGTTTCCAGAGAACCTTTCAACAACTCGATAGCGCCTTTTAACGTATTCATTTTCTGTGCAGCCACGTCATCAGCTGAAACCTTGCCCATGGCAGTTGCCATATTAGTGGCGCCCTTTGCCCCTTCATTCATCATGATGTTCGCCGCTCGTACTGCATCGGTACCGAACATAGTTTTTAGCGCTGCTTGCTGCTGGGCCTTTGTTAACCCGCCGAGATGATCCTGTAAAATCTGAGAAACCTCAGCTAATCCCTTGAAATTCCCCTTTGAATCGATAAAAAGATTGTTCCCATCTTTTGTTATGATGCCAAGATCTTTCATCTTTCCGGCCGCTTTATCCGTAGCTGGCTGAAGGTTTAATAACATTGTCTTTAGAGACGTACCTGCATCGCTGCCACGCAACCCATTTTGGGCAAACTCAGCAAGCGCAGTCGTCGTATCTTTAAAGCTCCAACCAACACCTGAAGCCACAGCAGATACCATGCTAAGCCCATACTGCAATTCAGACACATCTGTAGCCGATGCATTTGCCGCACCTGCTAAAATGTCTGCCGCTTTAGATACGGACAAATTATCATTTTTGAAAGCGTTAAGTGCAGTGGATGCAATTTGAGCTGAATCAGCAAGGCTGAGGTCCCCAGCTGTTGCTAGTGACAATGCGCCCTTTAAACCTCCATGAATTACGTCCGTGACACTGACACCCGCTTTAAGAAGTTCTCCGATGCCTTCAGCCGCTTCTTTTCCGCTATACTTTGTTTCTGCGCCCATTTGTACAGCCAGGTCTTTCAGCGCACCTTTAAATTTATTTACTTCATCAGGAGCCATAACAGCGTAAGCATTGGCCATAGCCTGGTCAAAATCAGCAGCCGATTTGACTGCAAAACCAAGTCCGGCCGCTATACCTGCACCCGCTGCAGTTACTGTTTTCCCAGCCGTTTTCAATCCATCGAATGTGTTGTTCATCGACTTTTTAGCATCGTCAAACGACTCTTGATAGTCTTTTGCAACTTGGTGAGCAACGGAACCATTAGCTTTCAAAGCGGCACTTGCTTCCGCTAATTGTCCCTTGAAATGTTCAAGCTTTCCTTCTGTTGCCACAATTTCACGCTGGAAGGCTTGGTATTGCTTTTCGCTGATCTTGCCTTCTGCGAATTGCTTCTGAACCTGTGATTCAGCCTGTTTCAGCTGATTAAGCTTATCCTTCGTATTTTCAACTTGGGAGGCGAGAAGCTTTTGTTTTTGAGCGAGCAGCGTGACATTTCCCGGATTAAATTTCAACAAACGATTTACGTCATTCAGTTGTCCTTGCATCGACCGTGCCTGACTATTTACACTTTGCAGCGCCTTTTCAAGACCGGTCGTATTTCCGTCTATTTCAATTGTTATCCCTTTAATTCTGCTCGCCATCTTCTCACCTCCCAAATAAAAAATAAAAGCCCCCTGAGGGACTTAAAAATTATCAAAATCTTTTTGCTTTGCCTGTCTTTTATTACTTGATTTTTTCTTCGAATTCGTATTTTTAATGTACTCATCGATGTAATCCATCATTTGGCCAATATCCATGTCATCGATGTCCGCCCTTCTCAGGCCTGTTTTATAAGCCATAAAAAGCAGCGAATCAGTGGTTAATGGTTCGCCGCCTGATTCGCTGCTAATGAGTTTTTTTCCGTAGTGATCATCGCCGTCAACATTTCCTGCACTTGTGGCAAAACATCAATGATAGGGAACGACTCAAACTGGTCCAGCCATTCAAAAGGCTCGGGAATTTTGGGATCTGCAGTTTTTGCCATCGTCCAAACGATGTTGTAAAGCAGGTCAAAGTCGAGAAGATCAATGGCATCAACAGCGCCCTGTAGTTCACTTTTTTTACTTTTGCTTTTATTCACTTTTTCGTAAACATCTAGCAAAGGAACCAACTTGGTCAGTTCCTTGAAGTAGTCTTTATGAAATTGTGCTTTAAAACGCAAAGGAAATGCGCCTGAAGTTTTTAGACGCACTTGTTTCCCGGAAACTGTAATTGTCTTTTCCAAAATGATTCAACTCCTTATGCAACCGTTACGATACAAGTGTCAGAAAAACTTCCGTCTGCTGTTTTAGCTGTGATCGTTGCAGAACCGGCAGCGACCCCAGTGATAAGACCGGCATCCGATACTGTTGCAATAGACGGATCACTCGACAGATATACAACATTTCGGTTTGTCACATTAGCCGGACTAACCGTTGCTGCTAACTGTTGGATTGCATCGACAGCCAGATTAACTGTCTCTGGTACAATCGTTACGCCAGTAGCCAAAACGGTTGTCGGTTCAAATACCGAATCATACCAGCCGTTGTAGATTGCATCCGCTGCATCTTCTGTGCAACGTGCCTTAACCAGTCCATTATCTGGACGCTTACGGGCTTGGAAATTCAGCGTTGTTGTCTGTGGTTCGATAGAATCTTCGACCGTACCGCCTTCTTCTGTTGGCCGTGATGCCGAGCAGTAATAGATCACATGTCTGATCGATTTTACATCTCCGTCGAATTCGAACAATAGCGCAAACTTCTTATAACCCTTTGCGTTTCCGTCTTCCACTTGAACGCCATTTGCTAACAATTCCGCTAGAACCTCTGTTCTAAATTCATCGGGAATGAGAGCCATTTCAAGTTCGCCATCATAGCCGTTATTCACGGGTACATTGAAATAAAGGCCATCATCCGCATAAAACTCAGCAGGATCACCCTGCGCTTCAAGCGATAAATTAACAGCGCCTTTCCACGGAACCGGAATGCCGAACGTTAGTGTTCCGTCAGCATTTTCCGTGATGATTGCGTAATGTACATTTTTCAGCCCATAGCGCACTTTATTTTTTTTCGGCATTTTATATCAACTCCAAATCATATGTTTTTTCATATAGCTGTTCATCTTCAATCCATACCTCATCATCCTGGTAAGGTATCTCGTTATCATCCAGCAACTGTTCAATCGCTGATTCCGCAGCCAAGTCCTTTTTATCTGTATAAAGCTCTACAGTTATTCCCGGAACCCTTTGATAGACCTTCCCATCAGCCATAAAATGGTTTGATTCCGCAGATAAATAGCAAATAAAGGGCGGTGGCGGACACTCTGGATATTGCGTCGATTTCTTCCAGTGATGATAAAAAACCGGGTACCCGGTTTGTAAGAGCATCGTTTTCAGTTCTGCAAGTGTCATCCCTTCACCGCTTTCTCTGCCGCTTTAGTGAAGTTATCAATTACTTTTTCTTCAACCGGTGCAATATGCACACGCGGTGCCGTTCGGCTACCGTCTCGATTCATGTGCCCTCGTTCGAGTAGATGTGTCAATCGGTAAGTTGGTGCGCGGTTATAGACGACATAACCAAATGCAGTCTTTTTTCTAGCCCAATTCTTAGCATAGTCACCGGTTCGAGTTGGACTGGCTGCTTTCAACTCTGAAACGGCTTCCTTTGAAATGTTGTCTTTATCCTTGTTGAGCTTGTCCTCAACTTCATCGGAGTACTCTGACAGAGCACGAGCAATTTCATTTGTAAGCTGATTAAGCTTTATAGGCACCGCTCTTCACCTCGCAATACAGTTCCGTATATCCGTCCGAGCGCATGAAATCTCGATAAATGGAATACCGCTTTTCTATGTAGTCCACTCGATCTTCACCATCATACTCATCCGAATCTACCACAAGGACCAATTGTGCTTTTAACCCGACCTGACCCGCCGCGGCGAACTCTGCACGGGAAACGCTTATTCGTGAACAGAATATTTGTCTGGGTTTTTCAAACTCGATAGGTTGTCCAAGTTCATCCTCTGTCGTGACTACATCAATGAGTTTACATACATCGTCAAGTGATATATTCCGCGGATCACCGACACTAGCTTTCAGGCTCGGCATCAGCTGCACCCGCCTTCTGAATTAATCGATTATGGATCCGGAACTGGATACTGCGAGCAAGCGGCACATTTTCCATCCGCTTCCGATAAGACCAAGCCGCATAATCCACAAGCAGGATCTGATCATCTGCTTTCGTTAAATCAAGCGATGCCCCCATTCGAGCAATCTCGCTTTCTGATGTATCAAGCAATCCATTAAAATAGGCATCTCGCAGTTCATGCGTGATGCCTAAATCCAGCTTCAGCAAGCTTAATAGAGTTGTCTTTACTCCCTCATTCATCACTTATCACCCGCTTTCGCGGCGGGTGGTGTTCCGGCTAGGAAACCTGCCTTCTGCAATTCTTCGGCACGTTTCTTGCTAGTCGTTTCATATGTTGAGCCATGATGATAGATTTTCTTGCTTGTCTTATCAGCAAATTGACGCGCGACTGCATACTTCATCAATCATCAGCTCCTTAGGCTTGTGGTGTGATGGTTAAAAGAGCAAAAGCTTCTGGCTTCACCGGTTTGCCGTCAAAGCGTCCTTTGCCACGGAACGCTGTCTGATCTTCGACAAACTTAACTTCTTTCGAGCTGTCAATCGTGATGCTCTCACGCTCAACTAGCGTGTACTTGGAGAAGTCCCCGAAAAGGACTGTGTCTTCATCCAGGTTGTTATTGAATACAACACGCAAACCCACGAGATCCGGATTACGAAGATTTGGAAGCTTGCCAACCACGTTGCCTGAAGAATCCACGTTAATACTGAATTCAACGAGTCGATTATAATAAGTGCTGCGTTTAACGACAGCAACGATTTCGCCAACTGCATCAAGGCCAGTGTCAATCAAGCCAATTTTTTTAACCAGGTTGATGAGCAATTTTTCATCTGCAACAACGTCCGCTTTGTTTCCAGCCGGAATCTGTGGAATAATACCAACTGGTTGTTTGCCAGCTGCGCCGGTTCCTTTAACGATTGCAAGATCAAGAGCAAGGGCAATTGCGCGCGCAATTTTTTTCGTGACATAGGTATCCAAATTAATGATGCTGTCTTGCAGCAGATAATTGTCAACGAATGTTACCTTGCCGACTTTCCAGCCATCGAAGTCAACTTCACCGATCGTGCCAACATCACCAGTCGGAATCGCACCAGGCATTTCAATCCAAGATGCTGCCGTTGTGTCCGTGTCAATCAGAATTCGCGTTGTCCCTTTGACTTGAATCCGATCAACGAGCGGATACAGAGTCGTAAAATCGCCCATGATGTCCATGATTCGATTGACGATGACTTCAGGGATGGTCAGTTCGCCGCCCGACACCGCACGTAGATTTTTGAATTTCTCATAAAACTCACGAACTTCTTCCCGCTTGTAATATTCACCGGTCTTCAATAGTTCCCTTACCTGGTATTTGTTCATGCCTTCCTCTGCCCCCTCCTGGCTTCTTGTGTTCGAGCGCGTCTGCTTTGGCGGCTCTTTGCTGTTCAACTCTTCAAGTTCGGTTTCAAGTTGCGTGATCTCGCCCTCAAGTTTGCTTTTTTTCTCATCAAAGGCTGCTTTGTCGGTATCCAGCTTGTTGACTTCTTCTTCAACAGCTGCGGTTTCCTCTTCAGTTTGCGCTTCCTCAATCGCTTGCTCGACCTCTGCCGAACGTGTCTTGAGTGTTGTTTCTTCTGCTGTAAGAGCTTCAAGTGCCGCCTTGCGTTGCTGAATTTTCTTTGCCAGCATAATTTGTTTTAGTGCCATTTTTTCAGCCTCTCTTTCAAATTGTGTTTTTTCAATTCAAGTTGCTTAGTGCGGTGCTGTTCAATTTCCGCTTTTCGCGCTTGGATCGCCGTATCTTCGTAGGCAGGGAACGTGCATATGGATACTTCTTGCAGATCAATGTCGCGAAGCGTCCACTTAACCGTTCCGTCATCACCAAAGTCAACATCTTCTTTGTTGATGTTAAATCCGAATGAGCATTGTGAAACATCGCCACGCTTGACGCGCTCATAGACGTTCATTGCATCCGAATCATTTGAGTTGATCTTTATGCTTCCCCATAAGCCATGTGCATCGGCTCTCAGTTCGAGTGTACCGGCTTTATTACGGCCGAGAACCAACGTTGTGTCATGGTTAATCAATGCGCGAATGTCATTGCCAAGCGTATTATCAAAAGCGCCCGGAGCAACCTCTTCAAATCCACCTGGAAACAGCTCTGTCTGTTGACCGAATACGGCAAAATATCCTTCAATCACCGGATCCTGTCCATCAGCTTCTCTTGTTTTAAAACCAAGATTTGCTGTGCGCACCTGCTTTTTATTCCGATCCGCCACTTCCTCCACCTCCTTGTCCAGGGTTCAATTTCTTTTGATCGCCAATCATGCTTGCTGGTATAAAATTCTCAAGTATTTTCAGCTCATCAAGACCAGGAAGCGGCGTCTGGCCAAGCCAATCACGAACCTCATTGCCGGTCATGATGCCGCGCACGTACATATCTCCACCAACCGTGGCAAGCTGTTGAATGTCATATGCATAGAGCGAACGCGGATTAAAGCGGAAATAAAGGTCAGGCGAGTAAAGAAGTTTGCGTGTCAGCTCCTGGACAATTCCCTGGGCGATCGGTAGAATACGCGAATTAATAAATGCGTTGTACTCGTCTTTTTTAAAATCACCGACACCAACGAAAAAAGCCGGCACCCCAAAGATTCCCGCTACCGTTCGTTTATCCAATTGCACCGCGTCATTAATGGCAAGGTCATTAAGAGACAACGGCTTGACCTGATCAACTTTTATGAGTTCGGAAGGTACAATCCACGGTTTCCCGCCTCCGGTATCGTCAATATACCGTTGAAGAACCTTCTCGCGTCCCTCTTTACTAGAAAGTTCATCGGTCATCGCGTCAACCGAAATGATTACCGATGGCTTCCATTTGTCTTGCATAAAGCCATTTTTTGTTTTGCTTGCCTGTTTCAGATTGTCAACAATATCCTTCAGGACCACCCGGAATCCTTGTCCAATCCATGGGCGTTCCGGATCCGGGTTAATTACAAAATGCAGCACCTCATCATGGTTGTATCGATTGCCGCCATAAAGCACCTGATAACCATCCGGAGTATCCCAAAAGCTGAATTGTGAAGGTGGTAGTGGCTGAAGATCTGCGATATAACCGCCGCTATCCACTTTAGGATAGACAACGCTATTTCCCTTTCCGTCCAGCAAGAGATTGTAAACAATGCTGTACATCCAGTTCTTTCGCGTCATCAGCGAATATGGATTGATGTCGATTTTTCGTGACAATTCATTCTTTACACGAATATCGCCGTCTTCTGTATTCTGCATCAGCTGGATTGTCATGCTGCTGATCAGATCAGCAATGCGGTTCACACACATGCGGACTTCCGGATTGTCAGATAACCGAGTGTATCCGGTCACTGCGAGCGAGGATAAATCCTCTCCTGCAAGCCATTGCACAAGTGCAGTAGGTTGGGTTATCGGTTCCGACCGAATGCGCTGTCTACCGCGATTACGCCTGCTTCCTCGTTTACTCAACGCTCATCACCCTCCCTTCAAGATAGTGAGCACTGCAGCTTGTAGCCTTCGAGTTCCCAAATCTTGTCTTCAATCCGTTTCTTGGCCAAATCCTCGCCGATCTGTTCATCATAATTTTTGGGATCGACGCAAGCCGATTCGCCGACAATTGTAAAGCCATTCGGCAGCTTGGCGACAACAAGGCATTGCTTTCCGAAGATGCGGTGAAACACTTTATATTCAGATTCATTCATGATTTTATTGATCTGTTCTTGAGTTACTTTATTTACCAATCTGATCACCCTTCCAACCATTTTGATGCTTCTGTTTTCTTTTCCATATTTTCAAGCATTCGGATTGCAGCAAAAACCGACGCGTCGAACAAGTCGATTCGTTGCGTCGGTAGTACTTTTTCGTATTGAACCATATCATCCGTTTTTTCAACGGCCGCCACGTTCTGCACGCAATATTCATAAGCCTGCGAATGCAGATAATAGAGTTTTCCGTCTTTCGCTTTCTTTTCAATATGCCGGAATCCTTCAGACTTCTTGTAAAAATATTGCGGCTGATCAATAATCTTAAAGCCCTTCGATTTCATGGCCAAATAGAATTCACGGCTGAACTTGCGGTCAAAACCAACTTGCTTGATCTTGAATCCGGCATGCTTCATTTTCACAAACCAATTCACAATGTCGGAATGGTTGACGGTTGGTGTATTGCACATGTCCAGCCATCCATCATCCTTCCAGCCAAACAGTGGAATGTTGTCCTCCTCCGCTTTGGCTTTTGCAGCAACAATCGGGAACCATGCGTGTGTAATAGCGATATCCACATCTTTGTACACACCATACAAAGCACCCGCGGTTAAGTCGTGCATCTTCGATAAATCCGCACCGCCATACCATTGAATCGGCGCTTTGGCCAGCTGGCTCAGTGCCCATTCATATTGCCGATCGCTCGCTCTAAACTCGTCAATATTAAAGTAAGCTTTAACAGCGGCAGTATACACATTCAGTGATTTGGCAAAAAAGTCTTTCCGCTGCTGCGGATCGTTCTGCGCCTGCAGCGCGTCATTGATCATATCTTCCGGCCGGATCGTCACACCATAATTCGGATTCGCCTTTTCATGTTGCTCCGGATTCGTATAATCCACGTCGCCGTTCTTCGCTTCCTCCGCCTTTGCGATAAATACGAAATAGGCATCATCGGTGATCGTGCCGGCAAGGATTTTCAAGCAGTACTGCAAACGCTGATAGCAGAAGCTCGTCATATCATCGCCGGCGGTCGTGATTCCAATCATCAGCTTATTGCTGTAGGCTTTCATCGCCTCTTTGATGATGTTGTACTGTTTCGGCGTTTTATAGGCGTGCATTTCATCTGCAATCCCGATATTACAGTTGAGCGAATCTTGCTTATCCGGGTTGGCGGCCAGCGCCTTGACGTATAGTGATCCATCTCCAAGTTCGCCGGTAATACTGTGCTCCTGGTTGTTGTCGAGCACTCTAAAGTTGTCCTCTTCACCCATGTTCTTGAGGTTAAACAAAATAAAATTGAAACTCTGCAACGACTGATCAAGGACAGCTGACGTGATATAGATTTTTGAACCTGAGCGGCGGTTCAGCAGAGACAAGGCCCAGGACAGTGCGCCGACAAATCGCGTCTTCCCATTTTTTCTGGGTATAAAAATAAACGCCTCTTTGAAGCGTCTGAGTTTTGTTCCTGTCTGGTAGAATCCAAGCAGATTATAAACAATAAATTTTTGCCATGGCTCAAGCAAAAACGGAAGCCCCCGAAGAGGCGTACCATCAAGTTTTTCACCCTGATCATGAACAAACGTTTTCTCAATGATGCCAATGACAAACTCGGCATCCTTCGGCTTGAACTCCCACTTTTTATTTTCCAGGTCTTTTAAAAATCGTTCACATGCTTGGACTAATTCTTTACATGCGACTTTCTTTCCCTTTGCAACACTTTTGGCATATTCGATGACCGCATCATAATTCGGGAATTTCTTCATGAAAGATTTTTAAGTGCTTCAGCAAGCACGGATTTCTTTCCAGTCTCTGCTGTCACATTTTCAAATGCTTTCGGCGAGAGACACAACCGGTCCGAATATGCCAAAATGTCTTTTCTTAGGTTCTCCAGGGTTGCAACTATAGGTGATTTTTTCGCGCCGCCTTGGTCGGTCTCAACCTGGAATTGATAGCCGCCTTCTTCAAACTGAATTGTTAATTCAAGATACTGATGAACGAGTTCCGAATAGATGTCAATCAAGCGATTATACTGGGTTTTGTGAACACCGAGCTTTTTCATATCCTCGATCGTTCGCCGCTTGATTGTCTCTTTTGATGCTGCTTTCGTCATGCCTCTCACCTCCCGAAAAAAAGTTTTTGGAAACCCGCTCTATTGGAAAGAGTTCCATACACCGGTCTCCATGCCGCCCGTCGTCACTGCTCAGGGTGGGGGGGATTGTTCTCTGCCAAGAATGTTGTCAGTTCATCACGCTGTTCTTTTAGCGATTTCAAACGCGATTCATTGCCTTGTAGTTCTTCGAGTATGCCAAGTCTGCTCCGCTCTTCATACTCAATATCATTGTTCACTCGATTAAGTTGATTTTGAATCGTTTTGAGTACTGTACTCACGTTGATCACTCCTCACTCATCGTACAAACAAACTTACGAAACGCTTGCTTCTTCTCAATCAATTGCTCCTGCCGATCAGTCAACGATGGTTGTCTGAACACTTCAGTAAGTTTATCTTTGAGTGGATTACCAATCAATGCCGACTCGATTCTCCACACAGTATCATACATGTCCTGCATCTTGCTCCCTCCTCTTTGTCGCACGCTCTTTCCAGTACTTTCCCAATGTTGTAAGCTTGCCAGTCTTACGATCATGCATCGCATCACCATGACCATTGCACATGCTAATTAGGTTCCAGTCAGCTAATGCATACTCTGGATAATCCTCATACGGATAACAGTGGTGAACCATCTGTGCTTCACGTGACTTACCGTACCGCTTGCACTCTTGGCAGAGGTAACCGTCACGCCTTAGCACTCGCTTACGCTTGTGTTTCCAACATGACCTAGTGTAGAAGTTAACGGTCATGACTATTCAACCATCTTTCAGCTTCTTCACACGTGTTAACATCCGAAGGAACATTATAGGCCTTTGCGCCTTCCCCAACACCTTTGATGAAAGTTAAAACTAATTTATCAAACTGTGATTCTGCAAAAAGCGCTCGCCATTCAGTTTCATGTATGATCTCTTCATTCGTGTGCCAATGCATTCGAAAATCAATTAATCCATGTCTGCCATCATGTAGTTTCTGACCGCCTAAGAGAATATCAGGAATACTAGAAACAGAATCGATATGGATGTCATATGGTTTATTTTTACCTGCCATCTCCGTTCAACCTCTCCTTAAATTTTGGCATAATAAAAGCACTCCGAAGAGCGCTACATTACTGATTCTTTTTCTTCCTTTTCTCTTCCATGTTTCTAATCAAGTCCAGAAATTTAATTATGTCCAATCCATTTTCGCTAAACATATCTTCTGTAAATACGCCTTCATCCACAGTTGCTTTCGACACTTCAATAAGTCCATCAACTGGCACATCAAACATTTCACATTCAGGATCATCAATTTGTTTCTTTGCGAAAAGAACTTTTTCATGAAATGAGCAGTCAGACATTTTAACCATCTCCTTTTGAATATCATATCAAAAAGAGAACGTTTGTTCTACTAATTACATAAAATATAATGTTAGTACCCTATAAACAAACTTTTCTTCACTATATTGGGATTTCGTACCACAAGGAATATTTTTTTGTTTGCTTGTCCAGACTAATAATTAATTGGATGGTGACGTTATTTATGTACTTTTATCACTCGGATATATCATATTTAATTTCTTTGGATTGGCAACTCGTTGCATTTGTTTTGTTTTATCTTTCCAAATGGGCTTACTTAAATTATAAAAAAAAAAAATCAGTTAAATGATTAATATAAAAGTGCATTTGTTTAAAACAACCGTACCTGTTCCTTCTCCGCACAGACTTTCTTCTCCGCCCGCTCCACCAAGTTCTGCACGCTCGTCTTCGCAATATGTAACAATTCACCGATCTTTGCCATACTCAATCCTTCTCCAATGTAAAGCCGGTAAACATCTTCTTCCCGCTTCGTGAGATGTGCCCCAAGAAAGCTGCTTACCCGCTCATCATTGTCCGGATTATGGTGCCAGCCATGAATGTACAATGACTTCCCAATTTCATTAAGTATGGCTGGATCATAATAATAAACGCGGCTTTTGTCCGCATCAGCGTGTTTCCGCTCCGGATCCCGCCCACTCTCCATCCACTTCACCGCGTATTCCATGTCTCTGATCATTCCGCCAATGATCTTCTTATCTTCCGGATCCGCGGCTTCATAAGCTACTTTCATCTTCCGAATTGATTGCTTGTATTCATAAACCAATTTGCGCATGCTCATCCCGCCGCATCTCCTTTACTTTTGTTTCCATGCTCCACCCTTGGTTCTGTGATAAATGGGTGTATCGATATTCATCAGCCGCTTGATGTCTTCCTCAGTAAGCGGCTTGCCATCTCGCATTTTCTTATTGCGTTTTTTGCCTTTGTAATGGACAATCATTGTCGATCGCTCCTTTTCAGAAAATAAAAAAGAGGCACTACTCAGCGCATATGCGTTAAGTAAGTGCCTCCGTTCTCTCCGGTTAGGCTAGGCTTATTTATTTTTCGGCAAAGACATGATATAGCGGATGATCCGCTTTGCCTGCATGACTTTTAATTTCAACAGTTCCGTATTCCGGCAGCGGATACATGACAATCTTCCCGCCGCTCACAATGTAAAGTCCATCGTCTTTTAACTCTGCTTTTCCGTTAATGATCGGAACCTCGATTTTCTTAATCCTCAAGGATTTTTCCAATTTATCCCTACCTCCATTTTATCAGTATTATCAGTGCTTGTCCTCCAACATCTTCGCAAATTGAATCAGCTTTTCACGGGATATCATTGACGGATGCTGCTCGCCGTTTTCATCCCATTGCACATAGAAAATGTCATCGTCCTTGCCTTCCATAAACATGTTCTGATCACCAAATTTATCATTCCACTTGAGATATTGCTTTGTCTCAATCTCTTGCAATCTCGTTTCACTCCTTCGCCATAGTGTCGGAATGCGACATAATTTATTTTTATTCTGGAACAATTAATCTCGTAAAATGGGTAACGTGTTTAGGAAAATCGCTGTCTAGCGGCTTTCCACAGTAAGGTGGTTCAACGATCGGAAAACTCCACCACAGGCAATCTCCGTCATCTTCTCCCCATTGTTCAATTGATCTTGGCTCGTTTGCATCTTCAAGTTCGCCTAATCGCTTAACAGCAAGCTGATAAGCATAGAAAGCGTCGTAATCGTTGAACTCTCTCGGCTTATGTTTAAAATTTTTCAAATCATATTTAAAGCAGCCAATCGTTTTCTCTGTTAATCTGTCCATGACCTACCTCCTTCGTATTAGCTGTCTAATTTGGTTTTTAAAATCTTACAACCAATTAAATTTGGATAATCTTTTTCAAATCTATCCTTTGCTTCCTTTTCATTTCCGGCAGAAACAAAGGCTTTTAGAATTATTTTGGGCTGATTTGGAAAACAAAATTCCAATTCATAATGTGCCATACGTCCATCCCTTTCTTCGCTATTGCTGTCAACTGCGCCGTTCATGCCAACTCAATCCGCAGCTTCTTCCGCCGCTCTTCAAATAGTTTTGCTCGAGCTTCTTTGCGGCTAATCGGAAATATCGGCTTAGCATAGAAGCTAACTTCTATATCCGTTCCATCAATCTCTATGTCCGAGTATTCAATTGCTTTAACCCACGTGCCCTCCAATAGGAATACGCGTCCCAGAGTAGTTGCTTCTTTCAACCGAACATCATCATATTTGCATCTTGTTAACACCTCCTGCCAATGTTCAACAGGTGTCCAAACTCGTTCGCTGTCTGCATAATTCATTTGATTTAAATCCTGGCAAGTGAACCAAATAGTCAAGTGTTGTCCATACAGAACGTAGTTGTTAATACCAATGATCAAATAAGTGTGTCCATCATTTTCTAGGGTATCTCCGACCCTATGCGGATGCTTGAATAGCTTGGTGCTGCATTTAAACACTACAATCGGGCTCTTCAGTTCCTCTGACAATCGAATTCACCTCACCGTCATCACTGGCTATTAAATACGCCCTATAAAACGCATGTTAGCGCCATCATGCACTATTTTGTGCGTAATCACTTTACCCTTTCATCCATCTTCATGATCAGGCCATGCACTGCCTGTCCGTATTTTTTCTTTAGTTCCGGATCGGGAATGTCGGCCAGTGACAAGAGCAAATCGCTAAATCCACTCACTAACTGATCGAAACGAAGTTTGAATTCAATTGTTTCTTTCCTACCTTGAGTATCCGCTCTCCTAAGTTCCGCCATTTCTGCCACCACTTCATCAGGAATCTTCTCAACAACCTCTGGAGCTGGCGGGACGTCGATAGGCTTCTCTTTTAATTGTTGCTGTAACAGATTAACCTGTGCTTCGAATTTCTTTGCCTGTTTATTGCTCTGATCGATCGTTTCCCGCAACTTGTTTACTTCTTCTTCATTTCCGGACTTCCGAGCTGCCTCAAGTTCATCATGCAACCGCTCAGACACTTCAAGCTGCTTTTTCAGAGCCTCTGCTTTGTTCTGATACTGCTTTTCTTTCTCTTGCGTTTTGGCGCGTTCAGCGTCCAGTTGTTTCTGCAAATTCTCTTTTTCCTTAATTGCTTTTTGCAACTCACGGGCAGACATTTCTTCAACATGGTTCTCTTCTACAAAATTTTCACGTTCATCACTAGGAACACTAAGCAAGGCAACCGCTTGGCTGTAGCTCAAATTCGCAAACGTTTGCGAATTTAAACTTGTTCCGAAAAGTCCTAATTGATCGTCACCGTACTGCTGAAATACCTTCATGAGGTTGTTGGCCGTGCGCTGTGAATAATCCACGCTCTCTTCCAACCATTTGCCCCACTCACCATGCGGAAGTAACGACTTCGCCTCGGACAGACGCCGCCCAATCTCTATGCTGTTCACGATCAGCAATTTGCGCGTCTGCTCTTTGATGCTGTTGATCTCGGCGGCGATCATGACTGGCGTCCGTGTCGCAACATCATTCATGCCCATAGCGATTCCCTCTTTTCATATTTTCGGTTTAATTTAGTCATTGAAAATTCATCAAGAAATTTCTTAACCATTGACGTGGGCAACGTATCATTATGACCATAAGCCTGCCGGATTTCGTTTCCTCTGACTTCAACCGTTACATACGGAACATCCGGTGCTGATTTGCGTCTGACAAATAAAATATTTGTCTCTCCATCTGCATAAGACTTAACGTAAGTTCCCACGCAATGATGAAGCTTTTCTCCTTCGGATATTAGTTCTTGCGCGCTTTTTGCCGGACGTATCATCAAATCGTTGGCTAAGAAAATATACCTTTTAAGCGCGCGGTATCGTTTTAAAATCTTTTTATCAAGCAATGCATCCCGCTGTACTTCCACTTGTTTCATAAGGTTGTTATGCTGCCGGCGAAGATGCGGCGGGAAATGGATATACTCATCATTCAGATCCATTCCGAGTTCCTTACAAAATCTTTGATAATCGGCTAGCATATAGAGAACACCAGCTGGAGAATTATAAAATTGTTTATCTTTCTCTGTTTGCTTTTTTAAATAGTTCAGTGTTTTTCGTATTGTAAATGGCTTTGAAGCTTTGCCTAAATCATTCGGATCAATAGAGCCGCCTATTCCTTGAACTATTTTTATTACCTCATCAGTGGTGAATTTCGATCCATCCTTGCAAGCCATTTGAATCATTCTTAACGTTTGCAAGTTTATTTTCTCTTGTGAACGAATGACCGGTTTGATCATTTGCTTCGGCAATCTAAGCACCTGTTGAATACTCTTCCCGCGCCAATTGATTGATCCATAATTTGGCCATCCACGAAGTTTTGCTTCAATCGCTTCTCCGAAACCAATTTTCGTTAAATATTCAACAGATGGGTATTGTGCGGCTAGTGAAAAGAATCTTACAAAGTCATCATCACTATATTTTTCCCATGTGCTGTATTGAAAGGGCGTACCTCTTACTGCCTTTGAAATGCTTTCTAGTGATACACAGTTTTTCATGCCGGCCATTGTCGTTCGTCTGAGTGGATAAACGGATTTGTGACTTTCCCACCGCTTAGACCAAGTATTCAATTGATACATGATGCCCTTCTCGCCAGGGCAAAACAGATACACCGCATGAATTTGATAGCCTGTTTCTACTGATCGAATATCTCCTGAGTAATCACGTTCAACGAAATATCCCTTGGCCACAATAGATTTATCATCGTGAATCGATTTATCATAATAGACAAAATAAGCGAAATCTCTAAGGTGTTTGTGTCCCTTGCCACTTGCTCTTACATGACATTTCGACCCGCATTCAGGGCATGTTATGACGCTACCGTGTTTCAGCGTTTCTTTGTTCTCAAAGTCCTTTTGGCAATGAGTACAGTATCCATACTGATGGCGGCCGCTGCGATGGGTAAAGATATATCTGCTTGATGTCAATACACATTCGTCAACGAACTTTTTCATTTCCGGAGTAATCTTTGTGTTAAAATGTTTTCGAACCTTTTCAAATTCACCCATAGTCGCAGCTCCTTTCACATGAAGTCCTCAAGCTTCACATCGAATGGATCTGCTTGGGATTTTTGCTCTTTTTGGGTTGGTTCCTGGTTAGCCGGCTCTTGCACAGCCGGATTTCCGTCTATTCCAAAGTATTTGAGAACTACCTCATAACCTTCTGCGTCCGTCAAAATTCCGCAATTGTCCACTTTTTTCTTTTGCGCTTCGGTTTCCATGGCTTTCAGACTCATCATGATCGTTTTCTTTTCGTCAGCGATTTTATCCGCATCGTTCGGATGCACCTGAAGATGCCCGATTAGAAACTGACCAATCACTTGCACGTACGGATTCTTCTCCTTGTCCATTTCTGCTTTGATCTTGTCAATTGCTCTATTTGGCATTGTCCATTACCCCTCACCATTTCTTTTCATTCACAGGCTTCCATCCATCCCGCCGCCGTGCATTCAGATCATGTTTCTGCAATGGCTCATAGCACCAAACCTTTTGCCGATCTTCCATCCGAAAGAGCAATACCCAGCGGCGCCGACTCATATGAATTCCTCTTTGGCATTTCGCTTCATTCGAAAATACCGGAGTCTGCCTTCTTTTTTAGTCTCACACCAGGACTGATTCCACGTTGCCTGCAGCGTGGCCATCACGCTTGGCTTTGGGCTTGCGTAATGAGTTTCACAAACCTCAAGTATCTGATCTACAGTCACCCAGCCTTCACGTCTCATAAATCCTTTAATAATGCGAATCGTTTCGCTGTAGTCAGTAATCGACTCACCGCCTTTCACACCTCCGACCTGCTTTGATGAATAGTTCCTGATCGAATGACGTATGGAATAAACCTTTCGCATTTTCTTGAAGTGGTGATTAAACTTCGCTTTTTGAAAAACATAAATCGGATGATGATCTGCATGCATGTCCACATAGATCAGGCCAATTTTGTTTTGATCCATGAACTCGCGAATCACCCTTGCCGGCCATTTCCTGCCCTTTGGAATAGGCACTGCCATGTAGACGTACGGAGCATAATTTAAGCGGTCCCGCACTTGGTCAAGCAGTTTAAATGACAATCTTGTTTTGGTTTCAACGATAATGTCCATTGGTCCGCTCAATCCGAGAATGTCACAAAGCCCAACTTCTCCGTAAACTTCGTTGCATCCGATATCTTTGATCAGCCAACTTTTGATTGGGAAGAATAGATCTGACTCTTTCATGTCTTCACCTCAACTAACCCACAGAATAATTGCCTTGGGTGCGTTATCTGGATAGGCAACACTGATTTGCTTAATAGTTTCAAAGCATCCTTCATGTTCTTGGCAAATTAGAACTTCCATATCATCTGGAACATCAATACTTTCAAATTCATCTAACAGCTCTGCCTTTGTCATGTTGTCACCTTCCCGCCTAGAAAAGGTCTCAAATAGTCGATTGCGATTCCGTTCCTGCTCTTAACCTGTTCGCAATTTTCAATAAACCATGTGTATGGAATGCTCTTGCGGCCACCATACGCCATGTCCTTCCACCACTGTGCAAGTTGCATGGACGTTAAAATAAATGTTTCTTGATGCACAACGAATCTTACCAATACAAAGGATATCCCGCCTGTCACTCTAAAGTTTTCTAGGAACCGCTGTTGATGCTCTTTGACATTTTTGAGCGGGAAGCATGTTGGGTTTGTCGTTTCCTTTGCATCAAAAGCTATTCCCCGCCCTCTTAAGATTCCGAGAAAATCAATCGTGCTTTTTTCAGAAAAAACTGCCTTGTCATTTAGCTTTTTCATCGGCGTAGCAATTTTCTGAATCACAGCTGTTCTGGTAAACTGATATGATATATTGCTAGATTCAATTTCCCGCTCGAGCTGCATCCCTCGGTTTCTGTAGTTAGTCATCCGTGCCACGCTCCCCTCAGGGCAATCGGCTGCCTGTTGTCACCGTAATCCTTGCAATGTTCCCCGGGTTTTCCAACTCGCTTGTGCAGTTCCTCAAGCTCTGCTTCTGAAAGAAAATAAGTCTTGACCGGTCCATTGGCGGGATTAACTAATGGCTTGCGCGGTTTCGGTGCTCTTGGTGGTCGCTTCTCACCTTTCTTAACGCTCACCGCTTCCTCAGGTGTCCATTTTTGCAAGCGGATCCGGTGCTGCACATTTGCTTTGCCGAGTCCGTTTTGCTCCATCTTTTCAAGGAGCTCACCTTTAATTTCGTGACCGTCAACGATAAATGGTTTAATCATCGCTCTTGCTCCTTTCTATTGCCTGCATAGCTGCTAGAGAGATTGCTTTAGCTGCTGATTCGTCACTTTCCGCATTCACCATCGGCAGATTGTCATTCCCGTATCTCATTGCGACCCATATGTTTAGTGATCGATAGAGTGCATCAAGCTTGAAATATATAAAAACTTCCCAAGCATCATGTATTTCTTCGGTTGGTCGAAAATATCTCCATGAATCGCCATCTGGTATCATCAGCACTGCATGATCATGGCCATTCCGAATAATCACGTCATGTTCAAACTTCGAATAGCCCATCGCCTCGGCCAGCTTCCGATCAATATCAAGATTATCCATTCCGTTTCGCCTTCTTCCTGCGGTACATTAGTGCCTCGTGCCGTATTTGATATTCCAATCGTTCCAAGCTGCAAAATGGATAATTTGTCTGTTGCAGGATTCGCCGACAATCAGCGTCAGACGCTTCAGGCAGTTCTTCCCGCACAAGATTGTATATGGCTTTCATCCTGCCACCTCCGGCCACCATAGGGTTAAAGCAAAAGTTAGTCCCGCCGCGAATGCTATTGCTGAAAAGCCAGTACGTACGTCCGGATCCTCGTTCTGATTCCAATCACCCATGATGCCAACAAAAAACAAAAGTGCTAAAAGAATGCGTGTAATGATCATGTGTTTGCCACCTCTCTCTTGCGTGATGACTGATGTATGTATCTTGGTGACTTGGCCAAATGTCATTACGCATATTTCAAATTGAGTTTAGAAACTCTTCCAGCTTTTCAGCGCGCCGTTTGACCTCTTCCGGATCTTCAGGAGGCTTGTCCTTCTTTGGGTGTTTCATAAACTCAGGCACAACTTCCTGGTGCTGCGATTGAGGTCCGTGCCTCCCCCGCTGAATCTGATGTGTGCGGCGGGATGTTTCCCCGCTTTCCAGTTGTTCTGCATCGGCAACTGTGTGAACGCCTTGCTTTCGCCAATATTCCAAACGGTTGTAGATAAACTTCCAAGTACGGCCGTTCCCTCGTACTGCTACCTTTATGCCGTAAAAGATAATTTCCTTAGGATCATCAAATCCGAAGTTGCTGCATATATCATCAATGTCCTCACGAAGCGTCTCGGTGATAAATGCTGGTGAGATGATATTGTTTTTCAGGAGCTTGTCCACAACGGAGATGTCCTTCGTTGCTTCCTCCTCATTTCTTTTAATATCTTTTTCTTTACTTTCCTTTCCTTTACTTTCCTTTAATGCATTGCGTTCGCTATGCGTTTGCATTGCGTCTGCATTGCTATCGCTATCCGAATGCACCGAAACCGCGTCACTACTAACTTTTTGCCAACGCTTTTGTGCTGCTTTTCGTGCTTTTTCCGACTTTTTATCCTTGTGATTCATGCGATTTACAAGTGATTCCGACCATATAAATTCATCATCTTCATGCAACAATCCGAACTCATTTATGCACGCATCTACAAAGTCATGTGCCGCATTGCGTTCGCATTGCATTTGCATTGCTAACGCATCATACAGGTGTTTTGTCTTCTTGAGCTTGTACCCATCTTCATCACGGAGGATTTCAATCAGACACCAATACCGGCCATATCCCTCCATGCCAAAAGCTGAACGCATGGCAAGAATCTTGGGGTCATACCTGGCATTGCTGTCATGGCTGAAATAATACGCATCCTTAGCCATAACACCGCATCCCTCCTTTCCTTACATGATGTTCGCCATCTAGAACGGCAAATCATCATCCGATATGTCGATCGGCTTACTTCCCGCGAATGGATCATCCGGTTGTGGCTTTCGATATTTCCCCTTGCCAGCGTTTTGACTACCGCCTCCAGTATTGCTTGTACTTGCTGATTGATTGCTAGAATGCGAGCTCTTAGGCTCTAAAAACTGGACACTCTCAGCGATCACTTCGGTTACGTACACCCGCCGCCCTTCGCTATTTTCATAACTGCGCGTCTGAATTCGTCCGTCTACTCCTGCCAAGCTGCCTTTCTGTAGAAAATTCGCCGCATTCTCTGCTGGACGCCGCCACACAACGATCTGAATAAAATCTGCTTCACGTTCCCCTTGCTGATTTGAAAAAGGTCTGTTAACAGCCAGTGTAAAAGTCGTTACCGCCACACCGTTCGGGGTATAGCGAAGCTCCGGATCTTTCGTCAACCGGCCAACCAAAACCACCCGATTAATCATTGATTATCACCATCATTTTCATGCGTCTTTGCCATTTTCTTGCGGAGCGATTCATAAGCCCGTGCATGTTCCACTGTCGGGAATCGCATAACTAAGCGTTTTCTCCCGCCAGGACAATGCCAATAACCGCCTGATGCGGACATGGCCATCTGATCAACCGGATCAGAACTAAAATCCTTGTCAACAACCAATGGATTATCCCCCTTTCAGATTCTCTTTTGCTGTCCGAACAAACGCTTTCATGTCCCGCCCTTTCATTAGTGGCGTGCAAAGCCATACAAACGGCTTTGATTGCGGTTTACGGCTTGCCAGCTTTTCCAGTGTTTCCGCGGCAATTGCTCTCATTTTGTTTTCACCTTCTCCCCACTTCATTCATCTTGCTCAGTCGGTCATAGTTCCACAAAAATTCTTGATACTGCAACCGATCCATAATCCATGACAGATCGTCAATGAGGTCTTGCGCCTTCTCTCGATCAGTCATTATGCTTGTCCCTCCTCTCGAAACAAGTCCTTGAAGTTATCCTCCAAAAACCGTCTCATTGGTTCAGCAATGAATTTCCACCGTTGCCCTTGTCGGCGCGGATAAAAAACCGGGCCGCCATTATCTGCATCAAGTTTCTGGCGCCATTCCTTTCGATAAAGAATGTTGCGTGTCAGCCAAAGATATTTGAATCCCGTGTAATGCTCCAAGTCTTTGAAAGACCAGAATAATTTGTCCTCATCCAATAAAATCACCCGCCTTTCGAATTGGAATTTTTATAAAAAAGATTCCAGATCAGCTCACCTCTTCGTCTTGCGTTTTATGCAAGTTGCGATTAAAAAAAATTGATGTTGCTTCTTGAGAATTAAGATTCAGAACTTCATAGATTGAAATCATCGCACGATAAGATGGATTTTGTTGTCCACTGATTATCGCGCCAATCGTGTTTCTACTTAGTCCAGTCGCTTCAGAAAGGCTTCTACGATTAAAACCTCTCAGAACCATTTTCGCTTCCAGCCTCTTGCCATTTACACATGTGCTCACAATGTTCACCTCCCAACTTGCATCTTACGTAAGTTATTCTAGCATCCTTGTTTCTGTCGGTCAAGCATATTATGCAAGATTTATTGTTTTATGCACAATTAATCTTGCATTAAATGCAACATTGCGATAATATTAATCTATCAAATAGGGAGAAGGAATTTCAAAGATGAAGATGACTATTTCTGAAAGAATAAAGGAGATGCGGTTGAAACGTGATCTGACCCAGAAGCAGCTTGGTGATATAATCAAAAAATCAGAAGCAACCGTCAATCGTTATGAATCAGGTAACATTAAGAATTTAAAAAATGACACAATTCTAGAAATTGCTCAAGCACTTCGTTGTTCCCCTGCTTATTTAATGGGATGGTCCGATATTCGGGATTCTAAAATGGATATTAATATTACAGATCAGTTAGTTTCGTTTCCAATTGTCGGAACCGTTAAAGCCGGAGCGGATGGTCTTGCCTATGAACATATTGATGGGTATGAATTATTTGATGGGAGTTATGATCGTTCAAGCCATTTTGTCCTTCGAGTTAGTGGCGATTCAATGACAGGTGATGGAATTTTCGATGGAGATTTAGTTATGGTTAAGGAAACCTGTGATGTTGATTATAATGGTCAAATTGCTGTTGCGATTGTAAATGGTGAGGAAGGTACATTAAAACATGTATATAAGACAGATGAAAGTATCACACTTCAATCTTCCAACTCCGAATATGCCCCCCGTACTTTCGTTGGTGCTGATATGAATATTGTACGCATTGCTGGTACTGTTGTCGAAATGAAAAGAAAGTTTTTATAACATAATGAGCCAATCATCCCTGGCTCTTTGCAACCCTTACATAGAACATACATTCCCACTGAAAGGAGGTGATAGAAAATGGCATCTTATCGCAAGCTAAAATCAGGTTGGAAATACCGCATCACTTATTATGATTCTGAGGGAAAGCAGCATGAGATTGGGGATAAAGGGTTTAGAACAAAGGCAGAAGCACGCATGGCCGCGCAAGAAGCTGAGCTCCAATTTAAACATGGGGACAAAATCGATAAAAGCAATATTGCCTTTCCTGTTTACATGCGGAGCTGGTACGAGACATTTCGCAAAGGCAAAAAGTCGATCCGGAACGATGAGGACATTGATCGGGCTGTACGTTTTGCTGAGGAACACTTTGCGGGAATTGAATTGAAAAACCTAGACCGCAAGATGTATCAGAAAGCCTTGAATAGTTATGGGAATGGGCACTCCACGAATTCCGTAAGCAAGAGGCATATTTATATGAAATCCTGCCTGGAGGAAGCCTTACAGGAAGGCATCATTCATCGGGATCCGACATTTCGTGTGACTGTAAAAGGCACAGTTGAAGAAAAGGACGAGGACCTCAAATACATTAGTTTTGATGGTGCCCAAAAGATCAGCAATTATTTCATAGAACGCTTAGACAACTTTGATTATATATCCAGGTATATGATTATCTTTTGTCTAGCTACCGGCTGCCGCTTTGGAGAAGTGCTGGCAGTTACTTGGGATAATGTTATGATCGATCGGAACGAGGACGGAGAGCCCACGGGCGGGACTGTAAACGTTAAGCGCTCATGGGACTATCATAAGAACCCGCGATTCATACCGACAAAAAATGAAGCATCTCGACGCGTCCTGCCGATCGATAAGACAACCTGTATCTGGTTGGACAAGCTGCATGCGCAGCAGAGCGAATACTTTTTAAAACATAAGACGCTTTTAAATGCCTGGCGAAAAACGCCCTTCGTATTCGTTAACCATCAGCTGAATCATATTTCGAACAATGCGGTAAACAAAACGCTCAAGCGCGCCTGCACGAAGTTTGACTGTACAGAGATCACGTTTCACGGTCTGCGCCACACCTTCGCGTCAATCCTGTTGTATAAAAAGGTTAGCATTCATTATGTGAGCCGCCGACTTGGCCACGCGGATATTGGCACGACTTTAAGAATCTATGCGCACGTCCTAGATGAAATGGAGCAAAGGGATTCTCAGGCAACAATGGCTGTCATGGACGAGCTGTTTCAAAAGCCAAAAAGCTCCGTTGTTCCGCTCAAACAGAAGGCTTAAAAAAACAGCCAGTTTTTAGCCAGCAAAGTTCTAAAAAACTGTAAAAAGTTATAAAATAGTAAGTAACGAAAAAACCCCGAAAACCGTATCAGATTAACGATTTTCAAGGATTCGTAAAAAACTATGAAATTCTCCGAATGGAGACGGTGGGAGTCGAACCCACGTCCAGAAGCATCGTGATTTAAGTTTCTACGAGCGTAGTCGGCATATTAGCAGTTCGCCCCAGCGTCGGCCTGCCGACAGGCTTTTGCGAGGCTATCCCGATTGTTCTCTTCCTTAGCCCTCAGGATGCGGGCGTCCGGCGTATCCCACTAGAGTGAGTCCCTGATCCTACCACATGGGCGATGGAGGGAGGGACCGCAAAAGCTACTTAGGCAGCTAAAGCGAGGTTGTTATTCGTTTTGCCAGTTATGGCTTTGGCGTTTTTACGAGGCCGACCCCCTCGGCTCGCCGCTTAAACCCGACCTACCCCTGTCGAATCCGTAACGTCCCCGTTTAAAAAGCAACGGGACTTGCGGTGAAAGTGAATCATCCATAACTGTAACTGTTACTAACACAGTAAGGTCATTATAGCAAAAGAAAGCAAGCTTTTCAACTTACATTTTCTGGTGATCGCGAAAAGCGCGTGCCATTTCACGTTGAGCGGTTTGCTTTTTCATTGACTCCCGCTTATCGAACATCTTTTTGCCTCGCCCGAGACCAACCAGAACTTTCGCAAATCCGTTCTTAATATATACCTTGAGCGGAATCAGTGCATAGCCGGTCTTATCGGCCTCCGGGCCAAGTTTATTGATCTCTTTCTGATGCATCAGCAGCTTCCGAGTGCGGAGCGGATCGTGATTGTATCGGTTGCCCTGCTCGTATTGACTAATGTGCATATTATAAACAAACGCTTCGCCATTCTCCACACGGGCAAACGCATCCTGAATACTAACCTTGCCGCGGCGGATCGATTTGATTTCCGTACCCTGCAGCACAATCCCCGCCTCTACTGTTTCCTCAATAAAATACTCATGATGTGCCTTGCGATTTTGTGCAAGCACACGACTTTCGCCTTTTCCCATATCAAACACCTGCCAGACTTTCATTCATTGTTTCATTATAGGTCATGCAGACGCCGCGGGGCAAGCGCTTCACCATTTGATCCGCTTACCTCCGCCTTTTTACCGAAACAAAATCAAGGAGAATGACAATAACGATAAATACGAACGAAGCCAGCAGCATGTCGAGCGGCGTTTTATTCGACTTCGTCATAATTTGCGTGTACCAAAACCATTGAATCGCAAAGCAGGCTATGAACAACCCGGCATAGTACAGAATCTTTTTCATGACTTTATGCCCTCTCTCCGTCCGGATAGCCGATTTCTTCATAGATCGCATGTGCGACACCGTCTTCATCATAATTCTTGGTCACGCGGTCGCAAACCGCTTTAATATCGTCATGAGCATTGCCCATGGCGACGGACACACCGGCGACCTCAAACATCGACAAATCGTTGTAATTATCACCAATCGCCATTACCTGATCGATCGGAATGTTTAAATAATGTGCTAGATGATCAAGCGCATTTCCTTTCGATACGTTAGGGGGCATGATTTCAAAGTTACCCGTTCCGCTTGAAACAATGCTGTATTTATGTTTGGCTTCGTACACATCGCGAGCCTTTTTCAACTTTTCGTCATCATAGGAAAAAATAATAATCTTGGAAAATTCTGTGCTTCGATTTTTAAAAATGTCCCAATCTTCAACAAAGCGATAAAAGTCAGCACGTGTCGCCTCTTGAAAACCAACGGATCGGTCCTCGTGAATACCCAGCCTTTTCAGTTCTTCGCGAAGCCATGTTGTTCCTTCTTCAGGAACATAAATATGATGTTCTGAATAGACACCAAAATAATAGTGCTGCTCCGCAAGCTCTTTTACAATTTCCAGTGCTTCATCTCGGTTCAGAAAATCCGCGCCAAGCAGTTTGCCGTCAGAGGAATGAATGGTTGCTCCATTCGCTCCAATCAGATGCGTTTCCATATCGAATTCCGTCATTTTGCTTTCAATATCAAAGAAGGCACGTCCTGAAGCAATCGCCAGCGTCACACCCTTGGAACGTGCATAACGCAGCGCTCTTAAGTTTCCCCAGCTGATCCCGCGATGCTTGTTTAACAACGTCCCATCCATATCCATTGCTATTAATTTTATCATTAGATCCTCCTGTTTATTATTGATGTTCTCGCCGTGCAAAATCGACAAAGCGGAATTTATCAGCCCGATGGCGCGATTCGGTGAATTGAAACAGTTCAGCATTTTCTAAGTAGACCAGACTGCGCACCACCACAACATGGGTATCCTGACTCATCGTCAGATAACGTTTATCCTCAACGCCTGCACGTTCGACTGTAATTTCCTTTTTGGCAAAGCCGATTTTTAACCCAAGTTCATTCTCAATATAATCATACATGGAACGTTCGCAAATATCTGCAGTGAGCATGGGCACGATCCCTTGAAGTAAATAATCCTTATCCAAAATGACTGCTTCCCCATTTACCGTGCGCGATCGGATCACTTTCCAGACCGTCTGATCGTCACGAATATTCATCATCATTTTTAAATGATCATCAGGTTTCATTAATACAAGCTGATGTACTTGCGTTGTCCATTTGTTCTTTGAATGATTGGCAAGCTCGCGAAAGCTTGTTAATCCTGAGATTGGGAAGTTCTGCCTGCTTACATCCAGAACAATGGAACCTTTCCCCTGAATCTTTTGAATGTACCCGTTGCGCGACAGCATTGCAAGCGCCTTCCGAATGGTTTCACGCGATGCTTTGAACTGCTCACCGAGCTCATTCTCAGTAGGCAGCAGCGAACCGGCCGCAATTTCTTGTTTGTGTATTTTTTCACTGAGATCGTTATAAATTGAAATGAATTTGCTCCTGCCCATAATTACCTTTCCCCTTCAGTTGCCGAACGACTGCCCATTTCTATTTTATCAAAAAAACTTTTTTAGACAGTAAAAATAAAAGGGCAAAGCTGCCCTCTTATCCATAATCCCAATATCAGTATATCAAAGTTTCGGTATGAAAGCCTTCACATATCAGGCAAATTAATGAACTTCCTCATTTACCTTCAAGATGGTAAACCACTGATTCATAAGGACGAAGCTTCAGATCCTGCAGCTGTTCCGGGGTATCAGAATAATTACTGATCAGCACTTCACTTTGAGCACCTGCTAATTCTTGAGGTACAGAGAATTTTGCGTTGGCATTGGCAAAATTGCTGACGACAAGCAACCGATCACTTACCCCGTTACGAAGATAGGCGAAAATTTGCGGATCCTCGGGAAGCAGCAGCTGGAAATCACCGTTAACGATCACATCGAACCTTTTGCGAAGAGCGATCAGCTTCTGATAGTGATAATAGACAGAATTCAGATCGTTCAGTGCCGCTTCGGCATTTATGACTTTATAATTATTTGCGGCATCAATCCATGGCTTGCCTAGGGTAAAACCGCCATGCTCGCTCGCATTCCATTGCACCGGTGTCCGACCATTGTCTCTCGATTTTTGCCGGAGAATCGCCAAAATTTCCTTTTCAGACTTGCCCTCTTCCCGAAGAAGTTTATAGGCGTTGAGCGATTCCACATCCCGATAGTCATCAATACGCTTGAAGTTCGGGTTGGTCATTCCAATTTCTTCGCCTTGATAGATATACGGTGTACCTTGCAGCATGTGCAAGGTAGTGGCGAGCATTTTCGCAGATTCAATTCGGTATTCACCCTCATCGCCGAATCGAGATACAATCCGCGGCTGATCGTGATTGCACCAGAAGAGCGCATTCCAGCCCCCGCCGTCATGCATGCCTTTTTGCCACTCTTCCAGAACCTTTTTCAAATCAACAAGTCTTAATTTCCCGATCGCCCACTTCTGGCCATTGGGATAGTCGACCTTCAAATGGTGAAAATTGAAGGCCATACTAAGCTCTTCATACTTCGGATTCGTGTAATGGATACAATTGTCAACCGTTGTCGAGGACATCTCGCCAACGGTAACGGTTCCCGCACGTCTGCTGAATACCCGTTGATTCATCTCATGCAGAAACTCATGAATTCGCGGTCCGTCCGTATAAAACGGCCGACCGTCTCCAGGCGATTTCGGATCATGATCATCCGGAAAACGCTGATCTTTTGAAATGACATTGATCACGTCGAGGCGGAAACCATCCACACCCTGATCAACCCAGAAATTCATCATCTTGTAAACATCATCACGGACGGCTTTGTTTTCCCAATTCAAATCCGCTTGGCTGACGTCATACAGATGCAGATAATACTGCCCGCTTTTTTCATCCAGCTCCCAGGCCGGTCCTCCGAATTTCGACTGCCAATTGTTCGGCATTCCGCCATCTTTGGATGGATCGCGCCAAATATAATAATCACGATACGGACTGTCGGCACTGCTCAGCGCAGCCTTGAACCAAGAATGCTCTGTTGATGTATGATTGACGACGATATCCATAACGATTTTCAGTGCTCTCTGATGTGCCTCAGAGAATAAGCGTTTCAAATCCTCCATCGTTCCGTACTCCGGCTGCAGACTGTAGTAATCGCTGATATCATAGCCATTGTCGTTTTGCGGTGATCGATACATCGGCGTCAGCCAAAGGACATCGACACCCAGCTTTTTCAAATAATCCAGTTTCTCGATGATTCCATTAATATCGCCGATACCGTCTCCATTTGTATCCATGAAACTCTTCGGATAGATTTGATAGACGGTTGCCTTTTTCCACCAATCTTCATTCATATCGTCACACCCTATCTCTTTTTTACTTTGCACCCTGATCTCTTTAGCGTTACCCTTCGTCAATCGACTTCTTGCTGAATTTAGAAAAAATGTACGTCAGAATAAATGGCAGGATCAATACGATCAGCATACCGATGAAAAATGGTCCCCAATATTTCGGAATGATTGACAGAAAGCCCGGCAATCCACCGATACCGATTGATGTTGCCTTAACGCTGCACAAGGTAATGAATGCACCGGCAATACCTGAACTGATAATTGCCGCAAGAAATGGATAGCGGAATCTCAGGTTAACCCCGAACATCGCCGGTTCCGTAATACCAAGCCATGCAGAAACTGAGGATGTCATCGCGAGCCCTTTCAATTTGGCGTCACGAGCCATGAGGAAAATGGCAAAAGCCGCCGCGCCTTGCGCAATGTTTGACAATGCAAGCATCGGCCATAGGAATGTCGAACCGGTGCTTCCGATCAACTGGAGGTCAACAGCAAGAAAAATCTGATGCATACCCGTGATAACCAGTACGCCATAGAAGAATCCGTAAACCAAACCGCCAAGAATCGGAACGTAGTGGAACAAACCAACGATGCCGGCTGTGATCCAGTTCGCCAGCTGCAGAGTCACAGGTCCGATAATCGTAAAGGAAAGCAAACCGGTGACAAGCAACGCAACCGGAGCCACGACAAGCAGCTGGATGGAATCCGTGACATGTTTTTTCAAATAAACTTCAATTTTTGCAAGCACATAAGAAGCAACGAGTACTGGAAGCACTTGTCCTTGATAACCGACTTTGTCAATGTGCAGTCCGAACAGATTCCAAATCGGAACGGTGCCCTTGGTCTGTGCTTCTGCCAGGCTGTAGGCATTCAACAGTGATGGGTGAACGAGTACAAGACCGAGTACGATGCCTAGCAATGGGTTGCCGCCAAATTTCTTCACTGCGGACCAACCGATCAGTGCAGGCAGAAAGACAAAAGACGTATTTGCGATGACCAGAATAATATCAGCAAAATCTTTCCACTGTGGATAGGCTTGCACCACTGATTCTTTAAAGAAAATCCCCGGATTTGCAAGCACGTTGTTAATGCCCATCAACAAGCCGGCAGTTACGATTGCAGGAAGAATAGGGATGAAAATATCTGCCAGCGTTTTAATCCCCTTCTGCAGCGGATTCATTTTTTCTGCCGCCGCATCTTTTACTTCTTGTTTTGAAGATTCGCCGATTCCCGTTAAACGAACAAATAAATCATATACCTTGTCAACGGTACCATTTCCAATCACGATCTGAAATTGACCATTTGCTGAGAAAAAGCCTTTGACCAGGTCAATCTTATCAAGTTCTTCTTTGTTTACTTTATTTTCGTCCTTTAAGATTAAACGCAGCCGGGTAACGCAATGCGTCGCGGCGCTAATATTTTCACGACCGCCGACCGTATCAATGATCTGATTAACCGATTCTTCATTAATGACTGCCATACGAATCACTCCTGTTTTATGATTCTGCAAATTAGTGCGAGATTATTTTTATAAAACGTTTTCATTTATTTTCCTATAAATTGAGCTGCATTTCAGCACTACACGGCCGTTGCAATGCCTAGATGTCCGCTCAGCTATTTACTACATTTGTAAGTATAACGCTTTCATTTTTATTTGTATAGTCAAATGATTTATATAATATGATTTGTATAGATAAATGCTTGTCCATTTATAAAATGTCAGTATCTATGGAAAGTAAAAAGCCCCGACCTCCGAATTCAAAGATTCGGATGCCGAGGCACCAATTATCCCTTATTTACTTTTGCTGTTATTGTTCGAATAGGAATTTCCTTGACCTGAACCACGATTATTTCCGCCTCGACCTCCACGGCCACTGCGGCTTCCACCTCGCGAATCAGAATGTCTGCCCCCGTTTTTGTCGCCGAACCGTTTCTTGCCGGGGCCATTGCTCGGTCCGGTTTTTCCTTGGATAATTGTTGGTCGTGATTTTTTCTGACGCGGCTTCTGCGGTTTCATGCCCACAACTTCAAAGTCGACCGCATGTTCATCCAGATTAACAGCCAGCACACGAACTTCAATTTCGTCACCGATCCGGTACATATGACCGGTTCGCTCGCCCATCAGTGCCATATTCTCTTCACTGTAGTGATAATAATCATCGGTCAGATAACTGATATGGACAAGTCCTTCGATCGTGTTCGGTAATTCAACAAACAGTCCGAAGTTGGTGACACCACTGACCACACCATTAAATGTCTCTCCAACCTTGTCCTGCATATACTCAGCTTTCTTCAAGTCATCTGTATCACGTTCCGCTTCAACCGCATGCTGTTCGCATTCGGAGGTATGCTTCGCAATTTCCGGCATTTCACCTTTCCAGTAGGCCAATGTCTTCGGATCCGTTTTCTTCTCAAACAGATATTTGCGCAGAAGACGGTGAACCGTCAAATCCGGATAACGACGGATTGGCGATGTAAAGTGTGTGTAATATTCCGTTGACAAACCGAAGTGTCCCAAACATTTGTCATCATATTTTGCCTTGGCCATCGAGCGCAGCATCACGGTACTGATAACCGCTTCTTCCGGCTGCCCTTTTGCTTTTTCAAGCAAGGACTGCAGCGTACGCGGATGTACTTTATCCGGCGAACCGTGCAGCACATAGCCGAAGTTAACAACGAAATCAAAGAACTTTTCCAAACGTTCCGGGTTTGGTTCTTCGTGAACACGATAAATGAACGGTAGATGTAGCTTGTCTACATGCTCAGCAACCGTTTCGTTAGCCGCCAGCATGAAAGACTCGATTAAGCGCTCAGCAATCGTTCGTTCACGAACGACAACATCCACCGGCTTGCCTTGTTCATCGACAATAATCTTTGCTTCTGTGAAATCGAAGTCAATCGCGCCGCGATCTTGGCGATGCTTTTCAAGAATACCGGCTAGTTCTGCCATGAGATCAAAGAATGGAATCATGTCTTTATAACGTTCCAGCACTTCGTCGTCTTCGCGTTTCAAAATCTTACGGACATTGTTGTAGGTCATGCGTTCTGTCGAACGAATGACACTCGGGAAAATATCATGGCCGACAACAATGCCCTGCGGATTGATCTCCATCTCGCAACTGATCGTTAAACGGTCAACATGCGGATTCAAACTGCAGATTCCGTTCGACAGACGATGCGGAATCATTGGAATCACGCGGTCAACAAGATACACACTCGTTCCGCGTTCGTATGCTTCCGCATCCAGTGCTGATCCCTCTGTCACATAATAGCTGACGTCCGCAATATGTACGCCTAACTTATAGTTGCCGTTGTCCAAACGAGAGACCGTTACCGCATCATCCAAATCCTTGGAATCTTCACCATCGATTGTCACGATCGTCTCTTCACGTAAATCACGGCGGCCAATATAATCCTTCTCCGACAGTTCATCCGGAATCGCTTCAGCTTCGGATAGAACTTCCGGCGGATATTCAAGCGGCAAATCATGCTTGTAAATAATGGATAGTATATCGACACCGGGATCATTCTTATGACCGAGAATCTGAGTAACCATACCTTCAGCATTTTTGCGGCCTTCCGGATATTTCGTGATTTCAGCAACGACTTTATGGCCTTCCATTGCACCGTGTTCCGCATTTTCCGGAATAAAAATGTCTCCGGTAATTTTATTGTCGTCCGGAATGACAAAACCAAAATGCTTCCCAGCATTAAAGGTTCCGACGACCTTGGTGATTGCTCGCTCAAGAATTCGGATGACGGTACCTTCAGGACGTTCACCTGATGTTTTGTGAGACACACGAATAACAACCGTGTCTCCGTTCATAGCGCCGGCGAGATCGTTTGGGCTGACAAATACATCATCCAGTTTTTCGTCTTCTTCCGGAATAATAAATGCAAAGCCCTTAGCGTGTGCTTGTACACGGCCGGTCATTAAGCTCATTTTTTCAGGCAGACCGTAGCGATCCGAACGTGTACGGATCACAAGTCCCTGCTCTTCCATTTCATTCATTTCTTTCACAAAATTAGTGAAGTCCTCCGGCTGTTCTGCTCCAAAAGCAGCTTCCAGTTCTTTTAATGTCATCGGCCGGTAAGTTTCTTCTCGCATATAATTCAGGATTTTCTGAATGCGTTCTTCCGCCATGTCGTTAACCTCCCTATACTTAGGAAACAGACCAATCTAGGCTTTCAAGAAACGCATAGATATCCTTGTGCAGTTGCACTTTCTCTGTTCCTAACGTAATCACGTGTGTTGAATTTTCGTACCACTTTAATTGCTTGTTTGTAGAATGAATGGAATCATAATAATAGTGTGCGCTTTCCGGGTTAATCATTTCATCCTTTTGCGCCTGAATAATCAGAGCAGGAGCCGTAATTTTATGGCTTTCTTCCCTGACATTGTCAATCAGAGCGGATAATTGATCCAGAACAACCGGTATTCGACGTCTGAATTCTTGCAATTCGACGGTTATTTCTTCACCGCTTTTTCCTTGATACTGCTTGTACGTACGTGCGTATGCCGTCGTACCGGCAACCAAGCGGTCACGCATTGCGGAATAAGCCGGAGCGCACATTGGAATAATACCCTTCACTGAAAAAGTGTATCCACATTTGAGTGAAAATACCCCGCCTAATGAAAGACCGCAAACCGCAAATTCAGTATGCCCAGTTTGCTGCAAGTGTTCGACAGCACGGCAAACGTCCTGCCACCACTCCTTAGGTCCTGTTTTGAGTAATTCCTCCGGTGGTCCGCCATGACCGGAATAAATCGGTCCGCAGCATGTGTACCCGCGCTGATTCAAGTAGCGTCCGAGCTGCCGGACATCAATCGAATTGCCTGTAAATCCATGCAGCAACAGTACAGCACGCGGTCCGGATTCAAGGAAAAATGGCTTTGGACGTTTTAATTCCATCCTTCCCTCATCCCCTAAACAAAAGATCCGCTTTTGCCTTATTCCACACGTTCTCTATCCCTGTTTCACGCGAACTTTGCTTCTATAAAGAGTTCAATTGCGATCAGCATGAATGAACAGCATATTGAAATGAAATAGGCATCTTCTTCCAAAATATATTATACGCTATATCTTCTGCCAGGTCTAAAGGAAACCGGAAGTTTTAGCCGGACAAGTCCGCATGGACGGTTTCCTTGTCAAGTTCGAATTAAAATAAAAACCGGAGTATCCGCTCCGGTTTTACTTACTGGCATTATTTAAAATAGTAGCCAATTAAAAACGCGCAGGCAAAAAAGACAATTGAGAAGAAAATCGTCAGCCTTTTAATGCCGACTTCAATGCCTCTCGCTTTTTGCTTGCTGAATAATTGTTCAGCTCCACCAGTAATTGCTTCGGACAACCCGTCGCCCTGACTTCTTTGAATCAAAACGAGCGCAATGACTACAACAGCTGAAATAATCATAACCGTTAATAAAAATGTATGCATCGACGTGTACCCCTTATCTTCGAATCAACGTTCATTCAGTCATTAGTTTTAATGTACCATACCGAAGTGCCAAGAGCAACCGGCCACGGATGATTTTTAACCGCGCAGATCAATCGTTCATTTGATCTGCAACCCTGTCCATTCTTCGCTGCTTCCGTTTATAAGTAATAGTCGCAACCGTCACGCAAATCTCATAGAGGAGTAAAAGTGGAATCGACATGACCGTATCGGAAACAAAATCCGGCGGCGACAACACGACGCCAATGACGATCAGCACAAAATAGGCAATTCTGCGCATTTTTTTCATAAGTATCGGCGTCAAGATACCTAAATTGGTCAAAAACACCACGATCACCGGCATTTCAAACAAAACTCCGAACGGTAAAACAACGTTAATCATAAATCGAAAATAGCGATCCGTTGTAAAAAGCACTTGGAACATATCGTCGTTCATGCCAAGAAGAAAATGAAGGATGTTCGGAAAAACAATTTCGTAGCCAAAGACGATTCCTCCTATAAAGAGCAAGAAAATCGCCGGTATGTAAGAAAGCGTCAATTTACGCTCGTTCTTACTTAAAGCCGGGGCTACAAACAGCCAAAGCTGCCACGCCGCAAACGGAATGGTTACAGCGATTGCAACAACGCCGGCGATCAAAAAATAGACGCTGACAATATCCGTCGGTCCGAGCACAGCCAACTTATTAGAGACACCCAGATCACTAACGAGCCAAAGATAGAAGTTTTTTGTAAAAAAAAGCATAGCGGCGGCGCTTAAGACAAAGACAACGAAAACAGAAATGATTCGTTTTCGCAGCTCATTGAAATGTTCAATGAGCGACATATTTTTTTCAGTCATCTGTTACCAGTTCCTTAAGCCTTTTTTTCGTTGCTTGTCTTCTCCGCTTCGGTAATTATCGTTTTATTACGCTGATCCGATTGATCATCGCCAAGTCCTTGCGTTGCTTTTTTAAACTCCTTCAGCGTCTTTCCGAAAGATTTTCCAATCTCAGGAAGCTTTGACGGTCCGAAAATGACAAGCGCAATCACCAGAATGAGAATAAGACCGGGAATACCAATGTTTTGAAGCATGACACACACCTCTTTAGTTCATCTTTCGTTTAACCTAATAAGAATTCACTGCATAGTATTCGTTCTGATCATCGCACGATTGCTGTCGATTGGTCAATTTTTTTGTTTCTTTATCAAGGCGACTTATGTTCAGAACCAACACATGAGGATTTATTTAACAACAAAAGAACAGGATCCATGAATGATGGATCCTGTTCTTTGACTTAAGATTCTTTAATTAGAATCGATCTTACTTAATGTTGTAGAATGAAGCATCGCCAAGGTATTCAGCAGAAGAAGCGAGATCGTCTTCGATTCTGATCAACTGGTTGTACTTAGCGATACGGTCAGTTCTTGCAAGAGAACCAGTCTTAATTTCGCCTGCATTCGTTGCAACAACGATGTCAGCGATTGACGTATCTTCAGTTTCACCGGAACGGTGAGAAACAACTGCAGTGTAGCCAGCCTTTTGAGCCATTTGGATCGCGTTCAACGTTTCCGTCAGCGTACCAATTTGGTTAACCTTGATAAGGATCGAGTTGGCAACGCCAAGGTCGATACCTTTCTTCAGGTAGTCAGTGTTCGTTACAAACAGGTCGTCGCCGACGAGTTGAACTTTGTCACCAATTGCCTTGGTAAGTTTTTGCCAGCCTTCCCAATCGTTTTCATCGAGGCCGTCTTCGATCGAGATGATCGGATATTTTTCAACCAATTTGGTGTAGTATTCGATCATTTCGTCGGTCGTTCTTACAACGCCTTCGCCTTTGAAGTTGTACTTGCCGTCTTCGAACAATTCAGAAGAAGCTGGGTCGATTGCGAGCTTAACGTCAACGCCCGGTTTGTAACCTGCTTTTTCGATTGCTTCAAGAATCGTGTCAAGAACTTCTTCGTTGTTCTTAAGGTTAGGAGCAAAACCGCCTTCGTCGCCGACAGCTGTCAGGTGACCCTTAGCAGAAAGAACCGATTTCAAAGCGTGATATACTTCAGCACCGATGCGAACAGCTTCCTTGATGGAATCTGCGCCTACAGGCATGATCATGAATTCCTGGAAGTCTACGCTGTTGTCAGCGTGCTTGCCGCCATTAAGGATGTTCATCATTGGTGTAGGAAGAACTTTAGAGTTTACGCCGCCGAGGTAACGGTAAAGCGGAACACCAAGTTCGTCTGCAGCAGCGTTAGCAGCAGCAAGAGATACACCAAGAATAGCGTTAGCGCCTAATTTGCCTTTGTTTTCCGTTCCGTCAAGATCGATCATTGCTTGGTCAAGAGCTACTTGGTCTTGAACTTCCATGCCGATTACTTCAGGAGCGATTAATTCGTTAACGTTCTTTACAGCTTTCAGAACGCCTTTGCCGCCGAAACGGCTCTTGTCGCCGTCACGCAATTCAACGGCTTCGTGTTCGCCGGTAGAAGCACCACTTGGAACAAGTGCGCGGCCTTTGCCGCCGTCTTCTGTATAAACTTCAACTTCAACAGTTGGGTTGCCGCGTGAGTCAAGAACTTCGCGACCGTAAACTTCAACGATTTGAGACATTCATATCTCTCCTTATCCTCATATAAATTTATACAGTACTTTGGTTATCGATCGTTATGTCCGGACGATAACGAACGACTTCAAACATCATTTTCAATAAAACTGATTTTGAATCAGCCTTTTACTGCATTAAGCAGTGCAAGGAATGATTCAGGCTGCAAGCTGGCACCGCCGACAAGTGCGCCGTCGATATCAGACTGAGCGAGCAATCCGGCGATTGTTGCCGGTTTTACGCTGCCGCCGTATTGAATTCTAACTTTTGCAGCGGTTGCTTCGTCATAAAGAGCTGCGATTGTTGTGCGGATATAAGCGCAAACTTCGTTAGCATCTTCATCCGAAGCAGATTTGCCTGTGCCGATCGCCCAGATTGGTTCATAAGCGACAACAACGTCAGAAGCCTGATCGCTTGGAACACCTGCAAATGCTTTTGTTACTTGGTTCTTGACAACGGATTGCCATTTGCCGCCTTCGCGTTCGTCTAGTGTTTCACCAACACAGACAATCGGAACGAGGTGATGTGCAAAGGATGCAAGCACCTTTTTGTTAACTGTTTCGTCCGTTTCAGCGAACATCGCTCTTCTTTCAGAGTGGCCGATGATCGTGTATTGAACACCTAGATCTTCAAGCATAACCGGGCTGACTTCACCGGTAAATGCACCGGATTCTTCAAAGTGAACATTCTCAGCACTGATTTTCAGATCTGAGCCCTTTGCGTCCGCAACAATGCGGTCCAAAGCGAGAAAAGGAGCGGCAACAACAGAATCAACGAGTTCAGCAGAAGGAACCTTGTCCTTAACTGCCTCAACAAATTCGTGTGCTTCCTTAACTGTTTTGTTCATCTTCCAGTTTCCGGCAATAATCGGTTTACGTGACATGAAAGAACACCTACCCTTTCTTGCGGTTATTTCTTAGTTATCTTGTCCTGATTATTCAGCGTCATCAAGGGCTGCAACGCCTGGAAGTACTTTGCCTTCCATGAGTTCAAGAGAAGCGCCGCCGCCGGTTGAAATGTGCGTCATTTTGTCTGCAAGATGGAATTTCTCAACAGCTGCTGCAGAATCGCCGCCGCCGATGATCGTTGTTGCATCAGTTGCTTCAGCAAGTGCTTTAGCAACTGCTTCAGTACCCTTAGCATAAGGTTCCATTTCGAAAATACCCATTGGTCCGTTCCAAACAACAAGTTTGGACTTTTTGATTGCGTCTGCATACAGAGCAACCGTCTTCGGTCCGATGTCTACGCCGAGCCAGCCTGCAGGCATTTTGTCGATATCGACAACGTCTTTGTTAGCTGTTTCGGAGAATTCATCAGCAATGACCGTATCAACAGGAGTCAAGAAATTAACACCTTTTTCTTTTGCAAGTGCAAGGAATTTCTTAGCGAGATCAAGTTTGTCTTTGTCGAGCAGAGACTTGCCGATTTCGTAGCCCTGTGCCTTAACAAACGTATAAGAAAGTCCGCCGCCGACGATTAAAGTATCTACTTTGTCAAGCAGATTTTCGATAACGCCGATTTTGTCGGTTACTTTCGCACCGCCAATGATGGCAGTGAACGGATGTTTCGGATTTTCGAGAGAAGCACCAAGAATCTTCAATTCCTTTTCGAGAAGGAAGCCTGCGACTGCAGGAAGATATTCAGCGATGCCTGCTGTTGATGCATGCGCACGGTGTGCAGAACCGAATGCGTCGTTGACGTAAACGTCTGCAAGCGCAGCGAATGCTTTTGCAAGTTCAGGATCGTTCTTCTTTTCGCCTTTTTCAAAACGAACGTTTTCAAGAAGAAGAACATCGCCTTCGTTTAATTTTGCAACAGCTGCATCAACTTCCGGTCCGACTACTTGGTCCGTTTTAGCAACTGGTTTGCCGAGCAATTCGCTCAAGCGTTTTGCGACAGGATCCATTTTGAAGGAATCCTTGTCTTCAGCCGTAGGACGGCCGAGGTGAGAAGCAAGAATAACTTTTGCACCGTTTTCGATCAAATAGTTGATGGTAGGGAGCGCCGCACGAATACGTGTGTCGTCCGTAACCGTCGTACCGCTAAGCGGAACATTGAAGTCGCAACGGCAGAAAACTTTCTTGCCTTTAACGTCAATGTCTTTAATGGTTTTCTTTGCCATGCCTAGACCCTCTTTCGCTATATTTCATCGGACACTGGGGCAAGGCTGCAGTCCGTGCCCACCGCCGATAAGAACAGTATTCATCAAAAAAGCGGAAACAACTAAGGTTTCCGCTATTCAAGTTCTATTCAAAAAGTTAGGCAATACTTATTTTGCAAGCTTTGCGAAGTATTCGAGCGTACGAACAAGTTGTGAAGTATAAGACATTTCGTTGTCATACCATGCAACAACCTGAACGAGTTGCTTGCCGTCTACGTCAAGAATCTTTGTTTGAGTTGCGTCAAACAGAGAGCCGTAAGTAATACCGATGACGTCAGAAGAAACGATTGGATCTTCGTTGTAGCCAAGAGTTTCGTTAGATGCAGCTTTGATCGATTCGTTGATTTCTTCTACAGTTGTGTTCTTAGCAAGCGTTGCGTAAAGCAGCGTTACAGAACCTGATTTAACTGGAACACGTTGAGCAGATCCGTCGAATTTGCCTTTCAATTCAGGGATAACAAGAGCAACGGCTGCAGCAGCACCTGAAGAAGCAGGTACGATGTTTTCAGCAGCGGCACGTGCACGACGAAGGTCGCCGCCTCTGTGCGGGCCGTCAAGAGTCATTTGGTCGCCTGTGTAAGCGTGAACCGTAGTCATCAAGCCTTTTTCGATGCCGAATTTGTCATTCAATACTTTAGCAACAGGAGCCAAAGAGTTCGTTGTGCAAGATGCACCGGAAATAACTGTTTCTGAGCCATCGAGTGAATCGTTGTTTACGTTGAATACGATTGTCTTCAGATCGCCCTTTGCAGGAGCAGAGATAACGACTTTCTTAGCGCCGCCCTTGATGTGTGCTTCAGCTTTTTCTTTCGAAGTGAAGAAGCCTGTGCATTCAAGAACGATGTCAACGCCGAGTTCGCCCCATGGCAATTCAGCAGGGTCACGTTGTGAGAGAACTTTTACTTTCTTGCCGTTAACTACGAAGTAGCCATCTTCTACTTTAACTTCGCCATTGAAACGGCCTTGAGTTGTATCATATTTCAGCAGGTTAGCGAGCATTGCTGGATCTGTAAGGTCGTTAACTGCAACAACTTCCAATTCTGGAACATCCTGAATTCTTCTGAAAGCAAGACGACCGATACGTCCGAAACCGTTAATACCAACTTTAACTGTCATGTTAATAATGACCTCCTAAATGGTTTGGAAATTTTTTAAAATCTCTTGTGCTGCCCCTTCATCCGTGATAAGCACGGAATCGGGACCTTTCTTAAAGTAAGCCTGAATTGCCTCAGCCTTAGACTTGCCCCCGGCCACGGCAATCACTGCGTGCGCGCCAAACAGATCTTCCCACTGCAATCCAATGGTCTGAACTTTGTGAATGACGCGACCCGTCTGATCAAAGAAATAGCCAAAAGCCTCGGCCACAGCATGTTCCGTGTCGACTCTTTTGAGAATTTCTTCACCGGAATGACGGCGGATTGCCATCGTTTTTGCATCACCAATGCCGTGCACGATGATGGTTGCACGACGGACGTGCTGCAGGACCCGATGAATACTGGGCTCTTCCATCAAGCTGTGATAGGACTCGTCACTGAGCTGATCGGGAACGTGGAGCAGATGATAGCGCCCTTCAGCTTTTTCCGCCATTTTAGCGCAGATCGTGTTCGCTTGATTTTCGACCTTCTCGCCAAGACCGCCTCTCGCCGATACAAACAGGAGATCCTGGTGCGCTCTTCTAAGCGGGTGCATCATTTCAGCAGCGGCTGCGAGCGTTGAGCCCCCGGTCACCGCAACAATGTTGACTTCACCTAGTGCGCGTTCGATTTCCTTGACGCAGGCCAGCCCCATCTCATTCTTGACAGTCGCGTACTGATCACTGTCGCCAGAGACAATGACAACTTTGGAAACGCCGAGAACTTCTTCCAGTTGCTTCTCCATGTTCTTCAATCCGGAAATATTCTTCATCACAGTGCCAAGAGCCTTAACAATGGCTTCTCCGTTTTCCGTCAGATACATGCCGCTTGACGCCATTTGGATAAGCCCTTGCTGGCTCAGGAACGTGACTTCGCCGCGCAGAACCCGCTCAGTCATGCCTAAATGAGATGACAAACTCCGTCTGCCGATCGGCTGAAGAAAATGAAGAGATTGAAGAATACGGTAGCGACTGGACATTATGTCTAAGACATCGGGGATCAGCCTTTTTTGAAGATCAAGCAAATGTTCCACAGCGTCCCCCTCGATCGACCTGTTCAGGTCTCAAAATGTCCCACACAGTCAATTTATGTCCCATCTGCTCCATGTTTCATGATAGCAACTTTCGCCATTGTTTACAAGCATAATCATGTAAATGTTTTGTATAGGCATTTCAATGACGCAGAATCGTCACATTATAAAAAATGTTGATTTAATGCGGCTTGTTAAATCGAAACTATCTGCAAATTTTGAAAAATGTCACATCTGCACGATTGATTGCATGCTTGTCCGGATCTTCTCTTGCGGCTTTTTTGTCCATGTGAAGTATACCCTGTTTCGACAAAAGGAAACAAAGAAAGCGTTGTAAAATTTTACAACGCCAATCAAATTGGGACTCAACCAGTCCCAACATTTTTTAATTGTAGGCTGCTCTGCGTTCAATTGTCGATCCAATTCCACAGCTTGCCCTGTACTTCGCAACGACTCGTCTGGAACAGCGAATTCCTGATTTTTCAAGAAGCCGGGTAATATTCTGATCAGACAGCGGTTTTCTGCGATCTTCCATTTTTACCAGCTGCTTAATCTCATTTTGAATTTGGAAAGCAGAAACCGTCCCGTGTTCCGCACGCACAGCACGGACAAAGAAATTTTTCATCGGAAGAACGCCGAAATTCGTTTGAACATATTTTCCGGCAGCTGCCCGACTGATTGTTGACTCATGGACCGAAAGCTGTTCGGCAGCTTGTTTCATGGTAAATGGAAGCAAACAATCCTGATCTCCACTCAAAAAGTAATTTTTTTGACGCTCCATCACCATCTGCGCAAGTTTCATCAGCGTCTGCCGGCGCCGGGATACACCAGAAAGAAGCCAGTCAGCTTCATCAAACTTTTCGCGAAGATAACGTTTCGTTTCCGCATCCGCTGCCTCCATATAGCGCGTATAATCGTTCATATTTACAGAAATCGTCGGGAGATATTGATCCTCCAATTCGCAAACAAGTTCGCCGTCCCTTTTCGAAATGACGACATCAGGAACAATATATTGCGGCGGATCATCCTGAATCGTTGCCACAGGATTCGGATTCAGTTTACGAATTTGTTCAACAGCCGCATCAATATCGGCTTGTGCCACATCCAGTAAAGAAGCAAGTTCTGCCCAGTCTCCGGTCATAAAGCAGTCCCGATACTCAGTCAAGATTGTTTCCGCAAGCGTGCAGCGCCGATCGAGTCGGCGAAGCTGCAGACACAGGCATTCGATGAGCGAGCGGGCACCGACACCGGCAGGGTCCAAGGCTTGAACGGCCTCCAACGCTTCTTCCGGATCCGCATCAAACTTCCCGAACCGATCAAGAATGGCTTGCGGATCTTCATCAATGAATCCATTGTCATTTAATGAATCAATAAGGATATCGGCAGCATCCATGAGCATGTGATCAAGCCGTGTTTGATGCAGGTCTTGATGCAGCAGTTCACGAAAATCAACACGATTCGCCGCAGTTTCCTCGATCACGTCGGACGTGCTCTTCGCAGCACCGTCTATAGAATAGGACGAATAATCTCTGCGATCCTCGCGATCCTCGACATGCAGCAATGGATTTTCCAAAGCTTTTTCATGGAGCATCCGCGAAAGCTCTTCATTATTACATTGGAGCACGGTCATCGACTGGAATAGAGCCGGCGTCATTTTCAGTTTTAACGATTGCGTTTGAACGAGTGCCAATCCCATCTCGCTCACCTCCTTTACTATTATTATAGCAATTCATCAATAAAATGACTACGCTTTCATTGACGGAATTTGTCACATTTAATGATCATTTAGCGAACAATAGACCGCTCTAGACCAATCCACATAAATATAATGCACTATTTATGGGCTGCTTTTCATGATTCTGCAGTGCATCATTTCAGTCACGTAAACAGAAGGAAACCGAAAAAAGGATACAGCGTTGTTCCGGCCGTATCCCTTCATCAATATTTTTGTTTAAAAATATTTCTTTTTCCAGAAGAATAATGCCGTAATCCCGGCAAGTCCCAGAGCAAGACTGATCGGAATCCAAAAAGCATACGGTGCATGTTCCCATGGAATTGAGCCCACATTCATACCCCAGAAACTCGCCACCATCGTAGGGATCGAAAGCACAATCGTAACCGTGGTCAAAAATTTCATAACCACATTCACATTATTTGAAATCACGGAAGCGTACGCGTCCATCATGCCGCTTAAAATATTGCTGTGCACTTCCGACATTTCAATCGCCTGCTTAATCTCAATAATAACGTCTTCCAATAGATCCTGATCATCTTCATACATACGTAAGAAGCGTTGTTTGGTCATTTTTTCCATAACAATATTGTTTGATTTCAATGATGTTGTGAAATAAACCAGCGTTTTTTCAAGACTAAGCAAATCAAAAAGTTCTTTATTTCTCATTGATTCATGCAGTTCACGTTCGATCAGCGACGTTCTGCGATCAATGGTTTTCAAGTATTTGAGATAATAGCGTGCAATCGCATAGAGTATTTGCAGGGTAAAGCGTGTTTTCTTATAAGTAAAAAAGTTCCGGATACGATTATTAATAAAATCATCAATGATCGGATTACTCTGCAAACAAACGGTCACAAAATAATAAGGCGTAACAATAATGCCAAGCGGAATCGTATCATAAGGAGCTGAGTCGGATTCATCTTGGATCAGCACCGGAAAGTCAACGATGATCAGAACCGAATCGTCTTCCTTTTCAATACGAGAGCGTTCGTCATCATCCAGTGAGTCTCGGATAAAGTCCGATGGAATGCCGGTACCGTCCACAACCTTCTGCACTTCAAATTCGGATGGACGTGTCAAATTTATCCAGCATCCTTTAACCAGCTCTTCTTTTTTCACCAATTTGTCTTGCTCATCAGTTAAATAAATATCAATCATGATGCACCTCCTCTTAATTTAGAGGAAGCCTACACAGATATCTGTCCGCTGCCGTGATTTTGCCCAAGAGCGTCTGATGCCATATAAGCTTCCCCTGCCGATGACTGGGACCAGGCTTTGGACTCGAACTATCAGAACTCATCGAACAATCACTTCCTTCAGCGGAATTGTGTATTTGGCGCGCATCGGATTACGTGCGCGGTCGAATACCGCCACGTTCTATAATACATGGTGTGCCAAAAGAACACAAACTGATCGCAAACGTTACACAAAATATTTTTTCATCTTTTTAAGCGGACTAGAAAGAACGCGCAAAAGCGCCCGGTCCATACGTCCGCAGGATGCGGAGAATTTCCTTCTATTTCAGATTGGGCGATCAGCATCTTATGACGTCTATCGTCTAACCAACAAGGCAAAACGCTAAACGGTTTATACATAAATAGAAGCATCTTATATTTACATGTCCATTGGTGTCCAGCGCCCCTCAAGCGAGTCATGATGTTTCTTTACTTGGTAAAGAAAAAGAGCCCTTTGACAGGCTCTTCTTCATTAATAGTGCGGTAAATACCTTACTTCAGCAGTGCGGCTTTGGAAAACATGGTTTGCCGCATTGTACGTCATAGTGGCACTCATCACAAGTCTCCGACATCGTGTGTGGGTAGTAGTGCTGATGTTCGTAGATGTAATGAGTTTTTCTGATCGTGTGCAGTTGATGAATATGTTTCACAATGACTGGCTTGTAAATATGCTGAACATTGACGGTCTGCGGATCATAGACTGTACCGCCTTGTGTTGGCGGACAATGCAGCGTATTTTCAGTCGTTTTTCCTGCGGCAGCTCCCGGGGCTGTGCCAGCTCCGGCAACATTTCCATAGGGTGCATAACCACCTTTACCTTTCCCTTTACTTGGGAAGCCCATTGGTGCTGTTGAGCATTTGGAAGCCGGTTTAAATTCAGGTTTGTAAGCCGGCTTGTTTTCCGACTTATATTCATGTGTCGGACTTGGCAATGGACTGACTGGGCCGGCATTGCCCCAATTTCCGATATTCCCCGTGTTGCTGACATTTCCGACGTTTCCCATATTGCCTGAAACAGGCTGATTTGAATAAGGTGAAACCTCCATAATTTTGCTCCTCCTCGTCAATTAAAGTACACTAATAACCTATGAGTCGAGGAAAGCCATTGCACTAATGAGAACACCTAATTTTAGTCGTTCCGCCTAAATTTGGGCAGATAACATGAGAAACTGTTGGTGTTGATCATCCTAAATTACCTCATTGATTTTTGAAAAACGCTTGCAAAAGCGAAGTAAATCACTTAGAATAGACAAATGTCAGCGAGAATTTTCTTACCTATGCGCTCGTAGCTCAGTGGATAGAGCAATGGTTTCCGGTACCATGTGTCGGGGGTTCGACTCCCTTCGAGCGCATCAAATGGTGCAGCAATCCGAACGCATCATACAGTAATTGTATTGACGGCACTTCTGAGAAACGCTCGGAAGTGCCCTTTTTATTCCATGAATGTGCTTGTACCGTATTGTCTATGAAATTTGTATCAAATTATAGGCAAAACTTTAGAAATAATTAAGACGAATATCTATAATTTGCTTTATGATTAACCAATAAAGTACAAATTGGTGTTTTCATTTTTCTTTGAATCATTAAAGAAAATTATGTTCCGCTTAAACGGGAATGAAAACAAATACTCAGAATAAAAAGGAGTCGTACACATTGACAAAAGTAACAGTAGGCGTTCTATTTGGAGGTCACTCGGCAGAATATAAAATCTCTCTGAAGTCTGCATACTCCATTATCACCAGCCTGGATACTGAAAAATACGAGTTGGTACTGATTGGCATAACGCAGGACGGTTCATGGAAAAGATATACAGGCCAGGTAGATGCCATTCCTTCGGATACTTGGAGTGAACAAAATTGTGTGCCTGCATGGATTTTACCGGATAAAAAATTGCATGGATTGATTGAACAGCATCATGATCAGCTTATTCGCACACATCTTGATGTCGTTTTCCCCGTTTTGCATGGTAAAAACGGAGAAGACGGAACCATTCAGGGCCTCCTTGAACTATCCGGAATTCCCTATGTCGGTTGTAATGTGCTGAGTTCTTCAATGGGCATGGATAAGGATATTTCACACCGTATCGTGAAGGACGCAGGCTTCCGTGTTCCTGAAACAGTTTCCATCACCGGGAAGTCCTCAAAGGAACAGTTAGAGAAAATTAGTGTCGGCTTGAGTTACCCGGTTTTCGTCAAACCGGCAAACGGCGGTTCTTCGTTCGGCGTCACTAAGGTTGCTGATTCTGCCGGTCTTCTAGCGGCAGTTGTTGATGCTCAGAACTACGACAGCAAAATCTGTATTGAAGAAGGAATCGACGGCTGTGAAGTGGGTTGCTCCATATTAGGAAACGGGGACGACTTGACAGTCGGCGAAGTTGATCAGATTGTTCTGTCTCACGGTTTCTTCCGCATTCATCAGGAATCACATCCGGAAACAGATTCCGAGAATTCAACGATTCGCGTCCCAGCCGATGTTTCATCAGACGTTGAGGCACGTATCAAGCAAACCGCTAAAGCAATTTATAGTGCGCTGGGATGTACAGGATTAACACGTGTCGACATGTTCCTTACACCTGATCATGAAGTTGTCTTTAATGAAATAAATACAATGCCCGGATTCACCAGCTACAGCCGCTATCCGCGAATGATGAAAGCTGCCGGCATCAGCCTGACCCAGGTTACGGACACGGCCATTCAATTAGCACTCCAAAGCAAATAATTGAAACCTTGAAAGCTGATAACTATTATTGACTCTGAAGTTTGCGCTTTCTGCACTCAGTTTGTCATTATAGGAGCAGATCCACTGCCTCAACTTCATGAAAAGCCAAGCAGTGGATCGTTAAATTTGACCTATATTGACCTTTAATGTATCATGGATGTTGGTAATGGGAAAAATAACTTTCTTCAATGGAAAAAGGGGGTTCGTTCAATGCCTTTAATACCAACAGTCATTGAGCAGACAAACCGCGGCGAACGCGCGTATGACATCTACTCACGCTTATTGAAAGACCGTATCATTATGCTTGGAACAGCAATTGACGACAATGTAGCTAATGCGGTTGTCGCACAGCTGCTTTTCCTGGCAGCAGAAGATTCGGAGAAAGATATTTCGCTTTACATCAATAGCCCCGGCGGATCAATTACCGCAGGAATGGCCATTTTTGATACAATGCAGTTTATTAAACCAAAGGTATCAACCATTTGCATTGGTATGGCCGCTTCAATGGGCAGCTTCCTCTTAACTGCAGGCGAAATCGGTAAGCGTTACGCACTGCCGAATAGCGAAATTATGATTCACCAGCCGCTTGGCGGCATGCAGGGTCAGGCGTCAGATATGGAAATTCACGCAAAGCGGATCATTTCTATTCGTGAAAAGTTGAATCATATCTATGCTGAACGTACCGGTCAGCCTTACGAAGTGATTGCTCGTGATACGGATCGTGACAATTTCATGTCCGCAGAAGAAGCGAAGAAGTATGGTTTGATTGACGATATTATGGTTTCAGCAAAATAATTGACCATAAAGAAAAGCCGGAGCATCTGCTCCGGCTTTTCTTATTGTCTTTTAGTAAGCGTTATCATTTGTTTTCAATAAAAGAAGCCAGCGTCTCAAGCGCCATACGTTCATCCTCACCCTCAGCGGTCAGAATGAGCTGCTCACCGCGAGCCGGTGCCATGCTCATGACACCCATGATGCTCTTCACATTTGCTACGTGCCCGTCTTTTTCAAGCGTTATAGCTGCCTGATAAAGGTTGGCATTCTGCACAAATAGAGCGGCCGGCCGCGCCTGAAGGCCATTTTCCAGCCCGATGATCACTTTCTTAGTCAGCATGTTGTCCATTCCTCCTTTCATAAAAATGAAGGCGCACAACCATTTATTGGCCCTGTCGAATCCGATTGGCAATCGCGTCGATTTTTCGGAAGCGATGGTTAATCCCAGATTTGCTGATTGGCTCACCATTAACCATTTCTCCAAGCTCTTTCAGCGTAATGTCCGGATTTTTCAACCGAATCTCAGCAATTTCCCGCAATTTATCCGGCAATTCTTCCAACCCGATACTCTTCTCAATCAACCGGATATTTTCCATCTGTCTCATCGCAGCGGAGACCGTTTTATTCAAGTTCGCCGTCTCACAATTGACAAGCCGGTTCACTGAATTACGCATGTCCTTGACAATACGGATATCCTCAAAATAAAACAGAGCTTTGTTTGCGCCGATAATGCTCAGAAAATCGGTGATCTTTTCGCCCTCTTTCATATAAATGATGTATCCGTTCTTTCTCGGCAAGATCTTAACATTAAGATTGAACGTATTCATCAGTTTAGCCAAAGAATACGTATGTTCTTCATAATTCGAAAAAATTTCTAAGTGATATGAGGATTCCGGATGGTTCAGTGAACCACCTGCCAAGAATGATCCGCGCAGATAGGAACGTTTGCAGCAGTCGCTCTCAATTAATTCTGGGGCAATTTCACGGGTAAACTGTCCTCCGTCATCAATGATTCTCAAATCTTCCAGGAACGGACGCGCCGTTTCTTTCAGACGAACAATATAAACATTATTTTTCTTCAGCCGCATCTTTCTCCGTACCAGGATCTCGATTTGATAATGGTACGCTTGTTTAATCAGTCGGAAAATCCGTCGAGAAATTGCTGCATTCTCTGTTGCGATATCCAATTCAATTCTCTTGTTACGAATTGAGATGAAGCCATTCATTCGTGTCAGCGCAGCAAGCTCCGCACGCGCGCAGCAGTCATCTACCTCGAGCATCGTCAATTCTTTTTTGGTTTCGGCGGCAAATGACATGCCAATCCCTCCAAACCTTACACTTTTTTCTCCGTAAATAAAGACATCAGCATACGGCCGACGACTTCTTCATCATGGCGTACAACGCCTCCGGCAGTCTTGATCAGCGGCGCATGAATGACATCAATGCCTAGATCATTCAGTTGCTCCCAATCAATCTGCACCGGCTCTGATTCTTCAGCTGCGTAACGCTTCAGCAAGTCGACTTTAATGGGCCGGCTGTTCACAATAATTGTATCGATAAAAGGATGTGCGACATGGCGATGAATGGCCTTAATATGTTCAGATGCCGTAAAATGGTCGGTTTCCCCCTTTTGCGTCATGACATTACACACATACACTTTTCTGGCCTTCGAACGCGCAATTTCATCGGCGAGTTCCGGTACAAGCAAATTAGGGATCACGCTCGTATAAAGACTGCCGGGTCCGAACGTAATTAAATCCGCGTCACGAATCGCTCGGACGCTTTCCGGGAGCGGCTGAATATCCGCCGGCTTTAAGAAAACACGTTCAATCCGTTTGTTCACTTCGGGAATATGCGATTCTCCTTCCACGATACTGCCGTCGCTCATCACTGCACCGAGTGCAATCATTTGATCCGCCGCAGGCAGCACCTGGCCGTGAACATTGAGAATTCGGCTTAATTCGCGCACACCTTTGACAAAATCACCGGTTATCGATGTCAGCGCGGCAATCAGCAGGTTTCCTAAGGAATGGCCGTTTAATCCACTGTCTGTTTTGAACCGATGCTGAAGCAATTGTTCGAACATCGGTTCAATATCTGATAGCGAAACAAGTACATTGCGGATATCGCCGGGCGGAGGAATCTGCAGCTCATTTCTCAGCTTTCCGCTGCTGCCGCCGTCGTCCGCAACAGTCACAATCGCAGTGATATCCACCGGGTACTTCTTCAAACCGCGAAGCACCGCCGGAAGCCCTGTGCCCCCGCCGATCGCAACGACTTTTTTTCGATCTGTCATTCGATTATTTTCCTCTCTCAATATCCCGGTGCGACACATTCGTCGGGAAATCTCCGGAAAGTTTTTTGGCAATCCACTCGGTCAAGGCGACTGATCGATGTTTGCCGCCTGTGCAGCCGATCGCAATAACCAGCTGCCCTTTGCCTTCACGTTTGTACTGTGGAATCATGAATTGAAGCAGATCCATCAGCTTCTTCAAAAATTGCTTCGTCTCCGACCATTTCAGCACGTACTCAGAAATATCAGTATCAAGTCCAGTCCGCTCACGCATATGCTTCACGTAGTAAGGATTGGGCAGAAAACGTACATCAAAAACGAGATCAGCATCGATGGGAAGCCCGTATTTAAAACCAAAGGACAGCAAATTAACGCGGAATGTCTCCGTTTCGCTGGCAAATTCCTGAACGATGCGATCGCGTAATTCTCTTGGTTTCATGTCTGTTGTGTTTATATAATATTGGGCGAGTCCTTTAACTTCTTCAAGTTTTTTTCGTTCGGCGCGAATACCGTCAATCGGCCGGCTTTTCGGAGACAGCGGATGTGAGCGGCGTGTCTCCTTGTAGCGATGAACTAGTGCATCATCCTTCGCATCGAGAAAAAGAATCTTCGGCCTGACTTTCTCGGATTTGCTGAATGCATCCAGTGATGCGAAAAGCGAATCGAAAAAAGTTCTGCCGCGAAGATCCATGACTAATGCTAGTTTATTCAGTTTTTCCGAATCTGAATCTTCAATTAAGTCAATGAACTTTGGAAGCAAAGTCGGCGGCAAATTATCGATGCAGAAGTAACCCAAGTCCTCAAAAATACGGGTCGCAACTGTCTTTCCCGCGCCCGACATTCCGGTTATGATCACTACTTGAATATCTTTCATCCTGCATCCGTCCCCACCGATCAATTTTTCACCTGTGACGCAACACCTGCATCAAGGCATTCTTTCATCTTTAGTATACTCGAAAAAGAAGCATTCAGAAAGATAAACGATAATCAGCAGACGTGCGTTTATGAAAAATGCGATGCGTATTGGCAACTATTTTCCTTGCCCGGAAGCGACAAAGCGCAGAGAAATAAGGCAAAAAAAGCAGCACCGCCATATTGCGATGCCACTAAATGTTTATATAAAAAGGGGGGTCAATTTCATACTTTAATCATATCGTGTTTTCATTTCATAATGATTACATGATGATTAAACACTTATGAAATTACGCCCAATGATTCATCTAAAGAATCATGACTAAAGACGCACAGGCCTTATTTGACTGCCGAAGCATCCTTCAGCTTCTCAACATATTTCTGTGCATTTTCTGCCGCAATGCTGCCGTCTCCGGTCGCTGTCACAATTTGGCGCAGCTCCTTTTGGCGCACGTCGCCTGCCGCGAAAATACCTGGAATACTGGTCTCCATCTTTTCGTTCGTCACGATATAACCCTCATCGTCAAGAATGCCTAAATCGCTCACAGCACCAGTCAGCGGATTCATACCGACATAAATAAACACACCGTCTACTGGAAAATCGGTTTCTTCTCCGGTTTTCTTATTCTTCAGCGTCAGGCTGGCTACCTTGCCGTCCGCACCATTGATCTTCGTGCAAATGGTATCCCAAATAAAGTCAACTTTTTCATTATTGAATGCACGGTTCTGAAGAATCTTCTGTGCGCGCAGCTGGTCGCGCCTGTGAACGATTGTTACCTTGGATGCAAAACGTGTCAGATAAGTTCCCTCTTCAACCGCAGAATCACCGCCGCCAATCACCGCCAGTTTCTTCTCCTTGAAGAATGCGCCATCGCACACCGCGCAATAGGACACGCCGCGGCCAGCGAATTCTTTTTCGCCGGGAACGCCAAGCTTGCGATATTCAGCACCCGTCGTTACGATGACCGTCCGCGCCTTGTATTGCTTGCTTCCGCAATCAATAGTTTTGACATCCGAACCATCCTCGATTTTCTTAATATCGCCATACGCATACTCTGCTCCAAATTTTTTCGCATGCTCAAACATCTTGTTTGACAGATCCGGTCCGAGAATCGATTCAAAACCGGGATAGTTCTCGACTGCTTCCGTATTCGCCATCTGACCACCTGGAATTCCGCGTTCAATCATCAACACTGACATATTCGCTCTCGCCGCATACACGGCGGCCGTCATTCCGGCTGGCCCTGCCCCCGCAATAATGACATCATAAATTTTCTGTTCTTCAGCCAACGTCAATCCATTCCTTCCATAGCAAATTTGCTAGTCTTCTTTATAATTATTATTATCTACTGATCTGATAATTCTATGCTAAAGAATGGCGCGACCAAAGTCCAGAAAATTGCTCATACGTAAAAACACTTGATTCGTATCAATCATCATCCCACTGTTTTTCAAGCGCAATTGATAATTCCTGAATATGTTTTCGCAATCGATACAGTGTCGTACCTGCTTCCATCGCAATGTCCTTCTGAGCAGCCGGTTTGCCGAACTCCTTCTTCCACAAATAAATCAAAGCAGCAGCCCAGCCCTTGATGTCCTCCTCACGGATATGTGCGAACGAATCGACAACGGCCCAGAAACTGTAAAGCTCCGGATGCTTTAGCGTCTCTTTGCATCCTCCTGCTAACCGCTCAACCTCGCGCATGACTTGCATACTTAGGTCGCGCACGCCGCTGTCCATTTCTTCAACCAGCCTGCGTGCATGACCCATGATTTCCGGATCTGTGCCTTTCTTCGCCACATCCAGAAGCAGAGAACGATCATGACACCGCGCAGCATAGAAAAGAGAAAAAATTTGAAACGATTTTACGTCTTCCCATGCTTCTTTTCGAATGAGCTCCCGAACCATGAAGTTCTTTTCCGCCCCTGGTTCGAACATCATGTCCTGAATCTTGCTGTACTTAAACGGGTGGAAGGGCTTGTCACTGAAAAAGTCAACACGTCTCCAGTTCTGCTTAGCCGCCTCTTCATCGCCGCAATGATAAGCAGAAAGTGCCATCCAGAAGTAAAAAACCTGATCACGCCGTGCGCCTCGCTTTTCCGCAATGCGCAACCAGTAGTAAGCCCGCTTGTAATTACCGATAAAAAGATAGGTTGAACCGAGTTTTCCGCAATGCTCTGGGTAAAGCGGATAGATCAAATCAAGACGTGCAACCACTTTCTCCAGCCCGGATTTATCGTGCAATTGATAGTAAAAAGTCGCTAAATTACACAAAGCATGAATATTTCCCGGATCCTTTTCCAAAACGCGGCATGCAGTGGCAAGCGCATTTTCCTGATCATCCATAGAAAAATAGGCGATTGAAAGATTATTCTGTGCCGCAAGAAAATCCGGCTCGTCCTCAATCACTTGTTTAAAGTAATGGATTGCTTCGTCAAAATGGCCGTGTTCCAGTGCCAGACGACCGCGTTCATGAACCGTAACATAGGCAGATTCATCTTCATCCAATTCTTTCATTTCTGAGTTCAGCATTTGAAACAATTCCTGAGCCTCATGCTTAAATGTTCCATTCGGTTCCAAAGTCAAATAGATTTGAACTTCATCTAATGCCTCTTGAAATTCCCCAAGATAGGCATAATTATTTGCTATAAAAAAATAACAATCGGTCATTTTCGAATCAAGTTCATAAACCACTTTTTTTAGTAAGCGAATTGATGATTCATAGTTTTCCAGCTCAGCAAGAATCTCAGCTTGCTGGCAAAGGTATTCGACATCATTCGGTTTGAATTTGATTGCGCGCTCCATATATTTGCTGGCGCGTTCAAGATCGCCTTTTTCAAAACAAGCGATCCCTTTCTGATAAAAAAAGTCACCGTCACAATGAAAATCGATGACGCGTGCTTTTTTCGTGCAGTTTCTCTCCTCCATAAAATCCTTTTGCCCCCGTGCCTCTTTTTCCAATCCCAAATAATTATAGCATAACTGCTCTCGCCATTTTTGAAAAGCCTTTGCCAATTACAGTTTACCTGCCGACATGTAAAAACAACCGTCTCTTGGCGGTTGTTCTAGAAACTCTTAATTCAGATTGTTACTTCTGTACTCCGTACGATACTGAGCAAATCCTTCATGTTATTCAATAAATAATCCGGGTTCAATCGTTCCAGCATCGTCCGCCCTTTGAGTGACCAGCCGACTGCCGCGGTGCGAACATGTGCATTTTCTCCTGCCAGGATATCGGCCGGGCTGTCACCAACCATAATAGTTGTTTCCTTCTGTGCGGCCAAGTCGTTCATCGCGCGTACTACAGGTTCAGGATCTGGCTTGAGCCGCGTAACATCATTGCTCGTAATTACCGTTTCGAAGAAATCAGCCATTCGGGTCAAATGGAGACCGCGCTCCACCATATCTCGCGTTTTGGTTGAAACAACGCCGAGTTTGCAGCCATCTTCTTTCAACACGGTCAAGGTTTCGCGCACGTAGGGAAACTCCTTGACAAGCCTGTCATGGAATCGGCTGTTATGATCGCGGTACATGGAAATCATTTCATTTGTCAGCTTCGGACTAATCCGGTTAAAGCTTGTTTCCAAGGATTCACCGATAAACGGGATCAGATCTTTCCGTGTAAATTTTCCTGGATAATAGTGGTCCAGTGTATATTGAAAAGAAGTCAGGATTAAATTATTTGTATCAATCAGTGTTCCGTCCAAATCAAATAAAACCGTCTTTATCAAATTGCCCATCTCCCCAAAAGAAAACTCAACTAAGTGTTAATGAATTCGCATCAAATCTCTCTATACAGAAAAAAATCACCGCAATTGTTTCTTGAATTGCGATGATCAATTAAATTTATGTCTACTCACTATAGAGCGGTCTGTTTTTCTGTGCCGTTCGCCAATAGGTGATCAGTCCTACGCCAACAATAACCAAAACAACGGACAGCCATTGCGATACGCGAAGCGGCCCGAGCATCAAACTGTCTGTGCGCAACCCTTCAATATAGCAGCGGCCTAAGGCATACCAGGTTACATAAATCATAAAAAGTTCGCCGCGTTTCAATCGAACGACACGCCGGATAACCAGCAGAATAACAAAACCGACGATATTCCAAACCGATTCATACAAGAAAGTCGGAATGTAATAGGTCCCATCAATATACATCTGGTTGATGATGAAATGAGGCAGATGCAAATGTTCCAGTGCCGCCCGTGTTGTTGGACCGCCGTGCGCTTCCTGATTCATAAAATTGCCCCATCGTCCGATCGCTTGACCGAGGATAACGCTCGGTGCGCAGACATCGGCAACCTTCCAAAAAGGCAGATGACGGAGCCGGCAATAGACAACTGCGGTCAGCACTGCACCGATCAAGGCACCATAAATTGCGATGCCTCCGTTCCAAATAGCAATGATCTCTCCGGGATGCTTGGAGTAGTAACCCCATTCAAAGGCCACATAATAGATACGTGCGCAGATCACCGCGATTGGCGCTGCATAGAGAATTAAATCGGTAAATGTATCTGGCGGGAGGTCAAGACGTTTGCCCTCGCGCATCGCAATAAGCAGTCCAATTAAAGCGCCTGCCGCGATAATGATGCCGTACCAATAAATATGGAGCGGTCCTAATTCAAAAGCCACTCGATTGAGCGGTTCAATTGCTTCGTTCATAAAGATGGACACCTCAACTTAAATAAAATGGATTATCGATCATTCAAACTGTCATTCAGTCGATCAGCAAATTGCTGCGCGGCATGGTAACCCATGTTTTTCAACCGATAATTCATCGCCGCTACTTCAATAATGACAGCAAGGTTGCGCCCCGGTCGTACAGGAAGAACAAGCCTTGGAATCTCCGTATCAATCAATTTAATCTTTTCTTCATCCAGTCCGAGCCGATCATATACTTTGCTCTGATCCCACAGTTCCAGATGAATGACCAATGAAACGGTCTTATAATTGCGGACTGCCCCGGCGCCAAACAAGGTCATTACATTAATAATCCCGAGTCCACGAATTTCAAGAAGATGCTGAATCAATTCCGGCGCGCTGCCGACGAGCTCAGCCTCGCCTTCCTGACGAATTTCAACCGAATCATCCGCCACAAGGCGATGACCGCGCTTCACGAGTTCGAGTGCTGTTTCGCTTTTCCCCACGCCGCTGTCCCCGGTAATCAGAACTCCGACACCATAGACATCAACGAGCACGCCGTGCACGGCTGTCATCGGTGCGAGTCGCGATTCCAAATAGTTTGTGATCATACTGCTCAGTCGTGTCGTCTGCATCTTCGACTGAAGCACAGGGACATGGCGTTTATTTGATGAAATGATGAATTCCTCAGGCACTTCAATTCCACGAGAGATCACAATGCACGGCGTCTGTGCGGTGCACAGCTGAGAGGTTCGTTTATACCGCTCATCCTGGCTCAATTCATTAAAAAAAGAAAGCTCGGTACGCCCAAGCAGCTGCAGACGTCTCCTGGGATAATAAGTAAAATAGCCGGCAATTTCCAAGCCGGGTCTCGAAATGTCGCTGACAATAATTTCACGATCCAACCCTTCCTTGCCGCTTACCAGCTTCAAATCAAAATGCTCAATAAGTTCACGCACACGCACTCTGCTCATGTTTTCATTTGCCGCCGGAACCTGTCCGTTTTCTTCCGTCATCACGCACCTCATGTTAGGGCTGACAGGCGCTCGGGAAGCATAAAATCCGCCGGGCAAGGCGTACACGCCTGAGAGAGAGAATCAGCCTCCATTTCTTTCTATTAGTGCACCGGGGTGTCGGTCCGGTGCTCTCTCAGGTTCATTTAATAAATCGGGGTACTGCCCGATGATTAGTCACATTTTCTTTATTTTACCATAGATTCGCCGCGCGCCAAAAAATGAATTCCATGATTTTAAATGATCGGGCAATCCTTGGGAAACAGCAGAAAAAACAGCGCAATTACTCGCGCCGCAAGGGTTTGATTATAAAGTTTTGGATGATCATCTGGCAAATAGCCATAATGATCGCAACGATCAACGCGCTTCCAAAGCCGTCCAGTTCAAATGCCGGGCCCATGATCGATGCCGTCAGCATCAGCATCAATGCATTGATGACAAAAATGAAGAATCCGAGCGTCAGGACGGTCGCCGGTAAGGAGAATAATAACAGAACCGGCCGGATAAAGAGATTGAGAAATGACAAGATCAGGCTGGCAGCAAAAGCCGCGCCAATGCCGGAAAGATGCACCATCGTATGAAGATAGCCGGCAAGTGTCATTAAAATCACCATATTTATGATGACATTAAGCAAGGTTTTGGCAAACCAGTTTTTAAACAAAAGCGTCACACTCTTTCAGGAATAATTAGATAAGCAATAAAATAACCAATCAAGCATGGAAAAAAGGCGGTTACGATTGTCAAAACCACAAAGGCAAGCCTGACAACTACGGGGTCAATATTAAAATAGTCGCCGATTCCGCCGAGTACACCGCCAAGTACCCTGTTTTCTCTTGATCGGAATAATTGTTTGTACACGAAAAAACCTCCCGCCTCATTCATCTTATTCCACTATACCCTTTCATCATGCAAGGTAACAAGAACATTTTCCCGTTTTATGGGGAAAATCTGGTTTACACGCGCAACTGATCGCTCGATTCAGCTACCTGCTGCTGGTTATGAAGATGCTCCTCCATGCGCACACGGTCACGTTCCAGCACCGGCTTCAGATACTTGCCGGTATAGGATTCCTTGGTATCCGCTACTTTTTCCGGAGTCCCTGTAACCACAATCGTGCCGCCGCCGTTTCCGCCTTCCGGACCAAGATCGATCAAGTAGTCCGCACATTTAATTACATCAAGATTATGCTCGATGATTAACACACTGTCACCGCTGTCTACGAGTGCCTGAAGCACAACAAGCAGCCGGGAGATGTCATCCATATGCAGACCGGTCGTCGGTTCGTCCAGGATATAAAGTGCACGGCCTTTCGTACGACGATAAAGCTGGGACGCGAGCTTGACACGCTGAGCTTCGCCGCCGGAGAGCGTCGTGGCCGGTTGGCCGAGCCGAATATAGCCTAAGCCGACATCATAGAGCGGTTCCAGTCTGCGTTTGATCCGCGGTACATTTTTGAAAAATTCCAGACCTTCCTCTACAGTCATGTCCAGAACATCGGCAATCGTTTTCCCTTTATAGGTCACATCGAGCGTTTCACGATTATAACGTTTGCCATGGCATACTTCGCACGGCACATAAACATCCGGAAGGAAGTGCATTTCTATTTTAATAATACCGTCGCCGCTGCACGCTTCGCAGCGTCCGCCTTTAACATTGAAGCTGAAACGACCTTTTTTATAGCCGCGCACCTTTGCCTCATTTGTCGCCGCAAACACGTCGCGAATCATGTCAAAGACTCCGGTATAAGTTGCCGGGTTGGAACGCGGCGTGCGTCCGATCGGTGCCTGGTCGATTTGAATGACCCGATCCAATTCTTTTATGCCCTTGATCTGCTTATACTCACCGGGAGCATCGCGCCGCCCGTGCAATTTCTGAGCAAGTGCCTTGAACAGCACCTCATTGACCAAGGTACTTTTCCCCGAGCCGGAAACGCCGGTAACCACCGTCATCACACCGAGCGGGAAACTAACCGTCACATTCTTCAAATTGTTCGCCTTCGCGCCGATCACTTTGATCTCGCGCTTGGTTGCTTTTCTCCGTTTCGCCGGAATCGGAATGAATTTGCGGCCCGACAGGTACTGCCCGGTGAGTGAATTTTCATTGTGCATGATTTCCTCAGGAGTACCCTGTGCCGTGATTTGTCCGCCATGCTCGCCGGCACCCGGACCGACGTCGATAATGTAATCGGAAGCAAGCATGGTATCCTCATCATGTTCAACGACGATCAGTGTATTTCCCAGATCGCGCATGCCGAGCAGCGAATGAATCAAGCGGTCATTATCGCGCTGATGCAAGCCGATTGACGGTTCGTCCAAAATGTAGAGCACACCCATGAGCTGCGATCCGATCTGCGTTGCCAGCCGGATTCGCTGTGCTTCCCCTCCTGACAAGGTACCCGCCGCACGGCCTAAGGTTAGATAGTCCAGTCCTACATCAATGAGGAACTGAGTCCGCTGTGTAATTTCACGAAGAATCAAACGAGCAATCGTCTGTTCCTTTTCGGTGAGTTCCAGCCCGTTAAAGAACGAAAGCATTTCCCGAATCGGCATTTCGGTCACTTCACTGATGTGCTTGCCGCCGATTTTCACCGCCAACGCTTCCGGACGAAGCCGGTGACCGTGACAGGTCGGGCACGGCTTTTGCATCATATACTCGGACATTTGTTCACGAATAAAGTCAGAGCTTGTCTCACGGTATCTACGTCCGATATTGTTCATGACGCCTTCGTAGTACATGTCTTTATCCCGAACATCGCCGAATTCATTTTCATAGTGAAAATGGATGCGTTCAGTCCCTGAGCCGTAGAGAAGGAGTTTCATCTTCTCTTTCGGCAGCTCTGAGACCGGACAATTCATATCAATGCCAAAGTGAGCACAAGCCGCCTTAAGCAGCTGTGGATAATATTGTGAACTCGTCGGTTCCCAGGCGATAATTGCACCTTCGGCTAACGATTTGGTCTGATCAGGGATGACCAAATCAGGGTCAACTTCCATGCGTGAGCCCAGTCCGTCACAATCTGGGCAGGCTCCGAACGGACTGTTAAACGAAAAGAGTCGAGGTTCAAGTTCACCGATTGAGAAGCCGCAATAAGGACATGAATGTTGTTCGGAAAAAAGCAGTTCTTCACCACCGATAATATCCACAACGACACGACCGTCAGTCAGTTTAGTTGCTGCTTCAAGTGAATCGGCAAGCCGTCCCTCTATATTCGGTTTCACAACAATTCGATCAATCACAACATCGATGTTATGCTTCTTGTTCTTTTCAAGCTTGATTTCTTCCGACACCTCACGCATCTCGCCGTCAACACGTACCCGAACATAGCCCTTTTTCTTAATATCTTCCAAGGTCTTGACATGTGTTCCTTTTCTTCCGGAGACCAGCGGTGCCAGAATCTGCAGTTTTGTCCGCTCCGGATAAACCATGATTCTGTCAACCATCTGTTCAATAGTCTGCGATGTGATTTCAACACCGTGCGTCGGGCAAAAAGGGTGCCCGATTCTGGCAAAAAGAAGACGCATGTAATCATAAATTTCCGTTACGGTTCCCACGGTTGAACGCGGGTTATGACTCGTCGTCTTCTGGTCAATCGAAATCGCCGGCGACAAGCCTTCAATCGCGTCCACATCCGGTTTGTTGGATTGGCCGAGAAATTGGCGGGCATATGCCGACAGCGATTCAACATAGCGGCGCTGCCCCTCGGCGTAGATTGTGTCGAACGCCAGCGATGACTTGCCTGAGCCCGACAATCCGGTAACAACAACCATTTTGTCACGTGGTATTGTTACGCTGACATTTTTTAAATTATGTTCCCTTGCTCCTTTGACAACAATATTTTCAAGTACCATCTGCGTGTTATCCCTCCGCCTTCAGTTCATAGAGTGCGTCCCGCAGTTCCGCTGCACGCTCGAAGTCAAGCGACTTTGCCGCCTGCTTCATTTCTTTTTCAATACCGATAATTGCCTTGTTGCGCTCGCTCTTTGTCATTTTCTTCTTTTTCTTCTTGCCGGAGCCATCCTGTTTTTCCACTTCGTATGTCGCTTTAATCAGCTCAGGAATGGCCTTTTGAATCGTCGTCGGTGTAATATGATGCACTTCATTGAATTTCTTTTGAATTTTGCGGCGGCGTGCGGTTTCATCCATCGCCAACCGCATCGAATCGGTAACTCGGTCGGCATACAGAATGACTCGCCCTTCCGCATTTCTCGCCGCGCGTCCGATCGTCTGAATCAGCGACCGTTCCGAGCGAAGGAAGCCTTCCTTATCGGCGTCAAGGATAGCGACAAGTGAGACTTCAGGAATATCCAGTCCTTCACGGAGCAGGTTGATCCCGACCAGCACATCGAATTCGCCGCGTCGCAAATTGCGAATGATCTCAATCCGGTCGAGCGTCTTAACTTCCGAATGAAGATAATTGACTTTAATGCCCATGCCCTTTAGATAGTCGGTCAAATTCTCTGCCATCTTCTTCGTCAGCGTCGTGACGAGGACACGTTCATGCTTCTTAATCCTAATATTAATCTCGTCGTAGAGATCATCAATCTGTCCCTTGATCGGACGGACTTCGATTTCCGGATCCAGCAATCCGGTCGGTCGAATAATCTGCTCGACCGGCTTATTGGAATGCTCCAATTCATAATCCGCCGGAGTCGCCGAAACGTACACGATCTGATTGACACGTTCCTCAAATTCTTCAAATTTAAGCGGCCGGTTGTCTTTTGCAGAAGGAAGACGGAAACCATGATCAACCAGGACGTTTTTTCGCGCCTGGTCGCCGTTGTACATGGCCCGAATCTGTGGCAGTGTCGCATGGGATTCATCGACCATAATGAGAAAGTCCTTTGGAAAATAGTCCATGAGCGTATACGGCGATTCACCCGGTTTTCGAAAGGTCAGATGCCTTGAATAGTTCTCAATTCCGGAGCAAAAGCCGACTTCCTCCATCATTTCCAAATCGTAACGCGTACGCTGCTCAAGCCGTTGTGCCTCAAGTAGTTTACCGTTCTCATTAAGCACTTTCAGCCGATCCTCGAGTTCCTTCTGTATGTTCACAATTGCTCGCTTCATTTTCTCCTGTCCGGTAACGAAGTGGGAAGCCGGGTAGATGGCGACATGATCACGCTCGCCGACAATCTCTCCGGTCATCGGATCCATCTCGGTCAGCCGTTCAATTTCATCACCGAAGAATTCGACGCGAATGCAGTGATCATCGCGTGAAGCCGGGAAAATCTCCACCACATCGCCGCGCACACGGAATGTCCCGCGTGTAAAATTAATATCGTTACGCGAGTACTGGATGTCGACAAGTTGACGCAGCATCGCATCCCGCTCCTTCTCCATACCCGGCCGCAATGAGAGTACAAGTGAGCTGTATTCTTCCGGAGAACCTAAACCGTAAATACACGAAACACTGGCAACAATAATGACATCGCGACGCTCAAACAATGAGCTGGTTGCCGAGTGACGCAGCTTGTCAATCTCGTCATTGATGCTCGAATCTTTTTCAATATACGTATCCGTCTGCGGAATATAGGCTTCCGGCTGGTAATAATCGTAGTAGCTGACAAAATATTCGACCGCATTATTCGGGAAAAATTCCTTAAACTCGTTATAAAGCTGCCCTGCAAGCGTTTTATTATGGGCAATGACCAGCGTCGGCTTCTGCACTTGAGCAATCACATTCGACATCGTGAATGTTTTACCGGTACCGGTCGCGCCGAGCAACGTCTGATGCTTTTGACCGTTCCTGATCCCATCGACCAATGTACGAATCGCTTCCGGCTGGTCGCCTTGCGGTTGAAAATGGGACGCGAGTTGAAAATCCATAGCGCCCTCCTCCAATCTTTACTGTTTTTCTATGAAAAAAGCATGATTTGTCATTAATAGTAAAAAATCTTTCTTAAAAAAAGTATAGCATACCTCTATAGCAAAATAACAGCAAAATGCGAACGGATATTCCCAATGTTTTTCAGTCATTTATTCTAAACTCGGCTCATCTCACACAGGATAACCGGAGAAGTCATTTACTAGTACTTAATGAAACTAAAAAACTTCCATGGCACTCGGCCACAGAAGTCTTTTTTGAGAACATGAATTACGATTTAATATCTTCACCCATGTATTTTTCAATTTCTTCTAGAATTCCTTTTGCTGCTTTGCGGCTCAGGATCAGCTTGCCGTTTGCCAGAACAAGGTTATCCGGCGACACTTCATTCGTGATCTGGCACGCCATATTCGGCACATATTTCTTGAAGATAATCCGTTCATCCTCCGTGAAGATTTCGAGCGGATCACCCTCTTTAATATTCATGGTCCTTCTGAGTTCAATCGGAATCACAACACGTCCTAATTCATCAACTTTACGCACAATACCTGTCGATTTCATTTTTGCGCTCCTCCTCTCGCCTTTTCTATACTACGACCTGCATCACTTTTAACTTGATTATAGCACCAATATGCACCACAATTCGTGCAGGGGTTAAAAAATTCCAATTGCTCACATAACTACACCCAGTTTCAAAATCAGTCACATTTTAACAGTTGGGATTATTGTAAATTTTGACGGAACAAACAGCCAAGGGGACCAGCAAGCTTGCTCACCTTTTAGGTCTGCGGGCAGCGCCTCACCTTAAGCATCTTCCTTTCTTCCCATAAAAAGGAAGGAAAAGGAATCTCGCTGTCCCTCCTGCGGATTTTTGTTCCTGTTAGATTATTCGAATTAAGGCTTAACTATTTGTCTTTTGTTTCAAATTCCATTGATCGCCTTCAAGAAAAAGTAGCCCGATCTTATAATTGTCATCTTCATGAATTGGCCCCTTTTCAAAGCGCTGCTCGCCGAAACGATCGATCACTTCCAGCTTGCAGTAAGCCGCATGCTTTTGAAGTGCTTCATAGAATTCATCCACGCTGCTGACCTCTAAATCATTCACCCGCAAAATTTCTTCCCCAGGAATAATGCCCATACGCGCACCAAGCGAGTGAGGGATCGCTCCAATAACGCGCAGTCCTCTGTTCGGCATAAGATAATAGAACGGCTGCGTCTCACGCAGGTGATGGTGGTACCAGGTGAGCAGCAATCGGCTGACGAGTGCCACAACTCCGCCCAGCACGACGAAAAGCGCCATATGAAGCAGATAGCCCGCACCGATGAAGATCGCCGTTATGCCGGACGACGCCATCAACCAGCTTGCCGTTTGACGAACAGCAGGTTTCGGTAATGCGTGCGTGATCAATTGTGCGATTCCTATGCCCAATGGGAAAATCGCAAAGCTAAATGAAGCGCCGCCGGAAACAAACGGCCAGGGACCAATGGACGAAATCGCACCCGGAACCGGCATAAGGAAGAGCAGCGGCGCGATCCAAAGCTGGCAAGCTTCATGAGCTCCGACCAAACTGCCCCGCTTGCTGCTGATGAGGCGCGGCGAAGTCTGCTGTGCACCCCAAAAATAGACCAGTGCTGTCTCAGCCAGCATAGCGACAACTAGGAATATGCCGAATGATACATAATCAATGGCTCGGATGTCCCCAATCCAACCGTTGATGAGCGAATACGGGGTCTGCAGTGCCGGCATAAAATAAGCGGCAATCAATGCCAAGCCACCTGCCACCGCCGGCGACAAAAAGCTTTGCCGGAACGTGAACAGTGTCATGATATATGCCAGTGAAAGCAAGGCAATGACTCCCGGCGTCAGACTGATTCCGGCGGCAAGCAACACAAGAGACGCTGCAAGTCCGACAAGCAGACTCGGCGCAATACTGGAAAAAATTATATTAAACATACCGTATGCCTTGACGCGAAATGACCGCCGCTCCCTGCGCACGCGCTGCGCGCCATAAAGAAAAAGCGCGATCAAAAGTAAATAGAGTAATGGATTGATAAAAAAAGTGGCAATGCCTGAAAAAATAAACCCAATGATGTCCGCCATCTGCAATTCCCCCACCTGGTACCCCGATTAAACAGCTATATTTTATAACCGTTTAATCCGATCTTCTTTGGTATTTCGACAAGATGCGCAGCATTTCCTGCCCATCGCTTCTGATTTAATTATACATGACGAACGTATCCGTTGCCGATTTCTTAGGAAAATTTTTACTGCACATGCAACTCTCATTACACAAAAAAGAACTTTTCCATCACGATCAGTGAAAAGTTCTTCAGATAATAAAATGATTTACATGTTATCGAGCGATTCGTCAAGTTTATCGTGCACTTTGTTCACTGATACGCAAAGCCCCCTGCATTTTCTTTTCCCTTCAAAAAAGTTGACGGCCAAGGGACCATCAACTTTCCAAGTTTATCGCTTAACTCTAGAAGCACGAATGACTTTTGCTCCATCCGGATTTCGGTGTCTGAAAAGAGTTCTTGCTCTTCTTTTGACAATCACTTCTTCGTTGTCCTGAACCACAACAATCCTCGCTCCAAGACCTCTCGTGATTTTGGCCATCGTTCCAATCGTAAGATTATGATCACCATTTTCAGCTCTGGATATGCTACTTTGCTGCGTTTCAACACGTTTAGCCAACTGTTTTTGCGTTAATCCCCGTTGTTTTCTCAAGTCAATAAGTTGCCTTGCTAATTGATAGCTTGCTTCACTTTCATCCCAAGCCTTCTTAAATTCCGGATCTTTCAATTGATCGTTAATGTAATCGTCAAGAAAACTCATCTCTGATCACCCTTTCTTTTTAAAAAGTCATCGCGGTAATCCTTTGCTTTTTTAATTTCTCGTGGAGGTGTCTTCTCAGTTTTTTTTGTGAATCCATTGGTCAAGATAAGATTCTTATCAACCAAATGAAAATAAAGGATTCGGAAAATGTTGTTAGAGAATTGTGTACGGAGCTCAAAAATTCCGTTACCTAATGGCTTGATTTTTTCCCTCATTTCCTTAGTCGGACCAAATTCCTCTAACAGTTGAAGGTTACGGAGAACTTTTACTCGATGCTTGGTGTCGAGTGAATTTAAATATACAGTTACTGGTTTTTCACCATTTTGTTTCTCATAAGGTATCAGGTTCCATTTCATTGTATTCGAATTATATCATATATGCGATATTATGTTCTAAAATAAATAAATTATCCCAATGTACATTTTTCACGCAGAAATTTTTGGAACGATTTTTTTTAAAACCGGCTAATTTATCGAGCGTTCCAGATTCAGCGCCTCTTACGACAGAAAACAGGCACTGCCGGAGCTGCGCCTGTTTTCCTTTTTGCTTTTTATTTTTTGATTTCTTTTTCGATTTCCGAAAGCGCCGTGTTTAACTGGCGATCGTTTTGCTGTTCTTTGATGGCCGTCAGCGTTGCTTGCTGCAGTGCGTCGGCTGTTTTCTGATCAATTTCACCGGTAACCGGCAGTTTCTTTTGTTTTTGGAACGCTTTTACTGCCTGTGCGGTCTGATCGCTGAAGTAGCCGTCAACGCGTCCAGGATTCTGGCCCGCGGCTTTCAGCATCTTCTGTGCGTCCGCAATGACTGTACTCGTCTCATCTGCTTTCAAGTTCTTGCCCTTTTTCACGGTGATCGGAGCGACATAGAAGTAATCCGGCTGCTTAACCGCAATCGTTGGCTTAATTCCTTTTTTGTGAATCCAGTTGCCGTCCGGAGTCAGCCATTTGTCCGTCGTCAGTTTCAGTTCGCTCTTGTCCGACAACTCAATCCCTTGCTGAACCGTACCCTTGCCGAACGATTTCACACCGACCAGCGGGTATCCGCCTGCTTCATGCAGGGCACCGGCAAGAATTTCAGATGCCGAGGCAGAGCCACCGTCAATCAATGCTGCGATCGGATAGCTCTTCTTCTTTTTCAGAGTAGAGTAGAACGGCTGCTTTTTGCCGGCTCGATCTTCAATTTGGACGATCGGTTTCTTCGATGGAATCAGCAGATTGCCTATTTTCTCAACCGCCTGCAGATATCCGCCCGGATTGCCGCGCACATCGATAATCAAGCCCTTCATTTGATCGCCTTCGAGCTTGCTGAGTGCTTTGCTGAATTCTTGATCCGTATTTTCGTTGAACTGCGTAATCGCGATGTAGCCAATTGATTGACCGTCTTGTTTCAGCATTTTGCTTTCAACCGTGCGGATCGGAATCGTATCGCGCTTAATATTAAAGGTCAAGTTGCCGCTCGTACCTGGACGGCTAACCACAAGGTGGACAACCGTTCCTTTTTTCCCGCGAATTTTGTTGACGGCTTGATTAATATCAAGACCTTCCGTCGATTTTCCGTTAATTTTCACGATCACGTCTTTCGGCTTCAGTCCCGCTTTTTCAGCCGGCGTTCCTTTAATTGGGGAGACGATGGTGACCTGCTTGCCGACCATCTGAACTTCGGCGCCGATTCCCTCAAAAGAAGAGGACAGCGATTGGTTAAAGTCCGAAGCCGTTTTTGTACTCATATAGCTTGAGAATGGGTCATTAAGTGCCTCGATCATACCTTTTATGGCGCCGTCATACAGATCAGTGCTGCTGATTTTCCGGAAATATTCCTTTTCAATCAGATCATGAATTGCCTTCACTTTTGCCGTATCCTTATCCGACGCCGCCGAACCGGCAGATGCTGATGCCGTTGATTCCTGATTGCGATTCTGGACAAAGCCAAACACCGCGTAAGAGCCTGCCGCCCCCACGATCAGTGAGATCGCCATAAGCAAAGCGACCACTTTGCCGCTGAACTTTTTCATAAAGAATTGCCTCCTCAATGACACTGTTTACCCGCAGCGAATCGTTCGCCGGGCAAAATGAACTTAGCTCCTATCATACAACAATGGCACGCGATTGTCTCGAACAATGGAGACAGCCCCGCACCAAAGCTTCTTGATGTAAAAAAAACCACCTGACATAGCGGGTGGCTTCAGATTTTCAAGAATTTTCGTACTGAACTCATACTGCCCCAGACACCGATCAACGCGCCGATACCTACTAAGAGCAGGCTCAGATTCGTTGTCATAGTGTGATAAGGGATCAGTCGGATGAACATCTGCTGCAGGTTGCCCCCAAGATTATAATAGGCAAATCGGTACACAACCATAACTAAAACAATAGGAACAATTGATCCGAGAACGCCCATAACCAATCCTTCGATGAAATACGGCCATCGGACAAAAGCATTGGTTGCACCGACAAGCTTCATGATTTCAATCTCCCGCCTGCGGGCAACAATCGTCAGCTTAATCGTATTCGCGATCAAGAATACAGAAGTAAACAGCAACCCGATGATCAGGACAATGCCTACGTTTCTCGCAATGTTGATGAATCGGAACAGCTTTTCAACCGTCCCTTTTCCATAACGCACATCCGTAACATTCGGAAGACTCTTCACCGTTTTAGCGACAGCGATCGTCTGCTCCGGTTTATTCGTTTTTAAGATATATGCGTTCGGCAGCGGATTTTCTTTTTTTAGATCCGAAAAGCTCTGCTTATCGTTACCGAGGCTCTCCATTAAGCTGTCTAATCCTTCTTTTTTCGATTGGAAACGAACGGATTGAACATTCTTGACTTCCTTCAGATCTTTTTGCAAAGCGTCCTGCTCTGCCTGCGTCATCGATTGATCCAGATAGACACGCACTTCGACGTCGCTTTCAATATCTCCGGCAATTTTATTCAAGTTGAACATCACCATCAGGAAAAGTCCGACGAGAACCAGCGACACCGTAACCGCGCTCACCGAAGCGAAGGTCATCCACCCGTTTCGACCGAGACTCTTAAAGCTTTCATTCACGTGTCTTCGCAATGTTCTAATCTTCATAGCCATAGTCACCTTCCTGCTGATCGCGCACAATCATGCCGCCTTCAAGCGCCAATACTCTGTGCCTGATCTTGTTGACGATGTCTCTGTTGTGGGTCGCCATAACGATCGTTGTCCCTTGCTCATTGATCCGCCGGAACACATCCATGATCTGCCACGACGTTTCGGGATCAAGGTTTCCTGTCGGTTCGTCGGCGATCAGTACAGGCGGACGGTTACAAATCGAACGTGCGATGGACACACGCTGCTGCTCACCGCCGGACAACTGATCCGGGAATGAGCGCAGCTTGTGCTTCAGACCGACGAGATCAAGCACTTCCATCACACGACGTTTAATTTGCCGCGGGTGCTCTTCAATAACCTCAAGCGCAAAAGCCACGTTTTCATAAACGGTCAGCTTCGGAAGCAGCCGGAAGTCCTGGAACACAACGCCGATCTTGCGGCGGAAATAAGGCACCTGCCGTTCTCTCAAATTCGCAATGTTTTTATTGTTAATGAAAATTTTGCCCCGTGTAGGCTTCAATTCTCTGAAAATCATTTTTATAAACGTCGACTTCCCTGCGCCGCTTGGCCCAACGATGTAAACAAATTCACCCTGTTTGACAGACAGATCAATGCCGTTCAGCGCCATAACCCCATTCGGGTAAGCCTTCCAGACATTTTGCATCAAAATAACGTCATCCATAAAGTTCCTTCCCCCAAAATCCTTTTTCACTTTTTTTGTCACATTCTCTAAAAATCTGTCTGATTATGCATTTCTATGTAAACCATTCGCACGAAACACAAGAATGGGAGGGTTGCCCGCATCGAAAACGTGTTCGGATGCATTCCCATTGCACCAACCTATGTAACCTATGAAACAATCATCATTATACCATCCGAACCCTTCAAATGACCGATGAAAATTATTACATTTCAATTTCAAATGAGATATCGAAATGAAACGAATGCTGTCGAATGACCGCCGGTAAGAAAAACTGGGCAAAAGTGCGAGATCCTTACTTCCGCAGGATGCGGCGGCCTTTTGTGTTGCGTACAGAGCCTGTGCATATAGCGAAAGATCCTTCGCTAAGTAACAAGTGAAAATAAGCGGAGATATTCCTGTTATTTGCATCATGGAGCTTGTTTCGCCAGTCAATAAGGGCAATTTTTCCGCTTATGCAAAGCAGAACCCTCCATTTTCACATTTTTCGATTCGATAAGCGGAATTTCTCCGTCTATTTAAGCTCTATTTTCGTTCATTTTCTAAATAAGGGTAATCTTTTCCTCTATTTATCAGATTGCGCACCTACCTGATCTCCTAATCGATAAGCGCAGATTGGGAATCAGCATCTATGACCATATCGTCGGATCAGCAAGGAAAAACGCTAAACTTTCCTTTTCCT
>NZ_JANFOJ010000029.1 GCF_024385605.1 Sporolactobacillus sp. STSJ-5 | reverse complement strand
TTCAGAGAAAAGAATCAGCGTTCAGAGAAAAGAATCAGCGTTCAGAGAAAAGAATCAGCGTTCAACTTCTCCCCTCTTGGATTCGACTTTCCGATGGTTCGGTTCTACTTCGGGTCTTCGGTTCGACTTCTCCTCTCTTGGGTTCGACTTTGGTCGCGTTCGGTTCGACTTTCCGATGGTTCGGTTCTACTTTTTTCCTCGCTAGGTTGAACTTCAATATTCGGTCTAACACCTTCTCTTATAGGTTTACTGCGTTTCTTCCGTCTACTTTACACGAAAGACAGACTTCGGGGGAATGTCCTAGAATTTTTCTTTATCATGGACTACAACTGCCAAACCAGATTTCTGTAGAAAACAAACCGCCCTCCTGCTTAGGAAGACGGGTTTCATCATATTTCGTTCATTTTACAGGGATAGTTGTGACCCATTCTCAAACCGTTTGATTTGTTTCTCTCCGCTGTCTGCCAATTCTCTGAATTGGTTGATCGTTTCGCGCATCTTTGGCAGCGCTTCTTGCTTGTAGGCGCTGATTGAGTCAAGCGCGGAGAGCACATCAACGAATGCTGTTTTCAGCGTCTCCACTGAGACTCCGGTTTCCATCGCTTGTTTCTGGATGTCGGCACCCTGTTCTTTGAGCATCTTGGATGTTCCGGAAATGAACATGTTCGTTGTCTTATTCAACGATTCAATCTTGCTGAGTACGATTTTTTGATTATACAAGGCACTCGCAACCGTTACCGCATTGCGCAACGCGGACAGAGTTACTGTCTTTGCCCGTTCGACTCCGCGAATAAGCTCCTTGTTGTTACGCATGACTACTTCATAAGCGATAATTCCCTGCTGGTTGACGACCAGCATCTGCTGCATATCCATAACACGCTGCCGCAACGGAAAAAGGATTTCTTCGGTAACAAAGCGCACCTTTTCCGAATTCTCATCTTCACTCTTGGCTTGCTCTATGCTTACTTCAATGGAGTGATCCATCAATGAACCCAATTCGATATTCGTCTGCAGTTTCTTTGTGATTTCACGCAACGTCTGCTGTTCGAGGAGCAGCGTTTTATTATCGTCGGTTAGTACTCTTTTGCCTTTGTCGAGCGATTCAACGATGTCGCCGATGACCGCATCGGCTTTTTGGTACTTTTTAAAGTAAGCACGCAGCGGATTAAAAAGTTTGCCAAGAAAACCGGTTTTTGTGAAGTCGACAACGCTTGGATCAAGATCTTGCAGCTGCGTTTGTAACTCCGTTAACCCTTTTGCGACCGCACCACCTTCGTCACCCGACTTTGAAAGCTTGCCCACCGATACCTTCAGCAGAGAATTTTTGCTTGCTGAGCTTCTCAGTGTATCCAGGCCAAAGCTTTCAACGGATTGCAGCATTTCGGTTCGTTCACCAAATGAGGTGGTCGCTGTCGGATCAATCTTCATAATCTCAGCAACATTTTTATCCGCTGTTTCTTTGATTTTCTGCATTTCTTCTGATATAGGTTTTACTTGTTCCTCTACTTGAGCCTTAACCTCGTTTTCATTCACCACTTCCATTGAAAATCCCATCGACCGATCCCCTCTCCTTACAACTGTACGTTGAATAGGTTTTTAATTTTATAAATGACATCATCCGTGTCGGCGTTGATTGAAGCTGCTTCATTGATGTTTGAGACTTTTTCGAGATCCTTTAGATTGGCATTGTATCCAATGGTATAAATGGGCATTTTATATGCTTTTATTAAGCCTTTTACTTCATCGAGCGAATGGCCGCCGTTGGTTTCCCCATCAGTTAGGACAAAAATAATTGGTCTTGTATTTGGATTTTTCTTCATTTGGTCCTGAAGCATCCTAATTGCGACAATGATTCCGTCATAGGTTGCTGTCCCTCCACTAGCCTCTAAGCGCTCCACCGCACCAACGAATTTAGACTGTTGTTCAATCGTATACTTGCCGATTGGCAAATTAATTGATACATCATTTGCATAGGACACTAACCCAATGCTGTTCTGTCTTCCGAGATATTTTTGAGATTGCAGTAATGATTTCTTCAATTGATTGAGTGGTGCCCCGCCCATGCTGCCTGAAGTATCCGCGACAAAGACGGCCGAAATTGGTTTTTGAAGATCCTTCTTTTCTTTCCATAGCGCTTGAGCAGATGTAAGCGTCGCGCCGTCTACCCCGCTGTACTCTGATTTGTAATTTGCTTCATGATTAAACCCATATTTACTTCCCAATTCCTGATACTTCGTTTGCTTCGAAAAATCAGCGAATTTTTGCAAAATCTGTTTCTTTTCAGATGAGCTATTGCCTAAGGCATACAGCGGGCTGTCATGCCGAACCCCGAACGGCGTGAACGTATAATTTGCTTTGAGATCGGGCGCTTGGCTGAACGTCTGATACTCCATAACAAACCCGTCCAATGTACCTGATTTTGCAGCATCGCGCATCTGCAAGGTGGTCAGTGCCGTAAACGGAACGTTATTTTGGAATTTTTCAAAGCCGCTGACTGCTTTATTGCCAAGTAAGTTGCCGGCATCGAACGTATGCAGGATGCTAATCAATAAATTTAATCCGGTGGAACTTGCATAAGGATCTGTATACCCCATGGTTAATTCGTTATTTGCCATTGCCTTGATTACCGTTTTGGCATCAATTTTCCCATACTTCTTCTTAATTTCATTATACTTCGAATTTTTCAGCAAAATCCCAGGAACATTTCCGACCATACTCTTCGAAATCATTTCTATCTTTACACCACTAGCCTTTGTCATCTCACCCCATAGCTCATTCGATGGTGTGAAACCGTCCGGGATATATTTCTTTGATTTGATGTAATCGGTCGCCGTTCCTGATGCGATATTTCTGATCTTTACCGATACACGCTTCCCATCGACCGTTACGTTCGATTGATTAAAATCATCGGCTACTTTATTAATCCAACCATCCGCACCCGTACCCGATTTTTCTGTTGAAGAAAATATTTCAACAGAATCATTAGTCGTGTTTTTCACAGACACATCAAATTTATTAATTGATGGGAGCTCAGACGCAACGTTGGCCGGATTAAGATCAATGCTTCCTTTAACCGCTTTTTCCTTGGTTATGTCGATATCAGAATACATTTTATTCAATATCTTTACTTTGTTTTTATCCGTAACTTTTACGGGTTTAGAGTTCGAGGTCAGCGATACCCCGATAAAAACAATTGCGAACACAACGAGAAGAACAACTGCCCCGAGTCCAATAAACTTGCCCGTATTATTCATTCATAAGCCCCCTCAGAATTCTTGTAATACTTCGTCTGGCTAATCAATTGATTCATTTCCTGCATACAAGGCAGATTGTCAACTTCTGACACATCTACCGTGTTCAAGTTGGAAATTTCCAAAATCAATTTGTCTAAGCTTGTCAGCACTTCTTCATTGATGTTCTTAGATGACTTGACTGAATCAATGTAGTGATTAAATAATTGCATTTTATCTTCCATCACATCTGCTGAAAAATCGTTCGCAGCCCGCTTGATCTTCAAATAGTCTCCTTCGTCAAAGACGCTTACCTTGACAATAATATTTCTAATATTGACGTAGAAGAGTTTCTCAACATCGGAGACAGGAGCCATAAACTTCTGATAACTCAACTCTCCTTCACCAAAGCGATGTGCTAACGTTCTTTTTACCGTTTCTTTTTTCTTCTCTAAGCGCTCTGTTTGAGTTAAGACGGTGTCAATGTCATTGCCAAATACCCTACTGTCTTTAAATTCCCTTAACGATTCCAAATAATCTTCTTTTGTTTCCAATTGAGGTATACTTCCCGCACCACGCGGTTTGAAATAGATTAAATACAAGGCAGTCAGAATAGTCATCGCACTCGCCAATAATAGCGTTACGCCAAGAGCAGTCTGAAATGCGCTCTCACCGCCAATGGCAACGCCTAAAAACCCGGGAGATAGAAAAAAAATATCTATAACAACAACCCCTGCTAATAGCCCAGAAAATTTCCAAAATCGATTCACTGCGAGTCCCCCATCCTCACTGCTTATTGATGATATTCAATAGCACTTGATTGATGTATTTTTCTTTGCAATGGGAAAAAATGTACTAGAGAAATGCTTGCCAAACAGAACGCAGCTTAAATGCGTCGATGACAATGTTCGAGGAAATGACATCAGTACTGACTTTTACTTATTAGAAGAAAATCAGGAATTCAATCAACAATTACATGTTGTTGCGCAATTGCTTTCGTGTGCGATCACGAGTCGTGTAGATCTTTTAACTGCTTGATGCACTCGATTAGAAAGAAATGAATGGTCTTCCTTTATTTTACCAGACAATCATGATCTGTTCGCAACAATTTATCTGTTTATTAAAAAAATCTCTTTATTCACAGGCACTCTTGCCCCTCCCAACGCATAACCGAACCCATTTCGGACATAATCACAAAGGAAAAGAATGAGAAGTCAGGAGGGATAGCAATGAAAAAAGAGGAGACACAGGTTGGCGATCTTGTCTATGTCATTTGCCGAAATCCGCACACAGCAACCGCCACATTGATTCAGGAAGCAGAAGTAGTTGAAAATCCGAATAAAAAAGAGGACAAGGTGCTCTCCCTAAATGATATGTACTATGAATTTGCCGAGGATGATGCGGTGTTCCCAACGATCGACGACGCGAAACGCGTATATAAGCAAATATATGATGAAGATTAAGGAGATGCGCAGTACTCATGGTAAAGCCCTTTGTTCCCCAGCTTGTCTACATTGAGCCTCGTGCGTTGGACTACCCACTTGGTCAAACGCTAAAGGATAAATTTGAAAATATGGGGATCGAGATTCGTGAAACGACCTCGCATAATCAAGTGCGCAATCTCCCAGGGACTAATGACTTTCAAAAATACCGCAACGCCAAATCAACTTTGGTCGTTGGCGTGAGAAAAACCTTGGATTTCCAAAGCTCTAAACCTTCTGCAGAATATGCTTTGCCGCTTGCAACCGGATGCATGGGTCACTGCCACTATTGCTACCTGCAGACCACAATGGGATCGAAACCGTATATAAGAACTTATGTCAACGTCGATGAAATTCTCGAACGCGCCGATCAATACATGGCCGAACGAGCACCTGAGATCACACGATTCGAAGCGGCATGTACTTCTGACATCGTCGGCATTGACCACTTAACCCATTCTCTGAAAAAGGCAATCGAATTTTTTGGCGCGCGAGATCTCGGCGAGCTGCGCTTTGTGACAAAGTTCGCTCATGTGGATCATTTACTAGACGCGCGACACAACGGACGAACCCGATTTCGTTTCAGCCTCAATGATGCGTACGTGATTAAATTTTTCGAAGCAGGAACATCCCGCCTAGTTGAACGGATCGAAGCGGCAAAAAAGGTGTCTGATGCCGGCTATCCGCTCGGCTTTATTATTGCACCTATTTACATTCACGATGGCTGGCAGGAAGGCTACCGTCAGCTTTTTGAGACACTGCATGACCAGTTTCCGGAAAAAACGGCCGTTCCGATCACATTTGAACTCATCCAGCATCGCTTCACCGGTCCGGCCAAACGCGTGATTGAAAAGAATTACCCGAATTCAAAGCTGGTCATGGATAAAGAGGAACGCCGCTATAAATGGGGACGCTACGGGATCGGAAAATACATCTATCAAAAAGAAGATGAAGCACTTCTGCAAGAAACAATTGAAGGCTACATCCACCACTATTTTCCGGATGCTGAGGTGGCATATTTTACGTAAAACACATGCGCCGTGTTCATTTTGAACGGTATCCTGTGCTTTTTTTATTAGTTGATCAAATTTTCCACCGAATACCCTTAGCCGCTTTCTTTTTTACAAACTCTTTAATAAAGCTGTTTAGTTCTGACGCCGCCTTTGTTGGAATTTGGTGTTTGACGTTTTGAATCCATTTCAGTTCGTTATTCGGCAGGTGTTCATGCAGTATTTTTGCGTAACGAAAAAATCCGTGATCTTGGCGCCCAAAAATCAGTAATATCGGCAGTTGAATCTGATTCAAATGACGGGTGCAGGTGTAGGACAGACTGTATTGATAGTACTCGGCCACATTTTTCCCTGATCCTCGTCGTTCTTCCCGCAGCATTTTCCAAAACGAAGAAAGTGTAGCCATATTTGTTCCGGCAATATAGAAACCTAATAGAGAAAGCGCCTTGAAACGTGCGAGTGTCGCTGCCAGAACCAGTTTACTTTTTAATGCCGCGTTGCTGACTTCAGACAGTCCGCTGACCAGGATCCCGCCCAATGCCCGGTTTTGATACTTCAAGAAAAACTCGAGCGCGATTGATCCGCCGGTTGAATAACCGCAGACATAGGCCTGAGGAATGTTCAGATGATCAAGCAAATGCAGCATATCATCCGCGATGAGCGGGTAAGTCAAGACCTCATCTGTTGCTGAACTTCTTCCATGACCGCGTATGTCAAAAGTAATGATCTGATAACACTTAGATAGTTCCTTCATTTGATTTAAAAAATTGAAATGGGTCAGTAAAGGAGGATGAACGAAAAGAATCGGAATTCCTTGACCTTGAACGTTGTAGTAGAGTTGGCAATCATCTACCTTGAAATAGGACATCGCGGTCACCTCAGAGAAATGAATTGCACCTAATTTCCCCCAAACTGTTTGTTTTTATTCAATTTTTTTTGGGCAATCTGGAATGATGCACTGTGGACACGGCAGACTAGGAGGTAAGGAAGTGATTAAATGAAGCAACCATTATGCATTATTATTCATGGATTCGCCGGAAGTCCTTGGGAAGTGGAACCGCTGGCGCACGCGCTCGAACATTCCGGGTTTGAAGTCATCATCCCGCTTTTACCCGGTCACGATCGAGCCAAAAAGCATATGGAAAAAACCACTGCTCTGGACTGGCTGCAAGCGATTGAAAAAATGGTTATACAAGCAAAAGACGCCAAGAAAGAGATTCATCTGATTGGTTTTTCAATGGGTGCGATGATCGCCTTGATTACGGCTTCCCGTTATCCGATCTCGTCTCTGGTCTTGCTTTCTCCAGCTGTTTATGTGCTGACCCCTCATGTCTTCAAAATGAGACTGGATAGATTTCGTCACCGGAAGAAAAGGAGAACGGAAAACTACGATTCGCAATTCACTCAAAAGGTCCCGATTGCCAATGTCTTTCAGTTTCACAAGGTTGTCAGGCAGGCAAAACGAATTTTTCACACCATTCATGTCCCGATGTGTATCATTCACGGTGAACGAGATGAAACGATTGATCCAAAGAGCTCTGAACTGATTTTTCACGCGGCTGCTTCGGAAGAAAAAGAACTGCACTATCTGCCTCATGCACGGCATCACATTTGCCAAGGAGACGAGCGTGACAAGGTCATCCGTTTTGTGACTCTTTTTCTTAACAAGCATCGAACTTTATAATCCACAGGCATTTGGCTTATAAAAAAACAGGACCTGGTTTCTCAGCATCCTGAATTTTTGTTCGCTTTATTCAACTTTTTTGCTTACGCTCTTCTCGCATTTTTATTCACAATCGATTTAGAGTTAAAATAGGTAACAATAAAATAAGTGAGATAGATGACAAGCAGGATCGGAATCACCACATAGGCGGTTTTCCATATACTCTCGCTGCTGCCAATTACTTGATTCTGCGCGTCCATCGCCTTCAAACCGACAAAGGCATGGATCATCGCAACGCTGAGTGGCATGAAAAAGTAGATGGCGATCTGCGTGAACAATGCCTGATGTATCATTTTTCTGCCGGCGCCGAGCTGCTTGAGAACACCGTAACGATGAACATTATCCGCTGATTCCGCGAGCTGCTGCAAAGCCAGAATCGCGCAACCGGCGATCAGAAAGATTAAACCAAGATAGAGAATGGCGAAATTGACCATTAGATTGTTTCCCAAAATCGCATCTGCGATAAAAGCACGGGTCAGGACTCTCGTTTCTGCTGTCGGCTCCTCAAGAGCTTTTGTTTTTTTCTGCAGATCTGCCAGTTGTTCCACTTTGTTTCCTTCAAAATTAAAATTAATGATGGAATAAAAAGGCTTCATGCCGAGCACTTCATGATCCGGCACGACAACGCCGAGTGCGTATGAAGTACTGACCGAATTCTCTATCGTGGTCTGCTGCACCCTGCCTTTATTCCAAAAAGTTATTTTCTTTAAGGAACCTGGCGGATTGAGCTGCTTCACAACGCCAATGTCAGGAGTAATCAGCTTCCACTGATGGGTGGTTAAGTGAATCGGACGTTTTCCCTGCACACGCATCAGCTGATTATAGTCAGACAGCTTCATCGCCGGTATTGGTGCGTGGATATCATAAAGTTGATCCATTGACTTTCTTTGACTTTGATTCGTATAGGGAAGAAAGTCGCTTAATTTAAGAGGCGAGCCGTACAGCATAAAGGCATTCAAATGCTTTGAATAATCGTCAGGATTAATCCGTTTTTGCTCAAGCTGCTGCTTAAGTCCATCTAGTGTCCCTTTTCCTCTTATACTCACATCAAAAGCGGCAAATTGGTCGGTTGCCGCATTTAAACTTTTACTCAAGTTCACACCGATTGCAAGACCGGTGATCGAGAAAAACAGAAGTAATGTGACAAGCGAGATGGAAATCCATGCCGTATTCATTTTGCTGCTGATTTGACGCATGACAAACATATTCAAATGCCTGAAATACACATTTTTACTTATGCTCATGAACTTGAGCGCGAACCCGGCCAGTGAGAGAAAGAGCAGAAACGTGCCGATCATCCCGAATAAAATCGCATAGCCCATTTCCTTTGATACCGTATGCAACCCGTAATGATTGACCAGCCAGTAACCGCGCCCGATCAGAGTCACGCTACATGCAAGCAGAATTAAGTAACAATAAGACGGCCAATGTCTGATCCGCTGATTCTTACGTTCTCCGCGAATCAACTCAATCACGCGGTAACGCCCAATCACGACCGTATTGAAAATCATGACGCAAAGAAACATAGCGGCAAAATAAAGAATCGTTTTAATACCCGCTGCAGTAGAGAAAATAAAACGAATCGAGACTTGCAGATTACCAAGAGCTAGGCGCTGAATCAATGCCGCAAATCCTTGCGAGAGAAAGACGCCGACAATCAAGCCAATGATAAGCGAGACAAGACCGATCACGCAAGTTTCCAGAAACAAAAGCCCGGAAACCTTGCGTCTGCTCATACCAAGCGTTAAATAAATCCCCATCTCTTTTTTTCTTCGTCGAATTAAATAATTGTTGGCATAAATAAGCAGAAAGCCGAGAATCAACGAAATAAAAATGGATAAAAAGGTCATCACCATGTTGATCGCTGTGGCTATATCTGCGTTTTTCAAATGCATGACCCGGCCTAAAGCATCTTTTTGCGAAAGTGCGTTAAACACATAAAAAAGGCTGACAGCAACAATAATGGTCAGAAAGTAGACCGCATAGTCCTTATAACTGCGTTTCACGTTGCGCAGTGAGAGTTTAGCGAACATGCTCTGCGTCCCCTCCCATGACCGTTGTCACTTCAACAATACGATCGAAGAAATCCTTTCGGGAGTCATCACCGCGAACGAGTTCATGGAACAATTGTCCATCTTTGATAAATAAAATCCGCCGCGCATAGCTTGCCGTCACCAAATCATGAGTGACCATCACGATGGTTGCTTTCAGTTCTTCGTTCATTTTTGTCATGTGTTCAAGCAGCAACCGCGATGATTTCGAATCAAGTGCCCCGGTCGGTTCATCAGCGAGAACAAGCGAGGGCTCAGTCACAATCGCGCGAACAGCAGCGGCGCGTTGATTTTGTCCGCCTGATAATTCATAAGGAAACTTATTGAGGCAGCTCCCAATCCCCAAAAGATGCGCGATCTTGTGAATCTTCGGATCAAATTCAGAGTGCTTGATGCCTTGAATCGTAAAGGCGAGCGCAATATTTTCATAAATGGTCAAGGTGTCCAGTAAATTATAATCTTGAAAAATAAACCCTAGGTTCTCCCTACGAAAGGCGGCTAATTTTCCCCCTTTTAAATGAGTGATGTCCTGTCCTGAAATGAGAATGTGACCACTGGTTACGGTATCGAGCGTGGAAATGCAGTTCAGCAGCGTCGTCTTACCACTCCCGGACGGTCCCATGATGCCGACAAATTCTCCTTCCGATACGGTTAGCGAAAGATCATCAATCGCTTTGGTTAAATTTCGCTTATTTCCGTAATATTTTTCAATATGTGTGACTTCAAGTACATGGGCCATTTTCGATCCAACTCCCCTCATCTGATGCGTTCAGTATGGCAGGAAATCTGAGGCCGTTCCAGCGAACTCGCGATCATAAACGAACAAAACTGTTCGTTATCTCCAGCAGAAACATCGCGTTATTCATAGGGGTTGCGTTGCGGAATAATCACTGAGGCTGTTGTCCCCACTCCATTTTTCGAATCAATCACGAGATTAAAACCTAATTTTTCACAAAGTTTATCTGCCAAATACAAGCCCATGCCGGTCGATTTCCCATTCATCCGTCCGTTCTCTCCGGTGAACCCTTTTTCAAAAACGCGCTCTAGATCACGTTCCGAAATACCCGAACCATTATCAATGACCCGCAAAGCGACGGAATTCTGGCTGCGGACTGCTTCAATTCGAATTCGCGGATCACGGCCGGATCTATATTTAATGGCATTGGTCAGCAACTGCCCCAAAATAAACATCAGCCATTTCGGATCGACCGCAACCCGTTCATCAAGTGGTCCACAGTCCAAATGAACATGCGCGCTGATAAACGCATGCCGATGCTTCTGGACCGTTTGTTTCACCAGCGCATCAAGGCTGCAGGTCCGAATTACATAATCATGAGCCACATCGCTGCTGCGCGCATAATAAAGCACCTGCTCAAGCAGTTGTTCCACTTTTTCCAGTTCGTCACGTACACTGTCGGTTACCATTGATCGATGATTTTCAAGAGTCAGTTGGCTTGATGCGAGTGGTGTTTTCACCTCATGCAGCCACAATTCGATGTATTCTTTGTAATCCTTCATCGTAAATTTGTACCGATTAATTTCTTCGATCATGGCTTTATTAGTCATTTTCACAAGATCATATAGCGCCCTTCCCTCTGCAAAATCCGGATGTTCAATAACCTCGGCAATCAGATACTTCTGATCGAGCCACTCAACCTGCTGCGCAACCTGCATGAAAAAATGCCGTCTCTTCCGGTAATCGAAAGCAATGCATGCCAAAACCGCCGCAAGTCCCATAACCGCGACCAACGCATATATCCAGAAATTAATCGCAAAAAGCGCAAACACGCCGCCAAACAAAACAAATGAAAACATAAGAGACAGAAGAAGCGGCAGGCGTTCTTTTAAATAATCGCTGAGCTCGATCATAGCCGGTATCCGACCCCTCGTTTGGTCTGAATGCTCGGTTCTGCGTGAATTTCGTTCATTTTGCGTCTTAAGCGGTTAACGTTCACCGTTAAAGTATTGTCGTCTAAAAATTGATGATTGTTCCAGAGATCGTCCATCAGCTGTTCACGCGTGACAATCCTTCCCTGCTCCCGCAAGAGACATGCAGCGATTCGATATTCATTCTTTGATAGTTCACAGGACTGCTCCCCACAAATTAACAGCATCTTATTTGCATCAAGTGAGAAGTTGCCGTAATTAAGAACAGAAGCTTGTGCACCATCTTGCATCACTCTACCGGCCAATGATGCAACACGCGCCAGCAAAATCTGTGTATTAAACGGCTTGGTTACAAAATCATCGGCGCCAAGATTCATGCTCATCAGCTCGTCCATTTCTGCATTCCTGCTCGTCACAATGATGATCCCCATTTTCGATTGCTTCCTAATGGAGCGGCATATGTAAAAGCCGTCATAATAAGGCAAATTAATGTCCAACAGAAGAATATCCGGATTGGCGGACAACACCTCATCCACAACATGATCAAACTGCGTTGTGCGCGCTACTTCATAACCATATCGTTCAAAGAATAGTCGCAGTTCATCGCGAATTTTCTCATCATCTTCAACAATCATTAGTTTCGTCATGCAGTCACCGCCTCTTTCGTTCCTTGTTATCAGTATAGAGGAGATAGGGAAGAGAAGAAAATACGATTCAAATTATAAAGATGATTGTCCGCTATGTGTTACCCTGTATTCCGTAGGAGAAGTGCTATAGTACCTTTTAAACAGACGACTAAAATAATTCACACTATCAAAGCCACATTTCAGTGCAATTTCAGTGATATTGAAACTTGTTTGTTCCAGTAAAGAGACTGCATGCTCAAGTCGTACCCCATTGATGTAATCCGTTGTCGTTTTTCCCACTACTTGTTTAAACGTGCGACAAAAATGGCTCGTGCTTAATGACACGACTTCGGCAAGTTCCCCTAAACTAATTTTTTCATCATAACTGTTTTCAATGATCTGAAATACATCATCAAAACGTTTTAATGTTCGTTTTTTTATTTCAAGTTCCTTTTTTGTCAAAATTTTATCAACATGTCCACGGAGCAGCAGCACAACAATTTGGTAAATAAGCCCCTTTATTGCAAGTCCATAACCGATTTCTTGTTCAACATGTTCTCGAAGTATCCTTGTCACACAGTTTACGAATTGTTCATCACGCTCAATCAGATTCTGGAAAGTGATCTGATTGAGCGCTAAAGGTGTAAGATATTTCGTTTGCAATAAATCAACTTGATTGCTGAACAGGAAGCTTGGGTTAATACGGATGATATAACATTTAAGGTCATCAGACAGGCTTTCCAGAAAGTGTAATTCATTGCTGTTAACAAGAGCAATATTGCCGGATGATACGTTAAATCGTTTGTGACCGCACTCCAGAACCGCCCTGCCTGCCATAAAATAATAGAGTTGTAAATGTTCATGCCAATGTCTTTTAAAATTCTCGCCATGCTTCAAGTCACTTTTCAAGAAAATATCAACGCCAAAATGGTCAATGGGCATTTTTCTGGTAAAATAACTGTCCTCTCCAATCATTTATTCACCTCATATCAAAATCGTACAAACAATCATCAATACAGTTCTTTCGTACTTAACTTTATTTAACTACTATAGAACATGCAAGCATCATTTTAAACAGCAAAATGATGCTAATCAATAAATACAAAGAAGGTTATTTATGTATGCAAGAACAAGCCTTAATCCGTCGAAACAGAACAGGGATCACTCTATTTGTCATTGTCGCAATGACATTTATGGCCACGCTGGATTCCAGCATCGTTAATGTAGTGCTGCCAACTATGGCAGAAAAAATGAATGTTCCACTCTCGTCTATTGAATGGGTCGTTGCAAGTTATTCCATCATTATTTGCTCCACACTCCTATTTTTTGGACGGCTCGGAGATATCATTGGAAAATCAAACGTATTTCAGTGGGGCACTGTTTTGTTTACCCTAGCTTCCTTGTTGTGTGGGCTGTGCCAATCTTTCACCTCCCTGATCATTTGCCGTTTTATTCAAGGAATTGGTGCTTCGGCCTATATGGCCAACAACCAAGGCATTATTACAAGCCTATTCTCAAAAGAAGGCCGCGGCAAAGCGCTCGGTATTTTGGTTGCCTCTGTTGCACTGGGGACGATGATTGGACCTCCCGCAGGCGGTTTTATCGTGTCCGTATTAAACTGGAATTTCATCTTTTGGATCAATGTACCAATTGGTATCGCTGTCTTTCTCATGGGGTTGAACTATCTGCCCAAGAGTACCCGAACTAACGAGCAGATGGACAAAATGGGAGCAACGCTTCAATTTGGAGGAACCGTTCTGTTGTTTGTCGCGCTAATTGAGGCCCAGAAAATAGGATTCACCAATCCGTATATACTAATGACCATCCTTTTGTCTCTTCTTTTAATCGCATGGTTTATCAGATTTGAAAAGAAACAGAGTCAGCCGCTCCTTGAACTTACCATTTTCATAAACATGCACTTTTCATTAAATCTCATCTGCGCGCTCACTTCATTCATTTGTATTGCCGCTTCCATTATTTTATTGCCGTTTTATCTTCAGGATACATTGAAACTGACGTCGGCACAGACCGGGTTGTTTATGATGATTTCTCCATTTATTTTGGCCATTCTCTCACCTTTGAGTGGTACACTTTCTGATAAGATTGGATCGGAAATCATGTCCCTGATTGGGTTGCTATTTATGGGCTCCGGCTTTTTTCTCATGTCGCGGTTATATGAGCACTCTTCCTTTGTATCTTGCGCACTTTCTGTCTCAATCATGGCAGTGGGGCAAGCTCTATTTCAACCGGCGAATAATTCATTAATTATGTCTGCCAGCCCTAGAGATAAACTGGGGATCGTTGGCAGCATCAGTTCGCTCGTTCGCAACCTTGGACAAATTGTCGGAATAACACTTTCTACAACATTATTGTACGGTTTCATGAGTTGGAAAATACGTTACCCCGTTTCCGATTATGTAAAGGGAAGAGACGATGTATTCGTCTATGGAATGAATCATGTATACTTCATACTATTGGCAATTTGTTGTCTCGGCGCCTCATTGACGGCTGCTAGGCTCTATCATGTGAAGGCAACTAGTAAGCGATGATTCTCTATAAAAAATAAGGTGACCTTTTGAGAACCCCCTGTATGACAAGTAATTTTGTTGCCAAATGAATCACTTACCGATATAAAAGACATGTAAAGAACAAAAACTGGAACATAATAAAAACCATACGGATCTGATTATCCGCATGATTTATTAGAAATCAAGTACTATCCGCAATGAGTAGACCCGTGCACAAAACTTCATTAATGGATCAACCAATCCGTCCGGCTACCATGTATAGCATAGGGACGGATTTTTCTAAATGACAAGGTGAGAAAAATCAACAGAGCAAACCGATTCATGAGACTAAGTCCCTGAAACATTGTCATGTGCGCCCCTTGGCATCGGAAACAACGAGACTAATAATCATGAATCACGAATTAATTTTTGCTTTGGTTGCTTTAATTAAATAGGTTGACAGCCACGGTCCCGTCCACCAGCCGATCCATCCGGTATTTTGACGGCTTAGATTTTTAAATGGGAGGGATTGAAGTGTCCGCATGTATTCCTTAGTTTTACTAATATCAACAATGATTAATGTTCCTCCAGGTTTCAACACTCTCGTTGCTTCACGAAGTGCATGGTCTCTTCCTTCTTTGCTTTTTATATTATGTATTGCTAAGCTGCTAAAGATAAAGTCAAAGCTTTCATCTTGCAAGGGAAGTTCCGTCATGTCTGCTGTTATTAATTGAATTTTATTTGATACATTTTCTATCAATGCATTCTTTTCCGTTGCATGCATATCATTGCCGGATTGGTCGACTTTCCGCCACAAATCGACCCACACGGCTTCCCCACTCCCTCCAAGAAATTTGGCAGCTTTAATTAAAACAGCACCATGCCCACATCCCAAATCCAATATTCTTGCATTTTCGGGTAGTCTTAACTTCGCAAAAACATTGCCCCAAATGAAGAATTTTCCCCTTAAAGACGTGTGCAAGTGGAAGCCTGCACCAATCAGCATAAATAGTGCATAGATTAAAATCCAGTATCCTGATTTTTGATCGTGAATCAACTCAATAATTGATATAAATAGAGCGCCACAACCAACTAGAACATATACTATAGGAACCATAGGTGCATCAATTCCATAATGAGTTCGATGTTGCTCCAATGACCATCACCCCTTTAATTATTATCTGAATAAGGCATCACCTTCTTTTAATGCTCGAAGACAGAAACATGAACTGAATAAGCTTTGAATTAGAGCATGCAAAGTAGTGAACGGATACGATAATCCTTCTAAAATTATCATACTGCTTTATTTCGATGAACAGGTCTGTCCGTCATCAGTCAATGCAAATTTTTTAAGAACTTACGAACATCTTGTGCGAAACCGTAACGTTGGTTGATTTCTTTTAAAAAGGCTTTGTCATGTGTATGCGTTTTGCCGGTTTCCAGTTGTTCTTTATACAAAGTAAGGTAAGGAATATTCTTCCGTTTTGCTTCTTGAAGTTCTTTGTTTACGTCATAGCCGACTTTTCTGAAGTTGACTTGCGCCACACCTTGTTCATCAATTTCAAGAATGGCATACTGTGCGCGCCGATCAGCGCGGTGTTTCGCCCACTTGAAATAGGGCTGTCCCACAGAACCCGGGTTTATGATCAGCCGGTCATCACTGCTGTACCGCAACATCTGATGATGCACATGAGCGTAAATGGCAACATCACAGTGAGATTGTGTAAAAAGGTGGTCAAAATTTTGTTGCGTTTGATCCGGTGCCAAATCGCCGCCATAATTTTTATCCGGCAAGTTATGTGCGATGCTGATATTAAGTCCATTGACTGTCTTCGTTGTATGTAAAGGCAGACGCTTGATCATTTCTATTTGCGCGTTCTTTAAGGTTTCACATTGGTATTGAACAAGTCTTGTGACATAGATATCTGAGGGATCATTGAGGTCAACTTCCCCCGCAAGTACTTCTAGAAGGCAGTCTTCCCAGTTTCCTTTTACATAAGCGGACACATTGATACTTTTCAGCAGTGCCAATAGATCAGACGAACCTGGCCCGGGCATGAAGAGATCTCCTAAAAACCAATAATCAGTGACCTTTTCATGAATGGAGTCTTCAATGACCGCTTTTAATGCAGTTATATTTCCGTGAACATCGGCAAACAAGGCTATTTTGTGGTTCATGCTCTCTCCACCTCTCCTACCATTATTCCCGCCCCCCGGCACCGGGCATGTCAAACGACTTCTTGATAGTTGAAAAGCGTTCTCCATTGAGAGAGATTTCTTTCAAATCGGATGGGTTTCTCACATGCAACGTAATCTGTGTCGTTTTACTTCCTGCATAGATGAGATTCTTTGAAGTATAAAGGTTTAAGGAGAGGGTGCTTGAGGGCTGTAATTGTGCAAGCTTTACCTTAACGGATGAAGGAACTGAACCGGTAATGGAAACATAGTCGTATGATTTCGTGCTCTTTCGGACCACTACATGATAATCAATTTTTGCCTCTGTTAGTTTAAATGATTGAAGATGATCCTTAACGCGTATTTGTTGCTTCACTTTGGCTAATGTGTCAAACGATGTGAAGATCTTAATAATAAGGACGGCTGCCAAAACACATACAAGGCCGACAATAATGAAACGTTTTTTCATCGTTTATAACCTCCCTAGACTATTACTGTCGGTGCAGCTGAAAAACACGTCGGTTGGTGATGCCTCTCAGCTTTTGCCCCGAAAGACACTTATAGAGTAATTCGCTTCCGGATAATCCCCGAGATAGTCAAACCCATGCGTTTTGTAAAACGTTTTGAGCCTGTCATTGCCTGCCCAGCAATCTAGATAAACCGGTTTATGCTGTTTTTCAGCATAAATAAGCGCAAATTTCATAATCTTAGCTCCAAAATTCTTCCTTTGATATTCAGGTGAAAGTGCAACTTTGCTGAGATAAAAACTTTGTGGATTTATGGTGCATGTACTGATCGCATCAATTTCACTGATAAAAAAAGTACCGATCACATGATTTCCAAGCGTTAGCATAAAAGCTTGATTTTGTTTTAATGCTTCCTCTATCGGTTCTTGATCCCATGGGTAATTCCACTGATTCACACCTTTTTCCTGCAGGTCTCTTGACACCTCGTTAAGAATAGTCAGGATTTGTGTGAGATCACTAGGTTTTGCAGCACGTATATTCATCATCATTCACCTTTTCTTATGTCACAGCAAAGGAATGACATTTATAATGGGTTCTTCATATGGATGAACAGCTTTAATGATCGTTTTGACACCATCGATTTGCTCAAATTGACATCTAAATTCCATTTTGCATTCGGTCCCAGCAGATAGTTTACCTACTTCTCCATCATAGGGATTGGCTCCTTCGAGCGGTCGCCAATAACCCTTAACTTCTGAATATGAGATAACGTTGTCATAGTTCCCCACTGTAAGAATACCGGCTTCATTTAATCGATTCCTAAGCGAAGCAATAAAACGTTCAGGTATAAGCACTTCTATTTTACATGTATTAACTTCCATTTTTCTGTCTCCTGCTGTAGTGAGGCTCACATTGCGCTGCCTAACTCATTGTTTATGATCGGCAATCATTGCTTCATAAGTTTCTATTTTCTTGTCTAGATGCCCCAAGTTATCTTCGAACTTTTCTATTTGTTTGATCATGGAGTGTCGGTGCGCCCGCAGCATCTCCATTCTTTCTTTCAACGTGACATCCCCTTCCTCCCGTAATCGCGCATATTTTTTTATCTTCCGAATCGGCATTGCTGTTTCTTTAAGTCTGAGTATGAAGTCAACCCACATTTTATCTTTGTCCGTGTACTGTCTTTGATTGCTCCTATTTCTGTCCGGATGGACGAGTTTTTCTTTTTCGTAGTAGCGAAGTGTATCGACGCTTAAACTTGTTAACTTGGAAAATTCGCCAATTGAGTAAACCATAAAAAGTCCTCCTTGATGCCTTGACATGGAGTTAACTCCAGCCATTACACTTTCATTGTACCAAAAAAGGAGATGGAAGAATTGGAAAAAAGTCGTTATGCAGCAGGTTTAGAAAAATTAAATGAAGTAGATGGAAATGCTGGTGAGATGGTTATACAATCCTTGAAGGATATTGCGCCAGACCTCGGAAAATTTATTATTGAGTTTGCTTTTGGCGATATTTACACTCGCCCTGAGTTGGATTTAAGACAGCGCGAGCTGATCACGCTGAGCAGTCTCGCTTCGATTGGCGGAACGGAAAATCAGTTGCGCGTACACATTAACGGCGCATTGAATGTCGGCATCACCGCAAAAGAGATCTCTGAAATTTTTATTCAATGCGTCCCCTATGTCGGATTTCCAAGAGCGCTGAATGCTGTTTCCGTAGCTAAGGAAGTCTTCAAAGAAAGAAAATTGATTTAAGCAAGGCCCCAGCAATTTACTTTGAAAAAGGTAAATTGCTTTTTTGTTTTTTATGTTTCCGAAACGATACGAGTGTCTGCCAAAACTTATTTAATCTCATAAATCATTAGATAGCCATCTAAACCAAGTCGATTGTCATGATAGTTACCGCCAATATCTTCAAATCCATTTTTTTGATAAAACCCATGGGCAGTTGACCTGGCATTTACTTTGATTTGTTTAAAATTTTTGCTTTTTAAATCTTCAATCGCATAGTTCAGCAGTTTTGAACCTATTCCCTGTCTTTGAAAATCATGGTCAACTGCAAAAGCAGTCAAGTGAGCCACTTGGGGTGCTTCAACAAAAATGCTAAACGTAGCAATGATCTTGTTATCCATTAAAACCGCATAGAAATCATTATCTTTTTCAATAGACAAATTTTCGCTGTAAATATCTTTCCCGATTGGTTTTCTTAAAACCTTATTTCTTAGCGCTAAAGCCTGTCTATAATAATCGTGATCAAGCGTTTTGTATTTGATCGTTCTCATCATCTGTTTCCCTGCCCCTTCTTGGATCATACTATAAACGTTTCGACAGGATCGCATCTCTTATTTTTCATATCTCTTCTGCAAAAAGTATTGGTTAAATCCCTTTGGATGATTTTCAAGAGTACCAAAAACTGTATACCCATGTTTTATATAAAATTCTGGTGCTTGGAAACTAAATGTATCAAGATAGACAAATCTACATCTATTTTTCAAAGCGTAATTTTCCATCTCTTTTAACAATGCACTTCCATAGCCTTTGCCTCTGACACGTTTATGAACCCACAAAAAATCTATATGTAAATGATGCCAAAACATAGTTCCTGTAATTCCACCAACAATTTTTTGCCCTTCATCCTTTAAAATAAAGCTTACGTTTTCATTCGATGTTTTCAGTTCATCAGGAATTTGTTCCATATTATGTTCGATTACCTTTTTCTTAATAAATTCACTATCACTTTGCTTCCATTGTTGGATTATTTTCAAAAAATCACCTTCCTGAATAATGTAAGGTTATAACTGAGAAGCGCTGTTCGTTCACATCTTCCATCTACTGCATCACGGTTATTGATTTTTAATCAATAACATCTTTTTCATGACATTAATTAGTCTACTTGAAGCGTCGATACTATAAAGAAAGAAAACTTGACAGTCTTCAGATAATGCTCTGGGATTCACCTTTTCCTCCGCTAATCTCTTTAACTCACTGAAATCCATTTGTTAGTCCTTCGTTCCTTATTGTTTTTTGTGCAACATTTTCCTTAGGTCATCAACGGCTCGAACGGTCATTGTCGGCACATAGTCCGAATTCTTCGGCTTCTGCAATCGAGCCATCCCTTGCAGAACGCGGATTGTTTTCATCCTGAGCTTGTTCGCCGGATAAATGTCGAAATCCAGCCGATCGCCAACCATA
>NZ_JANFOJ010000028.1 GCF_024385605.1 Sporolactobacillus sp. STSJ-5 | reverse complement strand
TAATAGTTGAGATGTGGAAAAACGAGGAAGAAAGAGAAGAAAGATTTAAAAAAGGGGTGTTTTGCAGTGACGGTTTTTGAAGATTATAAATACGAACGACCGGATGTCGCTAAATACGAAGAAGCATTCAGTAAAGCATTTGACGCATTTAAAAGTGCTGATACGCTTGATAAAGCGGTACATGCTGCTGAAGAAATCAATCGCATGCGTATGCATTTGGACACAATGTTTCGACTTGTTGAAATCAGGCATACGATCAACACGGAGGATCCTTTCTATAAAGATGAGAATGATTTTTCCGATGAAACGATGCCGATATTTGAAGGGAAGACGACCGAGTTTTATAAATTGCTCCTTGCCTCTCCGTTTCGTGCGGAGCTGGAGAAGAAATGGGGCAGACAGCTTTTCGCGCTTGCCGAAGCACAGCTCAAATCCTTTTCACCTGAAGTGATTCCGCTGATGCAGCAAGAAAATAAGTGGGCATCCAAGTATACTAAATTAATTGCTGCTGCGAAAATTCCGTTCCAAGGTAAGGAACGTACGCTGGCTCAGCTGGCGCCATTCCAGCAGTCTTCTGATCGTGAAGTGAGAAGTGCGGCGCTTAAAGCATATTTCGGTTACTTTGCTGATCATGAACAAGAGTTTGACGAAATCTATGATCAATTGGTGAAAATCAGGACGGAAATTGCACATAAGCTTGGGTTTAAGAACTATGCTGATCTCAGCTATTACCGAATGGCCCGCATTGGCTACGACCGTGATATGGTCAAAAATTATCGTGAGCAGATTCGCAAATATGTAGTTCCTGCAGCGAACCGTCTTTATGAACGTCAACGCAGACGCATCAATGTTGACAAATTAAAGTTTTACGATGTACCGTTCCAATTCACGACCGGAAATGCAGCTCCTAAGGGGGACGCTGAATGGATCATTGATAACGGAAAGAAGATGTATTCAGAGCTGTCGGCAGAAACAGGCGAATTTTACCAATTCATGCTTGATCATCATTTGATGGATCTACTGGCAACTAAAGGAAAAGCTGGCGGTGGTTATTGCGAATATATTTTTGACTATGAATCACCATTCATTTTCTCTAATTTCAACGGTACGGCAGCTGATATTGATGTCTTAACACACGAGGCGGGTCATGCGTTTCAGGTTTATTCAACTCATACCGAAATTCCTGAATATCGCTGGCCGACTTTTGAAGGTGCAGAAATCCATTCGATGAGCATGGAATTTTTTACATGGCCGTGGATGAATCTGTTCTTTAAAGAAGATGCTGATAAACGCAGATTCTCACATTTGAGCGATGCGCTCTTATTTCTGCCTTACGGCGTGAGTGTTGATGAATTTCAGCATGTCGTTTATGAACACCCGGAAATGACCCCGGCGGAACGTAAGCAGGCATGGAAGGCTATTGAGAAAAAGTACTTGCCATACCGTGATTATGACGGCATTGAATTCCTTGAGAGCGGCGGATTTTGGCAGCGTCAGGGACATATCTATGAATCACCGTTCTATTATATCGACTATACATTGGCTCAAGTATGTGCATTTGAGTTCTGGAAGAAGTCGCAGGAAGATTATGATGCTGCATGGAAAGATTATTTAAATCTGTGCAAGCAGGGCGGAAGCAGATCGTTCCTGGAATTAGTTAAGACTGCCGGTCTGGAATCACCGTTTAAAGAAGGCTGCGTCGAATCAGTTGTTCATGCCGTGACTGATTGGCTGGATCAGATTGATGACAGCAGTTTTTAATGCTAATGGATGTGCATTGAATAGAAAAAGTTCCCGTATCCAAAAGATGCGGGAACTTTTTTTGAAAAAATTAAAAGAGGCCTTGTAAACCCCACATGATAATCGCGGCAACGGGAACTAGCACCCAAACGTTCGATCCCATCAATGGTCGCTGTCTATCTGCTTCAAGAACTTTAACCTTTTTTTCAAGAGCATCAACTTTGGCCTCAAGAGCTTTCAGCTTTTCTTCATCCATAAGAAGGTACCGCCTTTCATACGTTAGCCGTTTGGATTTTGCTCATAATTTTTTTCACGTAAGCTTGTGTTTCGGCAAATGGAGGGATTCCGCCGTATTTTTCTACATTACCTGATCCTGCGTTGTAAGCAGCCAAGGCAAGCGAATAATTTCCGTTAAAACGATCAAGCAGTTTGCGCAGATATTTAGTTCCGCCTTCAATATTTTGGACAGGATCAAAAGCATTAGTGACTCCCAGTCCTGTTGCTGTTCCGGGCATCAGCTGCATGAGTCCTTGCGCGCCAGCCGCACTGGCAGCATTCGGATTGCCGCCGGACTCAGCGTCAATAACGGATCGAATCAGGTTGGCATCAACAGAGTACTTCTTGCTCATTGCCTGAATGATTTCATTATAATCTGATGTGCCGCCGGTGGTGGAAGATGGGTTCTTCATCGACAATGGCGAGACAGAGGAAGAGAACTGCTGCCACAGCAACTGATCGGATGCTGTACTTGAATCCGTGGCAAGTGACGGATCAGAAGTCATTGCTGCTGGGCTTAAAAGATTAGTGTTCAAACTGCTCAATCCGTTGCTGCCCGATGTACTTGTGCTGTCCATATTCATCATTAATGAAAGCAATGTGCCGAACAAATTTGAGTTTTGAGTATTCATTTGTACGGACGAGGTACTGGATTGATCAGAGAAAATCTGATTGCCGGACATGACCGACATGGATAGAAGTTGGGCAAGTGTGTTTGTGTCAGTAGACATTGCCGGTTCAGCTCCTTTTTTCCTGTGTCGCTTGAAAAAGACGAATCATTTTACTTTTTGATGCCCTGCGGGGTATTGAGTGTTCAAGAAGCAATGTATTGAAGATGTCCGATCCTGAACCTTGATCTGCCGCTTCATATTCTAACTCGTAATCATTATGATCTAAGTATAAGCTGTGATCCAGAAACAATTTACCGGATTGGTAGGGGAATTGACAGCGTTTCGTTGTCAATTCGCCAATGAGCACAAGCTGATCTGCATCCACGCCTACTTTTGTGATCGCTTGTTCGATTTCACCGGGAGGAACGATCCCAAGCTGGATCATGGATCGGCTTTCTTCATCATCAAGCTCTTGATGAGTCTCAAGAATAACGCCGTTATGCGGTTGTTTTAATGTAAAGTCATGCTGTTTTCCGACTTCTCGGATACGCAGGACCGTTTTTTTATTCATCAAAGCGAAGGTGGGGGTGTCAAAATAATAATTTACTTGTTTGAAAAACGAGGTTGTTTTCAGTCCAAATACCGTACAAAGTTTGGAAAATTCATCACCTGTCAACATATTCTTATATTCAATTTCCAATTCCTGAGCCATTTGTCTTACGCCCCGCCCTCATCTATGGTGCTAAAGCAGATACTCGTAACTTCCTCTAAATTATGACATAATGGGTGTGAAGAAACAACAGACCGAAGTAAATTTTCAGGTGGACGAGCAGCATTAATGACGACACGTTGTTCTTGTCTTTGACCAGATGGAGTGATTGGAATGGAGTGGGATATATTCCTTGCGCCCTACAAGCAAGCAGTAGATGAACTTAAAGTTAAATTGCGCGGCTATCGTGATCTTTATGAGGTGACCTCGGAAAATTCACCGATTGAATTTGTTACAGGCAGAGTAAAACCGATACCGAGTATTATGGAGAAAGCGCGACGAAAAGGGATGCCGCTGGCTCAGTTGAATACACAAATGCAGGATCTTGCCGGGATACGTGTCATGTGCCAATTTGTGGATGATATACACCGGGTTGTACGACTGATTCGTGGCCGCACGGATTTAGTGGTGGTCGAAGAACGTGATTATATCAATGAGAAGAAAAAAAGCGGTTACCGTTCTTATCATGTTGTTGTTCAGTATCCTGTGCAGACAGTGAGCGGTGAGAAGAAGATCTTGGTTGAAATTCAGGTACGCACGCTGGCAATGAATTTCTGGGCGACGATTGAGCATTCATTGAACTATAAATATAATGGGAAAATACCGATTGATGTAAAAAAAAGGCTGCTCAGTGCCGCTGAGGCTGCCTTTCGTCTTGATGAGGAGATGTCCCAAATTAGAGATGAAATTCGTGTAGCCCAGCTGCGTTTTCTTCAGAAAAACGCTGATGAAGAAAAATAAGCCTTAGAGCAGGACGTAGATCCGCAATGAATAAGTTGGAAGAAGGTTATGGCGAGATGGAACAAAAACCGCGGTACATAAAGAGTGTTCCCGCTGGCAGCTTAAAAAAATTTGCGATTGAAAAAAGAGGAGATGAGCTCTCTTCTGCGTTGCGGAAGCGCATTTTTGAGCAATTGACGCTGCACAAGCTCATCTATGATGACATGGAACCGGACCTTGTTATTTCAGTTGGCGGTGACGGTACGCTGCTTCAGGCTTTTCATCGCTATTCTGATCGCTTGAGTAAAACGGCATTTGTAGGGCTGCATACCGGACATTTAGGCTTTTATGCCGATTGGACCGCTGAAGAGGTTGACGGCCTTATTCAATCAGTTATTGAAAAAAGCTTCGATATGGTTGAGTATCCACTTCTGCGTATTGCCGTTGATTTCATGGACGGTACACAATCGAAACATTTTTTGGCATTAAATGAATGTACGGTGCGCAGTGTTGAAGGGCTGCTTGTTGCGGATGTGATGATCAAGGGTGAAAAATTTGAGAGTTTTAGAGGAGATGGGCTGTGTTTTTCTACACCGACAGGTTCCACAGCTTACAACAAGGGACTGTCCGGAGCGATTATTCACCCCTCACTTTCTTCAATCCAGTTGACTGAGATCGCATCGATTAATAATCGGGTTTATCGAACGGTGGGCTCACCACTCATAATGCCTGAGCATCACCGTTGTCAGGTCATGCCGGTCATGGACAAATCCTTTACTCTTTCAGTGGATCATTTATCAAGTGTCCATGATCAAGTGAAACAGATTGAATTTGGCGTCGCAGAAGAAAAAATCCGCTTTGCTCGTTTTCGCCGTTTTCCATTTTGGCGCCGCGTACGTGATTCGTTTATTGGCTAGTTATCTAAGATAAGGACGTGAATGAGGAATATATGGTTCCGAATAAAATGGAGAAGCAGTGTTATACCATAGTGAAAACCATGAGTTCTGCTGAACAGGGAATGGTTATGCGCGATTATCTAAAAAAAGAAATCAAAGTATCACGGCGTGCGTTGTCCGCAATTAAATATAAAGGCGGTAAATTACTAGTTGACGGTGAGGAACGTTCCGTGCGTCATGTACTTCAGAAGGGTGAGAAGCTAACCATTGTCTTTCCACCGGAGATGCCGAGTGAGTTTCTTTCCGATGAGTCAATGCCACTCGATATTGTATACGAAGATGATGTTGTCCTCATTGTGAATAAACCGGCAGGAATACCTGTTATTCCATCTCATCAATATCCGTCCGGAACGTTAGCAAACGGCTTGCTGCGTTATTTTAAAGAAGAAAATCTTGCGTCAACCGTCCATATTATTAATCGACTGGATCGCAACACATCCGGCTTGATGTTAGTTGCCAAGCATCGCTTCAGTCATGAGCGCTTTTTTAAGATGCAGAAGAAGAAAGAAATCCATCGCAGATATCTGGCATGTGTCGAGGGAACGGTGCACCAGGATCAGGGTGTAATCGATGCACCGATCGGCCGCCGTGCGGGAAGTGCAATTGAGCGAATGGTCGATTGGCAGAATGGTCGACGGTCAATTACTCATTACAAGGTGCTTGAGCGATATAGTAACTGGACACTCGTCGCCGTGCGGCTGCAGACCGGGAGAACACATCAGATCCGTGTTCATTTCGCATCAATTGGGCATCCGCTTTTGGGTGATGATCTGTATGGTGGAACGTTAGAGCGGATTGAACGACAGGCACTGCATAGTTTTGAAGTCTCCTTTATACATCCGTTTACCGGCGAGCCGATCCATCTGCATAAACAGTGTCCAGACGATATGCAGACACTTCTAGCAAATCCAATCAATCTGGAAACGATCTGAAGCGATCCGAGATTCGCGGCATGGAGGATGGAACAGCAACCAGTTTCATTTCTGGGTAGCGTAGTGCGCTCAGCATACCGCCAAACGCGCATCCGGTATCTAAGTTCAACGTATGATTTTTCCAGCGCGGTCTCGCCACCGGAGTATGGCCATATACAATCAGAGGTTTACCGTGGTACTGTCTTGCCCAATCGCGCCGTTCAGGAAGTCCATTTGCATCTTTTTTTCCTGTAGTATCACCGTACAGAGCAAAGGATCTCATCGCACTCGTGAGCGGTTTAAATAAATTATTTTCCTGCACGCCTGCATGGCAAACAACTAATTGCTGCTGATCGAGGTAAAGAATCAGCGGCGATTTTTTGTAGAGTGCGATAAATTGTTCCGATATCTGTTCACGATGGCGATTGTCCAATTGGTTGAGTTCTTGTACGGTTGTTTCAAGTCCGTGCGCGACCTGTACGTTTCTTCCAATCAGGAGCCGGTACAACTTATTGCAGTGATTGCCGGGAACGTACAAGGCAAGCCCTTGCTCTACTAAATTGGCAACAATTCGGATCATTTCAACGGAAGACGGACCGCGATCCGTGATATCGCCGACAAAAACAAGTGTTCTTTGCTCAGGGTGGATGGGCAGTTGATGTACCCATCGATAACCGAGTTTCTCTGTCAATTGAGTAAATTCTGTGAGACAGCCATGGATATCACCAATCACATCGTACATGTATATCATCCCTCAATTACGTATTCAATACTATTTTTCCCAACTTACTTTAAACGAATCATTGCTGATATTTCTTATCATTTTGCCGCTGACTGCTTGTAAAAAAAACAGCCGCTGACCGCGGCTGTTAGGAAAACATGAACTTTTGTGTTTGCATTCGTACGCTTTGAACAATACCGACACAGATCATGCTGGCAAGCAGCGAACTTCCTCCATAACTTAGAAAAGGCAAGGTGATCCCGGTGACGGGCATGACTTGAATGGTCATGCCGATATTTTCAAATACCTGAAACATGACCATGCCGACGATCCCGGTACAAATATAACTTCCAAATGGGTCGTGCGTTTCAACAGCTGCTTTGATTACTCGGGAAACAAACAGAAAGAACAGCAAGATGACCGTTACCGCGCCAATGAAACCGAAACTCCCGCCAATTACAGCGAATATAAAGTCATTATAGGACTCAGGCAAGGTAATTGACGAGTTAAACCGGTAATTGAAAAATTCTCCGGAACCAATGGATTTAAGAGACTGGATCAACTGGTAGCCTACATCAGAAGAATAACGCTGCGGATCCTGCCAAGCTAAAAAACGATCCTTTTGGTGCGATTTAAGGAAAATATTAATGATTTCAGGAAAGTGGAACCAGCTGATGGCGAAAAAAGCTAATCCACAGATAATCGATGCAAAAATGCCTAAAATCAGTTTCCAATTGATGCCGCTGACCGAGGTCATGGAAACGATGATACTGAACATGACGAGTGCGGTTCCAAGGTCCGGCTGAGCAAAGACCAGCATAAAAGGAGGAAAGGATACAAGCGCAATTTTGCCGAGCAGCAGCATGTCCTCCCTTAGTCCTCGAATCGAATATTCTTCATTATGTTTATCAATCGTTGTAGCTATGGATACAATCATAAATAATTTCATGAACTCGGAAGGCTGCAGCTGTCCGATACCGGGGAGCGCATACCAGCTCATGGCTCCGTGAGACTTATCGACCATTGGAATCGGCACACCCAGTTGGGCGAAGGTGAGACCTAAAAGCAGTGTCATTCCGATTCCATAAAAAATCCAGTGCATCCGTTTCAGACGATCATAATCAAAGAACATGATACCAATAGCAATGAATATGCTGACAATGTACCATGCAATTTGACGGTGAGCCATGCTTAGAGCAGGCGCACCGGATTTGAGCGGAGCCATAGAGATTGATAAATAGCTGATGCAGGCGAACAAGAAAATGATAAAAAACAACGTATAATCTATTTTTGCAAGGGAATCTCTGTTCAACATGAGTCTGTCCTTCTTCTGAAAAAAGTTTCGTGGAGGTAACTTATAGTAATACATCGGTAATACTTAATCATGATAGCGTAAAGCATGAAAAAAAGAAACATTTAGATGGATCAAGTAAAATGCAGATATACTGTATTTCTGAATGCAAGGGCTATACAAGTATTCGATTATACATTCTCTTTTTTAGCGGATTTTGAGAATCAATGACTGCAGACCTAAGCATGAAAGGACGCAGGCGTTCTTTCATGATATAATAGCCATTGGATTGACGTGATCTATAGGGAGGATTGGACATGGAATTAACGCTTAAAGGGCGTACATATGTAGTTATGGGTGTTGCTAATAAACGCAGCATCGCATGGGGTATTGCGCAGGCACTTGATCGTGCCGGAGCTAGACTCATTTTTACGTACAATAACGAACGCTTTCGCGAATCTGTGGAAAAGCTGGCGGCAACACTTGATGGGAAGGACAGTCTTTTCTATTCGTGTGACGTCACGATTGACGAAGAGATCAAAGCGACATTTGCAAAAATTAAAGAAGATGTCGGCAAAATTGACGGACTTGCTCATTGCATCGCCTTCGCCAAAAAGGAAGAACTTGACGGCGACTATATGAACACGACGCGTGACGGTTTTCTGCTTGCGCAGAATGTCAGTGCCTATTCATTAACTGCTGTGCTTAAAGAAGCAAAAGGCTTGATGACTGAGGGTGGAAGCGTTGTCACTATGACCTATCTCGGCGGCGAACGCGTTGTTAGAAACTATAATGTTATGGGTGTAGCAAAAGCCAGCTTGGATGCAAGTGTAAAGTATTTGGCAAATGATCTTGGCAAGGATAATATTCGTGTGAACGGCATTTCTGCCGGACCGATCCGTACACTTTCGGCAAAAGGAATTTCTGATTTCAATGGTGTTTTGAAGGTTATTGAGGAGAAAGCACCGCTTCGCCGTTCGATTAGTCCTGAAGATGTCGGCAATACCGCACTTTTCCTATTCAGCGATCTTTCTAAGAATATTACCGGTGAAACCATTCATGTTGATGCAGGATTCAACATCATTAGCATCTGAATAGCTTCATGACTTTGCATTGGGCGAATTCATGATTACCTTAAATTTCACTTTCTTATTTGTGGAACAGAAAAAAACGGTATCCGTTTCTCTATAGAGAGAATGGGTACCGTTTTTTCTTTCTTTAATTGTTTTTTGGCCGCCAAGTGACGTGACCGCAAGTACTGCAACTGCTTTTTCTTTTCTTCGGGGCTTCAAAAAAATCATCAGCTTTGTTTTTTTGCTGATTATCATGAATTTGTTCATCAGCTTCTTCTCTACTCACCGAACGCATCTCCTTTTTCTTTGTCCTTCATCATTTTATTCAGAATGCGGCGGATCGTATGGGCGATCATCGCTGTTAATATGGAAAGGATCAATTTCGACGGAATGCAGATCATCCTCCTCATGATGAAAAGGATGGATCGATTCACTGCTTGATTCTGGGTCTTGTTCATCAAATGCAGGGGAAATCTGGTCATCGATCTGAGGCTGTTTTTCTGCTAGCTGCTTCTGTTCTGGATGAGATGCAGTTTTTTTCTTACTCGGCCATGTCGGCCATTTTACGTGCCGAATAGAACTTAGCTTTTGCTTTTCTCCCTGAACTTCATGATTGTTATTCAAGCCGTTCACCTCCTATATTATTTAGGCGACCATCCGTACCTTTTGCTCCAAGAGAAAAATTATTACGGATGATCATCGTCACTAGTTGAACAGTTCCCTGAACTTTTCTAGTTATCCGCACAAAAAATGGGCAGTCATAATTGTGCCAATCCCCGTGCCATACCCATACTATGTAGGGAAACAACCAACCATGTTTTTTTACATTTGACAGAAAGGAAGGTTTTAAATGGGAAGTAAACTAATCTCCAAGCCAAAAAGCAGGCTTAAGGATGAATGTATCAGAGTTCCCAAGGTCTACGACTGGGTTACGGACAAAATCGGTACAAAATTAAAACTTCAGTTTACTGAAGCGCAGCTTGAAGACATTGAATGCGCTTTGGCCGACCCAAGTAGAAGACCACTGCGCGTAGTGGTTAAAACACCGAAAACTCCGCCTTTATTTCCGCTCGACAATAGTGAGGTAAAAAAAGGTGAGCATAAAGATTTCTTTTGCGAGCAGGTTGGCGGCAAACAATCTGTAGAAGGACATCTTTATGGGCAAGAAGTGAGTGCTCAGCTTGTCACTATTCTGTTCACGGCAACAATTACTGTTCTTGTTGTCGACAGAGAGGGAGAAGTGGTCACTAAACTGAAAACGGATGTCAGCGCTCTTGAGCCGTTTGCGCTTTGCTATCCGAAAGGAACGGATCTTCTTTGCAGAGTATCGAAAATCTCAGCACGCATTCTAGATAATGCGGTTATTCTCAATGGACCGTTCCCGCCATTTATTAGACTGAAAGTATTCTTCTGTGCTGATATTCAGGTTGAGGCAGAGGTTAAACTGTCTGTTCAGGCTAAATTCTGCAAACCGCGTGGCAATGATATCCGCGTAGATGATCCGGATTACGATGATCCGTGCCCGACACCTGATTTTCCAGAAGAATGCGATGATATCTTCCCAAGGAAGCATCATACGGTCAGTGCACGAGGAGAAGCATCCGGTCCCGTAACTGATGAATGTGAGTACGATGGCCGTGCAGCGATCAAAGTCGCAATTGACAGTGATGATCTTGATGAAAGCAGTCTAAAATTCAAATACAAAGACCTTGATGATGACAAGCATGATAAGGACTTTACATTTGAGGCTGACCGTTTTGATCCTTCTTCACTTGATGCTTTTGAAAAGAATGGCTATTCTATTCTAAAAATTTCCGGCGTCGGTCATGCCGATGATAAAGAAGTAGGATTTGAACTTGATCTGGCTGATGGAAACGGTCAAGATAAATTCAGTCTGAAGCTTATTAATAAAAAGAGCAGAAAAGTCACATTTGCGACTGGATTGGTCGAAGTAGACGAAGGAAATATCAAAATAAATCTCGGCTAAGCATGATTGGACGTAGGGAGTGATTTGTTCACTCTCTATTTTTTTTATTTACTTTTCTTCAAAACTGACACATTGAGTAGAAAAAAAGATGAGCAAGCAATGGACGAGCTATTCCTTCATATACTGGTTTCAGTGATGACATTTTTCGGGAGGCGCCAGTCATGACCAGCCAAAAGGACATGTTAACAATAGCTTCATTGGAAGACAGGCAGAAATTTTATCGGAATAAGGCGCTAAAATTGGAGCAAAGCATGATCTTCGCCAAGGAAGAAGTAGCACAGTTAAAAAAAGAGCTGGATGAAAAAACAGCAAAAACAAAAGCAGTTGACAAGAGTTATGAGAAGCTCAAGCACCAACTATCCAGCTTGAACAAGGATTATGAGACTCTGAAACAGCACGAACAAGAGATTCAGGAAAAGCTTGATTCCGCTGAAGCAACCATTGAAATGATGAAGCAGAATCAGCGGTCGAAATCCGATTTATCAAGTGATGAATATCATCGCCGTGTCCAAGGTTATGAACGCTTGCTTGGTGAAGTGCAAACAGAAATTAATGATAAAAACAGACGCATTGAAGTCTATGAAAAACGGCTGGCCATACTGGAACATCGGTTGAAGAACGAGCGCAAACGAACAGAGACGGCTCCCGTTCCAAATGCGGACAGTCATCATCCAGTAAAATATGGAGCTGTTTCCTATATTAATTACGTTTGGATTCTGAGCGGGAGGAAAAGCTTGATTCAAGGGGATGTGCTCATTGAAAATACAGGCTCGCTGCCTCTGGATACGCCAACGATCTGCTTCCGTTTTCATCCAGGAGATATTGCTGCACTAAAAGGGCATGTCGTTCACGAAGAAGATTTGCCTTTAGCGGAAGGCGAACAAGAAGAAAATATTTGGGTTATTTTGGACACGGAGGATGGGAACGAAACGAATGAGTCTGGGGAAATATGGGTGAGACCATCTGATTCACTCGTTATAAGTCCAAGGCAATCGACGGCGTTTACTAATTTTCAAATACCTATTGATCACAGCTACTTGGATTCTGTACGCATTGAGTGCTTTGTTTTCTTTGGAGACAATGTGTATAAGGTCAGGTGCGGTAATGAAATTGTTGTGAACACATCGTTTCATGAGCAGAAAAGTGATACCGACTGAATGGCATAGGATATGATGGTCAAATGTTGGAATAGTGATACACCTTTTGGGGTTTAAGAATGTATCCTTTGAAGGAACAGCCCGTCCTCATTTCGCCATTCGGCGATCATGATTTGACTTGGCTCTTCTATGGAGTGCTTTTTCAGCTCGTCAATTAGCCACGCTTCTGTTTTACCGATTAAAGGCAAATTTTTCTCAATAATCGTTCCGTCACTGATTAAAGTGATTGGAAGGGATACCGCTTCATTAGCGAGTTTCAAATCTTTGCGTTTTGTTTGTTCATATTCTGATTTGCGAATAACGGAGATTTTACCGTTCGGCTCCAGTATAGCAAATTCAATTTCACGCAACGAGAAAATATTCCGATCCCGCAGAAGCATTTGCAGATGATTCATGTCGATACGGTTTTTTTTCATTATTTTTCGATCTATTTGCCCCTTATTGATAATTAAGGCAGGCTGACTCTCGAAGAAACCGCGTGATTGATGATATTTCAATGTAATAATATCAATAAGATAAATCAAAATCCCCCAAAACAGAATCGTAAAAATAACCTTGAAAACATGAGTTTGCGGATCATAGATTGCATCGCTGACAAAATCACCGACAACGATCATTGAAATGAAGTCAAAGGGTGTCGACTCAGACATTGATGCCCGGCCCATAACTTTTGTAAGTAGAAGCAGGGCGAACAATCCAACACTTAATTCAACGCAAATAGAAATAAATTCTTTCATGGGCGCATACCACCTTCCGAATTCAGCTGTCATGCTGGCAGCAAAGCTCGTTTAGTTTTAGAGGAAGCAGCAGATTTTATACGATTATGGAAGAAAAAAATGATCTCAAAATAAATAGTGCACTTGTCTTGTGACTAAAAAGAAAATCAAGGTTCTCATACAGAAATAGAGCCGTTTTTAGCTCGTCCTTGCTTGGACAGGGCGATTACGCTATGATAGCGTTGCAGTCTCTTGATGAGCGAGCAAACCATTTTTAACGTGCTTTTTACAACACTTTTGTGACTTTGTATGTCTTCCGTCATTTCTTTTTGTTCTTCAGCATAAAATGAAAGAAGGCGGATTACGCAATTTTGGGCGTTCAGCAGTATAGATCAGCCTATTGCGACTGTTTTGGTGCTTTCTTTAATAATCCTAATGAATGATCTGCGCCTTATACGTTCTTTTCGGTCGTATCTTGTTTTGGAGCGGCTGAATCAGCCGTATGCAAAAATTCAATAATGAACAGAATGACGAGTCTTGATCTGTCTTTGGAAGGAGAAAAGATGAATGAATGAACAACCTTTTTCAAAAAGCATGACCTACGCACCGGGGCTGCCGAAGGGTGCTACCTTTTATTCGGCACATAAAAAAAGAGTGACGTCTCAGGCCATTGCCAATGCTGTTGAAGCAGCTTTGGCTGAGCGTGGTGTCACCGTTGAGGACATTGCTGAAATCGTTTTGGATTTACAGAAGCCATTTATGTCCGGATTGACGATTGATACATGTGTGGAGAATGTTCAAGGGGTACTTGCCAAAAGAGAGTTGCAGCATGCAATCCTCGTAGGAATAGAACTGGATCGTCTTGCCGAAAAAAAACTGTTGTCTGAACCTTTGCAGTCACTCGTTGATCAGGATGAAGGCTTGTTCGGCGTAGATGAAACGATTGCGCTTGGTGCTGTGTCCAGTTTCGGCAGTATTGCAGCTACGACTTTTGGCTATTTGGATAAAGTGAAGCCTAAAATCATCGGCCGACTGGATCTTGAAAAAGAGGGCAAAGTCAACACATTCCTTGATGATTTGATTGCAAGCATTGCAGCGGACGCTTCGAGCCGACTTGCACATCGAGTAAGAGATGACGAAGAAAAACGTGTTTCGCAATCTAATAGAAAATAAGCGGATCCGGATCTCTTGGATCCGCTTATTTGATGATATAATGTATTAAACGGATTTTTAATACAAAAAGAAAACGCAAAAGAGTAAGAAATTAGCGGGTGCCTAGTATAAGAAAAGAGAAGAAGAACTTTGAAGAAACTTCCGCTAACTGCGTGCATGTCGTTGTACATAATGTGGGAGTTCAGCCGGTGTCCAAGGACTCGGCCAGAAAATTTTTTCTTTATGAGGTAACGTAATTAACTGATGAGGTGCTGAATATGACCTGTTTTCTTGTGCTACATGGGCTTGGCGGCAGTACGAGCGGACATTGGCAAGAGTGGCTGACTAAAGAATTGAAAAAAAGGGGAGAGCGTGTCTGGTTTCCTCAATTTCCTCAGTGGGATCATCCGGTAAGAGAAAGTTGGATCAACTGTCTTGAAGAGACCATAGATGAGATTCCTAAAGATGAGCCCTTGGTAGTGGTGACACATAGTCTGGGCTGTATCCTTTGGATCCATTATGCATCACAGCATAACGCAAGAAAGGTCGATCGAGTAATCATGGTCTGTCCGCCATCTGAGCATTTGGACAACCCAGAAATTCAAAACTTTTTTCCGCTTCCAAAAGATAAAGCTTCATTACCGAGCATTGCAAAGAAAACATTACTAATTTTATCAACCAATGACCGCTTTCTGCCCCAAGAGGAAATGAAACAGTATTTTGACTTTCATGTGCCTTGTTTGATTTTTCCTGAGCAAGGGCATATTAATATCCAATCAGGGTACGGACCATGGCCGTGGATACTTCGTTTTTGCTTAGAAGATGCTGCATATTGGCCATGCACAACGGTTTGAGAAAAAATAAGCCAGAGGCGGAAGCCTCTGGCTTATTTCATATATGAGTTATCTTTCAAATACCTTTTGTAAGCAATCTCGAGCTCGGTTAAGGAGAGCTCATAGAGTTGATGATTTTTAAATTTAAAAATCCCATGATCCAGCATCTTGCCGATGAGATTATTCTTCTTCTCTTCGTAATTTTTTGTGAGTGTATCAGTCATCACCCACACCTCTTGTCTTTTATAAAAATATTCGATCACACGTGAGCAGGTAAAGAAATTTATTTATGCATTTTGGACACGCCTTAATAGTTCAAGTGCCTCATTACCGCTGACCATAATTAATTCTTCCAGTAATTCGTCACGTTTCAGATCAAGCTGAATAATGCGTTTTGCTAAACTTGCCGCTTTTTCCTGTTCCATTGAGAAGCCTCCTATAGCCATTCGTCGTACATAACCCATCTATTAGTTTAAACGGGATGAATTATTTCGTCCATTCATTTGTCATTAATTCTCACATGCCGATTGATGTATGGGAAATAATGATGTAATATTATCTTACAAAATTGTTTCGTGATTAATGAGTCATGTTGGTTGCGAAGAGAGGATGATAAATGAATGGCGACGCATTCTCCAAAAGACGCTTATTTGTACAAGAAAGTCATCACGATCGGAACTGTTTGTGAACTTACAGGTCTCAGCGAACGTCAAATCCGTTATTATGAAAAAAGAAAATTGATTTTTCCTGAACGAACAGAGCGAGGAAACCGAAAGTATTCTTTTTCAGATGTGGAAGCGCTTATGGATATAGCCAATAAAATGGAAGACGGTATGCAGACTTCCGAACTACGTAAAGAAATGCAGAAAAAAGAGAGCAAGCGTTATGATAATAAGCTGAGGGAACGCATGATCCGCGGACAATTGAATGCGTACTTTAACAAAAGAGATTAATGAATCTTGAATTAATCTGGATCCGGTAGCGATGCCGGATCTTTTTGTATTTATAAACAGAATTCCTATGGCCGGAAAGTCTTGAGAAAGCGAAAAAATTGAATTTAGGTCAGTAAGGCCAATGGATTTCATGAGCTTTGTCACAAAACAGAAAAAAATGCGCCATATTTTGTTCACAAAATTGTCATTAGCTAAAGGGGAAAGTATGCTATGGAAGTTGTAAAGTAAGAAGTGGAATGTGACATCTGTTACACTTTTGTACATTTAAACCCGATTGAAGAAGTCGGGAATGTGATTTATGTCCTATAGATAAATGGTGGCATCAATGAAAAGTCACCAACTTGAAAAGAGGAGAGAGTATGGACGTATTGAGTTTAGCGAGATTTCAGTATGCGGCAACAACAATTTTCCACTTCTTTTTTGTTCCTTTGTCCATCGGCCTCGTGCTGATTGTGTCAATTATGGAAACGATGTATGTTGTCAAGAATAATGAAATTTACAAGAAAATGACTCAATTTTGGGGGAAGTTCTTTTTAATTAACTTTGCGATTGGGGTTGTGACAGGAATTCTGCAGGAGTTCCAATTTGGAATGAACTGGTCCGAATACTCGCGATTTATGGGCGATGTCTTCGGAGCGCCTCTTGCGATTGAAGCATTGCTTGCTTTCTTTATGGAGTCAACATTTATCGGCCTGTGGCTGTTCGGGTGGGACAGACTGTCGAAAAAGGTTCATCTTACCTGCATTTGGCTGGTTACGGCTGGAACGAGTTTATCAGCCCTTTGGATTCTGACTGCCAATTCATTTATGCAGCATCCGGTTGGCTTTCATATCAACAATGGAAGAGCGGAAATGAATGATTTCTTGGCACTTTTAACAAATCCTCAATTATGGGTTGAATTCCCGCATACTATTTTCGGTTCATTTGCCACCGGCGCTTTCGTTGTTGCCGGTATCAGTGCGATTGCATTGCTGAAAAGAAATCATGTGGATTTCTATTTAAAATCATTTAAAATTGCAATAATGATCGGGCTCGTGTCCGGAGTTCTCCTTGCACTTGTCGGACATTCACAGGCACAGTATCTGGTAAAGACGCAACCAATGAAAATGGCGGCAAGTGAAGGGACCTGGCAGAATACAAGCGATCCTGCTCCGTGGACCGTTATTGCAAAGATTGATACGAAAAATCATAAAAATACAGGAGAAATAAAGATTCCTTACTTGCTGAGTTTCCTTTCGTACGGAAAATTCAGCGGAAGCGTAGAGGGGATCGAAAGTCTTCAAAAGGCATATGTGGAAAAATATGGTCCAGGGAATTATATTCCGCCTGTGAAAACAACTTTTTGGACGTTCCGCATCATGACGGTTATGGGTGGACTGCTCTGTCTGCTCGGCATTGTCGGCGCGTTCCTTGTATGGAAAAAGAAACTCCTGAATAATAAATGGTTCTTACGCACCATGGTCGCAGCAATCGCTATCCCTTTTATCGGCAGCACAACCGGATGGCTAATGACGGAGATTGGCCGTCAGCCGTGGACTGTGTTTGGCTTTATGCAAACGGCTGCCAGTGTGTCGCCCAATGTGTCGGCAGGAGAACTGCTATTCTCGATCATTGCGTTTATGAGCATGTACTCAATTATGGCCATCGTCATGGTTTACCTGTTTGTACGCACGTTTAAAGAAGGACCTTCACTCGATAATAAAATGACGATTCAATCAAACGATCCGTTTGACGGGGAGGGATATCACGTTGTTACTGAATGAATTGTGGTTTCTTCTAATTGCTGTCTTGTTTATTGGCTTCTTTTTCCTTGAAGGCTATGATTTCGGTGTCGGCATGGCTACGCGGTTTGTCGCACGTAATGAAACAGAGCGGCGTATGTTGATTAACACGATCGGGCCGTTTTGGGACGCAAATGAAGTATGGATGATTACAGCGGGCGGTGCGATGTTCGCCGCTTTTCCGAACTGGTATGCGACCTTGTTCAGCGGATTTTATGTTCCGCTCGTTTTCCTCCTGCTGCTCTTGATTGCGCGAGGAACTGCGTTTGAGTACAGAGCGAAGGTCGCTCACCCAAAATGGTCAGGCACTTGGGATTGGGCGATCTTTATCGCCAGCCTGCTCTGCCCATTCTTATGGGGAGTCGTTTTTTCATCGCTCGTTTATGGACTTCCGATTGATAAAAATATGAATATGTATGCAACCTTTACGAGCATTGTTAATCCGTACACGGCTCTTGGCGGAGTATTGATCACACTTTTGTGCCTCTATCATGGGCTCGTCTTTATTTGCCTAAGGACGACGAATGATATTCAAGAGCGCACGCGTGACTTGGCTAAAAAAATAGTTTGGATACTGGCAGTTGCCGCAATTGTTTTTGTTGTGGTTACATTCTTTGTCACTGATCTGTTTGCGAAACGCGGTGTGTTCCTGTATCCGATCTATGCGTTGGACGTCGTTCTGCTGGTTTTGTCGGCATTTTTCTTAAGTAAGAAGCGTGACGGATGGGCATTCGGAATGAACGCTGGAGTTATTGTTCTGACAATCAGTTCATTGTTTATTGGTTTGTTCCCAAGACTGATGATCAGCAACATCAAGACTTCCTATGATTTAACCGTGTACAATTCAGCATCAGGTTCCTACTCACTAACTGTTATGACCATTGTTGCGGTTACATTGCTTCCGTTTGTTCTCGGCTATTCGATTTGGAGTTATTATGTATTTAGAAAGAGAGTTTCGAAAGAAGAACATATGGAATACTAAGAGAAAGTAAGGAAAGGATGTGGGCGCTTGGCCCTCGTGACAACGAGATTAAATGATTGCCAAGCCTGTTTATGGATCGGGAACTGTTGTCTTATAAAGGCGCCAAGCCGCTTTTCGCATTAACGGCGTTCTTGACGGTATTTCAAGGATTGTGTATTATTTTGCAAGCGATATATTTGGGCCGGAGCGTATCCGGCCTTTTTTCAGGGAAACAGATTGCGAGCATAAGCTCCGATCTGCTCCTTTTTTTCGTTGCATTGATGCTCAGATATTTACTCATCCTCATTATCAAGCAAGCTTGCTATCGTTTTGCTGATCGAACAAGCTCTGAATTGAGGAAATCATTTCTGAGGAAGCTTTTTGAAACCGGACCGCGGTCGGTGAAAAAAGAAGGGACCGGGTCCATGGTATCTCTCGCACTCGAAGGAGTGCTCCAAACTCGGAATTATCTGGAACTTTTTGTTCCTAAGATGGCAGCGAATGGAATTATTCCATTATTAATTCTCGCCTATGTTTTTTGGGCGGATCGTATGTCCGGAGTTATTTTGCTCCTGACCATGCCGATATTGATCATTTTTATGATTTTACTCGGGCTCGCTGCACAGAAAAAGATGGATGATCGCTGGGCCTCCTATCGCGTGCTGTCCAACCACTTTATTGATTCGTTAAGAGGACTGCCTACACTTTACTATCTGGGTATTAGTAAACGACATAAGCAGACGATTAATCGAGTCAGTGATAAATACAGAACGATGACAATGAGTACATTGCGCCTCGCTTTTCTGTCATCATTCGCTCTGGACTTTTTTACAATGCTGTCGATCGCTTTTGTTGCGGTGGCACTTGGTATCCGGCTTGTTGACGGACATATCTTATTGGAACCGGCGCTGACCGTGCTCATTCTTGCCCCTGAATATTTTTTGCCGGTTCGGGAACTTGGTCAGGATTACCATGCCACACTTGACGGCAAGGAAGCTGCACGAAAATTAAATGTCTATGCTAAGGAAGAAACCATTGGGAAACAGGTGGCAACAAACGAATCTCATATCGATCGATGGTCGAAACAAGCGGTTTTAGCTATTGAAAACGGATCGGTCGCTTATCAGGGTTCAAGTAAGAAAGCACTTGATCACCTGAATCTGCAGTTTTCAGGTTTCGAAAAGATAGGAATAATCGGCGTCAGTGGAGCGGGTAAATCCACAATGATCGATTTGATCGGCGGCTTTATAAACGCAAATTCAGGCACGACAACGGTAAATGGCAAAGCTGCGGTATTTACCTCGAGTGAATGGCGGCAGCAAGTGACCTACCTTCCGCAGCATCCTTATCTATTCAGTGCGTCGCTGCGTGATAATATTGCTTTTTATGCCCCGGAAGCAACGCAGCAGCAGGTCGCACATGCAGTAGATGAGGCAGGGCTGGATACGCTTGTGAGCCGTTTTCCGAATGGACTGTATGAACGTATAGGCAATGGAGGAAGGCAGCTGAGCGGAGGCCAAGAGCAGCGTGTCGCACTGGCGCGTGCCTTTTTATGCGACCGTCCGATTTTATTGCTTGATGAACCGACGGCGCATCTTGATATTGAAACAGAATACGAACTGAAAAAGCCGATGCTGCGGTTATTTGAGAATAAGCTGGTTCTGCTGGCGACGCATCGCTTGCACTGGATGGAACAGATGGATCGAATGATCGTCATTAAGGACGGTAAGATTGCTGAAATCGGAACACAGGACGAACTGATTCAAGCAAATGGTGTGTACCGTGCAATGGTTCGCTCTCAATTGGAGGGGATCTGATGAATGAGTGGCTCAAACCATCAATAAAAAAACATTGGAGAGGCTTGCTTTTTGCCGGTCTGCTCAGTTTTATGGCCATTCTTTGCGCATCAGGCTTGCTTTTTACATCCGGCTATTTAATTTCCAAAGCAGCCCTGCGTCCGGAGAATATACTGATGATTTATGTTCCAATCGTTGGTGTGCGGACCTTTGGTACCTTCCGAGCAGTATTTAATTACGCGGGAAGACTGGCAAGCCATAATACGATCTTAAAAATACTTTCTGAAATGCGCACGCATTTGTATGAAAAGCTTGAGCGATCCGCCTTGTTTATTCAGTCAAAATACAAAACAGGCGACATTTTAAGTGTTCTTTCGGAAGATATTGAGCATCTTCAAGATCTCTTCTTAAGAACCGTACTGCCCGGCGGAATTGCGCTTATTATTTACGCGTTATGGATTACAATGCTTGGACTGTTTGATTTAGGTTTCGCATGTTTTATGGCACTATATCTACTTCTCCTGCTCCTCATCTTTCCAATTGCGTCCTTAATATGGATGAGAAAAAGGCATCGCATTATTTCGCAAAGCAGGCACAGACTTTACGTACAATTAACCGATGCTGTTTTGGGTTCCGCAGATTGGATGATGTCAGGCAGACAGGAACGTTTTCTTGAAAAGTATGAGCAGCTGGAGGGGGAATCGCGGTCAGCGGAACATTCCTTACATTCTTTCAGAAAGTGGCGCGATTTTGCTGCCCAATTAATTGTCGGTCTTTGTGTTGTACTTCTGGTACTATGGTCCGGGCGTCTTGCTCATGAAGGAAGGATTGATCCGACATTAATCGCTGCATTCGCACTGGTGGTATTTACAGTTGCAGAAGCGCTTGTGCCTCTCTCAGAAGCAGTTGAACGTTTGCCGCACTACGAACGAGCACTCAATCGTCTGAACAGAATTGAAACGCCTCAAGCTCAGACGACAGAGATTCGAACTGATGGGAATTGGAAAGTAGCTGCTGAGAAGATCACCATTGATATTTGCCATGTCTCGTTTAGATATGCAAAAAATGTTGACTGGTCCGTTCATGATGTATCGCTGAAGCTGCCTCAAGGGACAAAGCTTGCGGTGATTGGACGAAGCGGGGCAGGAAAATCGACGCTCGCCCATTTAATTTACGGTACACTTGTCCCTGAAAAGGGAACGGTGACTTTAAATGGAACTCCTGCTCACCAAATTGGGTCGGATCGATCAAAACAAATATCCGTTCTCAGCCAGAATCCGCATCTATTTGATACATCTGTCCTGAACAATTTGTCGCTCGGTTGTCCTGAGGCAACGATGGATGAAATCGTCAATGCGGCAAAACAAGTGGAGTTGGATGCGCTCATTGAACAGCTCCCGCAAGGATATCATACTCAAATGCATGAAGCAGGTTCCATATTTTCCGGTGGTGAGCAAGAACGGTTGGCTCTTGCACGTATACTATTAAGAAAGACGCCGATTGTCATTTTGGACGAGCCTACTGTCGGTTTAGACCCAATTACTGAAAGGACTTTATTAAAGAAGATTTTTGATACACTTGAGGGCAGAACATTAATTTGGATCACGCATCACCTGACCGGGACAGAAAAAATGGACCAAGTTATTTTTATGGACAATGGTAAGGTGCACATGCAAGGCAGACATGATCAGCTTTTCAGTCAATCTGCACGGTACCGCAGTCTTTACGAATTGGATGTACCCCTTTATTTAAGACAGGCAATTGAAAAACAAAATCGATAGACAAAAAAGAGAAGCGCGGAACAGCGCTCCTCTTTTTTAT
>NZ_JANFOJ010000027.1 GCF_024385605.1 Sporolactobacillus sp. STSJ-5 | reverse complement strand
TTTTTTCTCTGAATAAGCGGAAAAATTACCCTTATTTACAGGCAAAACAAGCACCATGGTGTATATAACCGGAAAATCTCCGCTTATTTTACTTGTTACTTAATGAAGGACCGGGCGCTTTTGCCCGGTTTTTCTTAGCAGGGGAAGCAGCGTGAGCGCCGCTTCCCCCGTATTTGTGCTTGGAGGCGATTGATGCTCAATACGTTTTTCATGCATGGGTGAGATGAATCACGTATAATTGAGAGAAATAGTTCACACAAAGGGGTTTACGATTCATGCATAATGCAGTCATCAGTACTTTGTTGAATCATCGTTCCATTCGCAAGTTCAAAACACAGCCATTGTCGGAAGAACAAATAAAGTTGCTTGTTTCATGCGCACAGGCGGCATCTACGTCAAGTTTTACACAATCCTTTTCCATTATTGGCGTTGAGGATCCGGAAATCAAGAAACAGCTGCGCGCCATCTCCGGAGATCAGCCGTATGTTGAAGAAAATGGTTATTTCTTTGTCTTTGTTGCAGACCAGTATCGTAACAAAAAGATTGGTGATCAGAACGGAGCGGATACTTCGGTATTGGACACAACGCAAAGACTCACAGTTGCGCTTGGTGACGCTGCTTTTGCCGCTCAGAATATGGCTGTAGCCGCCGAATCCATGGGACTTGGAATCTGCTATATCGGAAGTATTCAGCGCGACATCGAGAAGACTGCGGAACTTTTGCATCTTCCGGACTATACGTTTCCGGTATTCGGCCTTGCGGTAGGCTATCCCGATCAGAATCCGGAAAAGCGGCCGCGGCTTCCGTTTGAAAACATCTTCCATAGAAATGTATATGAAGAGAAGGGAAACGAAGACGCATTAAACCAGTATGATCAAAAAGTCGCTGATTACTACCACACGCGGACAGGCGGCCGCCGTGACGAAACATGGACAGAACAAATCACGCATGGTTTGTCAGTGCCGCCACGTCTCGCTCTGAAGCCGTTTTTGGATAAGCATCATTTGGGCAGGCGCTGAGTGATGAGCGGTCAATCGTGGATGGCGATTGTCTTAAGAATCGTCGCAATGACAGGTGTTCAGTTTATCTCTTTGATCGGAGCACTTTTCATCGGCGGTTTTATTCTCGGATTTCTTGAGAGACAGGCAAATGGACGGGTGATCCATGCGTTCGGCATAAAGGGCATCTATTATACTGCCTGGTTGGGCACGCCGATTCATGAACTGAGTCATGCCGTTATGTGCTTGATCTTTCGTCATCGTGTGACTGAAGTCAAATTGTTGCAGGCGGTGGATACCGATGGAACGATGGGCTACGTGCGTCATGCATATAATCCAAACAGCCTTTACCAAAGGATTGGTAATCTTTTTATTGGTGTAGCACCGCTGATCGGCGGCAGCTTGATCATCGCGCTTTGCGCGAAATGGATGACTTATGATTCATCGCTCGCCTTCTTTGATTGGTCTCAGGCTCCGCAACAGTTCTCGTTCTTTGATTTGCCTTCATGGACAGCGCTGGGAAAAGCAATTCTTCAAATCTTTCAGAGCCTATTTGCTGTGTCTAATTACGGTCATCCTGCTTTCTGGCTGTTTGTTTTAATCGCACTATGTATCTCATCGCGTATGTCGCTGAGCAACGAAGACATCCGTGGTGCCGGGAGCGGGGCAGGCGCTCTTTTTGGACTTCTGCTTGTGGCAAATGCGCTCAGCGTACTGCTTGATCCGGCACTGCATATGCAGATTACCTATTGGATCGGACGTTTTAATTTTTTACTTATGGTCATGTTAAGCTTGTCCGTATTTTTCTCATTGCTTGTCTTATTAATCAGTCATTTGCTGTTTCTTACGGTTGGACGCAGGTGATTTCTAGAAAATAAAAAGCTGTTTTTAGTAAAGGGGGCTGTACAGTGATCTATAACGGATACATCGGTACCTATACAAAAGGAAAAAGCGAGGGCATTTATTCATTTGCTCTTGATACGACGCGCAAGAAACTTGTTGACTTGCATGCAGTCGCGAACCTCGGCAATCCAACCTATCTTGCGATTAGCAGCAATAACAATCATCTTTACTCCGTAGTGAAAAGAGGATCGGAGGGTGGAATTGCTGCTTTTACCATTGACACTTCGGGGGCACTTGAACCCCTCGGTCAAAGCCTGAAGACGGGCGCTTCTCCTTGTTATGTGAGTGTCGATCGGGAAGACAGGCGTATTTTGGATGGTAATTATCACGAGGGTACGGCGTGTGTATATGCACCTGATCCAAATCGAGGTGTTCGGTTAAAGGCGGAGATGAAGCACGAAGGATCAGGAGCAGATCCTGTTCGTCAGGAGGCGCCGCATATTCATTTTGCGAAATTTACCCCTGATAATCGTTTTGCGGTTACAGTAGATTTGGGGATTGACGCGCTGACAACCTACCATCTGACTGAGGATAGATGGATCAAGCAGAGTGAACTGAACTTTACGCCGGGCACCGGACCGCGTCATTTGGTGTTTCACCCGAATGCACCTTATGCTTATGTGATGACGGAGCTGAGTTCCGAAGTGATTGCGCTGCATTTTGACGAGAAGAACGGTAACTTTTCCATCATGCAGACAGTAAGCGCACTGCCTGCTGATTTTAAGGGACACAGTCAAGGTGCAGCAATTAAGATCAGTGCTGATGGGCGTTTTGTTTATGTGTCAAATCGCGGGCACAACAGTATTGCAGTATTCCAAATTGATGAGGAAAGCGGAAGAATTGCATTGATCGAGCATGCGGATACGATCGGAGACTGGCCGCGGGATTTTGAAATCGATCCAAGCGGACAATTTCTTGTTGTCGCAAACCAGAATTCCGAGGATCTCGTCTTGTTTGAGCGGGAGATGGTATCTGGCCATCTGAGCTTACTCGATGCAAAACTCTCGGTTCCGTATCCGGTATGTATTAAATTTATGCATGTGTAAGACTTATTGAAGCGTGTCCAATTCTTCGTTAACTTTTTGTTCTATTTTTTCAAGACAGGCATCGATGGTGTTCGCAAAAACGCGTTGCCCATTAACCATTGCGAACGGTTTTAAACTGCACATGCCGCATACGTTCAGGCAATCGTAGTTCATCACTGCGACTTCCGGGTGGCGGGCTATTTTTTCTAAGTGCTGAACGGTCAGCGATCCATAGTCGCATACTTCAACAGTGACAAGGCCTAAGCCTAAACCTTCGTTCATGATCAAACCTCCTTGCGCAAGCATTACTTCTATTTTAGCGATGTTTGGTATCCGAAATCAAGGAACGTGCCATAACGCAGAAATTCCGAAGTGAACGAAATCACTTCGGAATTTTCATTAATGTACAGCTTCGGTGTCGAGTGTCTTATTATAAACGTCGGAGACAAAATCCCAGTTAATGACATTGAAGAAATTCTTAACATATTCTGGACGCCTATTCTGGTACTTCAGATAATAGGCATGCTCCCAGACATCAAGGCCAAGCAACGGAGTTGCACCGTCCATGAGCGGACTGTCCTGATTCGGTGTATTGGTTACCTTCAAAACATTTTGCTTCGTGACCATCAACCAGGCCCAACCGGAACCGAATTGGCCGGTGGCTGCATTAGTGAAGGCTTCTTTGAATTTTTCAAAGCCGCCGAGCTGTTTATCAATTGCCTCAGCTAGCGCGCCGGTCGGTTTATTCGATCCTCCGGGAATAAGGACCTTCCAGAAAAAGCAATGGTTGTAGTGACCACCGCCATTGTTTCGGACTGCGGTTCGAATATCCTCCGGAACCTTATCCAAGTGAGCGATCAGGTCGGTCAGCGAGTTGTCTTTTAATTCCGGGTGCTTATCAAGGGCAGCGTTCAGGTTCGTGACGTAGGTCTGATGATGTTTGTCGTGGTGAATCATCATCGTTTCTTTGTCAATGTAAGGTTCCAGAGCGTCAGGAGCAAATTCGAGTGCGGGCAGTTCAAAATGACTCATAAACATCCTCCTTTTTACCAAATCGTTTGCCAACCCCAATTCTATTGAATCAATAATCGGCATTCTAAGCAATTAATGTGCCTCGAAACCTGCACTTCTATGTATCGATGACTATATGGATAAAAAAATGCGGATCCAATTGGACCTGCAACAAATTTCCGATCATTAAACACGTATGCCCGCACGCTTCATCAGTCGCTCGATTGCGATCTCAGCTTCACTTAAAACAAACGTTTGATCAATGGTTTTCATCTGTCGATTTTCCATAACAACGCGACCGTCAATGATCGTGGTTTCAACATCCGAGCTCTTGGCTGAATAGACAATTCGTGAAATCGGATCGGTGCCGAACATCGGGTTGCAATGGAAGTTATTGAGATTCAGTATGGCTAAATCGGCTTTTTTTCCGACTTCGAGGCTGCCGATCTCATGTTCCATGCCGACTGCTTTAGCCCCTTCAATCGTTGCCATGCGAAAAATGTGTTTGGCATTCATTGCCGTCGGTCCGTTTGCCGGTTTGTGAATGAGTGCAGCGAGCCGCATTTCCTGGAACATATCCAGATTGTTGTTGCACGGCGCGCCGTCTGCACCAAGACCGAGATTAATGCCTAGATCGGCCATTTGCGGCACTTGAGCAATCCCTGAAGCAAGCTTGAGATTGGAACCCGGGCAATGGCTGACATGAATGCCTCGTTTATGAATGATTTCTTTTTCTTTTTCGCTGAGCCAAATGCAATGGGCGAGGATCAGGCGTTTGCCGGCAAGCCCAATATGGTCAAGATAGACGATGTTGCGCATGCCGGTATCGTGCTCAACAATAGCAATTTCACCGCGATTTTCCGATGCATGTGTGTGAACAAAAACATTATAATGATCGGCGAGATCACGTACTTGGGTGAGCAGTGATTCAGTACATGAGATGACAAAACGCGGCGCGAATGCGTAACGGATTCGTCCGTTGTCATGACCGTTCCATTTTTCAAGCAGATCGACACTTTCGCGAATGGAATCATCCGTTTTCTCCTGGAGGCCAAGTGGCACGTCGCTGCCTTTATCCATCATGACTTTTCCGGACAGCGCACGTATCCCGCTTTCAGCAATTGCCTGAAATGCTTCGCCCGTATGATGTACGGTTTCCATATCGACAATGGTTGTCGATCCTCCAGAGATCAGTTCACCGATGCCGAGCAGTGCAGACAGATAAATTGATTCCTTATCATGCGCGGCTTCGAGCGGCCAAATACGTTCCCGAAGCCAGTCCATGAGTTCCAAATCATCTGCTTTTCCACGAAATAAGGTCTGGCAAAGGTGAATATGGGTTTGAATGAATCCGGGAATAATTGTTCTGCCGGTTCCGTCTATGACGCGATCATTCGGTTTGGGCTTTACAATTGTACCCACGGACTGGATGCGATCGGCTTCAATGACAAGGTCTCCATGAGTGATCGTTTCCTTTTGATCCATAGTGACAATTTCGGCATTTTTAATAATTGTTCGTTTCATTTCAGCCATCTCCAATTTGAAGTGTAGAAAACATTAGAAAACTTGCCGATTGGCAAGCCTTGGCGTAGACAGAGGCTTAGTTGCGACGGCCATGGACGGCCCAGTGTCCGGCTTGCCACAGGACGTGGCGTTATGCCGGACCACTTATACTATCTACCTCATCTTTTATATATAATTATTTTCTGATAGTAAAAAAAAGGCTACGAAAAATATGCGAACATATTCTTCGTAGCCGGGAATTTACGGTTCCCAGGTAGAAACCCTTAAACCGTATTATTAAGGATATACGAAAACAGAAAGGATGAAGTTTACGTAGTTAATAATAAGCGAATATGGAGAGATCGTCAATTATAATGTCAGCAAATCTAACAATCGGTATTCTTTAATACAGTAAATCTGACAAGTGATGAAGGAATTAGAATAATTAAAAAAGAACGACGGTTTTTCCAAGGATGTGCCTGACATTATTGCTGTACTGCAATAAAGAAATAAAACTGGATATTCATGAACAATAGAATATTCAGATACATGACATAGGAATTTATAAAGTACACAGCGCTCAATTTATATTATGATAGAAATAGATGTTTTTCATGTAAGGTTTTATTCCGTCACATGTGCTAAATTGTACTCAGCCTAACAAGGAGGGTTTAACTTGTCTGTATTGCATAAATTTCTTGATGAGAATATGGTTCAGGATTCATTTGAAGATACTGCTCTTTTGGAGAAGTACTGGTCTTCAGATTGGGGAAACCCGAATGCGGTTGGAAAGGTAAGAAAGGTATTTGTTCACCGTCCGGGAAATGAGGTCCATGAATTAAATAAAGCGAAGTTCGAACCGGAAGCCGGAGCGAGGATTCTTCGCGACACAAGTGGAAACATTGTCAGTTACAGCTTAAGCAAGGAGCCGTTGGATCTGGTGAAAATGCAGGAGCAGCACGATCGGATGACTAATATTTTGAAGCGGGAGGGTGTTGAGATTATTCCGCTTATTGAGGACGATCAACTGCTAACCAATAATCTATTTGCACGTGATGTCGGCATGGTGATTCCCGGCGGTCTGATTTTGGCGCGTTTCGCGTTGAAATTCAGATACGGAGAAACGCGTCGTACACTCCAGACAGCTGCTGAAATCGGTATGCCGGTGTTGGCATCTATTCAAGGCAAAGGCTTTGTGGAAGGCGGCAGCTTTATGGTATTCGACCGAAAAACGGCGATGGTCGGGCGCTCTATCCGCGTGAATCAGGCAGGTATCGATCAGCTGCGTGCCATTCTTTCTTGGCAGGGCATGGATCTTGTGGTTGTCGATCTGCCGTCCAGCATGATCCATCTTGACGAAGTATTCAATATGGTTGATGTCGATAAGGCACTTGTTGATCCGACGAATCTGCCGCATTGGTTCCTGCAGGATTTGCAACAACGCGGTGTCAAACTGATTTATACAGATCCGCTCGATCCGCCAATGACAACGAATTGTTTGTGCCTTGAGCCGGGAAAAGTTCTGTTTACGTCTCTTGGTGTCCGTACCATTGAGGCACTTGAAAAAGCCGGCGTTGAAGTCATTGCAATTCCTGTTGATGAATTGAATAAAATGGGCGGAGGTATCCACTGTTCCTCACTCGTGCTTCAGCGTGATCCGGTGGAATAATTCAGTAGAGAAGGTGGATTCTAAATGTATGAGGTCATTAAAAATTTGCCGGAAGAAGAGCAGATTGAAAAAATAGCGAGAGACCTTGTCAGCGTGAAAAGTGTCAACGGCACAGATGGAGAGTTTGCAATGGCAAAGGAACTGGAAACGATTCTCCGATCCTTTCCCTATTTCAAACAGCATCCAGAGAATGTCTGGACACAGGCATTGGAAGATGACAAGCTGGGCAGAAAGAATGTCTTTGCATTCCTTGAAGCCCCAATTGAAAAGAAACAGACCATCATTTATCATGGTCATATGGATACGGTCGGCATTGACGACTTTGGCTCCCTTGAAGCGCATGCGCTGGATCCTGATTACCTTCAGCACTATTTTTCCAAATATGAAAAAGACAGTGATGTGCAAAAAGATGCTGTCTCCGGAGACTGGCTTTTCGGCAGGGGTATGCTGGATATGAAAAGCGGCGACGCCGTCCATCTGAGTAATCTTCTCTATTATTCAGAACATCCGGATCAATTGAAGGGCAATCTTCTGGTGATGTTCAACCCGGTCGAAGAGAATGACCATGAGGGTGTTATGGAAGCAACGCGAGAGCTGATCCGCCTGCAGAAGGAACGGGGGCTTGAGTTTTTGCTGGCCATTAATGGTGACTTCAACAGTCCGCTCTATAAAGGTGATTCGCGGCGCTATATCTATACAGGTTCGGCAGGCAAGCTGCTTGGGTGCTTCTATATCCGCGGAAGAGAAACTCATGTCGGTGAGACACTTTCGGGCATTGATCCGACACTGATCGCGAGCAAGGTCAACAATGCGTTGAACAATAATATGGATTGCGCCGAGCAGATTTCTGATGAGGTCATTCTTCCTCCGTCTTGTCTTTTTTTAAGAGACAGAAAAGCATTCTATAATGTGCAAACGGCAGGAACAACGCATCTGTATTTTAACTATTTTCTCTATGAACGCACGCCGAAAGAAGTGCTTGCTCAATTGAAAATAGTCGCGAAAGAGGCTTGTGACGATCTTGCGTCATTTCTTCAGAAACAATATACTATATTCTCGAAGAACTGCGGGCTTGAAGGACAAGCACCGGAATGGTCGACTGATGTACTGAGCTATGAAGAATTCGTCGAAGAGCTCGCTCAGAAGGGGGTTCCGGTTGATGAAATCACGGATCAAGTCGTTCAGGCGAATCCGGACGAAGATTTTCGGCAGGTCAGTTTCAAGGTGATTGAGGCACTTGAAAATCGTTCCGGAGACAAACGTCCTAAGGTGATTATCTTTTTTGCTCCGCCGTACTGCCCGCATAATTATCTGCGCGATGAGGTTGCGGCAGAGAAACGTTGCGATGAAATCCTTGATCAGGTTCTGCACCAAGCTGAGAACGAGACCGGCGAGCAATTTGCCAAGAAACGCTTTTTCCCTTATCTCGCCGACAGCAGCTACCTTGCGATGAGTGAGACGGCGGAAGAAACGGCAGCGATCATTGGAAACTTCCCTGCATGGGGCAAAACCTACAGTGTACCGCTCGACCAGATTCGCGAGCTGAACATCCCCGTTCTTGACATGGGCGTCTATGGTAAACGGGCGCATACATGGATGGAACGTGTCTACAAGCCCTATTCATATGGTGTGCTTCCGAAGCTGATCCGTTCAATGACCGAACAAGTTTTTGCAGATTAAAGAAAACGTTTTTAATTCCTTAACAAGGGAATCAACAATAAAAAAAGAGGCGAATGATTAATGATGAAAAAAATGGGTTTAGTTATGATGGCTCTGCTGCTGATTGTACTCTCAGCGTGCAGCAGTTCAGGAAGCAGTGATTCAAGCAAAAAGAAAACAATTGTCATGGGCACGAGCGCCGATTATCCGCCGTTTGAATCGGTAGATACGGCAAATGGAAACAAGATTGTCGGCTTTGATCTTGATTTGGCAAAGTATATTGCTGATCAACTTGGCTACAAGTTGGAAATCAAAAATCAAGATTTCAATGGTTTGATTGCTGCGTTGAATAGTAAAAAAGTCGATTTTGTTATGGCGGGTATGGTGAATACACCGGAACGAAGAAAAAATGTTGAATTCTCTCAAACCTATTTTAATGATTACCAAGTTATCCTCTCCAAAAAAGGTGCTAAAATCAATAGTGTAGAAGACCTTAAAGGCAAGAAGGTCGGTGTCCAGCTTGGTACGACTCAAGAGACACTCGCTGTTAAATTAAATAAAACAATCCCTATGAATATTCAGAGATGGGACAAGCTGAATGAAATGGTTGAAGCAATGCGTGCAGGTAAACTTGATGCAATCATTACGGTAAGTTCAGTTGCTTATGGTTATACAAGCAAAGACAAAAATATGCATCAATTTAAGGCAATTGTGGACGGAAAACCTGAATCGGATCCAATCAGTGCAGCATTTCCAAAGAAAAGTAAGCTAGCTGCTGAATTTGATAAAGCGATTACTAAGGCTAAGAAAAATGGAAAACTTGATGAACTTGTTAATAAGTGGATAAAAAATCAGTAATCGAATTGTTTTATCCAAGGGGTGGAAAAGGACAGAATGAATGAATTAATCAGTGGCTTTAAACAAGTAGTTCCTTCAATCCCGTATATCGTCAGCGGTATCTGGGTTTCATTAGGAATTGCCGCTGGTGCAGCCATTCTTGGCTTTATCGGTGGTATCCTGCTTTCCTTGTGTAAGATTGGTCGAATCAAATTGTTGCGTGGACTAGCAAATATGTATACTTCTGTTTTTCGAGGAACTCCGCTAATCCTTCAGTTGGCCATTGCATATTTTGGCATTCCACAAATTTTTAATATGGGCGATGTTAATCCTCTGACATGTGCAATTTTGACTTTTGGTCTGAATTCGGCAGCTTATATGTCTGAAATCATTCGCGGAGGAATAAATGCTGTCGACAAAGGTCAGCTGGAGGCGGCGAAAGCATTAGGTGTATCCTATTGGCCAACAATGAAGGATATTATATTGCCTCAAGCAATTAAAAATATTTTGCCGGCAATCATGAACGAATTTATCACGTTGACAAAGGATACAGCCTTAGTATCGACAATAACTGTAACCGAACTAATGCGTCGTTCACAAATTGTTGCAGCTAACATTTACAACTATTTTCCGCCAATGCTTATTTCACTAGTCATGTATTATATTATCGTAATGATCTTGACCTATCTTGGTCGTCGACTTGAAAGGAGGATGCGCCGCAGTGATTGATGCAGAACATATTTATAAAAATTTTGGCGATATACATGTGTTGAAGGATGTTACCTTGCAAGTTAACAAAGGTGAAGTAGTCGTCATCATTGGACCATCCGGCTCCGGAAAATCAACCTTTCTGCGCTGTATCAATCTTCTTGAGCATCCGACCTCAGGTAAGGTCATGGTTGATGAGGACAATTTGACTACGATGAAACCTAAGCAGGTGATCAAAGTACGGGAAAAAGTTGGTATGGTTTTTCAGCACTTTTATCTTTTTCCACATAAAACCGTACTTGAGAACTTGATTTACGCACCGATGAAAGTTAAAGGACTCTCAAAAGATGATGCGGTCAAGAGAGCAGAAGAGCTACTTAATAAAGTTGGGCTGCTTGAGAAAAAGAACCAGTATCCGAACAAACTTTCAGGCGGGCAAAAGCAACGGGTTGCCATTGCGCGCTCGCTTGCAATGGAACCAGACTATATGCTGTTTGATGAACCGACCTCGGCACTTGATCCGGAAATGGTCAAAGAAGTGCTCGATGTTATTCAGTCACTCGCTGAATCCGGAATGACGATGATTATCGTTACGCATGAGATGGGGTTTGCCAAACAGGTGGCCAACAAAGTCGTCTTCATGGATGATGGCAGGATTCTGGAATCCAACACGCCTGAAGCCTTTTTCAGCCATCCAAGCACAGAGCGTGCTCAGGATTTTTTGGAAAAGATTCTTTAATGGATGGTATTCCAGTTCTGTTCAATTAAACGGATTAAGTGCATGGTTTTCTGATCACGCAGCTTGTGCGTTGCAATCACAAGAGAGGTTTGAATTTCAATCGGTTTCTTGTTTAAAGGTATTTCATACAACTGGCGTGAAGCCAGTTCTTTTTTAACAAGATTGCGACTGATTAACCCAACGCCGATGTCATTCATAACAGCACTCTTGACCGCTTCCAGGCTGCTGGATTCAATGATTTTAGTCGGATGGATGCCGTTTTCCTGCATATAGCTGTTCATTTGTTCTTCAAACGGGCCGGCAATTTCATATTTGATGAACGGATAGCGTTCAAGGAGTTCGCGGTCGGCATACTGTTCAGCCAATGTTTGCGATGCGATCAGAATTAAATCTTCCTTCTCTGAGATTTTGACATTTGTGATGCCTGCTTTCATATAAGATCCTGAGATGACGCCGATATCGAAGCTGTTGCTGTTAATGCCTGCGATCACTTTGTCACTCGTGCATGACACGAGTTTGATTCCGATTTCGGGATAAGCATCAAGAAACTGCCGGATAATCGGTGGAAAGTAATGCGTGCAGAAGGTTTCCGATGCTGCAATGGTGAGCTTGTTTGCTGTCTGATTTTCTTCGTGCAAAGCAGCATCCATTTGATCCAGGATGGGGAAGAGCTGGTCCGTATAGTGTTTTACGATTTCTCCATGAGCAGTAAGAAAGGTTTGCTTGCCGATTCGGAAGAAGAGTGAATGACCGATTTCTTTCTCAAGCGCGCGGACTTGTGCCGTGACGGTCGGCTGGGAGAAATTCAGTTGTTTGGCGGCTTGTGTGAAATTCAGCAGCTCTGCTGCCACCTGAAAAGTTTTTAATTGTCTGAGTTCCATCGTTCATTCCTCCAGTGAGTGATCGAACAAGCACGAATTTTGACGCAGTAAAAGTAAATAAACGATTGTTTAAACTCATTATATAATATTGTGTGACATAGCGGCCTTTTGATGAGGATCTTCTAAATTTTTATTAAAAAGAGGTATAAGTAAAATGCCGGAAAAAAGCATGTATGAAAAATCATTAGATCTGTTTCCGCCGATTGCGTTGCGTGCAACGCAGCTTGGCGTTGTCAAAGGCGAAGGTGCCTACGTGTGGGATGAGAACGGGAAGAAGTATTTGGACTTTGCCAGCGGTGTTGCGGTTGTTAATTGCGGCCACAACCATCCCTATGTTGTACAGAAGGCTAAGGAGCAGATGGATCAACTGATTCATGGCGGTCATAATGTTGTTTATTATCCTTCTTATATTAAACTGGCTGAGAAAATTCTCGGTCATGTTGGCTCAGATTATAAAATCTATTTTTCGAACAGCGGGGCAGAGGCTAATGAGGCGGCGATTAAGCTTGCTAAGCAAGTCACCCACCGTCCCGGCATTATTACGTTTAAGCACAGCTTCCACGGACGGACACTTGCGACAACGACGCTGACAGCTTCAAATGCGAAATATCGTCGCAACTATGAAGGGCTGCTGCCGAGTGTTTATTATGCGGACTATCCCTATGCAACACGATCCGGTCTGACTGAAGAACAGGAAGTGGCGCGCTGCCTGAACTCACTTAAAGAAATATTCCATGATTTGATTGAACCGGAACAGGTGGCCTGCATGATTATGGAACCGATTCAAGGTGAGGGCGGCTACATTGTTCCGCCGAAGTCGTTCCTGCAAGCGATTCGCAAAATTTGCGATGAACATGGTATCTTGCTTGTGTTCGATGAGGTTCAGACCGGATTCGGGCGCACGGGTAAAATTTTTGCCTATGAAAACTTTGACGTGAAGCCGGATATTATGTCACTGGCAAAAGCGATTGCCAACGGTTTCCCGCTTAGCGCCTTGGTAGCAAAACGCGAGCTCATGGATCAATGGCCGGCTGGGACGCATGGCGGGACCTTCGGCGGCAACCCGGTCGCGTGCGCGGCCGGTGTCGCAGTCTTTGAATTGCTTGAAGGAGGACTTGTCGATAATGCAGTTGAAGTCGGCTCCTACTTTAAAGGGAAACTGCTTGAATTTGCGAAACAGCATGACGAAGTGCTTGAGGTCAGAGGACTCGGCCTGATGATCGGCATTGAGTTTGTTGATCATGACGGAAAACCTGATGGCGACCTCGTTGCTGCGATTCGGGCCAATGCGTTGAAAAAAGGCTTAATTCTGCTTAACTGCGGCGTCGATCATAATGTGATTCGCTTTATTCCGCCGCTGATTGTGACCAAGGAACAAATTGACGACGCCTTCGCGATTTTCAGTGAAAGTTTCGAAGCGGCGCTTGCAGAGGCTGCCCAGAAAAATTAAAGAATAATGGATTAAACATAAAAAAGCGGAATCCCCATTTGTTGGGATTCCGCTTTTATTACTTTCGTGTAAAGAATTGGATGATAAACAGGATGGCTGCGGCGACAAGGAGCAGGTAAATGATTGCTCCACCGACTTTAAGCAGCAAGAGTACGAGCCAGATGAGAAACAGAATGACGATCAGCGACCATATAAGGCTGAGCATGTTTATTCCTCCCTTTTAGATTAGTATGAGCAAAAGAATTGTGATTCATCACATGAAAATCGAAAAGACACTGATCATGAGAATGCCGATTACGGAAAGCATGCAGCCCATGACGGTATAGGTTTTTAACGTGTCCTTGATGTTCAGATCAAAGTACTCCTTGAACAGCCAGAATCCGGGGTCGTTGACGTGTCCGCCGAATACACTGCCGGCACCGGTGGCAAGAACAATGAGGGTGGGACTGACTCCGGTTGCTCCGACCAATGGGGCAGCAACCCCGGCGGCAGTAAGAGCAGCAACTGTGCTGGACCCGATGCAGACACGAATCAGCACGGTAACCACCCATGCCAGAACGAGCGGCGACAGAGGAGAACCCTTGAAGAGATGGGCGACATAATCACCGACGCCGCCTGTAATCATGACTTCTTTAAGCGCGCCACCGGCTCCGATAATCAGGAGCAGCATTGAAATTTGTCGGATCGCTTTTGTAATTGTCTTTTCCACATCTTCCATAGTGCGCTTTTGCCGGATGCCCATGGCATAGAGTGCAAACAGGACGCTGATCATCATCGCACCAGGCGGGGATCCGATTAGTTGAATGATTTGATCAAGAAGCTTTGGAAATGAGATCAAATCGGTGACCAGTGTTGCTGAAATCATCAACAGGACAGGAAGGAGACAGGTGAAGATACTGAGTGATAAAGACGGTACTTGATCATCATCAAAATGTCTTTTCTTATCAAGCAGTTCCTCGTTTCCGGAATGTGTGTAAACTTTAGGCATCAAACGGAAAAGCAGCCGATTCAATAAGGTGCCCCCGACAATGACGGCCGGTATGGCGATGCACAGGCCAACAAGGAGCACATAGGCCGTATTGGCATGATAGCTTTGAACAAGAGCGGTTGGTGCCGGATGCGGAGGCAAGAAACCATGAGTTGCCATTAAGGCGGCAATCATTGGCATGCCCACATAGAGCAGTGGTACGCCTAGAGCAAGTCCGATTTCAAAAACGATTGGAAGCAGGAGTACTAGGCCAACTTCGAAGAATAAGGCAATACCAATGATGAATGAAGCAAAGATTACTGCTAACTGAATACGCTTTTTACCGAACTTTTTCGCAAGCGAGATCGCGATTCTGTGCGCACCGCCTGCATCGGCAACGAGTTTGCCAAGGATGGCGCCGAGCCCGAAGATTAAAATGAGATCGCCGAGCTGCTCGCCAATGCCTTTTTCGATAACAGAAATAATCTTTGTAAGTGGCAAGCCTAATCCAAGTGCAACAAGAAAGGAAACAATGAGCAGTGAGATAAATGTATTGAGATTAAACTTCATAATGAGTATGAGTAATACAATTACGCCTAAGGCGACTATAAGTAATGGCAGAAAAATCACTTCTTTTTAAATTTTTTTGGTCATTTTTTCAGTCATTCATGTGAATGAGCTTTTGATGAACCTGATGTAAAAGCCGAAGTTATTTTAATGACGCGGTGATTGTAAATGGATTGAGAAATTAATTTTCATAGCAAAACGAATTTATCCTGATCACGAGAGTTCCAATCCCTGCTCCTTATGTTCTCTATACCCGCATTTCAGCAAGACAAAACATGTCCGTAAAAAACTGAAAGGATGCGCTGCGCAGCAAGAAACGATAGAATGAATGAAGAGATTGCGCGGAGGTGATATCAGTTGAACATAAAAACGATTATGCTTGATTTAGACGGGACGACTCTGACACCGGATAATCAAGTGACTCCTGAATTGAACGGTTACCTTAAGAAACTCAGTGCGCACGGCAAGAATGTATTCGTCGTCACGGGACGTTCGGAGGTTGATGCGCTTAATGTACTGCCCGATGATTTTCCGGCAGCCGGAATGGTTGCTGCAAATGGAATGACTGTATTCGCGGGAACGGCAAAAATTTTTCAAAGCGTCCTGCCAAAAGCACTTGTCGAGCACATGCTTCATTACTCGGAACAGCATAAGATGTACTATCAGCTGCATCCGGTCGGCGGAAGAAGAACGATTCTAAGCCGAGATAGGCACTATATAATCAATGAAATTAATGATAAAAGGCCGGAGTCGGTATCGGTTAACGAGTGGCTGTCGCGAAGGCAAGCGGTGCTTGAGGACATGGTTTGGAAGGAGACGCTGACTGACGACGAATTGGCACAGATCGTCAAGATGTATTTTTTCAGCGAAGATGTAGCGAAAATGGATGCGTGGAAGAATGATTTGCGCCAACTGCAGGAAAAATTCGCGTTTGACTATTTTTCTTCGTCACATAACAATGTTGAATTAGTAGGAAAGAATATTTCAAAAGCGAGCGGAATTCGAATCTTACTGGATCATTATCATCTGTCTCCCGACAATGCGCTTGCGGTTGGTGATGGAGAAAATGATTTGCCAATGTTTCAACTAGCAGGCCACTCTGCCGCTATGAAGAATGCCCCGGAGCATGTAAAGGAACAGGCAGAATGGGTGACTGACGCCTCATATGCTGAAAATGGGCTCTATAAATTTCTGTATCATACGTTTCATTAGGAAGGTTAGGAATGACGATCACCGTGTCGTCATTTTTTTGTTCCAAATTTTAAGATTTTGTCTCGCGGGTATGACTATATGGTCATAAGAGGTTGATTGCCAACCCGCACATATCGGTTGAGCGATCAGGTTAAGCACCCAATTTGATAAATAGACGGAAAAATTCCGCTTCATTAGAAAATGAATGAAAAAATTGCTTAAATAGACGGATAAATGCCCCTTATCGAATTAAAAGACGTGAAAATGGAGGGTTTTGCTTTGCATAACCGGAAAAATTACCCTTATGTACCCGCAAAACATCCTCCATGATGCATATAACTGGAAAATCTCCGCTTATTTTATAAGAGGCAATGCGAAGACAACCGCATCCGGAGGCCGTAATGACTGAGTGCTTTTGCCCGGTTTTTCTAGTTGAGTACATGTTTGGATTTATTCATCATTTTTGCAGTTGCTTTCTAGCGGTCTTCCGATATAATAAATAGGTTGTTTATTTTTTCTCCGAGATCTATAAATATGCGTGTATTATCCCTCGTTCGCAAAATTGTCACAGATCTATTTTTCCGCTCTGGTATCCTAAAAAATGCAATCCATACGCTAGACTCCTACATATTGTGTTATGTATCCTATTGATCCTACTACATATTGTATTATAATATTGTTTATCGGAACTATGGGGGCGGACATGATGATTAAAGAACCGGTATATAAAGAAAAATCATTAGATGACAAGATTCGTGACTTAATCAATATGGATGAATATGTCGCCAATGAAAACGCGAATAAAGATGAAAAAGTATTTAATACGCAGCGCGATTTGCTCGCGGGCGTGGCGGCCAGAGATTTCGCACTCCGCCATATTTTGCCAAAGGAATTTGCCGATGCGCATAATCAGGGGATTATCCACTTCCATGATTTGGATTACTCGCCGTTTTTCTCTATGTATAACTGCATGCTGATTGATTTTAAAGGCATGCTTGAGAAAGGGTTCTCGATCGGCAATGCTGACGTGGAACAGCCGAGATCGATCAAGACGGCGACCGCGCTGGTTGCTCAGATTGTCGCCAATGTATCCTCGAATATTTATGGCGGCACATCGTTTAATCGTGCGGATGAAGTATTGGAACCTTATGCGAGAACGAGCTTCAGCAAATACTTGGAAACCGCAAAGACTTGGATTTCGGATCCTGCAGAACAAGAACATTACGCTTACGCGATGACTGAGAAAGAAATTTACGACTCGATGCAGTCGCTTGAATATGAAATTAACACCCTTTTTTCAAGCAATGGTCAGACACCTTTCTTTACTCTAAACTTCGGTCTTGGCCGTTCATGGTTTGCCCGCGAGATTCAGAAAGCGATTTTGAAGGTGAGAATTATCGGGCTTGGCCGAGATCATAAAACAGCGGTGTTTCCGAAACTCGTGTTCACGATTAAACGCGGGTTAAATCTAAACGAAGACGATCCAAACTATGATATTAAGAAAATGGCTTTGGAATGCGCCACGAAACGGATGTATCCGGATATTTTGAACTATGACCGAATTGTTGAAGTGACCGGGGACTTCAAGGCGCCGATGGGCTGCCGTTCATTCCTGCCTTCTTATCAGGAGAACGGACAATACATTACAGACGGTCGTAACAATATGGGTGTTGTCACGCTGAATATTCCAAGGATCGCAATCGAGTCAAATGGCGACAAAACTGCTTTTTGGAGTTTATTTGAAGAACGGCTGGATCTGGTATGCCGCGCATTGCTCTTCCGAATTCATACACTGGATAAAGTGGAAGCGAAAAACGCACCGATTCTCTATCAGTACGGTGCAACCGGAAAACGTCTGCACGCCGATGAACCGGTACAGGACATTTTCAAGAATGGTCGGGCGACTGTGTCCATGGGCTACATCGGACTTTACGAAGCGGCGACGGTGTTCTATGGTCCGAATTGGGAACATAATCCGGAAGCAAAAACCTTTACACTCGATATTGTGAAACGGTTTAAGTCGCTGTCGGACGAATGGCGCAAGAAGACAGGCTATGCGTTCAGTGTCTATGCGACACCTTCAGAAAGCTTGACCGACCGCTTCTGCAGACTGGACAAGCAGCATTTCGGGAGCATCAAGGACATAACAGATAAAGATTACTATACGAATAGTTTTCACTACGACGTGCGCAAGAAAATCAACCCATTTGAAAAAATTGATTTTGAAAAGGATTATGAACCCTACACGGGAGGCGGCTTTATTCATTACTGCGAGTTCCCATCCTTGGTAAACAACCCCGAAGGACTGGAAACAGTATGGGATTACGCCTATGACCGAATCGGGTATTTCGGTACAAACACGCCAATTGATAAATGCTATGAATGCGGCTATGAAGGCGAGTTCGAATCAACGGCAGCCGGGTTCAAATGCCCAAGCTGCGGCAATCATAATCCGGAAACAACGTCCTGCATCCGCCGGCTGTGCGGTTACTTGGGTTCCGTGATTCAGCGCAAGCCGATCAAAGGACGTCTGAAGGAAATCAACAGCCGCGAGAAGCAGCAGAGTTGAAGAGAAAAGAGGACAAGTCACACCGATTATGAATTACGCCGATTATAAACGCTTTGATTTTTTGAATGGAACGGGAGTCAGGCATTCCTTGTTTGTCAGCGGCTGCCATTTTCACTGCAAGGGCTGTTGGAATGCAATCGCTTGGAATCCTGACTTCGGTAAGCCATATACGGATGAAGTGGAGAACAAAATCATTGATGATTTAAATCGTTCGGACGGTAAAGTTCAGGGATTGTCGCTGCTCGGCGGCGAGCCGTTTGATCACCCAAACACCCTGACAAAACTCGTCGAGCGTGTGAAGAACGAATGTCCGGATAAGGATATTTGGTGCTGGACCGGATTTCTCTATGAAGATTTGCTTGAGGATTCGGAGCGGCGGGAAATGCTCGACCAAATCGATGTGCTTGTGGATGGACCGTTTGATATGACAAAACGGAACTTGAAGCTGAAATTCCGCGGGTCATCGAATCAGCGCGTCATCAACGTCAATGAATCAATGAAAAAGGGACAAGTAATCTTAAATGTTCAATAAAATGATTAAAAAGCCAGAAACTGCGCAATACGCGAGGTTCTCTGGCTTTTTCTGTCTAGTCTTTTTCTGCTTCATCCATGGCGAGATTTGCGAGTTGATCGGCGCGTTCGTTGTATTCGACACCGTGATGCCCCTTGACCTTATTGAAGGTAATCTTTTCTTGCGCCTGCGCGAGATCATTCAGTCGCATCCACAACTCTTTATTTTTAACGGCTTTTCCGCCTGCTGTCTTCCAGCCTTTTTTAATCCACCCTGAAATCCAGCTGTTCATGCCATTCACTACATAAGCGCTGTCTATGTAGAATGCGACCGGGATTTGCCGTGATTTGAGCGATTCAAGCGCGCGGATTGCCGCCGTCAGTTCCATCACGTTATTGGTTGTGTTATGCATGCCTCCGCGAAGCTCTTTGACATGATCACCGTATTTTAAAATGGCTCCCCAGCCGCCGACATTATGGTCACTCTGGTTTCCCCGGCATCCGCCGTCGCAATAAATAATGATTTCATCCAAATTGATTCACCTGTTTCCGCTAAATTCGTATCACTTCATGATTCTATGCTACCTTGTGCGAATCCTGTGTAAGCTGTTCTAAGTATAATTGGAAAACTTGGCTTTGCAAAGTCTCCGCGCAGGCAAAGTCTTAGTTGCACCTATACTAAATTCCGCTCATTTTTTTATACTTATTTGTGCAAAAATATTGTAGACTGTTCGAACTGGCTGGTTCATGAATCATTTCCAAGGATTTGATTAAGAAAAACGCTCTGAAATACGCTAAAATGAGAGTATTAGAGAAAAAGAGACTGCGGCAGGAGAACAGATATCAGGTCAGGGAATGGGGCGTGTTTGATTGTGAAGATTGGAATACTGGGTGCAGGGGCTATCGGCTGCTACTATGGCGGAGTTTTAGCGAAGGAAAAATTGGACGTGACCTTTATTGCCAAAGGACGGACACTTGAGCGGCTGCATGATCACGAACTGATTGTGAAAAGTATTGCCGGCGATTTTTCGCTACCGGTAAAAGTTAGAGACGCAGAAAATCTGGAAGAGGATTTTTCTTTCGATTATATTTTGTTAGCGATTAAATCTACTGCTTTAGAAGCTGTGATTCCTGAATTGAGTGCACTCATGGGACCGAAAACGAAGGTTATCTGTCTGCTTAACGGAATCGGCAATGAAGAACGACTCGCTGAAATTTTCGGTGCTGATCATGTGATTGGCGGCTCCGCGTTTATTTCAATCATTCGCGAAGCACCGGGCGTGGTGAACCATGTCGGCGACGGCACACTCGTTATCGGCGAATGGCAGGAAGACAGTCAGGTAAACGAAACGCTTCATGAACTCAAAGAAGCTTTGCTGCATTCAGGGGCTGAGGTGCGGATCACGAATCATATTCGACAGATTAAATGGGAAAAATTACTTTGGAATATCACCTATAATCCGTTAACTGCTTTAACGCGAACACGCGTTGGAGAAGCGCTGGCAGACTCGGATCTTCATGGGTTGTTAGAACGAATCAGCGAAGAGTTTCTTGAGGTTGCGGCGAAATCAGGAATTCAAATCGGCGAGCAGTACATAACAGGTCTTTTGTTTCCTGACGAAAAGATCCAGAATCATAAAACGTCGATGCTCCAGGATCTTGAGAATGGCCGTGAAATGGAATTGGATGCTATTCTCGGTTTCGCTATTCAGACTGCTGACCGATGCGGTGCGCAAGTACCAACGATTAAGACTATTTACCATTTGCTTCGATTTATGGAGCGAAGAAATCAATAATGCTTATGAGCGCCGGTTTTCCTAGAGGGGATTATGAATGCGTTATGTGAAACGAATGGTTGCGATACTAATGGTTCTGATTATGATCGTTTGTGTTGCCTTTATGGTGGTTCTCTTACAGAATCGAGACGATCGAGAAGGATCTTCTGAACGAACGCAAAAAGAACAGAAGGGTAATCCGGCAGCGCTAAAAAAGACTTTGCCTAAACATGAAAAAAAACCTGCTGTGACAGAGAAAAAGCTGAGCGCTCCATATGTCAGTCAAAAGCCTGAACTGCCCAATGGCTGTGAAGTAACGAGCCTGACGATGCTGCTGCAATCTGCCGGTGTAAAAATCAATAAAATGCAGCTCGCGGAACAGATAAAAAAGGTTCCTTTTCAGTCAGGAGCACTGAAAGGCAATCCGAATGAAGGATTTGTAGGCAATATGTACCACGGCAGTCGAGCAAATCCGGGATTTGCCGTCTATCATGGACCGGTTGCCGACTTGGCGCGCCGCTATTTAGGCGAGCGTGTGATTGATATGACCGGCAAGCCGTGGTCAGCGATTGAAAAACAAATGGCTTCGGGCAAGCCGGTATGGACGATAACGAGTATTAATTTTCAGCCCATTCCGGAGAGTGCATGGCAGAACTGGCCGACAAAGCAAGGAACAATTCGCATCACTTTTAAGGAACATTCCGTTTTGCTGACCGGATTTGACAAAAATTATGTCTATTTTAATGATCCGCTTGCTGGCAAACCAGGAACCAAGTCAAGTAAACAAGCTTTTATAAAAGCCTGGCACCAATTCGGAAATCAAGCCATTTCTTATACAACTCATTAAGACACACGAAAAGCCCAGTTCGGGCTTTTTTGCAAGTTAAGAAAGTATAAAATTTTGCCCCGTATTTAAACGAATAACTCAGTGGCTTGGCCGAAAATCAAAGCGGAGGTGTGAAACGCCTGCGGGATCAGGTGCCAGCGAGACCCGCAGATTTCTACTTGTCTGAGGAGGCTCGCGGTGTGCCCGCGGTCGCGCTCAGTTGATGCGAGTAACCGAAGCGATGATTCAACACTGTAAAGACACAAACCAATCACACATGGCTGGAGATTAAGGACCGGGCGCTTTTTGCCCGGTTTTTCTTTTTAATGAAAACAAAAAAGTCGGATAAACGATTTGCCTATGAAATTTGGAGTATAAAAAAATGAATTACTCTTTTCTGAAAAAGAAATTTTAATCCATTCGGGACCGTTGTTGGTCACGTAATACGATTTTCAGAATTTCGATATGAAAGAGCGGGAACAGGAGGGGGAAAACCGTCTGTTTCGGTGATTTTGATTCATCAATTTGAATAAAACAAGAAACAAGCGAACTGAATCTTATTAATCATAAATTACTTTTTATCAAAGAACGTAATTAAAATACTGTGCCAAATAACCTACTTAAATCGGCTAAATTGTTAATTATTCGTTACAAAACGAGTGAAATCAACACTTTACACTAAACTAATTCCATAACTTACCGATATATCTAGTAAAAATATAATCTATCATTTAGATCATACTCGGGGGTAACTTATAATGAGCCCAAATCGTAATTTTACTATTGTCGGAGCTTTCGCGGCTGCAGCAGCGGTAGCAACGGTTACAGGAGTTCCTGTTCATGCATCTGCAGATGCTTTCGAAACCTATCAAGCGAAAGCCAAAACGAATTTGAATGTACGTAGTACACCTGGCACTGAACAACAGCAAATCGGCATGCTTAAGAAGGATCAGACGTTTGAAGTCATTGGAATAGACAAAGAAAGTGAAAAGGGGAATTGGCTGAAGATCAAATATGAAGGACGAACAGCATATGTTGACGGCTACTATACAGAGAAAGTCTCGGAAAGCTCGACTGGCACGCCAAGTCTGTCTGTGCAGTCGGTTGCCAGTTATCAGGGGACAGCATCTGCAAACTTGAATGTACGCCTTTTACCATCCACGCAGGGAACAGTGCTCACAACATTGAAAAAAGGTGCCACTGTTACAGTTACCGGAAAAACGAGTGACGGTTGGTTACAGATCCAGTATAAAGACGGATCTGCTTATGTTTCCGCAGATTACATAAAGACGGGTACTGCTTCTGAAACGAGTTCATCGGCAAGCGAACAAACTCTTTATACCGGGACTACAACG
>NZ_JANFOJ010000026.1 GCF_024385605.1 Sporolactobacillus sp. STSJ-5 | reverse complement strand
TATTTTGCCCCGTATTTAAACGAATAAACCAGTGTCTTAGCCGAGAATCAAAGCAGAGGTGCGAGACGCCTGCGGGTGCGGCCCTGTTGATCGCGTGCCAGCGAAACCCCGCAGATTTCTGCTTATCTGAGGAGGCTCGCGGTGCGCCCGCGGTCGCGCTCAGTTGATGCGAGCAACCGAAGTGATGATTCAGCACCGTAAAGACACAAACCAATGACACATGACTGGAGATTAGAGACCGGACTTGTGCCCGGTTTTTCTAATGCTATGTTCATTTAATGATAAATGAGGGGGGAGCGGTGTGATTATTGATATTGTATTTTCCGGTGGAGGTGTCAAAGGATTTGCGTTTGCCGGAGCGCTGCAAGTACTTGAAAAAGCAGGGTATACATTTAAGCGAACAGCGGGTACAAGTGCAGGCTCTATCGTCGCGGCATTAATTGCTGCAGGATACACTTCTAAAGATTTGAAAAAAATAATGAGCGAAATGGATACAAATAAACTACTTGAGCCTTCAGTGCGTATGCGCTTTCCACTATTTAAATGGTTTCGCCTGTATTTCAAGATGGGTCTTTTTAAAGGGGATTACCTTGAACATTGGATTGCTGGTCTTCTCAAGGCCAAGGGAATAGAAGAGTTTGCTGATTTACCTAAAGACCGATTGAAAATTATTGTTTCTGATGTTACGAAAGCAAGGCTTGTCGTGATTCCCGATGATTTAAAGGATTATGGATTAGATCCGGATCACTTCTCAGTCGCACGTGCTGTGAGAATGAGCTGCTGTTTGCCGTTCTTTTTTGAACCAGTGCCCCTTTATGATGCAAGTGGAGTAAAGTCGCTAATCGTTGACGGGGGCATCTTGAGTAATTTTCCATTATGGATTTACAATAAGGAGGATGAATTGCCTGCCAGACCATTTTTAGGATTACAGATCGCAGACAAAGATTCGGATTTCAAAGAAGCGTTAAAGATTCGAAATGCAGCAGAACTCTTCCGTGGCCTTTTTAAAGCGATGCGTGAAGCTCATGATGAGCGAGTCATTGAAAAATTAAAAGGTACGAATATTATTTGCCTGCCGGTGGATAAAGTGAAAACGAAAGATTTTCAAATATCCGAACAGGAACGGGAGCGTTTGTTTAAAATTGGCGCAGATTATGCACAAAAATTTCTTGAACAGTGGTCTTATTAACAAAAGCTGAAGTAAAGGGATCGGCAGAATTCAGCCGGTCCCTTTTAAAAAATAAAAATGTGATTATTCAAGCCTTATTTAAAAAAGCAGTCTTTTCTTCTTCTTATTCTTGCGACCTTCGATTACGGTTAAATGTCCATGATCTTTCGCCGATTGATGTGTCAGTGTTTTAAGTGAATGGGACCCGTTCTTTATTACTTTAAATTTTGACGCAGGATGAATGCTTCGCGTCCTGCGACCGTTTGAAGCCGTTTTCTTTCTTTTGCGTGACTGACGCAGTGCTCTATTATAACGTGCCTGATCTCCGTTTCCCGTCCATTCGGCGAGACGTCTGAAAAAGAACAAGCCTATAATGATAATTAACGTGATAATAATCAACTGCGTAACGATCACGCTTTTTTGACTAGGTAAGAACATGGAGAGCAGGCCGAAAAGTCCGAGACCCCCAATTACAAGGAAGGTTAAGGAATAGAAAAATGTTCTCACGGACACTCACCTCCGTTTTTTTTAAAGCACCTGCCGCACGAGTGCTTGTTGTTTTTCAATGACTGATTCTCTGCGACGCATCTCTTCAAAGGCATGAATACCGATTTCAATCTGATCATCATCTGGTTCTTTTGTTGTTAGCAACTGAACCCACAGCCCTGGATAGCCGAGCCATTTTAACACAGGTATGTGACGCACTTTATTTGTAAGTCTAAGAATTTCATAGGCGAGCCCAAGGTCAAGAGGGATTAGCGCTATTCGATAAACAAGTCTGAGCCATAACGGTTCTGTCGGAACAAAAAAGTAAAGAAAGATACTGATTATCGCAGTAAACAGGATAAAGCTTGAACCGCATCTGTAATGAAGTCTTGAGTGATTGCGCACATTAACAACAGTCAGTTCATCTCCACTTTCAAATGTATTAATTACTTTATGCTCAGCTCCGTGATATTGAAACAGCCTTTTCATAATAGGCGTTAATGAAACAAAATAAACATAGCCGATAAGGAGCAGAATTTTGAAGAAACCTTCAAGCAGTACTTGAGCAACGGTACCAGAGATAATCGGTTCGAATAAACTCGCAATGAATGCAGGAACAAGTGTGAAAATAAATTTGGCAAAAAGAAATGAAATGATGCCTATTGCGGTAAGTCCGATTACGGCTTCTAAATGAAACCCTTTTTTTGGTTCTTCGGTTGTCTCGACCTTTGCACCAGGTTCTTCATCGAAGACTTCAGAAGCATAATTCAGATGCTTTGTGCCGATTGCACTTGCCTCAATAATTGCCACAATTCCTCGAAGAACCGGAATCTTTCGGAAAAATGCAAGGGAATGAAATTCTTTTTTTGGTGCCTCAAAATAAGTGACTGATTGATCTTTTCGACGCACAGCCGTAACTGTCGTGTATTTGCCGCCCATCATCACACCTTCAATGACTGCCTGCCCACCATATATAGGAAGAATTTTTTCCATTAACTAATCAGCCCGATTCTCATCAATAATTTAATATCTCTACACTTATTCTTATTCTACCCGAATTTACTTAAAACCTCTAGGATTGTATTCGTGATCTATTCATAGTTTTCTAGTTGGAAGCGTATTTCCGTCGGTAGCATGGACCTTTTTTACCACTTAGTATATGAATAATATTGAAATGGGCATAATGAAGCACATGAATCAGGCTTAAAAGGGGAACGATCATGGCTAGACAAAAAAAATCGGTAAAGGGAAAGAAAAAAAATCAGTTATCAAAATCAATCGGACGCACGGCGGTCACCGGCTTGTTTGGTGGATTATTTTGGTCTGGGATGGGGCTCATCTGCCATTTGTTAAACTTCAGCAAAGTTGGTCCATCCTTATTATTTGCACCGCTTACCTTTTGGGGATGGAGAAATGAAATAGGCGGTCAATTACTTGCTATTGCCGGCTGCAGTATCCTCTCTATTTTTGCTGCTTTAATTTATATGCTGATCTTTAGCAAAATAAAATCAATTTGGTTTTCAATCGGGTTTGGTCTCTTCTTATGGGGATGCGTCTTTTTTCTATTCCGCCCATTCCTTAACGGCTTACCGTTTGTGACAAGATTGGATATGAACACATTGATAACGACACTTTGCTTGTATGCACTGTATGGATTATTTATCGGCTACTCTATTTCTTTTGATTTTGAAGAAAATTCAAAGGGAAGCAACTATTCAAATCAGTGATGCTGTGGTAAAATGGCTAAAGTGAATTTTGTCTGCGCACCGTTCATCGATGCGAGCGGGAATATCCTTGTTAGAGCGCTTTTCGATGCATTATTTCCCGAACAGGGGAATGAATGCTTTTTTCATGGGTGTGGGCATGAGCGTTTTCAGACATTGTTTTCCATTATTTAAAATGAGTGACGGGGACGGTCCCCATAGCAACAAGCGGCGCATTTAAAGGAGGAAGCTTATGATTTCTGTAAATGATTTTAAAACAGGTCTGACGATTGAGGTAGACGGAGATATCCTCTCTGTTATCGAATTCCAGCATGTAAAGCCGGGTAAAGGTGCTGCATTTGTGCGTTCGAAATTAAGAAACCTCCGTACAGGAGCGATTCAGGAAAAAACATTCCGCGGCGGCGAAAAAGTGAATCCGGCGAGAATTGAAAATCGTAAAATGCAATACCTCTATTCCAGTGGTTCTACCTATACATTTATGGATATGGAAACGTATGAACAGCTTGATTTGGACGCAAGTCAAATCACAGAACAACTGAATTTCCTAAAAGAAAACATGGAATGCAACATTCAATCCTATCAAGGTGAAACGCTTGGCGTTGCACTTCCTAACACCGTTGAGCTCGAAGTAACAGCGACGGAACCAGGTATTAAAGGTGATACAGCGTCCGGCGGATCGAAACCGGCAACACTTGAAACAGGGTACGTTGTCAGCGTTCCATTCTTTGTTAACGAAGGGGACAAACTAGTCATTGACACTCGCTCAGGACTCTATGTTTCCCGAGCATAACTAACTTAGATAAATATTCAATAGCAAACAGCTTCTTCGGAAGCTGTTTTTTTATATGCTCAAAATGTTTGTCAATAAGCAGCTGCTGCTCTAAGAACAGTAAATTCCTTTATCTTACATCCACATTTTCTATATTTCCCAAATCGAGTCATTGCATATTTTCCTTGTAATGTTCTTATCAATCCGCATTGAAGCAAGCATATTGTGTACAAGCCGGCATATATTTTGAGAAGAACTAAAGAACTGTTCAGCAGTCTTTATCCGAGGTGATTCTATTGAACGAGATTCTGCCCTACCTCCCTGAACCATTCCAGCAAATCATTCTTCGGATGCCTGAAAAAGAACGCAGTATGCTTGAGGAAATACGCTGCCGCACGGGTCGGCCATTAGAGTTAATCGTATCCGGAAATCAATGGCTGCCAAGCGACAATTCAAGGATGCCGATTTTCAGCAGGGAGCAGGCACGGGAACTGCTTCAGAAAATAGGAAAATACTCATTGTACACACTTGAAGAGGAACTGAAACGGGGCTACGTAACCATTCAAGGTGGGCATCGAATCGGATTGGCCGGACGCGTGATCACGGAGCGTGGCCATGTGCTGCGCTTGCGTGATGTAACCTTTTTTAATATTCGACTTGCCAAACAAAAGATTGGTGCCGCACTTCCGTTGGTTCCTTTTCTTTACAATCGTCGACGCTGGTTTAATACGCTGTTAATCGGAGCACCTCAGACGGGTAAAACAACGATGCTCAGAGACTTAGCTCGTCTTGTAAGTGAAGGCATTGCGGAACGCTATATTGTTTCTCGTAAGACCGCCATTGTTGATGAACGCTCTGAAATTGCAGGTTGCGTGAACGGAGTTCCCCAGAATCGGTTGGGGGCACGTACCGATGTGATGGATGCATGTCCAAAGGCCGAAGGAATGATGATGATGATTCGATCAATGAGTCCGGAAGTGCTCATTGTGGATGAAATCGGCGGATTAGAGGATACAGCAGCTCTGTTTGAGGCGCTAAATGCCGGTGTGACCGTTATGGCTACTGCTCACGGATTCACATTTGATCAGTTGACCCAGCGGCCGTCCATTCGGCCGTTAATCGACGCCAAACTATTTGATCGTTTTGTTGTTTTATCCCGTAGAAGTTATTCAAATCAAGCGGGGTGTCGGTTAACGATCCTTGATCAACTCGGGCGAAAAATGTCTGCAACAGAGGGGGTCTGGCAGTGATGAAAATTATCGGATCACTTTTTATCTTATTTGCGTCTACCGCAGCCGGATTGATTCTTGCCAGACGATTCCGAGACCGGCCAAGAGAAATTAGACAATGGCGTTCCGCACTTCAGTCCATTGAAGCAGAAATCATTTATGGGCGTGTTCCGGTTGATCAATTGGCCGAAGATCTTTCCAAGCAGATACCATCTCCGTTGAACTATTTCTTTACATTATTGAGCACTCAGCTCCGCAAAAAAGGTCTGCCGCTGCAGGAAGCTTGGCTCAATTCGGTGGAACAATTTTGGCCGAGAACAGCTATGAAGATTCCGGAAAAAGAAATTATTCTTCAATTTGGCACGACACTTGGAACTGAGGACGCGGAAAACCAAAAGAAACATATTCAACTTGCTTTAGCACATTTAGAGCGTGAGGAATCGGATGCGCGTCAGTCTCAAAAATCAAATGAAAAGATGATGCGGAGTTTGGGCTTTTTAACAGGCGTACTGGTTATTCTCTTATTCATATAAATATGATTTTGTTATTGGTCGAGGGGAGAGGAGGGAGTTCCCGGTGTCACTGGATGTGAATACAATCTTTCAGATAGCAGGTATCGGTATTATCGTTGCCATGATTCAAACGGTTTTGAAGCAGATGGGCAAAGATGATTGGGCGCAATGGGTCACTCTAATTGGATTTATCGTCATTCTCTACATGGCTGCGACACTCATTGATGATCTTTTTGAAAAAATACGTCAAGTATTTCTCTATATGTAGAGAGGAACTGGCCAATGGATATTCTTCAGATCGTCGGCTTGGGACTGGCTGTCACCTTTCTTGCACTCATTTTAAAAGAAAAAAATCAAGCATTTGCGTTAATCGTATCGCTTGTCGCCGGTGTATTTATTCTGCTTATGATGGTTGATCAGATCCGTCTAGTCATGGATATGTTGAACAATATGGCGCAAAACGCACACCTGAATAATGTTTATGTAGCCACAATACTAAAGATTATTGGGATTGCTTATATTTCCGAATTCGGCGCGCAAATCGCCAAAGATGCTGGACAAAATTCGATTGCAGGTAAAATTGAATTAGCCGGTAAACTGATTATTCTTGTCATGGCGATCCCAATATTGACGGCTATTGTCGATACGGTTATGCATCTAATGCCGCAAATGGGGGGTGGTTGAGTTGTCACTTGTCGTGAAAAAGAGAGGTGGTTATATTCTTTTTATCATGGTGACTGCCTTTTTTCTCGTGCTTTGTGCGGACAAGCCTGCATATGCCGACCAACCCAATCAAGTTATTAATAAATGGTCAGATCAGCAGATGGATAAAATTGATACAAGTCAGATCGAAGAATACTGGGATAAGGTTGTAACCGATTATGGGGGGTTCTTGCCAGAAACGGAGCCTAATTTTAAAGACTTTGTGCATTCAAACAAGCAAAGTTTTTTTAAGAAGCTCATTGATGGCATTGTGGACTATTTTCTGCATGAGCTTGTGGTAAGCAGTAAATTGCTTGGTACATTAATTCTGCTTACCGTTTTCTCCACATTGTTGCAAACCATTCAATCAGCATTTGAACATAAAGCGGTCTCAAAGGTTGCCTATCTTGTTGTTACATTGGTTCTGATAATCTTGCTTCTTAACAGTTTCCGACTTGCTATAGGTTATACGACTGACACAGTGAACGCGATGAGTCAATTTCTGGTCGCACTCATTCCGCTCATCTTTGCCTTAACCGCCGCAACCGGCGGGCTTGCATCGGTCGCTTTTTTTCACCCGCTCATCATTTTTCTTGTGAATGCGTCCGGTTGGCTGATTTCATCGTTTGTCCTCCCGCTGCTTGTTATGTCTGCGCTGCTCGCGATTGTGAGCACTTTGTCGGATCACTATAAGCTCACAAGGTTGAGTGAATTGTTCAAAAATGTGGCACTCTTTACTTTGGCAGGCTTTTTTGCCATATTTCTAGGCGTTATATCGGTTCAAGGTGCGGCAACCTCCATATCTGATGGATTAATGGTGAAATCCGCCAAATTTTTCACGGGAAATTTTATTCCGGTTGTCGGCAGGATGTTTACAGAAGCTGCCGACACAGTGATGGGCGCATCAGTACTGCTCAAGAATACAATCGGTATTGCAGGATTGTTGATCCTAATTTGTATTACCATTTTTCCACTTTTAAAAATATTGTCGCTTGCCTTTATTTATAATTTAGCAGCAGCAGTTCTGCAGCCGCTCGGCGGCGGTCCCGTTATTGACTGTTTGGTTATCATGGCGAAAAGCGTCTTTTACTTATTTGCATCGCTCGCTGTTGTCTCCCTCATGTTCTTTCTTGCGATTACGATCATTGTTGCTTCAGGAAATCTCTCGCTGATGGTGCGATAGGAGGCGCAATTGTGAGTTATCTCATTAACTGGGTATCGGAAATAGTTTTGATTGTCCTTTTCGCTGTAATTCTCGAATTACTTGTTCCGTCGGGAGTCTTTCAAAAATATACCAAATTTGTCATTGGACTTGTACTCATTGTTGCACTTATGGATCCGGTCATTCGTTTATTTCAAGTGGATCCGAGCAGCCTTCTCCAAGGTCTTAAATCAGAGCAAAATGATTCATCGATAAAAAGTGAGACAGCTCGTCAAAAAAATGAAATACAAAAGGCACAAGCCGCATATATTCAAGAACAAGTGGCTGTCCGTATGAAAAATCAAGTAAAGGAGGAGTTGAATGAGAAATACGGATTGCAGATCACAGATATTGCATTATCTGGCCAAAAAGTTGTTGGACAAGAACTGTCATTGGGTAAGGTTACAGTCACCATCGGGAAATCGGAACAAAACCATCGTAGTCAAGAATCCGGAATTCGGACCATTCAACCCGTTAAAAATGTATCCATCGACTTAGGAAAAAACGAATCTGAAAAAAACAAGGTACATGAATCCAATGAGGTGAAAAGCGTCCGCTCCTTCCTTGCCAAACGATGGGAACTCAGTCAGAGCCTCATCAAAGTAAATCGTGAAGGAGGGAAGAAAAGCCCTTGAAAAGATGGATTGAGCGTATAGCCCGTTTGTTCCTTGGTGGAAAGGATACAGACGGGAAGCCTGTTAAAAATACAAAAGGAGCTTTTATAAAATTGACCATGCTCGCACTGGTCGGCATGGCACTTTTAGCGGCTAATCACTATTTCTCAGGAAGTCAGACAAGTCAAAAACATGAAGTCAAACAAGCGTTCAGCACGAAGGATTCAAAGACGCTTTCGAACATTAAGACAAGCAGGCAGCAAGGTTCTATGACATCAATTGAAAAATATGAAACCTATGTGAATCAAAATCTAAAAAATATATTAGAACAGATTCGCGGCGTATCAAATGTGTCCGTCATGGTGAACTTCTCTTCAACAGAAAAAAAAATCTATCAAAACAATATCAAGACACAGGACAATCAAACGAGTGAGACGGATCAAAAAGGTGGAAAACGTGTGGTCAGTCAGCGGGATGAGGATACGGAGGTGGTTATGATTGATCAAAATGGCAGTAAAATTCCTGTAGTTATTGGTAAAGAACAACCGACTGTCCGCGGCGTCATCGTTGTTGCTCAAGGTGCGCAGCAACCTACTGTCAAGGTGCAAATTATGGATGCAGTTGCAACTGTATTGGACATTCCTTCTTACAAGGTAAAAGTGTTGGAGAAAAATGAATGAGGGGGCAGTAAACATGATCAAGAAACAAACTGTTTGGCTACTGACTATGCTAAGTTTAATCGTTGTATTATCGGTGTACGCGTTGTCCGCACCAGGGAACAACTCTGGTCAAGATGCGCAATCTGCCGCCGAAAAGGCCAAGCCTGCCACAGCCGATGTGAAAACAGGAAAAACAGTAACCGCTACTGCTGCAGCGACAAAATTGGCAGATATAGAATTGAGTAAAAATGATGAACGTGCACAATTAGAAAAAAAGTACGAAAATGTGATTGCATCTAAAAACAGCTCAGCAAAAGAAGTGAGCTCGGCATACGACGCCATGGCGAATCTGAAAACATTGGCAGATAATGAAACGATGCTTGAAGATGTTGTTCAATCAAAAGGATTTAAAAACAGTGTGGTAAAAACGAGTGGAAGCCAAGTGCAAATTTTTGTGGATTCAAAAAAATTAACAGATAAACAAGCAAATCAGCTTATTCAACTAGCTAATGAATATCTAGGCACAGGCAGAGTAGTGAGTGTCACCTATGCCCTTAATGAGAAGTAAAAAGAAAATCAAATTATTGAAGATTTTTTGAACAAAATTAGGTAGAATAGAAACTGTTGCAATTTCCTGCGACAGTTTTTTTGTGCGATCCGGAACATTTTATACAAGTTCTTCGTAGGACTTAATGGCTATCATTTCCGGAAAATGAGTAAAATAAAAATACGTTTCCCAAACAAATTACCTTGAGTTCAGTCATTGAAACAGGAATGATATGGATGATATGCTATAATTGAGAACAAAGGTACGGGACAAAGGAGTGCTGGATTTGTTAAGTATTGAAGACATTAAAGCATTAATAAAGGAGATGGACTCATCTTCAATCAGCGAGTTGAAATTTGAAGCAGAGGATGCAAAGATCACCTTGAAAAAGGCCGAAGCATTCGCAGGAAAGGCAGTCCTTCAAGCTGTGCCGCAGATCGCAAATATACAGCCTGCTGCAGTTCAGCCGGAAGCTGCTGCGAGTGCGCCAGCAGAAAATACAACAGCAGATGAGACAACGGATGATTCATCACTGCATAAAATTACGGCTCCGATGGTCGGAACCTTTTACTCTTCTTCATCTCCGGATTCAGGCGCTTTTGTTAAAAAGGGTTCAAAAGTAGACAAGAAAACAGTCGTCTGCATTGTTGAAGCAATGAAACTCTTCAATGAGATTGAAGCGGAATGCAGCGGAACAATTGTTGACGTTCTTGCGGAGGACGGACAACTTGTTGAATACGGTCAACCATTATTTCTGGTCAAGGAAGATTAAGGAGTTTATTATTCATGATAAAAAAAGTTTTAGTTGCCAATAGAGGAGAGATCGCGGTTAGAATTATCCGCGCATGTAAAGAATTAAACGTAGAAACGGTCGCAATTTATTCGCAAGCCGATAAGGAGGCACTTCATGTCCAGTTGGCTGACGAAGCCTATTGCATCGGACCGAATGCGCCTAAGGACAGTTATCTGAGCTATACGAACATGATCAGTGTTGCGATGCTGACAGGCTGCGACGCTGTTCATCCCGGCTATGGCTTTCTTTCCGAAAATGCTGACTTTGCTGAGATGTGCGAGGAGTGCAACCTTTTGTTCATTGGCCCTTCCTCTGAAGCAATCAGTAAAATGGGCATCAAGGATATTGCCAAACAAACCATGAAAAATGCCGGGGTACCTGTTGTTCCAGGTTCAAATGGGGTTATCAGCAGCGTTGAGGACGGAGTGAAGATCGCCAATGATATTGGTTATCCGGTCCTGATTAAAGCAACAGCCGGCGGCGGTGGAAAAGGTATCCGTGTCGCCCAGAATGAAAAAGAATTACGGCATGGCATTACCATTACACAGCAAGAAGCGGACACTTCCTTCGGCAACTCAGGAGTTTATATTGAAAAATATATTGAGGATTTTCGTCATGTGGAAATCCAGGTACTTGCTGACACCCAGGGGAATGTAATCCATTTGGGCGAACGTGATTGTACCATCCAAAGGCGTCTGCAAAAATTGCTGGAGGAATCACCGTCACCCGCACTTAATGAAGCCAAACGGCAGGAGATGGGAATGGCTGCTGTTCGTGCTGCTCGTGCCGTTCACTACCGTAGTGCCGGTACGATTGAATTTATTTATGAACCAAACGGCTCTTTTTACTTCATGGAAATGAATACGAGAATACAGGTGGAGCATGGCGTCACGGAAGCGGTAACTGGTTTGGATCTTGTGAAGGAACAAATTCGGATTGCTTCAGGTGAACCCTTATCGGTAAAACAAGATGATATTCACCTGAATGGTCACGCAATTGAATGCCGTATCAACGCTGAAGACTCTGAAAAGAATTTCATGCCGTCTTGCGGACGCGTGGAAACCTACCTTGCTCCCGGAGGACCCGGAGTGCGCGTGGACTCAGCAGTATATCAAGGCTATTTCATTCCGCCATATTATGATTCAATGGTATCGAAGGTCATTGCGTATGGAAAGACAAGAGAGGATGCAATCGCAATTATGCGACGTGCACTTGGAGAATATGTGATTGAAGGAATTAAAACAACGATTCCCTTCCATCTGCAATTGTTGCAGCATCCGGTTTTTGAAAGTGGAGCCTTCAATACTAAATTTTTGAAAAAGTACCCGCTTAACGAACAAAGCTAATTATGGAGGTGTGACATTCATGCCCGAAAACGAAAATCGCACAATAGAAGTTGAGGAACAACAAGAGGATCTAGGCAGAATCGAGATTTCTCCTGAGGTCATTGAGGTCATTGCAAGTCTTGCCGCTGTTGAAATAGTCGGTGTCAGTGATTTACATGGTAATTTTGCTTCAGGAATGGTCGAGAAACTGAGCGGACGCAATTATCGAAAAGGCGTTAAAGTCGACTTGACCGATGACGGCATAACTATTGATGTTCAATTGACGATGAACTACGGTGTCTCCATTCCTGATGTTGCTGAGAAGGTACAGGACAACATCGTACAGACGCTGAAACGGATGACTGCACTTGATGTTCACGAAATTAACATTCATGTTGTGGGTGTCCGTTTTGACCACAAAGAAAAGACCGGTTCCGAGATTGATTAAGAAGCAAAGGGTAGAAGCTTTCCCTTTGCTTCTTTACATGTCTTGTGAACGAATGGAATCAGCGACAACATAATATGTTTTGTTAAGTTAATATTAATGAGAGTATGAAATTGAAAGGAAGTCAGTAATGAACCGAAGAGAAGCACGTAAAATGGCGCTCCAGGCCTTATTCCAGATGACGCTCAGTAAGACGGATCGAGCGATGGCGCTCGAAGCTGTCAATGACAGCGGAAAACCAATTGATTCATTTGTCGATCGTTTATTGGATCAAACCTTGAAAAATGAAGAGGATATAGACCAACTGATCAGCAAACATTTGCAAAACTGGTCACTGGATCGCATAGGGAATATCGATAAAACAATTTTACGAATTGCGGTATGCGAAATTCTCTATTTTGATGATATACCGATCACCGTCTCCGTAAATGAAGCGATTGAGTTATGCAAAATTTATAGCGATGAACAAACAAGAAAGTTCGTGAACGGCGTTTTATCAGGTATTTCCAAGGAAATTGAAACGAAAAGTCTATAATGCAAAAGGATGGTTGACTGATGGGTGCACAACGAATTGATGGGAAATTGATCGCTACTAAAAAAAGACAAGCGATGAAATCTCAAATTGAGTCGATGAAACAACAAGGATATGTCCCCGGACTAGCTGTTATTCTTGTAGGAGAAGACCCTGCATCCATTTCCTATGTTAAAGGCAAAATTCGCGACTGCAAAGAGGTTGGCATTTATTCTGAATTAATTCAATTTGACGTAACGGTATCGGAAAAGCAAGTGCTTGAGCAGATAGAAATACTTAATGCGAATGACAAGATACATGGACTTTTAGTCCAATTGCCGCTTCCTGATCATATTTCCGAGCAAAAAGTCATTCAAGCGATCAGTCCTGAAAAAGATGTTGACGGTTTTCATCCGATCAATGTCGGCAGACTGGTGACGAAACAGGAAGGCTTTGTTTCATGTACACCAGCTGGAATTATTGAAATGCTAAAAGCAATTGATGTGCCGATATCCGGGAAACATGTCGTTATTGTCGGTCGAAGCAATATAGTCGGGAAGCCTGCCGCTCTTCTTTTCCTAAATCTTGATGCAACGGTTACGGTTTGTCATTCAAAGACAAAGCCTCTTTCAAAGTATACGAAGCAGGCAGACATCTTGGTTGCCGCAGCGGGAAGCGAAGCACTTATTCACGCAAATGATATTAAGCCGGGTGCAATTGTTATTGATGTCGGTATGAATCGCAGTGCTTCCGGAAGGCTTGTCGGTGACGTAGCATTCGAAGAAGTAAAGGAAAAAGCAGGTTACATCACACCGGTTCCCGGCGGTGTCGGACCGATGACCCGAGTGATGCTCCTCGAAAATACATTAATTGCTGCAATGCGTCAACATGAAAAGGCGGGTAAGCAATAATGGAAAATGATCGATATATTAGCGTTACCAAGCTGACTCGATATATAAAACAATTAATGGAGACCGATGGAAATCTGCAAAATATTTGGTTGCGCGGTGAGATATCAAATTTTAAACGACACTCTCGGGGTCATCTTTATTTAACAATTAAAGACAAGAATTCAAGAATACGCGCAGTCATGTTTGCAGGTAATGCGCGTCAACTAACCTTTGAACCGCAAGACGGCATGAAGGTTCTCATTCAAGGTTCTGTTGCTCTTTACGAACCTTATGGGGAATATCAAATTTATATTCGCGATATGGAGCAAGACGGATTGGGCAAGCTTTATCTTGCCTATGAGGCGTTGAAAAAAAAGCTTCAGGAGAATGGGATGTTCGATCCTTCATTAAAGAAGCTCATCCCTGAAGTTCCATATGAAGTGGGCATTATTACCTCAACGACCGGAGCTGCTATTCGTGATTTATTCACAACGATTAAGCGAAGGTTTCCCGCAGCAAGGATTACCGTATTTCCTGTACTCGTTCAAGGCGCAGAAGCTGCTCCTTCAATAGCGTCGGCTATTAATCAGGCAAATCAAATGCTTGATCTTGATGTACTGATTGTCGGCCGCGGCGGCGGATCAATTGAAGATCTGTGGGCATTCAATGAGGAGATCGTTGCCGAAGCAATTTTCAAATCGCGGATTCCGATCATTTCTGCAGTCGGGCATGAAACGGATTTTACCATTGCTGACTTTGTCGCTGATAAACGTGCACCTACACCTACGGCAGCAGGTGAATTTGCGGTTCCGAATCGCGTTGATTTGGAGCGGAGAATCGATCAATCGTCTACACGATTAGTGCAGGCGATAACCGGCAAGCTTCGTGAAGAAAAGCTGCGTCTGCATCGTATGCAGCAGTCATACGCATTTCGCTATCCGGGACAGCTTATTCTGCAAAAGGAGCAAGAGTGCGACAGACTGGTTGAACGGTTGAATAATGCGGCAAATGCGCAGCTTCTTCGAAAACGCGAACGGATTGCGATGATTGACCGCTTATTAGGTCAGAGCGGACCGCAGCAGCTAGTCACGAGAGCAAAACGTTCCTTAGCTGATCAGCAACAGCAATTAATACGGGCTCTTAAGATCTTTTGTAAAGAGCGGGAAGCTCGTTTTGATAAGCTCGTTACTCACCTGAATGGTTTAAGCCCGCTTAAGATCATGAGCCGAGGTTATGGACTTGCCTTTAATGAAAAAGAGCAATTAATCAAGTCGGTGCGTGAGGTTGCACCTGGCGATATGTTTAATCTTAAGCTGCACGATGGAAAAATAGACTGCCAGGTTTGGGGTATTGAGGAGGCGGATGAACATGTGTGATTCAATGAATATCAATCAAAAAGAACCTGTATTTGAGGAAGCAATGGACCAACTGGAACAAATTGTGAAGCAATTGGAAGAAAATGATGTGCCTCTTGAAAAGGCGATCGGGCTTTTTCAAGAAGGTATGGCACTTTCAAAGCTGTGTCATGATAAGCTTGAAACGGTCGAAAAAAAGATGGATCAGCTCATAGGACCGAATGGCGAAACAAAACCATTCTCGGTCCAGGGAGATGACGAACAATGACTAAGTTGCTGAAGACTTATATGGCGGATAAAAAGGCATGGTTTGAAGCACAGCTTCCCATGCTTTTTCAAAATGCGGTCATTACTCCGAAATTGGAACAATCGATGCTCTATTCATTAGGAGCAGGGGGAAAAAGAATTCGTCCAATATTGCTCTTTGCTACCTTGCATTCATTGGGAAAAGCAGAAGAGACTGGCTTAAGTACTGCACTTGGTTTGGAAATGATACATACCTATTCATTAATTCATGATGATCTCCCGGCAATGGATGATGATGATCTGCGGCGCGGGAAGCCGACAAATCATTGCGCTTTTGGTGAAGGGACAGCCATTTTAGCCGGTGACGGTTTATTAACCGCAGCCTTTCAATTGATCGCAAACGATCAAATTATTGATGAAAAGACAAAAAATATGCTTGTTTATCTGCTTGCAAAGGCTGCCGGACCTGAAGGAATGGTTGGCGGTCAGGAAGACGATCTCGAAGCAGAGGATAAAAAGCTTAATCTAAATGAACTCATGTCCATTCACAGAAGAAAAACAGGACAACTCATACGTTTTCCGGTAGAAGCCGCAGCTGTGATTGCAAAAGTTAACGAATCGGAAAAACAGGCACTCATCCGCTATTCGGAACACCTTGGACTCGCCTTTCAGATCGGCGATGACATTCTTGATATTATTGGTGATGAAAAAGCGCTTGGGAAGCCGATTGGCAGTGATGTCGCCAACCATAAAAACACATATGTCAGCCTTCTCGGTATGAATGGTGCTAAGGAAAAGCTCGAGCATGAAGTAAATGCTTCACTTGCTGAATTAAGAGAAATAGAGCTCAAGAATGGTTTGCTTTCCGATCTTGCAAGCTATTTGCTTCATCGTACCTATTGACATCAATACGACAATGTTTGAGCCAATGTCGAATTTATGATAAACTTAAGCGTAATAAATTGATGGTGCAGTATTCTAGTCACTCTACTTTACTTGAAGACGGGGCTAAAAATCCGTCAAAGGGCACATCGATGAAGTTCCTGGTACCGGCTTAAGGCGCCCAGCTTTGGGCTCGTGCTGGGAGTAAAGGGCGTAGGGCGATCCGCAACGGCATGTGGGCGAAGACCCTGCGCCCGTGGAGACACGTACGTTGTTTGCTTGAAATGGCAATGACTATGTGGAAAACCTGTTTCGTAAAGCGAACAGCGTAGCCTGCCTTGAGTGGGAAAGAGGGGATGGTCGGCGCATAACTTTGAACTACTTGGCCGGTACGAGAAGGGGCGCCTTCCTGAAATCAATTCTGCAAAAGAGGCTAGAGTAAAGTTTCAAGAGTGCTTGAGGAAATCTCCTAGACTGTCTGCAAATCTGCAGCATTTGAAAAGGATTATAGTGCGGTCTGAGTGGCGTTCCAGTTCGGTGCGCGGCGACGACATCGGCCGAGTTTTAATAGGAAACTGCCTGCTTGGCAACAACAGGTAACTCGGCGGGAAAACCTACTGGACCTAAGCCGCAATGTTTACTTTTCAAATGACCTCGCTACATAATTCAGACCAAATAGAAATAAGATATTTTTTAAGGATGTGAAACGTCCGTTCTGCGATCGATTGAATGAGGATGGAATACTCATGAAAAACGAGCTTAAAAAAGCATTAAAATGGGCGGTGCCTTTAGCTGTTATCACGTTTGTGCTAGCGGCTATTTTTTCAATTGTATCAACTGCGGTACTCAGTAATGCCAACGTAATTAGTGGAACTATTGTCGTTCTTGTCATTATTCTTATTGCTCTCTTTTTTGATATAATCGGTGTTGCTTCTACAGCTTCCAGCGAAGCACCTTTTCATGCAATAGCATCAAAGGGGATGAAAGGTGCAAAATATTCGGTTTGGCTGACAAAAAATGCTGACCGTGTTAATACATTTTGCACCGATGTTATTGGCGATGCAAGTGCAATAATCAGCGGTACAGCTGCGTCAGTCGTTGTAGTAGAAATGATGGCGCTGCTCGTTTACAATAAAAGCGGGGTTGTTGAATATGTCATATCCGTGATCGTGACAAGTTGTGTCGCAGCTCTGACTGTTTTTGTGAAGGCACTGGGCAAGGGATTTGCAATTAAAAATTCAACGAAAATCATTTATAAAGTCGGATATGTCATGTATTTTGCTGAAGATCATCTGCATATTCCGATACTTATGATTCTTGATACGAAGAAAAAAAAGAGCAAGAAGAGAAAATCGGCAAAAAAGGATGTGTGACATTCATGGATGTTTCAAAAATTAAGAATCCAAAACTTCTTAAAAAAATGTCCGTCAATCAGATGAACGATCTCGCCGGCGATATTCGCTCTTTTCTTATCAAAAAGCTGTCAAAAACCGGAGGACATCTTGCGCCGAATCTTGGCGTGGTTGAGTTAACGCTTGCACTTCATAAAGTATTTAACAGTCCAAAAGATAAATTAGTTTGGGACGTCGGCCACCAATCCTATGTGCATAAGATCTTAACAGGAAGAGGAGACCGTTTTGACTCGCTAAGACAATATAAAGGTCTGTGCGGATTTCCAAAACGCAGTGAGAGTGAGCATGATGTTTGGGAAGCAGGACATAGTTCGACGTCTCTTTCTGCTGCACTTGGCATGGCGGTTGCGCGCGACCTGAAACACGAAAACTTTGAAGTTGTTGCAGTTATTGGCGACGGTGCATTAACAGGCGGGATGGCGCTTGAGGCGCTGAACGATATTGGACATCAGAACAGGAATATGATCATTATTCTGAACGATAATGAGATGTCGATAGCACCTAATGTCGGTGCACTTCATAACATGCTGAATCGGATTCGCTCGGCGAATAAATATAATAAGGCGAAAGAAGATCTTGAGTATCTTATGAAGAAGATTCCCGCGTTTGGCGGCAAGATTGCTTCTGTTGCTGAGCGTTTAAAAGATCGGCTGAAATATTTGCTCGTATCCGGAGTGTTCTTTGAAGAATTGGGGATTACTTATCTCGGTCCGGTTGACGGACATAATTTGAATGCACTCATGGATAGTTTCAACTATGCAAGAAAGAAAAAAGGTCCGGTCATTATTCATGTTTTGACCCAAAAGGGCAAAGGCTACAAGCCTGCAGAATTAGACGAAATCGGCACATGGCATGGGACCGGCCCATATAAAATAGAATCGGGAGCATTTATCAAACCGATTGCGGCAGCTCCGGCGTACAGCAAGGTCGTCAATGACACCTTGCAGGAGCTTGCCCGTGCAGATGAACGAATTGTTGTTATTTCTCCCGCTATGGTTGTCGGCTCGAAACTTGAGGGCTTTGGTAAAGAATTCCCTGATCGGTTGTTTGATGTAGGCATCGCCGAGCAGCATGCGGCAACTTTTGCTGCCGGCTTAGCAACACAGAAAATGAAACCTGTATTAGCTATCTACTCAACATTTATGCAACGTGCCTATGATCAGATTTTACATGATATTTGCAGGCAAGACTTGAATGTTGTGATTGCTGTGGATCGTGCCGGCTTGGTCGGCGCTGATGGAGAAACGCATCAAGGTATTTTTGATATCGGCTTTTTGCGCAGCTTGCCTAATTTAACCATTATGATGGGCAAGGATGAGAATGAACTGAGAAACATGGTTTACACGGCAATGAACTATAATCAAGGGCCAATTGCTCTTCGTTACCCACGAGGAAACGGTATTGGGGTCGCGATGAACGAACCTTTACATGAGATTCCAATTGGTACTTGGGAAATAATGCGCAACGGGTGCGACGCAACAGTGCTGGCGTTCGGACCGATGCTGCAGACGGCATTAACTGCAGCTAAGCAGCTTGAGGCGGATGGTATTCAAGTACAAGTTGTAAATGCGCGGTTTATAAAGCCGCTTGACACTCAGATACTGTCTGAGCTTGCTGAGAATGGCGGACCGATTTTAACTGTTGAGGAAGGCATACTTGCCGGAGGATTCGGTTCAAGCATATTGGAATATTTCCATGATCAAGGCTTTTACGATTTAGTCATTGAACGAATGGGCATTGATGATTGTTTTGTTGAGCATGGCAGCGTTAACGAATTATTACACGAACTAGGGTTAACCAGTGAGCAGATCAGCATTCGAGTGAAACAAATAATAAAGGATCAGACGAGAACAAATAGAATTAGGAAGGTCATTACTTCATGAAAGATCGGGAACGGATCGACGTCCTTCTTGTTAAAAAAGGATTGTTTGAATCGCGGGAGAAGGCACAACGAGCAGTTATGGCAGGCATGGTTTATCACGGCGATTTGCGAATTGATAAACCGGGCAGCAAAGTTGACAGTACACTTGAGTTAAACATTAAAGGTAATCCGCTTCCATATGTTGGGCGCGGCGGACTGAAACTTGAAAAAGCGCTTAAGGTGTTTGATTTGGATCTCAATGGAGTTCTAATGCTCGACATCGGGGCATCAACAGGCGGTTTCACAGACTGTGCACTCCAAAATGGTGCAAAAAAAGTCTATGCACTTGATGTCGGATATAATCAATTAGCTTGGAAATTACGCAGTGATCCGCGTGTTATTGTTATGGAAAAAACAAATTTTCGTTATTGCACTCCTGAAAATTTTCAAGAAGGTCTTCCGGAATTCGCATCGATTGATGTATCATTTATCTCGTTGAAAAAAATTCTGCCTCCATTAGTCGATATTTTGAAGCAAAATGGAGAAGTCGTTGCACTGATCAAACCGCAATTTGAGGCGGGGAGAGATGAGGTTGGAAAAAAAGGGATTGTCCATGATCCGAAAGTGCATTTATCGGTTGTGAATGAGATCCTTCAATTCGCACTCGATTGCGGCTTTTCACTGCTTGACCTCAGTTATTCGCCAATTACAGGAGGAGATGGAAATATAGAATTTTTGGCCCATCTCCGCTCGAATAAAGGGCAAGCTGTCAATTTGCTGCAGGAATCGCCCGAGGAAGTTGTCCGCTTGGCTCACCAGAATTTTAACCACAAAGATAATAAGGCATAAACCTGATAATGGGTATGCTTTGTTATCTTTTTTATATGATCTCCAAAATTTTACGCTAATATATTGACGGTTTGAGTTGAACAAGAGACAATAGATGTGAGAACGAGTGTTCGAATCAGAGGGGTGAATCCTTGATGTTAGCAGAACTTCAAATCATAAATTTTGCAATTATAGACAAACTTAATGTGTCGTTCGATAATGGATTGACAGTGTTTACCGGAGAAACAGGTGCCGGAAAGTCGATTATTATTGACGCCATTGCATTACTTGCAGGCGGACGCGGGTCAGCAGAATATGTGCGGCATGGTACGCAAAAAGCAGAACTTGAGGCGTTGTTTGATATAGAGGGTCAGGAAGCTGTTTCACACTTGCTTGATCAATTAGGAATGGATCAGACAGACGGGCAGCTCATTATAAGAAGAGAAATTTCTCGAACGGGAAAAAGCGTCTGCCGAATAAATGGCAAGCTGGTCACCTTATCCATTCTTCAGCAATTTGGGGAACGACTCGTTGATATTCATGGTCAGCATGAGCATCAGCGGCTTTTGGATGTCTCCAATCATATTAGCTTTGTTGATCAATATGGTGGCGCAGTAATCTCTAAACTTAAGCATGCTTATTCTGATGACTATAAACATGTTGCAAAACTTGCGGAAGAGTGCAGTAAATACAATCGTGACGAGAAAGAAATTGCTCAGAGAATCGATCTGCTTCAATATCAAATCGGCGAAATCCAATCGGCAGAGTTAAAATCCGGTGAAGAAGAACGAATTCTTGAAGAAAAAAGAAAATTAATGAATTTCGAAAAGGTGTTCCACGCATTAGAAGTAAGCTATCAGGCGTTAGGCGGAGAAAATGCCGGATTGGATATGCTTCGACTTGCTTCGGGCAGTTTGGATTCAATTCGGGACTTGGATCCGGAGCTTGCTCATTTTTCCGAATCGGTATCCAATTGCTATTATCTTTTGGAAGAACAGACCTCAACGATCCGATCATATTTAGAACAAATGGAATACAATCCGAAACGTCTGGATGAGATCGAGACGCGATTGAATGAAATTCATTTTTTAAAAAGAAAGTATGGCAACACCGTTGAAGAGATTTTGAGTTATTTTGAACAAATAAAAAAAGAACTTAACGAACTAAATTCACGAGATCAAAATTTTGATGCGCTGAATGAAGAGTTGAAAGCCGCTCTAAGCTCGCTTAGAGAAAAGGCAGTGCAATTATCGACAGCAAGAAAAAAAACGAGCGGAAGACTTGCTCAGGCTGTTAACCGCGAATTTAAAGACTTGTGCATGGAGCACGCATTAATTGAAATCCATATTAAGATGAACAACAGTCTTGAGTCTTTTGCAGGATTTGATGTGAACGGAATTGATCAGGTTTCTTTTTATATAACAACCAATCCGGGAGAACCGTTCAAGCCGTTGGCAAAAATTGCTTCTGGCGGTGAATTATCCCGAATTATGCTGGCACTTAAAACCGTATTCAAGAAAATTATCGGCTCGGTTACCATAATATTTGATGAAGTCGATACAGGCGTCAGCGGAAAGGCTGCACAAGCAATGGCTGAAAAGATCAGCAGCTTGGCCCAGAATGCACAAGTTTTCTGTATCACTCATTTGCCGCAGGTGGCGGCGATGGCAGATCGTCATGTTCTGATTGAAAAATATATGACCAAAGATCATCGGACCGGTACTCATGTGAAAAAGCTGAGTGACACGGATAAGGTTCGTGAAATCAGCAGGATGATTTCAGGACCGGAGATGACTGACCTTTCTCGCCAACATGCCCAAGAATTGATTCGGATGGCGGATAAGGTCAAGCAATAAAAAAGGTTGGGATACTCATCCTTTACTGGAATTAATCGTTTTGTCGGATAGCTCATAATTCTTCTTTGCTCAGGCAACTTTAATAAATGCACAAAACAAGGTGCGGGTTCGGAGCGAGGAGAGTGAGTTATGACAAATAGGAAAAAAATGGGCATTGTGATCGCGATTATTCTGCTCAGTTGTTTAATCATTAGTTCAGGTGTCAAAACAGAGCAATTTGTTTTCCATGCATGGCAGAGTGCAGGATCAATAAATTCTGAGCACTTTCAGTCGGATACTCAACTGACAAGTGGATCGCCGATCACGATGCTGGTCAAAAAGAAAAAAGTTCGTGCTATTCGTAGATCTAAGGAAATGAGAAATGCGATTGCCGTATCGAACCATACGGCATTGCCCGCCAATGTATCTGATAAAGACATACGGTTGATACCAGGCGGGCAGTCTATAGGCGTACAGCTCAGCACCAAGGGAGTGCTTGTTGTCGGTTATCATCTTGTTACAACAACAGGCGGTGAGGAGTCTCCTGGAGAATCAGCAGGCATTCGAGTCGGTGATGTCATTACAAAAATAAATGGTAAATCAATGCAGTCCATCACAGATGTGCGTCGGCTGATGAGGGCTGCTAAAAGCGGGGATCAGCTTCAAGTCACTTTAATTCGCCAACGAACGATGGTGAAGAAGCATTTGATACCGATCATGGATGCACAAAATCGTCACTGTCAAATGGGGCTTTTCATTCGAGACTCCGCCTCAGGAATCGGCACGATGACCTTTTACGACCCGAATACCGGTTCATATGGCGCGCTTGGACACGTGATCTCTGATCGGGATACAGGGCAGCCGATTATGGTTAAAGACGGACGAATTGTCCGCTCGATTGTCCAGGCTATTGATCGGGGCAGAGAAGGAAAACCTGGAGAAAAGATTGCTTTCTTTCCGGAAAATGCGGTCAGCATCGGATCCGTTTCCAAAAATACTCCATTTGGCATTTTCGGAAAAATGGAGAAAAATTACATGATGCGTTCGGAAATGATGAACGCAGCGCTTCCGATTGCAAAGGCAGAACAAGTCAAGGAAGGACCGGCAAAAATTCTTACAGTCCTTAACGGTAATAAGGTCGAAGCTTTTGACATTCGAATTCTGAATTCAATCCCGCAAAAGCATCCGGCTACAAAAGGTTTAGTCATAAAAATTACCGATCCGAGATTGCTTAAAGCAACCGGCGGTATTATTCAAGGAATGAGCGGGAGTCCGATCATTCAAAATGGAAAATTAGTCGGCGCTGTCACACATGTTTTTGTCAATGATCCGACAAGCGGTTATGGTGTGCATATCGAATGGATGATTGACGAAACAAATGTGAATCATGGTCATCAAGTAATACGTAAAGAGATGGCAAGCTAATCATAAAAAAGTATTCGACAATCGCTTGTCATTATTTGTTGAAAAAGTGCGAAATGAGTAGCATAGCCTGCTTTCAGAAAGAAAATGCAAGAAAAAAATAGATTGAAGTGAAAAAGAATAAAAAGGAAACTCTTCCCTCTTGTCGAAAAGGATACATATAGAAATTCGACAAGGGGGATTTTGTGTTGCAAAAGATTAAAGTTTGCTTAACTGACGATAACCAAGAATTAATTATGTTGATTACTGAATACTTAAAAACTCAAGATGACATTGAAGTTATTGGCACTGCGAGCAATGGTCAGGATTGTCTTGAAATGCTGAAAACCATTTCACCCGACGTCCTTTTATTAGATATTATCATGCCGCATCTTGACGGAATTGGAGTTCTAGAACGTATTCATTCGGATTCTGAACTTTCGAAACCAGGTATAATTATGCTCACGGCGTTTGGTCAAGAAGATGTCACGAAGAAGGCTGTAGATTTAGGTGTATCTTATTTTATCCTTAAGCCATTTGATATGGAGAATCTAGCCAATCATATTCGTCAAGTTGCCGGGAAAAAAGCACTCAATCCAGTTTTTTCGCCGCAAACGAGCACGCTCCAACGCCCCTCTGCATCAGATAAAAAACACGATCTTAATGCCAGCATTACCGACATTATTCACGAAATCGGAGTACCTGCGCATATAAAGGGTTATATGTATCTTCGCGAAGCCATTTCGATGGTTTACCATGATATCGAGCTTCTGGGCTCAATTACGAAAGTCCTCTATCCTGATATTGCCAAAAAATATAAAACAACGCCAAGTCGCGTTGAAAGAGCGATTCGTCATGCAATTGAAGTTGCTTGGAGCAGGGGAAATGTTGAATCCATTTCAAAGCTGTTCGGCTACACAGTATCTATGTCTAAAGCAAAACCGACAAACAGCGAGTTCATCGCCATGGTCGCCGATAAATTGAGGATCGAAAACCGTGCCGAAGAATCCATGCGGATTTTGTGAAGTAAAGGATTATTTTAGAATTCTAAAAGTCAATGTAAAGCACTTCATTTGTTTAATTTACAAGTGGAGTGCTTTATTTTGTTTTTAAACTAATGATGGTGAATGTAAATAAAAGTGTGGTATGAGTCCGTGGACATTTCTTAAGGAGGATAATTATAATGTTTTATTCAAATGCAACCATTTTAATTTGCTGAATCGTGTGGCTAATTAATGACTCTTAAATTGTTTGAAAAGAAAATGAGACAAGAAATTAATTTTTATGGTATAGTTTACTTTGTCAAAAAAATTGCTAACCGTTTTCATTTTGTGACGTACATAGAAGTCAACTGTTGAAAACAAACATGATCAATAGGCACACGTTTGCTTTCATTTGATCATTGTGAAGCTTTGGAAGGTGTGGAAGATTTGACAGGTCTCATGATTTCGCTTATTCCGGCACTCCTTTGGGGAACGCTTCCGCTTGTCAGCGCAAAAGTGGGAGGAACACCGCATCATCAGGTGTTTGGAATGACGATCGGTGCATTATTTTTTTCAATTGCTCTTTTTTTCTTTATGCCGCCGCAGCTCAATGCTACGGTCATTACGGTGAGTCTGTTATCAGGACTTTTTTGGGCTGTTGGACAATTTTATCAGTTTGCGGCAATGAAAATTCTCGGTGTCTCGAAAACGATGCCACTTTCTACTGGAATGCAGCTTGCGGGAGCAGCATTATGTGGAATTTTTATTTTCCATGAATGGGATAGCGCTTTTCGAATGATAATAGGTATATCTGCATTAATGCTGATTGTTATTGGTGTTTTGCTCACATCGAGAGAGCGGCGGTCCAAAGGGCAGTACATTAATTCAATGTTTAAAGGACTTGTGTTTCTAGTTATATCTACCCTTGGGTATATATCTTATCTCGTCATTCTCCGCTCGTTTCAGATTGATGGATGGTCGGCAATACTTCCTCAATCAATTGGTATGATTATCGGGGCGGTCATTCTGTCAGGCAAAAAAGTGAAAATGCTTCACAATCGGCACACCGCATTTAATATTATTTCAGGATTGATGTGGGCCGGAGGCAATCTTGCCCTTCTTATTGCCACAAAGCTAGAAGGGGTCGCCATCAGTTTTTCAATGTCACAAATTGGAACGGTGCTTTCTACATTAGGCGGGATCTTTATTCTCGGTGAAAAAAAGTCAAGAAATCAGATGGTACTTCTACTTATAGGATGTGCTATGATCATTTTTGGCGGCGTTCTTTTAGGAATGACAAAAAATTAAATCACTTGGAGAGTTAAATTGATTTCAATTTTTTAGCTGTTAGGCCATGACATGAGTGGAAATGAATGATAAAATATAACTAAGCTTTTTGAAGAATCTTGTCATCTGAAGAGATGAAAACGGTTCTTTAAAGATATTGCAGGTCAATATATTATTGGATCCTGTTCAATTCAAATATTAAGCAAATGAATGGAGCGAGTAGAAAAATGGAAAAAACGTATGTAGTCACTGATGAAACGGGTATTCACGCACGTCCGGCAACCGTGCTTGTAAGTGAAGCAAGCAAGTTTGAATCGAATATCAACATCGAATATAATGGCAAGAAAGCCAACCTGAAGAGTATTATGGGTGTTATGGCTCTTGGCATTATGCAAGGTGCAGAATTCAAAATTGTTACGGACGGCTCAGACGCTGACGAAGCATCTGCTGCAATCGGCAATGTTATTTCAGCTCAGGGCATTGGTAAAGAAAAATAATGCTCACCAGATAAAAAGAAGCGGATTTGAGGATTTCCTCAAATTCGCTTCTTTTTTTACGCCTTTGAAACGGCGGGTGTTTGTTTCTTAATTCTTTGGAGCAACATGTGTGAGAAATAGGTTTGTACAATTAAAAAGAGCCCGCCTACAACCCAATAAAGCGGCAGTGCAGCTGATGTCGACAAAGATGCAAATATGATCATGATCGGAGACATTAATCCAATCCACTGAAGTGAAGATTGCTGCTCAGCACCGCCAACGTTTGGCATCATTTTTTGACTGATTTTAAACTGCAAGAAATAAACAACACCGGCGATAATCGTAAGTACTAAATCTGTGTGTCCCAAACTAAACCAGAGAAAATGATGCGTTGCAATCTCATGTGAACTTCTGATGGCATAATAAAATCCCATCAATATCGGCATCTGCACAATAATCGGCAGACATCCGACCGCTGAAAACGGGTTAACATTATGCTTTTTATAGAGTCCCATCATTTCCATTTGAATTTTTTGTTTTTCTGCAGCGTCTTTGGTTTCTGACATTCTTTTTTGAATGTCGTTTAATTCGGGTTTCAACTTGTCCATTTTCTGCTTAACGTCAAATTGCCGGACGTATTGCCGTATCATTAATGGAGCCAACAGTAAACGGATCAAGAGTGTCAGAACGATAATGGCCACACCATAACTATTTCCAAAAAAAGATGCGGTACTTTGGATCATCAATGTAAAAGGTTCAATGAGCATATTCATAGATTCGGTTCCCCCCAGCATTTTTAAGAAGCAATTAACTGAATGCTAGGAGGGAACAGTGGTCCTTCGAATCTGATTGTTTGGAATCTCTGCGTCTGACCGTTCGAACGAGACAGAACATAACATGTCTCATTTCCGCATTCAAAGAACTGAAAACCAATGCAATTGGCATACATGCGCCGGAAGGCACGCCTTTCTGCATGTACTTATTGAACTGAGTGCGTTCGGTCCGGAATGAGTGTTGAATGATGTAAAATGAGAGTTCCAAGGCGATCAGAAGCGTGGGGAACACTGGATCATTTAATAAATAGGCACAAAAATCCAGCGTAGCGGTCACCTGCCTCTCTAAAGATTCTATAAAACATCATACCATGAATGACTGGCGCGTAGAACCTTAAGTATAGGCATAAAATGCCCTCCGACAAAGTGACGGAGGGCATTGATCATGTTAATAATAAGGATTTTTTATAAAAGAATCAACGGAGTTAGGATTGGTGCGAATACAAGAGTGAATATTGCTGCAAGCACCATAGCAAGGCTTGCGGCTGCGCCTTCTTCACTGCCAAATTCAAGCGCTTTTGAGGTGCCGGCACCATGGGCTCCCATGCCTAAGAGCAATCCCTTTGCCAATTTTTCTCTGATATGCAAAGATCGGATGATCATTGGGCCCAGAATCAAACCCGTAATTCCGGTAACGATGACAAAGATAGCTGTCATCGTCGGCATCCCGCCAATATCAACGGACACTGCCATTGCGATCGGCGTAGTTATCGAACGAGGCAGCAGACTAAGTAAATAGTTGTCATTTAATTTTACGAGATGACTAAATACACCAGAACTCAGTATTGCAATTGTAACACCTGAGCTCATGCTGATTGCAATGATCTTCGCATATTTTTTCATGACCTTGCGGAATTTATAGAGCGGTATGGCAAAACCAACTACAGCAGGCTGAAGCATATTGCTTAACCAACGTCCACCGCTGTCATAATCTGAATAATCTATATGAAACCCAACCAACATGGATGAAAGGATGCATGGGGCAATAAGCAATGGTGAAAGGAGTGCAAATCTGATTTTTTTGTACAATTGTTTTGATAAGAGATAAACAAGAACCGTGAGCAGGATGCAAATGAATGCAATCATTTTTCAATCTCTCCCTTTTTATTTGCCAGCCTGCGAATAGAAAATTGGGCGACTAGACCTGTGACAATCATGACTGTAATTGTGCTTAACAAAATCACAAACAGAAACTGTGAACCATGCTGAAGAATTTCATCTTTGTACTGAATAATTGCGACTGCAGAAGGAACAAAAAAAAGGAGCATTTCAGACATTAAAAAACCAGCTCCGAGTTCTATTGCAGACAACTTCAAAATTTTGAAGTGTAGTAGGGCAAGAACGATAAAAAGCCCAATAATACTGCCGGATACCGGCAAATGCAACCACCTGACCAAAATGTTACCAAGCAAAGCAAATAAATATAGATAGCAAACCTGGAGAGCCACGCGAAAAAGCTTTAACAAATTACAGACACTTCCTTATTTATGAACAAACGAATGTGATCTATGTCACAGTGTATTATACAAAAGTTAAATTTACAGGTACAATAGATTTCGAGAATACTTGTATTCCTTTCACCTATAGCTTGGAGGCGGTGACCACGGATATTAAACATCTTCACTACTTTTTAGAAGTAGCTGTAAGAAAAAGTTTCACAAAGGCAGCACATCACCTTTATGTAACACAGCCGACGATTAGTAAAATGGTAAGAGATATAGAGGATGAACTTGGTATGGTGTTGCTTGATCGCACCGGAAAAGAAATTGAATTAACTGATGCAGGAAAGATTGTTTTTGAACAAGCGCAGCAAATTGTTCAATCCTTTGCTCATTTGTCTGACGAATTAAGCGATTTGACTCATGCTAAAAGAGGAAAACTGACAGTCGGGCTTCCACCGATGATCGGAATTCATTTTTTTCCCTCGATTCTCAGTCAATTTCGCAAGGATTTTCCTGGGATCAGCCTTCATATTGCAGAATATGGTGCTAAAAGGGTTGCTGATTGTGTAACTGAGGGATTGTTAGAAGTGGGGGTCACAGTTGGAACTGTTAATGAAGAATTTTTTAACTCATTTGTTTTTTTTGATGACTGTTTGCGTCTTGTCGTGAATGCATCGAATCCGCTGGCTAATAGGTCCCAAGTGGCCCTGGAAGACCTTCGTGATGAACATTTTATTTTATTTCCAGAAGATTTTGCTTTGCGTGGAATGATTATCAATTGTTGTAATAAAGCTGGTTATCAACCAAAAATTGTATTCGAAAGTTCACAGTGGGAGTTTATTGTGAAGATGGTTTCTGAAGGATTCGGCATTGCATTTTTGCCAGAGCGTATTATTAAAAAATTAGAACAGGAAACAGCGTCAATCGTTACACTTCCGATAGAAGATTCTGAGCTTAATTGGCGACTGTCAATGATATGGAAGAAAAACCACTATTTATCTTATGCGGCACGAACATGGGTATCAGAAACGCGAGCCGCCTTAGATTGTATTAATTGAATGAAGGATTGTGCTCAGAATAAAACGTTGAAATTAATCGTTGACAGTTTGATTCAACGATGGTATATTGTAAAAGTTGTTCCCATCGATGTTATGCTTTTTTGTTGACTTTTGATAGGACAAACAATATAATTATTTATAAGCCATCGAAATTGTGTGTTGACAAGAAACAGTCGATATGTTAGACTGTTCAAGTTGTCTCTTAAAAGCAGATGGCTAAGAATGTTCCTTGAAAACTGAACAAAAGCCAAGCGTGATATAAGGGTTTTAAACCCCATAATCAATTCAATTTTGCTATGGATCTTATGAGCTTCCACAGGATGTGGTGATTTCTGCGTTGTGTACAGGACGTGCACGACTTTAGCAGAAGTTCCACTCTTTGGAAGTACGACAATAAGTATTAAT
>NZ_JANFOJ010000025.1 GCF_024385605.1 Sporolactobacillus sp. STSJ-5 | reverse complement strand
TAAGCTTCACCTGACGTGCAGCCGGCTTGCTCCAAAGCACAGGAAAAGATGCGTACGTCCGGCTTTTTGATGCCAAGTTCGTCGGATATAGCAAAAACAGAAAAGAACTCGTGAATGTTCAGGTCTCTCATCCGTTCCTGTGCGTCGTCGGATTGGTTCGCTATAATGCCTAAATTATAGTTTGCAGACAAGTCGCTCAATAATTCGATTACCTTTGGATAGAGGAATTCTTGTTCTGGCAAATAAACGGCCTTGCTTCGCACAAATTCATACTGCTCATCATTTTCCACCAAGGAAGGAAGAACATCTTTTACTGTGTGTTTATAAGCTTTGCATGCTTCTTCTCTCAAGTGTCGAATGTACTCGGCAGAATACGAAAATCCCAGTGTGGAAAGCGCGTCACTCATTGCATGGACGATATAATTTTCCTGATCGCATTCGTCAATTAAGGTACTGCCCAAATCGAAAAAGATCCATTCTTTTGTTTTCAAGACACATCATCCTGTCAAATGAATTTATGTACATAAACACTTTCCAGCTCTTCTGAGTTAACGAATTGAAATCCGCAGTTCTTTAATACCTTAATCGACCCACTATTTGTCTTGAGCGCGTGAGCAATGATACCTTTACAGTTTGAATTTAAGCGCGCCCATTCCATTAACGTGTTCACCGCTTCGGTCATTAGCCCTTTTCTCCTAAAGTTTGGCGACATGCCATAACCAATCTCTGAGTATCCATTTTCATCAGGGGAGCCCTTGAATCCGACTAAGCCGATCCCCTTCATAGTTGCACGATCAACAATGATCCAATACGTGTACCATGGGTGCAGTTTTTCACTAATTTCATTCATTTTGTTAATTTTTTTTATGATTGCCGCCTGAAATGATTCTGACATGGTTTCCGAGTCAAGTTGGATCTCCATTCGATCTGATTCCTTGTTTTTGATCCGCATAAGGTCATCAATCGACAAAGGTGTTAAAACCAAAACCCTCGACTGCAAATTTGTCGCGTTCACTTCGATTCCTCCTCATACCTATTTTAACTTTTACTACCTTTCCCAAATATAAAGAGATGTGTAAATAAAGCCGTACAAGGAAAACATATAATAAAAAAAGGAATGACACAATGATCGGTCTGCTGCTTGCTGTCGCTCTCTTTAATAGCATTGCTTTTCTTATCAATAAACGACTCACTAAAAATCAACTCGTACATATTTGGGCGTTTACCGTTGCCGTGCAGGTGCTTACTGATGGTTATTTGTGCAAAAAATACCATGCCTATTGGTATTTCTCAGGATCTCTAGAGTGGCCGACACTCCTTGTATTAATCGTATTGATCCCACCGGTAAACATCATTTTCCTAAACGGTTATCCCTACGGAAAATCATTTTTTAAGCAGCTTATTTATATCCTTTTCTGGGATGTAGCGATTACCGGTTATGAACTGATTACACTTTTGCCCGAGCCATGGGGCTACTTTAACTACGGTTGGTGGCGAATAAGCTACTCGTTCATTGCCTACCCATTTTTACTGTGGATTGTCGCGGCGTACTATAAATGGATTCGAAAGATTGAAAAGGAGTAGCTCTTAGTAGATGCCGCAATCCTTAGTGCCGCGGCTGCTAATCCTTGCATGATCCCTAGTGAAGCGATCACATTCTTGCGTTTCTCAATACTAATAATATCAAGGACAAATTTTTTGTGACTATCAAATTGAAAGCCGAGTAAAATGGTTCGAAATAGACACAGTATCCTCTTGGTTGATTTAAAAAGCAGAGGGTGCTTTTTTATTGACATGGAATCCGGTCATGACCCCTGATCGTGCATTGATCGCTGATTTTCGTGCATAGAATTCGGGTTTTCATGCATTGGAGCACCGCTTTCGTGCATGAACCCGGCGTGACATTCTGTTTATGCATTGCGTGTGAACGCTGTTGCAAGTAAAGTCATACATTACCTTGCTCAAAATGAAAGTTATTTTCACGAATGCTATTTCATTGACAAATACGCCTCAAATAATTATATTAAAATTAGTTACAAAATAAAAATTCAAATTGAAATGAATTTCATTTTGTATGGCAAGACAATCGCTTGTAGAGTCTGTTCAAAAAGGAGGACAAAAAGAGCCGAGGTCAGGCAAATCGCCACGTCCTGTGGCATGCCTGACACTAGCTCGTCCTGAGCGTCGAAGATCAAGGAAGCGCAGTTTCGAGCTACCCGCGCGTACTTTCACAGGATGTGATGACTTCAACGTTGTGCACAGGACGTGCACGTTGTTAGTTGAAGTTCCCCTGCTAATACGTGAGGAGCGGAGAAACAAGCTGACACAGAACTTCCGCAGGATGCGGTGACTTCTGCGTTTTGCACAGGACGTGCATGCTGTTAGCAGAGGATCCTCATTGCCTTTTCCCCGGACTTTTTGAACACCCTCTTGTAGTGGTTTCGATCGTTTCAAAAAAAATTATTTGGAAGGATGAGTTAGATGAAAACGTATAATTGGGGTATGATTGGTACCGGATGGATCGCACATGAAATGGCTGATGCGTTAAATAGTGTCAATGGAGAAATTTATGCAGTGGCTGACGTTAACGAAGCCGCTTTACAGGCTTTCAGTGAGGAAAAAAAGATTCAGCGGACATTTACGAATCCTGATGATTTGCTAAAAGATCCAAATATTGATATCGTATACATTGCAACTCCCCATAATTTTCACTATGAATATATTATGAAAGCATTAGAAGCCGGTAAAAACGTATTTGCTGAGAAAGCAATAACGGTTAATTCCCGACAGTTAACTAATGTGAGACAATTAGCTGCTGAAAAAGGTTTGATTGTGACTGAAGGTTTAACCTTATTTCACATGCCGCTTTATAAAAAGGTAAAACAGCTGATCAGCGACGGAAAAATCGGTGATGTTAACTTAGTTCAAGTTAATTTTGGCAGTTTAAAAGATTATGATGTCAAAAACCGCTTCTTTAATAAAAACTTAGCCGGCGGTGCACTGCTTGACATTGGTGGTTATGCGACTGCCTTTGCCCGTTCATTCTTAAAGACACAACCTGTTAATGTTTTGACAACCGTTAAATATTTTGAGACCGGCGTCGATGAACAATCAGGTATTCTTCTGAAAAATTTAGATGATCAAATTGCGGTACTGTCATTGTCGATGCGCGCGAAACAACCGAAACGCGGAGTCATTTCAGGCACCAAAGGCTATATTGAAATATCGAATTATCCGCGTGCCACAGAAGCCGCTATAACCTTTACAGATGATGCGCACACGGAAACACATGAAGTAATTACGGCCGGAGATGCATCCCTTGCCTTGCAATACGAAGTTCAAGACATGCAAAGATATATTGAACAAGGCCATGACGACGGTGAATTTGCACTCTCCTACGACATTATGGACGTATTAACCAACGTACGAAATCAATGGGGGATGAAATACCCGTTTGATCGTACAGACTATTAAACAAGGACTGTAGCATGGAAGCGACTAATAAAGAATTCGTAAACAGAATCTACGCAAATTTAGGCAATTATTCTAAATCGGAAAAAAAGATCGTTGATTTAATTATCAGCGACCCCCAGTTTGTGATCAATGCGACCATTTCACAGCTGGCAAACCGATCCGGTATTAGCGAAGCATCAGTCTCGCGTTTCTGTAAACGAATTAATCTGAATGGATTTCATCATTTAAAAGTATTATTGGCACAGAGTTCATTAATTAATGCTGAATCGCCAAACAGTACCTCATTAACCAGTCACGATAAAGTTTTAGATAAATTAATGAGTGACAAGGAAGAGGAAATTCAAGCAACCTTAGAAGGTTTTGACAAAACACTCATCAAAAATACAATGAACGTCATTAAAGATGCTCGGCTAATTCAAATCATGGCAGAAGGCAATACATTTCCGGTCGCACTCGATGCTTGCTTTAAGTTCAATCAGATCGGTCGGTTAGCATTTACATCGAGTTCATGGGAAGTGGCTATGGGGCAGACGTTAAACTTAAATGACTCAGATGTGCTTATTGTCATTTCCAATTCAGGAGAATCCAGGCAGCTGCTCCAATTAATCGAGGTTGCTAAGAAAAACCAAGTAACGATTATCACGCTCACGAATAATGAGAGTTCTCCCATCGCCGCGCTGTCCGATCATAATGTGGTTACAGCCAGCAGAGGTACGATCTTTATGTCCGAGTATTTCTTTTCGAGAGTATCTGCCGTCACAGCAATCGAAGCGATTTTCATGCTGCTTATCGCAGATGATCCTCAGCTTAAGAGCAAGATTCAAGAGCATGAACTGTTAATCGCGTCAAAAAAGATTTAACTAAAACAAAGCCCGCACTTTTACAGGTGTGGGCTTTGTTTTGGTTAGGAACATGCTCATTCCACATGCGCATTGTTTGCCAAGCGGGCACGCTCAACCTGAATCGAGCCCGTGCTCCCCTTATATCCTGCCAAACTCTTGATTAATCGGGGGAAAAATTAATTTAATCCGGGAAAAATCCACAACTATCCAGGAGATATTAATCCATATCCGTGAATCGAGCCCGAACCCCACCTTTATCCTGCCAAACTCTTGATTAATCAGGGGAAAATTCAATTTAATTATTGGTCAACGATTATTCCTGTTAATCAAACAAAGATAAAGCAATCCAAAATTGGCTGTTCAATTGCCAAAATGGATTACTTTATTATGTGTTACTATTCGTCTCAATCTGAATTTGCTGAAGCAAAGGAATCGCGGAAAGCTCATTATTTTTAAAAACGAGACACTGCTGATATTAGTGGTTATTTCTTAAATTTTACTCGCTCTCTTTCATCCCTTTTCCTGATGTTTCAGTTTGTCCCGTTCCACTTGAATCTGATCCGGGTCGATGCGTATAAATAGCGGATCAAGATGCTCCGGCAGTTTTCCCGGGCAATGAATGACCGTCCATTTGAATTCGCCAAGATGAAGTGCCTCACTGAGTTTCTGACTGGAAAAAGGTAAGAATGGCGAAAGCAACTGAGCGAGATTGGCAATACTGAACACGCATGTATTCAAGGTTGCATAGGCTGCAGCTTGATCAGAGTTAACCGTCTGCCACGGTTTTCGTTCATCAAAATACTTATTCAAGCTGCGAATCCACGAGAAAATTTCACCAAGTGCTGCTTTCAAATGTGCGGATTCAATCAGTCCACCAACCTTCTCGTAAAGGGCATCCGTAGTTTGGAAAATCTGCGGATCAACTTGATCGGGATCCACTTTAAAATCAGGTAGCTTCTCAATGAACTTGAGCGTACGATTAACAAAATTCCCATAAGCGCCGAGTAGTTCGCCGTTGTGGCTTTCGATAAACGCTTTCCAGGAAAAATCGGCGTCATGTGTTTCGGGTGCATTGATCAACAAAAAGTAACGGATACTGTCCGGATCATAACGTTCAAGAATGTCAGGTGCCCATACCGCCCAGTTGCGACTTGTGGACAGCTTCTTGCGCTCAAGCGTCACGTATTCATTAGAAACAAGATGCGTCGGCAGTGCTTTTTTGCCAATGCCGAGCAGAATGGCCGGCCATATAATCGTGTGAAACGGAACGTTGTCTTTCCCTTGAACGTAGTAGGAAGTCGTTTGTTCATTCCAAAATTCTGAGATATCCTTATGATGCTCTTCTCCCCAGCGGACACTGGCTGAATAATATCCGGACACCGCTTCAATCCAGACGTATACTTTTTTATCCTCAAAACCCTTGATCGGTACCGTGACGCCGATCGGCAAATCACGGGTGACAGCGCGATCCTGCAAGCCTTCGTCTAAATAGCGCCGCGTAAGATTTAGGGCATTTTCCCGCCAATCGTTATTCTTCTTTGCCCGTTCATACAGCTGCTCCAATTCCGGTTGAAACTTACTCAGTGCAAAATAGAGATGCTCAACCTCACGAAGTTCCGGTGTGTGACCGCAAAGTTTGCATGTTGGCTCTTCAAGGTCGACTGGATCAAGAATGGTCGAGCACGCATCGCATTGATCACCTCTTGCATGTGCGCCGCAATGCGGACAGGTTCCTTCAACATAGCGGTCCGGCAAAAACTGCGCACAATGCGTACAGTACATCTGCTTTGTCTTCTTATGATAGATATACCCATTGTCATAAAGTGTTTTAAAAATATCCTGAACAACCTTGTGATGAATCGGTGTGTCTGTGCGCGTGTAACAGTCATAAGTGAACCCAAGTTGCTGAAAACATCGCTGAAATGAATCATGATAACGATCCGCAATCGTTGTTGGCGAGACACCTTCCTGTTTCGCGCGAATCGTGATCGGTGTACCGTTGCAGTCACTTCCTGAAACATAGAGTACCTTTTCACCCTTCTGCCTGAAATAACGTGCCAAACAATCCCCTGGGATTAAGCTTGATAAATGTCCAAGATGAAGATCTCCATTTGCGTAGGGCCATGCGCCTGCGATTAATACTGCCATATTTCCTCACTCCTTTTTTAAGAAAAACAAAAAAGCCCCCGACCTCATACATTCATCATGTATAAGGACGAGGACTTGTGTCCACGCGGTACCACCTTAATTTATCAGCCATTCGCATCACTGATCTCAGGCGAGTACGGAGCGTCTGCTCGATACTCGGGTTTTGTTAACCGGGTTTCCGCCCGACCATAGCCTAACCGCAAATGCCGCGGATCGGTATGGATGCTCAGAGGCCATTTTTCAGCTTGGGATTCTGCTTCTCTCACCAGTTACGAAGCTCTCTGCGGAGAATCCGGCTGCTTACTTCTTCTCATCATCGCATAATTTATCAATAGGATTAGTATAGACAGTTCAAATTCAAGATGCAAGAGCATACGATTCAACTTTTTTGTGTTGAACAATACGATTCCGATTTTTTGTTACAATTTTGAGAGGCTTTGTTACAACTTTTGTCCCGTTCGTTACTAGTTTAGATGCCTTCTTTTCAACTCTGACGCTTCATTACAATTTTTTCAAAGTATAATCAATCTTTGCTTTTAAAAATGGATATCATCTTTTTAATAAATGATACCAGCCAAATGATAATTATTATTCCACAAATATATAAAAAGGGGGGCGAACCCCAAAATGATAAAAGATCCATTTTCTCAGATCTTCTCCTTATTGTTATTTTGAATACCAGCTTTCTCTTAATTGCATCTCTTTAGAAAATTTATACCTTATATATATTTTGACTGCTCCTTCTGAAAGGTGAAGTTAAAAAAAAAGATCACCATGTTCAGGAACATACGTCATTACAACAATTCATTTCCTACTTAACCAAGATCTATTTCTTCATGACGATTTTCAGGTGTGATTCTGGAAAGCAGTTGATCAAGAGACGGAGCGGATTTTAATGGTTTTAGAATAATGTCTTTACCCTTAGTTAAAAATTCAAGTTCAGTCCCTTTTTCAATACCCGCAGATTCTGCGATGGACCCAGGCAAACGGACGGCAAGACTGTTTCCCCACATTTGAACTTTGATCGTCATGCGAATTCCCCCTTGTCCTTTCTCTTTAACTGGCTCTTCCCATTGACTAAAGTCACTGGTGTAATTATTATAAAAGTATGATAGTGGATTTCATGAAAGCATAAAATCTATCTAATTTACGTATAATGAAAAAGGCAACATTGATGCTGGAACATCAACGCTGCTTTAGATAAGAAGTTGCTTTAAGAGCAACGCATCACCTTTTAACTTCATATCTCAAGGATAATCCGTTACCGGCTGGTCGGCTCAGAGCGGATTATTTCTTTTCCTTAGAGCTATGATCAAGCAGGTTTAGCAAGAATGAGCCACCTATAAAGAGCAAGCTCAGAATGCCAATGACAGCCATAATCGTACTCATGAAAAAGAATCGCACCTCCTCCGTCTCCGTCGTCTACACAGACAAGGAACACAGAAACAAAAGGTGTGCGCCGCTCTTTAGCCGTTCTTATCATGATCTTATTCTAGCATAATTTGGCAGCTATTAATTGGATAATCATCTTCTTTATTACATAAATCCATCCGTTTACTGCACCTCATTTTCCTGTAGCACCTGCTTCTTATATTTACGGGTTAATGATAGATTGACAATCAATAATAATCCCGCTAGTGCGATCAGTAAGCCGCACAGCATAATGGTTAATCCTGCTGTGATCCATTCACTCAATAAACCGTTAACCCCCATACCGATTAGTGTCACTGCCGATGCCAAGCTTCCGACTAATCCAAAGAAGCGAGCTAATTGAGTATAAGGGATTTGTTTCTGCCAAAAGGTTGATGAAGACATATTAAAAATAGCGTTACATGCTCCTGTCATGAATGCTGCAAGTATCAGTGTTATAAGGTTAGCTCCGAAACCGATGATACTGTAGCTAAGTCCAAGCGCAAAACCGGATACACCCAATTGAATTTGCAAAGGCCAATGAATCACCCATTTGGCCGCAACCATTGACGTCACTAATATTCCGAAGCTTAGTGCACCAACGACATAACCGACAGTGTATGTGTTAAGTCCAATATCATTCACATGGGCTGTTAACATCACATCAGCACCTGCAACGCCAAATAAGATAAGCAGAAAAATAACGAGCAGATTAAACATTACGGCATCTTTTAGCGGAGAGAGCTTGCCTGATTATGTCTCACTAATTTTATGAGGATTAGAGCTGCAGCGATGTATGTCAGTGCATCAATAAGAAAACCAATAGCTTTTAGATCATTTGGCAATAAAGCCAGCACGAAAACAGCTAATGCCGGTCCAAATATTTTTACAAGCTCATTCGCCATTTGATGCAGCTTCGTGAGAAAATCGCCTAGTAATTGAGCATTTTCCGGGTTCTTCCTTAAATCAAATGGATGTTCATTCAACGATTCTCCACTCAAAAAAGGATAGGTGACCGCTTTGAGCACCTCTCCTTCATAAATCATTTTGTATCGTGGAATTTGCAGAACAGGATTCTTTTGTGAAAGCTGCTTCAAAAGCTCGCATTCATTCTTAATTTGGTCAGTAATCTGATCTGTTTTCGGGAAGCGGAAAACCTGCTGTTTGTTTATGATCAAAATGTCATTGTCCCAACCGTTCGTCTTTACTTCACTCGTAGCAATGGGCAGCTTCGGCACAGCGCTTCGGACAAAACGGATCATTTCTTCTTTTCTCACAAACACTCATCCTCTTTTTCTAAAAAAGAATAAATTTTTTCCGCTATTACGCAATGACCACCGATCCGCGGTTTCTCACATGAGCTCACTCCTCATCGGGATGGAGTGCCTCCCATCCTTCACTGACAATGAAGAAAACAAGAATCAATGCCGCCACGGAATCAGCCCACCACCAATTGAATAGTGCGGTAAATCCCGCACCAATCAAAACGGTAAACGCCATATAAGCGCAGACCAGATTGCACATGCCGTCTTCAATCAAGGCATCACTGCCAATGGCATGACCGATCCGCTTTTTGGCAATCATCAGCACCGGCATCAGCGCGCACGAGCCGATAACCAAAGCAATTCCTAACACACTCGTTTCCGCAGTCTGTCGCGTGACCAATCGATAAATGGACGACAGGACAACGTAGAGTGCGAGCAGCATTAAGGCGGCGCCGACCACATACGAAGAGATACGCTCCGCACGAGCAACCTTTTCCTCACTGGATTGATTCTTTTCCGTCTGCAGCCGCCAGAGCAGAAACGCTCCGGAGATTAATTCAATCAGGCTGTCTAGTCCCAAAGCAACCAGCAGCAAAGAGTGTGCCATCATGCCTGACCATAATGCAATCATGAATTCGACCGCCATCCATGCAATAGAAAAGCTTTCAATTTGAATCCCTCTATTAATTAAACGCACATCATTCGTGTTCACGGTTGTTTTCCTCCTCTGAAACAAAGCACTATATAAAATTGACGCGATGCGAACCATTCTCTCTATAAATCAATCATTATAGGAAAACTTATTTAAAGTCTATTATAGAGGACGATTTCCAAACATAGCCACAAGAACTTGTTTTATAAATTTAACCGCAAACGAACCATATCCTTAAGAATTAGTTTGTTTTCAATAATTGGCTCGCTATAATGCTTAACAAAGAAATCGGTATCAATGGAAACCATCCGAAACCCGCATTTCTGGTATAAATAAAGCTGACCAAAACTTGTACTTCCCGTTCCAATCTCAATAATTTGATAATGTCGCTCCTTGGCACATTGAATCGAATGTTCAATCAGTGCCTGTCCGATCCCTTTATTACGTTGTTCAGGCACTACCGCAATATTAACGATTTCAATGGTTTCTGGTCTTGTCGGCAACAAAATGACAACACCTGCCATTTCTCTTTGCGTATATGCTTCAATACAGATGCTTTGCGGTAAATAAGCGTCAATGAGCTTCTTTGATGGATCAGCATCGAGAAGCAACTGGTAGTGTTGGGGTGTTGGTTGAAGAAAATTTTTGTATATGAGATCCATAACATACACCTCACTTATATTGAGATTGTAAGTCCTATGATTTGCTTTGTTAGGGCTTGATTGGCATGCGTCTAATCATCATATGGAGCAAAGCAATGAGCAGGGCAAGAATCACTGCACTGCCGACAAACCCTGTAACAAATAAAATCTGTGTATCAGGTAGCCAGCTCATAAGTAAATCCAACCGCCAAGGAAGCTTCATATAGGAATTCCAAAAATATTCGGACAAACCGACCAGAACGATTGATAAGGCAATGGAAAACATACCAGACAAAAAGCCGTACCGTGAAAATGCCAGGCCGATCAACCATCCGATCGCAAAGTAGATCACGCAAAGCAAGAAAAAGATAAGAAACAGAGATAGAAACTGATTATGATAAATCTGTGATAAACCATTAGATTGCCCAAATTCATTGCCGAAGATCCATAATGAAAGACCATAAAGAATCTGTACCACTAGTGACAGAACACCTACCGTGCAAGACATGCCGATAAACACGCCGTTGAACATATTTTTCCTAGTTACCCCATTTCTGATGTACGCGCCGGGCACCGAAAGTGCAAGGATGATCCCCACAACAAGCATGTAAACTTTTGCCGACTGTATTGTGCCGTCAAAAAAGTTAAGGTCAATCTGAATTTGCGGCACAAAATGCTCGATAATGAAAAAACCGATATAAAAAGGAAGACACCAAGCCATCCAAGTCGATAGCCTCCAAAAAATATCCACAGCGACTTTTCGAGTGACGTGATTCATGAATCCGCTCATTCTTCATCCCCCTCATGTTCCGTTAAATAAATAAACAATTCCTGCAATCCGATCGGACCAAGCTCAAATCCTGCTGACTCAAATTCTGCTCGTCGTCCGCTCTCTAGCTGCCCATAAATCATCACCGATTTCGTTCTCCCCAATTGTTGCTGTTTCAATAGGTGAAGACCACTTGTCAATTGGTCCACCTTTTCAGCCGGTCCTGTAACACTAAGTCCATGGCTCATGAGCGTGTCGACCGATTCATGGAGGAGCAGTTTGCCACAATCAATAATCATCACTTCTTCTATGAGAGAGGCTACTTCAGAAATCAAATGCGTCGACAAAATCATGCAACGTGGGTGTTCAGCATAATCCTTGATCAGTTCTTCATAAAATACTGACCGCGCCGGAGCATCCATGCCTAAGTATGCCTCATCGAAAATCGTGACCGATGTACGCGAAGCAAGACCAATCACCACATCCAGTGCCGACTGTTTTCCTTTGGACAACGCGTCGACCTTTTGATCCAATGGCAATTTAAATCGCTTCACAAGCTTTAATGCATACTCGGCATTCCAATTCGGACGATAGCGTTCGGCAAATTCGAGCATTCCTTTTACTGTTTCCGTCTCATTACTCTGATCTTTTGCATAGACAAAATTAACTTGATTCATCACTCGATCATTCTCAAAGGGCATCTCATCGTTAATTCGAATCGTTCCCTCCGTTGGTTCACGAAAAGAGGCGAGCAGTGACAACAACGATGTCTTGCCTGCTCCATTTCTTCCAAGCAAGCCGTATATTTTATCTCCCTTTAATTGAAATGAGATGTCCGATAAAACATTGTGATTTCCTAACCGCAGCGACACATGATCGGCTTTAATTTCAGTTGTCATAATATCCTCCTTTGCTTCAATCACTTTTGTCCGTCTTCAATCATCTGAATTAATGTTTCTTTTTCTATCTGCAGTTTTTCTGCTTCGTGAAGCATGGCAGCCACATAGTCATTGAAAAAGGTTTTTTTGCGTTTCTCGATCAATTTTTCACGCGCATGCTCGGCAACAAACATGCCGATCCCTCTTTTTTTATAAAGAATGCCTTCATTCACGAGCAGATTCACTCCTTTTGCTGCTGTTGCCGGATTAATTTTGTAGAAAGTAGCAAATTGATTGGTTGAAGGGACTTGGCCTAATTCCTCAAGTGATCCCTCAAGAATTTCGTTTTCAATGTGTTCAGCAATCTGTACAAAAATAGGCCGACCATCATTCATTGGTTCACGCATCGGTTCACCACCCAATCGGTTAATTACTTATGTAGCTAACTATATAAGATAATCTATTCTATGTCAATAAAAGTAAGCGATCAAATCGAGGAGCAAAAAGCCGATTTGAATTTACTATTCATAAAAAATTGACATCCTACACTCCGTGACGGCTCTGATTACTTTCGTTGAGTGTTTTGATTTGACTTGAACATAAGTGCATACTAATATAATTATATTATTATATAAGTGAGGATAAATATATGAATGATGAAAAAGAGATTGAATCCATGTCCGATTTGCTCAAGATTGTCGGTGATAAGACTCGGTTGAAAATGCTCGCCTTCTTAAAAAATGGTGAACGATGTGTCTGCGAGTTTGTCGATTTATTTGATTTATCGCAACCGGCAATCAGTCAGCATTTGAAGAAAATGCGTGCGGCCGGTTTAATCAACGAGCGCAAGCAGGGAACTTGGGTCTATTACCGTCTTAATGACCAGCTCCCAAGCTATGTATCAGAGATTATCCAGGCACTGCCGTCGCTGAAGGCAAAAACATGCGATTGTCAAAAAGCCGGCATGAGCATTCCATTGGAGCCATTAAAATGAAAAAGCTGTCCTTTCTTGATCGCTACTTAACCGTATGGATCTTTTCGGCAATGATTTTGGGAGTCTTGCTCAGTTATTTGATTCCATCATTTGTACGTACGTTAAATCGTTTGCAAGTCGGAACAACATCCATTCCGATCGCTATCGGTTTAATTGTGATGCTTTACCCGCCTTTGGCAAAAGTTCGTTATGAAGAATTGGGGATGGTCTTTAAAGATGTAAAAATCTTGATCTTGTCTTTGGTGCAGAACTGGCTGATCGGTCCTGTTCTCATGTTTCTTTTGGCAGTCATCTTTCTCCATGGCTATCCGGCCTATATGACCGGGTTGATTATGATCGGTCTTGCGAGATGCATTGCCATGGTCATTGTCTGGAATGATCTTGCTCAAGGAAATCGTGAATACACTGCCGGATTGGTCGCATTTAATTCTATTTTTCAAATTCTGTTCTACTCTGTATTTGCCTATTTTTTTGTTACTTTATTACCGGGATGGTTGGGATTAGACAGCCTTCGCATCCCGATCACTATGCTGGATATTGCGCAGAGTGTGTTGATTTATCTAGGTATTCCTTTCCTTGCCGGCATGCTGACTCGGCTTATTTTCGTCAAGATAAAAGGAAAGGCATGGTATGAAGCTGTTTTTTGTCCGCGGATCAGTCCGCTTGCTCTGATTGCTTTGCTTTTCACAATCATCATTATGTTCTCAATCAAAGGCGACATGATCATCCAGCTGCCTCTTGACGTCATTAGAATCGCCGTACCACTGCTGATCTACTTTGTGATCATGTTCTTCATCTCGTTCTTTTTGGCGAGAAAAGCGGGTGCTGATTACGGAAAAACATCCGCGCTTAGCTTTACCGCAGCGAGCAATAATTTTGAACTTGCCATTGCCACAAGCGTCGGAATCTTCGGCATTCAATCGGGCGAGGCATTTGCTGCAGTTATTGGCCCACTCGTTGAAGTTCCGGTCATGATTGCACTCGTCAACGTTGCTCTGCGACTTAGAAATCCATTCAATCGCCAGGATAAGGCGTAAAAAGGTGGTTCACGAAATGGAAAAGAAGTTGATTTATTTTCTCTGCACCGGCAACTCCTGCCGCAGCCAAATGGCTGAAGGATTCGGAAAAAAGTATTTAAGTGATGATTACGAGGTTCGATCGGCAGGAATCGAAGCACACGGCTTAAATCTAAACGCAGTTGCCGTCATGAAAGAAGTCGGCGTCGATATTTCCAACCATGAATCCAAGCTTATTGATCCCGATCTGCTCAACCGCGCATACCTTGTCGTCACACTATGCGGCGATGCGGAGGATCGATGCCCGATGACTCCGCCGCAGGTAAGAAGAGAACATTGGGGATTTGACGACCCGGCCAAAGCGCAGGGAACTCCTGAAGAAATCTGGAGCGTCTTCCAAAACGTTCGAGACGGCATTGCAAATAAAATAAAAGCATTCGCTGAAGAAGAAAAATAATCCAATAAAAAGGAATGGTTTTCATGGCACTATCAAAAGATCAAATTAGACAAAATGTCCGCAACCGTTACAAACAAATCGCTCTGCAAGACGTGTCGGCATCATCTTGCGGATGCTCTTCCCCTGATGTCGGCTGCTGCGCGACACAAGAAAACAAAAATGATGTTTCCGAGCAGCTCGGCTATTCAACAGATGAATTAAACGCTGTACCTGATGGCGCGAATCTTGGATTAGGCTGCGGCAATCCTCAAGCAATCGCGTCACTGAAACCCGGCGAATGCGTACTGGATTTAGGCAGCGGCGGCGGATTCGACTGCTTTCTTGCCGCCCGGCAAGTCGGCGACAATGGAACGGTCATCGGCGTGGATATGACGCCGGAAATGATTAGCCGAGCAAGAGCAAACGCGGAAAAAGGATCCTTTTCAAACGTTGATTTTCGTTTAGGCGAAATCGAGCATTTACCGGTCGCCGATCAATCCATAGATGTGATTCTGTCCAATTGCGTCATCAACCTCTCCCCCGACAAGCCGCAAGTGTTCAAAGAAGCGTACCGCGTCCTGAAGAAAGGCGGCCGGTTGGCCATTTCCGACGTTGTTCTGACCGCCGAGCTGCCGGAAAAAATTAAAAACGATTTGGATGTATCTTATTCCGGATGTGTTTCCGGCGCTTCTTCCATTAATGATCTACAGCACATGCTCGAGCAAAGCGGCTTCGCACAAATTGAAATTAAGCCCAAGGATGAATCAAAATCATTCATTAAAGAATGGCTTCCAGGGGTTGGCATTGAAAAGTATATCGTCTCATCAACCATTCAAGCAGTAAAATAATCGCATATGCAAAAAATGAGAATCCGAGATCATATGATCCTAAGGATTCTTTTTCATTATTGGAAATCACGCGTCTGAATGGCAACCATCATTAATAAGACTTTTTTCTGAGTGAATGAACCATCCTTTGTCCCGCTATGAACACACAAATAATGAGTGGATAAAGAATAGCAGATCCAACAAAAAAGAACATGAAAAGCGTGGCAAGCAACGCAACGAGGCTGATGAGAAATTTTTTCTTCTCCTTTCTGAAAAGAATTAATCCTGCCGCGCACCCGCCCATGTAATTAAGCAGAAAAGTCGCGTTGGGCAATTGAATCAATTTTGTCAGTGAAATCAGGCCACTGGAATAAGCGGTCATGACAATGAGAAAGCAGGCTGCTAAAAAGAGAAGTCCGCCGGTCGGGGTCTGATATTTTTCCGACTGCTTATTGAGCCATCGCGGCGCAGCCCCTTCCTTTGCCATAGCACAGGCCATTCGCGCTGCAGAACCGATATAGGCGATGACCGTCGCCAGGCAGATCAACAAAGCTGCCGCCCCAATAATAATCGCACCGCCTCGCCCAAACACTTGCTCCGAAACAATAACCAAGGCTGCCTGTCCTTGCACATGATAACTTCCTGTACCAACAATAACAAATGCGGTCATGAAATAAAGGATGCCTAAGATGAGTGCGGATATGATCGTCGCGCGATGCACATCTTTTTCCGGATTCACGAACTCCGTTGAATAATTGGTGATTGCTTCCCAGCCAATAAAACACCAAAAAAGCAGCGTTGATGCATATCCAATACTCCATGGACCGTTTGGCATGAATGGTTGAAAATGGCTCACCCGTACATGCGGCAATGCCCCCGCCAAGGTAGCCGTCAAAATGATGAGGATCATGGCAATGACCGCGACCTGCACTTTTCCCGCAATTTGCATTCCCCGATAGTTGATCAGTACAGCCAAAAGTAAAACCAAACCGGCTAAGGCAATGGTTATCGAATCAGGAAGTCTTAACGCCGTACTTAAATAAGCAGCTCCTGTGATCGCGGTCACCGGTGCCCCGATTGGAACCGACATTAGGAAAAACCAGCCAATCACCTGTCCCGTACGATGACCGAAAGCCTCCGTAACAAAATAAGAAACACCACCGGAATGTGGATATTTTTGGGATAAATAGGCCATGCAAAGAGCCAGCGGGAGAACCAAAATCATGAGTAATCCCCAATCAATCAATGATGCCGGACCTGCAACTTGAGCAGCAAGCCCTGGTACAAGAAGAATTCCTGCGCCAAGAACAGCACCTATATATAATGCAATCGCTTGTGGCAAACGAATCGTTTTCATGTTCATCCTTCTTTCAACACTTGTTTTTCTCGCCTCCTCATCATAAAATGAAAGGATCAATCAGGAAAGATGATTATTTTGTATGAATCAATCGAAATATTCGATAAGGAGACTAGATCATGGATACAAAACAGCTTTTGACATTCAAAATTGCCGCAGAAAATCTTAATTTCACATTAACCGCGCGTCACCTGCACTTTGCTCAATCCAGTGTCACTGCTCAGATCCAGGCATTAGAACGCGAACTCGGGCAGCCTCTGTTTGAACGACTGGGCAAAAAGATTTTTTTAACAGAAGCCGGTCGGCAGTTCAAAAATTATGCTGATCAGATGGTGCAGCTCACCCGTGAAGCAGAAGAAAAACTGATGAATACTCCGCCAACATTGACGATTGGCGTTACGGAAAGTCAGTGCACCTATCGGCTTCCACTGCTGCTTGAAAAGTATAAGCGGCATGATCCAAAAGCACATCTGATTTTAAAGCCCGTTAATTTTGACTCAGAAGTTCGTGAAGCGATCATGGACGGCAGTATTGATTTAGGCTGGATGATGGGTACGCATCATCCTTCACCTTTAATGACTGAAGAAGATCTAATTGACGAGAAAATGGTGCTGGTTGCCGCATCAGAAAAGTCGATATGCAGACATCCGCTAATTACAGATGAAGATCTCAATGGTGAAACCTTTTTACTAACGTCTAAAGGCTGTTCTTATCGCAACTCCCTAGAGAACGCCTTCGAAAAACACGAAATTATCCCTGAGACCGTAATGGAATTTGTTACGGTTGAGGCCATCAAACAATGTGCCCTCGCCGGGATTGGTCTGGCCTTTTTGCCTGAGATCACCGTTCACGCAGAGATTGAAAAGGGACTGCTTACCAAACTCAATTGGCAGGCAGCCCCAAAATCGATTTCCACGTATATCGCTTGGCATAAAGACAAAGTGCTCACTGGAAACATGCGCTTTTTTACTGACTCAGCCCTTGCTATGTATGGAAAAGCTCAAGCTTCGGTACATCCATCGAAATAATCGTGTAAAATTTTTCGGTGTTCCGGAAACAACCGCTCAGGCAGTTGGTCGAAAGCTCGGAATTCAAACGTTTCCGATTCGACGGCATCAATTTTCAAATTGCCGCTGTAATCGGTCGTTTTGTAAATCGTCGAAACCGTATAATACTGATCGCCATTTTCCGCTTCATACAAAGGTGACCCCGAATAAACGTTGAACAGCTTCAGATTGGCAAGCTTCAGACCCGTTTCTTCCTCAATTTCGCGAGTGGCAACCTGAATAATTTTAATGGATCAGAGCGGATTGGGAAAATTGTGCCTGATCCTTTTTTTGTTGTGTGTGGAGCTTACCTTAGCGCAAAGTTAAGACGTACTGCGCAACAAAGGAAGATTTGGTTCAACTTTTCGAGCGTTCAGTCTAATTTTTCACAGGTTCGGTCTGACTTTCCATCGGTTCGGCCTAACCTCTACTTTTCGGTCTAATTCTCACTAGATTCGGTCTAGCTTTCCCTGGATTCGGTCTAACTTCTTCTCTTCAATTCAGCTTTCTTAATATTATTAGTGTTTTTTCAATTGATACGATATTGCGCCTCTTCCGTCTTCTATTCAAAAATGGCAATAAAACATGAACTCTATGAAAGCCATAATCCTCCAGAAATTTGCCCATAAAAAAACCATACCCGATTCATAAACGAATCAAGTATGGCGGAAATGCAAGTTTACTTCACTTTGCGAATAATGTAGGCTTCATAAGGTCTCAGCGGTTGGTGCGGATCAACGGATGGATAGTTTCCAATCACAGGTTCCCATTGATCGTAAAGGAATTGAGAAAGTGGAGCAGCATCTGTGTTCTCCTCTGAGAAGTTGGCAACCACCAGCCATTTTTCATCACCATAAGTGCGCTCGTAAACAAACAGGTTCGGATCATCGGCAAGATAAAGCTGATAGGTTCCCTCTCTCAGAATCGGTTCCTTGTGCCGCAGGTCAATCAGTTTCTTATAATAGTAGAAAATGGAATCCGGATCGTCGAGCGCTTCCGCCACATTAATCTCCGGATAGCGCGGATTCACTTTGAACAATGGCTTGCCGGTCGTGAATCCCGCTTCAGCTCCTGCATCCCACTGCATCGGGGTGCGTGCATTGTCGCGACTGACCTGCCAGACCGCTTTCTTAAAGTCTTCCTCTGAGATCGATTTATTTTTTAGAACGTATTCTTTATAGGCGTTCTTGATTTCCACATCATCATATTCATCAAGAGCGTAATGGGCATTCACCATACCGATTTCCTCGCCTTGATAGACATAAGGTGTACCTTGCATACCATGCAGAACGGTTGCGAACGCCTTGGCACATTCCTTGCGGTAATTCGTGTCATTGCCCCACCGTGAAATAATGCGCGGACGGTCATGATTTTCAAAATACAGTGCATTCCAACCACAGCCGCGTAAGGTGTCCTGCCAGTCGGAAAGCACCTTCTTTAACTCTGTGAATTCAAATGGTCGAAGTGCCCACTTGCGGTTAGGCGATCCTTTCACACGGTCAAGTTCGACGTGTTCAAATGTAAAGATCATATTCAGTTCTTTACGCTCAGGATCGGTAAACAGCTTGGCAAGCTCAGCATTTGACCCTGGTGCTTCGCCGACCGTCATACTGTCGTTCGGCGCGAGCACCTTGCGATTCATTTCTTGAATAAATTCATGCAGGCGCGGTCCGTTTTGATGCATTGATCCGACAATAAATTCTTTTCCAGGCTGCGGTGGATAATCAGGGAAATCGGTATATTTAGAGATTTCAGCAATCACATCCATACGCCATCCGTCGACACCTTTATCCACCCAGAACTGCATCAAATCATAGATTTCCTGACGCACCTTTTCATTTTCCCAGTTCAAATCAGGCTGTTTTTTCGTGTAAAAGTGCAGGTAATATTGACCGCGTTCCGGTTCATACTCCCAGGCGGATCCACCGAAATGTGAGCCCCAATTATTCGGCGCGCTTCCGTCCGGCTTCGGATCCTTCCAAATGTAATAGTCACTGTATGGATTATCCTTGGATTTCTTACTTTCCTGAAACCAGTAATGCTCATCCGAAGTGTGATTTGCGACTAGATCCATAATGATCTTAATCCCGCGCTGATGCGCTTCGGCAATCAAATGCTCCATGTCCGCATTTGACCCGAACCGATCATAGATCTTGCGATAGTCGCGAATATCGTAGCCATTGTCATCCTGCGGCGAATCGTAAACGGGACTGATCCAAAGCGCATCGATGCCAAGTTTTTTTAAATAATCGAGTTTCTTAATAATTCCATTCAAATCGCCCCAACCGTCGCCGTTGCTGTCCTTGAAGCTTCGCGGATAGACTTGATAGATGACCGCGTCTTTCCACCATTCACTCATCGTTTTTCCCCTTTCATGCTGTCTTTCCCGTGCCATTAAGCAATATGGAATACAGATAATAGGATACTTAATCCGATTACGCCGAAGATCAAGTAATTGATGCTGACTTTTTTATTCAGCAGATAGAAACAGAGCAGTGTAATTCCGAGCGGAACAATGCCAACAAAGATTTGATCAAGCATGCCTTGCAACTTAAGCACCGACTCGCCCTTCATGCTCATGGAAATCGTTGTCGTAAATTTGACCATCTGACTTGTCATCCCGCCGACCATGATGAGTCCAACAATACTTGCTGCCTTCGTCAAAATGTGAATCAAACCACTCTGGTATATCTTTTCAATATAGGTTGAACCTAGGGTGTAACCAAGGAACGTTCCATAATAGCGTACCAAAATTGTCGGGATATTGAAAATCAAAAGGAAAACAATCGGTGCCAGAATATTACCCGACTGGCCCATGCTGACTGCGATTCCGGCGGCAATGACACGCAGTACGCCCCAGAAGAACGAATCACCGATACCAGCAAGCGGGCCCATCAAGCTCGACTTAATCGCGTTGATTGAGTTTGCGTCAAAATCTTTATTTTTGCTATTCTCTTTTTCCATTGACGCCGCAATACCCATGATAAATGTGGACAATGGAATCGTTGTATTGAAGTAAGCCATGTGACGAACAAGTGCATCTTTCTTTTGTTTCGCATCTTTATAAAAATGATCGATAAATGGCATCATTGAGTAGCAAAAACCGGAAGCACCTTGTTTTGCCGGCGTTACGGCTGTGTACAGCGTAAACGCGCGCCAGAACATTTTACGCAGCATCTTTTTCTCATCTTTGGAGACGTTCGTCATTTTACTCATCAAAGAAGTCCTCCTCTTCTGTATCCATTTGGCCCGCATTTCCTGCAGGAGCAGCTGTGGCAGGAGCAGCATTCATTTTTTTCGTCAATTGACTTAATTGATAGTCCCGTTGTGCAATGGTTACCGCAATAATGGCGCCAAGAACAGCCAGCGCAACGAGCGGCAATTTCAAATAAGCAACCAGGATAAATCCAAGGAAAAAGAATGCATAGATTTTCTTATCCCAGAGCAGCTTCAGCAGCATCGCCATGCCGACTGCCGGAAGCAGCCCGCCGCAGATGTTCAAGCCGTTCATAATTACTTGAGGGATCGCTTTAACAAAAGCGTTGATTGCATCGGATCCCGCAAGGATACCTATGAATGGCAGCAGTCCGTAGAGGCCCCACTGCAAGACCCATGCTCCATAATGCAAGAGTACAATTTTTCGTTCCTTGCCCTCTGCCGCCAAGCGATCGAACACCGGGGCAAAGAAGCCAATGACACCTACATATAAAAGCGTTTTCACTTGCAGGCCAAGAATACCGATTGGAATCGCAAGCGGCAGGGCAACCCCCGCGCCTCCGCCCAATGTAATGGCAAATGCAGTACCAACTGCGGTTGCAAGACCTGGTTCAGCAGCACTGGCACCGCCGATATTGACAACGCCCATGAAAACAGCCTCGAGAGACGCGCCAATGAGCACGCCGGATTGAATATCACCAAGTGCAAGACCGACTAAGGGACCGATTACGATTGGACGGTTCAACATGGTCATACCAAGTAATTCAGCACCGCCGACTGTGGCAATAACAATCAATGAAACAATAATTGCTTCGTATAACATTTTTTCATCACCTAGTTTCTGTTATTTTTTTAACTGTGCCAATACATCCACAGCCAATTTCTTTTCCGCTGAAGGAACAACCTGCAATGCGGTCTTCGGTTCGAGTTCAACAAGTTTCTTTAGATTTTCGATTTCTTCGTCTGTCAAGAGAACAAAGCTGCTGAGTTCCGTTTTGTCACCGCTTACAGATTTGCCGACGTTTCCAATATTCACGTACTGAATGTTCGGGACGTTTTGCACGATGGTGAGTGCATCCTTAATCGTTTTTACAATAACCAACATGCGCATGTTTGCCGCCTTTGGATTATTGAGCACCTTAATCGCTTCGTTTACCGGTTTAATTAACACTTTGATTTCACTTGGTACGGCCATTTTCAATGCCATCTTCTGCATTTCGTTGGCCGCTGCTTCATCATTCGGCACGACGATTCCTTTAATTTTCAGTTCCTTCGACCAAGTCATCGCGATCTGTCCATGAATCAGCCGTTCGTCCACTCTTAGTGCTACGATCATTTAAATCAGCTCCATTCTTATTTTTAAAGCTCCGTTTAGCCTGCTGTCTCAGCTTAAGAAATCTTCTTCCGAATCTTCAACCGTTGCCAGTTTTTCCGGTTCAACAAGAACCATTGCTTTCCTGCATTCTTCAAGTTTTTGGTTTAAAAGTTCCTTGGTTATCGGCGCGGATGCAAGCAGTACTTCCAAAATAATCGGCAGGTTAAATCCTGCAATGATAAATGCATGATGCTTCTGTGCACGCAGCGTTACTTTCTGATTGACACTACCGCCAAGCAAATCGGTGAAAATGATCAATTCATCATCTTCTGCAGCATCTGCGAAAAATCGGTCAATCGTTTCATCCACATCTTCTTTGTTTACGTAAGCGTTTAGAAAAGTAATCGAATCCGTTTTACCGACTAAGATTGACAGGCTGCTTTTTACTCCGTCGGCAAATTGCCCATGAGTTGCTACTAATATCTTTTTCATTTCTTTCCACCTCGCCTTCTCTTTTTACTAAGCAATTTTCGTGCCAACTTTTTTAAACACTTTGTAAGCGCATTAAAAAACGGCCAAGAATCCGCAAAATGCGTCACTATCTGACCATTTGCGATTCATTAACCGTTTTCAAAGCACGTATTTTATTTACCTTTAAACACTTATACACAAATCCAGTGTCTTTTTTAAACACATCATAAAACCGTTTAATTTTCCTGTTCACTATTTCGTTTAATAAACGGTTTCAACAGTTCATAAAGCAGTGAAAGTTCATAGCCGTTTACGCGAATATTGTACTTGGTTTCCATATCATGAAAGATTTCTTTTGTGATCGCAATAAATTCCTGTTCTTTATTAGAAAGTTGAACGCTGACATTGTCCCGCACGCTGCTGTCTTTGGTCGTAATTAATCGTTCCACCATCAAGGCAATATGCATATAGAGATTCAACTTGACCTTGCCGTCCAGCCGAACTTCGTAATAGTTCTCATATAAAGAAATCACATGCTCAACTTCGTTAATAATGACAGTCGGATTTAAGAAGCTCAGGCGGCTAGAAATGCCTTCAATCGTGAAATTCTTCAAGAAGTCCTGAATCATTAATTCAAAATGCGGACGTCCGATGAATGGCTTCAACCCTTTCCACAGATACCCCTGGCCTCGGTCCTCAAGAATTTCATAGATATTAACATTAGGAACATCAAGTGTTGACGGCAGTTCTGATGTGGTAATAATAAACAGCGTCTGTTTAAAATACGACTTGTCATTGCGTGCAATCGCATCTCTGAGCTCCTTGTACTCCATGGTCAAAACATCCAGTCGATCCTGAGGAATGTAGTGTGTCATGATTTCACGTACACGATTGGAAATACCAACACCGGACATACACGAAATAATGATATTTTTTCCTTGAGTCAGCCCTTCAAAATAACGAGCATCAATCGTGTAATTTGTCTTTGCCTGCTCCGCAATTTTCCGAAACGGAGTGTTTTGTACCATTTTCATCCCAATATCAAGTGCAACTTGTGTCGTTAGATTGTTGATAATCAGAAGATCTCCATTGAGCTGATTCTTAATAGAAGAGTACAGTCGTGTCAACGAGCCCATATCGACAAGCAGAATGAGTCCGTCGCTTGTATCCTGCCTCTTCAAATAATCCTTAACCTTGACAATGATTTCTCCAAGATCGGTTGAAATCGGCATATCAATCGATTCAAATACGAACGTGTGACAGAGCTGATTCGCCACTGCCTGAATACTGCTCGCCGTATGCCGTCCATGGGCAACGATCAGACCGTGCAGGCGAATATTCTCTTCAATATAAGGCTGTAAATAGAAGGTGAACAGCTGTGTAAGTGAATTTAATCCATGATCGGTTAACGCCGCTGAGCGCTCAGCAAAGCGTTCAGCGATATAATGTGCCTTTGGAAATAAGGTAGCTGTCTTTTTATTGAGCACATCACCTTGATCTGAGGGCAGCACCATTTTTTGGAATAAGATAAACGCATGGAACATCGCGTCAATCGTATTGGTTGAACACGTCACACCATAGCGTTCCTGCATCCACTGCACCTGTTCATCAAATCGTTCACGAATTGCAGAAAATCGATTGATAATCTCGTTATCTGTTGGCTTGGCTTGGTCAATACTTTGTGCCAGCTTCTTAAATTCCAAGATTAATGCGGCGCGATCCTTGGCTGTATCCTCTTCAGGGTACTGCGACAGATAGGAGAAAAAGCCTGTCATTTGCTTCTTCTGATGACGAGGTTCATTTGCCACAGCAGTAAGCTCGTCATTCATTCCAATCTGCAACGGGGAAAAATTCCGTTTAAGAACATTCTCACCTGTTCTGTCCTTTTTTGAGAGCGGAAGCTGGTCAATCGTGATCTGCAAGGATTCCCGGCTCTGCTGTTCGGTGAACGCATGAGCACAGCTGATTTGAATTATGTTCCGCAGCATCCCGATATTGCCTTCAAGTCTTTGAAAGCATAATTGATTGAGCACTTCACTGCTCACCTCAAGATTTTTGCGCATCTTTTTGGCTTCCTGAAGATAACAATTATAGACCAGCTGCAAGCGCTCGGAGAATGGACGCTCACTCAAATCGCTGATATGGATTTTTAGCGGAATTCTTCTTCGAAATGTGGCAAGAAGAACCTCATCGTTTTGTTCGGTGGTTGCAAAAATCAGTCGAACCTTAGCTGACTGCCATTGTTTATTTTCACCAATTGGACGGAACTGTCCCTTGTCCATAAAGACAAACAGTTTTTCCTGATTCTCGAAGGACAGCCGATGAATTTCATCAAAGAACAGATACCCGCCGTCCGCTTGCTTCAGCAAACCCTCTTTGTCCTGATCAGCCCCGGTAAATGCCCCTTTTTTATGACCAAACAGAGTGCTAGAAAGCAACTCGGGATTATTGGCATAATCCGCACAGTTCAAAATAATGAACGGCGCATCCGCGCCAATCGCGCCTTTGTCCAGAGCATAACGGTAGATTAGACTGGCGAGAAAGCTTTTGCCTACGCCGCTCCTGCCATTGATGATCAGGGGCAAACCATTCGGCGGATAATTAACGGCCGCCTTGCATTGTTCAATCACCGATTTTTGGCTTCCGTCATGTCCAACAAATGCTTGGAAAGCGTCTGTTTCTTGTTTCGGCTCATCTGCTTCACGCTGGACAGCGCTCCAATAAACCGGCTTTGTTCCCTTCTTCTGAGCACGGCCTTCTTTTAACAATCCACTCAAATAGTGACTGACGACCGGCCGACTCAACCCCATCTGTTCTGCAAGTTCTGAAGCGGTAACACCTTCATCGCTGTGATCGGCTGACTGTATTAAGGCATTATATACTCTGTCCTGTGCTTTCATGAAGGCTGTTCTTCCTTCCGTTTTTTTGCTATATCTTTTATTATATCAAAGGCAAGACTAATAGACGATGCGTGTCGTAATATGATCAGCGGATACGGCTTGACTGCAGTGAAGCATGGAAAAGATTTACCGTAAAGAAATAATTGATTTCACCATGATTGTGATACCATAGTCGTAGAGGTGGTACTTGTGACAATCGAAGACATTAAGTCTTATTTAGATGATCCGTCAACTGCCATTGATGCTGCGAAAAACTCTTTATACACGGAATCAGATATTCAAGAAATGCTCGATCAAGTCTATAAGGAACTTGATCCGTCATGGAAAAAGCTTGGTCCTTATCAGAAACTCATTTTCGGCTGGTCAATGAGTGCCCCAAAAATACTGATGTCGCAGAACTATTTGGATGAAACCATGAAACCATTCATTAACCAATTAAATCAATCACTGAATTGGCACCTCAGAACGCCTGCCGATTTCATGAAGTAACTGCTTCTGCATAACCTCCGCAAATCAAGCGGAGGTTTTTTTCAATAATTCGAGATGGTTATGGCTAATTTATCGGATCTTTTCTTGACCTTCACGCCGGACATCATGTAATATAATAGCATTGCCATAAGGTAGAGCTTATCATTCTTGATTGCGGGGCATTAGCTCAGCTGGGAGAGCGTTGCGCTGGCAGCGCAAAGGTCAGGGGTTCGAGCCCCCTATGCTCCATAATAAATATGAAAATAGAAAAAGGCATCTGAGTAGGTTCCTCAAAACCTGAACTCAGATGCCTTTCGATCTATTTGTTTCTTAATGGAGACGGGTCAGATGCATTTGCTGCTTATGTGCGATGTGCTTCAAGCCCCATTCATGCATGTCTTCTAGAATTGGTTGCAGACTCTTCCCGTATTCGGTGATTGAATACTCAACTTTTGGCGGCACCTGAGGGTAAACGACACGCTTCACAATGTCCTCCTCTTCCAGTTCACGAAGCTGCTTAGTGAGCATTTTTTGCGTAATACCGTTCACATTTCGTTTCAATTCGCTGAATCTCTGGGTGCCGTCTCTGAGCAGATACAATAAAATAATCGGCTTCCATTTTCCCACTAATATACTCAATGCGTTTTCCACATGGCATAAATCAGGTTCAATTTTCATATTCATTCGCTCCAATAGTATCCATTTGTATACTATACCACTTGAAAGTGTGTACTTACATAAATAGGTATTATCTTTTATAATAACATTACATGAAATATATGAGAAGATCTTTTCGTAGGAACATAAAAGACAAAGCTTGTGAAAATAGAAAAGAAGGCATGATGATCCATGAGAAAATATCGTATTGATTCAAGTAAAGGGCTTGAATTCGGCATCTATACGCTAGGCGATCACTTGCCGGATCCTGTAACCGGTGAGCGGATTTCGGCCGAACAGCGCATTCATGAAATCATTGAGTATGCGAAGCTCGCCGATCAGGCGGGTATTGATTTTTTCAGTGTCGGCGAGAGCCACCAGGACTACTTTGCGACCCAGGCACATGCCGTTGTGCTTGGGGCTATTGCACAGGCGACGAAAAAGATAAAAATCGGAAGCTCGTCCACAATTATAAGTACTTCAGATCCGGTCCGCGTCTATGAAAATTTTGCAACGATTGATCTGATCTCCGGCGGACGTGCGGAAATCATTGCCGGACGCGCATCGCGAATCGGCCTTTTCGATTTGCTGGGCTATAATCTTCGGGATTACGAAGAACTGTTTGAAGAAAAATTTGATCTGCTCTTGAAAATAAATGAAGAAGAGATCGTGAATTGGAAGGGAAATTTCCGCGCCCCTTTAACCAATGCAAAAATACTGCCACGTCCCAAAAATGGTTCGCTGCTGATATGGAGAGCGGTAGGCGGCACGGCTGCCAGTGCAATGAAGGCAGGCTATGCCGGCGTTCCCATGTTTATGGCCCACTTAGGCGGACCTGCCGCCATTTTCAAGCGTACCATTGATGCTTACCGAGAGTCGGCTCAAGCGAGCGGCTTTGATCCGGCCGAGCTGCCCGTGACTACTGCCGGATTTTTCTACACTGCGGAGAGCACGCAGCAAGCACTTCGTGAGCTGTATCCGCGTATTAATGAAGGCATGAAAAAAACGAATGGTCAGGGATTTTCTAAGCAGCTTTTTGCACAAGGAGCCGATCCTCATAGTATTATTAATGTGGGCAGTCCTCAGCAAATCATTGAAAAAATACTTTACCAATATGAATTATTTGGCCATCAGCGCTATATTGCTCAAATTGATTTCGGCGGTATGCCGTTTGATAAGGTCATGAAGAATGTAGAAGTGATCGGCACAGAAATAGTACCGGCGATCAAGAAATACACAGCAAAAAAATAAGAAGGTGGAAACATGAAGATTGTCGGATTAGTCGGCACAATTGTCGGTCACAAAACGCGGATCGCCATGGATTATATGCTCACAACGTTAAGAGAAAAAGATCCGAATGTTGATGCATCCTTGATTGATCTGGCTGAATATAATATTCGATTCAGTGATGGACGCAATTATTTGGAGTATGACGGCGACACGCAGTTCGTTGCCAAGAGCTTAATGGATGCAGATGCGATTATTATCGGGACACCTGTTTTTCAAGCATCAATACCTGCTCCCTTAAAGAACATCTTTGATCTGCTGCCCGTAAATGCCTTCCAAGATAAAATAATCGGCATGATCGTAACCGCAGGTTCGCCTAAACATTACTTGATTGCCGAACAGCAGTTAAAACCGATACTCGCTTATATGAAAGCACAAATGGTGCAGAGCTATGTATTTATTGAAGAAAAGGACTTTTACCAAAAAGCAATGATTAATGAAGACATCTTATTTCGAATCAGTCGTCTGGCTGAGGACACCGTTGTCCTGACAAAAACCTACGCAGCGATTCGTGAGGAACAAGAAAAAGCTTATGGATTTTAATCACTTCGTGCAATCTCCTTTCCACTCCAGGTGAGTTGGAAAGGAGATTTTTTCATAGCAACAACTAGTGCGATCACTTCATTTCATTTTGATGATTTGCTTTGAGAAGCAACATTGACAAAGTGATCAGAAAAAAAGCAGTTGCGGACATCAGTGGAATCGTAATAAAACCAAGAATTGAAAATTCCTTGTCGGTACATGGATTGTTCGGTGAGCAGAACTGCGAAGTACTGACATTCGGCAACATCTGAATGGTATAATGGTAGCACGCTAAAACAAAGCCTGGGATAGAAACGGGCAAAATATATCTTCTAATTGAAACATCGTTATGTAAGTAGGCAATACCGAGGCTGATGACCAGCGGATACATGAGAATACGCTGGTACCAACACAATGTGCAAGGCACGAAATGCATGACCTGGCTGAAAAACAAGCTGCCTCCTGTAGCAAAGATCGCGGCAATCCAAGAGAATAAGAGAAGATAATGATTTGGAATTCTATTTTTAATCAAATGAACCATTCCTTATGGATTAATGATTAAGAAGCATGTGTCTCTCTCATTTTATCTGAAAAAGGCTCATTAGGATACGAATTGTTCCCGAGTAGGTTATTATTGTATGAAAGTCTGGTGAATAGCAATGGAATCAGGAACACCAATTGAAAATAAAACACTTTATCTCGAAGAAATTGAAGAAGGATCCGTCTTGAAAAACTGTGAAATTGACAGCCATCAGGAAAAAAAGCTTTTGAGCGATGTTCAATTTAACCATTGTGTCTTCCTCTTTGAAGATTTTACAAAAACGGAGCTGCTTGACTGTTCGTTCGCACACTGTGATTTCTCAAATTGCGATTTTGAGAAATCAATCCTGTATCGAGACACTTTTACTGCGTGCAAATTTTTGGGAACCAATTTTATCAAAGCAACATTTAAAGACACTACTTTCACGGATTGCTTGATGACCTATATCAATTTTTCTGATTCCAAGTTCACAAATGTCACCTTTGAAACAGATAAACTAAACGAGAGTTTCTTCCAAAATGTGCAAATGAAAAAAATGAAATTTAACCGTTCATTGATTGACGGTTCCGATTTTAGTGAAACAAAGCTCAAGGATATCAACTTGTCCAGCTGCGAATTTTCAATGATTCGAATTGATGTTACTTTATCCCACGGGCTTAAAATCAATCAATTTCAGGCAGCAAGTCTGATTTCATCTTTTGGAATTAAAGTAGTTGAATAACCTGTACTTATTGGTCGACCCACCATCAAATAAGAAAAACCGGTCAAAAAGCGCCCGCTCCTTACTTCGGCAGAATGCGGTGATTTTCGCGTTGCATTGAGCATCCTTGCCCTTCAATAAGGAACAAGTAAAATAAGCGGAGATATTCCGACTATTTGCACTCCGAAGCTTGTTTCACCGGTAAATAAGGGGAATTTTTCCGCTTATTCACAGAAAAGCCCTCCATTTTCACGTTTTTTTATTCAATAGGCGGAATTTTTCCGTCTATTTAGGCTTTTTTCTCGTTCATTTTCGAATTAAGCGGAATTTCTCCGTCTATTTATCAGACTGGGCGCTTAACTGATCGCCTAACCGATCCATGCGGATTGGGAACTAGCAGCTTGTGATCTTATCGGCGTATCGGCGTATCGGCGTACAAAATCATATA
>NZ_JANFOJ010000024.1 GCF_024385605.1 Sporolactobacillus sp. STSJ-5 | reverse complement strand
ATGATTGATCTGAAAATTGAAAAAGAAAATTTTTATCTATGATATTGAAAATTACAATGCCGATCTAGTGATTTTTGATTACTATGCGAAAAGGGTGAAGTGATCTGATGCAGATCTCTCACTCTTTTTGTATGCCTTTAATGAATACTGTCACAATCGGATCGATATTAGGCAAGCATAATCCTTTTTTCGTTATAAAGGTGAATTTATAATTGTAATAAAAATTATTACAAATTTTATAAAAATGATTCTTACAAGTTAACTCACTACATAAACGAAAGGAATGATGAATTTGGCAGTTTTGTCCACTGATAAAGCCACTCAGATTTGTTATGAAGAAAAAGGAATTGGGAATCCGCCTATCTTATTAATACACGGTGTAACAAGTAGCCGCTTTACATTTGAGTATGAATTTGAGTGGATGAGTCAAGAACATTTAGTCATACGTTATGATTTACGGGGACATGGGGACTCATCCAAGCCTGAAGGGTATACACTTGACGATCATATCCATGACGGGATTGAGCTGATCACCCGATTAGATCTCCGGAATGTCATACTTCTTGGCGAGTCTCTTGGGAGCTACATCGCACAAGGGATTGCAATTAAGCGACCTGATTTGTTATCAAAGCTGATCCTTGTTGTCCCGGCATCACATGGTGAAGGTTCATCCTATGGCAAATTACAAAAGGAACACGCTAATGAATTAGTTGGCAAAACAAGCGAAGAAGCATTTAAGATTTTATCTAAATATATCATTCATACACCATCAAGATTTGATCCAATTGTAGAGCAGACGTTACACTATGATCATCTGACTCCTGCTCAAAAACAAGCGGCGACTAAGTCAATCACGAAATTTGATTTCCGAGAAGAACTCACAAAAATAAAACTGCCCACACTTGTAATTAGTGGAAAGTTCGATATTTTGAATCCACCTGACTTGGGAAAAGAAGCTTCTAATCTAATTCCCAATGCACAAAACATTGAATTTGACCATGAAGGTCATTTGCTAAGACTGGAAAATCCTGAACATTTTAAAAAGGTCATAAGTGAATTTTTAAATGTAAGTTAAACAAATCGATGTAACAAAATTCACGACATGTAACATTCCGTTTAACCCACCGACAATCAAGCGCACATGCATTGACTGTGGTGTTCACCTAATGAAGTTGTTTCAAAAGATCACGCCATAAAGTATATTTAATGTAACTTGTGGCGTGTTTTGTATTTCCACTGATCAGAGGTCAGAAGGCTGAACATAAAAGCTCATGGACTAAAATTGAGTGCACCAAGTCTATGGGCGGAAGTACACAGAAGCAATAGAGAAGGGGGATTTCTGGGTGTGATCGAAAAAATAGTATGGTGGATCCAATACATGATTAATTTTCTTTTTATGCTATATTTAGCCAGGTATATTTCAAACGCATTTTATTCAACGCCAGGATCCTTCCTAATTAGTATTTTTCTAATTGTCGTTTGCATTATTTTGGCATATCTTTTAACCATGAGGTTTAAAAACAACAGTTGATAGGAGCTTAAAAAGATGATAAAAGGTGTCGGAGGAATATTTTGGAGAACTAAGAATCTTGAAGTCGTAAAAAAATGGTACAGTGACGTATTGAAGATTGAAATAGAAAATTGGAATGGGACTATGATTAAACCTCAATTAGGAAATGAAACGATTTTTTCTTTTTTTACCGAGAATGACCGTTATTTTCCAACAGAACAGCAAGTCATGTTGAATTTCCAAGTAGATAATCTAGACGAGATGATTAAACATCTTGAACACATTGGTGTGCCCCTTGCAAAGAAAAAAGAGACTAGTGAATTTGGAACGTTTATTTGGATTGAAGATCCAGATGGTCGACTGGTTGAACTTTGGGAGAAATAGGATGATTTGCTTATACGGCATCAAACCCAGGGCGAAACTGACCGACATTTCATCTGTAGCTGAACTTAATAAAAAACGATTACTATTAATATGAGTACGTGCTCACTACTGGGAATGATGTCGGTATTTGATGCAAATAGTAGATGAAATGACTAATCGATGAATGGCAAATCAGACTGCATCAGTGCGATGTGGTAAGGATAGAGTTCTGCAGTCATGATTCCTGCTGCAACGGCCGGATCGGATTGCATCAGCATTTGCGCCTCTTCGAACGAAGAAGTTTGTAAGATGACAATGCCAAATGTCTTTTCATCCAGGCCTTCTGTTTTTCCCGCAAGAATGAGCACTCTTTTATTCAGCAATTCTTGTAATCTTGAAAAATGTCGTTCAACCGCATCATTTTCCCGCTTTGTCCAATTTGCTTCATTTAATAAAGAAGGAATTAAACGTAACACATAGATATATTGTTTTCGCTTATCCAGCATCGATGATTACCCCTTACGTTTGTTTTTTGCGGTGGATGCAAATGTTCCCTGTGCGAACGGAATGCATTGTGAATGGGTTCCATCATTGTCTTGATGATTAACTACAATTATCCTTTTCATTATCGAGTTTTTCCTTAATCCACTGACAAATTTTCTCGTCCTCTTCTTTCACGAGAAGTTTTTTTAGTGATTCAATAATTTGCGCATGCATATCGGGCTCAAATCGGTCCCACATTTGCTGCAGTGCCCAGGTAACCGTGCGGCGGATGACGGGTCGCGGGTCTTCGTCGAGCAGGCGGAGGAGCTCCGGTGCGGCGTCAACTTCTTTATAATTGCCGAGTGCGACAATCGCATTGCGCTGGATCGGCTTCTTGCCTCGCCAGGAACCGGACAATTCTCCGAATGTTTCTTTGAAATCACGATTGGACAGCGACAGCAGCGGCATAAGAAGCGGACGGGCAAGCTCCGGATCCGCCTCCATTTCCTTATGAAAATGGCTGTCCACATCTCGATTATACGGACAGACTTGTTGACAGGTGTCACAGCCATAGAGCCTGTTACCAATCGCTTTTTTGTATTCTTCCGGAAGTTCTTGTTTTGTCTGGGTGAGAAAGGCAATGCATTTCTGACTGTTGAGCTGTCCGCCCTGAATCAGTGCTCCTGTTGGGCAGTGGTCGATACAAATCGTGCAGTCGCCGCACAGGTCGGTCGCCGGCTTGTCCGGAGGGAATGGAATGTTGGTCAGCATCTCGCCAAGATAAACATAAGACCCGAATTCTTTCGTAATCAGGTTGGTACTCTTTCCCGCCCAGCCGATGCCGGCACGTTCAGCCACTGCTCGATCAGACAGTTCCCCGGTGTCGACCATGCTTTTGCATGTGGCTCCGGGAATTGTGTCAACCAGAAATTCGCAAAGCTTTTGCATACGATCACGAAGAATCGCATGGTAGTCCTGTCCCCAAGAGACTCGGGCAAAGGCGCCGCGACGATGGCCTTTCGTGTTTGCCGGACGCTCGGCCATTCGCTTCGGATAGGCCATGGCAATCGAGACGATCGACTGCACGCCGTCCATGAGCAGAGTCGGCTCAGTTCTTTTTTCAATATCCTTCTCCTCGAATCCAGATTGATAACCAAGTTCCCGTTGCCGATAGAGCCGTGCCTTGAGCTCGATGAATGGATCAGCTGTCGTGAAGCCGATCTTGTCCACACCTATTTTCTTGCTATATGTGATCAGCTGTTCTTTCAGCCTTTGAAAATCCGTCATTTCTGATAAATCCTTTCATTTCCTGCTGATAAACGTTTCGCAAGTCGTTCCATATTTATGAATTGGCACTGAAAATCGTAGGATTGATTTTCGAGCTGCTGATCTCATGATAACGTGATTGGCGGATGCTCGCAAATGATTGCTGAAGGCCTTTATATTTATTTAGTAGACCAGCTGAGAAAAACCGGCGATTCATTATCGGGATAAATCAGCGTCTAGGGTCTCCGTTCTTTGATTGGTAGCTGTTTTATCATCATGTTTTTTTCAATTTAAGGGATCAAAAAGCAGAACAGGTCACGGGATGACAATGAATCACACAAAACGTAGATGTATATCAATACCTTCTAGATACAGACACTTATGCTGTGTAGCATAGCATTTAATGATTAGACTGTGTTATTAGGTAACAGACTATGTAGTATGTTCTTGTGCTTCACATTTCCAATAGTAGACTTTATAATAGGATTAAAGGTATATAACGCTTAGGTTATATAGTTGCTTTGATCTAGTAAATTAAGCATATGGATTTTGCGTCTACATTTGGTTATTCATGTATATAATAAAAACGGCAGTTACCTGTGCGCTTACACAGATAACTGCCTAGGCTTTAGAAGCTGCTTCAAGAGCAGCGCATCACTTTATAGCTGAATATCTCAAAGGATAACCGCTTTCTAGTTTGCCGACCAGAGCGGTTATTTCTTTTCCCTTGAGATATAACTGAGCAAAGCAATAATGAATGTGCCGCCCATAAAGAGCAGCGCAATCATGCTAATTATTACTCCAATTATATCCATTGGTTAAAGAATGCCTCCTTCCGTTCTCTGTCGTCTACAGGAGACACTACGAGTAACAGGGTGTGACACACCGTTCTTTAAGCCGTTCTATTACCTTGTTTATTATTCTAGCATAATCTGAATTAGTTCAGATAGTCTAATGAATGAATGGTTGAAGGCAGCCACCAATAAGAAAATCTGTTTCTGATTTAACAGCAAATCACACCGATCTTGCAATTGGATCAAGAATGCTGATGTCTGTACCGAATTTGCACATGGCGTCACAGTCACATTGCAAATCGGAAAATAAAAGATACGACATGGTGGACTTTAAGGAGTGTTCTTTAATGAATGATGGACGCATTAATTGTGCTTTGATTTCTTTTTCACGTTTGTTGGGAGCGACAAGAAATAGTCTGCATACTTGATCAACAGACAGCGACAGATCATAAAGTCGGAGAATGCCTGAATATATGGAGGTACTCTTTTCCACTTCAAATCCGCTGACAATCTCATCATTCTGATTCAGCCAGAGCACGTCAATCAGTGATACGGTATCAAAAACACTTTTGCTTAGATTCGAGAGCGGCAGGGCGGGAAGCGAGTATTCGCCCAATTTTTCGCCATTATATTCCCGCTTATGGTCGTTTTGGGCGATCCACACGTGATAGCCCAGCGAACGGCCCAATCGTGCTAAATGGTACTGCATTTCACTGTGCGCATTTTCCTCAATTTGGTCATCAAGGACTTGATGATGTCTTTTTTTCAATGCTTTTAAACGCTTTTCGTTTTCCGCATCCAGAACCTGGTCGCTATTTTCGGACAGGATAAGCCGGCCTGTGCCAATCTCAAACAGTAAACCGGCAAAAGCGCCTAAGTCTTTGGACAAGCGCGATTGTGGATTTGTCGCCAGAATGTCCTCTCTCATTTCGAGATAGGCCATCCAGGAACCAAGCTTCAGCTTCTTATGGAAGAGTGTATTGTACCCGCGAACAATCGCCGTATTGAAAGGCGGAAACAGGGTGGGGTGAAGGAAGTAAATAATAGTGGCAACTGCCGGGCCAAGGCCCTTAATCTTTAATTGATCGAGTTTCACGATCTCGTCAAAAATCTGTTCAGCATTGTTGGCATGCAGACAAGCATTCAAAAATCTTCCGAAAGCCAGTTGGTTTTCCGGGTTCTCATAAATATCGGGAATGCGCAGTTTTGGTTTCCAGTAAAACGGATGTGCCGCGCCTTCGAAAACTTGTTTCTGCTCCGATATCGCTGTAACAACGGTCTCTAAGCTTGATCCCTTGAAATCATTGCCAAAGCTGCGTGCTTCAATTTCACTAATAACCTTTTTTAGCCCCTTTTTGATGGTGCGAAATGCCTTGAGACGATCTTCATTGTTAATAAACCAAGTGTGATAGACCGACTCCTGATCGTTTATGTATGCCTCGGTGAGCTTACCTAGTTCTTCACGTATCAACGTGCTTACCCCCATAATCGCTATGAGTCTATTATAGCCTAAAGGGATCCATGAGAAGGATGCTTTTTTGTAACTAGATTGTTATCGAATCGTGTCGTATTGTGTCACATTAAGTTGTTATGATGTAAACATAAGTTTCTGCCGAGGGCACTCGCCTGAAGCGACACAAACAGAGAAAAGTACTAGAGGGGAAAGGGATCATGAATCGGAAACAGATACATACAACAGCAGCGCTGGGGCTGGCGCTTTCATTAATTATGGGCTGCGGCGTGGATGTACATGCAGCCTCGGATCAGCAGCTGTCTGAGAATCAACAGCAACAAGATGTGGTCATTAAGCAGCTCAAGGCCTCGGATCATCAAGTGAAAAAGATTAAAATGGCGGTAACAGACAAGCAGGAAAAACTAGCCGAAAGCCGTGAAAAATCGAAGTGGATGAAGAAAGAAATTAAACGGCTGAACAAGCAGATCGACAGCAGGGACAAATTATTGAAAAAGCGGGTTCGAACCATGTATCTCAATCAAGGATCCGCAAACTATCTTGATGTTCTGCTTGGTTCAGAGAGTTTTGGAAATTTCATAGATCGAGTGTTTGCGTTAAAAACAATTTCGGAAAACGATCAAAACATGCTCAATGATCAAAAGCAAGACAAGACAAACCGGGCCGCAAATCAACAGGCGCTTATTGATGAACAAAGTCAGTTAAAGAACGGCTTGGCAGAATTAAGGGATCTGGAGACCGAGCTTCTTAAAAAGGAAGAGGATCAACGCAGTCAACTCGCGTTATTGAAAAAAGAAGCATCGAAAATAAAAGAAAAAGAAATGGATAAGAATGAAGAAACAGAAGTTGCGGAAGCGCAAACGCGTGCACTAAGCAGTCAATCCGCCGACCTTGAGAATCTGTCTGACAGTAAAGCGGATTTTATAAAACCGGCTCAAGGCTATATTTCCTCCGGATTTGGTCAACGTTCCTTTGACAACAGTTTTCACCCGGGAATTGATATTGCCAATAGCGAGGGAACACCGGTAATGGCCGCTGCGGACGGTGTTGTTTTTAGAGCGTATCATTCGTCCAGTTACGGAAACACGGTCATGGTCTCGCATAAGATCAATGGTCAATTATTCACAACTGTTTATGCTCACCTAAACAGTTACCATGTTTCTGCAGGAGAACGAGTGAGTAAAGGCCAGGATATTGGCGGAATGGGCAATACAGGCGAATCCTTTGGCTCGCATCTGCACTTTGAATTGTATGATGGACAATGGAATCCGCCACCGCATAACGGCGCCGTCGATCCGATGAAGTTTATTCAGTAAAAGGACTTGGATAAAACGAGAGGGAGCTTTTCATTCCTCCCGTTTTTCGTTACTCAAAGGAAAGAAACGTAGAAATCATTGACTTAATGACAATGGTTTGAGAATCTTTTCTGACGGGTATAATCTATACTTTAGGAGGGAACAACATGGACGTTTTTGCAGATTTTTTAGCGCGTATTGATCACCCGCAACACCGGGCCAGAACAGAAGAAGTTTTAGGTTGGGTCGTTGAGAAATTCCCACATTTAGTGCCGGTCATTAAATGGAATCAGCCAATGTTTACTGATCACGATACATTTATTATTGGTTTCAGCACATCCAAAAAACATTTGGCCGTTTCGCCGGAACTTGCAGGGATTGAACATTTTTCTGCTGACATTGTGCAGGCTGGTTATGATCATACCAAGATGTTAATGCGCTTTCCTTGGGATCAGCCGATTGATTACATATTACTTGAGAAAATGATTAAGTTTAATATATTGGATAAAGCAGACTGCTCAACCTTTTGGCGAAAATAAAACAATCGTTATGATTAAAAGTGAATCGAGTTCCGAATGAGTGCACTTTTTTTAAAGTATTCATTCTTCGTGTATCCATAAATCAAATTGAGGCAATTTCAAAAAATGGATATGATAATGGTGGTAACCCAGAGATTGTAAAATGAAATGCAAGGAAAAAATGACACATAGTGTTCACATTTTCTCTTTACAGCATGAAAATCCAAGCGTATAATTACTTCGAAAATTGAATCATTCTTTATTCGCTGAATCCGTAAGGAGCGGGGGAACCAATTCTGTGATGACCAGCATCACTTGGGGTGAATCCTTCAACGTAGGGACGGGCTACTCTCATGATCCGAATCCGACAGCTAACCTCGTAAGCGTTAGGAGGGAGGATGTGAACTGATGATCGGAACATAATTCGACCACGGGGTTGATCCTCTGTGGTCTTTTTGTCGTCCAATTTTTTAATTGAATAGGTATCGGTGATAGTTACTGGATACGACAAGGAGATAGTTATTATTTATGTGTATATATCGGACATATCCGAAAAAAGATAGAAGAAGATTCGACACGACCTTATTTTATTCTGACTGAGCGAGGTATTGGCTATCGCTTTATCAAACGTGATCATTGGGTGAAAATACTGGGTTGAACAAAGATGTCTTTACGAACAAACTTTTTACGAGGGGATCAATAAAATAATGGAGAATAAAACAAACCAACGCTTGTCGATTGGTGGGATGTTGGTTACGTTGGGGATTGTCTATGGTGACATTGGTACTTCACCGTTGTATGTGATAAATGCGATTATTTCAGATGCTGGAAAAATGCGGTATGCCGTACCCGAATATATTATTGGCTCGATCTCATTGATATTCTGGACACTTATGATCATTACAACAGTAAAATATGTCCTTATTGCGATGCGCGCAGATAATAATCATGAAGGTGGCATTTTCGCTTTATATGCTTTAATTCGCAATCGTGCCCGTTGGCTGACCTTTCCTGCACTCATCGGTGGCGCTGCGCTCTTAGCAGATGGAACGTTAACACCGGCTGTGTCTGTAACATCAGCGATCGAAGGGTTAAAAGGGCAGCATATTGGTCCACTTGAATTTAGTGATCATCAATTCGTTGTCGTTCTCATTGTGACGGCGATCTTATTAGGCCTGTTTTTGATTCAGCACTTTGGAACAGAGGTAATCGGGCGGTCTTTTGGGCCAATGATGCTTCTATGGTTCGTTTTTATCGGTGTCCTCGGTTTTATGAATATGCTGACACATTTAGAAATTTTAAGGGCACTATCTCCATACTATGCGATTCAGTTTTTATTCAGTCCGATAAATAAAGCAGGTATTTTTATACTTGGAAGTGTATTTCTGGCAACGACCGGTGCAGAAGCACTTTACTCGGACATGGGCCATGTTGGAAAGAAAAATATTTATGGCAGCTGGCCTTTTGTGTCGCTTATGCTGATGCTTAACTATATGGGGCAAGGCGCATGGGTGATCGGTCATTACCAGAGTGCGGCTTATCGTAATCTTCTTGATGTTAATCCTTTTTATGAAATGCTTCCGGATCAAATAAGGTTATTTGCCATTGTGCTTGCGACCTTGGCAGCAATCATTGCTTCGCAAGCGTTGATTACAGGCAGTTATACATTAGTAAATGAAGCAATTGGTTTAAAGTTTCTGCCTCGAATGTTGATTAAACGTCCAAGTAACACGCGAAGTCAAATGTATATTCCAACTGTTAATTGGTTTTTGTGTGTCAGTACACTCATTATTGTCTGGTTATTTCAAACCTCACAGCATATGGAGGCCGCTTATGGGTTAGCAATAACCATAACCATGTTGATGACCACCTTGCTGCTGTTTGAGTTTATCAAGAGCAGGCTTAATCAAGCAGTTGCTTTTGGGATGGTTCTATTCTTTGGCTTGATTGAGGTTCTCTTTCTGATGGCAAGCCTCGTTAAGTTTGTCCATGGGGGCTACTTGACACTTTTAATTACACTAGTGATTCTTTCGGTTATGGTTGTTTGGTATTTCGGCAACAAGCAGCGTGAAAATTATGAACGCACAAGTGAATATGTTTCGTTATTGGATTATCGTAAACAGTTAGTTCAATTGAGTAAGGACAGCACGGAGCCGCTTTATAGTACGAACTTAGTTTATATGACCAAAATCGGTCCACATTACAGCATTAAACGGAAAGTCCTGTATTCAATTCTTGATAAGCGACCGAAACGGGCAAAAGTGTATTGGTTTGTAACGGTTAATGAAACGGATGCTCCGTATGAGAGCCAGTATACGGTAGATATGCTGGGTACTCGTAATATTATTAGTGTACAGCTCTATCTGGGCTTTAAGAATTCACAACATGTTAATATTTATGTTCGGCAGATCGTCAATGATCTTATTGATGAAAAAGTCATTGATACGCAATATCCTAAATACACAACGCTTAAAAATAGGCGTGTCGGTGATTTCAAATTTGTTGTCACCACGGAGCAGTTAATGGATTTAGCGACAGATCCAAAGATGAATCGCTGGGATCGTTTATTGATCGGAGGTCGTATCTTTCTACAAAATATCACGACTTCCCCGGCTATTTGGTACGGGTTAAAATTTAGTGAAGTTGTTGAGGAAGCCGTTCCTTTAGTACTTTATAATCCGAAAATTTTACGCTTAAATCAAAAAGAAATTCGCCATGCGGTTAAAGATACGAAAAAATAAGAGTATTGCATCGCCGGCATTAGAGTCGTCATCTCATTTCAACTTTTCTGCGGCGGAAATAAGACAGTCGGATCATTTTTTCCTCGTTCATTAAAAAGGGGGGCGTCTTATCGTCAAAAAAATGACGCTAAGATGCCCCCCTTTTGTCAATTTGATTTTTATTTTGGTTCGGTTGAAATTTGCCAAGTAATGCCGAACTTGTCTTTTACTTGCCCGTAGAGCGGACTCCATGGCGTTTCTTGGAGCGGCATAAGGATGGTGCCGCCTTCTTGCAAATGGCTGAACACCTTTTTGGATTTTTCGGTATCGTCTAGGAGGACGGCGATGTTTACCTGGTCTCCCAACTGATAGGGTTGACCAGGGAATGTATCGGATAGCATGATGAACGAATCGCCCACTTTAAGCATGGCATGCATAACGCGATGCTTTGCCTCTTCGGGAACTGTAAAGCCCGGTTCTTCAGGCATATCACCAAAGGTCTGAATGCCGACCACTTCTGCGTCAAGCGCGTCTTTGTAGAATCGGACAGCCTCCTGTCCATTGCCATTCATAATAATATATGGGTGCACATGCACGCTCATTGAAATCACCTCATTTTTCACTTTATGGTATACCTGTCTTTAGTCAGGTTGATATTAAGATACCCCAAACCGATCCTTAACTAACCCGTTCATCATACCCTATTTTTAATCGGGCTAATCCCAATCGTTTCGTGACTTTATTCGTTGAGGACTGAGATTGTATCATCATTTATAACGGGGAGAACTTTTAGAATAGCCTATTTTTCAGCGCTGTAATTTCATCCGGAAGCAGTCCGACTTTCTTAAGATAGTCTTGCACATTGCCATAGGTCTTGAAAAAATGATTCAGGGCCACTTCCATATATTCCATATCGGATCGGCCAGTGAAATCAGGAAGTTCCGGATGTTCATGCAGCAATTCACGTATTCTGAGCCGCAAATAAGTATAGGAGACTTGGTAGTCAGCCAGAATGTCGCTGATGCCGACGCCGGCAATAAGCAAAAGCAACGCAGCTACTACACCTGTGCGGTCTTTGCCGACATAGCAGTGGATAAAAATTGAACCCTCTTGCCGAGCGATAATGCTGAGAATCCGCTTGATTGCCGGAAGATCATCGATCATTTCCGCGTACAGCAGGGGAACTTCTGCCTTAGAGGCTGGATTGCGATTGCCAAATGCAAACGGGCAATGAAAGTAATCAAAATCAGCAGATTGTTCGAAGGCACTTGGTAATTTTTCTGTTTCCGGTTTGGAACGGAAATCGAGTGCTGCTGTAACACCTAATTTCTTCAATAATGCAAGATCTTCTCGGGTTAATGCTTGCGGTGCATCGCTGCGGATGATTCTTCCAAATGCTGTCGTTCTGCCGTCAAGGGTTGGATAACCGCCTAAATCTCGTGTGTTGACCGTGCTGGAAAGAGTAATTCTTCGTGTTGGCATGAGTGCACCTCACTGATTCATTTCATAGATTAAAGTCTGCATTCCGTGCTCATTATAGCATGGAGAGAGAAAATGGGCAGGTATGTTGTTGAGATTAATAGGGCCTTTGTTGGAAGCAACTGTTACTTAATAAAATGTAGGGTACAATTGCATTTGTGCACTCACATCCATATCAAGACCATAACTAATGAGCAGTATGCACCACTTAAATGGAAGAATTGATTATACTAGTTGGTAGACTAACAATAAGTAAGCAACAGAGAAGGAGCTGGAGACATGGCTTTAAAAAAGAAACAGTCCTCCAAATTAAATGCAGCCATAAAAGCAGGAGTTGTCGCCGGGCTCATTTCCGGACTCGTCAAATTTGGCTGGGAAAACGTTCTGCCGCCGCGGACTCCAAAACGTGACGCAACGAATCCGCCTCAGAAATTACTGCAGCAAATGGGTGTTCCTGAATCAGCCACACACGCTGCATATCGATATTCAGAACAAGATATGCCATGGGTCAGTTATTTAGTCCACTTCGGTTTTTCCACGTCATTTGCCGTACTTTATCAGGTGCTTGCTCAATATGAACCGAAAATCAAAGCAGGCGGAGGATCGGTATTTGGTCTCACCGTCTGGGCAGCTTTTCACCTGGGTATTATGCCGGCAATGAAAACCGTACCGTCAGCGAAGGAGCAGCCGACGGAGGAACATATTTCCGAAGCGTTGGGACACATCGTCTGGATGTGGACTAATGACGTTATAGGCGATGAAGTTTACCATCGGCTGACCAAGCACATACAATGAAATGAAACGGCACCAAGTGGCGCTGACCATTTGGTGCCTTCTTGTTTTCTTTGGAAAGAAGATGGCTTATGAAACGAAAATGGCAAACGGCCTGGCCGGAACGCATCAGCTATGGATTAAGCGATGCGGCCGACAATCTGGTCTTTCAAATGTTAACCACGTACCTGTTGTTCTTTTATACCGATGTTTATGGATTAAATCCAGGGGCGGTAGCGATTTTGTTCATCGTTGCCCGGATTGCCGATGTTGTGGAAAGCTTTATTATTGGGGTGATGATCGACCATACGCATTCTCGCTGGGGCAAAAGCCGACCGTTCTTTCTTTGGTACGCTCTGCCTTATGTCATTTTTGCCGTTTTGACTTTTATGACGCCTGATTTCTCGCAGTCAGGTAAACTTGTATGGGCCTACGTAACCTATCTGGGATTAGGCTTCTTTTATACGGCGGTCAATCTGCCGATTACGTCCATTTTGCCTGCTTTGTCAGAAAATGAGCAGGAATTGACACTGCTTGGGGTCATTCGACAATTTTTCGGCAGCTCGGTCCAAATTATTATTGCGGTTTTCACATTGCCGCTCGTTGCCTTCTTTGGACGCGGCGATCAGCAAAAGGGCTTCCTGCTGACCATCTGTGTGTTTGGGTTGATTTCGTTATTGTTGATTCTCAATACATTTTTCAACGTGCATGAGCGGATCAGCAAACCTGACGTAGCACATCAGCCGTTTAAGGTAGTGATGCGCATGCTCCGCAAAAATCGGCCATGGCTAATCATTTCCGCAGTGATTTTCCTTTACTGGCTTGTTACTGCATTGAAAAATCAGACCACGATCTACTATTTCAAATATACCTTGGGTCGCGAAGACTTAGTCCCGCTGGCAAACAGCTTTACGTTGGCGGCCCTGATTGGAGTTATACTGATTATACGATTGGCCAAACAGCATGGTAAGAAGCAGACGATGCTGTCCGGAATCGTTACTGCTTTTATCGGTCAGGTCATTCTGACTGTCGGGGTTTATGCGCATTCTCTGGCAACTCTGTTTGCCGGAACGTTTATTAATTCTGTCGGACACGGTATCATCATCGGCCTTGTTTCCATTATGATTGCCGACACGATTCGCTACGGGACGGCTATGGGTGTCCAGGCTGAAGGTATTCTGGCTTCTACCGATGATTTTGGGGTCAATATGGGACTCGGAATCGGCGGCATGATTACTGCCGGACTGTTCCATCTGTCCGGTTATGTTTCCAATCATGCGCAAAACGCGGCGACGTTGTCGATGATCAATGTGAACTACGTTTGGATTCCGCTCGTGCTCTACGTCATTATGTTTCTAACCTTGCAGGCCTATGACCAGCAGCAAATCACTGATGCTGTGGCTGATAGGTAACAGCTTCACGGTTCCACAATCAGATATCAAGCAACAGAACGGCTCGCAATGTGTTGGGCGGTTCTGTTTTTTATTAATGGGCAAATACCTTCTTCGCATTATTCAATAGAAGGAACACTTGGGCGGCAGCAGATATCATGCAAAAAAAGAGTACGACAAATAGTATCGTTCCTGTTGTTCCGTTTAGATTGGGTTCCAGTGATTCCTTTGCGACGAAAAGAGCGGTCGTGTTGAAAATCACGGTTACGATTTGGTATGAGAAGAAGAATTGGTAGGTCCACGTTGATTTGGAAGCGAGTTCGGTATTTCCAACACGCCGGGCTTCTTGTTCAATGCCCTTGCACAAATGATAAATACTGAATGCAAGCAGGACGGTTGTAACGATAAAATAAATATAGGAAAACAGCCTGCCGCTTAGTTGTGCGTTGTCAATGACGCCATCTAGAACCGCGGAATGATGGATAAAGAGATCGATCGCTGATAAAATGATGAGCAGCAGACTTGACCATTTTACATTCATGAACCGATCATTATGAAAATGGGATAATAAGTTACGCGTTCCGTAAAAGATAAAGGCGTAGCCAATGACATCAGGCAGAATATCAATCGTGCTAATATTGAAACGGAAGAAGACAAAAATGCATCCTATGATTATTTGATTAAAACCCACGAAATAACTCCCCAATCGCATTCGATTTTTAATGCATTGCTTGGTATTATTATACTAAACATCAGCTATCCTTGAAGGGAGAGTTACCTGATTAATAAGAAAATATTAATAGCGTGTACTGCTGTTACTGTCTTGCTGCTTATCTATACGTGCTATACCTACCTAGATCAACTTGTTCAATCCTCCATTATTGTAAATCCTGAAACATTGCAGACAAAGCACCAAGCGTTGCGCTCAGAAAATCAGAGTACCACGGATTTGAAAACAATCGGGTTCTCAGACTTTGCGGTTGCAAATCTGTCCAATGCAGAGCAGCAGCGGCTCGAACCGTTGAAAGGTAAAGTCGTTGCCCAATCGATGACCTATCTGAAGGTTACCTCAAGTGATGTACAGAAGCTGTCAAAAAAGAATTATGCTCAGGCTTTGTCTCAAGTGACCCATTCGAAATTACCACAGCGAGTAAAATTCGTACGCATCAGATTGAATCTCATCTCTGAAGGACAACGAAAATTCGCATGTGTTGGGAGCGAGCGGATTGACTATAGTCCCGCAACCATGAAGCCGACATCGATCTCAATACAGTACCGGCAGGAATACCAGCAATTATCGAGCGATGCCGTGCAGACATGGGCCAGTGTGTCGGCATTTAATCCTCAACATCTTTCCATTGGCAACCGATTCTACAAACCATCTGCTTTGCCTGACAATCAATCTACGGACTTTATGGAAGAAAGTTCAGATTCACATACATCCCATTCTTATCTTGTTCATTGGAAGCAGGCTGGACTATTTCACGATATAGTTGGGCTGGATTTTTCGCATGTAACCGAATTTGAAGTACCTAAAGATACCCAGCGAGTAGATGTTTATATTCAGATTAACCAGCCTCATGTGTCGGATCAATTAACGTATGAAATTCAGAATTCCTAAGACGATGGCATTTTTCAAATGAAACAGCCGACCTTTCTGTATTCAGGAAGGCCGGCTGTTATGAGTACACATTATTTTGTCTGTGAACTTTCTTGAACGAGTTTTGCGATGGCTTCTTTAATTGGTGCGAGCGGACGTCCGAGAAGCTTTTCAAAATCATTGCTTGATACTTCAAGACTGCCTTCACGGATGTCCTTTTGAATACCTTCAAGCATCGGTAAAAGAAATTCGGGCACGCCGGCTTGTTTCATGAGCTTCGTGTAGGTGCTGTCATCGACGTGCTCCACTGAAACGCTCTTGCCGAGCACTTCGCCAACAGCAGATGCAAGCTCTTCTTGAGTCCTTAGTTTGCCGGACAGTTCATAGATTGTGTTTTCATGGCCGCTGCCGGCGAGTACTGCTGCGGCAGCATCGGCATAATCTTGCTGCAAGGCCCAGCCTACCTTGCCGTTGCCCGCGGAGGTTACCCATGGCGCGCCTGCCATTACACCCTGAATTGACGAGAGCTCATTTTCTAAATACCAGTTGTTGCGCAGGAAGGAGTACGGAATGCCGGTTTTTAAAATGGCCTGTTCCGTTGCCTGATGGGTCGGTGCCAGTGCGTTGGAGCTTTTCTGAGCATTAGCAATGCTTGTGTAAGCGATAAATTTTACACCTGCACGTTCAGCGGCAGCTACGGCATTCGTATGCTGCCGAATGCGTGTTTCCGTGTCGTCGGTTGTAGAAATGATCAATAACCGATCAATGCCTGCAAAAGCATGATCCAAGCTTTCCGGTTGATCGAAGTCTCCGTAGCGGACGTCCACACCTTGAGCCTGAAGATCGGCTGCTTTTTCCGGATTACGTACGCTGACAGCAATTTGATTTGCCGGGACATTCTTCAAGAGTGTCGTAACAACCTTTGAGCCAAGCTTTCCGGTGGCACCGGTAACTAATAGTTTCATAGAAAATACCTCCAAATTTAATAAGATTCATCTGTAACTTTTTCGGTTACAACTAATACGCAATAAAAAATAGTTTATCATATAGCTTTTTTGCTTGATGTAATCATTTTAGTTACAACACGAAGCTATGTCAACAAAAATGCATCGTGAACAAATTGACAATCGTTATGAGGCTGTTAATAAGGACATTAAATTGTAAACGAAGCGAGCCTTTGGTATCGTTGAAGAAAATCCTCGGAGTTCTCCACAAATGAACAGAAGGAGTCTTTTCTTTGAAAACGATCTTAATTAGTGTGTGCGGGTTCATGATCATCGCTCTGATCATGACACTATTTAATTATGAAAATCTGATCCGCTTCATACCGGCCCGCAGTCACAGTCAGGTCACTGGTGCGCAGGGAAGGCCTAAGCAACCGCAATCTGAGTTGCTGCGTCCTGTCACGAATGACATGATAAGCTACACGTTACAGAAAAATGAATTGAACATAACATACGACCATGGGAAGAACTGGGTCAAAGTTCCGGTTGAACAAGATCAATTATTCGCCGGAGAATACAACGGAAACAAGCAGGAATTGATTGACGGCAGTTATATGCTGACCGAACATCGGGCGGCATTCTTACACTCAGACGGTGCGAATACGGAAAATAAAAGTGTTGTACTCACTTACTCCCTTGATCACGGAAAAACATGGAAGAATGCTACTGTGACAACTTCCTTTACCGCCATGCGCTTTAGAAAAGTAAGGTTTATCAATGAACACTTTGGTTATGTCATCCTATCCGGTGATCGAACGATGTCTCAAGAAAGTTCAAGAGTCTTTTTAACACAGGACGGGGGCCACAGCTGGAAGGAGACTGCATCTACAGGAGTTACACAGTTGATTTCGGACGGCGGCTTTGTCAATGAATCTACCGGATTCCTGTCTTTTGGAACGATTAATCCTGAGAATCCGGAGCTTTATGTGACGGAAGATGGAGGAAAATCCTGGTCGAAGGCTGTGTTTACAATGCCTAAAAAATATCTCAAGATCTTTGTTACGGCGGAAATTCCAACAATAGAAGGGAACCACTTGGCTGTTTTCGTGAACCAAGGCCCAAATGGCGATTATGAAGGCGGAAAAGTGAAAGGAAAATTCATTTCAGAGGATAATGGTAGAACATGGGTCTTTTCTGAGGAGGTGCAGCCGGATGAAAATTAACAGGAATAAATGGACGACGGTCTTGGGCTGGTGCTCATTATTGCTCGCCTGCAATTTTTTTTGTTTGCAGATTGGCTATTTATTCACACATCGTTTTTTTCAAGTGGAGTATATTGACAATCAACTCTTCTTCATCGTCAACAGCCTGTGTTTATTTTTCATTACACTGTCCCTTTTATTTTTACTTGTATTCACGCGAAGAATGATATGGATTCTTGCCGGAGGGATCATTCTTGTTCTCGTTGTAAATGGGATTCTGCTTGTTGAAAGCAGCAGGGAAGTCAACAACATAACCAGCATATCACCGGATTGGAAGCATGTGTTTGTTGTTAAAGAAAATCCGGCGACCGGCGTGGCCATTTATTATCGGAGCTACTATGGAATTTTTTGTCGGCCAAAGCAGGTCATTCCCTATAGAGCGGATGACCGGTATAAAGTTAAATGGTTGGCGAACGATGTTGCCGCTCTGACGTATACGGATGCAAATGATAAGGTTCAGCAGTTCATCGGTACGTACGGTGATCGCGGAGGAGGCAGATCTTACTATTATGTGGGCGCGGAAATTCATGGAAAATGGCAAGGGGGGAGAACAACGGTCGTCAGCGATTCCAAGGGCATTTCCGTAACTGAAAATGGCGCGACAGAATTATTTGGATGGAGCAGTATTGTTCAATATGGGACACTGGCTGTTGTGCTGAAAAGAGATGATCAAGCCGTGTGGACGCTGTCGCTAAATGAAGATTTTGTGGTCCATTCGGACGCTTCCGAGCCGACTACCGGGACTATCCGTTTGTATCGTGCCACGATGGGAAACAATCAACCATTAACCCTGCACAATGTGCCGTTAAATTAGCTTTGGTGAAAAATTACATAAAGAGCAGGAAATCTTTTCATGAAAAAAGGACTTGCTGTGAAACGATTATTTCAGGCAAGTCCTAAATCACTTTTAGTGAACCTTTGTGGATGGGCCGCACTAAATGGTGCTTCTTATCTTCGAAGCGACATTTAATCAGTTTCTCTGAGCGGTAGGACGTATGATGACTTCATTAATTGATACATCATCAGGCTGACTGATCGCGTAAGCAACAGCATTGGCAATTGCTTCCGGCTTAATGCCGTTGAATTTTTCCTTATCCTCGACTTGTTTCTTAAGTTCCGGATCGGTAATTGTGGTAGGCAGCTCCGTTTGAACTGCGCCAGGTGAAACGTCGGTGACACGAATACCGCTGTATGGGGATTCCTCCAGCCGCAGGCCCTCGGCAATTGCCCGCACGGCAAATTTGGTACCACTGTAAACGGCCCAGCCACCTGGATTGACAGCGAAACCGGCAACTGAGTCGGTATTGATGATATGTCCTGACTTTTGACGACGCATGATTGGAAGTGCAGCCGCAATACCATAAAGGACGCCTTTGATGTTAACATCAACCATGCGCTCCCATTCATCAACCTTCAAATCGCGAAGCGGAGACAGAGGCATTAAGCCTGCGTTGTTGTAGAGCACATCAATTCGGCCATATTTTTCAACGGCAAGATCAATCAGTGATTGAACCTCTTCTTTATTTGCTACATCTGTTTTTTGAAAACAGGCGTCGCCGCCATTGCCGATGATTTCAGAAACTAACGCTTCAAGCTTTTCTGTTCGGCGCGCACCGAGAACGAGCTTGGCCCCTTCATTGGCAAGCTTTCGAGCAGTGGCTTCGCCGATACCGCTTGAAGCACCGGTAATGACAACAACCTTATCTTTAATCTGTTCCATTTGTTTGACAGCCTCCAGTTTTCATGTGTTTAGTGACAGAGCATTGATTACTAACAATTATGATTTTTATGAACCGGGGTGTACAGAATCAATTTTGGAAAAGTTGTGGTATCAGGGAGTGAGGATGCTGCAGTTTTCTTGATTTAAATGGACTCGGTTTCGTCATCACTTGCTTTTGTTTTCTTTATTTGATACGATAACTGACGAACGTTCGTCAAGTAGGAGCTGATGTTATTGAAAAGCGATGAAATTAAAGCGGCGGCTGTAAAATATTTTACGATTTATGGTTATGAAGGAGCCTCGCTTGCTCAAATAGGCGAAGAAGTCGGTATGAAAAAACAATCCATTTATGCACATTTTAAAGGAAAGGACGATCTCTTTCTGCATGTTTTGCAAGAAGCGAAGGAAGAGTATCTGTATTCAAAAATCAAGTATTTTCGCGATATTGATGCACAACATCCCGAAAAAGATCTCTATGGATTTCTGACGATGATGATCGATCTGTTTCAGAAAAATGAACAATTAAAGTTTTGGCTGCGCGTGTCTTTTTTCCCTCCCGTACATCTTACTAAAGTGATCGACAAGGAAGTAGACGATGTCGAAACGCAGGTAAGGGTCGTACTGGAGGAAAAATTTCAGGGCTGGATTGATCATAAAAAAGTCGTTGATGATTCAGCGAAACGATTGACGCTTGCTTTTTTAGGTGTCGTTGATTCTATTTTAGTGGAGCTTGTATACGGAAACGATGAGAAAACACTTAAGGAAAAATTAGACGCCTCTTGGCGTGTATTTTGGCGAGGAATTCAGTGATTTAAACAGAAGAGGGTGTTGCTGGGTGAAAAAGCAGGAAAAAAAACAGAAAACGGTTTTCATTATTTTGCTGAGTAATATATTTATTGCTTTCTTGGGAATTGGTCTCATTATTCCCGTTATGCCCTCCTTTATGGATGCCATGCATTTATCAGGGCAAACAATGGGTTACCTTGTGGCAACGTTTGCGGCAGCACAGTTCTTGATGTCTCCGCTCACCGGCGGCTGGATTGATCGCTTTGGTCGAAAGAAAGCAATTATTATTGGTCTATTCTTTTTCAGCATTTCGGAGCTGATTTTCGGATTGGGAACCAACATAGGGATGCTTTATTTTTCAAGAATTTTAGGAGGTGTGGGTGCCGCCTTTATTATGCCGGGGGCCACGGCTTATGTTGCAGATATTACAACCGTTGAAGAACGACCGAAAGCGATGGGCTATGTTTCTGCGGCGATCAGCACGGGTTTTATTATCGGACCGGGTATTGGTGGTTTTCTTGCCACATACGGCGTGCGCACGCCATTCTTTTTTGCAGCGGTCGTTGCTTTTCTAGCCTGCATCTCATCGCTGCTTATGTTAAGTGAGACAATGCCAAGAGAGCAGTCTGCCGAAAATCCTGCGCATACTCAGGAGAACACAGGCTTTATCAGCGATGTAAAAAAATCTTTTCATCCGCTTTACTTGATTGCGTTCGTTATTGTATTTGTGCTTTCATTCGGCCTGTCTGTGTATGAAACGATTTTCAGCTTGTTTACTGATCATCGATTTGGGTATACAGCACAAGATATTGCCATGATCTTTACCATAAGTTCAATAGTCGGCCTTATTGTTCAAGTATCGATGTTTGGGAAAATGGTCAAAGTACTTGGTGAGAAGAAACTCATACAGTTGTGTCTCGTTGCGGGTGTGCTTTTGGCAGTGGTATCCACGATGGTTTCCAATTTCTTTATCGTGCTCGCAGTCACTTGTGCGATTTTCCTCGCATTTGATTTGCTTCGTCCGGCATTGACAACGTTATTGTCAAAAACAGCCGATGACCAAGAGCAAGGATTTGTTGCGGGAATGAACTCAACCTATACGAGCTTAGGCAATATTATTGGGCCGGCGATGGGCGGACTGTTGTTTGATTGGAACATTAATTTTCCGTACCTTTTTGCTGCGATTATTATGGCCATTGGTTTCGGAATGACATTCAAATGGAAGAACAAACACGTACAGCCCCTTAATCACATAAAGAGCAGTGAGCGTCAGCGGATTTAATTGGTCCGCATGACGTTCTTTTTTTAGTCTGACAGTAAGTCGTCATGACTAATGTTTTATAATATAAGTGTGTTCTTAAGAAGAGATGATCACAACTTTTAAGGGAGAAATTATGAGATCATGACTAAAATAGACTACAAGAAAGACTTTAAAGACCTGTATCTGCCCAAACAAAAACCAGTCATCGTGCGCGTTCCTAAGATCAATTATTTCATGCTTGAGGGCAGCGGTGATCCCAATGGTGAGACATTTGCCCAGGCGACAGCCGCACTCTATAGCTTGAGTTATGCGGTTAAAATGTCTTATAAGAAGGACACAGTTCCTGATGGTTATTATGAATATGTTGTTTTTCCGCTTGAAGGTGTCTGGGATTTGGTGGATAAAACATTGCCGCCGACTGTAAAAAGTAATTTTAAATATACATTGATGATCCGTCAGCCCGATTTTCTTACGAATGAATTATTTGAGCGATTTTTATCCGAGACGAAGAAGAAAAAGCCCAATCCTTATTTAGACCAAGTGATGTTCTCGGCGCTGGAAGAAGGATTATGCTGCCAAATGCTTCACAAAGGAAGCTATGACGATGAGCCGGAAAGCTTTGAACGAATGGCTGAATTTTGCAGCGAACAGGGCTACAGGAGAGTCTCCAAAACACATCGCGAGATCTATTTGTCGGACCCGCGGAGGACTGAACCTGAAAAACTAAAGACGGTTCTTCGGTATCGGGTTGAGAAAGAATAAGCAGGGTACAAAATGTAGATGGTTTAATTAGTGCAGATTGAAATGATAAAGACATAGAGGCGTTTCAAATGGTAAAGGTTACTCGTTTTCCGGAAAATCCGCTGATTTGTCCTGAAGAGGCCAAACCGTATCATGAAGGCTACGAAGTGATTGGTACCTTTAATGCCGGTGTGGCAGAGTATCAGGGAGAAACACTGTTGTTGCTAAGGGTTGCGGAACGTCCGATTATAAACGATCCGGCAATCGTTCCTTCTCCTTTTTACGATGTCAGTCAGCAAAAAATTCGAGTCAAAAACTATCGCCGAAATGATCCGGACTACAATTTTGAAGACAGTCGCACGATCCGTCCTTCGACCAATCTGGATACATTTGACGGTCTCACCTCATTGTCCTACCTTCGACTGGCGCGAAGTCAAGATGGGCACCACTTCACGGTGGATGACCGGTCGTTCATCTATCCGTCCAATCGTTATCAGACATTTGGCATTGAAGATCCGCGGATTACGCAGATTGGAACGACGTACCTCATTTATTTCAGTGCTGTTTCGCCGCTTGGCATTGGCGACTATTTGGTGACAACCAAGGATTTCAAATCATACGAGGATCAGGGTCTTATTTTTTCACCGGAAAATAAGGATGTTGTCATTTTCCCCGAAAAGATTCACGGACTTTATTACGCGCTGCATCGTCCTTCTTTGAAAAGCGTCGGCAGCCCGGAAATTTGGATTGCCGAATCGAATAATCTCAAATACTGGGGCAATCATCGCCATCTGCTCGGCGTGCGCAAACATTTTTGGGATGAAGGGCGGATTGGAGCTGGGGCTGTACCCATTCGTACAAAGGATGGGTGGCTGGAAATCTATCATGGCATGGATGCGCAAAGCCGCTACTGTCTCGGCGCGCTGCTGCTTGATTTGGATGATCCTTCGAAGATTATCGCTCGATCAGCCGAATCGATCGTTGAGCCGGAGGCTGACTATGAGAAAAACGGCTTTTTCGGAGCCGTTGTCTTTACCTGCGGCGGCGTTGTCAAAGGATCCAAGCTTCAGCTTTATTACGGAGCTTCTGATCGCGTGATGGCCGGTGCGGAATTGGACCTTAATGACCTTTTGTCAGAGCTGAGTGAGACTGACTGACAGATTAGAAAATGGAAGTGTGGTCATTGATAAGGAACCTACACACGATGCCAAAAAATACGTTCGTCCTCGCAGAATTTTTTCCAGCGCTCATCCGACTCGGCATCACAGATAATGTGATCAATGCTCGAGGTCGGTTTTATTGTGCAGAAGTTTTGTTTTCCCAATTTTGTCGCGTCGGTGAGTAAATAGCTTTCATCTGCCGCCTCAATCATCATTGACGAAATTTGGCATTCCTCTAAGTCATAATCACTAATGACCTGTTCATTAATACCGCCGCAGGAAATAAAAGCCTTATTAACTTTAAATGAAGCGAGCATGCGCTCGGTTAATGTCCCTTTTATTGATCGTTGTTCGGGGTAAACAGTACCTCCTAAAACGATTAATTGGCAATTAATCAGCTGTTTCTGCTCGATTTTTTTGTTGAGACACCAAGCGGCAGCCAGGGAGTGAGTCAAAAAGGTGACATCACTAACCTGCTGAAGACATTCGCACAATGCGAGTGTTGTTGTTCCCGAATCGAGGACGACTGTGTCTCCATTCTTTATTATTTTTGCGGCGAACGTACCAATTCGCCGTTTTTCTTTTTTCTTAATGTTTGTTTTCCTGACGAATAGTGGTTCAGTAACTGGATTTTCATAGCAGATTGCGCCTCCGTGCACGCGGAGCAGTTGTTTTTGTTTTTCTAATGCGGATAAATCACGACGAATGGTTTCGGGGGTTACATCAAGTGTTTCTGCGAGCTTATTGACACTGACACGTTTGGAAGCTGCCAAGGTATTCAAAATAAATGCTTTTCTGTAATCAAATGATGAGTTCATAATGTTCATCTCCTACTCGTTTTTTATTATTACATCATTTTCCATGCTTGTCTTTGACATTTACATAATTTTAATCTGCGTAACGATGTTTGTTTACATTCTGTATGTATGATTAAAGTGTTGATACAAATAAAACAAATATAGAAACAAAAAGGAGCATGATGATGGGCAACGATTGGAAATCATTCAAGAAGATTCGTAAATTTGCTGTTGGGTGTACGGCGAGCGTTCTGCTTGTGTCAAGTTTAGCTGCTTGTGGAAATTCAGAAACTGCTTCAACAGATAATAATCAATCCCTTTCTTCAATTACAAAGGCGGCAAAGAAAGAAGGAAAAATTTCGAGCGTCGGTATGCCTGACGCATGGGCAAACTGGAAAGATACTTGGAATGACATAACCAAAAAATACGGCATTAAACATACGGATACAGATATGTCCAGTGCTGAAGAATTGGCCAAGTTTCAAACACCGAAATCAGACAGTTCGGCGGATATTGGCGATGTCGGTCTGAATTTTGGGGTAATGGCAAAGGATAAAAAATTGACCATTCCCTATAAAACGACAACTTGGGACAGCATTCCTTCCTGGGCGAAGGACAAAGACGGCTATTACGCTGCCAGCTACACAGGAACACTCGCTTTCTTAACGGATACGAAAAACGTGAAAAATCCTCCGAAAACATGGGATGATCTTCTAAACGGAGATTATAAAATATCAATTGGCGATGTAACGAAAGGCGCAATGTCGCAGATGACGGTACTTGCCGCAGCATTAGCAAATGGAGGCAGCGCAAGCGACATTCAGCCGGGTATTGATTTCTTCAAGAAGATCGCAAAGCAAGGCCGGTTGTCTACGATCGATTCATCAATCCCGAATTTGGAAAAAGGCGAAGTCGATGTTGCGGTTATTTGGGATTTCCTTGGCCTCGGCTATCGTGATCAAATTGACAAGAATCGCTTTACCGTCAGCATTCCTGAAGATAAGTCACTGATGTTCGGTTATTCATCGATTATTAATAAGAATGCTGCACATCCGAATGCCGCAAAGCTCGCACGTGAGTACATTCTTTCTGATGAAGGACAGACAAACTTAGCGAAAGGATATGCACGGCCGATTCGATCTGATGTAAAACTTCCTGCATCCATTAAGGATAAGCTGCTTCCTGAAGATGAATACAAAAACGTTGTTCCTCTTGAAGATGTTGCAACGTGGACAAAGACAGCTGAAACCTTGCCACAGAAATGGCAGCAGGAGGTTCTCGCGAATGCAAAGCAATAAGCTGATCATGATCACTCTGGATGGATGCCGATACGATACAGCGGTGGAGGAACTCGGTTTTCTCGGACATCTCGTTGAGAAAGGACAAGCGGCGCGTTATCAGGTGCTTTCTGAGTTACCGAGTAATTCGCGCCCGATGTATCAAGTCCTGCTGACCGGCACCCCTCCTTATAAAAGTGGGATTGTGTCCAACCTAAGTGTTCGTTTGTCTCAGCAGGATAGCCTGTTTCATCGTGTTCGGGAAGCGGGAGGAGTCACTGCTGCATCTGCCTATTACTGGGTTAGTGAACTTTATCAGCACGCACCGTTTTCTTTTCAAAAAGATCGTATTCAGCATAATAATGAGCTGCCAATTCAACATGGAATTTTCTATTTTGAAGATCAATATCCTGATTCACATGTTTTTGCAGAAGCTAACTATCTGCTTGAAAACTATCAACCGGATTTCCTTTACATTCACTCAATGAATATAGATGATACGGGTCATAAGTTTACATCGGATTCCAAGGAATATCGCGCGGCAGTTGATAAGGCCGATCTGATTCTTGCTGAATGCCTGCCTGCATGGATGCAGGCCGGTTATCAGATCATCGTGACGAGCGATCATGGAATGGATGAATTCGGACATCACGGAGGAACGCGGCCCGGAGTTCGCCAAGTACCGCTGTTCATTATGTCAGACAAAGTTGTTCCGCGAATTGTAGAGAAACAAATTCCGGAACTGATGGTCGCTCCGCTTGCCTGCCATTTAATGAACCTTGAACCTACGCAGGACATGGAGCGTCTTGAGTTTCCCGGATTGCGTACATCTTCAGAATCTATTTAATTAAGGAGTGGAGAATTTTGCAGCAGCATTGGAAAAGACAAGCTCAAGCTTGTCTTTTGCCGCTTGCGGCCGTATTGCTTTTATTTCTTGCGGTTCCGCTTGTTATCATGATTCGGCAAAGTTTCGGTGATCAAAATGGTGATGGATTTTCGTTTGCAAATTTCATGCAGATTTTGAGTCAGCCGTTCTATTATGATGCGTTTCGCAACAGCTTCTTTATTTCCATCTATTCTGCACTTGCGGGTCTTGTTTTGGCGATGTTCGTGGCTGCGGCACTTGCCCGGATGAATGAAAAGGCACAGGAAAAAATCACTTTATTTATTAATATGACGGCAAACTTTGCCGGTGTTCCGCTTGCCTTTGCCTATATAATTTTACTGGGCAATGCAGGACTCGTGACGTTGATTCTGCAGCATATGGGCATTTCTTTACAGAGCTTCTTTAATCTTTATTCATGGCAGGGACTTGCATTGACGTATGTCTATTTTCAAGTACCTCTGGGTGTGTTATTTCTGTATCCCGCATTTAAAGGAATGGACCAGCGCTGGGGAGAGGCAGTTGCATTGCTGGGAGCCAGCCGTTTTTCCTTCTGGGCGCGTATTGGCATTCCGCATATTCTCCCCAGTGTATTGGGGACATTCATTATCCTGTTTGCCAATGGAATGGGAACCTATGAAACAGCTTATGCCTTGGTTGGCGGTACGGTCAGCTTGGTCACAACACGCATTGCCAGTTCAGTATCCGGCGATATTTTTGCCCAGCCTCAAATCGGCAGTGCAATGGCCGTTCTGTTTTCCATCTTGATGATTGCCGTGCTGCTGGTCAATCAGTATTTACTGCATCTTTTCCGGAGGGATATCAAATGAAAAAGATGAACCGATTCATCATCACACTATTTGTTGCCTTCATGTGTCTGCCTATTTTGGTAACGCTCGTCTACTCATTTGCCACTGAATGGGGAAAATCCATTCTTCCTTCTGGATATACATTGAAGTGGTATGCGCAGCTTTATCAGGATCCACAATTTCTCGCGGCAATCTCTCGTTCATTAATTTTGACGGTAGTTACGTTGGCGGCAGTGCTCGTGATTCTGGTTCCAAGTATTGCGCTTGTTGCCATTTATCTTCCTAAGTTTGATCACTTGTTCAAGCCGATTGTCCTGTTGCCGTATGCTATTCCGGGTGTCGTGCTTGCGACCGGTTTGATGCGCACCTATACAAATGGCCTTGTCCCGCTTTTTGCCGTATTGTCGGGCGGACTGTTTATTTATTCGCTTCCCTTCATGTATCAAAGCGTGCGCAGCAGCTTGCAGGAGATTGACGGAACACGATTAATGGAGGCTGCGGAAATGCTGGGCGCTTCAAAGGTTTACGCGTTCATCCGCATTCTGCTCCCCAACATCAAGATTGGCATTATGGTAGGCAGCTTACTTACATTTTCTGCCTTCTTCGGTGAATTTCAATTAACAAATATGATTCTTGGCGGCGATTTTGAAACCATTCGTATTTATATGCTTCGCGTGATGAAAGTCAATGGCCATCTTTCAAGTGCTGTGGTCATGACCTATTTGATTCTGCTCGTGATCATCAGCGCCCTTATTATCAAATTGACGAATATGAATCGAAAGCGTTCCTCTATGATGCGTGAAGAAGCAGCATTTAAACCAATTGTAAAAGGGAGCCCTGCTCATGAGCTACTTAACCATTGAAAACTTGAATCTGGAGCTTGGCGGAAAAATGATTCTCAAGGATCTGAATCTATCGATTGAAAAGGGTCAATTAATTTCGCTTCTCGGTCCAAGCGGTTGCGGAAAATCGACCTTGTTGCGGGGAATCTCCGGTCTTAACTCAATTAAAAGTGGAAAAGTTATGATCGATGGGCGGGACATAACGAAGCTCGCACCTAAAAAAAGAGAAGTGGGGATGGTTTTTCAATCCTACGCCCTGTTCCCCAACCTTACTGTAGCCGATAACGTAGCGTTTGGCCTGGCTATGAAAAGGATCGATAAGGATACGGTGAGCAAGAAAGTCGCTCAAATTTTAGAATTAGTAGGACTTGAAGATAAGGCTAAGTCATATCCGGGCGAATTATCAGGTGGACAGCAGCAACGCGTAGCTCTGGCCCGATCCATCGTTGTAGAGCCTAAGGTGCTTCTGCTTGATGAACCATTGAGTGCGCTGGATGCGCAGATTCGCAAGCAATTGCGGCTCGAACTGTGTCGCCTGCAAAAGAAACTAGGTATAACCATGATTTTTGTTACCCATGATCAGGAAGAAGCCATGGCAATATCTGATCGTATCTTTGTCATGCACAACGGGCAAATCGCTCAAGAGGGTACGCCAAGTCAAGTATACTTCCATCCATCGAATGAGTTTGTTGCAGGCTTCATCGGTAATTACAACAAACTAAATAAGGAACAAATTGAGCGCTTGTTTGGTCCTCTCATTGAGGAAGGGAGCACTTATGCTTTGCGCCCGGAAGCCATTGAATTCACGCCGCAAGATGACGCTGTTTCTGTGGTAGGACAAATTATTGAGCGGCATATTCTTGGCAATGTGGTCCGCTGTACGGTTCAAACACAATATGGAACACTGTGGGTGGATCGAATGAATCAAGGCCAAGCAGTATTGAATGATTTAAAAGATGTCACACTCTTTATTCGTCAAGAAGATGTTGTGACGCTGCATCAATAATATGCAGCAAAATTATAGGCCGAGTTAGGGGAAAGACAGTTATGAAATGGGATGGACATACACATAGTGAATTTTGTCCGCATGGATCCGGTGAAGATACAGAGTTATTCATTCGATCGGCGATAAAACAGGGAATGACGGATTATTCAATTACTGAACATGCGCCGCTTCCACCTGATTTCTTGGCTCGATGCGCCGGTGCTCAACAAGCGATTGATACAGCGGGTATCGCTATAAACGATGTAGAGCCTTATTTAAACAAAATGAATAAATTAAAGCAAAAATATCGTTCACAGCTGAACATTCATATTGGTTTTGAAGTGGATTATCTTAGTGATTACGAAAACTGGACACGTGATTTTTTAAACGAATATGGCTTGTATAGTGATCATAGTATTCTATCCCTGCATTTCCTTCCGGGCAGCGGAGGCTATCGAGCGATAGACTATAGTGCGGAAGACTATCAGCAGGGCATTGTCTCTTTTTATGGCAGCTTTCAATTCGCCCAAGAGGCGTATTTCGGGATGATGCGTCATCTGGTAAAATCAGATCTCGGTATTTATAAACCAACGCGAATCGGTCATATGACACTTTGCCGAAAGTTCAAAAATTACTTTACAAAAGAGGATACCGGCTTTTCTGCGAAGACAGAACAGTTGATTGATTATTTTTTAAATGAAGTTGTCATTGGCGAGTATGCATTGGATTACAACACGTCCGGTATGTTTAAAGATTGGTGCAGAGAACCCTATCCACCCGATGAAATCGCATCGTTAGCCGTAAAAAAACAGATCCCGTTTGTTTTTGGATCAGACGCACATTTTTCGAAGGATGTCGGGAGAGGTTATGAGCGTTTTGAAAGGTGGACGGCACCGGATACTCAGAACTCATGAAAATCGTATTTAATGTGGAATTGAAAAAACATAGATTAAATGTGAAGCCCCGGAAAATGGACCTAATTGTCCAAATGACGGGGCTTTTTACTGCTTGAGACTGCGATCCTTTTGATTAAATAAGCCAGTTAGTCAGCTGGATTGATGGATCTTTCCAAATGCCAATGCACGAATCGGATAGAGATCCAGCCATGCACAAGAACGGCAATCCAATGCATGAAAAATTGGGCTCAATGCATGAAAACAGGTGGCCAATGCACGAAAACTGAGAATCAATGCATGAATCAAAGCTAGAGATCAGGCCATGCACAAGAACGGCAGTCCAATGCATGAAAAATAGGGTTCAATGCACGAAAACAGGTGGCCAATGCACGAAAAATGAGAATTAATGCACGAATCAAAGCTAGAGATCCAGCCATGCACAAGAACGGCAGTCCAATGCATGAAAAATAGGGTTCAATGCACGAAAACAGGTGGCCAATGCACGAAAACAGAGAATCCATGCACGAATCGAAGATATAGATCAGGCCATGCACGAGAATGGCAATCCAATGCATGAAAAATAGGGTTCAATGCACGAAAACAGGTGGCCAATGCACGAAAACAGAGAATCCATGCACGAATCGAATATAGAGATCAGGCCATGCACAAGAATGGCAATTCAATGCACGAATCAAAGCTAGAGATCCAGCCATGCACAAGAACGGAAGTCCAATGCATGAAAAATAGGGTTCAATGCACGAAAACAGGTGGCCAATGCACGAAAAATGAGAATTAATGCACAAAAAAAGCAGGTCAATGCACGAACAAAGGAATATATGTCTATCAACATTAGAAGTAGAAAAGCGTCCACTTTTTTAGCATTTTTCTTAAGTTAATTGATGGACAAATACATAGGAGACCTGAGTGCTGGATCGAGTGATATAATAACTGCAGTTACTTACTGAGGAGTTTTGTCGATGAAAAACAATCAATTTGCACGAAAAACTGCCGATCACCAAACAGTGATCGAAGAACTACAACGGATTCATTTTCTGGATGATCAAATCAACCACGCGCAGACGCCTGCCGCAGCCTATCGTTCGCTGCTCAAAAAAGCGTTTGTAAAGGTGCGAGGCGAACATGAATTTGATACGAAACTGCGAAACTATTTAGCAACACCAACTGCCGATCTTAAAGACTACTTGGATGTCGGTGAGCCGATTACGGCGGATATCTTCTATTTAGTCGCATTGCAGCTATGCGGTTTTTTGCCGGAGGATGATTTTTCGCTTGCTGAACCGCTGGCCGCGATGAAAAAAATGCAGCTGCCGATGCTTGCGGCGTCTGGCGCGTGGACCAAAGAGCAGGTTCTAGATGCTTGGTATTTGTTGCTGAATACCCACACTAAGGATGGACAGACATTTCTCGATCTGTTGACGAATCAGGGCTATTTTGTTCCATTTTATAATCAGTCCGCGCAGCAGAAACCGCTCTTTTTTAACGGTAAATCTCAGGCCGTTTTTGATACAGCTAAGCTGATTCGTGAGGTCGTATATGTCGAATCTTCCGTGGATTCGGATGGTGATGGTAAGAGGGATCTGCTGAAGGTTCAAATCATACGTCCGGCTGACACAGAAGATGGATTAAAGGTTCCGGCACTTTTCACCGCTAGTCCATATAATCAAGATACAAATGATGAAGCCGGAGAAAAAGCAATGCACAACGTTAATGTCCCTTTGACGGAGAAGCAGCCGAATAACCTCAGCTACGAGGATATTGCTTACCATGATGAGAAACTGGAACTGCCGGTCCCGCGTCCGGTCAATGGAGAAACGAAATATGCAACGGAGACGTTCAGCCGTGAATATTCCTATACATTGAATGATTATTTCTTGGCGCGAGGGTTTGCGGCTGTGTACTCTGCGGGCATTGGTACGCTTGATTCAGACGGCATCCAAACTTGCGGTGATCCACAGCAGACCGAGGCCACCATTGATGTGATTGAGTGGCTGAACGGCAAACGGCGCGCGTTTACGAATCGAACGGATAACATAGCGATCACCGCTTGGTGGTGCAACGGTTCTGTGGCAATGACCGGCCGTTCTTATCTGGGAACCTTGGCGACTGCCGCCGCCACAACCGGCGTTGAAGGATTAAAGACGATTATTTCCGAAGCGGCAATTTCTTCATGGTACGGCTATTACCGTGAAGGCGGGTTAATGATTGCACCGGATGGTTTTCCTGGTGAGGATGCCGACGTTCTGGCGATCGAAACGATGAGTCGGATGAAGGCCGCTGCCGATTATCATTTGCACATCAAAGATTATTTTGACGCGCAAATGGAAAAGATGGCACGCGACATGGAGCGTGAATCCGGTAATTATAATACCTTCTGGGATGCGCGCAACTACCTCAAAAAGGTGAAAAACATTAAATGCGATGTGCTGATGATTCACGGATTGAACGACTGGAATGTGAAACCGGGTCAGGTGGAGCAATTGTGGCAGGCACTTCGGGATGTGCCGGTGACGAAAAAAATCATTCTGCATCAAGGACAGCACATCTATATTAACGCCTTCCGTTCGCTTGATTATACGGACATGATCAATTTGTGGATCAGCCACGAACTCTACGGTATCCAAAACGGGGCGAAGGAGCTTTTGCCCAACGTAATCGTGCAAGATAATGTGACTCCGGAAACCTGGACCGCTTATCAAGACTGGGCTGAGCCAAGCGCAACGAGGGAAACCTATCATTTTGCTGAGGGAAGATTAACTACTGCAACTGCGGATCACGAAGTGGTATCTTTCAAAGATAGTCTTCCGAAAGACATTTTTAATCGTTATGCTGCACACCATGATCAATGGGCACAGGATCTTCTTGCGGATGAACCGAACGCTTTGAGCGCAAACTGCCTATTGTTCAAAACAAATCCGGTGGATGATGACAAAATTATTGACGGCCGGGTACATGTTCATGTTCAGGCGGCATCAAACCATTCCTTTGGTATGCTGAGCTTTCAACTGGTCGATTACGGAAAAGCAAAACGATTCAACGTTTCGCCAACGCCAAACTCTATGAGAAAAATAGATCTAGGCTATCGCTGGCGTGAGGATCAGCTTCGTGAATTTACTCTGGCCAAGTTTCCTACGCCGTTTAAGATGATCTCGAAGGGTCACATCAACTTGCAAAATAGAGAAAATGCCTGGAAGGTTGACGAATTAAAGCCGAATCAATTCTATGAGATTGATGTTGACCTACAGCCGACATTTCATCGATTGGTCGCCGGACACCAGCTTGGGCTTGTTGTTTATGCGACCGATTTTGGAATGACGGTGCGCGGCAATCAAGATTTGCGTTATTCACTCGAATTAGGTGGTTGTCATTTAGATGTGCCGTTTCGATTAGAAAACTTGGCTTCGCCAAGTCTCTGAAGAAGGCGAAGACTTAGTTGCACGTACACTAAATTCCTCTAAATCTTTATACTTTCTTATTTGTGTAAAAAAGGAGGATCAGCATGAATGTAAACATTTTGCTTTTCCCTGATTTTGAAACGCTGGACGCCTTTGGCCCTGTTGAAGTACTGGGAAGGATCAGCGATTATGCGCTGCATTTTGTATCAATGGACGGTGGATTAGTGATCAGCAGGCAGCAGACGTCGATCATGACCGAGCCGATGGATCAAGCTGATCCGTCAGGAATCCTTCTGATTCCGGGCGGACAAGGTACGCGGCCGCTTGTTCATGATGAAGAGTTTACAAAAAAGTTAAAGCATGCGGCAGAACAAGCAGCCTTTTGCTTAACAGTATGCACCGGATCAGCTCTCTTGGCACGGACAGGACTGCTTGACGGCCGGAAAGCGACCTCTAATAAAATCGCGTTTGATTGGGTAAAAAGTGTAAATTCGGCGGTGCACTGGGTGGAGCGTGCTCGGTGGGTCACTGACGGGAAATACTATACATCCTCCGGCGTCTCAGCGGGAATCGATATGACTCTGGGATTCGTTGCCGATCAATTTGGGACTGAGCAAGCTTCTGATGTTGCTCACGGCATTGAATATGTCTGGAACAACGATAAAACCAGCGATCCATTTTCGAGAAAGAAGCATTGAAAAAGTGAACATCGCTTTTGCCTAGAGGGTTTGCTGTTTGACAATAGCGAGTAAATTGATTACATTGAAAGTAATCGAGTGAACGGAAGGGGTGAACCAACGGCCGATGAAAAACTAATCCTATTTTTTGAAACCGCCAATTGAAGGTAGTGAGAAGCAGGGGAACCGTACTGCCACTATGCCTTCAAACGGAGTTCAGAATAGGATTGGTGATTTGTAGTCGGCTTGAGAAGACCGGGTGTCTTTTTGGTGTTCGCCTATATTTTTACAGCAGCCTCCTATTCTGACAACAGATAGGGGGCTATTTTACGTCCCTGATTATGAAAAAATGGGGATGATTTTATGATCTTGTTAGAAGCTCTAAAAATAAAACACTATGTTAAGGATCGTTTGTTACTCGATATTGATCAACTGCACATTCATCGCAACGATCGAATTGGACTCGTTGGACGAAACGGGTGCGGTAAAACAACACTGCTCAACATCTTAGCAGAGAAAATCGTACCTGAAGAAGGAACAGTTATTCAACACGCATCGTGTGAGCTGCTGCCGCAGTTGAAACGGACGGATACAACAAAAAGCGGCGGTGAAGTCACCCAAGAGTATATCCAAGAAGCGCTGGTACGGGATTCTGAGCTTTTGCTTGCAGATGAACCCACGACCAATTTGGATACGGATCACATTGAATGGCTGGAAAAGAAGCTGAAGGCATGGCAGGGTGCGCTGGTCATCGTTTCGCATGACCGTGCGTTTTTGGACGCGCTTTGTACAACAATATGGGAAATCAATGACAGCAAAATAAGTGTTTATACAGGCAATTACAGTGATTATGAGCAGCAGAAGGAAGCCATGCATGCCGAGCAGCAACACGCTTACGAGAACTATGAAAAAAAGAAGAAGCAGTTGGAAGACGCTTTGAAATTAAAAGAGAAAAAAGCGGAACGGGCGACAAAAAAGCCCAAAAACGTAAGTGGATCAGAAGCTCGAATTACGGGAGCGAAGCCGTACTTCGCCAAAAAACAAAAGAAATTGCAGACAACAGCGAACGCCATTGAAACACGATTGGAAAAACTGGAAAAGGTAGAAAAAGTGAAAGACATTCAGCCGCTTAAAATGAATCTGCCCAACGCAGAAACATTTAAGAATCGGATCATTCTTCGAGCGGAGGGTGTATCTGCACAATTCGGTAAACGTGTGCTTTGGCGTCGGAACAGCTTCTTTATACGGGGCGGGGATAAATTCGCCATCATCGGTCCCAATGGCAGCGGAAAGACAACGTTAATCAGGAAGATCATTAATCAAGAAACGGGGATCACACTGTCTCCATCTGTAAAAATCGCTTATTTTAGTCAAAATTTAAATATCCTGAATGAGGATAAATCGGTCATTGAAAACGTCTGCGCAACGTCAAAGCAGGAGGAAACACTGATTCGAACGGTGCTCGCACGGATGCATTTTTACCAAGACGATGTTTATAAGCTGGTTGGAGTACTGAGCGGCGGAGAGCGAGTAAAAGTGGCGTTAACCAAGCTCTTTCTAAGTGATATGAATACGCTGATTCTGGATGAACCGACAAATTATCTTGACATGGAAGCGGCTGCCGCATTGGAATCGCTGCTCAAAGAGTTTGAGGGAAGCGTAATCTTTGTCTCCCATGACCGACGATTTATAGAAAACATTGCCACTCGGATATTAGAAATTCGAAATCAACAAATTCGCGTGTTTGAAGGAAACTACCGACAGTTCAAAAATGACAAGCCAAAAAAGAATCGAGATCTCGAAAAGGACAAACGTCTCGTGCTCGAAACAAAAATAGCAGCGGTGCTTGGTCGTTTAAGTATCGAACCATCTGATGAATTGGAGCAGGAGTTTCAAGAGCTGTTGAAGGAAAAAAGGGAATTGGATTAATTATTGAGTACAAATGAATCGTATACAAACAAAGCAGATTATCCCTGTTCGGAGGAATAGTCTGCTTTGTGCTTTCATTATAAATAATCAAAAACGATACCCTTTTGTTATAGAAATGGTTTCGATTAATAATCTAAGGGTATAGAATATTTAATTCGATTCATCATTAAACTTTTCAACTCTTCGTGATCTCCTCCTCCACATGCCATATTTTGCTGCTTATAACTGAAGACACTGAAGAAAATTCAATAATAGAGCGGGACCAAAATCGTAATTGAAGAGGTGCTGGTAATGAGTAAGTTGGAAAAAGAAACAACCGAAATAGCTCAAGATAGAGATCCGGGAAACTTTTCAGGACGCAAGCCTTCTGAGCTTCGCAAGGTAATTATCTCCAGCTGGATTGGAAATACAATTGAGTTTTATGATTTTCTCGTCTATGGGCTTGCTGCGGCTTTGGTATTTAATACGATCTTTTTTCCCAATATCAGTGCTTTGGCGGGAACTTTAGCAGCCTTTGCAACTTTTGGTGTCGGATTTATCGCGCGACCGCTTGGCGGAGCCTTTTTCGGGCATTATGGCGATACTCTAGGAAGGAAAAAGGCGCTTGTGATTACGTTGCTTGGTATGGGCGCGGCTACGATGCTTGTCGGCATTCTGCCAACCTATCAGCAAGTCGGAATCATGGCGCCGATTCTGCTCGTCCTTTTACGTTTCATGCAGGGCTTTGTGGTCGGTGGCGAATGGGGCGGCGCGATGCTTTACGTTGTTGAAAGCGCATCACCGAGCAGACGCGGCTTGGCAGGTGCTCTTCCTCAGACCGGCGGTTTTTCCGGACAGCTGCTGGCAACAGGAATGTTCGCACTTGTGACAATGCTGAATCGGGAACAGCTGCTTTCATGGGGCTGGAGAATTCCTTTTCTCTTTAGTGGCGTGCTTGTAGCTGTGGGCCTTTATATGCGCATACATCTTGAGGAGACACCGGTCTTTGAAAAATTGAAGAAAAAAGAAAAAATCGAAAAAAGCGGTTTGCAGGTTGTACAGAAAAGTCCCGTTTTTCGGGTTGTGAAAAAGGGATGGAAGAAGCTTCTGACCATTATGGTACTGCGCTTTGCGGAAAGCGTTCCCTTTTTTCTTGCCACTGTTTTTGCAGTTTCCTATGCTACCGAGCAGCTCGGTGTAAGCAACGGGATGATGCTGTCTGTTGTCATGCTGACCTGTGTCATTGCATTTCCAGCTCACGCACTGTTCGGGTATATTTCAGATAAGATCGGCCGTCGTCCGGTATATATTTTTGGTGCGCTGTTCGCAGCGGCCTTCGTCTTTCCATTTTTCTATCTCGTCGAAAGTGGCTCCTTTGCCTTGTTGATGCTAGCTTATTTTCTATTTATCAATGTTGGGCACAACTCGATTAATGCGGTTCAGCCGGCCTTTTTTACCGAGATGTTTGGCCCTTCCGTCCGTTACAGTGGGGCATCCATCGGCGCACAATTAGGTGCGATTGTGGCAGGGGGGTTCACTCCGTTTATTGCCAAATGGCTGACTGCTGTTGATGGAGATCAGTGGTACTATCTCGCATTTTACGTTATGATCGTTTCACTGCTGTCCGCTTCCGCTGCCTTTCTGACATCTGAGACAATCAATAAAAATATATATGGTTCAAAAATTCACCGTTGATGTCCTTCATTTGAATGTTGGTAAAAAAAGGCTGCTCATCGTCGTATCATGACGTGTGAGCAGCCTCTGTTTCTTTGCTTTAATCTTCTTTTTTTTCTGCAATAGTTTCAGACGAATTTTTCACGTCAGAGGCAGTTCCTAATGCCTTGATTTCAGGCACTTCTGGACGCTCGTGACCATATAGATTAACATAAAGTGCATCAATTTCTTCTCCGGTGAGATCACCGCGTGTCAATAGTTCTCTCGCAATGGCATGAACAAATTCCGTCTGTTCTTCGATTAATGTTTTTACTTGGTTCATCTGATCTTTTAATAATGTGTTGATTTTAGGACGGAGCTGTTTAAGTGCGTCCGTTAGTGAACCTGTAGAAAGCCAGCTGAACAATTCGTCGCCCATGCCGACTGCGCCAAGATAGGCACCGGCGAGCTCGGTTGCTTGCTGCAGGTCGGAGGTAACGCCGTTTAATTTTTTTCCCAAAAAGAGTTCTTCGGACGCGCGTGATGCGAGGCATACTTGAATTTCCGCCAGCATTTCGCTGTCGCTTTGATTATAACGCTCATGGGTTGGTTTCGTTGCGGCAAGTCCGAGCGCGCTGCCTCGACGGATGATGGTCACTTTCCAGACGCGTTCATGAGGCTTCAACAAATATTGGGCAACGGCATGGCCGGCTTCATGATAGGCAACATTTCGTTTTTCATCGTCGCTCATTGAGCGAAGCGGCTGCTTCAAGCCCCATTCATAGGTCTCCATGGCAGCTCTGAAGTCTTCATAATTCGCGCCATTCGCGCCGCGCTGATGTGCAATGACGATGGCCTCGTTCACAATATGCTTGATTTGTGCCGGACTATAGCCGATGGTGTCTAATGCCGCTTTTTGCGCAGTCAGTGATTCATCTCGGTTAACCTTTGCGAGATAGTAGTCAAATACATCTACGCGGCCGTCATAGTCAGGAGGATAGACCCAGAGCTTTCGATCAAATCGACCGGGACGAAGTAAAGCGGAATCCAGGACGTCCGGTAAATTGGTTGCACCGATGGTCAATACAGCGCGGCGCTCTGCTTTTTTGTGCCTGAGCCCAAGCGCACGGAACAGCTTGGCAAACCGTGAATGATCAATATTCGGCGGGTCCATTTGCAGCAGAAGTTCGTTGAGCAAACCGGAGCCGCCCATACCGAACATCGCGCCAAGTCCTCCACCTCCGCCTCCGTTTGCTTGCCGCGACATGCCGATCGCATCGATTTCATCAATGAAAATAATGCAGGCACCATAGGTTTTTGCTAGCTTTCGAGCTTTTTTATAGAGGCTCATTACTTTAAGATTACCAACACCGAAGAACATATTTTGAAAGCTTGGTGCCGAAGCATAGGCGAAAGGAACCTGAGCTTCATTTGCGACAACCTGTGCGAGATAAGATTTTCCTGTTCCCGGAGGCCCGCAAAGCAGCATCCCGCGGATGGCCTGACCGCCCATTTTCTTGAAATCTTTGACACCTCTGAGCAAGGTAACGATGCGTTTGGCATTTTCAACGACTTCAGGATTGCCTCGATAATCGTCCCAGCTCGATCCTGTTTCGCCGGGCATGATCCAATAGGTTCGTCCCCGGGCAAGGAACCAAAAGAGGGCAACAAACTGAATGATCATAAAGAGTACGGCAAAGAATAGTTGGAAAATCAGGTTAAATGCTGTCACAGCGATATTCTGAGCAACCTGTCCTCCTGCCCAAATCGCTGTGGCAATGATTACGGCAATGATGAAGAAAATTAGTACTTTTCGCCACATGAGCCAGCGGTATTTTTTCATAGTCTCACTCCTCACCTATTTTTTGTTCGTCCATTCTCAAGGAATGAGATGATGGCAGAATAATCATTTCTTTTGAAACTATTTATGAGCGCATCGTTTGGAAGGAACACCGAGCGAGGCGACATAAAGGACAAAATCAAAGATCAATTTATTATAATAATAATAGCTTAAGGAATGATTAACACAAATTGAAATGAAATACATGACTGCAAATGATAGCCATCCGAAAGCAGAGAAAAGGAACGTTCGCAGGCAACTGTTGGTAAAAAGTGAGGAAAATGAAGAACAAGAAAAATATTTACGAATACTCATCATGTTGCGAGATTGAAAAAAGTTAGGAATACTATGAGATGATGGATTCAGCAAAAAATAACTGTGGAAAAGATAATGATGAGACTAACCCAAGAACGAAATAAATAATCTTTCACAAACTATCCCCTATAATTGCAAAAAAAAGGAGAATACGATGAAAATAATAAGTCGTCATAAAACGG
>NZ_JANFOJ010000023.1 GCF_024385605.1 Sporolactobacillus sp. STSJ-5 | reverse complement strand
GTAACAACCAATCACCAACGCTTTCCCGAACAAATCGGCACGATCAAACGGATTCATCCTAGTGACTTCTACGAACAACTAAGTAATCCCTAATGCTTTAAAAAGAATCATCCCCTATCTGATTCAGATTAACATATCGTTGATTAAGCGGTATAACCCATTGGAACAACTTGGTGTGATGGAACTTTATTAAACAGTGCAGTAAATCGGCCCAAAATCAGTCTTAGGACAAGATTGCTTGTACAAAAATTTATGAGAAAGTTGCGGGACTCTTTCAAAGTATCGTTCAAAACTATGCGTTCTATAATACAAATAAGCGGACAGACTTTGTAGGCTTAGTAACTTTGCTCAGAAAAAACGCAATTGACTTCTATGCGGAAAAAGATGATATTGGCTTCTTCATGGTTAAAATCTCAGATCAACAGAACAAAATGAGCATTGATGAAATCAGTAAATGGATCGAGAACCACTCTAGACGATCAACGAAGTATTAAAACCATGACAAGAAAAAAATCAAGGTAAAGGTGCGTAGTAACGTTTATTTACTTTTGGTGGATTCGTTATGATTTTTGATTCTTTCGTTACAAGTCCGGACTTCCGCAAACCTTACGGATTATTTCGCAGTATTCGTCTATTACGTAGTAATTACGCACTGCGCAGTATGCAGTGAAGTTAATGAGAAAAGTGGTGAAATACAAAAGTTAAAGCTAATCCGTGAAAAGTGAAAGCTAATGATGGAAAACTTAAAGCCAATCCTCCAAAAGTTAAAGCGAAATTATGAAATTCACAAAATGTATGAGACAATCGCGTTACTCTGCTTCATTCGGTCTAACTTTCACCAGGTTCGGTCTAACTTTTATCGGGTTCGGACTAACCTTTCACGGGTTTGGTCTAATTTTTATCGGATTCGGCCTAACTTTTTGGGCGTTCGGTCTAACTCCTTCTCTTCGGTTGAAATTTCCAGAAATTCGGTTCATCTTTTCGTTCGTTAGGTTGAACTTTAGCTGATTTAAATCAGCCCTTGCTGCACATCTTCCGTCAACCGCGAAGCATCATGATTGCTACATTAAGTGAAAGTTACTCAGATTCACAAACGTACTGTTTCAAATGTTCTTTTCATTGATGCTTAGGTTCCTGTAAATGATGTCCTCACGTTTATTAAAGCCGATCTTTTGCCAAAAGTTATTCCCTGTTTCGTTTGTTGCGAAAACAACAAGGGCGACTTTATTAATATCTTCTTCGCGCAAGGCATTAATGATGGCATCAACCAATTGTTTGCCAACCCCGCGACGACGGTAGTTGCTGTCTACTGCTGTATGATAGATGTAGCCTCTGCGGCCATCGTTTCCACACAGAATGACACCGATAATCTTATGATTTTCTTCAGCGATAAAATTTGTAGTAGGATTCCTTTTCAAAAACTTTTCGATGCCTTTAACGGAATCATCGAGGCTGCGCATGCCCATTCCATTGGTATTCGTCCAGAGTCGGTGTACTTCTGCATAATCCTCTATTTCCATTAAGCGTATTTTCATTTCACATGCTCCTCAACTAGTTCTCCTTAAATCATAATCTAAATAATTATCTTTCTGCTTGAATCCGTAACTTTTATAAAGCAGTTTCCCCATCGCTGACGCAGTAATTGTCACTTTTCCGCAGTGTCTCTGTCGTGCTTCGTCAATCACATGATTCAGTAGTTTTGTCGCGATTCCTTTTCTTCGATAGGCGCTTAAGGTGTGCATGCAAGACAGTGTACCGACATAGCCGGATGGATTTTCATAGTAGGGCGGCCTTCGGCTGAAGGACATACCGCTGGTTGCGATGATCTTATCGTCAACAAGAGCGATCCAAGAGACGAAACTTCCGTCCTCAAGACTGGTCTCAAAATAATTGGTTAACGATTTCGTCAGATCGGTTGTCGGTATTGCGCCTTCCTCAAGCAGTTGCAGTTTTCTCATGTCAACGAATTCCGGAATGTCTTCTTTGGTTAGTTCTCGAAACGCAATGGTCATTAATGTCTCCTCAATTGGAGTTCAGATTATAAAGTAATCCTAGTTTAAGTCGTATAAGTTAAATGTTCAATCATGATATTATTTAATTTGATTTAGTTCAAATAGTCGAAAAAATATTGATTCACCTCTTTGCAAGGTGTAAAATATACGTCACCCATACAGAAAAAAAGGATATATCAGAAGGCAAAAGGAGAGGATTGAAGTGAATGAAACAGTTAGAAAAGTAGGTATTGTCGGGATCGGCAATGTCGGAAAAGCGGCGGCTTCAGCCATTGTTCATGAAAATGTGGCGGATGAACTGTATATTTCCGACATTGATTCCGAACGTGCGAAGGGTGAAGCATGGGATTTTGAGGACAGCATTGAGCTGACACCGTCACGCACGCGCGTTATTGAGGTCCCGCTTGAAGGGTTGGCCGTGTGCGATGTAATTCTTGTCGCCGTAACGGAGAGGTCTCAAATTCCTCAAGGCTCACGCTTGGAACTGCTCAAAGGCACGGCAGCGATCACCTATGATATCGTGCCGAAGCTGCGCGAAGCAGGATTTAAAGGAAAATATGTGATTGCAACCAATCCTTGCGACATTATCACGTATCTGTTCTACAAGCTGTCAGGACTTCCGAAAAACCATGTGATCGGTACGGGTACCGCACTGGACAGCATGCGTCTGCGCCGTCAATTATCTCGTGTGATCGGTGATGTCGATCCGCGCAGTATCAGTGCTTTTATGGTCGGCGAACATGGAGACTCTCAAATTGCCGCATGGTCGCAGGTTACAGTCGGCGGCCAGCCGCTTGATCAATACGAAGAAGATAATTTTGATGAATTCGGCAAAATCGACCGCGATCAAGTGGAAGATACAGCCAGACATTTTGGCTGGGAAATTCATAAACGCAAGGGCAATACGCAATTTGGAATCGGCAACGAGCTGGCATTCTTTGCGAAATCAATCCTCAACAACGCACGTTGTGTCACGGCTGCATCCGTCATTCAGAACGATGAATATGGTCAGCATGACCTTGCGATTGGTGTTCCAATCATTCTAGGAAAAAACGGTGTTGAAAAGATCATTAAATACCGCTTGAACAAAAAAGAACAAGAAGGCTTCAATGCATCGGCTGAACTGATCAAGAGTTATATCAAGCAGACTCTTGAAGAACATGAAGAACCGGCTGCAAACTAAACATAGATAGAGAAAAGCCTTCCGCTCGGAGTCATCAGTGTCTCCGCGGGAGGCTTTTTTGGTTTGAAATCAGCGAAGTGCTCGATAAACGCAAGGCAGCCACTTCACAGGTGCACGCGATCAAAGAATTCATCATAGCTGTCGATATAAAAATCGGCACCGCTGACATGATTTTGAAACAAGCAGGTTTTCTTGCCCAATTTTTTTGCCGGGATGATGTCGAGCGTGCGATCGCCGATGGCAAGATCAAAACCATGGCGTTCATCCAGATAAATATAAGATGCCGGATCCGGCTTTTTAGGAAAGCCGTTATCGCTGGTTACCATATCTGTAAAGTAGCCTTCCAGACCGAATTGACGCAGTACGCGGACAAGATCCTCACGATTATTATGCGTCATAATTACATTTTTGTCCGCTGCGGCAAGCACCTTTTCCACAGAAGGGAACGGCTTGAAACCGTCTGACGGATAGCGGCGGATGAGCTGATGAAAAGTGCTGATCTGCTCAGGTGTCATGCGGAAATATGCATATGCCGTTGAAAATGAGATTTTTATTTGAGCGAAAATATCTTTTTCGTCACGATCTGAATTCAGTACTTGTTTAAAAAGCTTCGTGTATACCGGGTACGTATCACAGATCGTCCCATCGAAATCCCACAGAATGTTCACAATGCCCACGTCCTCGCTAAGTATAATCAACAAACATCTCTAGGCTAACATAATAGCAATGAAAACGTAAACATAAATAACACTATTTATAAAAAACGTTTTTTATTGGATTATATTTGAATTTCATACGGTGAAGGATGAAAACATTTGCTGCTTCGACTTTATCACTGACCGTATTTGAGGTAAGATGTTATAAGTAATGGTTTTGCGAGTTTGAAAGGAACGTACTGTGTTTATTAAAAAAAGAAAAGGTACCTGTATCCGTGTCGTTTAATCAGCACGATAGGGTGATTGTGCATACAGAAAACGTGATGAAGTTACGGATTTAACCGACGAGAAAGGAATGGACAAGGTTGCAAATTGATAAATTAAGAGGCAAAGCTCTTGACCAGCTGTTTGACGCCATCTTGACATTAAAAGATCGCGAGGAATGCTATCGTTTTTTTGACGATCTGTGCACCATGGGCGAAATTCAATCATTATCGCAGCGGCTTCAAGTGGCGAGAATGCTGATGGAGGGGCAGACCTATCATCAGATTGAAGAAGAGACCGGTGCCAGCACGGCGACTATTTCCCGTGTGAAACGATGCATCAATTTTGGTACAGATGGTTATAAGATGACGCTTGATCGACTTGGATAAGAAATCCAAGTTTTCTAATGTGAAGAAACGATGCATTGAGGCGGCGATGTTCTGGGAAGATGATCTATTCAGAATACGCCGACTTTGCATTTTGTGCGTCTTTTTATAGAGCAGATATGGATTCTATTTTTTAGGAAGTGATCATAATGGAACGACTTTCACAGGAATTATTGGAAGGACTTAATCCGGAACAATTAAAAGCAGTGAAGCACCATGAGGGACCGCTGTTGATCATGGCGGGAGCGGGAAGCGGAAAGACGCGTGTACTGACGCATCGTATGGCCTATTTGATGATCGAACGAGATATCGCGCCATGGAATATTTTGGCGATCACGTTTACCAATAAAGCTGCCAAGGAAATGAAGGAGCGGCTGGCAAAATTGGCAGGACCGCTTGTTGAGGACACTTGGGTGTCAACCTTTCATTCGATGTGCGTGCGGATTCTGCGCCGAGACATCGACCGCATGGGTCTCAGTCGCAACTTTACCATTCTGGACAGCACCGATCAGCTGTCGGTCGTGAAGCAGATTCTCAAAGAAAAGAATCTGGATCCGAAGAAATTCACACCGCGCAGTGTATTAGGTGCAATCAGCTCCGCTAAAAATGAATTAAAAACAGCCGCTGATTTTGCGAAAACAGCGCAGGGCCCCTTTGAAGAGGTTGCGCGCGATGTCTATAAAGATTATGAGAAAAAACTGCTGCAGAATCAGTCGCTCGACTTTGACGACTTGATTATGACAACGGTGCATCTGTTCCAGCGCGTCCCTGAAGTGTTGGAATTTTACCAAAAGAAATTCCAATATATTCATGTCGATGAATATCAGGATACGAACAGGTCGCAGTACTTGCTTGTTCACATGCTTGCCGACCGATTTAAAAATTTATGTGTCGTCGGCGACTCCGATCAATCGATCTACGGATGGCGCGGCGCAGACATTCACAACATCCTCTCCTTCGAGGAAGACTATCCGAACGCACAAGTGATCAAGCTGGAGCAGAACTATCGATCAACGAAGAAGATTCTCGATGCGGCAAACCATGTCATTCAGAACAACCACGATCGCAAGCCGAAGAATCTGTGGACGGAAAATGCGGACGGTAAGGAAATTGCCTATTACCGAGCACCAACCGAACGCGAGGAAGGCTATTATGTCGCGGGGAAGATGCGCGAACTGTTCAAGGACGGCTTCAAGTATTCGGATTTTGCCGTACTGTACCGAACGAACGCTCAGTCCCGTGTCATTGAAGAAACGCTTGTCAAATCGAATATCCCGTACCGAATGGTCGGCAGTATCAAATTCTACGATCGTAAGGAAATCAAGGATGTGCTCGCTTATCTGCGTCTGATCGCTAATCCAGAAGATGAGATCAGCCTGGCACGCGTGATCAATGAACCAAAACGGGGCATCGGTGCATCCTCTATGGATAAACTGGCCGATTACGCGATTGCGGCGGATCTCTCACTCATGCAGGCGATTGGTGATGTCGAGCAAACAGGGATTGCCGCACGTACGGCAGGCAAGATGAAGGCCTTCGCTGAGATGATTCTTAATTGGTCCAAAATGCAGGAATTTCTGTCTGTGACCGAGCTTGTCGAAGAGGTACTGGATAAATCCGGTTACCGCGACGCACTCAAGGCTGAGCGAACGATTGAAGCGCAGAGCCGCCTTGAAAACTTGGAAGAATTTCTGTCTGTGACGAAAGAATTTGAAAGCGGGAATGATGATAAATCACTGATCAATTTTCTGACCGAACTTGCGCTTGACGCTGATATTGACGACCAGGACGACCAGGCACCTCAAGACGCGGTGACGCTGATGACGCTCCACTCCGCCAAGGGTCTGGAATTTCCTGTTGTTTTCCTCGTCGGCATGGAAGAGGGGATTTTTCCGCATCTGCGCGCTTTGGATGATGGCGACGAAATGGAAGAGGAACGCCGGCTTGCCTATGTCGGCATCACCCGCGCCAAACAGCAGCTTTTTCTGACCAGTGCACAGGTGCGCATGTTGTTCGGCAAAACGATTGCCAATCCCGCATCGCGTTTTATTAAAGAAATTCCGCAAGAATTAATCACAAGGGAAGATTCGGAAGAGGAACAAATCTCCGGCCGATTCTCAACGAAATCCGGCTCAGGATCGCCTTTTGAAAAACGAGTTGCTTCGACATACACGAAGCCTAAGCCTGTTCTGCAGAAGAATCATAATAATGAAGAATGGCGCTCAGGCGATAAAGTGACGCATAAAAAATGGGGTCAAGGTACGATTGTTGCCACTCGAGGAACGGGTGACAGCGTCGAACTGGATATTGTATTCCCAAGCCCAGTCGGCTTGAAACGGCTTCTTGGAGCATTTGCTCCGATTGAGAAAGTGTGACCGGGTCATAATAGAGGATGTTCAAAAAGTCCGGGAAAAATTGCTGTCGAATCTCTGTGTCAGCTTGTTTCTACGCTCCTCACGTATTACAGGTGATCTTCGACTAATTACACTCACGTCCTGTGAGTAACGTCGAAGTCACTACATCCTGTAGAAGTACGTTCCGGTGCTCGAAACTGCGCTTTCTTGATCTTCGACGCTCAGGATGAGCTAGTGTCAGGCATGCCACAGGACGAGGCATTCTGCCTGGCCTCGGCCCTTTTTGTCCTCCTTTTTGAACTGACTAGAGTAGAAAGAGACTGTGCATTCATTAAATGGAACAATGATTTACTAACGGCTTAAAGGAGTAACGAATCATGGAAGAGCGACTGCCGCAACATATTATTGATTTGCACCGACAACTGAATCAATACAGCTATGAATATTATGTGGAAGACAAACCAAGTGTGCCGGACAGCGAATACGATCGGCTGATGAACGAGCTGCTTGCATTGGAGCAGCAGCATCCTGAGTGGATCACGTCGGATTCGCCGACACAGCGTGTTGGCGGCGAACCGCTCAAAGCGTTCACCAAGGTGACGCATGATCTTCCTATGCTTAGTCTCGGCGATGTGTTCAGCGAAGAGGAACTGCTGGATTTTGACCGCCGCGTCAGGCAGGCAGTCGGCGATGACGTGACCTATGTCTGTGAATTGAAAATCGATGGATTGGCAATCTCGCTCACGTATGAAAAAGGAAAATTCGTGCTGGGCGCGACACGCGGAAATGGAACGATCGGAGAGGACATTACCCACAACTTGAAGACCGTCCGTTCCTTACCGCTCGTTCTCCCGGAACCCATTGATATCGAAGTGCGTGGCGAGGCTTACATGCCGAAGAAATCCTTTGAAAAGCTTAATGAGGAACGCAAAAGAAATGAAGAACCGCTTTTTGCCAATCCGCGTAACGCTGCGGCGGGATCACTCAGACAGCTCGATCCGAAAATATCGGCGAAGCGAAGGCTCTCGGTTTTTCTATATAGTGCCGGCCGGTTTGATCGCGATAAGATCAAAACACACTATGGTCTGCTTGAAGCCATCAAAGCGCTTGGTCTCCCCGTCAATCCGGAATCGCGACGCTGCCGGACGATGCAAGAGGTTTTTGATTATATAAAAGAATATACCGAAAAAAGAGATGCATTGCCTTATGGCATCGACGGTATTGTCGTCAAGGTTGACAATATGGTACAGCAGCAGCAACTGGGCAACACAGTCAAGTCGCCGCGTTGGATGATAGCCTATAAATTTCCCGCGGAAGAAGTCGTATCCACACTGGAAGCGATCGAGGTGAGTGTCGGCCGTACCGGAGCCGTCACACCGACAGCCGTGCTTACCCCGGTATCTGTTGCCGGAACAACGGTCAAAAGAGCCTCCCTTCATAACGAAGACTTAATTCGAGAGAAGGATTTGCGGATCGGTGATCGCGTCGTCATCCGAAAAGCAGGCGACATTATTCCTGAAGTCGTGAATGTGCTCACAGAACAAAGGACAGGCAGAGAATTGCCTTATGCAATGCCGACGCACTGCCCGGAATGCGGCAGCGAGCTCGTGCGGCTTGAAGAAGAGGTCGCACTGCGCTGCATCAATCCGAAATGCCCGGCGCTGATTCGGGAAGGATTGATTCATTTTGTCTCCCGAGGCGCGATGAATATTGACGGTTTAGGCGAAAAGGTCATTACCCAGCTATTTGAAAAGAAGCTGATTGCTGATGTTGCCGATCTCTATAAACTGAATCGCGACGACTTGATTTCCATGGAACGAATGGGCGAGAAATCAACCGACAATCTGTTGAACGCCATTGAACGGTCAAAAGAAAATTCGCTTGAGCATCTGCTCTTTGGGCTCGGCATTCGCTATATCGGATCCAAGGCAGCGAAGCTTTTGGCTCAAGCATTTAAGGACATGGATCACTTGGCATCTGCAGATATGGATGCATTGGTCGCCGTCGATGAAATCGGTGAGAAAATGGCAGACTCGTTGATCACCTATTTTTCAAAACCTGAGGTAAGTGCGCTGATTAATGAATTGAAAAGTGCCGGTGTGAACATGGCCTATCTCGGACCGGATCCGGAGGTTGCCGCTCAATCGGATTCGCCGTTTAACGGGAAAACAGTGGTGCTGACCGGTAAATTGACGTTGATGACACGAAATGAAGCGAAAGAAGAGATCGAGCGGCGCGGCGGTAAAGTAACCGGCAGTGTCAGTGCCAGCACCGATCTCGTCGTTGCCGGAGAGGCAGCAGGATCAAAACTTAAAAAAGCGCAGGAGCTGCAGATCGAAGTCTGGGATGAAGCGCGCTTTGCGGAAACGCTCAAGGAATAGGGGATGCTCCAAATGAAATGGAAAAAAACGGCGGCGGTTTGTTCCGTCATGCTCGCCTTGCAACTAGTGCTTTCCGGATGCTGGTTTAACAATTCGGACAACAGTACGGTTAAGAACAGCAGCGGCAAGACAGAGAATGCGAGCTTGATTCCGAGTACGAATGATTCGGATTATCAAATGCTGCGCCCGAAATCCGGCAGCACAACGCGCGGCTATATTCAATACGGACCGAAAAACCGAGTGGATATGGATCAATTGGAAACCGGTTTGATGGATTTGTCCAAAGATGTATTCAGTCCCAATGATTATGTATTCCAAATGGGACAGTATATGAAAAATACGGATATTAACAGCATACTTTACAGAAACGGATCGGAACCGCAGCGTGCTGCGAATAAAAGTCTTTCAAAAGATCAGCAGAAGACGGTTGTTCCCGGCATTAATCCAGCACTTGGAAAAGGAAAAAATATTGTTGAACAGTCGAAAAACAGTCCGAAGTATATCAATTACGTTCTTGAACAGGACTATATGAAGAAAAACAGCAAGGGACAATACAAGATTGCCGGCATGTCCGTTGCTGTCTCACTGAATTCGGTTTATGCGGATAATATCAATTATAATGGCAAGATCTATCCGATCTCTGAAAAATTGAATCGTGCGAAAGTCGTAGCATGGGCCAAGGCGCATGCCCAGCAAATCGTTCAGCGGATACGAAACATTGGAAAGGACAATAAGGATTCAAATGATAATACCTATGAAGATCTGCAGAATATTCCGATCTTCTTAACCTTATACACTACTGCGGAGCCGCAGTCCTATGTTCCGGGCGATTTTGTTGCAAAGACGGAAATTTCCGCCGGATCCAGTTCCATTGGCAAATGGACGAGTATTGACGAGCATCATGTTCTGTTTCCTTCCGACAACGCTACGAACAGCTATAAAGGTGATCTGGATAAATTTAATCAAATCAAGAACGATGTGCAGAAATACTATCCGAACTATGTGGGAGTCATCGGCAAAGCATTCTATCGGAATAAGGACCTAAGTGATTTGACTTTAACGATTAACTTTAATAAATTCGTCGATGAGTCGGAAATGATCGGCTTTACGAACTACGTGACATCGCTTGTGGATAAACGCTTTCCGTTTGAGCGAAGTATTCCGATTCACATTTATATTACAACAGGCGATATACCTGAGGCACTCATTGAGCGAACGGAATCTATGGATCAACCCTATGTTCATATTTTTCAGCATTAAATCAGTCATGAAGTGAAACTGCTTAGCGGCGGTTTCATTTTTTTGTTTTCAGGAAATTTGCTCCTTTAATAAATTTAAAATAATATGGAAAATATCATAAATACAATGTATATTAATTAATATAAAGATAAAAATTAAAATAATAAAGGAGATGAGCCGTTGGACAAGCTTGATTTAAAGATGCTGCGCATATTGATGACGCAGGGGCGTGCGACATGGTCTGATCTGGCCGGTGAAATTGATATGTCGTCTCCGGCAGTAGCGGAACGTGTTCGCCGATTGGAGGAAAAAGGGGTTATCAAGGCGTATGGGGCGATGATTGATCCGGAGCTTGTAGGCAATACATGCACAGCTTTTGTCGCAGTCACGCTTGAAAAGACTGAGCAGCGCGCAGCATTTCTCGAGTTGATCCATGAGCTCGTTGAAGTGCAAGAATGCCATCATATTGCGGGGGATTACGATTATTTGCTCAAGGTGCGTGCCAAGGATACTAAGGATTTGGATCGCGTCATCAGCAGTGAATTGAAAAAGCTTCCGGGCGTAAAAACACGAACCACGATTGTCATGAATTCGCTAAAAGAAACGGCACAGCTCCCGATTCATGCTGACCGCTTTTCGTAAGTTAATTATGGATTTCTTCTTTTTGTTGAAAGGATTCCTTTTGGGCCTCGCAATCGCGGCTCCGGTCGGTCCGATCGGGATACTCTGCATCCGCAGAACCCTTGTTTTTGGCCGGCTTCATGGTCTATTGTCCGGCATTGGCGCAGCGAGTGCAGATGCCATTTATGGTGCCATCGCCGCCTTTGGACTGACGATTGTTGCTCATTTTTTGCTTGATCAGCAGATTTGGCTGCATGTGATCGGTGGTGTTTTTCTCTGCTTTCTCGGCGCGAAGACGTGGCGGTCAAAGGTATCCGACAAATCGGCGAGCCCTGCAGGCAGCAGGCAGCTCTTCAGTGCCTACACAACCACATTTGCTCTGACACTGACCAATCCGATGACCATTCTCTCGTTTGTCAGCATTTTTGCGGGTATTGGACTTGCTTCCGGCGAGGTACAATCATCACTTTTTCTGGTTATTGGTGTTTTTAGCGGTTCTGCTGCCTGGTGGCTGCTCCTCTGCGTATGTGTCGGTCATTTTCGGGAAAAGATGGACAGAAAGATGCTGATCTGGGTGAATCGTTTCTCTGCCGGCATCACTCTTGGTTTTGGAATCATTTCATTATGGCAGGCCATAGGTGATTTGCCTTAGGTAAACTTTTGCCAAATCGCATCGTTTCAGCGCTGCGGTTATTGCATAGTGTCAATGGTATTTGATATGATTAAGGCATTGTTGGAATTTGCCAAGAGGTGGCAAATAAAGCCGATTGGCGGAGGTGAAAAAGATGAGCAGGATCAACGAAGAACAGGTAAAATACGTGGCAAACTTGGCACGTCTGTCTTTTACTGATCAGGAAATTAAGACATTCACAACGCAGTTGGATGATATCATTGGTTTCGCCGAACAGCTGAATGAGCTGGATACGCAAGGCGTCGAGCCGACGACCCACGTGCTGGATATGTACAATGTAATGCGCGAGGATGTTGTTGAACCATCGCTGCCGCGTGAGGAAGCACTCAAGAACGCACCGGTTCAGGAAGACGGACAAGTTAAAGTGCCGCTGATTATGGAAGCGGATTGATGGAAGCAGAAGGAGGATAACAGAGATGCCACTTTTTGAAGAAGGCCTTGTGTCTTTGTCTCAAAAGTTACATAGCAAGGAAATTAAGGCATCCGATCTTGTCGACGAAGCGTTCGCACGTATTCATGAAGTCGATGGAGACGTGAAGGCGTTTCTGACCTTGAATGAAGAGGCTGCCCGCAGCGAAGCGAAGGCGCTTGACGAGAACGGTACGGCGGAAGAAGCCATTATTTCCGGAATGCCGATCGGAATTAAAGACAACATGGTCACAAAAGGTTTGAAAACAACCTGTGCCAGCCATATTCTTGAAAACTACGATCCGCTCTATGATGCTACCGTAGTTGACAAGGTTAAGGCACAAAAAGCAATTACGATTGGAAAATTAAACATGGACGAGTTTGCGATGGGTTCATCCACCGAAACATCGTCCTTCGCGATCACGAAAAATCCTTGGGATTTGGAACGCGTTCCTGGCGGTTCCAGCGGCGGTTCTGCTGCAGCAGTTGCTGCGGGCGAAGTCCTGTTCGCGCTTGGAACAGATACCGGCGGTTCCATTCGCCAGCCGTCCGCATTTTGCGGCGTGGTCGGCATGAAACCAACCTACGGACGTGTGTCGCGTTACGGCCTAGTGGCGTTTGCTTCGTCACTGGATCAGGCCGGACCGATCACGCGTACCGTTGAAGACAATGCCTATCTGCTTGAAACGATTGCCGGGCTTGACCGCCATGATTCGACGAGCGCTGATGTACCGGTTCCGCACTATGCTGCGGCACTGACCGGCGACATCAAGGGTCTCCGCGTTGCAGTACCAAAAGAATACTTGGGTGCCGGTATTGACGAATCCGTTAAAGAGAAGATTCGTGCGGCAATCAAACAGCTTGAATCACTTGGCGCGGTTGTTGACGAAGTTTCCCTGCCGCATTCGAAGTATGCGGTTCCTGCCTATTATATTATCGCTTCCTCCGAGGCATCGGCAAACCTCGCTCGTTTTGACGGCGTACGCTATGGCGTGCGTGCGGAAACGAATGACTTGATCGACATGTATAAGAAGTCGAGAAGCGAAGGCTTCGGCGATGAAGTGAAACGCCGGATCATGCTCGGAACCTTCGCGCTCAGCTCAGGCTACTATGATGCTTACTATAAAAAAGCGCAGCAAGTGCGCACACTGATCAAGCAAGATTTTGAAAAAGTGTTCCAGAATCATGACATCATTGTCGGACCGACAACGCCGACACCTGCATTTAAGGTCGGCGAAAACATCGATGATCCATTAACGATGTATGCAAACGACCTTCTGACAATCCCGGTTAACCTTGCAGGCATTCCGGCAATCAGTTTGCCATGCGGTCTTGCAGACGGACTTCCGGTCGGTTTGCAGATGATCGGCCGTCCATTCGGTGAAGAGACACTGTATCGCGCCGCGCATGCTTATGAGCAAACAGCCGGATTCACATTAACGCCTGCCAAAGGGGCGATGAATAAATGAGTAATTTTGAGACAGTCATCGGACTTGAAGTCCATGTCGAATTGAAAACGAAAACGAAAGCATTCTGCGGCTGCGCCAACCAGTTCGGCGCTGAACCGAATACGAATACATGCCCGATCTGCCTCGGACATCCGGGCGTGCTGCCGATTCTGAATCATGAAGCGGTTGATTATGCAATTAAGGCCGCACTGGCACTGAATTGCGAGGTTGCCCGAGAGACGAAATTCGATCGGAAAAACTATTTCTACCCGGACAATCCGAAAGCGTACCAGATTTCTCAGTTTGATCAGCCGATCGGACGCAACGGGTACATCGAGATTGAAGTCGAAGGCAAAAAGAAACGGATTGGTGTACACCGTCTGCATCTTGAAGAAGACGCCGGAAAGCTGAGCCACTTGGAAGACGGATCAGGATCTCTCGTCGACTTCAACCGTGTCGGTACACCGCTGATCGAAATCGTGTCGGAAGCAGATATGCGTGATCCTAAAGAAGCGTATGCTTATTTGGAAAAGCTGAAAGCGATCATGCAGTACATTGATGTGTCCGACGTTAAGATGGAGGAAGGCTCACTCCGCTGTGACGCCAACATCTCCATCCGCCCGTTCGGTCAGACAACATTTGGCACAAAGACCGAGCTTAAGAACCTCAACTCGTTCACTTTTGTTGAAAAAGGTCTGGCTTACGAAGAAATGCGTCAGGAACGCGTGCTGCTTTCCGGCGGCGAAGTTGTACAGGAAACGCGTCGTTATAATGACGCGACGAAGACGACGACCGTCATGCGTGGAAAAGAAGGCTCCGACGACTACCGTTACTTCCCAGAACCGGATATTATCAAGCTGAAGATCGACCAGGAGTGGATCGATCGTATTCAAGCGGAAATTCCCGAACTACCGGATGCTCGTCAGAAGCGCTACGTCGAAGAACTTGGCCTGCCGGAATATGACGCAATGGTGCTCACTCAGACGAAGACGATGTCCGACTTCTTCCAGGCTGCAGTTGCTGAAGGCGCTGATGCTAAGCTTGTCTCCAACTGGCTGATGGGCGAAGTATCCGCCTACTTGAACAGCAATTACAAGACCATTGACCAAGTGCCAATGACGGCGCAAGGCTTGGCCAAGCTTGTCCAGCTGATTGAGAAGGGCACGATTTCCAGCAAGATCGCCAAGAAGGTCTTCAAGGATCTGATCGAAAAAGGCGGCGATCCGGAAGAAATCGTTAAAGCCAAGGGACTCGTTCAAATCTCTGATGAAGGCGCGCTGCGCGACATGCTTGCACCGATTCTTGAAGCCAACAAGCAATCCATGATTGACTACAAGAACGGCAAGGACCGCGCACTCGGCTTCCTTGTCGGCCAAGTCATGAAACAAACACACGGCAAAGCCAATCCGAAAATGGTCAACAAGATCATTCTTGATGAAGTTAACAAACTGTAAAAAAAAGTAGTGAAAGCGGGATTCCTGATTGATGGGAATCCCGCTTTTTTTTCAGAGAGACCGCGTCGAATATGTGGTCAAGAACGGATTAAGTCCACTGAAGACCGGAAAAATACTCGATAAATTTGTGAAAGTGCTCGATAAAATCAGAAGTTTATCAAAATCGGTATTTGCCACTGCAAATGCTCTCCGATTTTAATTCCTGAGGCTGTTTGTGTAGGAATTTTTTCACAGGATCGATTTTGATTTTAAAAATCGTTTACAATATAATAAAATAAGAATGCTGAGCGCTGGGTCTTAAGCAGCGCCAGTTTACGTAAACGCATCCAAACACGATCAGACGATGGTTGATTAGTGATCATTTGGATCGGACACAATGAATGAAGAATGATCGTAGATGAGTCAATAGAAATCATTCATACGGCATAAGAACTGAGCCGACATGAGAAGGCCCCTTTTGTACTATAAGTATATAAAATTCAAGGAAAATAGTATAAGCGGTCCGGCAAAACGCCGCGTCCTGCGGCTCACCGGACACTAGGCCATCCATGGCCGTCGCAACTAAGACTTCGCCTTTGTCAGAGGTTTGGCGAAGCCAAGTTTTCTAATGTTTCTGTTCAATGGAAAATCTTCATATAGAGATTGATTGGGTGATAATCATGAAAAAGGCAAGAATCATTTATAATCCTACATCAGGTCGAGAGCTGGCGAAAAAGAACATTGCCTATATCCTTGACCGGCTTGAAGATGCGGGATATGAAGCGTCTGCCTACGCGACCAAACGGGAGGAAGATGCAACCAAGGCTGCGCGTAAAGCGGTCAAACGAAAATTTGATCTCGTTGTCGCGGCTGGCGGCGACGGCACCATTAATGAAGTGATCAGCGGACTTGCGGAAAAGGAATACCGTCCGAAGCTCGGAATCCTGCCCTTGGGAACAACCAACGATTTTGCACGAGCCATCGGTATTCCGCGCGATATCGTCAAAGCCTGCGACGTGCTGTGCAATGGCCATGAAATGCCGATTGATATCGGGAAAGTCAACGATCGCTATTTCGTGAACATCGCCGGCGGCGGCAGGTTGACAGAATTGACCTATGACGTACCGAGCAAACTGAAAACAATGATTGGTCAATTAGCCTATTTTATTAAAGGAATTGAGATGCTTCCATCAATCCGACCGATAAAAGTGAAAATTGATTATGACGACCGGACCTTTGAAGGCGACATCATGCTCTTCCTCGTTTCCAACAGTAATTCAGTCGGCGGATTTGAAAAATTAGCGCCTAATGCCAAGCTGAATGACGGACTCTTTGATCTGATTATTTTGAAGGCGGCGAATCTCGCGGAATTTATCCGCCTTGCATCTATGGCGATTCGCGGCGAGCACATGAAAGATCCGAAAGTTATTTACGCACAGGCAAGCCGAATCAAAATCGAATCAGAAGAAAAGATGCAGCTCAATATCGACGGCGAATACGGCGGCGACCTTCCCGGCGAGATCGTCAATCTTTATCACCATCTCCATTTGATGGTGCCAAAAGAAACTGAGGATGCGCACCTCCTCGAAACTGAGCAGGAAATCAAGCAACTTCAATAAAACAGGAGCCATGAACTGTTCAAGGTTCATGGCATTTTTTAATTTTAAAGCGGTGTTCCTGTGTTTTCCCATAAGGAACTAGGCAAACCAGTCGATAAAACTGCAAAAGTGACCGATAAAATCGGAGAAGTGACCGATAAAATTGCAAAAGTGACCGATAAAATCGGAGAAGTGACCGATAAAATTGCAAAAGTGACTGATAAAATCATAAAACTGACCGATAAACTATAGATCATAACAAGTAGGAGTTTGCAAATGTCCGAATCCAACGTACCAGTAGCGAAAAATCAACAACTTGAGGTAACCTTCACCGACCTAACCCAAGATGGGTCCGGCGTTGCCAAGGTTGACGGTTATACTTTGTTCATTCCCGGCGGATTGCCAGGTGAAAAAGCAAAGATTCAAGTGATCAAAACGAAAAAAGGCTACGGTTACGGCCGATTGCTCGAACTGACCGAGACCAGTGACCGCCGTGCCGAACCACCATGCCCCTATTATGATCAATGCGGCGGCTGTGCGATTCAGCACATCAGCGCGGAAGGCCAGCTCGCTTACAAACGAGAGATCGTCCAGAACGCACTGGAACGGATCGGCGGTTTGAGCGACATCACCGTCGAGCCAACGCTAGGCATGGACGAGCCGTGGAGCTACCGCAACAAGATACAGGTTCCGGTCGCCCAGCAAAATGGGAAATTTGCCTTTGGTTTTTACAAGAAACGCAGCCACGATATCGTCACCATGGATCATTGCATGATCACCGATCCGCTTATCGATGAAATCGTACAAACTGCCCGCCAAGTTGCTGAAGAAAACGGACTTACACCGTATGATGAAGTGAAAAATCGCGGTGTGCTGCGCCACGTGATGGCTCGCGTTGGCAAGAAAACCGGCGAGATCATGGTTGTCTTTGTCACGCGCACGGACGAATTGCCATTCCGCAAACTGTTAATCAAAGCCTTGACCGAGTGTTACCCGCAAATAAAGTCAATTGCGCAGAACATCAATTCAAGGCGTACCAACGCGATTTTTGGCAACACAACCAAAACACTCTGGGGACGCGACGTCATCTATGACCAAATCGGCGACGTCACCTTCGCCATTTCGGCGCGATCATTTTTCCAAGTCAACCCGAGCCAGACCGAAGTGCTCTACGGCAAAGCATTGGAATACGCCGAACTGACCGGAAAAGAAACGGTGATTGATGCCTACTGCGGCATCGGCACGATTTCTCTTTTCCTTGCCAAACAAGCGAAGCATGTCTACGGCGTTGAAATTGTTCCTGAAGCTATCGAAGATGCAAAAAAGAACGCAGAGCTTAATAAGATCACCAACGCCACATTCGAAGTTGGTAAATCGGAAGATGTGATTCCTGCATGGCGCGATCAAGGTATTGAGCCGGATGTTATTGTTGTTGATCCGCCACGCAAAGGCTGCGATGCGTCACTAATCGACACCATGATCGCCATGCAGCCGGAGCGGATCGTCTACGTTTCATGCAACCCTGCGACACTCGCGCGTGATCTTAAGCTGCTCACTGCAGGCGAGTATAAGGTTAAAAAAGTGCAGCCCGTTGATATGTTCCCGCAGACGATGCATGTGGAGTGCGTGGTATTGCTACAACGAGCAGATATGTAGAAATCCTTGATTTCAAGCACGCTTTTTCAAGCATTTTGTCTTTACGGATGAGGGCGATAATATGCGGAATAAAATGATAAAAAACCATATCAAGGTTTCGGCGGTTGTTCCTCTGGAGTGTGGAGAATACAAGAGAATAGAATTTATGAAGAAAAGTACTGATTGAAAGCGATTTCGTCTTCATGTTCAGAAGTGAGCTTCTATTTGAGGAAGTCCCAGGCGACATCCTCGAGCTGGTCGCCATGCCTGTCCGTTTCAAAAATATCAAACATATAAAAATCGAGATTTCTCATCAAAAAATCATGCGTATGTAAAGAAAAAAGTTTATTTACGTCGGATATATATGGTATAATATTATCCGATGCAAACTCTATATGGCAGGAGTAGGTGAAAATGGCGATTAGCTATAAAAAATTATGGAAACTTTTAATTGACAAAGATATGAAAAAAAAGGATCTGCAGAAAGCCGCCGGAATCAGTTCCGCATCGATTACAAAACTCGCAAAAAACGAGAATGTTAACACAGAAATATTACAAAAAATTTGCATGGCTTTGGATTGCGATATAGCGGATATTATGGAGATGATAACTGATTGATATGGAAGATTTAGTAGGGAACACTCTATCCCAAGACTGAAAAAAGGCGTAAGGGGTCTGAATGTTAAACTTACAACGCTGGTTTATGAGCGACTTGAAAAATTTTGTAGTAGTAGGTCAGGAGTATCGAAAACTGTTGCTGCCGAGAAAATCTTCTCGCAGTTTTTTGATACATATTTTGACATGCTAGAGTCCAAACGGAAAATCTTTCAGGATTCCAAGGAAGACTGATAGAAGGGATAATCAGATTTATGGGTGAATTTATTCGCGGAGAATGTTTGGAAGAAATGAAAAAGATGCCGGATGAAAGCATTGATTTCATCTTTACATCTCCGCCGTATGCAGATCAGATAAAAGATTACGGTGCGACAGGGGCAAAAATTAAACCAGAACAGTTTGATAACTGGTTCATTCCACGCGCTAAGGAAATGCTTCGTATCCTGAAGCCGATAGGCGGCTTCGTCTTGAATATAAATGATAAGCTTGACGGCAAGTTCCAGAGTACATTTGTGTTTAAGCTGGTTGTGCTGCTGGTGGAACAGGTGGGTTTTCATCTGGTCAGGGATTATATCTGGTATAATCCTGCTACCCCACCGAACGTATTTTCCAGGGGTACGATGGGGAGGACAAAAAAGTCACATGAGTACTGCCTTTGGTTCAGTAAGTCAGATACGTGGACATTTAATATGGATGCGATCCGTAAGCCATACAGTGATCGTATGATGAATTTATTCCGAGCAGAACCGATGGGTGACAGGAATGCAAATTTCAGGCCGAGTAGACACAGCTTTGATTTAAGTCATACGTGGAAAGACAACGGCGGTGCCGATCCGGGTACAGTTCTGACGATTAGCAATACAAGCAGTAACGATACTTTTCATCGTTTGTGCAAGCAGTTCGGTATCGGTCATCCAGCTCGGTTCCCTGAGGCTTTGGTGGATTTCTTTGTCAAGGCAGGCACAAATGAGGGTGATGTTGTCCTCGATCCATTTGCTGGCTCTGGTACGACTGCTGTCGTTGCAGAAAGACTCGGACGGAATTTCAAGTGTATTGAAATTAATCCGGATTATTGTGATATGGCCAAGAAATGGTATGAGGTAGAATTCTCCTGCGACGATATATACAAGAAAAACATGGAACGTTTCTGTGGTGAGATGTTGCCGAAATGCCATTGGAACCTGTTGCCGTTCGGATTCCTTTATGATTTGTATGAAGCATGGTTCCCTACCGTAGGTTTGTACGAAAAGCCTCAGTCCAAGAAAGCATTTATTGAACGCATCGTTTCGTTTCTGGGGGATAAGGGTGGATGGTCTGTTGAAGATCGATATCTAAATGTCGATGAAAGTAACATGCCGATGCCGGAACCGCTGATTGCAAAGTATCATCTGAAGAGTTGGATGAATAAGGATTATCAGGGTGATAATCTTGATAATATCTGTAGTCCTGTGGTCCAGACCAAGTATAAGGGGATATTAAGGGAGACATGAGTAGACGACTGACGCAACGGGAACTGCATCTGTTGTTTCTGCATGATATCGGTGAATGTGCACGGGATGTTAAGGATAATGGAGGAAAACCGCTCAGCTTGCGGCTTTCCTATCCATTCAACCGGGATTTAAATGTGTATATTTTCAACTGCACCGCTCCGCCGGGGGGAAGATCGATCGATGAGTTCAAGGTCCAACTGATCCTGGATGGACAGAAGCGCGGCGTCCGGGGCAAGTTTGATACTTCCGATGGCAGGACAACCCTGATTGTTGGCTATGCCACCCCGTTCACGGATATGGACGAAGGTATTTGGGTGTTGTTTGAACTGGATAAACACATGGAATTTGCATATTCCACAAACATCCAGGTATATTTAAGGCAGATGCTATGCGCTTTGGAAGAAAATGTATATGTCTGCCAGAAGCATAACAACGAAATTCTGATTCTTTCACAAAGGCAACACCTGATAGAGGCTCTGCAGAAGCGGTTTGATATTGATCTACAAATCATGCTTGAGAAGGCTGAACATGGGATTAAGGGAACATAATTTCAGACCAGATTTCAATAAGAACGACCATGACATTGCGGAGGAGTTCTATCTTCCGGCCATGCGGAGTAGCGTCCGGTATGATCGAATCTCTGGATATTTCGGAAGCACCATTTATATTCTCGCATGGTCGACTTTACAGGAGTTCGTTACAAATGGCGGAAAGATGAGGATTATCTGCTCCCCATGCATTTCGGATGCTGATAAAGAGGCGATGACGGAAGGATATTCTGCAAAGAACGACTCAATTATACAAGAGTCGCTTTCGAAGGAGCTGAACCAACTGTTTGCTTTGGATTCGCTGTCGAAACCAGCAAGAGCTTTAGCTGGGCTTATAGCAGAGGGCATTCTTGATATTAAGATTGCCGTGCCTAAGAGCGGCATGGAGGCGGATTTGGAACGGTTGTTTCATGACAAGGTAGGCATTTTCACAGATGAACAGGGGGATGCTGTCGGTTTTCGGGGCTCCATGAATGAAACGTTCCAGGGGTTGTCTGATGGGGGAAACCTAGAATCAATAGACGTATTTCCAAGCTGGGTTGATTCACGAGACTCGTTTCGTGTACAGAGCGCTTCGGAGTATTTTGAGCGGTTATGGAACGAATCCGAATGTCATGTTTTTGTGTACAAGTTTCCTGAAGCACTCCGAAGGAAGCTGATTGAAAAAAGCAATGGTTATGACTGGAAAATACTGTCAAGCGAAATTTCAACCAGTATTTCTCTTGCCAAGAAATGGTCTCCGAATAAGCGTAATGCGTCGAGGTCTCCGAGGCCGCATCAATTGGAGGCGCTGGAAAATTGGGTAAAGCATAATCGTGTCGGCATTTTGGAGCATGCTACCGGCAGTGGAAAAACATTTACAGCTATCTGTGCTATCCGTGATGCATTAGACAGGGGGAAGTCTGTGCTTGTGCTTGTTCCGTCTAAGGAGTTGCTTTGCCAGTGGAAAACGGAGATTGAGAATTCTATACAGGATATGCATGTGAGTTATCTTCTGTGCGGCGACGGTTTCAATTCCTGGAAGGACAACAATACACTACAGCTATGGACCCGTCCAAGCGACACGCTGAAAAAGATTACTATTGCAATCATAGATACAGCGTGCAACGATCAGTTTGTCCACAGTGTTGTATCGGGAAATCATTTACTTCTGGTAGCTGATGAAGTGCACCGCATAGGAAGCCCGGCCAGACAGAACATATTGAATATCAATGCAAAGGAAAGACTGGGACTTTCCGCAACGCCGATCCGTTCCGGAGATCCAAAAGGCACGTATGCAATTTTTACTTACTTTGGAGGAATTGTGCCGCCAGTGTTTTCACTGGAAGACGCAATAAAATCAAATGTTCTAACAAAATACTACTATCATCCGCTGCAGGTGCATTTGTCTCCGGATGAGCAGAAACACTGGCAGTCACTAACGAAGCAAATCAATAAGATGATAGCTATGTACGGTAAACCGGGGCAGTCTGTAGGAAGTATTATCTCTGCGCATCCCCGCTTGCAGATGAAGATTCTGGAACGAGCGCGTGTTGTGAAGCAGGCTGAAAACAAGATTTCACTTGCAGTAAGGGTGGTCAAACAATATTATGATCCGGGGCAGAGGTGGATTATTTATTGTGATAACCAGGCTCAGCTCGGCAGCGTTCTGTCCGCTCTTCTGTGCCATGGATATGATGCATATGAGTACCATTCCGATATGGACGGTGACCGTACGGAGACACTGAAGTATTTTGGCTTGAACGGAGGAATACTGGTGTCAATCCGATGTCTTGATGAAGGTGTAGATATTCCTTCAACAACACATGCGCTGATACTTGCTTCATCGAAGAACCCGAGGGAATTTATTCAGCGCCGTGGGCGTATCCTCAGAAAATTTCCGGGAAAGCATTTTGCACAGCTTTATGATGCTATCGTTGTGCCGGATAGGTTGTATAATGATAACAGCGGTTCTATTGTGGAGGCAGAACTGTCACGTGCTATTCAGTTCGGTGAATGGGCTGAAAATCCGTCCTGTGTGTCGGATCTTCGGATTATTGCACGCAGGTATGGCATCAATTATCAGAAATTTAAAGACGGAGGAATTGAAGATGACGACGAGACAGAGTCTGAATGAGTTGCTGGCGGTCTTGGAAGAAATACGCAGCAATGATTATCCAGATGTGCCAAAGGAACTGATTGAGAAGATTGCCATGTCTCAGTACGATAATCAAGATGCTCGCAATAAAGCTAGGTCGGAAACGATGTCGATTCTTGCGGATTACGTCAACAGAACTGGCGGATTGGAGGCATAAATGTTACATTTCGATAAGATGACATTGCGGGATTTCGGCCCGTATAAAGGTGAACAGACGATAGACTTTTCTGACAGGAGTGGTGTCAGTATCATTTGGGGCAACAATGGTCGCGGTAAGACGACATTGCTTAATGCGCTCCGCTATGGTTTGTTCGGTGTGATTCAGCGTAGGAACGGTATCCTTAAAAATCTGAGTGAAATGGGAAATAAGGAAGCTGTTCAGGAAGGAAGGTACGGCTTCACGGTTATCCTCGACATGACAAATGACGGGGATACATATAAGCTGACCCGGCAGTTGAAACTTCGTCCCGGGATTGTGAAACCGTCTGGTGAAGAGGATTATGAAAAGGTTCTGTTTCTGGAAAGAGATGGGTCTATCCTCTCCCCGGAAGACCGGAATCATGAGCTGAATGTCATTATGCCTGAGCAGGTAGCAAGATTTTTCCTGTTCGACGCAGAACTCCTGCAGGAGTATGAGGAACTGCTTGAGACGAATACATCCGATGGAGAGCAGATAAAGAATTCGATTGAAAAGATCCTTGGTGTGCCTGTCCTTCAGAACGGTGTAGTAGATGTTGAGGACTGCCTGTCAAACTATGAGAAGCAAAAATCGCGTGCTGCCCGTGCTGATGATAAGACGGTGCAACTTGGTCAGGAAATGGAGAACCTGACTGCAAATATCGAAGAACATCAGAATATCATCAAAGAAAAACAGGCTGAGCTGAGTGACCTAATCCGTAAGAAAAGTGTCTTGGAAGGTCGAATGGCTGATACGGATAAGCTGCGCAACTGGATTGTGCAGAGGAACGAAGCACAGAAGAGTCAGGAAAAACATGAAGATGAACTGGAAACCGTTCAGTCTAAAATCCGGGATTTGATGAAAAATGCATGGAGGGGCATGTTGTTGACAACAGTCAGGGATCTTCGTGAGAAGATTGAAGCTGAAGAATATGCTCTCGATGCAAAGAAACAAAAACGCACTGTTGCAGATCGGTTCATTATGGAGATGAAGAAGGCGATCAGTGAAAGAACATGCCCTATCTGCGGGCAGGAGGTTTCCGGTGATATCGTCGAGCATCTCCGAGCAAAGATCAATGAGTCAACGAATGAGTATGTCGGTCTGTCAGAGGAAGAACGGCAGAGGCTTTATGACCTGCAAAACCAGATGCTTGCTATCCGGCAGCTATCTGCTGATGTCTCTGACGTGAGACAGGGCGTAGCACATCTAGAGAACCGCAGGGATGAGCTGCAGATTGCCATCAGTGAATGCCGTCAGCAGATCGAAGAACTGCATGATAACATCAAGCGTTACGGTGAAGACGCCGAGGAAGCAGATGTCCTTAGTATTTCTAGAGAACACTCTGATGTGGAACAGACAATTCGTGATGTGCGCCGTGGTATTGAGGATGAAAATAAGAAACTCACAGAGCTGAAAATGAATAAAGAGCGGGTTGCTGCGACGATTGATAAAATGGCAGGCGGCACGGATTATCGCTTGGCAAGCAGAAAATACGAGCTGTGTGAGCATGTGTTTCGTATATTTGAAAAGAGCAAAACCCGCTACCGTGAGCGCCTGAAAGAGAACGTTGAAAAGGATGCCACTGCTCTGTTTGTGCAACTGACGGGGGATAAGGATTATATTGGTCTGAAAATCAATGATAATTACGGCCTTGAGATTATCCATAAGTCAGGACGCACCGTTCCAAGCCGATCTTCCGGCTATGAGCATATTGTTGCTTTGTCGCTGATCGGAGCGCTTCATAAGAATGCACCGCTGCGTGGACCGATTATCATGGACTCTCCGTTTGGCCGGCTGGATCCAACTCATAAGGCGAACATCGTCCGGACGCTTCCGGGCATGGCAGAACAGTCCATGTTACTGGCATATATAGGAGAAATTGATGAGCAGGTTGCACGGTTTGAACTTGGTAGCCATCTCATTCACGAGTATAAGCTAGAACGTGTATCTTCCATGCATACAGAGATTGTGTAAGGAGGTAGGAACATGGCAGAAAGTATAAAAACTATAGTTTTATCTGGTCAGGCACAGGCGGTAGCGAAACAGATGAACGACAGCGGGACTTTTCCCGATTCCCTCTCCGCTGCAAAATTCGGTATGGCTTATGCCATCAAATATTATTGGGACGCCGTGAATACTTCAGATAAGCTGAATCATTTGAATGGTGTATATGATTCCAAGGGAAGTACTTACAACATCGGTTCGCTTGATCCAGATAATTATGTTCTGCAATTGATGGAAGCTCTTTATCCCGACAGCGATACTCCGTACACATTCACACGCGTATTGATATGTTTCGGTTTGAACAAACTTGGTGATTTGCTGGAGGAAGGAAGGCTTTTTCCTATAAACAAAGTGATGTGAGGTAAGTAGCATGTCAGAAGTTTCGTACGCTCTGCGCGAGGATTCAAGCTCTATATATCTTTTGGAAGATGCTGGTCGGTGCTACGGGCGCTATTGCCAGGTAACTGTGTTCGGAAGAAACCTTGTGAGGCCAGAGTTCTTCCGCCAATATCTATTCTTCGCTTCATATACCGGAAATAATGGTAAATACCGTGGAACCGTGACAAAGGTCCAGATGTCTTTGGAGGATAATGAGCGGGGTCCGGCGTATGATTATGTGGCAATGATAGATTCAGAGGTGGAGTTTAAGATAGCCCCATCGGTGATACGGCAGCTCAGCCGAGATCATATGCCTGCCTGGGGCGTGAAATCCTATCTAGATTATTTTTCGGATCGGAAAAGTGGGATACTACTTTTCCTACGTGTCTATAAGGTTAATCAGGCGGTGGATCCGTCGTATCTTGAAAAAGGCAGTAAGGGAAGCTCCCAAATTCTAAAAATATACGACTCGTATGAAAATGAAGTGTCATTGAGAGTGGACGGCATGGCTCCCGTCATTTCCGACAACAAGTTTTCTTATATCAAGGATGAAATTATTCATCTTCTGAAGGTAGAGAACGCATTTATTGCCGAGTACGACAGTACGGATAGTGGACTTCAGAGCCTTCGGGAACGTGTTGAGGCAGATAGGCTGATTCATGGTACACATCAGCGATGGGAAAATAGGCATCTACAGTGGACTGAGGAAGGTTATGATGTCTACGGCGATTTCGATATGGCACAGCTCGATTATGAAAAGATTTATCGGGAAGTGCTGGAAATTTGTCCAGGCATGGAACCGGTCATTGACTATGTGAGGAATATCCAGGCGGCTCGGCTCGGTGAATATGATTATTTGCTGAAAGATGTGCATGAGCATAATGAGAACGAGCAGGCATCTGCGCTACGTATTTTTAATATGAGTGTCCGGGCTGCCGTGAAGAATGCCCTGTATTATTATCAAAAACAAGGTCTAGATTTGGAGGATGCATTCCAGGTCGCCTGTATAGGTATTATCACAGCAATACAAAAGCATAGTGACAGTGTTAAAGGATTGTTCCCTTCGTATGCGTCCATGTGGATGATCCAGACAATGGGCAGAGAGATGCCTATCTATCAGCATAACTTTCGACTTCCAGTACATTATAAGGACTATGTTGCTCAGACCTTGCGACAGTTAGAGGCACAGATCGGAGAGTCCGATGTCATGGAGATGGATTTTGAAGAGATATACCGTCTTTTGCTCGCATATACAGAGTGTGATGAGGATAAGGCAGTTCAAATGGCATCCGTTCTAGTGCCTGCTGAGAGTGTCGAAAACATGATTAATGATTCCCAAAAGAAAATATATTTGGTTGATGATAGTGATTATATCAGCGAGATGGAGCAAGATTTTGCATTGGAACCAGTAAGGGACAGCTTTAAAATTCTTTCTGAGCGTGAGAAGAATGTCATTATTCATAGGTTTGGTTTTGATGGCTTCCCTGAGGTATCGTTAGAAGAAATTGGGAATATGTACGGCATTACAAGGGAACGCGTACGGCAGATTGAGTTCAAAGCAGAGTGGAAAATCTTGTCACATTTGATGCGGATACATTATGTAACAAGGGTACAGTACAATACGCTTTTAGATAATAGGTTCGAAAAAATGAAACAAAAAATGGAACGTAAATCTAGAAAAACGATGCCATCATAAAGTTCAGAAGAAGTCGAGCGCTGCGCCAAGATTTGGAAATGGTTGCAAACGAGCGGCGTCAGCAGCATGGACGACATCCAGAACCCCTTCAAGGAAACCATTGCCGAGTTCATGGAAAACGGTCTATGCGGAACTCGGGTACAAGCAAGTAGACTACCCCGGAACAAAAATACGGAAAACAGCCAGAACGGGCACAGCGGCAGGACGTTGCGCATCAGCTTCAGCAACGTGGACGTAGCCGTACCCGGGGACAGCGGTGAGCAGTTCGAACCGCAGCTTTTGAAAAGGAACCAGATCAGCGTCAGTCAGGATATCGAAGAAAAAATCTTGTCCATGTACGCCAAAGGGATGACCAACGGGGACATCGAAGCCCATATCCGTGATATCTTGGCTTGGAAGTCTCCGACACCACGGTCAACATCACCGATGGGATCTGCCCATCGCAAAGGTATGGCAGCAGACCCCACTGGAGAGCGTCTACGCGGTGGTATTTCTGGACGTCATCCACTACCACATTCGCAGCGAGGGACAGATCGTTAAGAAAGCCGGTTCTAAATTTAAATTGAAAATGCTTGGCGAGGCATTGGCATGGGAGTATCTTCGCAATGTCGGCATTGATGGTGCAAAACCAGATGTCCATTTATGTAGATTTCTTTCTGGAAGCAGAATGGGAAACGGTAATCACACACCAGCAACCACAAAAGAGGTGTATGATTCTGTTCTTGAACTTTCAAAGGCCACAAAACTATCAATGACTGCAATAGATAATTACATATGGAGTTACTGTGCAGACGGATATGGTGAGGTTTGTACATCGGAGACACACTGCAGTATTTGCGAGATAAGACAGCATTGCAATTATATAAAATAAGTTGATGAAATGGCACACCTCTCAGTTATGGCATCATCGGAATCCGCAAAAATATCCGTGCGATACCCTAAAAGTAATTATAATGGAAAAAACCTGTTCTTATTTATTATAACTGATTGAGCTTGCTTACAGGCTCTTCACCATTCGCTACACGTTGTATATTATTCACGAAGAAATCATATCTTTTTTTGTGGAATTTGAGGCCGTCAGGCATGCCTGCAGTATGGGGAGTAAGGATCACATTACTCAGATTCCGGAGCTCACTGTCCATTGGAAGCGGTTCGGACTCAAATACATCCAGGCATGCGCCTGAAATGTCCCTGTTTTTTAATGCATCTGTCAAGTCCCGTTCATTGACAATTCCGCCGCGGGCCGTATTGATAAATAGTGCGGTATTCTTCATTTTCTTGAATACCGCTTTGTTGATCAGCTGTTTGGTTTGCTGATTCAGGGGCATATGGACACTTACAATGTCCGATGCGCTTACAAGATGATCGAAATCCGTCATTTTCACAAAACCGTCAGAGTGTGCAGCGGCATGTCTAGCATAAGCAAGCACATTCATATCAAAAACTCTGCAAAACTCAGCTACTTTTTTACCGACGGCGCCAAAGCCGATAATCCCAATTGTTTTGCCCTTTAATTCACTACCTGTATAGTCCAATTGATGCTCATCCATCCTATTTTTCATGAAAGCGTCAAGGAACGGTATGTTTTTATAATAAGACAATATCAGTGCCATTACGTGCTCCGCCACTGCCTGTGCATTCACTCCTGCAGCATTGGCCGCCCAAATGCCGAACTGTGTGCAGGCATCGATATCTACGTTATCAAACCCTGCACCCGTCTGTACCAATTTTAATTTTTTTGCTCTAGAAAGCAGGGCGTGATCCACTTTAATATGTTCAGGTATGATCACCTGACAATCTTCAATATGATGCAGCATCTCTTTTCCGGGTGGGACAATGACAATATCCCAGTCTTTTGGAAAATGTCTTGCAATCGTTGATTTTGAGGCCTCGGCAAAATCGCCGACGATGAGAATCTTCATTTTTAAATCACCTTTCATGCTCAATATCATGCTTCGAAGAAAACACAGTTGATGCTTGAAATGACAAGCTCGGCATCCTTCTCCATCCTATACTCAGAGAGCAATCTCGGAATTTTTTTATATTTTGCTATACTATACTTAGTTCTTCTTATTGCCGAATATTTTTGCTGGAGTTTCTACACTTTTGCCTTAAATGCAGCACTTAAATTTTCTTAGTTCATAGGTAATAAACTCTCTATTTCTTGTGAATTAATTATATCAGGTTAAATATCTTTTCACCAAATCGTATTCGTTCAATATTTATGAATGCCTAATATGCCAATGAATGATTCAAATGAATATTTTTTAATAGAGGCATGTACGCCTTACTGTTCAAGGTTAAGGTTCGTATCACCTGCATAATGCAGTATGAAACAACCAGCAAAAAGGAGTGACACTTTATGAAAAATGAGCGTGTGTATAAGATGGCGTTTTCGAGAGTTTATCCGCTGCTCGTCCAAAAGGCGGAGCGTAAAGGGCGCACCAAATCTGAGGTTGATGCTGTGATTTGTTGGCTTACGGGTTATGATGATTCCGGCCTGCAAGCACAACTTGTGAAGAATAACGATTACGAAACCTTCTTTAGTGAAGCCCCGCAGATAAATCCGAACGCCGCCAAAATAACTGGTGTAATTTGCGGGCACCGCGTCGAGGAAATCGAAGAGCCACTTATGCAGAAAATCAGGTGGCTTGACAAACTGGTGGACGAATTGGCAAAAGGCAAACGCATGGAGAAGATCTTGAAAAGTTGAAAGTGAATGGCTAAAAAACTTTGCAAAATGCTTGGTGACAAAGATAAGTTTGATTTAAACTAATTAAGCATGCAAAAAAGCAATTTTGGGGATAAAGTTTTTTGATTTGGTATCCCATAATGAAAGGATTTGAATTTTAACGATGATTGATAATTTTTGGCGTGATTTACCACGTCCTTTTTTTATATTGGCACCGATGGAAGAGGTTACGGATGTTGTTTTCCGCCATGTAGTGAGTGCGGCTGCCAAGCCTGATGTGTTTTTTACAGAGTTTACAAACACAGATAGTTATTGCCACCCAGAGGGAATCCAAAGTGTGCGGGGACGTTTAACTTTTACGGAGGATGAACAGCCGCTTGTTGCCCAAATATGGGGGGATAAGCCAGAACATTTTCAGCAAATGAGTATGGGTCTAGCGAAGCAAGGATTTCGTGGTGTGGATATCAATATGGGTTGCCCAGTGCCTAATGTGACGGCGAATGGAAAGGGAAGCGGCCTGATCCTGCGCCCCGAAGTTGCAGCAGATATCATCCAAGCAACAAAGGCAGGGGGCTTACCCGTAAGCGTGAAGACAAGGCTCGGTTACTCGGATGTTGACGAATGGCACGACTGGCTGACACACATATTGAAACAAGACATTGCTAATCTGACCATTCATCTGCGTACAAGAAAGGAAATGAGCAAAGTAGATGCCCATTGGGAACTAATCCCGGAGATCAAGAAACTTCGTGACCAGTTGGCACCGGATACGCTTTTGACGATCAATGGCGACGTCCATGACCGGCAAACCGGCTTAAAGCTCGCTGATCAATATGGCATTGATGGGCTGATGATTGGGCGCGGTATTTTTGCGAATCCATTTGCCTTTGAAAAAGAGCAGAAAGATCATAACAGTAAGGAGCTGCTTGATCTCTTAAGGCTGCATCTCGATCTCCATGATCGCTATTCGGAAGCATTAGAGTTGCGTCCGTTTACAGCGCTTCATCGCTTTTTTAAGATCTATGTCCGTGGTTTTCGCGGGGCAAGTGAATTAAGAAATCAACTGATGAGCACAAAGTCAACAGATGAAGCTCGTGCATTGCTTGATCGCTTTGATCAGTAATAAGACACATTAGTTTAATTTAGGGTTGGGTAGAAGATTTGTTCGGATCATCGTGGTATCTAGAGAACGAAAAGCGTAGATAATTACGGTGAAAGGCTTTCATATGCTCACGGCTTATCCATTTGATCTCCGTTTCACCGTTATTTTCTTTTACTTACCGTAGCTGTGTCTCATAATCACGCCCGCTATACATGATACGAATGATAACCACGGTTTTCAGCGGTTCCACTGTCAGATAAAAGACAAGATATTTATCCACGGGTAGGACGCGAAGACCTTTACTATGCCATGGCTCCTTATCATAAAGGGAAAAACGAAACGGCATCTCATTCAGTTTAGAAGCTGCGTGCATTATACGTTGAGTTTGTTCTTTCGCAATTTCCGGATTCAGCAATGAGAGGGCGATATACTTATAAATGCTGTCTAGGTCTCGTTCCGCATGCTCGGTATATACAATCTTCCACAGATTCATTTGTCATAATCCTGCCGCATCCTCTCGGCGACGCGGTTAGCCGGTGTAATTCTCCCGGCTGTCAGATCGGCTAAACCTTTTTCAATTTCATCGTTGAATGTCTTTTCATTGAGAGATCCGAAAGTGAGTGGCTTGTTTTCGGACAGCTTTATATCGAAGGGAATTCCGCGCTGTAGCACGACCTGACGCAGGAAAAGACTGATCGCGTTAGACATGGGAATACCGAGCTGCTTCAAAACCTGCTCAGCCTGCTCCTTAATTTCAGGTTCAACGCGTGCGAAAATATTTGATGTTCTTGTCATTCGAAACACCTCCTATACCAAAATTATATTCGATTGTATTGCGATGTGCAATCATAGTGCAAATGTCGCTGCTGCTATTTGCTGTATCAACGAGGTATTGCCGTCTATGTCGAAAAGGGAAAGTAAAGATTTGCTTTTCCCATTTGTTTTGCAATAACAGCCATTCTATATCCGTTTTCTCGAATGGCAATTAACGAAGTGGTTATTCGACCGACGGATCAAGCCTGACATTGGCAAAATTTTAACAGTTTGCTCCAGAGCCCTATTAATCAGGTTCTGGAGCTTTTTCGTTCTTTTAAGATAAGCAGGCAAATCTTAGACCCTACCTAGTGGGTGCTGAATTAGGTGAGTAAAAATTCGGCGTCTTCGCTTGATTTATAGCGAATCGTTAGGTATGTATCCTTGATTTGTACGACAAGTAAAAGGGCAAAAGAAAAAAGGCGTAAGACCGTATCGATGTTTGCCATCGTAATGCCCATATCAATGGTGACGGCAATGGTATCCTTTGTTTTGGCGCGCACTAAGCCAAGGCTGCACTTTTGTTTGATAAAAGCAAAGCTGCGCTCAATTTGCCCGCGGCGATTCTCCGCATCACGCGCTGCTGCGTTCTCGGCGCGTCGTTGCTTTTCGTCGACGTTCTTGGGTTTGCGCCCGAGTTTGGGTCCTATAATCGTCATGCCTCGCTCTTTGGCAAACGCGATGTTTTCCCGATTGCGGTACAGCTTGTCGGCCAGCACTTCGTCGGGGTAATAACCGTGCTGCTCTTTATACCGCTCAACGGCCTTTTGAAAGTCGGTACTTTCATTAAACGCGTTGAAATCGACCCGTTCGATGTCGAGGATCCCATCCTGAATGGAGACATCGATTTTGGGACCAAACTCGGTATTTTGTTTCGCCTTGCCTCGTTTGATCGGGCGCACATACGGCTGGGCCAGACTGACAATCCGATGGTCCACTCGGTGGGTCTTCGTCCGATACATGAACTCCTGTTGCGTAAACAGTTCCTGGATGGTAACCAGTCGGCTCAGTTGCTTCTCTGTCAATTGTCCCCCTTGTGCCTGAAGCTCGCCGACATAACGCAAATCACGTCGCACGTACTGCAGTTGCGCTTTGATTTGTTGGCGCGTTTCCTTAGCCGTGCGACGCGGCTTCTTGGTGAACGTGACATAGGTTTTATGCGCTTCCCGTTTGTAGGTCCGCGGAATGGGAACGTGGAGCTGATGCGCTAGTTCCGTAATGAACGTTTCAAGGAACGTGCGCGCCTGGTTGAGTAAGGAATAGTCTTGTGGAAAGCGGATATGAACGGGCGTGACCGTAGCGTCAAGGATCATCGTCTTCTGCTCGTCGCCCAGGCTGTCTTGAAGCTGGATTTTACACCAGCCTCCGATCATCGTACGCAACCGAGAACTGATCGGTGCGATCCGTTTCCGGAAATGCGTGAGGGCGGACGGATTGAACGGCACTTTGACTGTGTACGTGGGACACCCCATGAAGTACTGATAGGCCGGAGTATCCCGAATGGCCTTGACCAAATCAGCGTCGGAAAGACCGGTGGATTGCTTAATGAGCTGTGCCCCATAAAAAAGTCGGAAGGGTTTGCCCGCTCGGCCAAGTGGAGACGGAAAAACTTCACGATAGATAGTCTCCATCTCGGTCCACGGCAGTTGATCTGCAAGTTGCACCCATTTATTGTCCGGACTTAAAGAGACACCTAGCCCCTGTCCGAAAGATTCTATAGAAAGTTGAACTGTTTTCGTCCGATAAACCATCCCAAGCACCTCATTCATTGAAAAATGCACGGGAAATCGCGTCAGAGTGCGTGATCCCATGCATTTATTATACACTAAATGTGTGTGTAATTGTTTACTGTAAGGTGTTTTAGAATTACTAAGTATCCACTACCTAAGACTTGCCTGCTTATTTCTCTTTTTACTAATAGATCAGTTTATTGATCTAATGAGAGTATTATGCTAATATAGTTATGCAATTATAATTATATAATTATAACTATAATTGCCTAATTAAAAGGATGTGATAAACGTGGGACTTTCTCAGGCAATTGACCGATTATACTATAACGTTGTGTTAAATGAGCTGGACATGATGAACGGGTCATCGCAATTTCCCAACATTACGTACAATAGCTTGCTTTATCTGGATTTAATCTCGATGACAGAAAACTGTACCGTCAGCCACCTCGCAAACATTCTGCACGTTGCAAAGTCGTCTGTAACCTTGAAGGTCAATGAATTGATGAAGCAGGGACTGGTACAAAAAAGGCAAAGCCAAGAGGACCGGCGTATTCACTATTTGAGTGTTTCTCCTGAGATTTACGAAGAGTATAAGCATTTTGACCGGGTAACACAGTTGGCAATCCAAAAGCTGGAGGCAGAATATTCACCGGAAGAAATCCGTCTTCTTAGCAAGATGCTGCACAAATTCAGTGACTTTTATGCCAATGAGCAGGAACCTGGCGGAAAGTAGGTGATTCACAAGAAATGAATACTAAAGCAAAAGAACAAAAAGCTCTGATTGTAGGTGCTATCACCTATTCCATTATGGGCTTGAGCAGCTTGGCGGTCTATTACATGACTAAAATTGAAGCGATGTTTCTTGATGCGTCATTTGTTTTACTTACAGTAGTGTCGACGATTTGCGCGACGCTTATTTCAAAGTATAGCGTTAAAAAAAGTGATCGCTTTCCTCTGGGTTTGTTTGTTCTGGAGCCGATTTATGCTCTCATTAGATCACTGTTGATTCTTTCTCTTACTGTTTTTGCATGCATCAATGTAAGCCAGTCAGCATGGAACTATTTCATTTATGGAAAGGGCAAAGTCATCAATGTTCTTCCAATCATTCCCTATGAAATTTTAGCCGTTGTCCTCTGTGGTTTTTTATATTTCTTTTACATGAGAAAAAACAGACAGCTCAATAATGTCAGCACCATGTTGAGTGCAGAGTCAAAGACTACTCTATTGGATGGAACGATGTGTGCCGGTATTGGTCTGCTTGCCGTGTTGCTCTCTTTTATTGATAAAAACAGCCCATTGTCATTTTTACTCTATACCGGGGATTTCTTTATAACTATTACTTTATCTCTGGCCGTGGTGAAAGCGCCGTTTAAGGTATTAAAACTAAGCTTTATTGAAATTGCGAATGGGACGATTGCAGATCAGGCGCTCAAGAACAAAATCGAAAGAACGATCCAAACCTATTTGCCGCAGGAAGTTTCTAAAGATACACGCTGTCTCATTTTTAAAGTTGGCATGAGCTTTCGTGTTAGGATTGCAGTCAATGCTCAGAACATGGAAATTGACAGGCAGGTGCTGTTACAAAGTGCGAAACGCATTCAACAGATCCTTTCAGAGGAATATGGCCATGCAGATGTCCAATTAATCGATCCATAATGTAAACAATGTCCAATCATTTAAAAATAGGAGGTTTTTTTATGCCGAACATACATATCGTCAATGAATATGATCCATTAAAAACCGTTGTTTTAGGAATTGCCGATAAGCTGTATTTTCCGGGAACGCATGATATTGAGATGGAGGATGAAAGTGCATGGTGGAAAAAACTGCTGAACGTTTTGATTTATCGCAATTTGGAGCGAAAGCGGGTTCCGTCTTTTCTTGAGAAAAAGTTCCAAAAAGAACTAAGAAATTTTGAACAGGTACTTAAAACCCAAGGAATTGAGGTCATCCATTTGGACGAAGTCGTTCCGTTGGAAAACGAGTCATCTGGTTTAGGACAAATGTATGCTCGGGATGCGGTGTTCTGCGTTGGGGAAAACATGATTGCAGGAAATCTACAAATTGAAATGAGAAAAAAGGAACGTCGCGGCTTTGAATCGATCTTTTCAAAGTATGATGACGGCACTCATGTGCAGAAGCTTGATCCACAAGGTTCCGCTTTTTTGGAAGGCGGGGATGTTATGGTCGATTATCCTTACGTATATGTCGGCATTGGAAAGTACGCCAGCAATATGGAGGGAGCAGAGTGGCTCCAGAAATTCTTGGGCAGCGAAGTCAAGGTGGTTCCAGTACATTTGAAAAATGAGGGGATCTTGCATTTGGATTGCTGCATGACGATCATTGGAGAGAAAACCGGTATTATCCATCGTCCTTCTCTGGAAGACCCACTACCCTATCCTTTGAATACCTACGATTTTATTGAGGTAGACAGCAAGGTGCGTCACGAGATGGGGACAAACGTCCTTGTCCTGGCGCCGGATCAGGTTGTGGTTCAAAAACGCCATAAAGACTTGCAAAAAGAATTGCAGGACAGAGGATATGAGGTTTTTCCACTGGATTTCACGTGGCATACGCGCTTGGACGGAGCATTTCGCTGCACCACCTGTCCTGTTGTCAGAGAAAATACACCAAAACAAAAATAAACAGAGGTCGTTAACCGCTGAAACCATTATTTGATAGAAGCATCGTTTTCATTACAAAGAAGAGCGCTTTGGTTGTTTCGTTTCACCAAAGCGCTCTTTTTTACTTTTTATACTATAAGCAAGTTCAAAATTCAGTGGAGTATAGATAGTGCAACCTTTGCAACGGTTAGTGCTTTTAATGTCGATCTCCCCACAATAATTATAACATATAAAAAATCGTAAATGCAGACTGTTTGTTCGCATTTTCCAATGCTATAATGCAATAGCTCGTTACGGTGACGGGCTTTGAGGCATGATCACGGAGTGTAAAAAAGCATTTCCAAGGGAGGAAAGTGCATGAACTCTTATGTACTCAGGTTTAGGGAGATTGACAGAACAAAACTCATGGTTGTTGGTGGTAAAGGTGCTAATCTTGGTGAACTTTTCAAGATTGAAGGGATACGTGTACCTGATGGTTTTTGTATTTCTACTGAAGCCTTTAAAAGAATCATTGAGGGAACAATGTCGATTAACGAGTTGCTTGATCAGTTATCGCTTCTAAAGATAGAAGACCGAGATAAAATCGGTGAACTGAGCAGTGAGATTCGCAACGCCATCGAGGAGACAGCCATACCTGAAGTCATTGATGAAGAGATCACCCGTCTCCTTTTAAAACTTGGAGAAAGAAATGCCTATGCCGTACGATCCAGCGCAACGGCAGAGGATTTACCGACCGCGTCCTTTGCCGGTCAGCAAGATACGTATTTGAACGTGATGGGAAAGCAGGAAATCCTAAGAGCGATCAGCAAGTGCTGGGCATCGCTATTTACTGAGAGGGCAATAACGTACCGCCTTCAAAACGGTTTTGACCATCGTAAAGTCCACCTGTCTGTGGTTGTTCAGAAGATGGTCTTCCCGCTGGCTTCAGGAATTTTGTTTACCGCTGATCCTGTCACTTCTAATAGGAACGTGCTGTCCATTGATGCCAGTTTCGGACTTGGTGAGGCTTTGGTTTCCGGCCTGGTGAATGCTGATCACTATAAAGTGCGTAACAGCAAGGTTATTGATAAGAAGATATCCGCCAAGAAGCTGGCTATGTATGCCTTAAAGGACGGTGGGACGAAAGAACGGGAGATCCCGCCGGAACGGCAGAATAGACAAGTACTGACGGATGAACAGATTTTGCAGCTTGAGCGCATGGGCAGAACGATTGAAGAACATTTCGAACGCCCTCAGGACATTGAATGGTGCTTGGCTGACCATACATTTTATGTTGTCCAGAGTCGGCCGATCACGACATTATACCCGATCCCTGAAGTAAATGATCAGGAAAATCATGTCTATGTATCGGTTGGGCATCAACAAATGATGACCGATGCCATGAAACCATTGGGCTTGTCTTTTTACCTGCTCATTACTCCTGCACCGATGCGTAAAGCCGGTGGGAGATTGTTTGTTGATGTCACACAAATGCTGGCATCGCCTGACAGCAGAAAAGGACTGCTCGATTCCATGGGACAACATGATCCGCTTATGAAAGACGCACTTATGACCATAATTGAGCGGGGAGATTTTATAAAATCGTTACCGAATGATAACAAAGAGCAGAACCCAAGTAAAAGCAATAAGAAGACATCCGCGGATGCTCAAGCACCAGTCGCAATTGATCCGAGAATCGTTTCTGATTTGATTAAGGCTAGCCAAAAATCCGTAGAGGATTTAAAGCAAAACATCCAAACACAATCAGGATTAGGTTTACTTGATTTTATTCGAGAAGATATCCAAGAGCTGAAGAAGATCTTATTTGACCCACAAAGTACAGCTGTGTTTATGGCTGCTATAAATGCTTCATCATGGATCAATGAAAAAATGAACACGTGGCTAGGTGAAAAAAACGCAGCAGATCCGCTTTCGCAATCGGTACCAAACAATATTACTTCGGAAATGGGTCTGGCGCTATTGGATGTCGCCGATGTGATTCGTCCTTATCCAGAAGTCATTGATTATTTACACCATGTCAAAAATGATTATTTTTTGGATGAACTGGTTACGGTTGATGGCGGGAAAAAAGCCAAGGACGCGATCTGCGCTTTTCTTAAAAAATATGGTATGAGATGCAGCGGAGAGATCGATATTACGAGAGTGCGTTGGAGTGAAAAGCCAACGACACTTGTCCCGATGATTCTCAGTAACATCAAAAACTTTGAGCCTAATGCCGGTAATCAAAAATTTGAGCAAGGGCGGCGCGCTGCTTTAAAAAAAGAACACGAGTTATTAAATCAGTTGAAGCAATTACCGGATGGTGAACAAAAAGCCAAAGAAACAAAACGAAAGATTGATCTAATCCGAAATTTCATCGGGTATCGTGAATATCCAAAATATGGTATTGTTAATCGTTACTTCGTTTATAAGCAGGCTTTACTAAAAGAAGCCGAACAACTCGTAAAAACTGGCATTATTCATGAAAAAGAAGATATATTCTACCTCACTTTTGAAGAGCTTCACGACGCTGTACGTTCAGATACATTGGATGACCAAATCATCAACAAACGAAAAGCCGAGTACACGTTCTACGAAAAACTAACACCTCCGCGTGTAATCACGTCTGATGGTGAAATAGTTACTGGCGCATACAAACGAGAAAATCTTCCAGCCGAAGCGATCGCAGGTCTGCCTGTTTCTTCCGGAGTTATCGAAGGGCGTGCGCGTGTCATCTTAAATATGAAAGATGCGAATCTAGAGGACGGGGATATATTAGTCACTTCTTTTACGGACCCTAGCTGGACACCATTATTTGTATCTATAAAAGGCTTGGTCACCGAAGTAGGCGGATTGATGACCCACGGCGCAGTGATCGCACGTGAATACGGCTTACCTGCGGTTGTCGGCGTAGAAAACGCAACCGAACGGATCAAAGATGGAGAACGAATTCGTGTGAATGGAACAGAAGGGTATGTGGAAATTCTATAGACGGACGGGTAAGCCCTTGTGAACAAAAATCAAGAGTAATAGAAGAACTTTTGGAGTGGCACTGATTAAAAACGGTGTCCTTTTTTATGTTCAGATGTGTAGAAATGATTTAAATATCCTGCAAGAAAAAGTACGTTGCTAAATACCAAGTAAAATGCTATGATTACTTTAAATTTTATTGTGAGGTCCATCACTCGACTGTTTATTTGCTAATGCATGAACCTTGGAGGACATCATTAATTTTCAATGAATGGATGGTTAAATGATGATGAAGCAAAACATTTGTGCTTTTATTGCTATTATTCTTTTTTCGCTGCTTTTCGCTCAGTTTTCGTCTGCACATGCCTATGTGATTAAGTCAAATCCGGGTCAGAACCAGCAGGCGAGTGCTGATTTTAAAACTGTTTCAATTCAATTCAGTGAGGAAATACAGCAGACCTTTTTGACCTTGCAGATTCTTGATAAAGATGGTCATCGTGTTGACACAAATCAAGCACATATCGATAAAAAGAATCCTGCTGTGCTCGTCAATAACGTGAAGAAAAAGCTTGCGGTCGGTTATTACACGATCAAGTGGAAGGTAATCTCTGCAGATGGTCATGCGGTTAACGGAACGATCGGTTTCAAGGTCGGTCAGCCTGCAAACCGTTCAACCGTTCCACAGACAGACAAAACGGGCAACGATTTACCCGGTGCGGATAATCTTGTGATAAGATGGCTGATTTATGGTGGCCTATCCTTTTACTTTGGATTCGTTGTCTTCCTTAAATTCCTTTATCCGGCACGTAGTCCGCTTATTTACAAGCGGAAATCAACACGTATTGCGCTGTGGATCTCCGGAGGAATTTTGCTTCTTGGTGTTTTCCTTGCCTTGCCGTTGCAGGTGACGAGTAACGCAGGTGTCAATTGGCTGCACGCATTTAATGGAGAAGCGCTGAGGACAACACTAGTTGCGACTTCGTTTGGACCGATATGGTTTCTGATGCTCGGTACCCTGCTTGCAAGTTTTGTGCTTCAATATGGGGTATCTCGAACGAGATCAGAGCAAACGGCAGACTACCTAATATGGGCACAGATTATCTTGCTGTTTTTGTTTTCTTTGTCAAAAGCTTTTCTGGGTCATGCGGGAGGGGTCCAGAATCAGGAGACAAGGCTGCTGGCTGTATTTGCTGATTTTCTGCATTTATCCGCCGCCGCGATCTGGCTCGGCTCATTATTCAGCCTTCTGTTCTTTTTACCGAGAGCAGTAAAAAAAGATTATCTGCCTGAACAGCAGAAAACTGCATACTGGCAAACGGTTCATCGCTTTTCACCTTTTGCAATCATTTTGGTTGGGGGGATCTTTTTGACCGGACTTATCGGCAGTCTGATTCACCTGCCGACATTCAGTGCTCTCTATACGTCCGCCTACGGCTGGATCATTCTCATTAAAGCCGTTCTGCTGGTGATCATGCTGCTGTTTGCCTTGTATTCCTATTTGCGCGGACAAAAACAGGGTGAATTTCTGAAAAAAAGTGTGTTGGGTGAGTTATTGATCGGTCTGGTTGTATTATTTGCTGCAGCAGTATTAGCCAATGTTTCTCCGCCTGTTCCTAAACAAGCCAAAGCTGACAGTACGTTCGAAGGGTTCAGCGCGAAGTTCAATCATGGAAAATCGACGAAAAACGAAAATCCGCCAACACAATTGACCGACCCAAATAAAACAACACGCGTGAAGGAAAAGAACTATGAGCTCACGCTGAGGGTCGAGCCCCTTAAACTCGGACCCAATACGCTTTATCTAGATGTTCTTGAAAATGGAAAACGTGCACGCAATCTGCAGCAGGCTGTCATAAAAATTCGTTGCATCGACATGGATATGGGAGAAACGAAAATCCAAGTTCCATTATCGAAGCTTGGAAAGGGTATCGTTGTCAAAGATGCGCTCGACATGAAGCACCGTTTTCTCATCAATGTCCATGTCCTCGACAAGAATTATCAGGTGATAGAGAGAAATTTCATTGCCAGTATTAAGTAATCGGATAATCAAAAACGGGGAGATATAAATAATGAAAAAGTTGACCAAAATCGTATCTGCATTCGTGTTGTCTCTTACACTTCTATTTGTTTTTCAAACGAACGCATCAGCGCACGTATCCGTTAAACCGTTTCAGTCGGTCGCAGGATCAAGCGAAACCTATACGGTAACCGTACCCACTGAAAAAAACATTCCGACTACAAAAGTGGCTGTGCGCATCCCGAATCATGTTGAATTTTTCAGCTATCAACCGGTGCCGGGCTGGACTACTGAAGTATCAAAGAATTCAAATGGACGCGTACAGACGGTCACTTGGACGACCAATGGTACGGGGATTGCACCCGGAGCGTTCCAGCAATTTCAATTCCGGGCACTGAATCCTAAAAAAGTCGGCAATTTAGCTTGGAATGCCTATCAAACCTATAAGGACGGCAGTATTGTTGAATGGACAGGCAGTGAAAGTACGGAAACGCCTCATGCGATCACAAAGATTATTCAGACCGCGGATGCAGCACAAGACGGCAGCGGTCAGACACTTCCGATCATTGCCATAGTACTTTCTGCAATTGCAATCGTTCTTTCCGTCTTTACACTCGTTACAATTCGAACGAAAAAAGACAAAATATCTTCTGATGCAAAGTAATTGACGAGTGCAGGTGCAGACCATAGAAAATGAATCTGCAACAAATAAAATCAGATTACATAGCCGCCTTCAACTGAAGGCGG
>NZ_JANFOJ010000022.1 GCF_024385605.1 Sporolactobacillus sp. STSJ-5 | reverse complement strand
ACTCATTGAGAACACACAGCTATTAATAAAGAAATGTGATAAAATAAAGCAATATGATGCAAGTCGGAGGGCGGACAAATGGACAAGAAAGAAGCAAAGCCAAGTGCTGAAAAGACAAAAAGAAGCAAGGTGGTAACGATTATCGCGGTTGTGTGTGCAATCGACGTGATTGCGACATTAATTTACTACTATGCGTCAGGCGCATTTAAGTTTTGATTTTATTTAATGCTGGAGGAATTTTGAGTGGAAATTAAGAAAGCCGATTATGATGAAATCAAGGATTGGGTCGATCATGAATTGCAAGTGAATACGGAAGAGAAACGGCCTGCCTTCGCAGACAGGAAGCTCCGAAAAATTAGTTATGCAATGTATGATGATCAGGGACAAGTGATAGGCGGAGCGGCGGCTGAATTTCATTGGAACGCACTTCACGTCAGCCTGCTGGCAGTGAGTGAAGTGTATCGGATAAAAGGAGTCGGGACAAAGCTGATTGAACGAATCGAGCAGGAGGCACGCGAGCACCATTGCGATATGGTTCTGCTGGAGACCATGAGCTATCAGGCACCGCTGTTTTATCAAAAACTTGGTTTTCAAGTGATTGGAAGAATAGGGGATTATCCAGGTAAAGGCGAATGCCAGTACATATTGCAAAAAATGCTCAATTACTAAAAAAAGCCTCGTACAGTTTATGATCACTGTATGAGGCCTTATTTTTTTATTTATATTGAATGTGAATCGTTTGAATCAATCAACTTTGTTTTATTCGGTATAAAAGGCCACCAATTGCCACGGCCGAACAATTTGACCATCACCGGAACAAAGAATGGGATAATCACCACTGCATAAAGGATCAAGCCAATAATGACGACGCTGGCAATTTCAACAAGCGAGAGCATTCCGGAAGGCATCATTGCTGCGAAGGTTCCGCTCAGAATGAGCACAGCTGAGAAGATTACGCTGCCCATATGCCACAGCGTCAGCAGCATACGTTCTCGTATTGCCCGATTTGCGTACTCGTTGAATCGCTCCATGACAAAGATTGAGTAATCAATGCCAAGTGCGACGAGTACAATAAATCCGAAAAATTGCGTTGTCCACGTTAGTCCGGAGAAATGGAACAGTTTTGAGAAAATTAATTCCGAAAAACCCATTGCCGAGAAGTAGGTCAAAAGGAGAGATGCCATTAAATAAATCGGCATAGTCAATGACCGCAAGACAATGACGAGTGCGATGAACACACCAATGATGACAAAGGTAACGGCTTTTTGATAATCTGAACTTGAGAGCTGCTTTAAGTCACTATTAAAACTAGAGATGCCGCTGATCCCCACATGTGCATTTTCGAGCTTCGTTCCTTTCAAAATAGACGGAAGTTCCTTTTTGAATTCTTGAAAATGAGCAATCCCTTTATTTGAGTAAGGATCATCTTTCAAAGTCACTTGAATGCTTGTGATTTTGCCATCTTTACTCATATATTGATCAAGGGCATCTTTAAAACTCTTATTTGTGAAGATTTGATCCGGCACATAGATCCCTGACTGTTCATAGGAAACCTTGGTCCAGTTGCCGATAAAATCATTCGCTGAATTAACACCGTTCTTAATTTTCTTTGCACCATTTGCACCTTTTGCAAGCCCACCGGACAGTGTCTGCATTTGATCTTGCACATCACTGAAGCCGCTCCTTAACTGCTTTTGCCCGGAAGCAATTTGTGTGAGTGCATTGGTCAACTGTGGTGTGTTTTGGATGACTTGGTCTTGACCGCTGCTTGCCTGATTTAATCCGTTTCCCAATTTGCCAAGACCGTCGTTTAGTTGAGTGAGCCCGGATTGAAAGCTGCTGATTCCCTGCGACACTTTTGCGGACTGAGCGTTCAATTGCTTCATCGCATCAGCCAATTGTTGAATGCTGCTGTTCAGCTGAGTGATTTGCGCTTTAGCTGTTTTCGTTTGATTGGTAATCTCAGTTTGGATATTGTTCTGAAGATTTTCCATAACGGTCGGTAACTGCTTTAATCCGGTTGCTAATTGAACAAAATTCGGATCCTGCATCGCTTCCGGATGGGATTTGATGTACACCTGCAAATTTATTTGAATCTGACCAAGTGTCTTTTCCAAATCGCTTGTGTCGATTGCTGGCTGGCTGCCGGATCCTGATGATGAGAATTGGCCAAGTTGGTCTGAGACTTTTTGCAAGTTGTCAGCCACCTGTTGATAGCCATTCTGAATTTGTTCTTGACCGGTTTGGAGCTGTTTCAGCTGTTTCTGAGCATCTTGAACATTTTTTCTGATTTCCGCTGTTCCGGCTGAACCGGACTTAATTCCATCCGAGATCTGCGCCAGTACGGTTTGTATTTTCTGAACTCCGTCTTTTGTAGCGGATGTTCCGGTTTGCAGTTTGTCGATGCCGGTTATTGCAGAATTCAATTGTGGCTGAGACTTATCAATTTTCTTACTTGCTGTTTGCAGACTGTTTTGCAAGGTTCCTAATCCGCCGGAGGCACTTTTCAGCCCCTTATGAACGGTATCCGATTGTTTGGTTACATAGATGTCATTCAGTCGTTTTCCGAGCGGACGTGAAACGCTCATCACTTTATCAACATTCGGATCTTTTTTTATTGCCAGGGAGATGCGTTCAATCAGCGCAACATAATCCGATGAGCGCATGTTGTCATCATTTTGCAAATAGATTGTCGCCGGAGACATATTACCGGCACCGAAATCTTTGGAAATGACATTAAAGCCTGCTTTTGCTCCATAGGAATTTGGCAATTCTTCAGGTGAATTAAAGGAAAGCTGCCCACTATAAGTAATGATCGGCGGTATCGTAAATAAAGCAACGATTAACAGGGCAACGATCGGGCGTGCAAAAGCAAGCTTGCCGGCAGCTGCCCAAAGATCGCTTTTTGGTTCCTTTATTTTTCCACTCATCGGCCAGAAAAGGTGTTTTCCAAGTGTGGTCATGAAAAGAGGGAGCAGCGTAAAGAGGGCAAGCAACAGGAAGATGACACCAACCCCGACAGCAATCGCGCTTCGGTAGAGGTTAAATTCAACGAATGCAAGTGAGAGAAAGGCGATAAAAACAGGAATTCCGCTTTTCAGTACAGTCAGCCCGGCCGTTCGAAACGTTGCCAGTGTCGCCTGATATTTATCATTTCCCTTTGCAAGTTCCTCTCTAAATCGGCTTAAAAGGAGAATACAGTAATCGGTTCCGATACCGAACAGGACAGCGATCATAAATGTTTGCGTAAAGTTTGAAATTGGGAAATTGAAATAGTTTACAAGAAATGAAACCACAAATTGTGCAACGATATAGCTGATGCCAACGGTAATGAGTGGCACAAACGGTGCGACAACAGAACGAAAGACAAGGAAAAGAACAACGAGGATGAAGATGAGTGTAAGACCCTCTGTTCTTTTTACGCCTGCCTCAGCTGCTGAATTCATGTCATCATTAATCAATTCTTGACCTGTTAAGTAGGTTTTGACACCGTCTGTTTTAATTTCAGCATCGATTTTATTTCGAAGTGAGTGAACGGCTGTCGGATTTACGTTCTGTACTTGAAAGGCAGCCATTAACGTTTTATTGTTTTTTGAAACCAGCTGATCTTTTAAATCTTTATGATCAAAGACATCGATGACGCTCTCAATTTTGAGATCCTTTTTGTTGTCTTTAACACGGTTTAACGTCTTTTCAATCGCATTTAAGTCTTTTCGAGAAAAGCCCTTGTTGGAATGGAAAGCAGCGATATAAGCGGTTGTATCTTTATTTTCGCTGAATTTTTTCTCTAGTTTACTGGCTTGCTGTGTCGAATAATTATCGGGCAATGAGTAACCGCCTTTATCACGAACAAGCGCATTAAAATTCGGAGCCGTAAACATAAGGACTGCAAGGCCAAGTACCCAAATACCAAGCAGTACCCACCGCAATGTGATCATTTTTTTCATTTGTCCGCCTTCTGTCTCATAATGATTTCGTTGATCTTCAAATAGATACGAACAAATTCCTTGCTGTCCTGTTCGCCGACTTCTTCGATCCATTTACCTACAAGCTCATGAATCTTACGTTCTCCTTCAAGAAAAATAGCCTTTCCTGTGTTTGTGTTGTACAATCCGAAGCTGCGATTATCAATCATCCGCTTTTCAATATAACCTTTATCCACTAACCGACTGACGCGAATACTAACGCCGCTTTTATTTATATCGAGCAGATTCGCAATTTGAATCGGGCTGAGTCCCGGCTTCTTCTCTAGCATCCGGAGCAAGCAAAGCTGTTCAAATGTGATGCCATGGGCTTTAATGAGATCTTCAACAGCTTCGTGAACGATATTTGATGTATAAATAGAGACATCTTCATAAGCACTAATCAAGGATTTAACCGAATCTAATTCCAATTGAGCACTTCCTCCTTAAATAGATAACTGTGTTAACCATTTTTTATAATAACAACATTTGGTTTATACAGTCAACTAAAATTGATAATTTTTCTATAATCACATTCAACTAATAAATATATTTTTTTATTCGTCTAAAATCACTTCTCGTCCGTCTAATAAATGAAGAATCAAAAAGGAGGGAGTAAAGGATTAAAATGATCAGGAGCGCAGATCCTTTATTTTAAAAATGCATTACTACGACAACTGATCAATAACAAATCGGCTGAGGTATCGAAAGCGACTATATTGATGAAAAAGCAGCGAATCCATTTTTTAATGGTTCACTGCTTTTCGTTCTTCTTATTCATTTATGTTCACAATGATTCTTCCGACAGTACTTCCTTCCAGTAATTTTGGCAGAATATCCGGCAGTGCTTGAAACGCTATTTCTTTTTTTATCATAGAAAGCTTTTGACTGTCTTTTAATTCGCTTGCCATTCGTTTCCAGATTGTTTTTCTCAGTGGCATCGGACAATACACTGAGTCAATGCCTAGTAGATTAATTCCACGAAGGATAAACGGGAAAACTGTGGTCGGAATCTTACTGCCTCCGGTTAATCCGCAGACAGCGACGGTACCACCATAAGCAATTTTACTGATAAGTGAGGCGAGCTGCGCTCCTCCCACAGGGTCAATGGCAGCAGCAAATTGTGTTTTATCTAATGCTTTAATCTTTCCATCGTAAATAGCACTTCGTGGTTTGACGGCAGTTGCGCCTAGTTGTTTCAGATACTCTGTTTGCGAGGATTTACCTGTACTTGCAGTAACATCGTAACCTAGCTTAGAAAGCATGGCTACAGCTGTTGTTCCGACACCACCGGTTGCTCCGGTAACAAGCACGGGTCCCTTTTCTGGTGTCATACCATTTTGTTCAAGCTTGTTTATGGCGAGTGCGGCCGTAAATCCGGCGGTTCCATAAATCATTGCTTCTTTAAAGGTAAGCTCATCGGGCAGTGGTACAATCCAGTCACCAGGAATTGATGCGTACTCGCAAAAACCGCCGTAATGATTGACGCCGATACCATAGCCGGTTGCAATGACTTGGTCTCCTTGCTTGAATCGATCATCTGCAGATGATACAACGACACCAGCCAAATCAATGCCTGGAATAAAAGGGTATGTGTTCACGATCTTTCCGTCAGGCATGCACGCAAGCGCATCCTTATAATTTATACTGGAGTAATGCACTTTAACAACCACATCGTCCTTAGGCAGTTGATCCATAGTAATGTTTTTCATTGCGACTGAAAAATGTTCTTTGTTTTTATTGACCACTAAAGCTCGAAGTATTGATTCCACAGCAATTCCTCCTTCCTTTATCTATTGTAAATGTAAACGGTTAAAATGAACACTGAAAAAATCAATGCATTTTGCGGAATTTTTAAGACTAGACAGTAGTAATGAATTATATTATAATAATTATAGTTAAATAATTAATATAAATAAAGGAGAGATTGTTATGGCAGTTGCGCAAGGCACAACAACCAAAACTTTTCTAAATCAGCAGGTAGCAAATTTCGGTTTGTTCTACACAAAGATTCATCAACTACATTGGTACGTGAAAGGTCCAAGTTTCTTCACATTGCATATTAAATTTGAAGAATTATATGATCAAGTAACTGCGATTCTTGATGAAGTGGCAGAACGACTGATTCAAATCGATGGTCAACCCTATTCGACACTTCAGGAATTCTTAGAGCATGCGACGATTAAAGAAAAACCATACACGAATCCATTGAATGAGAACGAAATGGTACAGGTCGCTATTGATGATCTGGTACAGTTGCGTGACGAATTGGCAGAAGGCATTGTCTTATCAGATCAAGAAGGCGATGCCGTAACCAATGATATGCTGATTGCTGTAAAAAATAAAATTGACAAAGACATTTGGTTTTATTCTTCGTTCCTGGGTAAAGACCCGGTACCTCAGAACAATCCTAAATGAGAATAATTATTTAAAGATGAAAACCGAATTATTTCGGTTTTCATTTTTTTATATAAATATTAGCACCTAGTACTAATATCTGATATAATATAAAGGCTAGAAATAAGGAGGACGGATATCGATTGGAATCAAAAGCGACAATAACGGCCATTGGGGCATATGTTCCGGAACGCCGAATGACGAATCACGATTTAGAACAACTTGTCGATACATCGGATGAATGGATCGTTCGACGGACTGGGATGAAAGAACGCCGAATTGCAGGTCCTGAAGAATTTTCCAGTGATTTGGCCTGCGGAGCGGTACGTAATCTCGTTTACCGTTATGAAAGTGACCTTACTGATGTGGATTTGGTCATTGTTTCGACCACCACACCGGATTATGGATTTCCAAGTGTCTCCGCGAGAGTTCAAGCAGCCTTTCAACTCAAACATGCAGGTGTGATTGATTTAAGTTCCGCTTGTTCGGGTTTTGAATATGCACTGCACGTTGCGAACGGTCTTGTTACAAGCGGATTGAATAAGAAAGTGCTCGTGATTGCTGCTGAAACAATGTCAAAGGTAACGGATTATACGGATCGAACCACATGCATTCTTCTTGGTGATGGAGCAGGTGCCGCGCTTGTTGAACATACGGATGAAAGAGGCAATTTTCTCGGCTCTTATATGGGTGCTGACGGAAGTCTCGGTAAAGCCCTTTATCGTACAGGATTATCGTCAACTATGGATGGAGAAAAGCTCATTGATACAGGAAAAATGATTCAGAACGGCCGTGAAGTGTTCAAATGGGCAGTTAAGACAGTAACCGCCGGAATCCCGGCACTGCTGGAAAACAGCGGATTACAAATTTCGGATATTGATTGGTTCATTCCGCATAGCGCAAACTTGCGATTAATTGAAGCCATATTTGAACGATTAGCGATTCCGATGGATAAAGTTCTTTACAGCTTAGAGTATTACGGCAACACTTCATCGGCTTCGATTGCTCTGGCGATATCAGAAGCCGTCAAGACAGGAAAAATTAAGAAAAATGATCGTTTACTTTTATACGGATTTGGCGGGGGACTTTGCCACTGCGGTCAAATTATTGAATGGAGCATCTAAAAAGATGTTCTAAAAATTATGGATCAGGAAGAAAACATCTTTGTTTTCTTCCTGATCCATTTTTCTATACGGTTAGTGGCAATCAAGCTGCCTTATTGAACTGTTCACCTTATACCTGCCAAACCGCAAAAGCTGCGTGCAGAACTCATCAAGATTTTGCACATCCGGAAAGCAGGCTTTCAACAGATAACATCCGTCACCGGAAATATTATGGGCCTCAATGCAACTCGGATTTTCAGCGATCATCTGTTCAAATCCTCTGTAATCGGACGAAGACTTATAAATGGTTATAAACTGAATGGAATCATAGTGCTGGTCAATAGTAAAACGGCGAATGATTCCTTGGTCGATTAATTTCTGAACGCGCTGACCTGTTGCTTGTCCCGTCATATGAATGTTCTCACCAAGTTGTTTCCAAGTTAGCCGGCTGTTTTTAGTTAATAATCGGGTCGAGTTCGTCCATCGTTGATTTCCTTTCACATTGAAAAAATGGAAGAGTGATTTCATTCATCCGCTACTGTAAAACACTACTTCCATTCATGTACAATCACCATATCAGATCTTTTGGAGGGTGACAATCATGACTGAAGCTTTACTTATTATTGATGTCCAGAATGATTATTTTGCTGGGGGAACGATGCAGCTTGAAAAACCCGAGGTTGCGCTCAATCAGATTGAGCGAGTACTCAACCGTTTTCGTAAGACAGGAAAAACCATTGTATTTATTCAGCATGTCGCAAAAATTGCGAACGCCACTTTTTTTCTTGAAAATACATTTGGGGCAGCGATACATTCTGCACTCACTCCCAAAAATCATGGAAATGAATTTATTGTACAGAAAAATTTTCCAAATAGTTTTCTTCAGACGCGTTTGCAGGAGGTACTAAAAAGTAATCAAATCGATTCGTTAGTAATCTGCGGCATGATGACCCATATGTGTGTGGATTCAACAACACGGCAAGCGGCTGAACTTAGTTATCGTTGTACGCTGCTTGGTGATGGCTGTGCAACAAAAGATTTGGTCATAGAAGATGACACCATACAAGCAGATCAAGTACAAACTTCATTTCTTGCCGCTTTGCAAAGCTTTGCTAAGGTGAGAACGACGAGTGACTATCTACAGGAACAATGAAGTGAATCGTACAAAAATCTTTAATATGGCTGGAAATTCAATAATAGGATTTCCAGCCATTTTTAAAAGATGCATCTTGCCTTTCGCCGAAACAACTATATAATTATGGTAATTAAATCTATATTAACAATGTGAATATGAAGGTGATAACTATGAAGGGCAGAGATGTTATTCTTGGACTGCTGCTGGATATGCCGCGAACAGGCTATGACATCAATGAGATGTTTCAAACAGTTTTTTCACATTTTTTCTCCGGAGGATATGGGATGATTTACCCTACCTTGAAGAAACTTGAGATTGAGGGAAAGGTGAGAAAAGAAATTGTCACTCAAGAAGGGAAGCCCAATAAGCATGTGTTCTACATTACCCAAGAAGGAGAAATGGAATTCCAGAATTACTTGCGGTCGGAAGTTCAAACGGATGTGTTTCAATCCGATTTCTTGGTTCGTCTCTATTTTGGAAGGCATGTTTCTGAAGATGGATTGAAGGGATGGTTAAAGGAAGAAAAACAGCGCATCGCAGTGCTTGCCGACAGGCTTGACCAAACGAATGCGAAGTGGAAAAACAACATGAGTGATACACAAAAAATAGCGTATGCATTTGGTGCGGAAATGTACAAAGCACAGATGAATGTTGTTGAACGCTATTTGAAAGAAGACAACACGCATGTCAAATAAATTAAATCTAATGGGACGATTGAATAATTTATTTAATCATTTTGGAAAAAATGTTCGCATTCGCTTTTGCGTTGATTTTCTAATGAATGCATCGTTTACCATGGTTGTGCCTTATTTACCAATCTATTTCTCTCAGAGAGTGGGTACATCCTTAACAGGAATCATGTTTGCCGGCGTGATTCTTGCTGGAATCATTGGCGGTATTACCGGAGGAATGCTTGATGATCGTATCGGAAGACGAAAGATCATGTTAATCGCCGAGGGTACGACAATTGTAACGTACACGTTAATCGCTTTTTGCAATTCACCGTGGTGGAATAATGTTTATCTGACCTTCCTTCTTTACGTAATCAGTATGCTTTTTTTCGGCATGTTATCGCCTGCAGTTTCTGCACTTCTCATTGATTCGAGTCAGCCTGAATATAGAAAATATATGTACCAGTTTCAGTATTGGCTGGTCAATCTTGCATTAGCTTCAGGTTCATTAATTGGCGGTTTTTTCTTTCAAAAGTATTATTTTGTTCTCTTTCTGCTCGTTGCACTATCTGATGTTATCGCTTTTTTGTCGACGCTTTTATTAATCACCGATGATTTTGAACCTGTTCGGAAGTCAAAGGATGGAGAGGACAATGAAGATCCAGCAATAAAAAAGGTTGGAATGATGCAAACCCTTTTCGGATTAATTAAAGATCGCTTATTTGTCATGTATTTTCTTGCTTCTTTTAGTTTGGCAACTATTTCGTGTCAAATGACGAACTATATAGCGATTCATATGACTGAAGCGATACCTCGTCAACAATTGATTGGCAGCTTTTATCTGAATGGGATGAACTTGCTTGGCATGCTTCAATCTGAAAATACACTTTTAGTCATTTGCTGTACATTCATGGTCACTTTTTTAGTCCAAAAGATTAGTCAGCGAGTCACGGTTGTTGCAGGAGTTATGTTGTTCGCTTTAGGCTATGTTTATATGATGGTTGGTACGGTCCCATTGCTTTTCTTTTTAGCGATGCTGATTACGACAGTAGGCGAACTATTATATGTTCCGATTGGGCAGAATTTTCTTGCCGATCTTGCCCCTGATCGTCAAAGAGGGTTATACATGGGAATCGCTGGTTTGAGTGGTTCTTTTGGGATGATCTTAGCTAGTTTGATGATCACATTCGTCAACATTTTGCCATCAGCAGTGATTGTAGTGATTGTCAGCCTTTTCGGTATCTTAGCAGCTTTCTTGTATGCTCGTCTTGATATCGGAATTAAAGAAAAATTAAAGATACCTGCTGAATCATCGCCTAAATTCAAGACACGGTGAACGATTTGTAACGAAATGCTGCTTAAATTCGTTCTATTTAATAAAGTGGGGTGAGAGATACATGAATCTATTAATTTTAGGTGGTACTGTCTTTTTAGGAAGACATCTTGCAGAGCTTGCACTCAAAAGGGGTCATTCTGTTACGTTATTCAATCGAGGCAGTCATTCTGATGTTTTGCCTGACATAGAACAGTTACATGGTGAACGCGATGGTGATCTGGAGGTTTTGAAAGGCAGAAAATGGGACGCAGTGATTGATACATCAGGCTACGTCCCAAGAGTTGTCCGTAAGTCGGCAAGCCTGCTCGCTCATTTGACCGATCACTATACATTCATATCGAGTATTTCTGTTTATGAAGATTTCAGCAAGCAAAATCTAGACGAGGAGGCGGTCAGAGGCAAGTTGAAGGATGAAAGCGTCGAGGATATTGGCGATGGAAACTATGGTCCTCTCAAAGCACTTTGTGAATCGGCAGTTCAAGAGAAGTTTCCAGGTCATTCACTTATTGTTCGGCCAGGGTTAATCGTAGGTCCTTATGATCCGACCGACCGCTTCTCCTATTGGCCTTGGCGTATGAAAAAAGGTGGCAACGTGCTTGCACCAGGAAATCCGCAGGCGCACGTTCAATGGATTGATGTGCGAGATTTAGCTTCATTTGTTCTTGATCTTGTGGAGAAAAAACAAACCGGTGTGTATCATGCGACCGGTCCGAGCTCACCACTCACCATGAAGCAGTTCCTTGAAGCATGTAGAGACACTTTAAATCCGGCAGCACGTCTTCAATGGATTCCTGAGGAATTTTTGCTGAATCAAGGCGTTGCGTATTGGTCGGAGGTGCCGCTTTGGATCCCAAAAGAAGCGAATATGGATGGATTCCTAGCTGTAGATAATAGGAAAGCAATCAAAGCAGGACTTACATTTCGACCGATTCAGGAAACTATCCGAGATACTGCTGAATGGCTTAAGACACGTCCAACAAATCATGAATGGAAAGCGGGAATGGACGCGAATCGTGAAAAGGAACTTTTGACACTACATTGCGATAAGAATGAGTAGTTTAAGATGATTGTATTCAATGAATCAATGAAATAAATAGTTTTTGCAAAGTTGCAATTCATTGTATAATAAAGATTAATTCTGATCTCATTTTAAGCATTAGGGCGGTGTTCTGGTGAGTAAGTGGCAGACGAAAGAAGCATTAACTGAACTATTGAGTGACCTGGTTCATGTTCCGAGTGTTTCCGGTTCACAAGCCGAAAAGAAGTTTCCTAAGCTGGTTTTACATAAGCTATCTGAGCTGAATTATTTTCAAACACATCCTGAATGCTTAAATGAAATACCTACAGATGATGGACGATCATTTATATCTGCACTTGTTCGTGCACCGAAGCCTACTGCTAAAACGGTTATACTGTTCAGCCATTTTGATGTCGTCGATGTGCAGGATTACGGACAATGGAAAAAATTTGCTTTTGATATTAATAAATTGACCGATCTTTTTTATGCGAAGAAGGATGATCTTCCAAATGAGGTTCGCAATGATCTCGGTTCTGGCAATTGGCTGTTCGGCAGAGGAGCGATGGACATGAAGAGCGGACTTGCACTTCATATGTCTTTGATCGAGTCAGCATGCGAGGGCGTGTTTGACGGTAACCTCTTACTTATTTCTGTGCCAGACGAGGAAGTGAATTCCGTCGGCATGCGTGCAGCAGTACCTCATTTACTACACTTACAAAAGCAGCATAAACTGGACTACTGCACAGCTCTCAATTCCGAACCAATGTTTTCACTCTATCCTGGAGATCACAATAATTATATCTATACCGGATCAATAGGCAAGGTTATGCCCGGTTTTTTGTGCTATGGAAAAGAAACGCATGTTGGCGAGCCTTTTTCCGGTTTAAACGGCAATTTGATGGCCTCGCTGATAACAGAGGAGATCGAATTAAGCACTGAATTGTGTGATGAAGATGAAGGCAAAGCTGCTCCACCACCTACGAATTTAATCCAAAAAGGACTGAAGGATTCTTATTCTGTTCAAATTCCACATCGGTCTGTGACCTTGTTCAATCTGTTTTTATTGGAGCGATCGATTGAAGATATAACCGAAATGTTGCTCAAAAAAGCAAACCGAGCGGCGAGAAAAATCGAAGCGCTGTATCAAAAGGAAGCAGAGCAGTATGCACATTTTACCGGCTCCACCGCAGCAGAACGGAAGGTGCGTGTGCTCACATTTGAAGAATTAATTCATGAAGCACGACTGTCATTGGGAGACAAACACGTTGATACGCTTATTGATGCTTTGGTTGCCGAACGCGGTGATAAAGATGATCGGGAAATTTCCATTCAGATTGTAGATCAACTGGCCATCCGTTGCAAAGCGCTGGCACCAATGATTGTACTGTTCTATGCGCCTCCTTTTTATCCGGCAGTCCAATCGCATCATCGCCGGCTGATTCAAGAGACGGTTGAAAAAATTCAGTATCGCGCCTATACAGATTATCAAGTCGAGTTAAAGGAACAACATTATTTTAGCGGAATTTCGGATCTAAGTTATATCGGTATGCCTGCCAAACAGTCGTCAATGAATCAACTGATTCACAATATGCCGATCTGGAATCGCGGTTATTCTATTCCTTTTGAAGCGATGGAGCAGCTATCTGTACCCGTCTTGAATCTCGGTCCGATCGGGCGCGACGCGCATCAATGGACCGAGCGCCTTGATGCGGACTTTGCATTTGGTCCATTAAAGGATCTGTTGACTTATGCTATTTGTGAACTATTAACTTTTTAAAGTGTTTGAGAATAATTTTGTATTTTGGTCTAAATTAAATTAACAAATGACGAAAAATGCCAAAATTCAGTCTTCTATGGTTGGGGAAATAACATAGGGGAGATGAGAAAGAGAAGGGTCCATTTTTTTGTGAGATCAAATTTTTAGTTCAATATCAATTGAGGTTAATTCATGAACTTCTTGTGTAAGCGCATTAAGCATTGAGGCTAGATCGAGAACTTGGCAAATGGATAATCCTTTTTTAATTAATACAAGCCCATCTTTTTGTTGTTCCATTTTGACCAAGATCATTCCTTTTCTTGCATAAGCTACAGCTAAAGCTTCAAATCTTTTGATTCGCATGCATTCATCGATAGATTTATTGGCATATAGATAGGCTTGATCATATTTGTTGTTTTTAATCAGAAGAATAGTTAGGTTTAGTAAATATGATGATTTTAGTTCATCGCTTCTAATAATATAGGAACAACGATCAATTTCTTTTAGTGCACGTTTTCCTATGGATATACCAGTTTCTAAGGGAAAGAAGAAGAAAATATTATTAATTAGTTTCAATTCTACTGAGTACCAATTGTCCAGTTTGGACAAACGTTCCCATACTTTTTTGGCATATGGAAATGCATGATCAAAGGTCTTTTCAAAATGAATGGAAGAAATTGCACTACATACATAATGAATGTCTTGAACGACACTATCAGAATACTGTTTTAAATACTTTTCGCACTTTGCATTGAGATTAATGACTTTTTGTATGTCTTCACTGGAGGTAAGTTTAAAAAAATCATGAACGATTTCATCCTTGCCGTTAAGACTATAAGAATTCTGTATGTAAGTTAATTCCTCATAGGATATATCAAGTTTTTTTAAAATGTGCATAAATTTACCTACTGTTGGCTGCATGTCACAAGCCTCTATTTTAGCATAGGTTGCGCGGGACATTTGGTCACCGGCGATATATTTTTGTGTGTAGCGTTTCGATTGCCGAACTCTTTTTAAAACCTCTCCTAATTGATATTCCATAAGTCGTTCCTCCTATATATGTGAGTATATGATACATTTTAATACATTTATGTCGAATCATGCTACGATTAATCCATCAAGAGGAGGTGTCGACCATGTTCAGACCTGATATTATATGGTTTTGCTCAATTGCGTAGTAAGTTGTGTTGCTTAGCTATTATTGATGCTCCCCTTAATGATAGCATACCTATTTGGACTGCCTTGCAGTCTTCCAATGCCGTTTTTTTATCGCATTGTGAATTATACACTTGCGAAAAAGAGGTATTGGTGGCAGTTGAGGATTGATCGTTGGGCGGATGTGGCTCGATCAGATTCTCAGCTCATTTTTTAACATTAAATTTACATTATTTGTATAAAAAGATAAAAAATAGCAATGTACGGGACCTTTTTATCAAATGATGGGCAAACGAAACACCGAAAAAGACAGAATATTAGGATAAAAAGGAGACAGAGAAATGACAATTCAAACAACCTTAAAAAAAGCGACGGTTGCAGTCGCAGCTGCAGCACTTTTTCTAGGAGTAGGCACAACTCAAACTTATGCAAAGCATGCAAGTCAAAACTATCAAGACTATGGATTTTCGCATATCACACGTTATGATATGCTGAAAGTTGCGAAACAGCAGGGAAGCAGCCAATTTGAAGTTCCTGCATTTAATTCTTCAACGGTTAAAAATTTGGACTCCGTCGCAGGATTGGATGTATGGGACAGCTGGCCTCTACAGAATGCTGATGGCACGACAGCAAACTATCATGGCTATCATGTCGTTTTCGCACTTGCTGGCGCCCCGAATGATGGAAATGATACGACCATCTATCTCTTCTATCAAAAGATTGGTGACAACTCGATTGATAGTTGGAAGAGCGCGGGTCGCGTGTTCAAAAACAGCGACAAGAATGTGCCTAATGACCCGTATTTAAGCCACCAAACACAAGAATGGTCGGGATCTGCGACACTGACTAATGATGGTAAAGTGCGATTGTTCTATACAGACTTCTCCGGAGCGCCGGAAGTCGGGGGAACAGGGGACAGCAATCAGGTGCTCACAACCGCGCAAATTAATGTCAGTCAAGTAGGACAAGATAACCTTAAAGTGGACGGCATTCAAGATTATAAGTCGATCTTTGACGGCGGCGATGGCACAATCTATCAAAATATTCAACAGTTCCATGATGAAGGCTTGTTTGGATCAGGAGACAATCACACACTGCGCGACCCTCACTACGTTGAAGACAACGGTCATAAGTATCTTGTTTTCGAATCGAATACAGGAACGGAAACCGGATATCAAGGCGATGATCAATTTGACAACCCTGCTTATTATGGCGGGAGCTATGAATTCTACAAAATTGAAAAAGAGAGTCTTTTGAACAGTTCGAAAAAACAGCTGGCGTCGCTGGCAAATGGCGCACTCGGCATCATCGAATTGAATAATGACTTTACATTAAAGAAGGTCTTGAAGCCGCTGATCGCCTCTAACACTGTTACCGATGAAATCGAACGAGCTAATGTTTTCAAAATGAATGGTAAATGGTATCTGTTCACCGATTCACGCGGTGCTAAAATGACGATTAACGGGATTGCCGATAAAGATATTTACATGCTTGGATTTGTGTCAAATTCATTGACCGGACCATATAAGCCACTCAATAAGAGCGGACTTGTGCTTCACACGGACCTTGATCCACAAGATCTGACCTTTACTTATTCGCATTTTGCGGTTCCTCAAAATAAAGGAAACAAAGTGGTTATTACAAGTTATATGACAAATAGAGGATTCTTTACGGATCATCAATCAACATTTGCACCAAGTTTCTTGCTTAGCATTGATGGTTCAAACACCTCAGTTGTGAAAAACAGCATTCTTGAACAAGGGCAGTTAACAATCGGCAAACATTGATAAATGCAACAGCTGTATCATTGATGAATAACAAGCAAGATTCCAAAGAGAAATAACTCTGAGGAGTCTTGTTTTTCTTTACGAAAATTTAAAACAATATCAAGATAGAAACTTCGTGAACGAGCGTGAAAATTAGTGTATAGTTTTAGTGAGGTACAATTTTCCATTTTGAAGAGGTGTAGATGCTTGGATTTACGCTATCAGCTGACAAAGGAAGACTACATTGCTTTTAATCTGAAAGCTTACGAACATTCACAGGCAATGAGCCGATCGTTATGGACAGCACGTCTTTGTTCACTTATTTTTGTTCTCTTTCCACTGATCGTTCCCATGGTAGGCGGTGATTTTATGCCGGGATTATTTATCTTCTTCTGTATTCTCGCTATTGTGTGGTTCTTCATTACCCCTAAGTTCTTTTTCCGAAGCGTTCGACGCAACCTTTCAAAAATGATTGATGAAAAAATGGGGAATCAATTGCCCCTTGATGAGCGGCTTGAATTGACAGAAGAAGGTCTTCTCGAAGGTGCAGGTTCGGATCGAGAATACAGGACTTCATGGGCAGGTATTGTCAAGATCACGGAAACGTCAGACTATCTTTTCTTTTATATCAATCCAATGGCAGCGATCATTTTGCCGAAAAAAGTGATTGGAGAACGTGAACTAGATAAACTTTTTGAAAAAATTGTTCCTAATTCTGTTTTAAAAGAATAAACGGGATTAACGACGACTTCGAGGAGGGTCTATTTTGAGAAGAACTGGTGAAATTGCTTTAACGATTATTGGCGGATGCATCAACCTTTTATTTTTACTAATCGGAATACGCTTGCTTACAGCAGACTATTCGGCATTTCAGATGCAGTTGAAAGCGGCAAGTGAAGAGCAAAATTTAACGCCGCAACAGATTAATGAAATTGTGCATTTTGCACAAATCTTCGGTAATATGATTTTGGTGTTTACAATCATTATCTTTTTGTTGACGGCCATTGGATTATTTTTATTATTAAAGCTAAAAATGGCGAAAACTGCTGGTGTACTCATTCTTATAGCAGGCGTGCTTAGTCTTCCGGAATTGCTGATTCCGGGCATCTTGTTGATTATTGCAGGTGTTATGGCACTTGTAAGAAAGTCTAAGCAGCCTATTGATTCTTATTAATTTTTCGATCTAAGCCATATGAGTCTATTACAAAAGCCGTCCGGGGCAATTTCTCGGACGGCTTTTGTATTACCGGTTAAGTACGCTGTCTTCTAGATAATCCTTTGTGGTTCCGTATGTTTTTTCAATGTGGTGTTCGCCCCATTTACAGAGTGAACTAAGAATCTCTCTCAGTGAATCTCCATATTCGCTTAACTCATATTCGACTTTTGGGGGCACTTGATTATAGACAATTCGATTTATAATGCCATCATGTTCCAGTTCACGCAGTTGTTGCGTGAGCATCTTTTGAGTAATATTTGGTATTAATCGTTTCAGTTCACCGGTTCTTTTCTTCCCGTGGATCAAATGACAAAGGATCACCGGTTTCCATTTCCCACCAATCACTTCAAGTGTCGCTTCAACGGATATGTTATATTTTTTCGTCATTATAAACCTCCATTTGTTACTAAAAAGTACCTACCATACAAAAAAGTGCGTACTTGTCGAAATGGGATGCACCTTCCATAATAGCATATGCACTCAGTAATGAACATTATTTTTGGAAGGAGATCTCTTATGTCTTCAAAAGGTAGTTTGTTTTCACTAATCTCATTAGCGATTAGCGCGTTCGCAATTGGAACGACTGAATTTATCAGCGTGGGGCTTCTCCCACTCATTATGAATGAATTTCATGTGTCCTATTCGCTTGCAGGTTTGACTGTAACGCTCTACGCACTGGGGGTTACAGTAGGCGCTCCGGTACTGACTTCTCTAACCATAAAAATACCAAAAAAGCAATTGCTGATGCTGATCATGATCGTGTTTCTCATTGCAAACTCACTTGCAGCAGGAGCAACATCGATCTTTGTACTTCTTGCAGCCAGAATTCTTTCTTCATTTTCACATGGAGTTTTTATGTCGATCGGTTCGACAATAGCAGCAGATATCGTTGCACCGAACAAAAGAGCGAGTGCAATTGCGATTATGTTTACAGGTGTCACGCTTGCGACTGTAACCGGGGTTCCGATCGGCACGTTTATAGGGCAGATCCTTGGCTGGCGGGCAGCATTTGTAATTATCGTTGCTATTGGGCTGATCGCATTGATTGCGAACAGCATTCTTATTCCATCAAATCTTAAAAAGTCGACTAAGATAAAGTTTACAGATCAATTCAAGTTAATTAAAACTGGTCCATTGCTTCTCGTATTCGTAATCACGGCTCTTGGATATGGCGGTACATTTGTCGTATTTACTTATTTATCGCCTTTGTTGGAGAAAATCTCTGGATATTCACCGAGTGCAGTTGCCCTTATTTTGTTTATTTACGGAATAGCGATTGCGGTTGGGAATACAGTCGGGGGAAAGGTATCAAATGCTAATCCGATGAAAGCTCTAATTTATATGTTTTTATTTCAAACAGCTTCAATTTTCTTTTTGTATTTTACGGCATCAAACAAATGGATTGGATTATTAACGGTTGTATTTATGGGATTGTTCGCGTTTATGAACGTGCCAGGATTGCAGCTCTACGCGGTTCTGCTTGCCGAGCGCTTCGTTCCGGAAGGCGTAGCGGTTGCATCAGCAGTGAATATTGCCGCGTTTAATGGCGGCGTTGCATTAGGGTCATTCATCGGCGGGCTCGTTGTCGAACATATTGGACTCATCAACACAACTTGGATTGGGGCATTGATGGTTCTCTCGGCTGCCATTCTTAGTATTTGGAGTTACAAATTGGAGCGACTATCCAATGAGCGAATTACTTGTTCAGAGTAATATAATCAGTAAACGATGTCATATAAAAAACGTTCCCCGTTTCTGGCGAACGTTTTTTATTACGTGACCTACTTACTGGAGAGTGAAAAGTTCTGTGTAAATAAAACAAAAGGATAACCCTTAAATGGGATTTTATGGTATCCTCTAATTCACCACAAATAGAGAGGAAAAATCGCCAAGGGTTATCGTTCTTCTAGTTTATCCTGTTCCTTCGCGATTGACTAGTGCCATGTTAAAATTTATCGATTCTATACTTCTGTTATTCCGTTCTTGTTTCCATAGATTCGCCGCATTCAAATGGTTTGTTGTGATCATTACCGGTTTGATGATTCGCTCCGATTCTCTTGGGGTCACTTCCGTGATTCGTGACTTGACCCTCAATCCTAGAGGTTATGAATCGATGATTCATTTTTTTCGCTCCTCTGCTTGGTCACTGGATGATTTACGTCAGAAATGGCTGCACATTGTGCTCCAGTTTGCGCCACTTAAGCGTGAAGGAGAAGCCGTGATTCTCGTTGGCGATGGGGTCAAACAGGCGAAAGAAGCGCGACACATGCCGGGCGTAAAGAAGCTTTATCAAGAGTCCGAGGATGTGTCCAAATCTGCTTTCATCTTTGGTCATCTCTGGGGCGCCGTCGGCGTCCTGATGGGAACCACAGGCAAAGTCCTTTGCCTACCTCTATTCCTTAACCTTCAAGACGGGGTCAAAAGCATCTTTAGCTGGGAGGACGGTCACAAAGCGTGTGACGATTCGCATGTGGTTCAGATGATCGATCAAGGCTATGCCGCAGCTAAAGTTCTGGGGCATGCGCTGTTTCTCCTTGATCGTTATTTTTTATCGGTGCCGGCGCTTCAACGACTCGATCTGCGGAATCAGGAAGGGACGGTGAAACTGGATCTGGTAACCCGAGCCAAAGCTTCCGCAGCGGCCTATGAGTATCCCGTTCAAACGGGGCGAAGGGGGCGGCCAAGAAAGAAAGGGGCGAAGGTCAAGCTGAACACCCTGTTTGCTTCCCGAAGCGACGCGTTTCAGGCGGTCACACTTCCGTTGTATGGTAAAGAAGAACCCGTGTCGTATCTCTGTCGGGATCTGCTTTGGGGTACGGGGATGTATCACGAACTGCGCTTTGTACTGGTTAAGATGTGCGGGCGGCAGGACATTCTGGTAAGCACGGATCTGACCTTGTCTCCCGAAGCGATCATACGTCTCTATGCTCGGCGTTTTACCATCGAAACCACCTTTCGGACAATGAAACAGTCGTTGGGAGCCTTCACGTATCATTTTTGGAGTCGATCCATGCCGAAACTGAAACGTTACCTTAAAAAGGATGAATCTCAGCCGGTGGATCAGGTGGTCGACCGGAACGCCCGGAAACAAATCCTACAAGCGGTGAACGCCATGGAAGGATACATGATGTGCAGTTGTATCGCGCTGGGACTTCTTCAGATGGTGGCCTTACGCTACTCAAAGAGAGTGCCACAACTGTTTTTTCGTTATTTGCGCACGCCATCGAAAGGTATTGTCTCTGAAGCGACCGTTATGGTCTATTTGCGCCGTTCGATTTTTTGCCTGTTTGCCCGAAACCCACGTTTAACCATAACGCAAATAATTCGAGAAAAGCAGGAAACACCTGAAGTACAGGACGAATTACGAATTTCTTAGCAGCTTAGAACTTTTGACTGTCGAGCTACTTATTGGTGCAAATAAATGATGAAAAAAGAGGTTCTCAAAAGGTAAACCACCGTAACCGAATCATTTAGAATAGGTTTTAATTAAGAACAAATTTTTCAATGGCGTACGCGACGCCGTCTTCTCGGTTTGTTTTGGTCACAAACTGCGCTTCATTTTTTAATTGCTCAATAGCATTTCCCATTGCGACGCCGAGTCCGGCATATTTAATCATGGCCAGATCGTTCGCTTCATCACCCAGCGTCATCATTTCTTCAGGGGCAATGTCAAGGAAGTTTCCAAGTGCTTGCAGTCCTTTACCCTTGTCTACCTCTTTATTTAGAATCTCAAGTAAAAAGGGTCTTGATTTCATCATGGTAAAATTTTCAAAATAGCGCTTCGGTATTTTTTCTATAGCGGGATCTAGTAGATTCTGGCTGATACAGAAAATCGCTTTGTTCGCCTTAAATGATTCTGGAATTTGCTCCATATTGGTTTGTTCAAAAGGAAGCGCCTTCATAATTTGACTGTATAATGAAGGCATTCCCTCAGGATAAGGGGGACAGTAAACACGATGCAAATCGATAAAATTCATCGGTACCTTGAGTGATTGACTGAGCTCATAAATCGAAAGAAGCTGGTCACGAGTCAATACTTTTTCCGAGATCACATCGCCTGTATCCGCATGCTGCACAAGTCCGCCATTATACGTAATTGCGTAGTCTCCCTGATCAGTCAAGCCGAGAAGATTTAAAAATTCTTTGATCCCAAGGAGTGGGCGACCCGTGCATAAAACCACCTTAACTCCTTGATCTTTAGCCGTTTTTAACACTTTTTGCGTTCGCATCGATATTTGCTTATTTTCATTCAGCAGTGTTCCGTCCATGTCAATGGCAATTAGTTTTATCACAGTTTTCCCTCCGTTACTTGGTCTTTTTTTAGTATACAGCGAATGTTGCACGAAAAGAATGTTTTATGAATCAGGCAATAATTTTTTTCTGATGGAGAACAGCGTTTATTCAGCATTAATTTGGAATTAAAGTGGGTGCAGGTTCCTAAACGTTGTTGTAAATTCGGTTATAGTGAGTATGGTTTAATAAATGATCATCCAAAGGGATTCAGCCAGCATTTTTTTCAAAAAAGAATATGAAATATTAGAAAACATGGCTTCGCCAAGCCTCTGGCAAAGGCGAAGACTTGGTTGCGACGGCCATGGACGGCCTAGCGTCCGGTGAGCCGCAGGACGCGGCGTTTTGCCGGACCGCATTACTATACTCCACTGAATTTTAAACTTTTTTATAGTACAAAAAAAACAGCCGATTGATTTATCGACTGCTTTTTCCGCAGAATTAGAAGGGAATGACGATTTTTAAAAAGCAAACATATCCTGTGACGCTGCCAAGCAGCATACCGGCCAAGACGTCTGACGGATAATGTAGTCCAAGAAATATCCGTGAAACAGCGACACTGAAACCAATAGGAAGCAAAATAAGACTGAGTGTCGGATGAAATAAAATAAGCGGTATAATAACTGAGAAAATGGCAGTAGTATGACCTGACGGGAATGAATGATCCTGCAAGGGATTGATTGGATGATTCGTCCCATCAAGAATTAAATAAGGGCGTTTTCTTGGGAAACACAGCTTAAATACTTGGACAACAATATGGCTGATCGTCAAGGATACAGCGCATGCTAATGCGGTCAAGCGCAATTGCCCGTGTGCAAAGATGAGTAGAAAAAGGACAAGCAGAATCTCCAATACAGCGCCACCGATATTGGTGATTGTGCGAAAATAAGCATTCCATAGTTTACGTTCAAAGTGACGGTTTATTTTTTTGAATAGACGGCATTCCATTTCGTAAAGTACATTAAAGGGCAGCAATCGACTTCACCTCCCAATAGCGCATCATGCTGATTTTATAGAGGGTCAACTTTGAAATATACTATTCGGGGAAGCTCCTCATTTTCTGATCAGTATGTGCACCTAATCTTATTATATAATAAATGAACGATATTGAGAAAACTTTAACCTATATTTAAGGCTTTGTGAACACTCGTTTTTAATACAGTGAAGAAACGAGCAAATTATATTATATGCTGCAGTGCTCGAATGATTTGAATTAAGTCACAGTTTACAAGATTGTTTCCCAATAGTATACTCGATTCAACATCTACCTTTAAACTACATAAATGATATATTGGAGGAAATTAGACGATGGAATCCAGGTTTGACGTGAGGAATGACAGAGATCTCACGATGCTGGTTGATTTTTACGAACTAACGATGGGGAACAGCTATCTCGCTGAAGGGGTAGGTGACCAGATTGTTTATTTCGACATGTATTTTCGCAGGGTTCCGGATGGCGGAGGCTATTGTATCATGTCCGGTGTGGAACAACTGATTGAATATCTCGAAAATCTTCGGTTTACAGAAGATGATATTAACTATTTGCGTTCAACCAAGGCTTTCTCGGAAAAATTTCTTGATTATCTTTCAACATTCACATTTTCTTGTGATGTTTGGGCAATTCCTGAAGGCTATCCGGTGTTCCCTAACGAACCGCTCGTAACAGTTCGAGGACCTGCAATTCAAGCGCAGCTTCTTGAGACGATGATTCTTGTCACAATTAATCACCAGACCTTAATCGCCACAAAAGCGAGCCGTATCTGCCGTGTTGCCGGCAATCGTCCTGTTATGGAATTCGGTTCGAGACGTGCACAAGGTTATGATGGTGCAATTTATGGTGCACGTGCAGCAGTGATTGGCGGATGCTCGGCGACTGCCAACACATTGGCTGGAATGATGTTTGATATCCCCGTATCCGGTACGATGGCTCACAGCTGGGTCCAATTGTTTGACAGCGAATTGGAAGCGTTTCGAGCATGGGCAAATGCTTATCCGGATCAATGTCTGGTGCTGATTGACACGTTCAATGTTCTGAAATCTGGACTTCCGAATGCCATTAAAGTCTTCAAAGAATTGCGTGCGAAAGGTCATGAACCGTTGGGGATACGAATTGATTCCGGCGATATTACTTACTTAACAAAAAAAGTGAGAAAAGCGTTAGATGATGCAGGATTTCCTAAAGCGATCATTGTCATTTCCAATTCCCTTGATGAACATATAATAAAAGATGTACTTGCCGAAGGTGCGCAAATTAATTCGTTCGGCGTTGGCGAACGGTTGATTACCGCACGTTCAGAACCAGTGTTCGGCGGTGTATACAAACTTGTTGCTGTTGAAAAAAATGGGGAAGTTGTCCCAAGAATTAAGATTAGTGAAAATGAAGAAAAAATAACGAACCCGGGTTTTAAGAAAATTTATCGTATTTATGATAAAGATGCAGATAAGGCGATTGCAGATCTCATTTGTGACGAATCGGAGACGATCGATGAATCAAAGCCGTTGACGTTGTTTGATCCGGTGTTTACATGGAAGAAGAAAAAATTAAAACGCTACAAGGCTGAGTTGCTACGCAAACAGATCTTTAAAGGCGGGACGCTTTGCTATAAGAGTCCTTCTGTAAAGGAAATTCGCAAATTTGCCCAAGAGCAGGTTCAGCGCCAGTGGGCTGAAGTGCTCCGATTTGAAAATCCGCATAATTATTTTGTGGATCTGTCGTGGAAGGTTTGGAATGCAAAACATGATCTCTTAAACAGCTATTCAGAGGAATTCAGCGGTAAATAATGAGTAAAGTCAATAAAGAACCGAGAGACAGCAAACTGTCTTTCGGTTCTTTTACGTTTCAGTTCTGCATTAACTCTCGGTTTCAGATGCAGGTATATCAAATCTTTGATGCGAATCATTAAAGAAGCGCAAACCATTTTTATAAATGGAATGTCTGCTTTATTTTTAAGGCGACTTGCTCGGCGTTTAAATAAGTATTATTAATCCGTAAATAATTTTTTTCTTTTATTTCACCTTGACGTGAGTTCAGACGATCCGTTTTCACTGATTCAAGCAAGTTTTGCTCGGATTGTTCAATGTTTCTTTTCGTTGGTTTTTCAGCGAGTCGATGCGGGGTTCGATTACGCTGAAGCCGAATATCGGTACATGCCTCTAATTCGACAAAATAGATATCTGCCCCTTTTGCTCTAAAAAGTTGGCAAATTTCATTTATATTCATCCAATCCTCTTTCTTGTTAAAAGCCCATACGGTTGTGAAAATAATGCCGTACATATTACTGCAGACTGCTGATTTGAATATCTCTTTTCGGAACATATGACACAGTCGCCACATTTCAGGTGTAAAACCGAATAAAGGCACAAGTGGATCAATAGTCATGTGATTATGGAGCAATTTCAAATGGGTTATCTTAGCAAGTTCTTGCCCAACGGTCATCTTTCCAACCGCTTGCGGTCCGAATATGAGTACGAATCTCATAGGCAGTTCCTCCATGTTTTTTAATTTATGTGTTTATCATTTTACTGATGATTTTCTGTTGCTTCATGTGGATTGACCAGTAAAAGCAATAGATACCGGCACAACTGAGTAGCGAAAAAAGAATAGCCATCCCGAACGATGGAAGAAAAGCACCAATAATGACACCAAGCGACCCAATGATTTTTGCACCTTGGAAAACAAGTCCGTACACAGCCATGTATGCACCGCGTACATGTTCCTGTGCCATGGAGGCGAGCATCGTTTGGCAATTTGGAACATACATCAGCTCCCCCAATGAAGACACAATAATCATGAAGAACAGAAGCAGCCAGTGATTACTAAACGCGAGTATTATATAGCCGGAACTATAAAGGACGAGTCCGGTAAAAAGAACATAATGAGGACGATAATGCTTCATCCATTGGTTGACAAGTAATGTAAATAAAACGATGAGTACAGTGTTCTCAACACGCAGCCAACTCAGTAAGGTCAAGCCGTCTACACTTCTGTTCCAGATCAATGAATGAAACTCGCGCGACAGGCGTATCGCTATATAGTTGTTCATTTGAAATTCGAGTGAAAGAATCAGTAAATGAGCGAGACAAAAAACGAGAAAGCGATGGTCGGTCATGACTGTTTGGTAGCTCTTGCTCATATCTCGAATGAACCGATTGATGTTCGCCGTTTGATCCTTTGAAGTACTCTGTGTGTTACTTTCATTCATAAAGAATGCGAGTAGACTGAAAACAAATAGCGAGGTTACAGTCAGAATGATAAAAAGCGTGAACCGATGGCTGTTAAAATACAAGCCTCCGATAATGGTCCCGGCAGCAATTGAAAGATTCACCGACCAGTAATTGACACTGTACATAAATTGCCGATTCTCTTTTGTGCTTACATCAATCAACATTGCTTCAGCGGCGGGATTCATGAAACCGCTGCTGATACTTTGAAGGAGCATCATCACAAACGTAATTTCCGGTGACAAGAACCAAGGAGAATTTGCTGCTGCCATTAATGAAAAAGCGACGATTTGTATCAGTTGAGCGATGATCATAATTCGTTTTCTGCCGAAGCGGTCGGAAGTATAACCTCCGAAGAAACTTACGCTCAATGAAGCCATCACATTGAGTAAAAGAAGAAAGCCAGTTGTCGCGGTACCGAACTCTTTTGCAAAGTATATGGCCATAAATGGGAAAACCATATTCCCGACAAATCGTGAAATAAAGGAAGTGAGCAGTCGAATTTTAATATTCCTGTGCAAACTTAGAAATGTGTTCATGCGTTCAGCCCCTGTCGTTGTTGCAATTGGTATACTTCATTGTTGTATAAACGTAACAATGAAAAAAGTGTAAAATGAAATAAATCATTTCCCCTTTTTTGCAGAGGAAATCGCGTACAATGAAATGAGGAAGGGAAAGGGAAGCGGGGAATTGGATGAATGCATTTGATTATTACACAGAATTCTATTTGGCTAAAGCTCATGCATCTCATAAACAAGTGGAGACAAGTATCAGTGAGTGTGCACGGATTTTTTATTGCTCCGAGCGCAATGCAAAACTGATTATTCATAAACTAGAAAATAACCATTGGATTCATTGGGTGAGCGGGCGAGGGAGGGGCAATAAATCGCAGGTAGCTTTTCTCAAACCTTTGAGTTCATTCGTTGAGGAGCAGATTGATCAATTTATTAAGTCGCATCAATTAGACAAGGCACTCGCTTTTATTCAATCGCATTCACTGCCTGATTCCTTATCAGAGAAATGCTATAAAACAATGAAACAAGAATTCGGCTATCGAACGGAAAATAAGAAGTCTAAGGAAATGGATATTTTACGTATTCCAATGAGACGTCAGCTCGCGACATTGGATCCCGCGTTTGCCGCAATAACGAGTGAATCGCATATTGCCCGGCAGCTGTTTGATTGTTTAATAAACTATAATATAGATTCAGATACTTTCGTACCTCATCTGGCTCATTCTTGGGAAGCATCATCAGATCAGAAGAAGTGGACATTCTATCTGCGAAAAGGAGTCACCTTTCACCATGGGAGAGAGTTGACTTCAGAGGATGTTCTGTTCACCATTAGGCGTATATGCGACCCGTCGAATCAGGTACCGTGCCGTTGGTTTTTTCAATCATTGAGTCATGTTTCTGCTCATCATCCCTATGCGCTAACGTTAATCTTTACCAAACCGACACCGGCTCTGCTTTTTTTCAGTTCCTTAAATCTAGCCATTCTTTCTGCCGATGTTGGATTCAATCCGAGTCACATTATTGGAACAGGTCCCTTTAGAATCGTAAAATACAATAGTAAACAACTTGTACTCGAACGTTTCGGAGATTATTTCAGCCTGTGTGCATTACTGAATCGAGTGGAACTCTATTATGCGCCGAATCTGATCAGCCAGCAGAAAATTTATGATGTACCTAACACACAGCGTCAATCTTCCGCTCATGAAGAGATTCATGAGGAAATCGGCAGCAATTATATTATGTTCAATTTTAAGAAAGCCGGACCGCAACAGGATTACTGGTTTAGAAAAACGATAGATTTGATTATTGATCGTCAAGCGATGATTTGTGAACTCGGAGGAGATCGCATTCGAATCTCAAATAGTTTTCTTGAAACGCAATCTGGAGATTCACTGCAAGTTTCTGTTACGGATGGTCAAATGAAACACTACCTTTCTTTAAGTAATTATGGTGGACAAAAGCTTAAATTCTATTATTTTGATCACCCGCCAGTGAAAGCAGATGCACAGTGGATTCAGGAACGAGCGAAACAAATAGGAATGAACCTTGAACTCTATCCATTGTCGATGAGCGATTTCTATAATGAGAAGCTAACCCATGAAGCGGATATGGTACTTGGCGGAGAAGTGATGGAAGAAAATCTCGAACTTGGTATTGCTCATCTATTTCGAGATGAAAGCAGCTTAATTCGACGATTGATCAATCAAAAACAGGCATGTAGGATTGACCTTTTAATCGACCAATTTCTTCAAGCAGGGAACAGGGCTGCAAGATACCGAGTCTTCCATCTGATTGAAAATTATGTGAGAAATGAAAGACTACTCATCTATACATATCACAGCCGCCGAGAAGTAACCTTTCATTCGGCTCTAGAAGGTATTAAACTAAATGCGTTTGGTTGGGCTGATTTCAGCAAATTATGGATTAAACCTGACTTATCCGCGGAAACATGACTAATTAAGGAGAATATGATGAAATTTATCTCATGGAATGTAAATGGTTTTCGCGCCTTGCAGCGGAAAATGGATGTGTACGCTTGGCTGCAAGAAACCGGAGTCGATGCACTTTGCATTCAAGAAACGAAAATGCATCGAGATCAAGTTCAATTTGAAACGCCGGGATATTTTCAATATTGGAATGATGCTGTGCGCAAAGGTTACTCCGGAACGGCAATTTTCACTAAAAAAGAACCCATGAATGTTACCTATGGAATGGGTATCGAAGCACATGATCAAGAGGGAAGACTGATTACACTTGAGTATGAAAGCTACTATTTGATGACGGTTTATACACCTAATGCAAAACGTGATTTAACTCGACTAAACTATCGGCTTCAGTGGGGTGCGGCATTTACAAACTATATTAAAAAATTAGATCGGATTAAGCCGGTCATCTTTTGCGGAGACTTGAATGTTGCTCATCAGGAAATAGACCTGACATATCCGCGGAATAACAGTGGAAACTCAGGCTTTACTCAGGAAGAACGTGCAGATTTTTCTGCTTTGCTGAGCAATGGATTTATTGACACCTATCGGACGCTTTATCCGGATCAGACCGGTGCTTATTCATGGTGGTCGTTCCAATTTAACGCAAGACAAAGGAATATCGGTTGGCGTATTGACTATTTTGTCACATCACAACGATTGAAAGAACACATCATTGATGCCAAAATTCTCCGAGATGTAATCGGATCTGATCATTGCCCTGTCGAACTTGAACTTACTGAATAAGATGGTTGGCGCGGAGCTCTTGTCGAAGTAGTGAGACTATTAATTCATACTTTTGTGATGACGTGCAGTTATATAGAAAGGATGTTTATTAAAGTGAATAATTATGATCCTTTGTTCCAACCTTTAACATTACCGAATGGTATAAAATTGAAAAACCGGCTTGCGATTGCTCCAATGACGACTTGGTCGGGAAATATAAATGGTACGGTGTCTGACCAGGAGATTGCTTATTATGAACGGCGGGCGCGACTAGCTGGTTTATTTATATCTGCTTGCATTGCTGTCTCACCTACTGGTGTGGCTTTTGACCGACAATTTATTGCCTTTGACGATGCCGTTTTGCCTCGGTTGAAGAAGATGGCTGATGCGATGAAATCTGGCGGGGCCAAGGCTATTCTCCAAATTCATCATGGGGGAAGCGAAGCAAAAAGAGCGTACACGTTATTCGGTCAACTATATAGTGCAAGTGCCGTTCCTTCCTATTCCGAACCGAATGAAGTTCCGGTGGCTATGAGCGATGAGCAGATCGAAACAGTCATTCGGGAATATGGAATCGCAGTTCGTCAGGCAATCAGAGCTGGATTTGATGGTGTAGAAATTCATGGCGCAAATCATTATTTGATCCAACAATTTGTTTCGGCACATTTCAATAGAAGAAATGATCAATGGGGCGGTAGCTTAGAACACCGCTTGAAATTCCCACTTTCAGTTCTTGAAGAAGTAAACGCTATTGCTAAGAAGTATGGAGATGATTCATTCATTGTCGGGTATCGTCTGTCTCCGGAAGAAATGTTCCATGATCGAGGATATGACCTAAATGATACGCTTCAATTAATAGATGAACTCATGAAACGAGGTATTCATTACATTCATGTGTCTCAAGGTGATAGTTCTTCTCGACCTAATGGGAGCGAAGAAGATGCACCAACAATTATTCATCGAATTGCGCAGCATATAGATGGAAAAGTTCCTTTGATCGCGGTAGGAGGTATTCATTTTCCTGAGCAAGCTGTAGCCGGATTACGTGATGGTGCTGATCTGATTGCATTGGGACGTCAAGCAATCATGGACCCAGACTGGTCGGATAAGGTGAGAAACGGTAAGACGAATCAAATTAAAACTGCCCTTAATTTAGATCAACAAAGCGAACTGGTTGTTCCGGACTGCCTATGGTCGATTATCACGAAACGGAAAGGCTGGTTTCCAATTACTCAAAGAGAATAAAAAATAGGAGTGAATCACTAATAGTGGTTCACTCCTATTTCGTTTATATACAATAAACAGGGATTCGTGAAAGCTACCGCTTTGCCGAAGCAAATTCTGTGGTGAACACGAAGCCTTTTAAATTACTTTACAGCATTTTGTGCTGACCATTTTTCCAGTTCGATCATCGCGTTATACACGGTATCAACTGTGCACTTCATCGGATGCATATGGATCAGTGAAGTCGGTTTTAGAACAGAGACAGCAATCTCTCGAATTTCATTGTTGGTTAAATTACCTAATGAGAGATCGGCTAGAGACAGAGGGAGTCCGAGCGCACGGTAAAAGGGCAACAGACGCTGCATTTCTTTCGGCTTGTTCTCAATAACCAATTCCACTAAAAGACCATAAGATACCTTTATTCCATGGAGCAGATGATGTGTTTCCGGCCTGATGGTGAGTGCATCATGAACTGCGTGAGCCGCCGTTGCTCTGCCGTATTCATCACCGAATCCTGCAACCAATCCGCTTGCCATAATATTTGTTTCCATGACTTGAGTCCAATCGTCGGTAAGCTTGCCGTCTCGCATATCCTGAATAGCTTTTTCTGCGTGATTCAGAGGAATTTCAAGACATTGACGTGCAGCTTCTCGAGCGAAGAAGAGTGCGAGGCTTCTTCGAGTTGCTTGCTGAAGCAACAGATCAGATTCATACCATTTCGCAATGGTATCTGCCACACCGGCGATAAAATAATCAATTGGCGAGTCCAAGATCACTCGTGGTTCAACAAGAACGAGACTGGTTTGTGACGGATAGATTTCATGACCGATACATTCGCCGTTGTCTTTATAGAGCACAGAAAGACAGGACCACGCGGCACAATTGCTGGCCATTGTTGGGAGCAGGATGACTGGGACCGATCCGGCTTTATATCCGGCAGCTTTCGCTGTATCTAATACCTTTCCACCGCCAAGTCCGATGATTGCGTCAATTTTATCGTTTTTGACCAAATCAATTATTCTCTGAATTTCATTGTTCGAGCACTCGCCATTAAATTGAACATCGATGACCTGGAAACCTTTTTTCGTTAGATCCGGCAGATAGCTAGACGCCTTTTTCAGAGATTTTGTGCCATGAAGAAAAAGTACACGTTTGATAAAACGTGCTTCGAGTGCCGACGCTAGCCGATCGTAAGCACCAACTTCCGAAATATATTCTTGCGGGGCAATTCTTGAGATTAATTGCAATGTCATGTGTCTTCTCTCCTTAAAAAGATCCTGTTCATTTGTTTTGATTTTTGTTTGTGCTCTCTTGTGTCATTCAAAATGAAGGTAATGAGCTGATAAAAATATTGAATACAAAATGGTACATCGCTTATGATTTATGGATAAAACCAACAGTGTGAACTTTATACTAGTCGCTTGCTAATGAAGCGTCAATCCAAAAGCGTTTGAAAAACCAATCTTTTTTATTGTACTTTATAATGCAAATATAGCATAATTTTAATTCGATAGCCCATAGAGCCTTTTTATGGCTTCATCACGCCGATTTTACTATACTTATGAATGAAATGATTAGTTTAGAAAGATGAGTTTTCTATAAAGTGCTCAAGACTTTGGAAACAGAAAGACGGGTGAACAAGTTGGAGAAGATCCTATTTGGTTTTGATGAAGAATTCAATTTGCCTGAAATTGACGTTGAAGAATTGAAAAAAGAGTACGCGGATCGATTTGAGTTTATCACTGTATGGAATGAAGAGGTTCCTAGCGATGTCTCTATCGAGGATGCTGTGGCATTTATCGGCGGTCCCTCAGCTAAATTGCTCCGAGCAATGCCTTCGCTGCGCTGGCTGCAGTTGCCGAGTGCAGGCGCAAATCAAATGGCGCAGCATCCGGATCTGGCACGAGATGTGACGCTCACCAATGCCAGCGGTGTGTTCGGGGTGTTAGGGGCGGAACATACGATGGCGCTTCTTCTTGCACTCACAAGAGAAATTCCACTTTATGTAAAGCAAACGGAGAGGCGAATCTGGAACTCAGGAAATCAGTGTCTGCAGATTGACGGTTCAACGGTCGCAATCATCGGTTACGGCGACATAGGGTCGGAAATTGCTCATCGGTTAAAAGCATTCGGCGCTCAAATTCTTGCTGTAAAAAGAACGGCAGGAAAGGTTCCGGAGGATGCAGATGAAGTTTTCACAATGGACGATCTTAATAAGGTGCTTGCTGCTTCGGATTTTGTTATCAATGTACTTCCTTTAACTAAGGAAACCGAGCATGTATTCAACAACAAAAGCTTTGAGTCAATGAAGAACGGCGCAATTTTCATCAATGTTGGGCGAGGGGGCACCGTTGACGAACGTGCTTTGATTCATGCGCTGAGTTCGGGAGAAATTGGTGGTGCAGGTCTTGATGTGACCGAAAATGAGCCGCTGCCCGAGAATAACCAACTGTGGGATCTCCCTAATTTGCTGATCACCTCTCACTCATTGGGAGTAGGACCTGGCAAGTATAGTAAAAGGGCATCATTGATTAAGAGAAATATAGATAAATTCAGCAAGAACAAACCCCTGGAAAATATTGTGAATCGTAATCTCGGCTATTAATGCTTTGATTGCATCATACTAATTGACGAATAGGCTTAACAAAGGGATCTCCAAATTAAAGGGGATCCCTTTATTACATTAACAAGTAAGGATAAAGATTTAGAGAACTTCAGTGTTGATGCAACAAATGGTTTGCCAGCGGATTGGCGAAGCCGAGTTTTCTAATATGACTTACAATCTATTAATCTTTTTTTATCAATCGAAACAAAGATGTAATCAAATTTTGTCGGAAAAACGCGCAATGTGTTGTTATAATAGAACTAGGCAAATAAGTTTCTAGTAAGATAATCTCATAGCAAGCAGAGCAGGCTTTTTCAAATAAGATAAATTGTACGTGCTTTCTTGATGTGCGTAAGGAGTAGAGTTATGTTCAAACCAACGAAAATTAAAATGATAACGACGATATGTCTTTCTTGCTCCTTGATATTGGGAATTAACAGTGGAACTGTATTCGCGGATACGCAAACGAAACTTAACAATAAGCTAAATGATATTCAAAATCAAAAACAACAAAATAAGGATAAACTAGCTGCTTCGAAAAAGAATCTTTCTGAGAATCAGAAGAAGCAAGATACAGTGATCAAAAATATTAAAGAATCAGATAAAAAGATTGCCTCCATGAGTAACAAAATCGACAATACCAAAGAAAGAGTTCGTCAAAACAAAGCAAGTGTGGTTCAACTAAAGAAAGAAATAAAAAAAATTGATGCACGTATTGATACACGTACCGAGCTGCTTAAAGGCAGATTGCGATCCATTTATATAAGCGGCGGCGCGGTCAGCTATCTAGATGTTTTAATGGGCTCGAAGAGTTTCGGTAATTTTCTTGATCGGCTGCTTGTTTTGAAAATGATTACCGATCAAGATAATAAAATAATTAATGATCAGAAACAAGATAAGCAGGCACAGGTTACAAAACGCAAAAGGCTTCAAACGGTTCTCGATCAAACAACGAACGATCTACATAATCTTCAAACAATGAAGACTAGTATTAAGCAAGAAAATGAACATAAGCAGAATTTGCTTGGAGAATTGAAAAATCAGGCATCAGATATTGAAAAGACAGTGATGTCGTCCAATGAGCAAACAGGTATTTTGAGTGCTCAAGAATCGGTCATTAAGCAGCAATTAGCGGATTTTGCCGCACAGCAGGCAAAGGCGAAAGAGCGGGCGGCTGCTGAAGCGAAAGCGAAGCAAGAGGCACAGGAAAAACAGAACGAGAAGGCGAAGACAGAGACAGCTTCAGCAAAATCGGTTACTGTTTCGAATAACACCCAGACGGCTGCTGAGACGGTTACTTCTACGTCTTCAAGTGATTCAGAAGAAAAAAGCAGCAGTCAGTTCATTATGCCGGCAGCGGGTTATATTTCTTCCGGTTTTGGCTATCGATCATTTGACGGTGAATTTCATCCTGGAATCGACATTGCGAACAGCACCGGTACTCCGATTCACGCCGCTGCAGACGGCACGGTGTTCAAGGCATATACTTCGTCAAGTTACGGAAATTGTGTCATGATCTCACATGTCATCAATGGACAGCTTTATACTACTGTTTATGCACATTTGTCAGCAATTTACGTTTCCGATGGTCAAAGTGTGTCACAGGGTCAGTCAATCGGAGCAATGGGCAATACAGGCGAATCATTTGGTACGCATCTTCATTTTGAACTTTACAATGGCCGCTGGACTCCGCCACCGCACAATGGAGCTGTTAATCCATTGAATTTTATCCACTGATGTAAATTCTTTAGTGTAAAAAAACAAATAAATAGAAAATGCAGAATGCCGGAGTGAACCAACCACTTCGGTTTTTCTAATATAAAATTGTTTGGTATTGCTCATTCGTATTACAAGGTCGGAGAAGAATTTCCCATATTCAAAGCGGGTTATATTATTCTGACAGGAGGTGCTGAACGTTCGGTCATCTGCCTTATGATATTGTGAAACATACTGTATTCATTTATGAATATATTTATCTATATCATAAGAGGCACATGTGCGGGGGTGACCACAATGAATCACTATAAAATTTGCGGTATCTTAAATCTGTCCGAATCGAAACAGTTAACGAATCCGCTTACTAGGTATCGACCAGTTGCTGGATTGCCATTTTGCAGCAGATATCGACTCATCGATTTTCCCTTATCCAATCTTGTATCTGCTGGTGTAGAATCAATTGGTATCTTTATGAATGGGCAATATCGATCCATTTATGACCATGTTTTAAGCGGCAGTGATTGGGATCTGGACAGCCTCAATGGAGGAATATTCTTTTTTGATTCAGGTACTGAGCAGGTCAATGGACTGATTCGCGATAATCTTGAGGCTTTCCATAATAATTTGGAATTTATTGAAAAATCAAGATCTGATTTTGTTGTGATTATGGGTTCACGTGCTTTATGCACAATTGATATTCAAGCGATTTTGCGTCATCATTTAGAACAAAAAGCTGAAATCACATTAGTCTACAAAACGGTTTCTGGTTTTGACACAGACGATCAACCAGTGACTTGCATTGAATTGGATGAAAATAACTGCGTTCGTAAAATGAAATCCTGTTTGCTTAACCAGGATGGCCCATCTGCAGTGAATATGGAAATCTATGTCATGAGGTGTTCGCTTTTTACGAAACTAATTAGACGGTTCATGGCATGGAATGAGGTTTACAGTTTGCGCGATGCGCTCCATCAATCCGTAAAAAAAATTAAGACAAATGGTTACGAATATACCGGCTATCTTAAAAACATTCATTCGATCAAATCCTATTATGATGCCCACATGGATATGATTGAAGAGTCAAATCGGAGTGCACTTTTTGGAGGTGAGTATCGAATTCATACAAAGATAAAAAATGAAGTGCCTTCATATTATGGAAAAAACGCTGCTGTATCGAATTCACTTGTAGCCAATGGTTGCATGATTAACGGAATGATCAGCCATTCACTTCTTTCACGCAATGTTACTATTGATATGGAATCGAAAATCATTGGATCAATTCTTATGAAAGGTTGCGTTGTTGGTAAAGGCGTTTATTTGAGAAATGTAATTATGGACAAAGAAGTTCATATTGAACCGGGATCAAGAATCATTGGCTCGGTTGAGCATCCAATCGTCATTGAAAAGAAATCAACGATCTATTTAGGAACATAACGAGTGTCGGATAAACAATCTTCTAAAACCACAAAAAATAATTAATAAAATTTCGTGTCGTATGGTGATGATTAATGGTTTCAATTCGTTAAAAAAGGGTAATAGATTAATAAGGGCTAAATTAATTCAAGGAGGGAAGCTAATGAGCAAACTGATTTTCTACACATACCCAAGTTGTACATCTTGCAGAAAAACAAAAGGATGGTTTAAAGATCATCATGTGAGCTATGAAGAACGCCATCTTTTTCGCAATCGACCTGATGCAAACGAGTTGATGGAGCTGATCAAATTATCAAAATCGGGAATTGATGATTTACTCGCAACACGTAGCGAAACGTATAAGCGATTGAATGTAAATTTGAATGATTTGCCGCTGAGTAAGGCTCTTCAACTTCTCTCTGATGAGCCAAAACTATTAAAACGGCCAATCATTACCGATGGGAAGCATCTGATTGTGGGTTACCATCAAGAGGATCTGCAACGGCTTGCATTTAATAAGACGCTCCAAAAGGAAAAATCAATTGGATAGGATTGTTTGCGGTCGGCATCTGTGATGCCGGCCGCTTGAATGATTAATTTTCTTATGGAAAAGAAGGAAAATCAAGGTTGATTGTGGAAAGCTTATTTAACCCTCTGAAAACTGGAAACAAGCCTGTTTTTATTTCAAAATGAAAGCAGGTGACCTATGGATCATTTAGAGAAAAATACAGTAAAACAAAGCCGGAACTTGCTGAATGATGCGTGCAGCGCTGGCGCCTCAGATATCCATTTTACCCCGCGAATTGACAACACACTGGTAGAGTTCAGGATTAATGGATATCTTTTCGAACACGAAATTTTTGATACGTTATCCGCCGAACGCATGATCAACCATTTTAAGTTTTGTTCAGGAATGGATATAGGCGAGCATCGTCTTCCTCAAAGCGGTGCGATGCAAACAGTCATTAATCATGTCCCCGTCTCATTGCGTATGTCTGTGCTGCCTACACCGAACAAAGAAAGTCTTGTGATTCGAATCCTACCCCAAAGAAATGAACTTCCTATTGAAGAATTAACCGTCTTTGATGAAGCGAAACGCGGACTCGCTTCCTTACTGACTTATGAGAACGGTCTGATTCTCATTTCCGGTCCAACAGGTTCCGGAAAGACGACAACTCTCTATGCATTGCTTTCTACGTTGCAAAGAAGATACCGCGCACGAGTAATTACCATTGAAGATCCTATTGAAAAGAAAAACGACTCTTTTGTCCAAATGGAAGTGAATGAAAAGGCGAAATTTACTTATGCCAAAGGATTTCGTGCGATTTTACGGCATGATCCGGATATTATTATGATCGGGGAAATCCGTGACGAAGAAACTGCAAAAATTGCGGTTCGTGCAGCGTTAACGGGACATCTGGTGCTTTCGACTGTCCATGCTTCGAATGCGTTGTCCACACTGCAGAGAATGTTTGAATTGGGAATACCTAAATTTGATCTGAAGGAAACTCTTACGGCGGTTATTGCCGAGAGACTGGTGACCATTCAATGCCCTGACTGCGGCAAAGCTTGTGATCGTAATTGTCCGCATCGTCATCATCCGAAACGCACAGGTGTATACGAGATTCTCGCAGGTATGCCGCTTCACGATTATTTGTCTGGGCAGCTGTCGCGCCCCGCAGCGTCAGCATATAAAACAATTGAGGACTATCTGGAAGAAGGTATTGAAACAGGCTGGATTCCCAAAAATACAGCAGGGAGGAATTCAGATGGCTTTTCAAAAAAATTGGACTAAGAAAGAGCAGGCACAGTTGTTAGTTGATCTAGGTGAAAGCTTGAAAAACGGCTATCCATTGAATATCGCATTGGCATTACAGGCGGGTCGGAAGCAGAAATTTTTTCGTTTAAAGATAGAAAGGATGATTGATCGTTTGAAAGCAGGAAGTAAGCTGCATGAGATCCTTCGCGATGATAAATTTCCACAAGATGTAGCGAGTGTCATTTATTTTGCGGAAGCGACCGGTGCATTACCGGAGGCGCTGATTGAGAACGGCACGATGATCCTGCGCCGCGAGCTCTATGCTCAGACTTTGCGTCGTTTAATGCGCTATCCGCTTTTTCTCCTATGGTTTCTCTCACTTGTTCTGTATGTAGTCGGTAAGTTTCTTCTCCCTAACTTTATTCAGCTCTATCAGTCGCTCTCGCTCGAACTTCCTGCCATCACTCGAATGATGCTCTATCTTGCGGCCCACATGATGACCATACTGGTGATCATTGCCTGTTTGATCTTTGCCATCCTATTAGGCTTGTATGTATATCGGCGCTGCGCACTTTTGAAGAGAATCTCATTTGCAGCGCGGGTTCCGTTTCTTAACGAGTTTGTTCGGATACATTTTACCCATCAATTAGCCTTTCAATTAAGCGGACTGCTTCGTTCAGGGCTGACAATAAAACAGGGTATCGACATTCTCTCTAAAAAAGGGGCTTCACCATTTTTGAAATTAGAATCCAAAAGAATCGAAGAACTATTAATCCAAGGTCATCCCTTTGAATCGTCGATCGAAGGCATTATTTACTATTTGCCTGAATTTCAAATGATAATCAAACAAGGCTGTGAACAAGGTTCTTTTGGAAATGCACTGTATCGTCTAAGCGGCGAGCTTATGAAACGAATGGAACAAAAGACACAATGGCTGCTTTCGATCACTCAGCCCATCGTTCTGATCATTATCGGCGGATTTGTACTCGTTTTATTTCTTTCTATTTTGTTGCCGGTTTTTCAAATGATTAACGGTCTTTAATAAATTGAGGCATGAACGTTGATGATTGCAAATAGAAAAGACCGGCGTTGATCAATCTGACGTTTATTCTCGGTTTATATTGCTCCTCTAATGCTTTTTTTTCCTGATTATATCGTTCCGGTTTTTTCTCTGCCTGTTCATAAAAAGCATCAAGCAAATCTTCATCTTTCTTCCATCGTTCGCTCGCCTGATCCGCCCATTCAAACGGTTCCGTTTCCAATTCAGATGCGATAAATCGTTCAATTCGCTGAATGCCGCTTTTGACAGTGATCAACGGACTCAAAGTGTAGCAATAATCCGGGAGTCTCGCAATGAGTTCAAGTTTGCCTAGCATGGATTGAAAGCCTTCAATGAGTGTTCCGTTTACCATTTGAAGGCCAATAGAAATCAAACGATCTTTTTTTAAATCGCATTGATAACTGATTTTCATATTTATTCCAAGCCAAGGTTCCAAAGCGGGAGAGGCTTGTGAAGAGACAACTTGATAAAGACGGATATAGCGTCCCATTTGTTCCGCTGTATTGAAAATTTGATGGAGGCGCGGGGAACCGAAATGGATGAATTCTCCTTCATCGCTTTGATCATTGAACCTGAAAGTAAGGGTCGCTGTTTCCGCATCGGCACCGATTTGTTCAATGTAATGCCAGTAAAAGGGTCGATTCATTAGCAATTTGTCCATTTGTTTTGTTAATTTGACCTTAAGTTGAGATTGGTTTTGGACAGGAAGCAACGAACAGTCCGAACTTGAGAAAAAACGGATGAGAAAATCACGAATTTCCGCTTGCTGCATGGTGATCCCCCGTTTCTAATTGATTCTGTTCAAAATTTATGACACTGCTGAGATTATCTAACTTTACCTTTATTTCCCCATCAGACTCAGATTCTTCGAAAATACGGCTGACCTGTTGATCGACATTTTTTAAATCAATGTGAGATAGGATTTTATCCAGGTCACCGATCACTTGCTCAAACAAGTGAATTTTGTTATACAACAAATGTAGAATGTGGCTTTCAACAGTTCCACGAGTAGCAAAATTATAAATATGTACATCGTTTTCTTGACCAAGTCGATGAATTCGCCCGATTCTCTGTTCAATGCGCATCGGGTTCCAAGGCAGATCATAATTAATCAAGTGACTTGCAAATTGCAAATTAATGCCCTCTCCGCCTGCTTCTGTCGCAACCAATACTTGAACTTTGTTTTGAAAGAGCATGCGCATCCAATCTTTTTTGTTTCTCCTGAAGCCTCCGCTAAAAGGAACGGAAGAAATATCGTTTTTTTTCAGAAACCATTGCAGGTAAAGCTGAGTAGCACGATATTCCGTAAAAATAATAACTTTATCGTTAATCTGCTTGATTAATTCCAGAGCCTTATTTGCTTTAGCATTTTGATTCACACGGTTTAATTTATCAAAAAGATTGTGCCACAACCGTTCGTTCATCGGCGTGGCTGTAGATTTGTATATTTTATTCAAAGTGACAAAAGCGGCTTCACGACTGCTGCATGCTTCCCGTTGAAGAGTAAGCAGTGAAAAGGGCTGAATGACACCGTTTTGTTTTAGTTCGCTTAAACTTTCATAGAAAGTCTGCTCTGCTTCTGAGAACGGGATATCGAAGGATTTGATAATGCGTTTCGGCCAGTGAAGTCCCGTATCCTCCCTGCGATTACGAACCATAACCTGATTAACGAGTGCTTTCAGTTTGTCTTCATTTTTTACAGAACGAATTCCCGATTTGTAGTTTTTCGAGAAACTCTCAGCATCTCCAAGGTAACCGGGTTTCAAAAGTGACACAAGATAAAAAATTTCACTTAAACGGTTTTGGATTGGTGTTGCCGTAAGCAATAGACAAAACTTTTTCTTTAGCGATTGGACAAATTGGTAGTTTTTTGTTTTATGGTTTTTCAGTTTATGCGCTTCATCAATAATAATTAAGTCATAATCCTGCTCCATAATGATGTCGTGATGCGGTTGCCTTTTTGCTGTATCAATTGATGAGACAACAATATCACACTGACTCCAGACATAGGCTTTGCGCTGGGGGACAGCGGGTATGTAGAATTTTGTATTTAGTTCGGTTACCCATTGAAGGACTAAGGAAGCGGGGACTAGAATTAGCACCTTTTTAACGAGTCCACGTATCATATATTCTTTAATGATTAATCCTGCTTCAATGGTTTTGCCAAGTCCGACTTCATCCGCGAGAATGGCTTTGCCATGCATTTCTTCAATGACTATTCGCGCTGTCTCAATTTGGTGGGCATGCAACTTAAGTTGCGGAAGTCGTCCAGGAGCAATCAGTCCATGGAATGAAGGAACATTTCGTTCTCTTTCAGCAAGATAAGCAAGTGAAAAGAGTTCTGATTTTGCCCAAGGTCCGTCTTCATTTATTCGTTTGAAGAATGAGTCGTGCCAGGTTCTGTCAAATTGGATAAGAGGCTTCATCGAAAACACCTTTATATGTTAAAATTTTGTGAACAAAGTATTGCTAACTTCACTGATAAAATGGTAGGATAACATTGTTAGTATGTACGACATTGCCTTGAGTTAAACGATTTTTATTCAATTGAATGGATTGCGGATGACGTTGTGGGGAGAGATCGCTTCAATGCGGTCGCCGAAGGAGCAAACGAACAGTGAATCTCTCAGGCAAACAGGACTTACAATGGACGCACCTCTGGAGAGTGCCACGGGGCTACCAAAGGGGATACCGCTTTTGTGAGCGATAAACTTTCAGGTATAAGGACAGGGGAAGACATGCATAGTGTCTTCTGCTGTCCTTTTTTGCTTTCATTCATTTTATTTCTATTTATCGATTAATTCACAAATTTACCTTATCGGGAGGAATAACGGAATGCCGGAATTGAAAACAACGCCATTGTATGATTATTACAAAAGCCATGATGTAAAACTGATTGACTTCGGCGGCTTTCTGTTGCCTGTACAAATTACGGGAATCAAGAACGAGCATAATGCAGTACGAAAAGCAGCAGGTATTTTCGATGTGTCCCATATGGGCGAATTTTTGGTTTGCGGCGAAGAAGCTGAACAATTTCTTCAAAAGATGGTCACGAATGACGTCTCCAAGGCGCAACCGGGTGACGCACTCTACACTGCGATGTGCTACGAGAATGGCGGAACTGTCGATGACTTATTGATCTACTGCTTGGATCAAAACAAATACCAACTCGTTGTCAATGCGGCGAACATAGAAAAGGATTTCAACTGGCTCTCCGAACATGCTCCGGAAAAATTAAAAGTGATCAATCAATCAGATAAAATAGCGTTGCTTGCTGTGCAAGGACCGCTCGCCATATCAATTGTTCAAAAAATTACCAATTATGACTTATCAACCATTAAACATTTTAAATTTGCCACCCAAGTTCCGCTACAGGACGTACCTTGCTTGGTCTCAAGAACAGGCTACACTGGTGAGGATGGCCTTGAAATCTACTGCCCTTGGGAAAAAGCATCTATGCTTTGGGATCTGCTGCTTGCTGCAGGTGATGCGGATGGATTGATTCCCTGTGGATTAGGCGCACGCGATACATTGCGTTTCGAAGCGCGACTGCCATTATATGGTCAAGAATTAAGCTCATCTATAACTCCGCTGGAAGCCGGAATAGGCTTTGCTGTAAAAACAGGAAAGCCTGGAGAGTTTATAGGGAAGGCAGCATTGAAACAGCAAAAAGACGAAGGATTGACACGTAAAGTCATCGGTCTTGAAATGATTGACCGCGCAATCCCGCGTACACATTACAGTGTTTACGCAGGTGATACTAAAGTTGGCGAAGTAACGACAGGAACACAATCTCCAACCCTTGGCAAGAACTTAGGGCTTGCTTTAGTCGCTGTTGAATGGACTCAATTAGGAACCTTGCTTGATGTAGATATTCGAGGAAAACGGAAAAAGGCAAAGGTTGTTAAAGCACCTTTCTATAAAAGATCCTGAGGAGGAAATCAAATGTCAGAGTTTCGCTATCTTCCGGTAACGGAGGATGATCGCCGGGAGATGCTTGATGTCATTGGCGTTCAATCAGACGAAGATTTATTTTCAGATGTACCGGAAAAGATCCGCTTTAAAGGGGAATTAAAACTTGAACCGAAGCTCTCCGAACCTGAACTGGTTCGCTTTCTTACAGGACTTGCAAAGAAAAATGTGAGCTCAAGTGATTATCCGTCTTTTTTAGGCGCCGGTATCTATGACCACTATATTCCATCCGTTGTGGACAGCGTTATTTCGCGGGGGGAATTTTATACGGCGTACACACCTTATCAAGCGGAAGTGTCGCAGGGTGAATTACAAGCAATTTTTGAATTCCAAACACTTATTTGTGAATTGACTGGTATGGAGGCTGCAAACTCTTCGATGTATGACGGTTCAACCTCACTTGCTGAAGCGGCGCTGCTCTCAAGCGGTGTAACACGCAACAAAAAGATCGTTGTATCGGAAACCGTTCATCCTGAATACCGTCAGGTTCTGGCGACCTATGCACATGGACGAAGATTAGACGTTGTTACCATTCCTGAAAAAGATGGTGGTACGGATTTGCAGGCATTAGAAGCAGCAGTTGATGACAGCACAGCATGTGTCATCGTACAGTATCCGAATTTCTTTGGACAGATTGAGCCGCTGAAAGAAATTGAGACTATTGCTCATGGTGTGAAGAAAACTCAACTCATTGTTGCAAGCAATCCACTGTCGCTTGGCTTGCTTACTCCTCCTGGAGAATTCAACGCGGACATTGTGGTCGGTGATTGCCAAACTCTAGGTATATCTGAATCGTTTGGCGGACCGCATTGCGGCTATTTCGCGGTTTCTAAGAAATTGATCCGTAAAGTACCGGGCCGTTTGGTTGGCGAAACAGTCGATGAGAAAGGCCAGCGCGGCTACGTTCTGACGCTGCAGGCACGTGAGCAGCATATCCGTCGAGAAAAAGCGACATCCAACATCTGTTCCAACCAAGCATTAAATGCCTTGGCATCTTCTGTCGCCATGAATGCTTTTGGTAAGAAAGGAATTCGTGAATTGGCTGAACAGAACATTCAAAAGGCGCATTACGCTGTAAAGCAATTGAAAGGAAATGGTATTAGCGTCAGTTCTGACCATTCGTATTTCAATGAATTTGTCATCGAATGCGGAAAACCTGTGTCAGAGGTCAACAATGCGCTCTTGGAAAAAGGGATCATTGGCGGATATGACTTAGGCAAGTCCTATGCTCAATGTAAAAATAAAATGCTTGTTGCGGTCACTGAGATGCGATCGAAAAGTGAAATCGATCAATTTGCAGAAGCGCTAGGAGGGATTATAGGTGGATAATCAAAATCAGCCGCTCATTTTCGAGCAAAGCAAACAAGGAAGAACTGCTTACAGTCTGCCTGTGCTTGACGTTCCAGCAGTACCATTGGCTGAAATGGTAGGCAAGGATTATTTACGTGAAAAAGAACCAAACTGGCCAGAAGTTTCGGAGCTGGAGTTAGTTCGGCATTATATGGCTTTATCACGTAGAAATTTCGGCGTTGACAATGGTTTCTATCCGCTAGGATCCTGTACCATGAAATATAATCCAAAAGTTAATGAAGTCGTTGCCCGCCTGGACGGATTGACTCACATCCATCCTTATCAGGATGAAAAATCAGTACAAGGCGCTCTCGAACTGCTCTATCGTCTCCAAGAAAACCTACAAGAAATAACGGGCATGGACGCAGTCACGTTGCAGCCTGCAGCTGGTGCACATGGTGAATGGACAGGTTTGATGATTATTCGTGCGTTCCATGAAGCGAATGGCGACCTGAAACGTACCAAGGTCATTGTTCCGGATACTGCTCACGGAACGAACCCTGCTTCAGCAGCTGTAGCAGGATTTGATGCTGTCACTGTTAAGTCTGATGAAAACGGACTTGTTGATTTGGAGGATTTGAAACGCGTTGCCGATGAAACAACTGCCGCGCTGATGCTTACGAATCCCAATACTTTAGGTCTGTTTGAAACGCACATTCAGGAAATCGCAGAAATCATTCATGCAGAAGGCGGAAAAGTCTATTATGACGGAGCAAATATGAACGCTATCATGGGTGTGACGCGTCCTGGAGACATGGGTTATGATGTGGTTCATCTTAATTTGCATAAAACATTTACCGGTCCTCACGGAGGCGGTGGACCAGGATCAGGTCCTGTAGGCGTTAAAGCAGAACTGGAACCGTTTCTGCCTAAGCCGCTGATTGTGAAAAAAGAAGACGGTACCTTTGGATTCGATAATGACCGACCGCAATCCATTGGCCGTGTCAAGGCATTTTACGGAAATTTCGGGATTAATGTACGCGCTTATGCCTACATCCGTACAATGGGCAGCAAAGGGCTGTTCCAGGTATCCAAAGATGCTGTCCTGAATGCAAACTATTTGTTGAAACGGCTTTCTGATCATTTTGAAACACCTTTTAAACAGATGTGTAAGCATGAATTTGTGCTCTCGGGAAGCAGACAGAAGGAGTTAGGGGTGCGTACGCTTGATATGGCAAAGCGCCTGCTTGATTTTGGCTATTATCCACCAACGATTTATTTCCCACTCCTCGTTGACGAAGCTTTGATGATTGAACCTACAGAGACAGAGTCAAAGGAAACTCTGGATGCGTTTGCGGATCATTTGATTGAGATTACAAAAGAAGCAATAAACACACCTGAACTCGTCCAAGAAGCGCCGCATCAAACAGTGATCGGCAGACTTGATGAAACACAGGCAGCCCGCCATCCGGTTCTGCGTTATGTAAATCAATAACAGTCATATGAATGATAAAAAGCACCTTCTCTGAAGGTGCTTTTTTGTGCGATGAAATTCTACAAATGAAGTGCTTGTCTTATCCTTTTTTAATTCGCCCGTTCCATTTTTTGAATCCGCCGTCAAGATGATACAAATTAGTGTATTTCATTCGTTTCAGAACTGCAGCCGCGCGAGCGCTGCGTGTGCCATTGCTGTCGTACAGGTAGATCGGCATATCATGCCGAACTTCCGTATGGCGCATTTTTAATTGTGTTAATGGGATGTTTCTTGCGCCAAGAATGTGACCGTTTTTAAATTCGTCGGGTTCTCGCACATCGATCAATTGTGCTTTGCGGTAACCGGCCCGAAAATCAACTTCTGATAGTGTGGTAAGATAGCGCCGCTGTAAATATCTGGCAATAAAAAAATAACCAAAATATGCGGCAACCATCGCAAGTAAAAAGATCCAGCCCATGACTCGTTGTCCTCCTAATTCATTTCAATTCTCATTATAACGATTTGTGCCATTTTATGAAAGGCTTGGAATCGCTTTAATTATTGAATTGCAGAATAGGCTATGTTGATAATAAAAGGTATTTCCTTGTTTTTTAAGCGCTGTTATAGTAACATGAGGTAGTGAAAATGGGAAGTTGTTAGGGGGAGACACGATGTCGCCTACTCCGAGTATGGAAGACTACATTGAGCGAATTTACTGGTTAATTCAAGATAAAGGCTATGCACGCGTTTCTGATATTGCCGAGGCATTGGACGTTCACTCGTCATCGGTTACGAAAATGGTGCAAAAATTAGACAAAGACCAGTACTTAATTTATGAAAAATACCGTGGATTTATTTTAACCCCAAAAGGAAAGAAAATGGGCAAGCGGCTGGTATATAGACATGAACTGCTGGAGGATTTTCTGAAACTGATTGGCGTTCATGAAGAAAATGTCTATAAAGATGTTGAGGGGATTGAGCATCATCTCAGTTGGGATTCCATTGACCGAATTGGTGATGTTGTCCAGTACTTTGAAGAAGACCCGAAACGAGTAAGCCAATTGTTTGAAATAAAAGAACGAAGCGACGAAGAAGAATAATTAAAAGAGATCGGGAGAATAAAACTTCCGGTCTCTTTTTTATATTATAAGAAAGTTTAAAATTCAGCTGAGTATAGTATAAGTACAACTAAGTCTTCGCCTTCGTCAGAAGCTTGGCGAAACCAAGTTTTCTAACAT
>NZ_JANFOJ010000021.1 GCF_024385605.1 Sporolactobacillus sp. STSJ-5 | reverse complement strand
TCAATCATTGATGTTAAACAAACTATTTCTTTTTATTTGATTCATATTTAGAGGTAAATCGTTTTCTGTCTTTTGTAATTTGATTGTCAACAGCTTTCTTAATTTTGAGTACTTGATCATCTGCCTTCACTTTATTTATGAGCGAGGATGTCTTTACAGAAGGAAGACCATTAATTTTTGTTAGTTCTTTATTCGAATTTGGTCCCGATATTAATAGTGAACCGTCCGGTTGTGCATATCCGATAAATATATAATAGTTCCCTTCCACAGGAAGTGTGTCGTTTTCATAGAGCTGAACTGTTTTTTTATCTTGAGTTAATCCACCTTCTTTTACAATAGGAATTTCTTGGTTAGTGATAAGATCACCTTTTAAATTTTGGATCACAGTTACTTTATAATTTGTAAATGGATCTGCAACGGTCTTTGTTCCACCGTCCTTAGTTTCTGTTTCAACAGGGTTCTTAAAGTCCGTATCTAATAGTTGGTTTACATAGCCAACAAATACGTAATCAGCATAACCAACAAGTGCTCGTTCATTATCTGGATTAATGATAAAAGAGCCTTCTACACGTTTAACAGGGAATGATCTTCCATCCTTAAATGTATATTTATCTGAGCAGCCCGTTAAAACAAGTATAAAGATAAGAAGAAGAATTGCGTAATTGTATTTCTTCATAAATAATCCTCCTCGTATTATTAGTTTTGAAGTTAATAGTCATCCCTGTTCAGCTCAAGTACTGCTTAATATTCTCTCTGTGATTTAATTTAATGAGTAATTACATAAAAATACCGATCATAAGATGCTTTATCATTTGCACTTAGACTGGTTCTTGTAGTATCGTATTTATACATAATATCTTCGGATGTATTATGTGCAAGACCCAACGTATGACCTAATTCATGCGTTGCGACATTTTGTTTTCTTGTTCCTGATAATTGATCCATATTATATTTATTAAACTTCAATTCTCCATATTGGTATGTGGTTGCATTAGTGCCATTTACTATATATATATCGGATAACGTCACATCTTTAATAGTCCAATCTGTATCATGTCTGATTTTGTTACCTATATAATTATTCCATGTGTTGACTCCGCTTTTAAAATAACTCAAATATGAAGTAGATCCACCCCAGTCCATATGAAGTCCACTGTCGATTAAACTCCAATTCTGTATGCTAGATGAGGCAGCATAAGTTTCCTCAGGAGATGATAAAAAAAAGAAGAATGTGAACCCAACGAGAATTATTAGTGCGGAGATTAATTGGCGAATTTTTTTCATGTAACAACCCTTCCTTTAGGTTTAATTAAGTTAAATAATTGAATAATAAAAATGTACTATTCGATGGAAAATCTTGCTGTTATAGGTTTTGTATGAATACTTGATATTGAGTTTGAAACTCTGACTTTTCTTAACAACCCCTTTGGAAAATTTCGATATAACAATGAACATTAATAGGTAATAATCAATTCTGATTATCTCGCTAGCTCATGATAGGTGACCGTTAATGTGGTTACGCAGTTAGAAAGCAGGTGATGGAAAAGTTCATCCTCAAAGTGTCGACGATTAAATAGGTAACTGAACTCATCGCGATGGGCCTAAATTTGTTTCTTGTCTAGACCATGGTAGGTTCCCTCATAATTGCTCTGGCATTGGATATCATGTTGTGCAACCAATGGAGATGATCCCGATTACTTTTGGGAGCAAATTTAATCCCCTAAACCTAAACCTCTCCCCACCTCCCCGACAAGACCTGGTAGGAACTAAAACCGTCCGTATGGATCATCGTGTCAGATTTCAGTGTTTTTTCTGTCAGTACTCTGAGCGTTTTGCCTTGGACATTGGGAACTCTTTGTATTTTGGCGTATTGCGGATGACCTTTGGTATTGAGGATCAGCCCAACGACCAACGTAGCCTTTTTGGTTCCCCGTCTACGTTTGCCTCCCTCAGTTGGCCTGATAAAAAGTGTGCACATCGCAGACAGGGCAGGTAAAGCTATCGGATCATTTGTTCTGAATCAAGTAGAATTCACAGGAAGATTGACTAGAAATGATTCTGGAAATAGTTCATTTTAGCTTTTTTGCCATAACACCCCCCAACGTATTCTCTACACTTCATTTATGAGTCTAAGAGATTTTTGAACTTCTAGGCATGTTTGGACGGTTTTTTAGGCATTATTACATTGTGGACCTTTTTTATTGTGGTCAATAAAAAAGTAATGTTAATGCTTAGAAACATTTTATATTATTCAAAAAAAAAAAATCTGTCGTAATTTGTCGACAAAATGATTTTTTTTTGGTATGTGAAAAATTAAATCATACGATAACTTTGTGATATATAAAAGTAGCCTAAGCAATCTCCGCATAAACGGACAGCAAGCCTTAGAGCTTCACAGACACAACAAGCGACTGATCCATCCCCTACTTAGGATTCAAGCCTTAAAGTGAGAGAAAAGACTGTTGGCAGGATTAAAACTCGCTTTTTTATAAACTCTTATCAACTGTTGTTTTTAAACCTCATGGTTAAAAAATATGCCAAAATAATACAAACGACTATTAGAAAATGCTAATTAGGAAGGAGCCTGGAGTTGCATAAAATGCATTTGAATCGATCACCTGCTAAATTACCAGCTCACCTGCTGAATAACCGCCTCACCTGCTAAATAAATCGTTAACCTGCTGAATAACCGCCTCACCTGCTAGATAATCGATTCACCTGTTTAACTTTTCCCGCTCTATAATTGCCAGTCCGTCTTTACTGCGTAACAAGATCATCCTCAGGAAACATTTTATAAAAAACAGGCAAGTACACGATTTTGTGTACTTGCCTGTTCCTATTTTTTATTCCACCGTAACCGATTTGGCCAGGTTTCTTGGTTTATCGACGTCGCATTCGTTCTGCAGGGCTGCGTAGTACGCGATCAGCTGCAGAGGAACTGCGCAAACAAGTGGTGTCAGGGCATGGTGCACTTTCGGAAGCACGATGCGGTCGTCCACGTGATTCGTGACTCCGTCCATGCTGATGATGCACGTGTGGGCGCCGCGAGCGGCTACCTCTTCAACATTACTGCGAATGTTGTTGTTGACATTTTTCTGGGTCGCAAAAGCGAATACTGGTGTGCCATCCTCGATCAGGGCAATGGTGCCGTGCTTGAGCTCGCCGCCGGCGAAACCTTCTGCTTGGATGTAGGAAACTTCCTTCAGCTTCAGAGAGGCTTCCATGCAGACGTAGTAGTCGAGTCCGCGACCGATGTAGAAGGCGTTTCGTGTGATCGACAGATATTCGCGTGCGACTTCCTTCAGCAGCGCTTTTTCGTCAATCATCTGCTCCATGCCTTGTGCGGCAATGCTCATCTCATGAACAAGGTCGAAATCGAGCTTCTTGCCTGTTTTTTGAGCAGAAGCAACGGCGATAAACGCAAAGACGGCGATCATAGCTGTGTATGCTTTGGTTGATGCAACAGCGATTTCCGGACCCGCGAACAGCAGCATTTTGTAATCTGCTTCGCGGTATAGAGTCGAGCCTTCGACATTCGTCATGGTCAGTGTCGGATAGCCGAGTTTCTTCACCTTGACGAGTACGGCGCGGCTGTCGGCCGTTTCGCCGCTCTGCGAGATGAAGATGAACAGCGGTTTCTTCGAGAGAAGCGGCATATTATAGGAGAATTCACTCGAAATATGCACTTCAGTCGGAATTCCGGCAACGGTCTCAAGCAGATGCTTGCCGACGAGTCCGGCGTGATAGCTTGTGCCGCAGGCGATGATGTAGATTCTGTCTGCGTCACTGACGGCCTTCGTGACCGTCGGATCAAGCGTAACGACTCCGTCCTTGCCGCTGTATTCCTGCAGCAGACGGCGCATCACGGCCGGCTGTTCGTCGATTTCCTTCAACATATAATGAGCATAAGCACCTTTTTCCGTGTCATGCGCATCGAAGGAAACCGTATAAGGCGCGCGCGTCTTTTTGTTGCCGTCGAGATCCATGATCGTGTAGCTGTCACGAGTCAATTCGACAACTTCTTCATCCATCAGCTCAACGTACTGCTTCGTCTTCTGGATCATCGCTGTCGCGTCACTTGCTACGACATTGAAGCCATCTCCGAGTCCGATCAGAAGCGGGCTTTTGTTCTTCGCTACATAGAGCATGTCGCTGTCTTCCGCGTCAACCAGTGCAATCGCATATGAGCCGTCAAGCAGCTTCAGCGTTTTCCGCAGAGCTGCTTCCGTACTCAGACCTTCGTTTGCGAAAACTTCGATCAGCTGTACAACGACTTCGGTATCCGTCTCGCTTTTCATGGTAACGTCGGACAGATATTCTGCCTTCAGCTGACTGTAGTTTTCAATTACACCATTGTGAACAAGGGTGAATCGGCCTGAAGCACTCTGATGCGGATGCGCGTTGCGCTTGTTCGGTTCGCCGTGTGTTGCCCAGCGTGTATGACCGATACCAAGCGTTGCGTGAACGGCAGGATCCACGGATTCACGAAGAACGGCGATCCGTCCTTTTTCCTTGAAAACATGGACACCATCTGCATTCAAAAGCGCGATTCCTGCTGAATCATAGCCCCTGTATTCGAGATTGCTGAGTCCCTTAAGTAAAATGTCACGTGCATCTTCGTTGCCAATATAGCCTACAATACCACACATAGGATAGTCCTCCTTGTGAGGCAAGGTGCTTCAAAGATGTTCTATTCATCAGATAGGGCAGTCTTGCCCCACTTGTTTTTTTTATTTTTATTGCCTATGTGCCTGCAGCACGGGTTCTGTACAGAAAGTTGCCTTCCTGGTTTGTGCGCGTGCTAACGGTTGCAAGCATTCCGAGAGGTATCCGCCGAATCCTTCGATAAACCTCTTCCTCGTCAACTATTCCGTAAATCTCCGTTCGAGAGAATAGTCCAGGCGCTTAATATTCAGTTATCCGACCCTCGCTTTCCTTCTCGAGTTACCCACATACTACTTTAATCTGATCTGTGCGTCAATCTTCTTCGAAGTGGGATTCTTTTTCTTACTCAATATATCTATTCAGCAAAGCCATGTCCGGCAACCACGGGATTAAATTTTCTATGGTCATCTTTTCCCGTCTCAGTTGAAAATGGCAAACAGTTATAAATTCGCAGAAACAGCGATCATAATGCCCGCCCAAATTCAGAAAAATTATTTTCCAAAAGTGGAGACTTTGACCGCTGGTTTATTTCGTCTTATTTTATTGAATTTCGCCGCCAACTGCTTCAACAACCTTTTGAGCAATTCGGTCGACATAAGCATCGCATGCTTCCTCAGTCGGTGCCTCAGCCATTACACGAATAAGTGACTCCGTACCTGAAGGTCGCACCAGAACGCGTCCGTCGCCGGCCATATCGGCCTCAACATCCTTGATCGATTGAGCGACCTCCGGATTTTCCGTTACATGGAATTTGTCGGCAACATGGATGTTGACCAATTTTTGCGGATATGTTTGTACTCCGGCGGCAAGCTCGGACAGCTTTTTACCGCTGGCTTTCAAGATGCTGACCAGCTGCAGAGCTGTCAGCATTCCGTCTCCCGTTGTCGAATGTTCAAGGAAGATGATGTGTCCCGATTGTTCACCACCAAGTGAGTAACCGCCGGCGCGCATTTCTTCCATAACGTAACGGTCGCCGACCTTCGTCTGTTTTGTTTCAATTTGCTCCGCTTGAAGTGCCTTGTACAAGCCAAGATTACTCATAATGGTCGTTACCAATGTATCTTTATTCAGCATTCCTTTTGATTTCAAATAGGTAGCACAGATATACATAATTTTATCGCCGTCAATAATGTTTCCCAGCTCATCAACAGCAATCAAGCGGTCGCCATCGCCGTCAAATGCAAGTCCGCAATCGGCTGCCTTTTCCACAACAAGTGCAGATAAAGCATCCGGATGTGTCGAGCCGACGCCTTCATTGATATTTTTACCATTTGGTGATGTCCCTATTGTGACAATGTCTGCTTCCAGATCAGCAAAAAGATGCGGGGCGAGCGAGCTCGTCGATCCATTGGCACAGTCGAGTGCGATTTTGAGCGAGGAAAAATCGTCTTCCTGTATCGTCTGTTTCAAAAATTGAAGATATTTTTGGCTGCCTTCAAAATAGTCGCTGGATGTGCCTAAGTCACCGCCGATTGGTCTTGGCAGATCATCTTTTTCTTTAGACAGCAATGCTTCAATGGTTTCCTCAACCTCGTCGCTCAGCTTAAATCCGTCACTGCCAAAGAACTTGATGCCGTTATCGGCAACAGGATTATGCGATGCAGAGATCATCACGCCGGCACTTGCGTCCATCGCCTTCGTCAAATAGGCAACGCCAGGCGTTGAGATAATACCAAGACGCATCACTTCAACGCCGATAGACAATAGTCCGGAGATCAGCGCGCCTTCCAGCATATATCCGGAAATACGCGTGTCCCGGCCAACCAGCACCTTCGGATGTTCAGTCGTCTTCGTTAATGCATAACCGCCTGCCCGCCCCAATTTAAAAGCTAATTCAGGTGTCAAGCCGAGATTTGCAATACCTCTGACTCCATCTGTTCCAAAGTACTTTGCCATAATTTCGATCGCTCCTATCTTTCCTCGTCCAAATTCCGCCGCTTTATTGTAAACTCCGTGCCGCATTCTGTCAAAGGGATGTTCTAACCCCTCAAAAAGTAACAGGCCGTGAACCGTTAACTGATGCTGACGTTCACCGTTTTCGGATCTGCCTTTGCAGTTAAACCGTCCGCTGCGCTAACTGCAACAGTAACCTGATGATCACCCGCATCCAATCCGCTCAAATCGACCTGCGCCTGGACATCACTTTCGGACAATTGATCGACATCCTGAGAAGGGCCGGTTACCGAGACGCTTACATGATCTTCATTGCTGAAGGTCGCTTTCAAGCCATCCTTAAGCCCGGTTACCTTTATTGGAATATTCGTCAGTTTTTTCGTTTGTTCGTCCGTACTTGAACTTGAACCAGAATCGGAACTGCTGCTTTCGTCACTATCAGCCGCTGTTTCTTTAACAATATGAACCGTAACATCTATTTTCTCCGGATCTACTTTGCTTGCCCCTGACGGAACAGGAATTGTTACCGAGAACGTCTTGTTCTTTTTTAAACCATCCACAGACACAGACAACGGATCGAGTGCTGTAATTTGGCTAAGTGCTGCCGCATCCTGAGCCGTTACGGTCACATCGCTCGCAGAGGGTTCGACCGATGAAACACTGTATCCCTTAGCCGGCGTACCCGTCGTCACTGCCTTGATACTCAATTGTTTCGACACTTTATCAATCGGCACGCGAACATGAACCGATGAAGGATTGATCGTCACATTCACTTGATCACCGTTGCTGTTGTATGCATGCAGCGTAACCATTTTATCCATCGTTGCATTCGCGTCTTTAACATTAATTACGCCTTTAATGAACGCAATCGAGTCCACGGAGTCTTCACCGCCGGTAACTGTGACATTCTGAGTGTCAATAACCGGATCACCAACTGCGTAACCGTCTGCAACCGAACTCTTATTGATAATATCAACGGCAACTGGAAGCTCTTTACTCGTTTTCTTCTGAATCGTTACCCGAACAGTCTTAGGAGTCGGGCGGACAGTCAGCCCTGACGGAAAGCCGCGTGTCTGGACGCGGGCATCATAGGTGCCCGGCTTCATATCCGTCAGATCCAAATAGGCACTCTTCGTGCTCGGCAATTTTGCCTTCAGAATTGATTCATTGGAGCCGGTCAGACGGACACTGATCGTCTGCGGCGCCCCGCTGACCACATACTTGTTCTGATTATATTGTACAGACAGCTTTTGTGTCACCACTGCCGATTGCTGTGACGGATTCACAGCCACATTGGAAGGGCTTCCCGATGATGTACCGTCGCCCGATGATACAATGGCGTACAGCATAAGAGCCATGACAAAGGATACAATTTTGACAAACCAATTGTTATTCAAAAGTTTATCCATTGTGCTTACCTCTCCAATTCCAGCGAACGGTCGGCTGATTCTCCGATTCATCCAGTTCATGCTGGAGCATTTCTTTCAAGCGTTCCTCACCGATCTCGCGGAACATTTCTCCGTTCTTCGTCACCGTGATGCCCCCGGTTTCTTCAGACACAACAACGGTTAAAGAATCGGTTACTTCGCTGACGCCCATGGCCGCTCGATGCCTTGTCCCAAGTTCCTTCGAAATAAACGGGCTCTCCGAGAGCGGCAGGTAGCATGCTGCCGCAACGACTTCGTTGCCACGAATAATAACCGCACCATCATGCAGTGGCGTGTTCGGAATAAATATGTTAATCAGCAGTTGAGGTGTCAGGTTCCCATGAAGCTGAATTCCGGTTTCAATATAATCATTAAGTCCTGTTTTGCGTTCAATGGACATCAACGCTCCGATTCTGCGCTTTGCCATATAAGAGGACGCTTTGACAATTGCGTCCGCCATTTGTTTATGTTCTTCCTCAACTACGACGCCTCTAGAGAACAGACGCCCTCGACCGAGTTGTTCCAACACGCGGCGCAATTCCGGCTGAAAAATGACGATAATCGCGAACAATCCATAGGTAATGGCATTGTTCAAAATCCACTCCAGCGTCCGCAGCTGCAAAAGGCTGCTCAGAAACCACACTGCGATGATGACAAGAATACCTTTCGCCAGCTGAACTGCCTTTGTGCCTCGAATAATCATGATCACTTTGTAAATCACGTAGGTGACAATCAAAACGTCAATGATATCTGTCAAGTAGTTTAGAATATTGAAATGAGTCCACAAAGACATGGCTTTTCATCCTCCAAATCAGCCGTAGTTCTCTAACCGCGCCGACAATCTTATTGTTTCTGTATATCCTGGGTGTAAACCTAATTTTCGAAAAATTAATAAGCGCATCGGCTCGTCTTTCTTATCTTATGACTTGCCGTTCAAAAAAATGAACAGGCAGTCTCAGGTCTGATCGCCCGATACTTTTACAAGTGCATAGCCGCTTCTGTCTCTTGTCTGGCGTCTGGCACCAATCACGACCAGCGACATCGGCAGCGCACAGATGGCAACCGTGGTCAGAACCGGATGACGGCTTCCCCATTTGCGAATCACGTTCCGCTTGTCAGGCGGCAGATGATCTAAAACACTTTTCGTAAAAGCGGCCGGCAATTGCGGGTGGGTCAGCCTGCGCAGCAATTCAGTTGAATCATTCAATTCATTGAAATGAACGCGGCACTCATCGCAAGTGGCAAGATGCTCAAACAATACCTGTTTCTCCTGTTCGGTTGCCTCCTGGTCCAGAACCTTATTCATTAAAGATACATATTTTTTACTGGCGCAACTCACGCTCGCCCTCCCCCTTCAGCCATCATATTTTTTCTTAACATTTCGCGGCCACGGTGAATGCGCGTCTTAACCGTACCGACCGGTATTTCCATAATTTCACTGATTTCTTTCAAACTCAAATCCTCAATATATTTTAAGACGACTGCCGAGCGATATTTCTCAGGCAGCTTCTTAATTTCACCTTGCACCATTTCTTCAGTCTCTTTGCGCACGATCCGATCTTCCGGCTGTTCACCTTCATCAGGCAGCATTGCATTCAGTGAAAGACCTTCCGTACTTGGAACGACAGCATCAAGCGAGACAACATTCTTTCTGCGCCGCAAAAAATCAATAGACAGATTCGTCGCAATTCGGAACAGCCAGGTTGAAAACTTTCGTTCGTGATCATATTGATCGATATGGTTATAGGCGCGTATAAACGCCTCCTGGGATAAATCCTCAGCTTCCTGAGCATTACCGACCATGCGCAGGCAGATGGCAAACACGCTGTTTTTATACCGTTCCACAAGCTCGGCAAATGCTTGCTGATCCCCTTTTCTGATTTTTTTAATCAGTCGCTTCTCACTTTGATCCATTTTTACCTCTCATTTGAAGCATTATTTACTACGCATTTCATTCGTACCAAGTTTCATTGATGTCATGAGGCTTTTTCGCAAACAGTCTGTTCTTGAATTCATATAGTTATTCGCTGGACAGGGCTTATTTATCACTTTATTCATGAGCTGTTATTCGTCTTAAAAACGAAGGATCCGGCCGTCAATCCGTCAAATGTTGCCGCTCGTTTGAAAAAATTCTGTTGGGGTAATTCAATAGTTAAGCAAGAACCGAAGCCTGGAGGTGGAACATATGGACAAGCAAGAACTCATCAAAAAAATCGAAGCACTGCGCAATGTGATGTCACAAGCTGCTCGTTATCAACCGCTTACCTCGCCGGAAATCCAGCATATGAGCCATCATCTTGATCAATTATTGAATCAGTATGATCGGCTCGTCCGAAGACAGAATTTGACGAGGTCAAGTCTTCAAGCTCCGGTTAGGCCTTAGTTTTTCTTATACTAGATACCGCTTATCTTTAATCTTTTATGCTTTTTTTGTACAAAAAACTTCCTGCAGTCTGCAGACATTAAAATTATAACATAATTCAAGCCTTCTAAAACAAACAAGCGGCTTGTTCCTCTTGACAGGAGCAAGTTTTTATTTAACAATAAAAGTAAACCAACAGTTTACTTTTATGTGATCAGGAGCGATATTTTGCCATCAAAAAGAACACTGCAGAAGGAAAAGAAAAGAACAGCCATCATCGACGCTGCTGAACACCTATTCTTTTCCAAAGGCTATGACCGTACAACCATGGACGACCTGTGTCGTGAAGCGCATTTCAGCAAACGCACACTTTACATGTATTTTAATAGTAAGGAACAGATTCATTTTGAGATCATGATTTGCGGTTATAAACAGCTGATCTCTATGCTTGATGACGAAAATCAAACGTTAGGCGTCATTGAGCGTCTTAAACAAATGGCGGATACCTTTTATCAGTTCAGCCAAAGCTTCCCGGAGTATTTCACAGCCATCTTTTCATATGAGAACAGCGCTGCCGATTTCCAAAAAGGTGTACCGGATTCCTCCAAAGAAGAATGCTATGCGCTTGGTGAGGTCGTCTTTCAGAGGCTGGCACTCTTAATTCAAGAAGGACAGAAGGAAGGTGTATTCCGTAACGATTTGGATTCCGAACAAACAGCCCTTATCTTATGGTCTTGTATGAGCGGAGTCTTGAACACGGCAAAGCTGAAAACAAATTATTTGGAGAATTACCATTCCCTATCATCCGGAACGCTCATTGACAACGCTTTTGAATTGATCATCCGGTCCATTTGCAATGACCATGGAGGTGCTTAAGTGAAAAGAAAAGGCGTGAAAAAAATGATCATCATCAGCATTTCGAGCTTCATCATCCTCATTTTACTGGCGCTCGCTGCCATCCTTCTTGCCGGCGGCTTGTTTCAGAATCAGACGTATCTGCAGCCATGGAACAAAAATTACGCCGCCCATTTCAAAGACCCGCGTATTCGGTTGGCAGCTTACGGGCTTCTCGCCGCCAACGGGCACAACATGCAGCCTTGGATCATTAAGCTCGACAAAGACGATCCCATGACGTTCTACCTTTATGCAGACGCGAGCAGAATGTCACCGAAAGCCGATCCTTATGCGCGCCAAATGATGGTGACGCAGGGCACCTTTTTGGACTACGTTGCGGTCGCGGGTCAATCGATTGGTTATCCCGCAACCATTACCCTGTTTCCTGACGGTTCATACAACGAACAGCAGCTCGCACAAAGTATGTCCGTCAAACCCGTTGCAAAAATTACCTTGAAACGAGCGCAACCGCAGCAGAACCCGCTTTTCCGTGCTATTTATATTCCGGACACAAACCGAGAGCCCTACAAATCGACAAAACTGAGTTCCGCACAGATTGACGCCTTGGAAGCCCTCAATGACAGTAGAATTGAAACAAAAATTTATCAAGACAAAGCCGATGTGAAAGCACTCGGAAAATTCGCATTGGACAGTGCAATAATTGAGGCAGATACTCGCCGCGTCATGGACGAGGCCGGAGCCATTTTTCGTGCGAATGAATCGCAAAAAAACAAAATGCGTTATGGGTTTTCATTTGAAGGTCAAGGTACCTCCGGATTCAAGCTCTACTTCATGCAGGGCCTGATCACACTTTTTCCTTCCCTTAATAATGCCAAGGCTTCTTCTGATCTCATGATTCAATCGACGAAGGCGGCACTTGAGCACACACCCGCATATGCCATGATTTCATCCGATGACAACAGTCGTGTCAGCCAGGTCAAAAGCGGCATGATTTACAGCAGGCTGACGCTGACCGCTGCAAGCCTCGGTCTCGCCGCACAGCCGGTCAGCCAGGCGTTGGAAGAATACCCTGAAATGAACAAGCAGTATACAGGCATCCACCAGAGCTACGCGCCAAAAGGACAAACCATTCAAATGCTTGTCCGTATCGGAACACCAACGAAAAATGTTCCACAAAGCATGCGCCGGGATGTGATGGAATTGGTTCGAGATTGACTAAAGAGAGTACTACTAAAAATTCCGTCGTAAAAAGTCGCGGCAAAAAAGATCAGTTCGTAAGCCAAGGAACGATGCATGAAAATATCTTAACTCAATCCAGATAGTGAACGCATCACCAAGTCTACATCTTTATTTTCAAGTTCTTGAATGATATGAAGATACGTTTTTTGCGTTGTCGTCATGCTGGCATGTCCCAACCTACGAGCAACGCTGGCAATCGAAACACCGGCAAATAGTAATAATGAGGCATGTGTGTGTCGCAATCCATGAACAGAAATGATCGGCAATTTTGAATGCTTACAATGTCGAGTTAGAACATCGTTAACAGTAGAATTATATACCTTACCATGAATGAAAATGGGTTTGTCTTCGGGCAAACCTTTTATTAATTCTGAAAATTGGATAACCGTTTGCCAATCAACCTGAATTTTCCGTACCGAAGATTGATTTTTCGTTGGCAAGAATCCACCTTCACCTTTGTAATCCCAAGTTTTGCTGATGGATAACGTTTGATGAGCAAAGTCAAAATCCTTCGGTGTAAGCGCAAGTGCTTCAGAAAAGCGCATGCCTGTTTTTGCAACCAGCATAATAAACCAGTCCCAGTTAACTTCAGTCTGTAAATTGAGGTTAGTCAGTAATGTTTGGAGTTCAAACTGATTCAAGTATTTCGGTTTCTTCTCACGTGGTGTTTTTCCTTTGATGATTGCTTTACGAGTAGGATCACGGTCGATAAGTCCTTCATCAACAGCATCCAAGACTGCACCTTTAAGTTGATGATGGAAATCCATCGTTGTTTGACGTTCATGATAAGCAGCATAATCGTTAAGCAATTTTTGATATGTAATGCGTGTTAGATCGCCAATCATAAGGTTTGGCACTAATTTTTCCAGCCATGATTGTGTCATTAGGTATTTTGCCATTGTAACTTTGCGGATTGCCCCTTCTTTATAAACTGTAATCCATTGTGCGTAATAGTCGCGAAACAGTTCCGTTCTCTTAGTTTGGTTTAACATTTTATTGTCCCCCTCCTCGATTTTGGAGTAGTATTTGGCGCATGCTGACTGTGCGTTAAAAAGAGCCTGGGAATAATATCCTAGGCTCTCAAAACAAATTCTATTCATTTTAAACTGCAACTATTGTTCATCGCTTCAGGCATTTCAACATCAAAACCACCTTCAAGCACACAAGCTTCCTAGGCAGTTCATCCGAAGAACTCTTTAATTCATCAAAACGTCCTTTTTCAACTCACGCTGATGAAGGGCGATAGTCTGGTCAAGGGTCTGAAAAAAGGTGCCGATTTTGATTTGTTCTTCTTCAGAAGGTGCATTGAAATTGTACATATTCAATTCATCACGATTGATTTTTGGCATACCTGTACGCATTGATACTGAGACAGAGTACTTATAGAAATCTCGCGTTTGAAGCATTGTATATAAGAACTTCTGATTGATTCCGTTCTTCGCATTCAATACGTAAGTATCAGCACTGGCAAGTCCTTCATATGATGCATAAACGTACTTTCCTAGTTGTGGATTGATCTTGCCATAAATGATATCTCCAGCATTAAAGTGGAATTTGCCACTAATGAGTTTGTCTTCCGCAACATTGTTTACATTGTTAAGCAAACGACCGCTGAACGATTCAATATTACCTGGTCCTATATGTGGCAGTTCATCGTACTCACCAGTTTTTGGGTCAACCATATTGGTTGAAATATCAACGGTATTTTCCCAGTTACGTTGTTCCCAAGCGCGAGCCCCGTTGCTTCAAAAGAAACTCATCAAATGTATTTTGTAAGGTTCAAACGTCAATTTTCCGACCTAACGTTGTATAATATCTGCTGTTTCATTTATCATTTTTGCTCTTCCCTAACTTTTCCGTTTTATATACGGTATACCCTTCATAGTAATAGCTGGCGTCAATACCTTTCATATACACGTCACGGTCATTCACCTTGTTCGTCAAAGCCTCTTTTAACAAATGCTTGATTTCAATATCCTTAATCGGACTGCGTTCCATTGCCAACAAGTAGTCTTCCTTATCAACCTGACTCCAGTCCACAACCTGTTTCAATTCTTTTTTTAGTATCAAGTCCAGCCAAATGCGGGTGCTTCGCCCGTTCCCTTCACGAAATGGGTGAGCAATATTCATCTCCACATACTTTTCAATAATTTCATCAAAAGTAGACTGCGGCATCCGATCAATATTCTTTAGTGCCTCATCTAAGTACATCAAAGGTGCAAAACGGAAATTACCCTTAGCGATATTGACATCACGGACCTTGCCTGCAAAATTATAAATCTCATCAAAAAGATAGGCGTGAATTTTTGCCAACGTTGCAAACGTTCCGGGGGTCAAGCGATCTAAAATACCTGTTTCAAATAACGCAATGGCCTTTGTTTTACTGATTTTTTCTTCCGCTCGCGCAAGCTCTACTGAATTAGTAATTCCTAATTTATTTTGCAGCATCTTACTCCCCCCTCGTATATGATAGTTAGGCATAAGAAATTAAAACTGTATCACTCAGCGGATGGTTAACTCCTATTTCATTCCGCCAAAGGCGTCAGTGAGTTATTAGCTTTGCCGCCTTCACACTCCATTTAAACATTTACACCTAAAATTTTTAACTGTTCATTTATTTCTGCCTCAAGTTCAGCTATTTCTTTTTTATCTTGCTCCAACTGTTTGATCACTTCATCAAGATTAATTGGCGCTTCTTCTTCAAAAGTGTCCACGTAACGAGGAATATTCAAGTTGAAGTCATTTTCTTTGATTTCATCAAGCGATGCAACATGAGCATATTTATCGACATCTACACGATTTTGATAGGTTTCAATAATTTTGTTGATATTGTCATCTGTAAGTTTGTTTTGATTTTTACCTTTTTCAAACTCATTACTTGCATCAATAAATAAAATATCTTTCGTTTTACGATTTTTCTTGAATACTAGAATCGTTGTTGGAATGGTAACTCCATAGAATAGATTCGCAGGTAACCCAATCACGGTATCAAGATAATTCTTTTCAATGATTGTTTGACGAATCTGCCCTTCCGCAGCCCCACGGAACAATACACCATGCGGCAACACGATCGCCATCGTCCCAGCGTCATTCAGATGATAGAGACTATGTAAAATAAACGCGTAGTCTGCTTTCGTTTTTGGTGCAAGTTTTCCGTATTCACTAAAACGCGGATCTTTTAATTTCGTTTCACTATTGTCCCAGTGAGCAGAATAGGGCGGGTTCGCAACCACAGCATCAAAGCTACGTGGATGGTCAATCCCTTTTGCATCCGGTCCATCCGGCCAATCACTTTCTAGCGTATCTGCATTACTTAATGTCATATTGTTAAAAGAAACGCCGTGCATCATTAAATTCATGCGTGCTAAGTTGTACGTTGTCGTATTTTTCTCTTGGCCGAAGAATTTAATTGCTCCAGGTTTGTCTCCTCCCGGTAGTTCACCTTGAACGGTCAAAAGCAAAGAACCAGATCCACAGGTCGGATCATATACGGAAAAAGTATTGTCAGATTCCTTTACGCCATCAGTTACTACTTTTGCTAAAATCTTGCTGACTTCATGTGGCGTATAAAACTCTCCACCTTTTTTACCGGCACTTGCAGCGAATTGACCAATTAGATATTCATAAATAACACCTAGAATATCTTTTCCGTCTTCGCCTTTATAGTCAATCCCGTCAACCAATTTGACGATACGGTTAAGCGATTTAGCGCGCTCATTTGTCGAATTCCCTAGACGAGAATCTCCTAAGTTAATATCATTAAATACACCATGGAAATCCTGTACCGCTTCTTTATTTAGTCCGGCATTTTTGTTGAAGTTATCAAAAATGGTCTGATAATCGCTTGGGATCACTTGGCTGTTATTAATTTTTTTGATAAGCGATTCCCATGTATCTTCTGGTGCAAGAGCGTAACCTAAGCTTGATGAAATATCTTTTATATAGTCGGCCAAATCTTCACCTGTTGCCTGTTCAAGATATGCATCATTGATCGTTTGCTCATCTGCCACATCAATAACATTGTTTTCAACGAGGTATTGTTCCTGATGCTCTGACAAATAACGGTAGAACATAAATGCCAAGATATAGTTTTTGTATTCTGATGCGTCCATATTCCCACGCAATTCATTTGCCATAGCCCAGAGTTGGCTGGTAATGTTTTGTAAATTAGTACTCATGTTTTTGATTTCCTTTCGATTTTGAATTTATACGAACATTTGCTGCAACAATGATTTCTTTAAATTCTTGCAATGATCCAGCTTACGCTGATGAAGGGTGATGAGGTGATCAAGGTTCTTAAAAAACGTGCCTATTTTCTGTTGTTCCTCGTATTCAGGCAATGCTACAGAGAACCTAGATAACGCTTCTTTAGTTATCGTTTTGATAGTTCCACCAGGTGCTTTTCGTTTTTCAATATCAAATTTTTGTTGAATTGTATATGCCCAAAAGTATTCATCGGTTGGCTTCTCGTAGTCTTCAAAAATAAGTAGTGTTCTGTCAATGTAAGCGTCATATTGTGTGATTGCAACACGTCCAATGCTACCTTGTAAGGTAACAACGACTTTTCCTTTTGGCACAAAAACACTCTTAAATTGTGCCAACTTACTTATCTTCTGCTTAGTATCATTAACCAAAGTTAATTGATCTGTAACATCAACTACCTGCACAAACGGCATTGCTCCTTCGCCGTCATACCATTCTTTATTTCCATATGGTTGAGGGAATGAACCTCTACGATATTTTGCATGATCACCCAGTTCTCGCTGTTCCCAAGCGTGAGTAAATCCAGGAAAACGAAGTTCCGGAACGTTTTTGCCATTTTTTGGAAACATTTTTTGCAGCAAACTTTTCTTCTCATCTTGCAAGTTATTTAACTTACTTTGATGAAGGGTGGTGAGTTGATCGAGATGTCTAAGAAATTCACTGATTTTTATTTGTTCTTCTACTGAAGGAAGATTGATTTTTATTCCCATAAAATCGTTGTAGTTGATATTTAGTAGTCCGTCCATACGCGCGCCAGAAGATACAAGTTTCTCTAGTTCTCTATCAGGACGTTTTGTAGCAAACAAATATTCAATAAAATCTGGGACAGCCTCTTGAGTAGTTTTGAAACTATGATAAACTCTTGGCACAAGTGCTTCTTCATAGGTTCTAAGTGCAAACACTGTTCCATATTTTGCTAATTTTGAATTACCGTGATTATAAGAAAGTTCCTCTTTTTTCAACAACGTATAATTTTTCTGCTCATTCCCTGCAATGTTTCCTGAGAACCGTTCTCGTTGATCTAACCAACCATTTCCTGCTGAAATTGTGAGGGTCGGCAAATTCATTCTGCCATCATTTCCACGTACTCGTTCGGATACTTCCCCCAGCTTCCGCTGTTCCCAAGCGTCTGTGAATCCGGGAAATCTTAATTTAGGTATGTTCTCATTATTTTCGCTCATTTCTGATCTCCTTGTATTTTCTTAATTTCCCTATCAAAATCAGAAACTATTTTCTGGTGCTTATTGAATTCGTTGTATTCATCAATTGCTTTCTTATTGGCTGCACTATGAGAAATATGTCCATGGCCTTCTAATAGTTCATAACGATTAAATTTTAGAAATTCATCAATACTCGTTGCAAAATCCTGCATTCCTAATAAAGTTTCATCTTCAAGCAAACGTTCAACATAATCAAAATATGCTGAAACGTTACGCTCTAAACTATGAATCTCTTTTTTAGATAGATAATTTTTCGCAACCACGACATCCGATTGTAAGATGCGTCCATCTGGTGAATTTTTCCATGTTGTTAATCCCATATGCTGTTTATCTTTATCTGCGTTATCATAAACAATTTCAGCAGCTGTTTTACCAGTTATCGCATAATGAAACTTATTTTGAACCGTTGCATAAAACTCTTTCGTGATTTCCGAATTCTTATCGTAGTCATACGAAATCTCTGCAAATACGTCTGTTATTTGTTGCCAAATTCTTCGTTCACTTGCTCGAATTGAACGAACCGTTTCAAGCAACTCGCGGAAATAATCTTTACCGAAGACATGCTCACCTTGCTTCATGCGCTCAACATCAATCTTGAATCCTTTTTGTATATAGTCTTTTAAGATATCAGTCGCCCAAATACGAAACTTAGTTGCTTTTTGAGAATTTACGCGATAGCCAACTGATATAATCGCATCAAGATTATAATAGTTGATTTTTTTTTCAATTTCACCAACGACGCCATTGTTCACGACTGTTGCAATTTTTGCAACGCTCGTAGATTTCTGTAATTCTCCGCTTTCGAAGACATTTCTTAAGTGTCTTGAAATAGACGATTTATCGACATCAAATAAATCTGCAAGCGCTTTTTGTGTAGCCCAAATTGTTTCATCTTTTATCACAACTTCGATACTTTCGTCTGCATCATACATTAAAAATTGTATCTCGTTCATTACAAACCTCCTGTCTAATTTTCTGCCTCTATTTTTTCCAACTGGGCGTCACGTGCCGAACGTACGCAATAACCAATCGCTAAAATCATGTCTAAATTGTAGGTTTTCACTTCTTTACTTTGCGTTTTCCCTTCCATAACGCCGTATTGAGTGGTTAGCAACTTATAGTTACTAACCACTTTTTCATCTAGCTCTCCATCCGCAAAAATCGATTTAATATGTTTATTAATATTTTGCGGGGTATGTGCAATTTCTGCATGAACTGCTTTACTGCTCTTCCTTCTTAACTTTCTGCCAATTCATCAGCTAATTTATAAATTGCTTCTCGCAGACCATTGCGGTACTTAATTTTTGATAGACTTTGAATGGCTTCATCGTGAGCCATTGTCTTATAATCATTGCTGGCTTGAGCGATTATATCTCGTATTTGACCGGTATCATCCAGATCTTGCAAACCATAACGATGGCGGCTGAACAACGCACGCATTTGACTGCTTGTAATAATATCCGTAATCCCCCACTGAACACGGAAGTCTAAAAATAATCGGTCAAGACTGACATTGTTTGCTTGTTGAATAATTTGCTCACTGTCAGAAAGCTTGGCAGGATATTTGAAATCAGTCCCCTCCGGTGGGAAATGACCTTTGACAATCGCAATTGCTGCGTTGATAATCTTAGTCGCATAGTTGCGATCATCTAAACCATTCGCAAATTGATTAATTTTCTCCTGTGTTTTATGTGCTGCTTCGGTCTCTCCATCGTGAACCTGGTTCAACAATCGCTCAACAAGCTCTGTCAAATAATCATAATCGACTTTAACATCCTTGACGTGCGTCATTCTTAGCTCAATTTGGTATACAGGAATTTTCTTCTTTTTTGAAAGGTGCTGTTTCAATTCATTTGTTAGCACTGTCGTCAGCATTTTTTCTTGTTCAGAAGTCATCCCTAATTTTTCAACCAGTTCATCAGGGTTATCATAATCGAAGCCTACTTTGTCACCATCCACCTCATCAGGATTGTATTGTTTCAGCTTCGCCATACCGGCATTATACTCACGCAATAAATCGAGCATATTCTCTTTTTGCTTTTCAGATGGCGGCAGCTGTTGAAATTCACAGGTTAAGCTACCAAGCTTGTCAACTACCTTTTTCACTTCATGAAACACATCTTCAAATGGTTTGGCGATGATGCCATCCTTTTCATTAGACCGCCGTTTTTCTTCATCTGACAAAGTTGCTGAGTTTTTATTGGCATAAATGGCAAGTGCCTTATTCATCAATTTTTCGTTTTGCGCCGGCCATCTATAGTTGACAATTCGTCCCCAAGGTTTTTCCTGCATGTCGGCAATACGATTTGTTCTTGAGTAGGCTTGGATAAGTCCTGCTCCTTTAAGTGTTCTGTCTACATAAAGCGTATTTAGTTCAGGTGCATCAAAACCCGTTAATAGCTGATCAACAACAATGACAAGATCAAGATAATGCTTATCAGTTGCCGACTTGTTCAAACGACTCGTAACATCTTGCGTGTACCCGGACACATCGTCCATACCAAAGGAGGTTCCGAATTCTTCATTATAAGCTTGGATTGCATCATGCAAGCCCTGATTGGTCGCAAGCATACTGTCATTATTAGAAGAATTTTGGCTGAATGTGACTGCAACCTTTAGCGTTTGACCGCCGTTCTTCTTGTTTTCGGCATTGACACGTAGAAACTCGTTGAAATACATCATCGCCATTGGCGTACTTGCTTTGCCACCCCCTACATGTGTCGTAAATAGGGCATTGTATTTGCCCTCATTTGAGCGATTACGCCAGTTCTTGAAAATATCTTCAACGACCAATTTAATATGGTCCGGATTTTCATCATAGAAGCTCGGCTCAACGGCATCATCCATATCTTCTTGTGATAGATTCATAATCTTATCTTTGATTTGCGCGTCTGTCCATTTGGGATAACGCTCATGATAGAATTTCGGTAAATAGTCACTCTTCATCTGTTCTTCGTCAATCGTGGTTTCAAAATCAACTTTGAAGCCTAGGACGTTTCGATCGGCAATAGCTTCACGAATCGTATATGCATGAAGAAGCGGACCGAAAATATCTTCTGTGCGAAGTCCTGTTGTTGTTTCGTCAAACATTGGTGTTCCGGTATAACCCACCCATGCTGATTTTTTGAACGCTTTTTGAATCGCGGCGAAGCTTTCTCCACCCGTAGATCGATGCGCCTCATCGACAATAAAGACAATATTTTTATCCGGTGCCTTGAAAGATTTCCTCTTGACTAAAGTATCTAGCTTTTGAACACTTGTCACAATGATGTTATTGTCTTTACTCTTGAGTTTACGGTTTAAATCACTGGTGTTATCGGTATTTTGAACACTTCCAAATGCATCTTCCGTGCTATCCGGATCATACGCTTGATAGTTTTCATTTGTTTGTTTCGTCAATGCGATTCTGTCAACAACAAAAACGACTTTAGCAATTTTGGGCATGCGACTGGCAAGCCATGCCGTTTTGAAACTCGTGATGGTTTTACCTGAACCCGTTGTGTGCCATATATAACCAACCTTGTTCATTCCAAGCTCAAAATCAACGTGCTTAAGATTTTCAATCACATTTTGCGTAGCATAAACTTGATAAGGACGCATGACTTTAAGCATCTGCTTATTCTTCGTCCCATCCAAAATCATATAGTTCGTCGCCATTTGATGTGCCATTGGAATACTAAGCATTGAGTCAGCAAACTCTTTCCAATTTCGCACGATGGTATTGTCACTTTTACGTTGCCAGTTAAATGCAAAATCTTTATTGAATTTATCGGCAGTTGTATTGGCCATATACTTAACATTATTTGGCGTCATCGCAACTAAAATTTGCAAAGTCGAAAAGATATCACGGTATTGATTTTCATCAGCATATTGATGCATTTGATTCAGCGCTTCATTCACATCATGCGTATCACGCTTTTCTTCAATTTGAATAATGGGTAACCCGTTAATAAGCAGCGTCGTATCGAAACGACGATCTAACTTACCAGTGATAACGGCCGGTCGTTCAATTTGATTGACCACTTGATATACTGTATTACCTGCTCCAATCTGTTTCTGATCGAATACCGTTAAGAAAACATGACGACCATCATCCAAATCAATTTCAATTTGCGATACACCGTTTAACCCATATAAGAATTGCCCCGCTTCATAAGGCGTTTGAATGTCGGAGATAATTTTCTTTACCTGATTAAACTCAACAGCGCTTAACGAATATTCAAGCGTATTTTGATTGTGTTGTTCAAGAATAGCTTTAAAATTAGCCCAAAGCTGATCTGTCGTCTTGATTTGGGATTCATATTTCCAGAGTTTCGTTTTGACCACGTAATCAACTGGTTTCTCGACAATGACATGCTCACTAATGCCTTCTAAGTGCTCAGGTTTCGTAATTGTTCCGCTGGTAATATACTGAATAAGTTCAGTTTCAAATCGGGTTTCATTCATTTGTGGTGACCTCCTCTAATCGTTTTAATAGAATGACCTTCTCAGATTCTGCCACACGATTTCGCAGCGCTCGCAAACGTAATAGGTTAAAATATACATTCCCAATATTTTTTTGTTTTTCGATTGATGGGGGTTTGGGAATTTCAAGTTCTTTAAGCTGCCTCAGCGTATATTTCAATACTTGTGAACCTTGTAACCCCATCATCAATTGTTTTCGGATTGCCTTATTTTCATTGAGGAGATATACCAAGTATTTCGAGTCGATGTTATCCTTTGAATCGAGCTTCACATAATTTTGGGTATAAAGATAATTTTTGTGAACTTCTCTTACCAAAGAAGCGGTTCCTGATGTCAGACTGAATACAACATCCTTAGGACATAACGTGTTCACTTTATCCAATGTGCGTATTTGTTTGTTGTCGTTATCCGACGAGACAAGTCCTACTAAATCATCCGATAAATCAGTTTGACTGTAAAAATTATAGAGCGGTGCTTGCTCATCGAAGCTTTCAGTTATTCGGAATTGTGGGGAACCGCTGACAAAGTCAACCAGCTCACTTAATTTCTTCATTAACATCGTGCCTTTCTAAAATTACATTTTAATTGATGGAATAATTTTATCATGAAAAATCATGTTTTTCAACAGATTCAAAATTAATTTCACGAAATTACATTTTTAAATAAATTATTCGGTGGTTGCAGTTGCAGAATCTTTTTTTCACCACAACAAAAAAGCCACGAATTCATGCTTTTCAGCAAAAATTCGTGGCTTCATGTGTATTGCTTTGATGGAGCCTAGCGGGATCGAACCGCTGACCTCCTGCGTGCAAAGCAGGCGCTCTCCCAGCTGAGCTAAGGCCCCATATAATGGAGCGGAAGACGGGATTCAAACCCGCGACCCCCACCATGGCAAGGTGATGTTCTATCACTGAACTACTTCCGCAAAACAAACAAATATAAAATTAATTAAATGCGGATGAGAGGACTTGAACCTCCACGAGCCGTAAAGCCCACTAGAACCTGAATCTAGCGCGTCTGCCAATTCCGCCACACCCGCAAAACTAAATGAAAGAAAAAAATAATGGGCCATGAAGGGTTCGAACCTTCGACCCTCTGATTAAGAGTCAGATGCTCTACCAACTGAGCTAATGGCCCACAACACAAATTAATGAATTATGGTGGAGGGAGAAGGTTTCGAACCTTCGAACCCTAAGGGAACGGATTTACAGTCCGTCGCGTTTAGCCTCTTCGCTATCCCTCCAGAAAATAAAAACGTAAATCTAATGGTGCCGGTCAGAGGACTTGAACCCCCAACCTACTGATTACAAGTCAGTTGCTCTACCAATTGAGCTAGACCGGCGGAGTGGAGGATATAGGGCTCGAACCTATGACCCTCTGCTTGTAAGGCAGACGCTCTCCCAGCTGAGCTAATCCTCCAAAGTGACCCGTACGGGATTCGAACCCATGAACCCACCGTGAAAGGGTGGTGTCTTAACCACTTGACGAACGGGCCATGCTTGTCCGTCGCAATCGACGTTTTTTATTATATACAGAATCCCATTCCTTGTAAAGCAAAAATAAGAAGCCATTTTATTCAGACTATTTATCGACACGTCAAAGTCCAGTATTCATAGTCATTTCGAGTCCTCTTTAGAGCAGAAGTTACTCAGAAAAACAGCAAATGAACCTAATGAGTACTAATTCAACTTTAACTGCGTCCAAACATCACCGGACTGAAATTTGTTTACTGATTTTCCCAGTCAGCGTTCACGCATCGTTTCCCTCTTTCAGTATTTTCATCATGACACTAAATTCGTTTTTTTATTCTTGATGCCTGCAATCGCTAAAGAAAAAGGAACCCATTTTTTTGGATTCCTTTTCCCGACAATCAGTTGTTTTCAGGAAACATTTGCTTCTGATGCATCATTTTGTCCATCCGGCCTTTTACTGCCTGTCCGACCTTGTTGTTCGGCTTCATCATTTGGTAGCAAGCCGCACCGATGCCGATCGATGCGATCAGCGGCATCATTCCGTTTCCCTGTTTCATTTTCTGTCCACCACCATTAAGAATTTGTCCTTTCGATCCGGACAGATATAGCTTAACCTCTACGGCTCATTCAATGAACGTCAATCGCTGCCAATTTTTTAATCGCTCACCGGTACTTCGTTTAAGTATTCCTCAAGCGTTTGGTGTTTCTCAGCCATTTTTTTCGATGCAGGAAGTCCGACATACCGGAGATGCCATGCCTCGTACTCATATCCGGTGACCGTTTCCTTGCCCTCTGGGTAGCGGACAATGAAACCGTAATCCTGTGCATGCTTCGCCAGCCAGGCTGCCTCAGGTGTCTTTCCGAATTCTTGCGTGGCCGCATATTTTCCATTAATTCCCGAGACATCGATTGCGAGTCCTGTTTCATGCTCGCTCATCCCCGGACGTGCACTGAAATTCTGTGCTTTTTTTTCACCGTCCCGCCGGACATAATAATTAAATAAAGCAATTTGCGTTTTATGCGAGCGATAAGCAGACACCCCTGCCAGCTGCACGCCGTCCTGTTTTGCCGCCGCGAACATTTCTTTTAGCGGTTTTGCGGCAGCGGCACGCATTTTCTTCTTTTCCGACTTCCCTGAAAAAATAAATGGGACATCAAGATCAACAAGATCGCTTGGCACATAATTATCCGGCAGCTTGAAGTATTTGTTGACCAAGACAAGTGTACTTTCAGGATCGGCGACAACGTGCACACCGCTTTGACTCATTGCAGATACCGTATTCTTTGATGAATCGGTGTTGCCGCTTTTTTTCAGTGTCCCATCTTGAGATGAGGATGAATTTTGCTTTTGTTTTTGCTGCTGCGATGAACCGGCCCCTGATGGATGCATCCACGGAAGCTGTGCGCATCCAGACAACCCTAATAAAGCTGCTATCGCACCTGCAGTATAGATTTTTTTATTCATATAGCACTCCATTGTTGTATTTGGCTAAAAGTTGAAAGGAATCAATCATGTGGAATCGTGTCGAATTTTGTGTACACCTTTTAATGTATTCGAAATGAACCATGAATATCAAGGCATATAGAAAAAATGGGAACGGGAGAATGTCCCTCGCGTGATGAAATGTTCCGCCGAAAATATATAAAAAACAGAATCCAAATTTTGGATTCTGCAAGTGTGAGTTATAGGGGTTATTGCTGAAATATATAAAATTAGCCAAGGAAAAGCTTTACATTAATGATAATGGACAGAACCAAGGCAATGTTGGTAAGCAACAATTTTCGACTCAATTTGACGGATGCTTCATTTTGGGAAAAATCATTCGATTGTTTAAAATCCATGATTTTCATCTCCTCAATCATTCCTTTTGATACGTTAATCATAGGCCATCACTATTAAGAAGATATGATGTCTTTTTTAAGATCATGTAAAAAGCTTAATTCGGTCAATTTCTCTGATATCTGCCAGATCTTCGTTTCTTTTTACTTTCTTTTAGAACTGAGAAAAATCGGGCCACGGTCCATACTTCCGCAGCACGCGGAGGCTCACGCATTGCGTACTGAGGACGTACTTAGCGAACGTTTCTCACCATATACGAAAACTCTCCTTAACTCCAAATGCGGTTTAGGTTCATCAACCTTGTACTTGAGCAAACATTTCTGGTTCATTAAGCATTCTGGTCCTTCATTAAGGATAAATTAAGCGGAGATTTTCCGGTTATTTGCATCTTGGCGCTCGTTTCATAGGTAAATAAGGGTAATTTTTCCGCTTATTCAAAGAAAAACCCGCCATTTTCCCGTTTTTCGATTCAATAAGCGGAATTCCTCCGTCTATTTAAGCGGCTTTTCCCTTCATTTTCTAATTAAGCGGAATTTATCCGCTTATTTTTCAGATTGGGCGCTTTCTTCATTCAGCATTTTTCCTTATATAGCTTGAAGTAAAATTCACAATGGCACGTTGCGACATTAAAAGAGACGGAGCCTGACCCACATGCTTCTTGTGAAGTGCGGCTGTTCCAAGTTGGCTTTCCTCAAACGCTTGACCGATGGCGTCAAACGCTTCTTCATGGTACTCACCGTCTTGGTACGTCACCCACTGCCGACGTCCTTTTATACGCACGGGGCTTGATCGCTCTACCCGTTCAAGCCTTCCGGACATGTATTCGCCAAGATGCATTGATGTATTGTTACCATAACTGACGCCAAGCAGCAGAACATAACCATCTCGTTCATATAGTTTCCCAAGCGGCGATTCTTTTCCTAACCCGTCGTCAAGCGAATGGTGCGCAAGGATTGCATCGCGGCCCTCGCCCCAAGCGGTAAAGGAATAGATTGGGTGATTGCTGCGGCGTACGTCCGGAAACGAGCGAAAGGCCTCTGCGACCTGCCCCATTCCGAACGTCGGAGTCCGGCGCGGATCAAATGCCGGCATCTCTTGATAAATGCTGTGAAACCATGTCGATGGCACCGGAGGATTCTCCCAATCCGCCGGATCGGACACATCGGCACTGTGAGCCGGCATGACCAGTGTGCCCGCCGATGTCACCACTTCCTGAAGTGCCGAGATGAGTGATACAGAACCGCCGCAGATCCATCCCATCCGGCTCAGAGAAGAATGGACGATAACTGTCATTCCTGCCCCTAAACCGATTTTTCGTAAATCCCTAATCAGCAATGAGCGCGTAATCGCATGCTTGCTTTGCTGAATGACTTCCGCCTCGGACATGACTGATAACCATCCTTTTATATTACTTTTTTGTGCAACAAGTAAAAGGCACTCCCTTGACTAGAAATCCCCATAGGAAGTGCCTCTTTCCTTAATACGAGCTTCTGTTCGTTTCTAAAACGATTGTACCCGTTTATTTAACAATCAATACAGGAACATTTGAACGTTGAACAATTCCGTGGCTGACGCTCCCCAGAAATTCTTTGACACCGCTCAAACCTCGGCTGCCGATTACAATAAGGTCGTAGCCGTTCTGGCTTGCGAAGTCAAGAATTGTCCGAACCGGCTGACCTTCTTTCACGAATGTATGTGTCGCATTGGGAAGTGCGTCAAGCACACTCTCTGTCCGGCTCACCACTTCATGTCCATACTTAAGTGTTGATTCACGGACCTCGCGATAGACATCGCCGACGATAAATTGATTCGTTGGAACCGTCACGACATTTAATACATCCAGATCCGTACGTTCATCGAGCCGTGCCAGATCAGCTGCTCTTTGCAATGCTTTCTTTGCCAGATCAGAATCATCATAGGAAACCAGGATTTTCGAGAATAACATACCGGTCACCGCCCCTCTCACATTTAGACGCAGAGCTGCTCAAAATGGGGGGATCTATGCGTCATTCTTTGACGAACAACCATGGACCATCATTAACGGGTGAAACTGTGTTTCCCTGTTCTTGAACATTCCCTGCCCCTTTTATTTTACCACAAGTTTCCTCATTAAAAAAAGCGCAGCAATCATGATGAAACTGATATTAAGTGTACATTTTTGCATTCGCCTCTTACCATTTTCTCATATCTGCGTTATATTAGTAGGTGATGAAACAGATGCAGCAAGTATTAGTTGATATCGTTTTCATTTAGTCTTGTGCATGCCGGTCTTTCGCGGCTCTTAGTAAAGCGATCAGATCACCTAAAGTTAACTTGGCGAAGTCCATCCTTTGGCGTGGGCAGAGCTATAGTTAGCCTTACACTATTTCTTTCTTAATAGTGTTAAAAATATGGTGAGAAATCGAGGTTATATCATGAAAAAAGGGTTAATTTTTATTGCTTTTTCTACATTGTTCTTTAGTACGATGGAAATTGCCATTAAGCTGGTGGCTACCGAGTTTAACCCGATGCAGTTAAACTTTTTACGGTTCTTAATCGGTTCGATTATTCTGGCTCCGCTTGCTCTTCGTCATTTAAGGGGAAGCGGGTTTACACTTGATAAAAGCAAGGTGCTTTACTTTCTGTTTTCGGGATTTATGTGCGTTGTGGTCAGCATGACATTCTTTCAAATGGCCATTGTTTACTCGAAGGCGTCTACCGTTGCCATTCTCTTTAGCTGCAACGCCGTCTTCGTCATTCCGTTCGCTTACTTCTTCTTGAAGGAAAAATTGACGAAGCTTTCCATTGTGTCGCTCGTTATCAGCCTGATCGGTATGATTTTCATCGTCAACCCTGAGAATCTGACGAATGTCACCGGTATCACCCTATCGCTGATTGCGGCAGTGACTTTCGCGCTGTATGGCATCATTGGACGTAAGGGCAGTCTGAAGTACGGATTTGACGGCGTTGTTCAGAGCAGTTTCAGCTTCTTAACCGGGAGCATGGAACTACTCGTGTTGATTCTGATTACCAAAATAGGCGTGGTTGCCAACTGGCTGCAAAGCGCGGGGTTTGGTCAATTCGCACGTATTCCGGTGCTTCAGGGCATTTCATGGAGTACAGTTCCGGCGCTGATCTACCTTGGTGTATTTGTTACCGGACTTGGATTCAGCTTCTATTTTCTCGCGATGGAGGAAACGTCGGCATCAACAGCCTCGCTGGTTTTCTTCATTAAGCCGGCCTTGGCTCCGATTCTCGCTCTATTCATTCTTGGCGAAGCCATCACGCTGAATGTTCTGTCAGGTATTGTACTGATTCTTGCCGGATCATGCGTTGAGTTGATCTCAGACAATCGTCAGGCGAAGCTTGAGAAACAATCGCAGCTTAAGGCTGTCGCAGGCACAAATACTGCGCACGTCAGATAAATTTCTAAAAGATGCCGACCCATTTCCGGGCCGGCATCTTTTTTATTCCCAATTTAATTTTCCATTTCAACACTTAAAATTCGGCCGTCCTTCGAGGCGATTTCCACCTCATAAACAACGCCTTGATCGGTCAACACATATACTTCATATTTCAGCAGATGATTATCTAATTCTAGATCAACATGGATAATCTGGCCGGGAACTCTGGCTACAGCGATCTCCGCCGCCTGTTGCGCCGTAATTCGCTGTCGATATCCATTCACGTATTGATTCTCATTTCGATATGCGGGATTATTGCCGTACATAAGAAATCGACCTCCTCATCGCTTCCGCTTCTCTTAAGATATGATGAGGAGCAATTTCTCGTGACAACGGCCTAACAATACAGGTTGGCGTCAATCAGCAGACAGCATTCTTCTGTTTCCGGTACACTTTGGCAAGGATACGAATGGCTTCGCGAATCTGGGATTCATCGCAAAAACTGAAGGCAAGCCGCAGATGATTGGTCGGCTTGCGGTCGAGATAAAACGACTTGCCGTCGACAAAGCTGACACCGGCTTCAACAGCGTCATGCAGCAATCGAGTCGTGTCAATGTCCGGCGGGAACGTCAGCCACAGGAAGAAACCGCCTTCCGGTTTTTCGAACGATACCTCACTGCCAAAGAAGTCGCTGATCGCTTTCACCATCGCATTGCGGCGGGTTCGATAACCGTCAACAAGCGGTTTCAAATGATCATCGAAGTTCGATGTTTCAAGGAACGTACTGACCGCTTCCTGCATCAAAACACTGGTCAGCCCCTCAGTTTTTACAATTTTGATCAGGTTCAGAACTTCCGGATCGCCAATCACCCAAGCCATTCGTATACCCGGAGCGATAATTTTTGAAAAGGTACTCATATAGATGACGCGTTCCGGCCCGAATGAATAAATGGAAGGCAGAAAGCCGCCATCAAAATTCAATTCCACATAGGCGTCATCCTCAATAATGTAAAAATTATATTTGTAAGCAAGTGCAGCCAATTTCTTACGTCGCTCAACCGAGAGATTTACGCCTGCCGGGTTATGATAATTCGGCAGCACATAAATGAATTTCGGCATTGGACGTCTGCCGGCAGCCGCTTCAATCAATGCTTCTTCAACGAGATCGACACGCAGACCGTCACCGTCGACCGGAAATGCGGATAATTCATTCTGTGCCAAATAAAAAGCACGCAATGCGCCAAAGTAAACCGGCGCTTCTACCCACACCGAATCACCGGGATCCGTCAAGGTTCGCGCAACCAGATCAATTCCTTGATTGGATCCCGAAGTGATCATAATATGATCCGTTTCAACCTCAATCGAACGCAGCCGCGAGCGCTCGCGAATCCACTCCAAAATTTTCTTCTGACCCGGACCTCCCGAATATTGAAGTGCCTCTGTTCCTTCTGATTTCAATGCGGTCACAGCGGATTCAGCCAATCGGTCGATTGGAAAGGAAGCGGGGTAGGGAAAGCCAAAAGCAAGCGGGATCAGCCCCGGATGTTCACCGGCAAAAGCTGATCCGATTAACGGCACATCGTTAAAGCGTTTTGAAAAACGAAACGGTTCCAGATTCCTCATTAATAGATCCTCTCCTGCTCCTAAAGGTACTTCTGATATGCAGCAACCTGTCCGATGATTTGATTTACGAAGAGTCTCTCTAATTGTATCTCTTCCTTTAACACATGCTTCTATTATAATGAAAAACAATTGGCCCTGGCTAGACGATAATCAAAAAATATTTTTATTATAATAATTTTTCTTTATATAATGTTGAAACAAAAAAAGAGCCTATTATATAGGCCCAAATTATGGGATAGAGATCATAAAAACTACCCGAAATCAGTGTACATGCTCCATCTGCTCGCAATCTGAACATCTGAACCTGTACCATGATCAAGACATTTCGGTATAAAAAAAGAGCCAATAAAACAGCTCAATACTCGGGGGTAAACAAATGACTTTACCCACGAATCACTTTAGCGCATGTATCTAGACATAAACTGAACACAAATGAAAACAATCGATTATGCTCTGATTCTTGCTTTGATTTGTATTGAGATAATCTCAAGAATAATCGCAATGGCAAGAATAAAATAAGTGATCGTCCCCATTTCTCTAATATCAAAATAGAACACGCCGGACATAAACATCTCATAGCCGATACCCCCTGCTCCGGCTGCCGCACCCATCGCAACTGCGACACCAAAATTCACTTCAAATCGCATAAAGGTCCATGAGATTAGTGACGTGAGGGAGTTCGGGACAATCGATTGAAAGACAATCTGCCACCAACCGGCACCGGTTGCCTTTAACGCCTCGATCACTCCCTCATCGAGTTCTTCAAATGATTCCGAATACGCCTTTGTTAAATAACTAATGGAGTGAAAGGACATGCCAATAACAGCGGCGACACTGCCTAGTCCTGCCGCAATGGCAAAGATCAACACCCATAGAACGGTTGGCACCGCACGAATAATAGCAACCAGCGTCTTCACACTATTCGAGATCGTTTTATTCGTTAAATTCTCAGCAGCAAGCAGCGATAGAAAAAAAGCGACCACAGCACCAACAATGGTTGTCAGTAAACCAAGTGCCAATGTTATCAACACACCTTCGAATGCTTGAGAAAAAGTAAAATGATTAAAATGCGGCTGGAAAAAAATTGTTCTGAAATTCGCAAATGTTGCGAACAAATTCTGCCAGAAATTTAGTTTCTGATTATTGAAAGTCACAAATCCATAAACCGTTAAAACTGCCAAAACAATCATTGTTGTTCGAATGACGATATTCGACTTAGTCAGTTTCTTTAGCTTAATTGGCGGCAAACGATCCGTGGCGGCAAACACATCGTTAGTCAGTTTTGGTGATGCTTTCATTACAACATCGCCCTTCTTATATAGTTGGATATTTGTTCAATAAGCAAAATTGAAATCACGATGACAATGACCACCAGACTCGCCGTGTGATAGTCCATCCGTTTATAATACAAATCAAAGATGTAACCGATACCGGAACCAGTCAGAATGCCTACCAACGTTGCTGCTCGAATATTGGTCTCAATCATAAACAAGATCCAACTCATGATTTGTGAAATACTTGAGGGGACGACTGCCTGAAAAATTGTCGGGACATACCCCGCGCCGGTTGCCTTTAGCGCTTCGACCGGATCGGTTCCCGATTCATCGATGGTTTCCATAAAAGCACGGGTCAGAAAGCCAAATGACGCAATAAAAAGCGCAAAAAATCCGGTAATCGGTGTTTGCCCAAAGGTAAGCAGCAGTACAATCGACCAGACACTGACATCAATATTTCGGGAAAGATTTGCAAAAGCGCGACTCAACATTGCGATAAAACCATTCACCTTTGTAATCCTTGAACCGAAAACGGCGAAGACGAAGGCAAAAATGGCTGCTGTCGCTGCTGCAGCAATAGAGACAAGCAGAGTCTCCTGCATTTTTACCCAGATTTCCGAGAGATAGACAAATGAATCCGCGGTCGGATAGAAACTAGAAAATCCCCATACAATCGCTTTTGGAATAGCAGCGATTCCTTGTGACAGATCAAATTGAGTCATCACCGATGAAGCAAAGCATATTAAGGCAACGACACAAAAGATGACGAGCGATCGAACTCTTTTTTTAAAAAAAAACGTCTGACTCATTATTTCTCCGCCGCCTTCATCCGGCCCTGATCCTCAACATTAATCATCAATTTTTCCGCATCGGAACCATAGATTGCCTTAATATTGTCATTCGTCAGTTCAGATGGAACACCATTGAATACAATGCTTCCCTTACTAACACCAATTATGCGATCTGCATAGTTCATCGCTACATCCACTTGATGCAAGTTAATCAACACAGTAATTTTCAATGAATCCGAGATATCTTTGAGATGATCCATGATTGTCTTCGATGAGCTTGGATCAAGCGAAGCAATCGGTTCGTCACAAAGCATCAGTTTCGGATTCTGAATCAATGCTCTGGCAATACCGACACGCTGCTTCTGCCCGCCGCTGAGCTGATCACAACGGCGATAGATTTGTTCTTTGAGCCCGAGCTTTTCCAATAAGCGGTAAGCCTGCCGCTTTTCATCATCAGTAAACAAACCGAGAGATCCTGCCAGCATTGATTTATAGCCGAGTCTGCCGTGCAGCACGTTCTCAATGACGGACAGTCGTTCGACAAGGTTGTAGTTTTGAAAAATCATGCCCATCTTCGTCCGCATTTGTCTCAGTGCGCGCCCTTTAAATCCCATTACATTGACGTCATCAAAAATGATTTCTCCGTCTGTTGCCTGAATCATTTGGTTAATGCAACGAAGGAGCGTTGATTTCCCTGCACCGGATGGACCGATAACGGAAACAAACTCTCCCTCATTGACGGAGAAGCTCACATCTGATAACGCTACAGTACCGTTTCCGTATTTTTTCGAAACGTTTTTCATTTCCAGTAACGTTGTCATCGCTAACCCCTCTATTCGATTTTAATTTAATGAAGGTCACGGATTGCGTCGTACCAAGAATCTTCAACTTTTACGAAACGAGATTTACCATCTTTTGAGAAGATACCTTTTTCACCTTCTGGGGCAAATACTTTTGAATTATTCGCTGTTTCATCAGAGGTCAAGGCGTCTTGAATTTTCTTTTGATCTTCTTTGCTTAATGCCTTCGAGTTCATTGCAATCGGTCCGTTCAGTACCGGAGTAACAGATAGTACTGTGAATTCTTTGCCTTTCAGTGAAGTGAATGGATCACTTGCATTATCTCTTACCTTGAGTACGGAACCTTCTTCATTTAGCTTGCCGCTAACAAGTGAAAAATAATTTGGTGTAAGCAGATCCATGAAAGCGGCAACGTCGGCTTTACCCATTAATAGATTTGCCGCAGAACCTTGATGTGATTGACCGAAAAGTACTTGGCTGAAAAATTTGCCGCCTTGTTGCATATCTTCCACTTTCAAATCTTTATATTTATCTTGATCACCGAAATGTGTGATGATTCTGCTTGTCGGAATTGCAAATCCAGAAGTCGAGCTCGGAGAGACAAAAGACATTTTCTTGCCGACAATATTGTCAATTGAAGGCTTGCCATCTTTCATATATTTAGAAGCATCTTTGGTTTGAACGGAAATCCAGCTGTGATAGAGTGCATCCTTCAGCGTTCCAGACGCACCACTATTAACGACTGCAGGGACGACATCAGCATTTTTCTTATGTGCTTCAGTGTACCCTTCGCCTCCCATAAGTCCAAGTTGCGCATTTCCACTGACAAGTGCTTCAATTGCAATGTTGTAATCCGTCGTCAGCTTGTCTACGACCTTCTTACCCGTTGCCTTAGCAATGACTTCATCAATCGCTGCACGCGAATCCTTTAAGTCATCAGCAGACTCGTTTGGATACCAAACCACTGTAATCGTTTCTTTGCTCTTGTCGCTGCTGCCGCTCTTTCCATTTTCTGACGATGAACTGCAGGCACTGAAGACCATGGTCAACATTGCGAGCAACAGAATCATTGCAACCTTTTTCACTTTGCTATTTCCCCCTCGAGATATGTGATTATTTTATGTAAATATACTTTGGTTGAGCGAAAAAAGGAGAATCTACTCGCAGCATAATCTTTTACGAATATCAACTTTTGATTTTTCAACTCGAAAAGTATACGAACACCTTGATTGAGTTTACTAAGCTCCCTTAACGCTGTGGTCGATTCATTTTGGCTCACAGGTTACATTGTAGCGAGCGAATAATTATAGAATGTTAATATACTATTGAGAAAATTTAAAGTTTGAGAATTATGTACATTCCAAAGAAGGTGAAATAGTAGAAGAGCCAACAAAGATACCTATAAAAAACGAAAACTTATGCCGCTCATATACAGAATCCTTGCTTCGCGGTAAACTTAATAGAAAAGGGAACACCGAGGTGAACATGCAATGTCAAAATCAGACATACGCCATTTGCAAATTGCAGACTATCTGATCGCTCAAATAAAAAAAGGAACGTACCGAATTGGAGATAAACTTCCTTCGGAACACGAACTATGCGACAAATTCCAAGCAAATCACCATATTGTTCGTACTGCCGTCGCCCGTTTGATCAACATGGGCTGGATCACCGCTCATCAAGGAAAAGGTGCATTTGTGATCTCTCGGCCTGAAGTGTTCCCCTATCAGTTATCTGCACGGACCGGATTTTCGGAGAACCTCAAAGAGAAAGCCGTCCCTCACCGCGGACAGCTACTGCACCATGACCGGCGTCATCCCACGCAGCAAGAATGCCGCTATTTGAACCTTGAAACCCATGAATTTATTTATGATCTGCGGATTAAACGATTTATTAATGAAACACCGGTCTCACTGTCCAAGACGATCATTTGTGAAAAGGACATCCCGAATCTCGAGAACTATTTAACAAACTTTAAATCATTGTATAAGATATTATCCGACCATTACCGGATTTCTCCGGTTCGCACGAAATCAATTGTTCAGGCAATCCTTCCTAATTTAGAAGACGTGCTCATGCTGCAACTCCCTGAAAATGTTCCACTGGTTCAAATTAGAAGTTTTGCCAATCATCCAAACGGGCATCCCTTTGAATACACCTTATCCAAAATGCGCAGCGATACATGCCATTACGTTATCGATTTTTAATTCCTGTTTTTCCGTAACCATTAGTTTGATTGGATCACCCGTCATTTCTCCATCCATTCCATTGTGTTCATTTTTGGGCACTCCAAAGCGGATATCTGCCACACATTTCGAGCCCGCAGCGCCAATCCCTCCTTATTTTTCTGTTTTTTCAATGAATTATATCTCAAATCTGTCCCTTCTTTTACAGTCTTTTTACAGTGCATTAACTATTTGTACTTATCGATAAGTTACAGTGACACATGTAACGAGCTTTATATACCTTGCCAATTCTTATTTTCTTGAAAAGTAATTCTTTCCGGCTGCTGAAGACGCACGTTTTTCCAGCACAGGACAGGACACGTGTTTTACCTACTTTAGTCTTAACAAAGGAGTCGACGTTTCATGTTGATGAATAAGCAGCAGCTCAGTCGAATCATGAGCGCTTGCTCGCTTCCTCTATTAGAAGAAATCACATACAAAATCGAACAGGAACAAAAGGTACAGGTGGAGCGCGAGCCGCAAACCTCACTTGTCATGACCAAAACAAAGGACTCCGTTTCAAGTCAGCCCTTTTATCTTGGTGAAGTACTCGTCACCGAATGTACTGCATCCGTCCATGGACAGTTCGGTATCGGTATCGTTGTCGGAAGAAAACCGATACGCGCCTATTGCATGGCTGTCATCGACGCGGCACATAATGCGGGGCTGCCGCTGCTCGACCAATATGGTTCCCAATTCCATGCGGAAGAACAGCGTATTCAGGAGACGCATGCCTTAGAATACGCGCGCAACGCGCAATCCCAAGTCCATTTCAATACGATGGAGGAATACAATGACAAACGCTGAAACCTTTCATCATGTGCATGACACACGTAAACTGTATCGCCATTTACTTGATAGTATGGCACGTCCGGGAAAGATCAATGACATTTCCGTCCTTCTGCACAAAGTTCCCGAAACATGTCCGTGCTCAACCGGCACCTATGTACTTGCACAAACCCTGCTGGACCAACAAGTCAGCTTCTATTACTATTCACAGGAGATAAACGCTGACGATGCGGAACACGCGATCGAATGGACAACTGGGAGCCGTCATACGGCTTCGCATGCTGCTGATTATTTATTCATCGACACACCTCCGGAAATCGATGAAATCGATTCGATCATGCAATCCGTCCGCATCGGCACACTGACCGAACCGGAAAAGAGTGCAACGATTGCCCTTCATGTCCGTAAACTGTCCGGTGCCGATGATTTGGCACTGCCAATGGTGCTGCGCGGTCCGGGAATCAATGGTTGGCATATTCTTTCAGCAGATGGAATGAACAGCGAATGGCTGCGCCTGCGTTCCGAGCGTAACCGTGAATATCCGACCGGCTGTGATTTCATCCTATTCGACGATGATGGACGGATCGCTGCCCTGCCAAGAACAACGCGCATCGAAAGAAGGGATTTCTAAATGGGATATGTTGCAGTAACCGGCGGACAAAAAGCCATCGAGGCTGCCAACCGGCTCAATCAATGGTATCGGATTAAAGACGCAGAGCATAGCCTGGAGACCACTGAAATTGCGAAACAATTACGTCATCTTACGGATCGCGTGATGAGTGAAGGCGGCCTTTACGCTCCGGAATATGCTGCACTTGCCATCAAGCAGGCAGAAGGTGATCTTTGCGAAGCGGCCTTTCTCATGCGTGCTTATCGATCCACACTCGAACGAAATTATGAGTCAGAAGTCATAGATCCGGGTCAAATGCGCGTCATCCGCCGCATTTCTTCCGCCTTCAAAGATATCCCGGGCGGTCAAATGCTCGGACCAACCATGGACTACACCCATCGGCTGCTCAACTTTGCCCTTGAGAATGAAAATGCACAAGCCCTAAAGAACCTGTTGAAAGAACAAATACCGGAGCTTAACGCAGATCAGCCGCTTTCCTTCCCAAAAGTTGCCGGTTTACTTCGGGAACAAGGCTTGCTGTTTCCGCCAAAGTCGTCAGGCGTTTTGTTTGATATCACACGCGACAAACTGACCTTCCCGGCTCCGAGATCCGCCAAGCTTCAGATTTTGGCCCGCGGAGAGACAGGTGCCATGACAGCACTTGCCTACAGCAGCATGCGCGGCCATATCACCAATCATCCGACGATCGGCGAACTGCGCGTCGGCTATACAGAACTAACCATTGCCTATCCGCTTGATTCCAATGAAAGTCTCTGTCTTGGCGAAATCATGCTGACCGAGATCGAAACGATCAATGCCTTCGAACGTGATGATCAAGGTGATGTAAAACTGCGGCTTGGCTACGGGCTGACCTTCGGGCAAAACGAAACTAAAGCAATCGCCATGGCGATTCTTGAGCAAGGTCTGGAGACAAAGGGATCAATCCCGTCTCAAGATGAAGAATTCGTTCTGCTCCATGTCGACAGCATTGAAGCCAATGGATTCGTGTCTCACTTAAAATTACCGCATTATATCACCTTTCAATCAAAACTCGATGTCCTGCGGCAAACACAGAAAATAGCTGAATCCGAAAAGAAAGAGATGCGAAAGGAGTGACGCAACCATGCAGGCACATTTGAAACAAACATACAATTATGCCTTTCTCGATGAGGGATCCAAAAAAGAAATTCGTCGCACAACGCTTAAGGCCATTGCCATTCCCGGTTATCAAGTGCCGTTTGCCTCCAGAGAAATGCCGATTGGCCGCGGCTGGGGAACCGGCGGCTTGCAGCTAACTCTGTCACTGATCGGTGATCAGGATTGTCTTAAAGTGATTGATCAAGGAAACGACGACAGTGTCAATGCCGTCAGTATCAAAAAGTTGGTCCAGTCCTGCACGAAAGCCGAGGTCACGACCGACTCAGAGCGTGCAACCATCATTCAAACCCGCCACCGGATTCCCGAGGTGCCGATTCGCAGCGATCAAATTCTCGTTTTTCAAGTACCGCTGCCGGAACCGCTTCGGATGGTTGAAGCCAAGGAGCGCAAAACGAAGCAGCTGCATGCGGAAATGGATTACAGTGGAATTTGGCTGCGCTTATATGAAGACATTGTCAAATGGGGGAAAATCAGCATCGGTGCCGACTATCCGGCACTCGCGCACAAACGATACATTTTCGCGCCAAGCCCGATTCCCCGCTATGATCTGCCAAAGCTGAATCATGCGGATGGGCTGTTTCTGTTCGGTGCCGGCCGCGAGAAGAAGATCTATGCCATTCCGCCTTACACAGAAATAGAGCCGCTTGCTTTTGACGATTATCCGTTTGAGGTCGAACATTTCGAGGGATGCTCCTGCCGGCTGTGCGGCAGCAGCGATACCTTTCTTGACGAACTTTTTGATGAAAAAACCGGTCAGAAATTCTACCAATGTTCGGATACCGGCAATTGCCGAAAACGACAAGAAAAGAGGCATACACCATGATCCATGATGCAAGCCGACCGCTGCTCAGCGTTCGGCATTTGACAAAGCGGTTCGGGAAAGGCTGCGCTGCCTGCAGCCATCCGGAACAGCTACCTGAAGGGAGCAACCATTGCCCGCACTGCGGCACAGTCTGGGCGTGCAATGACCTTTCCTTTGATCTCTATGAAGGAGAAATTCTTGGCATCGTTGGTGAAAGCGGATCAGGGAAAAGTTCGCTAGTCCAATGTCTTTATTTTGACAATCCGGTCACCGATGGCTCAGCGACCATCGCAACCTATGAAAAGGGAGCGGCAAATATATTTTGTGCATCTTCTCAGCAAAAGCGCTATATTCGCAATCATTTAATGGGGATGGTTTACCAAAATCCGTGGATCGGTCTGAGAATGCAATTCTCAAGCGGCGGCAATATTGCTGAAAAACTAATTGCCGCCGGGCAGTTCAATGTACACAATATACGCGCACGCGCCAAGGAACTGCTTGAGCATGTTGAGATTCCGGTCACGAGAATGGATGAGGCGCCGCTCCATTTCAGTGGCGGCATGCAGCAGCGCGTTCAGATTTCCAAAGCATTGGCCAATCATCCGCCGATCCTACTGTTGGATGAAGTAACCACCGGTCTTGACCTGTCGGTTCAAGCACGTGTCCTTGATCTGATACGACGCATTCAGCGAGAGAGTCGAACAGCGATGATTGTTGTCTCGCATGATCTCGGTGTGATCCGTATGTTGTGTGATCGGACAATGGTGATGAAACAAGGACGCTGCATTGAAGCGGGGTTAACCGACCAGATTCTCGAAGATCCGCATCACGCTTACACGCAACTGCTCGTCCACTCTTTATTGTGAGGTGTCAAAATGAAAATTTATCATGCAAAAATCGTGCTGCCCGACCAAGTCATTGAGAATGGTTATGTATCAATTGAAGCGGATCGGATCGTTCAAATTGAGCAAGGTGAACCGGACATTGTGGAGAGTGCGGATCTTGATGCAGGCGGCAAATGGCTGACCCCCGGCCTGATTGATTCGCACAGTGATGCGATTGAAGTAGAGATCGAGCCGCGTCCGACAAGCCGCTTTACCGTTGAACTCTCTTTTGCCGAACTGGAAAAAAAATTAGCTGCCGAAGGGATCACAACCATTTTCCACGCCGTTTCTTTAATGAAACAGAATACCGTGCGTAAAGGCCGTGATAACGAGACCGTTTATGCCCTGATCAACTCACTAAATCGTCTAGCGAACGGACCGCATCTGATCCGCCACAAAACGCATCTGCGTTACGAGATTGCCAACATCAACGCACTGGATGCTGTTTCCGCATTAATCCAAAACGGCAAAATCGATCAATTATCTTTGACTGATCATACACCCGGCCAAGGACAGTACCGTGATCTGGAGGTCCAGCGGCGCCTGTTGATCGATCATCGCCACTATACCGAGCAAGAAGCGGAACAGATTATTGAAGAAACGAAAAAGCTTCCAAAGCTCGATACGCACAGTATTGAGAAACTGACACAATTAGCGAACGCATACGGTGTATCCGTCGCCTCACACGATGACGACACGATCGAAAAGCTTGAGATCGTCCGCGACTGGAATGCAGGCATCAGCGAATTTCCAATAACCATCGAAGCGGCACGATACGCACGTCAACTCGGTATGCTCACCGTGATGGGCGCACCTAATCTTGTACTTGGAAAATCACACAGCAATAACTTATCCGCCCATGAGGCCGTTAATGAAGGGCTTGTCGATATCTTCTGCTCGGATTATTATCCGGCATCGCTATTGCATGCCGCCTTCAAATTGCATTATGAGCTTGGAATGAGCGCATCTCAGGCATTTAACACGGTGACACTTAATCCAGCCAAGGCATTGCATCTTGATCAGTTGACCGGATCAATTGAATTAGGCAAGAAAGCCGATCTGCTCGTCGTCGGCGTCAGTGAGACCAACGGGCCGCAGCTCACCCATGTTTTTGTCGACGGAGCGGAGGTCTGCCGCATGCACTACCTGTTGCCCGAGCCGCAGCAAACAGTCGAGGGAAGGTGAACCATTTGGCGGAACGAACATTATCCGAACGGCCAACCATTTCACCGAGTGCGATCATCATCAACAGCAAACTTGGTGTCTGGACGGACATCGGACCGAATAGCCGCATAGAGGAAACATCCTTCGGTGATTACAGTTATACCGACGGAGACGCGAATATCATTTATTCAACCATCGGTAAATTTTGTTCGATCGCTTCGCATGTCCGGATCAACCCGGGAAACCATCCGATGGATCGCGTCACCCAGCATCATCTGACCTACCGCCGGGTCCGCTACCAATTGGCAGACACGAACGATCAGCGCGTCTTCAATTGGCGCCGTGCTCATTGGGTAACGATTGGGAATGATGTCTGGATCGGCCATTCGGCAACCATTATGGCCGGTGTGTCAATCGGGAACGGTGCGGTGATCGGTGCCGGCTCTGTAGTCACCAAGGATGTGGCACCCTACACTATTGTCGCCGGTGTCCCTGCTAAACCGATTCGGAAACGATTCAGCGATGAATTGATCAAGGAAATCACAGACAGCCGCTGGTGGGACTGGGATCGACAAACGATCGAGAACCATTATGAAGAATTATGCGATCCCCAGGCTTTTATCCGCCTCATTCGCAAATGGAGGGAAACACGATGACCGCACTGATTCAGGTCGATCAATTAGAAAAAACATTTCTGATGCACCAGTTTGGAGAAAAAAGAATTACCGGCTGCCGTGGGATCAGTTTCACTGCGCATGAAGGCGAATTTCTCGGCATTACCGGCCAGAGCGGAAGCGGAAAATCAACCATTATTAAGTGTATTTACCGCACCTATCTCCCGAGCAGCGGTCACATTCGTTATCAGTCCGAACGCTTCGGTCCGCTTGATCTTGCCGATGCGCCGGAGCGCGAAGTACTTGCAATTCGCAAAGAAGAAATTGGCTATGTCTCTCAATTTCTCAGCATCATGCCACGCATGACCGCCTTGGAATTTGTGATGGAACCGTTGCTGGATATGGGCGAAAATGAATCCACAGCCCGTTTGCGTGCGAAGGATATGCTCGACCATTTCAATCTGCGTGAAACACTGTGGGATACCTATCCGAAAACCTTCAGTGGCGGCGAGAAACTTCGACTGAATCTGGCACGCTCCATGGCTCGAAAATCCCGACTGCTGCTACTCGATGAACCGACCGCTTCACTGGACGAAGCATCTAAAGAAACCGTTAAAGAACGCATTTATGAACTTAAAAAATCCGGAACCACAATGATCGGCATCTTTCACGACCTGGATTTTATGGAATCGGTTGTTGATTGTACGTATAAACTTGAACACGGATTGCTCAAGGAGGTCTTGTAAAGTGACTGTCACCATTCAGGAATTGACATTGGCAGATATCGACCGTTATGTGCACCTGTTGCAGCAGCTTGACGCGCAGCATTCAATGACCATGAAAGATGCTCAAACGTTATTCAGAAAAATGGATCAATATCCTTACTACAAAATTTTTTGTGTTTGGTCTGAAAATAAACTGCTTGCCACGTACTCATTGATTATCCTTGATAATTTCGGCCATGGCGGATTAAAAATTGCGATTGTGGAAAATGTCGTCGTCGCGCCTGAAGCTCAGGGGCTGGGAATTGGTACAACAATGATGCATGACGCGATGAACCGTGCGACCGATCAAGGCTGCTACAAGCTAATGCTTTCCAGCGATTTGAAGCGGCAAGGCGCGCACGCCTTTTATGAACGCCTCGGATTTCAGCAGCACGGTATCAGTTTTAGAACGGAGTTGAACCCATGATTATCGATCTGCACTGCCATACAAACTGTTCCGACAACTCGTACTCAATCGAGGAAGTACTCAAGCTGGCCTTGCAAAATAAGATCAACAAGCTGGCCATCACCGACCACGACACAACAATCGGTCTTGAACGGGCAATCGCTCTTGGCGAGGAACTGAGCATTGGCATCATTCCCGGCATTGAAATTTCCGCCTATGACTATAAGCGTCATCGCCGCGCGCACATTCTCGGCCTTTTTGTCGCGCCCGGACATCCGGCACTTGAAGCACTCTGCCGCCCGATGCGGGAGGAGCGGCACAACGCATCACGTCTCATGACTCAGAAACTCATTCAAGCGGGATACCACATTTCTTGGGAGCAAGTATCCAAGCTGGCTGAAAACGGAACCGGCGTCTATAAGCAGCACATCATGCACGCACTTATTTTGAATGGCTATACCGACTCCATTTATGGCCCGCTCTATAAAAAGTTATTTTTCAGAGGCGATCGCCAGACGCTTCCGGGGCTTGCATTTGTCCCTGTTCATTACCTTGATGCAATTGATGCGATTCACGCGATTCGAAAAGCCGGCGGCGTTCCGGTTCTTGCTCATCCCGGCCAATTCGACAACTTCTCCGCTGTTCCCGAATTTGTCGAGGCTGGCCTAGAGGGCATTGAGGTTTTTCATCCGCTCCATGACGCAGCTAACGAGGAGAAGGCACTGCAATTAGCCGAAACCTATCATCTCGCTCAAACCGGCGGGTCGGACTTTCACGGCTATTATACAGATACCGGTTCTGTTCCCGGTTCACGCTGCATCGACAGCGATCGGTTCACCCTGCTTGAAGAAAAAAGAGAACAGATCGGCAAAATGATTCAATCGTAATCCGTCTTCAACTCTTCCAGGCACCGGCCATTCGGTGCTTTTTTGTTTGCTTAGAAAACTTATCTTCGCCAAGTCTCCGGTGAAGACGAAGCCGCCGTTGCGATGGTCACGGATGTTTCATAGTTGTGTAAAAAAAAGAGACGTTCACCGCCTCTCTTAACAAAAATAGATCGTCTCATCAGACCGCTGCTAATAGAATTAGCGTGAGTAGTGCCGGAAGTCCCTGTTTCCACAATATGGTTATTGATACAGTGACTGCGCCATACACTGCCGCTATGACAACACATACAACAAAAAACAGAACGACAGGGAGCTGTGCTGAAAAAATCCCCCAAACAATACCCGCAGCCAGAAATCCATTATATAAGCCTTGGTTTTTAAATAAAGTTTGAACTCGTTGATCTTGAACAAATTTTTGATCTAAATGAAATGTTTTTTGTGCTAAATGGCTGTTTGAAAAGAACATCTCAAGTCCCATTATATAAAAATGCTCTAAAGCAACAAGCAGGGCAACGGTGAACGCTGCAGTTTGTATCATCATTTACGCGCCTCAACTTTCTTAGCGGGCATTCCCACAACACCATCTGCATGATTCCAAGAAACTAATTTTTCGATTGGCAAACGGACACTCGGATGAGCCGGCTTTGCCGCCTTGCCAATGGCAAGCAGCATGATCGGTACATAGCGTTCCGTATCCACACCTAATGCCTGCATGACTTCTTTTCGTTCAAAACCGCCGATCGGGTTTGTGTCATAGCCATGAGCCTTTGCCACAAGCATCAGTTGCATCGCCACTAAACCGCCGTCAATTAATGTATTTTCTCTTATTTGCTGCTTTGTCATCTTGGAAAATACACCGGGAAGTGCATTCATATAATAGTCCTTAACCTCTTGGGACATTAGGTTTTTCTCCACCGCATCGGCAAAAATTTCCTCAGCATAATCCGGATGATTCATGTCCCCCAAAATTAAAATCATTGCTGAGGATGTATTGAGCTGGTTCTGATTGAATCGTACAAGCGACTCCAGCCGCTCCTTATGTTCATCGACAACGACAAAACGCCAAGGCTGGAGATTCACTGAAGAGGGTGCTTTAGCCGCTTCCATTAACATTTCAGTCATTTCCAGATGTGAAATTTTTACCGATTGATCATAATTTTTTACAGAATGCCTATTATTCATAACATCAAAAAAATCCGTTGATTGTGTTTTTTCCATTTTATTAAACCTCTCTTATCTTCTGTGAAATATGCTCAATTAGTTTTGATACTTCAATGATTTGACTATTGGTAAACTCAGCTAAAATCTGTTCTTGAAGCTTTCCCTTAACTTTTGTCAGACGTTCTCGTTCCAGCCGTCCCTGCTCTGTTAAGCGGAGCACGATTAGTCGTTTATCTCGGTCTACCTTTTTTCTGCTGATTAACCCCTCAGCTTCTAAACATTTTAGATGCCTCGTGACCGCCGCTGCATCGAGTTTCAACCTATTGATCAACTCCATCTGCCCGATTTCGCCCGATAAATCAATATGAAACAAGATTTCCAGTTTCGTTAAACTGGTCTGTGCCATCGACTCAAACGCCCGATTCATCTCTTTGCTGACCACATGCAAGTGATAAAATAATTCATCTGCTTCCGAACACCGTTTAATAATCATTCCTCCCGAAAACTAATTGATGCATCAACTAATATACCTGAATAACTTCCATAACTCACGCAAGAAGACTTGGAAAATGAGAATACCACCTTTGAGGTGTTACGCGGTGTCCCTTTACACGCATATAAAATTATGCTACATTCGTTGCTAAACACGAAAAGCGATGACGAGAAAAGTAAGCAATATTTGCTCTTTACAGAGAGGTCCTGTTGGGTGAAAAGGACCAAGAGCAGCGTGCTGAAACAAGCCTCCGAGCTGTTCATGGGATTCTAAAAAATGATCATGCAACAGATGCTCCTGTTATCGAGCGCAGGTAATTGATACCTGATAAGGCAAATACGGGTGACCGGTTTGCAAACTGGGGTGGCACCACGACGATAAACTCGTCCCCAAGACTTGAATTGTCTTGGAGGCGAGCTTTTTTATGAAAAAACGATGTCCACTGCCCTCGATTAACCACATCAATTATTAATAGGTTAAACGGAGGTAATCGTTATGAAAATCAGCAAAAGGTTAACACTCTGGAAAAATTCATTGCTCTTGTTACTTGGCATCGGCATTTCAAACATTGGCGATTGGATCTATCTTATCGCCCTCAACTTAATCGTTCTTGATATGACCCACTCACCGCTGGCTGTCACTGTCCTTTATATACTGAAGCCGGCAGCAACTTTATTGACTAATTTCTGGTCGGGAAGCCTCATTGATCGGCTGAATAAACGTAAACTGATGATTGTGCTCGATCTGATGCGCGCGGGATTAATTATCCTTCTGCCCAGCATACCATCACTATTCTTTATGTTCCTCGTTGTCTTTGTGATTAACATGGCAAGTTCAATGTTTAACCCAGCTTCTATGACCTACATTACAAAAGTCACTCCACCGGATCAAAGAAAACAATTTAATTCTCTAAGGGGTTTAATCGAATCCGGAGGGTTCTTAATTGGTCCGGCTATTGCCGGATTACTGTTTCTAATCGGTTCTCCCATGTTCGCGATTTATATTAATGGGCTGTCCTTTATTCTATCAGCACTGGTCATCCTGTTCCTGCCTAATGTAGAAAAGCATACCCGTTTTGCCATCGCAGAGAAAATGTCTCTTCAGGTCATTAAAATGGATTGGCAGGTTGTCATTCAATTCAGCCTGAAAAATTCATTAATCATGACTGTCTATTTTTTATTCAGCTGCATGATGGTCATGGCGGCTTCTGTTGATTCACTTGAAGCAGCTTTTGCAAAAGCCGTTTTAGGCCTTTCCAATACACGTTATGGTTTCCTTGTCAGCATTGCCGGAGCTGGCATTGCTTGCGGCGCGTTTGTCACTTCACTTTTTGCCCGGAAACTTTCGATTTCGTTTTTAATTCAAATAGGTGCTCTATTTTTCTCATTGGGTTACATTCTTTATGCTGTTTCTCACTCGTTTTCTGTTGCCGCAGCAGGGTTTTTTGTTCTTTCCTTTTTCATGGCTTTCGCGAATGCCGGGTTCTTAACCTTTTATCAAAAGAGCATACCAACGCAAATTATGGGGCGGGTCGGCAGCTTATATGACTTAATCGAAGCCGTCCTCGTCATCATGACAACGATCATTTTTGGCCTGACAGCAGACTATTTTTCAATAAGAGCGGTCGTAATAACAGGAACGATCATCATGTTCGTCGTTGCCCTACTACTATCCGTATTCACTCATTATTGGACGAAAAGGAGTGCCATTCAGAAAGCTCCATGAACTCAACAAATAATAATGTCTGACAAGGTAGCTCTTTTGAGTAAATTATAAATTTATGATATAATTATAGTATAAAGAGCGTTTTATACGTAATCGAAGAGCCCTCCGCAGACCAGTGCGGAGGGCTTTTGTGTTGCTGAAGGTATAAAAGTACCTTCTGTCACTTAAAATAACCAGTGAAGAAGTCTATCGAGAAGCTTTGGCAATGTCTCACGTAGCACAGGGAAGACCAGTTCCCTGAGAAAGAGCTGCCAAGCCGCTTCTCGATTTTTTGTTGACTTCTTCATCTTTCGAGAGCGTTTCATACGTAATCACCTCCTTTACGTTAATTTCACGCAAAGGAAGCGAGCTTTTTAAGTGACACTTGAATTATATCAGAATTGTCCGCAATTTATAGTCTGTATGTTGTTCATTCCTGCTGGAACAGGGGAAAGCATTAACTAATAGTTAAAAACCTCCGCTTATTTAAGCGAAGGTTTGATTTTTGCATTTCACACGATGTGGCATGAAAACACTAGCCTTGAGTTAAAGAGCAACGGAATTTATTTGTTTTTAACAAATGCCAAGTTTAACGCCAATAGTCCTAAAACAGTTGCCATGAAATATTTTTGAATCTTTTTCCATACCGGTCTCTCTCTTAACATTTGGGAAACTTGACCCGCAAAGAACACAATTAATAAGTTCACAGAAAAGCTGATAATAATCTGTGCGGTCCCGAGTACTCCGATTTGCAAAGCTAATGGACCATTTTGCGGATGCTCAAACTGCGGTAACAGAGAGATGTAAAGAACCGCTATTTTGGGATTTAATAAATTCGTCATTAATCCGTTCAAATAGAGTTTTTTCAGAGAATGATGAGGAACATTATGAGGTTCAAAGACCGACTGACTACCCGGCTTTACGGCGTTCCATGCCATCCACAGCAAGTAGATGATTCCTGCTATTTTGATGGCTGAATAAAGCAAAGGAACCGTTTTAAAGATAAAATCAAGTCCCAAAATTGTCGCGATCACATAGACAATAAACCCTGTAACAACACCCAATAAAGAAATGAAACCAGCTTTCTTGCCCTGAGTCAGAGAACAGGATACGAGATACATCATATTTGGTCCGGGTGCACATACAATTCCCAAAGCTACCAGTGAAAAACTGATTAAAGTAATCGAGTCAACCACAGTCTCATTCACCCCATCAACTATTTTTCGTCAAGTCTACCACATGAATAATAAAAAATATATTTTACGGTTAATGCGAACTTCCTCTCTTTTTTACGCGTCTCTGGTCAATAATCATGTCAATCCGATCCAGATCATGCTTGCTACTCAAAATTTCTTTTTTATTGGTTTGAATCAATTGACGATACCTTAGTTTTTTTCTCAAATCGTCATCCCCTTTTCACAGTGGTCATTAGCTTCCTTATCATCATTAATGAATAAAAAAGTTCTCTGCAGAAATGCAGAGAAGATGGTGAGCTTTATTTTAACAGAAGGATTATTATTCATACTATACCACTGTGTTTAATTATATATCAAGTGTTTTTTTCATTTTCTTATGTGATTTGATCAAAAAAACACAATAAAAACCACTCCTCGCGGTTTCGTGTATCGTAACTGCGAAAAGTGGTCCTACTGCCCTTAAACGTCCAGCCGTTTGAACGTCTAATGTTTAAAAAATCCATTTAACGAGGCTTTGCTGTCACGGAAAATCTGTTCTCTCTCTTTTCAATCCTTGCCTTGTTGTTTCTTGAACTTAAGAACCAAGCGGGAATGGCGGCGACCAGAGTACTCACAATTGACCAAACAAATGCGGCATTGTACGCTCCTGAAATATGGGTCAAGCTAGGAACAGAGCCGGACAAATGATGCTGCACAACGGTGGCAAGGATTGCCGTACCGAATGCCCCGCCGATATTTTGAAGCATCCGCGTACTGATCGTCGCCTCAGGAATCTGTCTTTTTGACAATCCCGTGTACGCATCTGCCATAATTGGAATCATCATCGCTCCTTGACCCGCCCCGCGAAAGAAAAGAGCGAGAAGCAGCAGCCATTGCGATGTGTGCTGGTCAGCAAATGCGAACGGTATTGTGGCGAGCACCGATATGAAAATACCTGACATGACGACCCATTTTGCACCTATCAGATCCGTTATTTTGCCAACTTGGGTTCTAGTTAGCAGCATACCGATGCCTTGCGGAATTAAATAAATCCCCGTCCAGACGACACTTGCTCCTCTAATATTCTGATAGTACAGCGGTAAAAGAAGCATTGCTCCATTGATCGTAATACCAGACATTAATAATAAAAGCGACGACGCCGAAAAACTGGGCAGTTTAAAAAGACTGAGACTGACAAGTGCGCGCTTTGGCCAGATCCATGCATAAAGGACATAGAGAATCAGCAGACCCGTACCGATGGAAATTGGCACCATCACCTGGCTTTCAAAAAATTTACCTGTCGTGCTGACCTTAGTAATCCCAAGAATCAATTCCGTAAACGTTCCGGCAAACAAGATCACACTAATCCAATCGAGACGTTTTCCCCGTTCTTCCGGTGTAAATTTCGGCGATTTCCAAAGCAGAAGAATAATGGAGAATAGAGCAATTGGGATATTAATATAGAAAATCCAGTGCCAGTCTAGGTGATCGATAATTAAACCACCGATTGTCGGCCCAAGTATCGGAGCAAAAACGGCCGGAAGACCTACGATCGACATTAATTTCCCAAGATTTTCACCGCCCGCTGCACGTACAATTAATGTTGAAAGAGCAGACATAATCATTCCTGCTCCCGCTCCCTGAATAATTCGACTGACGACAAGAAGCCATAAGCTCCCCGAAAAACCTGCGACTACTGAACCTAACAAAAATAAAACTAAAGCGCCTAAATACAAGGTTTTGCCGCTTATCCAGTCAATGGCCCAGCCTGCGATGGGTACCGCAATCCCAATTGCTAGTACATAAGCAGTAACCACCCACTGGACTGATGAAACCGTGGTATGAAAATCTGCAATAATTGAATTGACAGCGATATTGACCATGGTGGTATCGAGCATCGGTGCCAAGGCACCAAGTACCAAAATGAAACTGATTGCGATCACTTGATTTAAATTGCTTGTTTTGCTTATTCCATTATTCATTGTTTGTTATCCCTTCACCAATTTAAGATACGGCCGTATCTAATATAATTTATGCTATAATAAAAAATAAGAAAAAGCAAGTTTAATTTGGGAGAAAAAAATGGATCAGCAAAAGCGTAAGTCAAGACGACGTGGCACGGAACTTGAGGATGCCTTATTAACCGCTGCCTGGCAGCAGCTCCAAGAGGAAGGCTATCAAAAATTAACGATTGAGGGCATTGCTGCTGCGGCGGGAACGACCAAAACCGTTTTATATCGGAGATGGCCGAAAAAGGCACTGATCGTCGTTGCCGCCTTTAAAAAATTCGGTCCAAAAGTAGACTTTTCAACACCGGACACCGGCGATTTACGTACAGATCTTCTTACTTTGTTATCCGCTCCGGTTGCCGCCTTTTCTTCATTGGGACAGGAGACAATTCGAGGGCTGATTTCAGACCAGATTGGTGAAGCAATTGATAAGCTCTTCATGGCAGCAAATTCGAAAAACATAATTCGTCAATCTCTTGACACGATTTTAGCAAACGCCGCAGCCCGAGGAGAAATTAATCCGGACACAATCACTGATCGTATGAAAAATCTGCCGACGCTGCTTTTTATTAATGAACTCCTTACCCATGGAACGTTGACAAAAACTGCGGTTACTGAGATGGTAGATACCCTCCTCATGCCCTTGTTTCAAATGAATGAAAAACGCTGAACACATCGAAATTCGAACTGAAGAACATTATAAGCGCCAAAAACCGCCCTCGAGAATGGGGCGGCTTCGTTTCTATTTGGACCTGAATCAAGCGCTCTCTTTAATTTAATGCGAGGTTGATCCGGTCGATTAAAACTCAATAGCTCAGATACGCAAATATATAAATCTTCACCTTAATTCTCTTTGTCTACCGATTCTATGAGATAATGACTTTTCAATTGGAGACTTGCGCACATCGTTTGCTTCATTCCATTTTCTTGGTGCTGCTTCTCTATGTTTGTCGCTCGTTTGAAAAAATCGTGCAAAGGGTGGTTACATTGAAACGTCGTGTATTCTTTTTGACAGCTTTGGCTCTAGTTTTCATTGCCTTTTTAATCTACTTATTTACAGCTGTACAGCATCAGGAAACCTCTGTTCCCCGTTTCACAAAACATAAATATAATGGCGAACGATTGCTGCTGTACCCTCAAGTCCACGGAATCAACAAAAAAGCTGCCGCAAGAATTAATGAAATGCTGGAAAAAGCGGCTCAAAATTCCTACAAGAGTGCTCTAAATCTAAAAAGAGCCGAAACGTTTACTAAAGATGGTAATTCTCACTATTCTTATAACTCCGCTTATAACGTAATAAATAATAAGAACGGCAAGCTAAGTATTTTATATCGCGATTATATGTATACCGGCGGATCAAACGGAAGCGACTACGTAACCCTATACAATTTTGATCTATCTACAGGACAGCAGTATGAAATTAAAGATATTCTTAAAACCTCTGCTCAGTATAAAAAAGTGAAGAACTATGCTTTTAATTATTTGAGTACGCATGAACCCTATGCCAAATCGGTTTCAAAATTAAGTGATTTTACAGTGAACAAAGATACGCAAATCTCATTGTATGATCATGGCATCTATCTCGTTTTTCAAGACGGTGAAATCAAATCCTATCCTGATGGATATCTCTTCATAAAGATTCCTGAATCCGTTTATAAATAAAAGGGCTATTTTATAGCCCTTTTTGATTTCTACGGATTATGAATATAGGCAGCCTTTTGATTGAGTTATTGAGGAGTTGATAACCCCAAAATAAATGCTCCAATGTGCTGTTGTAATTCTGAAATATTCAATTGCGCTGGTCTATTTTTGCGAGTCATAAAATAGCCGAAATTAATCCAAACAAAATTAATGGCTTGCGTTTTGACGTCTACTACTTTCGCTATTCTTCCTTTATCCTTCATTTGAGTTAAATAGTTTCCAGTCAATTCTTTGAAATAAAGTGAAATTTGTTCACTAGCTTCACGAACTTCCGGCAAATGAAGTGAATCTCTCAAACCAGTCATAACAATTGCCTCATGCTTGCTCATAAAAGTCTGGTAGTTCGTGGCTATTTGTAGAAGATCTTCTTCTAGGTTTTCTGTAAGCTTACAATAACTTTGTAAGTCTTTTAAATCCATTAGGTACTCGGTAAGCAAGGCATTTAATAAGCCGCGTTTATCCTTAAAATGTCGAAATACGGTGTTTTCACTTACCGAAGAGTCTTGGGCAATTTTTTGTGTCGTTGTAGACTCATACCCGTGCTTAATGACCAGTCCGGTGAAAGCTTGTAAAATTTTATGTCTGGTGTCTTCTTTAGTCATAAAATACTCCTTTTAAATGTTACTTAGTCATATTTTTGTATATAGTTACCGATTAAATAGTCTGCCCTTTGAACACTGACAAAGGCCCTTGGATCACAGGAAGTAACCAGCCTTTTTAAAAAGAATAACTGACTTCTTTGAGCAATAACAATGATCATGTCTGTTTCTTGCTGAGAATAAATACCGGTTCCCTTAAATAAGGTAGCACCATGTGCAAAGTTCTTCAATCGTTCTATGATTTGATGCGGATTCTTTGTAAAAACGAAGACCGTCATATTTTTTTGCTGAATATAAATATTATCCATAATAAAACTTGTAATTACCATACTAATTAAACTGTACGTTGCCCCAGCAATTCCAAAAAACAAACCGGTCGTCAGCAAAATACTGCCGTTAATCACTGTATTGATAAAGCCTATTTTTTTCTTAAAGCGCTGCTGTACGTAGCTCACGAACACATCTGTTCCGCCTGTAGAAAATCCGTTGCGAAAACATAACCCAACGCCAATTCCAATGATCGTTCCTCCAACAATGGCATTGGTAATTCGTTCAGACAAAATGGGTGCTTGTGGAATAACTTGCAAGAAAATAACATTTGAAAACACTGCAATTAATGAATACATCGTATAGTTTAACCCAAATAAGTACCAGGCTGCCAAGACCAAGGGGATATTCATTATAACCACAAGCGTGCTAATACTTAAATTAATGTCGACCATCGATAGTATACCGTTCAATAGTTGAGCAATTCCAGGTATGCCAATTGAATAGACGTTGGCCGGGCTCAAAAAAAGATTAATGCCAATGGCAGATAGCAAACCATACAAAACAGCAAAACTGAATTTACGCGTATGGGTCATTGTTGCTTTCATTTTCATTTTTCCTCTCTACTAAAAAATTGCAGCTAACTGTCCATTAGCATAGTAACCAAAATAAAAGCCCACATGATGTGGGTTTTCAAGCCATTAATTAACGTTATCTTGCTTTTTTATTTCAAGATAAGTTCATTCAGCTGGTCCGGTGCCTGAGTCATGAATCGATAACCATTGTCAGTGATACAGACAGTGTCTGAATGACGGTATCCACCCTGTCCGTCAAAATACAAACCAGGTTCCACGGAAACAACCATATTCTTTTGTAATCGCGTATCATTACCAAATGATAGTGTCGGTTCCTCATGATTATTTAAGCCAATCCCGTGCCCGGGTCGGTGTAATAAGTGTTGAGTTAAACCTTGTTCCTCCACATAGTTATAAACTGCTTGTTCAACCTCGCTGGCTTTGACACCAGGACGAATCATGTCCAGCATAATTTTACGTGCCTGCATCATTTGATTAAAGTGCCGCTGTTCTTCGGAAGTAGGATCCTCTGTAAAGAACGTTCGCTCACATTCTGCGGCATATCCCGCTAATTTAAAAGTAGCGACATTCACATTGGGACCTTTTGAAACCTGCGCGTCCATTGCAGGAATGCTATGCGGCATATAGCTATAACTAGCCGGCCAGACACCATTGGTAATTCGATTCGTTAAACTAAAATTTTTGCTGATCACTTCACTTTGCGTTTTATGCGGCAGCATGTACAAGTCGAGCACATTGGAGCCTGTATGCACCGTAGCCAACGTTTGACAAACCACATCACTACATACTTTCGCCGTGACTTGAATTTTGTCCAGTTCATAGTCGCTTTTAATGGTTCGCAATTGTTTAATGATCTCTCCAGGAGTCCAATTTATGTCACCCGTTTGATAAGTCAGATACCACGGTACATTATCTTCTACACCGACATGATTCACGTTAACAAGATGTCGTGTCACTACTTCGAACCAGTTCTGACCCTTTTTCGCCGTGACATCAAAATAAGTATCAATCGTGTACTTAAAGTAAGGGACCTGAACATGAGATTCTTCCAATTTAGGAACAATGAATAGCGGATCCTGATTAGCAAACACAATTAAGAAAAATGGCCGTTGTTCGGGACTGTAATTAATGTTTGTCAGGTACCATATGTCTTCAGAATCTGTAATGACGTAGGCCTCCAGATTGCGTTCAACTAATTTTTCCCGACACTTCGTTAATCGATTCTGAATTTCTTGTTCTAATGTGTTCATCCAATCTTCCTTTCACTTCACATATTTTATTATGAGTAAGTACGTACTTACTTTTATTTTGATTATACGCTTTTCGTTTATTTTGTAAAGGAACTAGGCAAAATAAATGGACAAAATTAAAAAGCGGAATGTTTTCTCCGTTTTTTAGAGTGTTTAAATTAAATCTTTTCTAAAATAAGAAAAACCGGGCAAAAAACGCCCGGTCCTTAATTTCACAGGATGTGATGGCTTTCGCGTTGCATACAGGACGTATGCGTATTTAGCGAAAGCTCCTTTACACTTGCGAAAGTTCCTTTTTTTTAGTATTGGTTTGTGTCTTTACAGTGCTGAATCATCACTTCGGTTGCTCGCATCAACTGAGCGCGACCGCGGGCGCATCTCTGCTTTGATTCTCGGCCAAGACACTGGTTTATTCGTTTAAATACGGGACAAAATCTTATACTTTCTTTACGTGTGAAAAAAGGCCGCCTTTCACAATTTCATTTATTGTGAAAGGCGGCCTTAAAAACTATAACTTACCTCTATACGTTGTGCTTTAAGCTTCCAACTGGACTTGAACCAGCGACCCCTTCCTTACCATGGAAGTGCTCTACCGAACTGAGCTATGGAAGCATTGGCTCCACAGGTAGGATTCGAACCTACGACCGATCGGTTAACAGCCGATTGCTCTACCACTGAGCTACTGTGGAATACTTAAGTTAAAATGATATGTATATTATAATGTACTCTCCATTATCATGGAAGGGTTCACATAATAAAATATAATAAGAAACAGGCTGCCATCATCGATGACTTCCTGCCTCTCTCCAT
>NZ_JANFOJ010000020.1 GCF_024385605.1 Sporolactobacillus sp. STSJ-5 | reverse complement strand
CAGTCGCTCTTGAAGCGACTTGAATATCTTATCAAGAAATCAACATCATGTCAACAACAATTTAACAATTAATTAATTTCTCAATGAAAATACTTAATCAATCGTAAAAACGATCTTTTCAGTATACATAAGCTTGGACAACATGTCAACAACAAGTGACCTCTTGTCCAGCAACATGAAAATATTATCAGCATTGAATCCATTTGTCAATAAAAATTTGCTGTGTTCCGTTTATTTTGTTCATAATCCTAAGCACGGCCCGAATTTTCTTTCGAAACCTTGTCATTTAGTTGAAATTGCAATCAATGTCTTGGGTGCTTGTGATCTTTTAATTACCGGCTAATTTTTAAGGTGTCTTCCCTTTCTTTAAGATTAACCGTTCACCTGAAGTTAACCCAACCTTTGCGCATTCGACACGACCACTTTTTCTCATAAGTAACCGTTACGTCATGCCCATCTCCATCTGCAAAAAAGAATGTTGATGCAAATAACGATCTCTTGCGCTGGAAAACCCAGCTTTCACTTAGCAAACTGCTTTCTTTGTTCACGGCGCAACAAAAAAGCCCGTCTGCCAACTTTCTAGGAGGCAGAACGGGCTTTACATATGCTTTATTTATTAATCTTTCTCATCTGAGGAAACAGCAGCACGTCGCGAATCGACGCGGAATCAGTCAACAGCATAATTAAGCGGTCGATCCCGATGCCTAGCCCGCCGGTTGGCGGCATGCCGTACTCCATTGCTTCCAAGAAGTCTTCATCGATAATCTGTGCTTCGTCATTGCCGGCTTCGCGTTCGCGCATCTGATCCTCAAAACGTTCGCGTTGATCGATCGGATCGTTCAATTCGCTGAACGCATTGGCATGTTCTCTACCAACAATGAACAGTTCAAAACGATCACTGAATCGTGCGTCGTTCGGATCCTTCTTCGCAAGCGGAGAAATTACAACCGGATGACCGTATACGAAAGTCGGTTGAATTAATGTTTCTTCAACTTTTTGCTCAAAGAATTCATTAACAACGTGTCCGTATGTCATATCATCCTTTACTGAAACACCGTTCTCTGCAGCCAACTTACGTGCTTCTTCGTCAGTCATTTGCGGCCAAAGGTCAACGCCGGTCTCTTCTTTGATCGCGTCGACCATGTGTACACGGCGCCAGCGGGGCTTCAATTCAACCTTTGCATCACCATATGTGATTTCTGTGCTGCCGAGTACTTTTTCAGCGACAGAAGAGATAAGATTTTCGGTCAATTCCATAACGTCACGCAAATCCTGATAAGCTGTATAGAGCTCCATCATCGTAAATTCAGGATTATGTTTTGTTGAAACACCTTCGTTACGATAGACGCGGCCGATTTCATAAACCTTTTCAAATCCTCCGATAATGAGCCGTTTGAGATGCAGTTCAATAGCAATACGCATATATAGATCCATATCCAAGGCATTGTGGTGCGTGATAAACGGACGCGCCGCTGCTCCGCCGGGAATGGAGTGCATGGTTGGCGTCTCGACTTCAAGATAGCCTTGTCCATCCAATTCATCGCGAATGGCTTTAACAATTTTACTTCTTAGAATAAACGTTTCTCTGACTTCAGGGTTAACGATTAAATCCAAATAACGTTGACGGTAGCGTTGCTCCACATCTTTCAATCCGTGGAACTTGTCCGGCAGCGGTCGCATCGCTTTCGAGAGAATACTGAATTTATTAACCTTAATGGACAATTCACCCACATGTGTTTTAAATACAGTACCTTCAACACCGACAAAATCGCCGATATCAATATGTTTGAAAATCTCGTATTGGTCTTCGCCTACGGCGTCCTTGCGAATGTACAGCTGAATTCTGCCGGAAAAATCCTGGATATCGGCGAATCCCGCCTTGCCTTTACGTCTTTTGGCCATCAAACGGCCAGCCATGACAACGGCAATTTCATTCTCTTCGAGTTCTTCCGCCGTCTTATCTGCATAAAGCGTGCGAATCTTTTCTGTATCATGCGTGCGATCATAATGACCACCAAAAGGATCAATTCCTTGTTCAATCAAAACCTTCAGCTTCTCGCGCCTGGCTTGCAGCTGATCGGTCAGATCCACTTCCTGACTCATTCTTCTTTCAACCTCCAGTCGTATCCCGCTGGCACCAAACAGTGCTCTATAGCAGGATCGAGCTTTGCTCATTTTCAGATGCACAATGAAATACATCTGGCGTATAAAGAAAAATTTGGCGGAGTCCGATTCATACATGACTAAGCCTTAATTTCTCTTATACTAGACACCGCTAATTTCTTATCTTTAATACTTTGTTATTTGTATAAAGAAAACTGCCAGCAATACTTCCGGCAGTTTGATATCTAATCGAATTATAGAGAATTAAAAAAATACTGTCAACCTTAGACTGTCGGTGCTAAATCAAGCTCCAGCTGTTCTCGGAAGTCAATGAGCACCTGACGAAGCTCAGCTCCGGTCTCGCATTGGTTAATTTGCTTGCGCACGTCGTTGCCTCCGCACAAACCCTTCATGTACCACGCAGCATGCTTACGCATTTCCAGCGAAGCAATGTGCTCACCCTTCAATTTTACCAATTGATCGAAATGGATTAAGCAGACATCCGCTTTTTCTTTAGCAGTCGGTTCAGGAGGCAGCATACCACTTTCCAAGTATTTAACCGTCCGATACAGCATCCAAGGATTTCCAAGTGCTGCGCGTCCGATCATAACACCATCCACTCCGGTTTCCTCGAGCATCCGTTTCGCATCCATCGGCGTTCGAACATCACCGTTTCCGATAACCGGAATGCCGACGGACTCTTTTACCTGGCGGATAATGTCCCAATCGGCGTTTCCTTCATACATTTGCACGCGCGTACGGCCATGAACCGCCACTGCACTGCCGCCTGCACGTTCTACTGCTTGGGCATTGCGCACAGCATAGATGTGATCGTCGTCCCATCCCTTACGCATTTTAACAGTTACCGGTTTGTCCACTGCATCGACAACAGCAGACACCATCTCATAGATCTTATCAGGATCGAGCAACCATCTTGAGCCAGCATCACTTTTGGTCACTTTGGGCACCGGGCACCCCATATTTATATCGATAATATCCGCATTTGTGTTTTTGTCTACATATTTCGCCGCCTGAACAAGTGTTTCTTTTGAACCGCCGAAAATTTGCAGGCTGAGCGGCTTTTCACGATCATCAATATACAGCATATCTAATGTCCTTTGATTGTGGTGAATAATACCGCGGTCAGCGACCATTTCGGCACATACCAACCCGGCACCGAAGCGCTTGGCGATCAGGCGAAACGCTGAGTTGCATACACCCGCCATTGGCGCGAGGACCACTTGGTTTTTCATCTCAATCGGACCGATTTTCAGCATCAAATCAACCTTCCTCGGTTTATAATTCCTTCATTTCCTGAAGAGATATAGACAGTGTGTCACAAATTTTCGTAATAAGTTCTGTTTCAGGTTCGCGGCTTTCTCTTTCAATTTCACCTAAAAGGGTTAATGAAATACCTAATTCTTTAGCAAGCTCAGCTTGCGTATAGCCTTTCAGTTTTCGAAAAGCCCGAATTTTCCTTCCCCATTGTTCTTTTTCCATAATCGCACTCCCTCTCCTTCATTGAGATTTTGCCACATTTCCATAACTGAACGGTTGATTCCAGGAACAACCAGGTGAGGCGCAATCTCAGCAAGCGGTTTAAGGACAAAAGCGCGACGCGCGATTTCAGGATGGGGCAGGGACAGTTCTTCTGAATAGGTAATCATTTGGTCAAAAACCAATAGATCAAGATCAATTGTTCTTGGTCCCCAGTGTACCTCTCTCATTCGATCCAAATCTGCCTCTATTTTTTGAAGCCTATGCAATAGAATGATTGAGGGAAGAAGTGTTTCAATCTGCACGATCATATTTAAAAAGTCTGGCTGCTCAACAGGACCATAAGGGTCTGTTTCGTAAATTGACGAGCAGCGCACAACATTTATCTTTTGTTCTGCTTGCAGCGCCTCGAGCGCGTGTTTCAAAAACCCCGCCCGATCGCCCATATTCGATCCAAGCCCTAAGTAGGCAGTTGTTCGAAACCGTTCAACCTCCACCGATACCGAGTCATAGTGACCGGCAATAGGCGGATTGGGTTTAATTACTTTAACCCGGCAGCTTTCAACTTTTGAAAAGCCGAGCAGTATCACTTCAGCAATTTTTTCAGCTACTGTTTCAATAAGCGCGTAAGGACGGCCTTCCACGATTTCCTTTACCTGCGCATATACTTCCGCATAATTAACCGTTTGATCAAGTCTGTCCGTAGTTCCCGCTTGATAAAGATTACATGCTAACGTTAGATCCACTTCAAAGCGCTGACCCATCCGTTGTTCTTCCGGAAGCGCGCCATGATATCCGTAGAACTGCATGCGGTTCAAATTAATTGTGTCAGTCAAGGTGAACCTCCTGCAGCATTGTATCCATCATTTTCGCCATACGCGCAATCTCGAGCACATCATGAACACGCATAATTTGGCAGCCTTTGGAGATTCCAAGACAAACAGTTGCTCCCGTACCTTCAATCCGATTGTCCACGGTTACGTTTAGTGTCCTGCCAATGAAACCTTTCCGCGATGTGCCAAGCAAGATCGGATAACCGAGCTCATGAAACGCCTCGAGATGGTTCATTACAAAGAGATTCTGCTGGTAGTCCTTAGCAAAACCAATACCCGGATCAAGAATAATGTGCTCCGGATCAACACCGGCATCCAACGCGATTGCAATGCTCTCACGAAGATCATTTTTCATGTCGCTTATGATGTCTTGATAATTATTGTTGTCGCGATTATGCATAAGAATGATCGGCACGTGATAGTCCGCGGCTATTTTCGCCATCTCGGGATCCGCTTTGGCACCCCAGACATCGTTAATGATGTCCGCGCCTGCTTCCAAGGCACGACGAGCAGTTTCCGCCTTAAAAGTATCTATAGAAATTGGCAGGTCCGTATGCTCACGTACCGCCTTAATCATTGGTACGACACGAGCGATTTCTTCATCCATTGCGACCGGCGTATGTCCCGGACGTGTCGACTCGCCGCCAATATCAATGATATCTGCACCGTCACGTTCCATTTGCAATGCATGAGACACGGCATGGTCAAGCTGATTGAATTGTCCTCCATCGGAAAACGAATCCGGAGTTACATTCAAAATACCCATAATCACCGTTTTTTTTCGATAATCCAGCGTTCTGCCCCTTACGTTCATCAGATGAAAAGGGGAAAGTTGAAAATTGCTCACAGGTGTTTGTTCCTCCCGAAAATCAGTCACGGCTTTAGAAAAACTTGAATTCGCCAAACATTTGGCGAAGCCGCCGTCGCGACGGTCACGGATGACCCAGTGCCCGGCTTATCACAGGACGTACTTCCGCATGATGCGGTGGCTTCGACGTTGCTCACAAAAAATGGGCGCCGTTAGTCAAAGTTCCTTTATTTGTCGTGCCGATGACACTAAATTCCTCTAAATCTTCTTTTTGTATAACAGAAACAGTATAACACAGATGGTCGACTTTACTTTTATAAACCGCCGGGCAAGTGCAGGTCAGGCATGTTCTCCATCTGAAAAAAATAGAACAATGACTAATCCTCGCCGCCGAGTGACCCATTCTTTACATAAAAAAAGAAAAAACCCGGTTTCCCGGGCTTTTGCTCTACATATTTGATTATTCTTCGACTTGATACAGTGGTGTGCTCAAATAACGCTCGCCGTTATCCGGCACAATGACAACAACTTTTTTACCTTTGCCAAGCTTTTTAGCAACCTGAACACCGCCATAAATTGCTGCACCACCGGAGATACCGGCAAGCACGCCTTCTTTTTTACCGGCAAGGCGCGCGTATTCGAATGCTTGCTCGTTAGCAACATCAATGACTTCGTCGTAGATTTCTGTATCCAATGTATCCGGAATAAAACCGGTTCCGATTCCCTGGATCTTATGCGGACCGCCTTTTCCTCCATTCAATACTGGAGAGTCCTTCGGTTCAACCGCATAAACACGGATGTCCTTAAATTTTTCCTTCAAAGCTTTTCCGCTTCCGCTCAACGTACCGCCTGTTCCGACACCGGCCACAAATGCATCCAGCGAATCGAAAGCTGCGGCAATTTCTTTACCGGTCGTTTCATAATGTACCTTCGGATTTGCTGGGTTCTGGAATTGTTGGGGTAAAAAGTAGCCCTTTTCCTTCGCAAGTTCTTGAGCTTTGGCAATCGATCCTTTGATCGCTTGGGCACCAGGAGTCAGAATGACTTCAGCACCGTATGCCTTAAACAATTTGCGCCGTTCAATGCTCATCGTTTCCGGCATAACCAAAATAGCTTTGTATCCTTTTACAGCAGCAACCAAGGCTAAACCAATCCCAGTGTTGCCGCTTGTCGGTTCGATAATGGTATCGTTCGGTTTCAGTTTTCCTTCTTTTTCAGCGGTTTCAATCATCGCCAGCGCGATTCGATCCTTCACGCTGCTGCCCGGATTAAAATATTCAAGCTTCGCATAGAGTTCCGCATCATTTTCACCAGTCAAATGATTCAAACGAACAATCGGCGTATTTCCAATCAATTCCGTAACCGAATTTGCAACAGTCATCATTCATCCCCCTTTAAATCCTCAGTAATCATGTATGATTTATACACTATATTATCAGTCAATTTGTGGTTCGTCAATGATTATGACTGCTCCGCAATACATCTGTTTGCTTATACAAAAAAGCATGTGTTATTTATATGCAGCTATTTGAAAACTTAGATTTTCCCAATGCTTAGTTAAGGCTGGGCCGGTGTCTGGTGCCTCATGATGCAGCGAAATTTTTATACTCGCCATTCGTTAAAAGTTTCATGTAAAAAAAGAACCTGCCCAAAGACAAGTTCATAGATTATTTATGCGGAATCAGTGCTTGTAATTCATCTGCTGTGAATGCGTAATGCGTTTCGCAAAATTGGCAAGTCACTTCCGCACCGCCGTCTTCATCAATCATGGCCTGAATTTCCTTTGCTCCTAACCCAGTAATGGAGCTTGCGAATTTTTCTTTTGAGCAACCACAGTGAAAAGCCACCGGGTGCTTTTGCAAGAGCTTATAATCGCCGTCCGGGAAAAGGTCGGCAAGCAATTCTTCAGGAGAATGTCCCGCATCAATGAGTTTAGAAATTGGCGGAATAGTCTTCAGCCGCTCCTCAAGTTTTCCAATAGTTGCGTCCTCTGCACCGGGAAGTACCTGAATAATAAAACCCCCAGCAGCCTTCACCGTCTGATCAGGGTTGACAAGCACACCGACACCTACGGCAGAAGGCACCTGCTCAGAGCGGGCAAAATAATAGGTGAAGTCGTCACCCAGCTCGCCTGAAACAATCGGCACACGCCCGGTAAAATTTTCTCTTAGTCCCAAATCCTTCACAACGCTGAGGAAACCGCTCTTGCCGACCGCGCGCGCCACATCTAATTTACCATGTGCATTTAATTCAAAATGTACTTCAGGATTCGACACATAGCCGCGCACTTGTCCATGGGTATTCGCATCGGCAACGATTGCGCCGATCGGACCACCGCCTTGAACAGTAACTGTTATTTTTTCATCGCCTTTTTCTTGTGCGGCCATCATCATCGAGGCAGTCATCGTTCGGCCAAGTGCTGCTGTTGCGGTTGGCCATGTTTTGTGACGCGACTGGGCCTCTCTGATTGTTTCAGTCGTTACCGACGTAATCACCCTGAGACTGCCGCTGCATGCTAAAGCCTTGATAAAATAATCGCCCAATCCGATCATTCCTTTCTTTTTACGCATTGCGTTGATAAATGAGGAAGAGCCCTTTAAGTGTCAATAATGGGTCCACATGGTCAATACTATCGGTCTCATGAGAAATCAGTGAGCACAGTCCTCCGGTCGCAACAACGACCGGATTCGAAGTCGCCTGTTTTTTCATCCGTGAAACGATACCTTCCACTTGCCCGACATAACCGAAAAGAACTCCGGACTGCATGGCGTGGACTGTATTGCGTCCGACGATATGCGGCGGTTTTGCAATTTCAATTCTCGGAAGCTTCGAAGCTCGCTCATAAAGCGCTTCGGTTGCTATATCAATGCCGGGTGCAATTGCCCCGCCAATATACGCCTTTTGCTCATCAATATACGAAAAGGTTGTTGCCGTTCCAAAATCGATTACAATGATTGGTGCCTGATAATCGTTCACCGCTGCTACCGCATTCACAATTAAGTCTGCGCCAAGCTCTTTCGGATTATCGTACTTTAAGTTTAATCCCGTCTTAATACCGGGGCCGACGACTATTGGTTTCAGATGAAAATACTTTTCGCACAACCGTTCCAGTGCAAACATAATTGACGGTACAACTGATGAGATGACCACACCGCTGAACCTGTCAAAGGATAGGCCGGTGTATGAAAAAAGATCATTAATTAGCATGCCGAATTCATCTTCTGTCTTCTCACGATCTGTTGAAATGCGCCAATGATTTGTTAACTTTCCATCATCATAAGTGCCAAGAACAATGTGGGTATTGCCTACATCACAAACAAAGATCATCTCGTTATCCTCCAGTTTATCCAGCCGGTTTCTCGAATTAAATCAGGGCAAAAACGAAAAGGAAGGCACTCCCATTCGGAGAAGCCTCCCTTTTCTTTGTATGTGCAATCGAAACAACGATCAAATTTTATGCTCGTCATCTTTTTTCTCGGTGTCCGATTGTTCTTTCGAGTCAACCGGCTTCTGCATTGAATCCTCGTCCTTTGAATGAATCGTCACTTTGACATCACTCTTTGATTCATCCTTCGGTTCAGCTGGATCAATTGCAGGCGCTTCTTCTTTATCATCTTTAGCAGAAGCGTACCGAGTCTTGCTTGGTTCGATATACTTACCTGTTTCATACAGTGATTTGATCTGCTCTTCTTCCAGTGTTTCCACCTTGAGCAGCGTCTGGGCAATCAATTCAAGCTTATCTCGATGTTCAAGGAGCAGCTTTTTGCATCGATCATATTCCGCCTTTACAAAGCGCTGCACTTCTTGATCGATTTCAAAAGCAATTGCATCGCTGTAGTTCTGATCGTTCTGAATATCGCGTCCCAAGAATACTTGCCCGCTGTCATTATTGCCGAATTGCATCGGACCCAGCTTATCGCTCATACCGAATTCGGTAACCATACGACGTGCCAATCCCGTGACGCGTTGCAAATCATTGCTGGCACCGGTTGAGATTTCGCCAAAGATAATTTCTTCGGCAACTCTACCGCCAAGAAGTCCGCATATCTTCTCAAGCAATTCCGGCTTGGTCATGAAATAGCGATCTTCTTTTGGAAGGGAAACCGTATACCCACCGGCCTGGCCACGAGGGATGACCGTAACTTTATGCACTTCATCCGCGCCTTCAAGAGCAAGGCCGATAATCGTATGCCCCGACTCATGATAGGCAACAATGTTTTGTTCCTTCTTAGAGATCACACGTGATTTCTTAGCGACACCGGCAATGACACGTTCAACTGCTTCATCGATGTCTTCCATATTGATTACTTTTTTATTTGCCCGAGCAGCGACAAGTGCTGCTTCATTAAGCAGGTTTTCCAAATCGGCCCCTGAAAATCCCGGAGTCAGTTTAGCCACAGTTTTCAAATCAATTTCTTTAGCCAGCGGCTTGTTGCGTGCGTGAACACGAAGTACAGCTTCTCGTCCAACAAGGTCGGGACGGTTAACCGGAATCTGACGGTCAAAGCGTCCGGGACGGAGAAGTGCCGGGTCAAGAATATCCGGTCGGTTGGTTGCAGCAACAATAATGATGCCTTCATTGGCTCCGAAACCGTCCATTTCAACAAGTAATTGGTTCAATGTCTGTTCGCGTTCATCATGACCACCGCCAAGACCAGCACCACGTTGACGCCCTACAGCATCAATTTCATCAATGAAAATGATACATGGCGAATTTTTTTTCGCTTGATCAAACAAATCGCGGACACGAGACGCGCCGACACCAACAAACATTTCTACAAAATCCGAACCGCTTATTGAGAAAAACGGTACACCCGCTTCACCTGCTACCGCACGTGCGAGCAGTGTTTTACCAGTACCAGGAGGGCCCTCAAGCAATACACCTTTCGGGATTCGCGCACCAAGCGCAACAAACTTTCTCGGATCTTTCAGGAAATCAACGATCTCCACCAGTTCCTGTTTCTCTTCATCAGCTCCGGCCACATCTTTGAATGTGACCTTCTTCTTGTCTTCCGAATACAGCTTGGCTTTGCTCTTGCCGAAATTCATTACTCGGCCGCCGCCGCCCTGGGCTTGATTCAGAAGGAAAAAGATAAGGAAGAAGATAATGGCGAACGGGATCAGTGATGTAACAAATGTAATCCATCCGCTTGTCCGTTCGGTCGGTTTAAAGTCTAATTTGTACTGTTTTGCCAAATCAGTTACCTGATTCACAACTTTGTCACTCGCCGGCAAATACACTTTGAATGTCGTATTTTTATCAGCACTCTTCAAGTGTCCCGTTGCTGCGTAAACGCTGCCTTCCGGTTGTAAGGTTAACTGATCTACTGCGCCTTTACTTAGGTTCGTTTGAAAGGCGCTGTATGTCATCGGTTTAACAGTACGATTCGTTTCCGTCAGCCAGCTGACGATACCGATGATCACTAAAGCAATAAATAAATATATGATAATATTCTTAAAAAGTCGATTCATGCCTTACCTCCTCCCGCTCTAAAAACAAATCATATTTTATAGTACCACATACACTTGTTACTGCCCAAGCAATTGCATTTTTGCGAGCAGTTCCTCTAAATAGCAACAAAAAACTGTTAAATGAGCAGCTCAAGCCTCGTATATCTCAGGCTTCAATATTCCAATAAATGGAAGGTTTCGGTATTTTTCCGCATAATCAAGACCATAGCCGACTAGAAAAGCATCGGGAACAGTAAATCCTGATAAGTCCGGAGCAACATCCGATTTTCTTCCTGACGGTTTATCAAGCAGCGTCACAATTTTTATGGATTTCGCCCTTCTCGTCTTAAATAATTCGACTAAATAACTCAGGGTCAGTCCGCTGTCAATAATATCCTCAATTATCAGAATATCTCTGTTTTCCACTGAAGTATCCAAATCCTTGAGAATTTTCACTTCCCCTGATGACACAGTAGAGTTGCCGTAGCTGGACACATCCATGAAATCAATTTCAATCGGAACAGTAATGGTCTTAATTAGGTCAGCCATAAAGGGGAGTGCCCCTTTCAGCACACCGATCACTAGGGGAAAGGAGTCGGCGTATTCGTTTGAGAGCGCTGCACCGAATTCATGCACCTTATTTTGAATTTCCTCTTCTGTTATTAATATTTCCTTGACGTCTTCCTTCATTCCTGCGTCCTCCCAAAACCAGCCAACGGTATAAATTTAAGCTTTATATAGGTCTTTTTCTCTAAATCAGGCGGTGACGGATAAGGCGTGCCTCGCCTCAACAGCGGCAGCCAAAGTATACGGCCGTTCGCATCGGTAATTACAGGCCACTTCATTCTTTCATTGCGGTCAATCTTTTCGTTGATGAAAATACGCTGGATCTTCTGCGATCCTGTCATCCCATTCGGACTTATACGATCTCCGCTTCGCCATGTCCGCACATAAAGCGGAAGGGCAATGTTTTCCTCATCGAAGATGCAACAGGCTCGGCCCAATGCAGAAGAAGATAATTTGTCTCCTTTCACATAAGCGGCCTCAATGGAGCCGGAAAGAAAATCTGTCCGTCCAGGGATACTGATCGCTGCCTGTTCTTCTATGTCACCGCTTTCCAGCACGAAGCCGACCCGACAGCGGTTGTAGGATTTTCTAGCTGTGAGCCCCCCGGGAAGAATGACGATCCCTGAGGAACGACTGGAATGCAGCAGCAGCAATAGTTGTTCAATATGTATCGGTTGGTGCATCGGCTGCAACTGTTGATTTGTATAGAGATAACATAATAGTAGATGAATTGTCCGCCTTTGTAAAGCCGGGTGAATGTCACGAAATTTAGGGATTGAAAGCGCATATTCATATTTCCTTTTATCCAGGATTGCCTGCTCAAGCTGATCTTCAGCCATCCGTACAAGCAGTAATTCATCCTCTGCAATCCGCTCGCTTTCATACTGGAATTTGAGATGTACCTGGGGATTCTCTTTCTTCAAAAATGGAAGTACATATTTCCGGAAGCGATTTCTTGTGTGCGCATCGGATTCATTCGACTCATCAAGCCGCGGAACAATTCCGTTCTCAGCACAATAATTTTCTAAATCAGCTTTTGTCTGCGAAAGAAACGGCCGTATAATCTCCCTTCCCTTAAAAACACGCCGAACAGGAATTCCTGCCCTCCCTATTCCGATGGTGCCGCGCACCTGTCGCATCAGCATGGTTTCTACTTGATCGTCACCGTGATGTGCCAGTACAAGCGCATCTGCTTTGAATGTTTCCATCGCTTCTGCAAAAGCCCTGTATCTCAGCTCACGCGCGGCTGTTTCAATGCTGATTTTCCTTTCTGAACTCCAAGAATGGGCATCAACCGTTTTCCCTATAAAAAGGATATCCCTTTTTTCGCAAAATGATGCGACATATTTTTGATCCTCGGCACTTTTGACTCCTCTAAGTGTGTGATCAACGGAACAGACAGCCAGTTCAAGCTTCCAGTCCTTTTTTTTCATATAAAAAAAGTGCAGAAGCGCCATCGAATCTGCCCCTCCGCTGACACCGAGAACAAGTCTTGCGTTTGAGCGGATCAGGTGATGAGTTTCAATAAAACGCGTCACACGTTCAGAAAATGTCATCGTTATTTTCTCCCCAGAAAATACTCGCTAAATAATGTATGTCCACAATACTCCAATTTTTACATGACGTAAATAATGACAAACAAAATATAGGCAGTTAATAAAACCGAAGCGGCAAGCCATGCTGATTTCCAGCTGTTGCTTGAACTTGTATTTGTTTTTCGAATAGTACGCCTTGTCTGCGGCGAGCGTGGCTCGCTTTGACGGCTCGTCATTATTTCTTGGAGCAGCTCACGCCGCATAGCCTCTGCACTTGGGTAGCTCCCCCTCATTGCATTTATTGCTATTTTTCGATACGGTGCCAGCTTCGGATGACTTTTCACAAATTGTACAAGCTGAACTTGAGGTTCATTTGTCCGTACAATGCGTTTGCCTGCGGCAGCATAAATCAAAATCATCACGCAAGCAAACAAATCATAGCTCGGTTCCGCACGACGTCCGCCGAAGCCCCAATATCCTCGGTCATAAAATTCAGTATATTCTCTCACAGATCTTCCTATGCGTGTTGCTCCCCCAAAATCAAGGCAGCGGATCGAATGGCCCGGATGTATAAGAATCAAATTTTCCGGCTTCAGATCACCAAATATATACCCCGACCTGTGCAGCTGCTGCAGTTGCTTCAACAGCTGCAGCATATATACAAGTGTCCAATCAAAGGGTTTCCGCTTAAGCGCATCGGCCAATGAAATGCCGTCCAAGTATTCCATAACGCAGAATCCAATCGTTCTGCCCCGCGTCAGCCAGTCGTCGCTATCATATAAAGAAGGCCCCAAAGGATCCCCTTGGAGCTTTTCAAACTGTTTCAGTACATTAACCTCTGAGATCAGTGACGCGCGATCCTTAGCCAGCTTGATCGCGACCATACGGCGTCCTTCTCTTCCCAAATACACCGTACCTTGTGCGCCGCTCCCCAGCCACTTGACAAGCTGGTATTGGTTTCGATGCCATTTCCCGGTGATCAAGGTTCCCGGAGCAAAGTGCAGATTATCTTGGGCCATCATCATAGGCCTCATCATCTTCAAAGAGCGACTGTTTTCTCGACACCGACGAAAAGCTTTTTACTGCTTCTTTAATTGCCGGTCCTGTGGGTGTAATGCCATGCGAGCTTATTTTTTCAAAGATGCGTTTAATGCTGTCCAACTGCGGCGTCCATGAAATGACTTTCTGCACGGACTTTCTTTTCCCGGGAAATAGAAAGAGACAAAATTGATTTTCACCCATGCGTGCGGATAAGCTCAGTGACAAATCGGTCAGTGCCTCGCGTACAGTCGGCAATTTATTTTTCATACTGGCACTTGTGTCAACAAGAATGCATACATGGAGATCAGCTGTTTCACCAACCTCATCAACGACTTCCATTACTTTTCCACGTTTTTCGGGAGGCAAATCCTCTACCGTTTCCCCGTCACCCAAAATATCCTGAAGCTGTCGATTGATCACACCTTTAATCGTCTGAGTCATCGCCTGCTTTGTCACCATTTGCACCGTTTGCGCGAGCTGCTTCGTCTGGACGATTTGGCTGATCCCGCCGCCCGCCTGTGCAATTCCCTCTACTTCCTGCAAGCCATGACTGTCCTCCGAGTCATATTGATCAAGAACACCAATGACATTAACGGTAATCCCTTGTTCACGAGCCAGTGCCGCCATTGCTACCGGATCTTCGCCTTCATTGGAACACCCGTCAGTGATTAACAAAATTTGCTTTAACGTGCCCTTCTTCATTGAGTCTTTCACTCCTCCCTGAATCTAGCATTATGATAGACAGGAAAAGTAGTTTCTATACCGTTAGTCTCGTAAAACTTGCCTCATGACCGCCAAAGCAAAATCTATCTGCCTCGCAAAGATGCAAGCAACGATAAAAACGGTGTGAAAGATTCATTTAATCCCATTAGGCACGATTGGCATGTTCATCGCTTCGATCCGTCGAAAAAGCCGACCACTCAGGAATATGATGGCTGATTCGTGCAGCGATGACTGTCATATCGTCATCAATACTGCCATCTCCGACACGAATTACTTCCTCAAGCAGCAGATCGGCAATTTCTTGCGGGTCATTAGTCTGCAGCTCTTTAATTTTCCGCTTGACCCATGCTTCTTTATTCTCAATATGCTTTGGCACATCAAAAATCCCATCGCTCATCATGATCAGTAGGTCTCCGGATTTTAACTGTTCAGTCTTCATATCCACATCAACATCACGTATAATTCCAATTGGTAAATTACCTGCATCCAACATGAAAACACGGCCGCCGCGCTTAATAAAGCTTGGATTTGATCCTATTTTCAGAAATTTTGATGTCGCATTTTGCAAGTCAATCAGTGCCAAATCCAGTGTCGCATAAATTTCCTCAGTCGAGCGAAGCGATAGGATTGAATTAATGGATTTGATCGCCAGCGTCTCATGAATACCGGATTTTAATACTTTATTCAGCAGCTGTAAGGTATCTTTGCTTTCCATGTCCGCACGTTCGCCATGCCCCATTCCATCGCTTATTGCCATAACGTATTTTTTGGAACCGATTTCAAAAAGTGAGTAGTTATCCCCGGAAATGCTGCCCCCTCCTCGTGCGGCCGTTGCGACACCGGTATCCAAATCGTATGCACGAGCAGAAATAAAAACAACACGACTCGGTCCTCCGGGATAATCAGAGGCTTGCTTTTTCTCAACAACAATACTCTCGCCGAGAATATCGGACAGCAGAGGTGCAATAACTTTTTCGCATGCACCGTAATTATCGGTCGGCAGCAGCGCTTCAATATCAATAGCCCCAGATTCTAAATTGTAAATCTCCAGACTCTCAACGCGGATACCGATACCATTCAATTTAGCTAGAATCATTTCTTCCTGCCATTCATGAAGACCGCGTTCACGCTTCATTTCACTGGCAAAATCGCCCATTACCTGTGAGACACCTCTGAGCTGATCCGCGACAAGCCGTCTGCTCTCTTTAACATTTTGTTTCATCTTCTCATGCAGTTCAGACAGACTCTGCTCTTTGCGGATGACTTCCAGCGTTCGCTCCGCCTTGGAACAGTGACTACGCCATTTATGATGCAGCCGTGCATTCTCTTCACGATTTCCACGCCGCGACTCATCACGCAATTCGAGCATCAGCTTCTGCGTCCGTTCAAAATTATTGACCCAGCAGAACTCTTTTTTGAAGCAGTTCTGGCATGTCTTGGCCGTGACATTACTCAAAACGTCGCTGTCTTCCTCTGTTTCCGCTTCTGCCGGTGGATAAAAGCTCTTCGCAAGCGTCTGAAAAAGGCCTGAAAACTGCTCCACCCGACCAACTGTTACATCACGCAGCTTACGTACATATTGCTGTTGTTCAGCCTGATACTCGCGTGTCCCCGGAATAAAGGAAGCCATTTGCCGGATCAGACTCTTCGGTGTAACAAGAAAAAGTATAATGGCCGCAATCGAATCAATCACCTCGCTCCCAAGCCCTGCATATCCGCCGCCATAAACACCAATTAATAATGTCGAGATTAACAATCCGGCACAAACACCCGCTTTTCCCGCCTCCTTAAGTAAGCCGCCAAGCACGCCTGAGAAGGCGAGCAGGCTCATTTGATAGAGACTCGACACGCTCGCCATGCCCAGAATGAGACCGATCACCACACCAACCGTTGAACCGATCGCCGCACCGCCAGCGTATGCGAACAGAAGCACGGCATACCGGGCAAGTACATGATCAATGGATAGATCATAGATATGCAATCCGATTGTTCCGGCGATTACTGATGAAATTAAAATGACGAAACAAATGATTTCCTCATTTCGAAACAGTTTATGGTTAACACGCGTAGACATGAGCGGAACGCTCTGCATAAATATGAGTGTCACAAGCGCGGATAATGATGCCTCGGCTCCGGCCGTGAGCACATCCGTCCATACAAGTGTCAATGAAAATGCTGCCTGACAGAGCAGACGCACTAAAAATCCGGTAAGAAATACAAGTCCAGGCAGCCAGCGTTCCATATGCACACGTTGAAACGAAGCCACAATCCTCCACCCTGCCAAGAAAACGATTAATCCAAGCAGTGCGTAAAAAGCTTGTCCCACAGACAGCGTGAGCCCTCCGGCCAAAACTGCCATTGAATCTGCCCATCTCCGTTTGCGTTTCATCCAGAATACAGTTGCAAAAAAAGGAAGAATAAACGGTGTCAAGCTTGTAATGATTACAGCCCGTCCAAGTAAAAATCCTGCTGCCAGAAAAAACAGATCGGTACGAAACATAACACCCAGCAAAAAGGTTTGAAAAGAGCGCTGCGATTTTGATCGTTCTTGTATCGTTTGATTTTTTTGTAGGTAAGGGTCAATGGTACCCGCTGCTGCACCGCCAAATTTTTGAATCATATCGCTCGCCGCCTTTAACTTATGATTGTATGATCCATTAAAGCATAGTAGACGTTCATAATTTGTCACAATCACAAGCCGCAGATCAAAAAAACTTCGACGGCATTCTTGATGTTCAGCCATAAACGACAAATGATCGTGCAGTCTGTCGATGAATAGCATGAATTTATCGTCTATAGAAGGCGAAGACTTTGAAATACCGCCTTTTTTCCCTAAATTTTCTGCCTTCGCCATCGTTCATCTTTCACCTTGACACCACTACAAAAATTCAGCACCTTTAAAACAAGTCATTCATAACAGCGCCTGTTCAGTGCAGTCAAGCATTCCAATAGGCAGTGTCGGAACTCCCCCTGTCAAGGGGCAATAAAAAACACCCAAGCTCTGTTTGAACTTGGGTGTTGCGTTTATATATTGAGAAACTTTCGGAGGTCGCGCTCAGCCTCTTCTCGCACCGCGTCCCCCGCGTTTGGATTCTGTCTGGCGCTTAATTGTCGAAAGCCGATCTTCACTGTCCTTCAAATACTGGGAGATTTTGTCCTCAAAGCTTGGAGCACGCGAGGTAAACCGTTTCCCGCCGCCATGTCTCTGAGAACCTCCGCGCGAGGATGAAGATGCAACCTTAGGTTTATCGACAGCTTTACGGATCGATAGACCGATTTTTCCATCCGGAGCGACTTGCAACACCTTTACCGTTACTTCATCACCAACCGCCAGAACGTCATGAATGTCTTTCACATACCGATCCGCAACCTCACTGATATGAACCAGACCCGTTTTTCCGTCTGGTAAATCAACGAAGGCTCCGAAGTTCGTAATTCCTGATACTTTACCCTTCAGCTTGCTGCCTGCTTCAATTGACATAAAAAAAAGCTTCCTCCTAAATTGGTATCACTAATTATATTATTATACATAGCAAAAAAAGTGCCTGTCAATCCTTGTTATTATCGGGTTTCGAAAAAATAATTTCTCCTTTATTCGATAACAGATAATCGCGCCTTGCAATTTCGCCAATATATTTTTTATTATGCAGCAGAGAAATGCGTTTCTTCAATTCCACTGCTTGGGATTTCGACTGATTCAGCTGTTTTTGTAAACTTATTTTTTCTTGTGATGCAGCATTTAGTTTATGGGATTGCGAAATCAGAGAGGAGATCATGAAGGCGCAGGCTAAAGCAAAAACAATAAAAAAAGCAGTCAAACGCCGAATTAACCCCTTGTGCCGTTTTCTTTTTCTCTTTTCATTCATTTCCTGCGACTGCAGATAATTATTCTGCAGTCGAGTGACCCGCTCTGCACCGGCACTCTCCATATCGTTCCCCCCGATCATTTCCGTTTGGTGAATAGTGACATCCACTGATTGAATTTCTGCTGTATCCAAATTCTTTTTTTTGCCAGATAGACCACTGCTCGATCCGGAAGAACCAGTCGAACAATGCCTCTTAGAATTTTCAAAGGAATCAAAAGCAGAAAGAGCAAAATTTTCAGTAAGGTGTTTACTGTCATTCTACACAATCTGAAGACAAGCATCAATAGGAAAAAGAGCGGATAAATCAATAATTGATAGACAGTTTTTGCGGTAAAACGCCCTGTTCGGACAGTCACCGCAACAATTTTGCCGAATAGACGCATGAATGGTTTTTCTAAAAGTGCTTTATAAAAAGCAAAGCCGAGTGCAATACCCAGGAAATAATAAAGACGCAATTGTCCTTCATTTACGGGTAACAAAAGTGAAAAAAGCAGTACAGCCTGTACGATCCAAAAGAGAGGGTCTGAAATCAGCAAAATCCAACGGCGTCCTTTTTTCGGGTGCACAAAGTGCTGATAGACCGAAAATGAAGCACCGAACCAAATACCCATGGCGAGCATCAGGATAAGCGAGACGTATTGCTGTTCAAGCGTCATCGAAACAGCTTGCCGAAGAAGCCTTTATGAGCTTCTCCGCCCTGATCATCCAGATAGCTGATTTCAATAATATGCCCCTCAATCAATACCTGGCCCTGCTCAACATTCAGATTTTGCATTTTCAGACCGGAACCTCGAACGGCAAGATACCCCAATACCGTCTCAAGCAAGAATTCTTCATGATCAAAGCTTTCCACGTGTTTGACACCGGTAATCTCGATTGATTTCCGATCCTTAACAACTATATTTTGATTTTGCGCCGGCTTGTCTTTATTAGGGATCTGAGACGAATAAAATTGACTCATTGGACTCCCCCTCCTCTGTTTCCTACATTATGAGGGAGCTGTCCCATTTAGAACCAACCGGAATCACCAACAATAAATCAATTTCTACTTAATGCTTATTGACCTTCCTGCTGGTCACGGACCACTTCATAGAGCGAATCGGCTTCTTCTTTTTTGACGACTTCTTTTAACAGCAAGATGCGAACAGTCATTGGTTTTTGGCCGAAGTGCAGAGTCAGCTGATCACCGACCGCAACATTCGAGCTTGCCTTTCCGGGTTGTCCATTAATATCAACGCGCCCCTGATCGGCGAGTTCCTTCGCTACTGTTCGCCGTTTAATCAATCGGGATATTTTCAAATATTTGTCTAATCTCATTTTTTCACTGCATCCTTAAATTTATTGCCGGCTCTAAACCCTGGCACGCGGGTCGCCGGGATTGTGATTGTTTCGCCTGTCTGGGGATTGCGTCCTGTCCTGCTTGCGCGCTGACGGACTTCGAAGGTACCGAATCCGACAAATTGAACCTTTTCATCGGCATTCAGCGCTTGAATAATTTGTTCCAGCGCTTCGTTAACCACCGTTTCCGTATCTTTTTTCGCAATGCCCGTTTTCTCTGCCACTTTATGGATGAGTTCATTTTTATTCATTCAAACCATTCCTCCATATTGTATTCATTCGTTTATACGTTTTTTCCCACGTATAGAGATCTGCTCAAAAGAGATGATCATAGTCCTGCCTCCCGAGCATCTTCTATAACCATCATTTTTTTCATTCTATCATAAGTTACCTTCAGATCACAGTTTCCGAGACCGTGCCGATGCCGCACTGTGCTTCTTTTTTCTTCGTATCGGAAGCCGCTTCAGGTCATGCTTATTCAGAAAACGGACCATATAAAGGATCACGATAAAGACCACACCGCCGACTACGGCTCCGGATAAAGCGAGCACTGATGCTGCGGGCCTTGCCGAAAGGGGATCGGTGAAGCGGCTGATTATTCTTTTCCAAAGAGACACGCTTGCCGCCATCCCGGATAAGGCAATGCCTAATTTCACAACCGCGCGCCAGGGCAATCGCTCGGTCAATGCATGGCGGTGCAAATAGACAAGACTCATTACAGCAGCTGCAGCGGTTCCTAGACATGTACCCAAAGCAGCACCGACAATAGCAAAGTGCGGAATAAGGAAATAATTTGCCGCACCTTTTACACACGAGCCAAGGACAAGAAAGTAAAAAGGTACCCAGGGTTTTCCGTTTGCCTCTAAAATTCCTGAAGCGGTCAAAATGATCGAAAGCGTCAGCATCGTGAACGATGCAATTGCGAAAGCTGCCGTTCCGTCGGCATTTCGAAACAGCATAATATTAACCTCGCGGCTGATCATCATGAGTCCTGCAGCTGCTGCTGCACCAAAAGCAACGCTTACTTTAATCGAAAGCGTTGCCTCCATTTGAAATTCATAACGCTTTCGCAATGCTGCGAGTTGCGCTAGGCGCGGCACCATGGCCACCGTCAGCGAAGCAGATGCGATCATTCCAAACTGTGTCAGTATATAAGCACGATCATAGATGCCCTTTTCAGCACGCGGATCGGCAAGATGCATTTTACCCAAAAGCCGAAGTACGGTTAATGAATCAATAAGCTGAAACGAGAGCAGGGGAACGGCAAGAATGGAAAAAAGACAGCCGGCAGTTATAAGTGTTTTGACCATCCGCCAATTGATTGCAACGGCCGACCTCGAAAACAGTTCGTATGCGAACTGTTTTTTTCGGGGCAAAAACAGAATAAGAATAATCAGTGTGACGAGCGGCGCAAATGCCGATCCTGATGTTGCAACCAATCCGAATGCATAGGCATCTCCATGATTGAGAAATAAATACCAGGACAATCCTAAAATGAAACAAACACGCGTCACCTGTTCTCCGATTTGAGAGAGAGCTGTAGGCAGCATATTTTCCTTGTCGCCTTGAAAAGTTCCGCGCAAAAGGGCCACAATCGGGACGAAAAGATAGGCTGATGCGGCGATACGAATTAAGGCAGCAAGATGCTGATCACCAATCAGTGCTGCCAAAGGCTGTGCAAAGATAAAAAGGGCAGCAAAAAAGAATCCGCAGATCAGCAGCAGCGCGATCAGTGCATGCCTTTGCACGTCCACTTTCGCGTCATGCCGTTCTCCTGCCTCAGCCATATATTTGGAAATGACAATTGGAAATCCCGTGCTTCCAAGTGCCACTGCCAGTGCGTAAAAAGGATAAACTTGCTGATAAACATAAAAACCGACGTCGCCGGCAAAATTTTGGTAGGGAAGCCGGTAAAGCGCGCTCATAATCTTCACCAGCAGAGCTGCACCCGTGAGTATCGCCGCACCGCGCCACACCAAGTGGCTCTCCCTCTTCTCGTTGCCCATGATCTCTCTCATTTCTCCAAGAATTCTCTGTTGGATTATATCATAACTTGCCCTATCGCGTACCTGGAATCAAGAATCAACCCAATAAGAAAAACCGGGCAAAAAACGCCCGGTCCTTCATTAAGTAACGAGTAAAATAAGCGGAGATTTTCCGGTTATATGCGCCATGGCGCTAGTTTTGCCTGTAAATAAGGGTAATTTTTCCGCTTATTCAGAGAAAAAACCTCTATTTTTACATTTTTCGATTCAATAAGGGTAATTTCTCCGTCTATTTAAACGATTTTACCATTCATTTTCAATTTAAGCGGAATTTTTCCGTCTATTTCTCAGATTGGGCGCTTGCCTGATCACCCACCCGAATCTTATGACGCTGATCATTGTACCAGCAAGGCAGAACGATATACATTCTTTTCTTGTAAGAAAAACCGGGCAAAAAGCGCCCGGTCCTTACTTTCACAGGACGTGATGGCTTTCGCGTTGCATACAGGACGTATGCGTATTTAGCGAAAGCTCCTTTACACTTGCGAAAGTTCCCTTTTTTAGCATTGATTTGTGTCTTTATGGTGTGAATCATCGCTTCGGTTGCTCGCATCAACTGAGCGCGACCGCGGGCGCACCGCGAGCCTCCTCAGACAAGCAGAAATCCGCGGGGTCTCGCTGGCACCTGATTCCGCTGGCGTCTCGAACCTCCGCTTTTATTCTCGTCCAAGACACTGGCTTATTCGTTTAAATATGGGGCAAAATCCTATACTTTCTTATCTTGCAAAAAAGAGGCGCTGCAGCCGCCTCCTCTCATGCAAACATTTTACTTTTAATGCTCCATCTGCCTGCCAAGAAAGCCTGCAGCCGTCTCAGCAAGCTTTACCTCGACTTCACCCATCGGCTTCTTGTCCTTATCGATGAGAATAATGGTACCGATTGGATCGCCCCCGGCAATAATTGGTGCAACAACATAGGGGCCGGACAGATTTTCATGTCCTTCCATTAGCGGCTCGCCGCGATCCTGTTCAAGAATGGTTTGCCGCTGCTCCATGGATTTTTCCGGTACCGCAAGCAGACGCTTTTCCAAGTAGTCTTTTTTAGGTCCTCCCGCGACTGCAATCACAGCATCACGGTCACTGACAAGGGTCAGCTTGCCGGAATTTTCCGCCAAGGACTCCGCGTATTCTTTTGCAAAATCGCCGAGCTCGCTCAGCGGCGAGTATTTTTTCAAAATCACTTCGCCATCATGATCAACGAAAATTTCTAGTGGATCCCCTTCACGAATACGAAGTGTACGCCGTATTTCTTTAGGAATAACTACCCGCCCAAGATCATCGATTCGGCGGACAATGCCAGTTGCTTTCATACAAGGATGTCCTCTCTTTCCGCTTCCGCAAAAATCATCTATTCCTTGCATTATTATCTGCGCTACTGGTCAAAGTATGCATTTTTCGCCAAATTTATCCTACCTTCTCAGACGGCTTCTGAAGCTGCTCGATTCCGCCAAGCAGTTTAGCAACCTCCTCCAGCAGCTTAGAATCTGCATTGCGCCTATTCTGTTTAATGGTTATTTTCATTTTCGATCCTTCCGCGCCGAGACCAACTCCGGACCCCATTTTGCTGATTGCTTTAAACAGCGACTCTCGATCCAATGATTTCCAGCCCATTTCCGAGAAAATAATTCTGACCTCAGAACTTTGCTGCTTAATTTCCTCAATCATTAATTGATTTGCTGTCACGCGTATCTCGGCCACTTTGAACAGGTCGGCTACTTCTCTTGGGTAATCGCCGAACCGGTCGATCATCTCATCCTTCAGTTCTTCAACATCTTGAACCGAGGCAGCAGCTTTGAAGCGTTTATACATATCAATTTTCTGCAGAGAATCCTCAATATACAGATCCGGAATGTATGCATCTGTCTCCATCTCAATGGTGACTTTAGGCGGTTTTGGTGCCATGTCCGTACTGCTCTTCTTGCTGCGCTCAGCAATGGCATCCTGAAGCATTTGCGAATAAAGATCAAAACCGACAGAGTCGATAAATCCATGCTGCTGGGCGCCCAGCAGATTTCCGGCCCCGCGAATGGACAAATCACGCATTGCGATTTTAAATCCGGAACCGAGCTCGGTAAATTCCTTTATGGCTTGCAGTCTTTTCTCAGCAACCTCGTTCATGACCTTATCGCGTTGATACGTAAAATAAGCATAGGCAACACGGCTGGAACGCCCGACTCGTCCGCGAAGCTGGTACAGTTGAGCTAGCCCCATTCGATCGGCATCGTAAACAATCAGGGTATTGACGTTTGGAATATCAACGCCGGTTTCAATAATTGTCGTACTAACAAGTACATCTGCATTTCCGTCGAGAAAATCAATCATTGCAGATTCAAGTTCTGATTCTTTCATTTGCCCATGCGCAAATGTGACTGCTGCATCAGGGACCAGTCCGGAGATCATTTCAGCCATCCGCTGAATCGTTTCCACACGATTATAAAGGAAGTACACCTGCCCGCCGCGCGCCATTTCGCGTTCGATTGCTTCCCGAATTAATGACGCATTGTATTCCATGACAAAGGTTTGTACAGGGAAGCGGTTCTCCGGTGGTGTTTCAATAATTGAAAGGTCACGTACCCCGAGCATCGACATATGCAGTGTACGTGGAATCGGTGTCGCGGTCAGTGTCAGCACATCGACATTCGCCTTCAGACGTTTAATTTTTTCCTTGTGGGTGACTCCGAATCGTTGTTCTTCATCAACAATCAGCAAACCGAGATCTTTATATTGAACATCCTTTGACAGTAGACGATGCGTCCCAATGACTAAATCAACCGTGCCCGCTTTAAGGCCCTTAAGCGTTTCCATTTGTTCTTTCCTCGAACGAAAACGGCTAAGCAGTCCGATCGTGACCGGAAAATCTTCAAACCGTTCACTCGCCGTCTCGAAATGCTGTTGTGCAAGGATTGTAGTCGGAACCAGAAGAGCCACTTGTTTTCCGTCGGCAATGGCTTTAAATGCAGCACGCAAAGCAACCTCGGTCTTGCCGTAGCCCACATCACCGCACAGCAAACGATCCATCGGCTTCTCGTTCTCCATATCCTTCTTGATTTCTTCAATGGCTTGGAGCTGGTCTGTGGTCTCCTCATATGGGAACGCCGCTTCAAATTCCTGCTGCGCATCGCTGTCCTTCGCAAAAGCGTAGCCTTTGCTCGCTTCACGCTTTGCGTAGAGCTTGATCAAGTCATCAGCGATATCTTGAATCGACGAACGTGCTTTGCTCTTGACCTTCTTCCATTCGCCGCCGCCTAGTGCATAGATCTTCGGTTCCTTACCCTCGGAACTCACATACTTCTGTACTTGATCAATATGTTCCACCGGGACGTAGAGCTTATCATTGCCCTTATAAATAATTTGCAAATAATCTTTATGCGTACCGTTGACTTCAAGCGTCTCAATACCGGCGTATCGGCCGATCCCGTGATCCACATGAACCACATAATCGCCGACTTTAAGCTCGCTATAATTTTTCAGGCGTTCGGCATTCGACAGTTTCTTTCCATGATGGTTCGCTTTCGCCGTCTTTTTTGTAAAGACTTCCTGCTCAGTAATCACGGCGATTTTCTTAAGCGGCAATTCAAAGCCAATTTCAAATTGACCGATTGTAATCTGATTCACACCGTGAACAGGTGGCGTTTCGGGTGCTACAAATTCCGCCTGAATGCCATAATCCGATAATACTTGATCTAAGCGTTTTGCTCGTTCTTTGTCAGAGGCGAGAAAGGTAACGGAGAAATCGCCCTTCTTCCAACGTTCAACCTCAGTCTTCAACAATTGAATCTGACCATGAAAATTTTGCATCGCACGACATGTTATACTGACGACATTCTGCGGCTGAAACTGACCATGGTACCTGAGGAAAAGGGACAGCAAGAGAAGCGGATGGGACAGCCGCTCGGTCAGTTGTGGCCAACTCATAGTCAGCGGCAATTCACTGACCATATCCCCTCTTTGCAGCATGTCGACTCGCCATTCGGCTTCTTCGCGATCCAGCTGTTCAGACATTTCTTGGATCCGGCTGATCTCATCAAAGATAATCAAAGCATCTTCAGGCAAATAATCATCAATAGTCGTCAATTTGTTGTAATACAAAGACGCATACTTGATCATTCCGTTAAAAGGCACACCTTGTTTTAATGATTCAATGTCAGCAGAGCTATGTTCGCTGAGCAGCTCTTGAGCCTTCTGATCCTTCATCTTGGCTAACGAGACAGCCAGTTCATGCTCAAGTCCTTGCGCAGCCGCCGCATAGTTTTCCTCGTAAAGCAGAAGTTCCCGTGCCGGACCGATCAGCACGCTGTTTTGAATCATTTCCAGCGAACGCTGAGAGTCACTGTCAAAATAGCGAACAGAGTCGATTTCATCGTCAAACAGCTCAATGCGGATCGGATGGGCTTCTGTCAGCGGGAAAAGATCAATGATTCCGCCCCGTATACTGAATTGACCTGGACCGGCAACCATAGATTCGCGTTCATAGCCCATGGCTGTCAATTTTCGCGGAAGCGCATCTAAATCAACCGTCTTTCCGACCTCAAACTGCAATAAGCTCGCTTTCCACAAATAGAGCGGAGCGAGCAGTTTTTTCAGTCCGGCGACCGGTATAATAATGAGTGCTTTGCGATTTTGCGCAAGCCGGTTCAGTACATCAATACGTTGAGCGAGCAGTTCCGGGCTTGCCACAGCAAGTTCAGACGCAATCAAGTCGTTGGCAGGGTAAAGAAACAGCTCCTCCGAATCGATCAAGCCTTCGAGATCATTATAAAGTTTCTGCCCTTGATAAAGGTTATGTGTCACAACAACAGATGTCTGATGTCTCTTCTGATAAACCGCCGCAATCCATAATGCTTTTGCGCCGCCTGAAAGTCCGGACACCAGCTGCTGCTTCATACCTTGCTCATAGCCTTCAAGGACTGTTTGAATTTCATCTATGTTCTGTTGATAATAGTGGCTCAGGCCAAGCATGGACTACCCTCGCTTTCTGAAAACCGAAAAACGCTTTGGCTTAAGCCAAAGCTCTGCAGTGATTCTTCAGAACCCTAATCATCTGTGATAAACTTCTATGATTATACCCGCGCGGTTTTCTACTTATTCGCATTATACGTATTCATCACCTGTGAAAAAGGTAACGTGAGCCAAGCTTCTGCAGCTGATGCTGCACGTTCAATTGCCGACGAAATCTGTATTTGGTCATCCCCGGAAAAACCTTGAAGCACATAACGTATGACTGCCTCACGCGAGTGCTGAGGATGGCCAACACCTACTTTAATTCGAGCAAATTCCTGCGAGTTCACATGCTGAATAATTGACTTAATCCCATTGTGCCCGCCGGCGCTTCCCTTTTGCCTCACGCGAATCTTGCCTACCGGCAGATCCATATCGTCCTGAATAACCAGCAAGTCAACGACTGACAGCTTAAAAAAACGAAGCAGCGGCCCAATCGCTTCACCTGAGGCATTCATATAAGTAAGCGGCTTCACTAACAAAAGTTCTTCCCCATCGATCGACCCTTTTCCAAACAGCGCATTAAACTTGTTTTTGTTTAAACGGATTCCGTGCTGCTGCGAGATTAAGTCGATCACTTCAAACCCTATGTTATGCCGCGTATGGGCATATTCAGAACCGGGATTGCCCAGTCCGACAATGACTTTCACAGTGATTCCTCACTTTCTATCTGAGATAAGTGTTTCGCGCATTAATTTCTCGGCTCAACTCCACCGTGTCTTATCTCATGTTCAGAAATAACCAACATGTTTTTACTTTCTAATTGGTACGAAAAAAGGCGTAACGCATTGGTTACGCCTTTCCATTCATTTAAATGAACACTTATTCAGCTGCGTTTTCACCATCAGCTGCAGGCGCAGCAGCATCCGCAGTTTCGGTTGCTTCTTCTGCTGGTGCTTCAGCTTCTTGTGTACCATAAGACAGCGTCACAACAACGTCTTCAGGGTCGCCAAGAACGGTATATTTTTTCGAGTCTGCAAGGTCGCTCACACGAATGGCATCACCGACAGCCAGTTTAGACACGTCAATTTCAATCGTATTTGGAAGATCATTAGGAAGCGCGCGTACGGTCAGCTCTGACAGCTGGTTGTTCAAGACAACATCGCCGGTTTCAACAACTTCCGTACCCTTAAGTACTACAGGTACAACAGCATCGATTTCTTCATTCATATTGATTTCGAGAAAATCAATATGACGAACAGTGCCCTTTAACGGATCAAATTGCAATTCATGAGCCATCACCGTATATTTTTTCTTACCTTCAATGTCCAAATTGATAATTGCGTTTCTGCCTTCGCTGCGGAAGAGCTTGCTTACTGCTCCGGCATCAACCGCAACAGATTCGTTACCTACTGTCTTTCCATAAACTACGGAAGGAATCTTTCCTTCTTTTCTCAATTTCTTTGCATACGATTTCTTGAATTCGCTACGAACAGCCGCACTTAATGTTGCCATGCGTCATTGCACTCCCTTTCAAATGGATCCTTATTAAATTTTTGACGAATCACGTATAATCTAACCCTGTAAGGCACTAAATTCCGATCGATAGTTAATTAAACAACCTGCTGACCGACAATTTTTCATGAATACGAATAATTGCTTCACCAATCAACGGTGCGACAGACAACTGCACAATTTTGTCAATTTTCTTTTCTTCAGGCAACGGAATCGTGTTGGTCACAACGAGTTCGCTGATTGCAGACGCCTGAATACGTTCGATTGCGGGACCCGACAAAACAGGGTGTGTACAGCAAGCATACACCTTTTTAGCGCCGCGCTCAACTAAGGCGTTAGCGGCAAGCGTAATTGTACCTGCCGTATCGATAATATCATCGACAATAATGCACGTTTTGCCCTGAATATCGCCGATAATGTTCATGACTTCCGCAACATTGGGACGCGGGCGGCGTTTATCAATGATTGCAATCGGTGCTTTTAGGCGGTCAGCCATTTTGCGTGCACGCGTCACACCGCCATGATCCGGAGAGACAATAACGATATCCTCAAGCTGCTTGCTCATGAAATATTCCGACAGGGTCGGGACACCAAGAAGCTGGTCGACAGGAATGTCAAAAAATCCTTGGATTTGCGGTGCATGCAAATCGAGCGTCAACACGCGCGTTGCGCCTGCCGTTTCCAAAAGATTTGCGACAAGCTTTGCTGTGATCGGTTCACGAGCACGTGCTTTGCGGTCCTGTCTCGCATAGCCGTAATAAGGGATAACCAAATTGATCGTTTTTGCGGATGCGCGTTTCAACGCATCAATCATGATCAGCAATTCCATCAAGTGTTGATTCACCGGATCACTTGTTGACTGAATGACATAAACTTCACTGCCTCGAATGCTTTCTTCGATGCTGATTTGGATCTCGCCGTCACTGAATGACGATACAATGCATTTTCCGAGTTTAATACCGATATGCTCTGCAATTTGCTTTGCAAGATCAGGATTTGAATTGAGGCTGAATACTTTCAAATTTGGATCTAAATAGCTGACCATCTAATGGTTCCCTCCAGTTAATGGTTTAACCTGTACTTTAATTATGTTTTTTTGCCCGGATCTTGCGATGCCTCACCTATTTTTAAATGCTCGGCCCGCTCCGTTCTCCAATGTCCGTGTTCTTTACGTCGACAAAACTGCCCACTTTTGTCTGATCATGGATCTTGGACAGCGGACGAATATGTGCGAAAGGTCCGATCTGCACATTGCTTCCAATCGTACTGTTCTCCAGCACAGATTGATCAATCTGCGTCCCGTCGCCAATCACACAGTCGCGAATTTGCGAATAAGCACCGATTGTGCAGCTGCTTCCGATTCGTGTCTTTCCGGCAATGACCGTCCCCGGATAGACAACCGTATCCATGCCGATCTCGCATTCCGCCGACAAATAGGTTGTATCCGGATCGATCAGTGTCACACCATTCTGCATCATTGCCCTATTGATGCGTACCTGCATATATTTCCCTGCAGCAGCCAATTGAATGCGGTCATTGACACCGACTGTTTCCTCGAACTGTTCTGTTGCGTAGGCAATCACTTTCTCAGAGTCGCGGACAAGCAAACCAATAACATCAGGAAGATAGTATTCACCCTGAACATTATTGTTTTTCACTTGCTTTAAAAGGGTGAACAATTTACGGTTGTCAAAACAATAGATGCCCGTATTAATTTCTTTTACCCTTTTTTCATCAGGATTTGCATCTTTATGTTCGACAATTTTCGCAACATTTCCTGATGAATCCCGAATGACGCGACCGTATCCCGTCGGATCTTCCAATTTAGCGGTCAACACTGCTGCCGCTGCCTGATTCTTTTCTTGAATCTGAATCAGCTTCTCAATGGTTTGATGAGTGATCAGTGGAGTATCTCCGCAGAGAACAACCGTCGTGCCTTCTTGCTCGGCTAATCGATCCGCGGCTTGAAGCACAGCGTGTCCTGTTCCAAGCTGCTTTTGCTGCAACAGGCATTCAGCCCTATCACCGACCGCCGCTTTCACCTCATTCGCCCCATGTCCGACAATGACATAAACCTTTTCGAAATCAGCTTTGCCAACCTCATCAATGACATGTCGGATCATCGGTTTGCCACAAACCTGATGCAGCACTTTATATAGTTTCGATTGCATTCTTGTACCTTTACCGGCAGCAAGAATGATCGCAAATCGATTTGACATGATGAACCCCCATAGCTTTCGCTGATCCTTAGCGTCCATTTTAGACTATAGCTTAAAAACAACCCTTTTTCAAGATAACAAAGGCGAAATTTGCGTCAATTCGTCAGAACATGTTTTTTAATGTTCAAGTAAAAAAAAAGAACCAATTGGCTCCTTTTTTTACTAATAGCTCTTATCCTCAAATCGAATCGTATTCATGAACAAGTAATTCGTGAACATGCTGGGCTTGTCTCACAAAATTCTGCAAATGAAAAGTATCTTTAAAATGACGTTGACGCAGCCCTGCTGATAAAAATGTTTGACCTATCAAAGACATGCAATCTTATAACACGGCCATTATTTAAGAAGCGCCTGCCTGTTCGAATGAAGGATCGCCCTCACATGCATGTTCATATTCACTAAGTATTGCCGACTGTATTTTCTCTCTAGTCCCTGATGTGATGGGGTGGGCAATATCCCTAAACTCCCCGTCAGGTGTCCGCTTGCTGGGCATCGCGACGAATGTGCCATTGTTTCCATCAATCACGCGAATATCGTGGACAACGAACTCTTTATCAAGAGTTATTGAGGCGATTGCCCTCATGCGCCCGTCAGTATGCACAAGCCGCAATCTGACATCTGTTATTTCCATTGATAAGACACCACCCTTTCCCTTATGCGTAACTCGTCATTCTAAATACTTGTTTCAACATAAAAAGTGGGAAATCCTGCAAGTGGCAAAAAGAAACAAAAATATTTTTATTATTTGCGCATATAGTGTTTGACGGCAGTTCAAAAATTTATTGGAAACGGTTAGTCTTTTACTCCAAGAGAATTATTTTTCGGCAGCCATTCGTACACGTTACCGTTTTCAATTGTCAGCGCATCTTGTTGCTCAAGGATTGACAGTTTAAGCAGCGATACATAATGATTAACCAATTTCGGACGTTCATCTTTTTTTTCAACGAGAACGGCCATGCCGGCAACCTTTGCGCCGAATTCCTCCACTAAATTAATCATACCTTTCATCGTTCCTCCAGCTTTCATGAAGTCATCGACGATTAAAACACGTGCGTGTGCTTTCAGACTTCTTCGCGGCAAAACCATTGTCTGTATCCTTTTTGAAGACCCGGATATATAATTAATGCTTACTGTAGATCCCTCGGTTACTTTGCTGCTTCGTCGGACGACAACAACCGGTACGCTGCACTGTGTGGCAACTGCGTACGCAAGCGGAATACCCTTTGTCTCCATCGTCATGATTGCATCCAGCTTTTCATTAATAAAAACCGATGCGATCAGCCGTCCAATCGCATTAATATAGTCCGGCTTCCCCAGAATATCAGTCATATAGAGATAGCCTCCAGGTAGAATCCGCTCCTTTCGCGTCATCTGTTCCTGCAATCGTCCAAGCAATTGTTCGGCTTCCTCGCAGCCCATGGATGGCATATAACATACTCCGCCCGTAGCCCCCGCCTGCGTCTGCAGCCGTCCGATTTCTTGAGATTCAAAGTTCTCCTTGATAATCGTCAGATCTTCGCTTATCGAGGATTTGGCAGATTCATACCGTTCCGAAAAATAGGAAAGCGAAATCACCTGGTGAGGATGCCGCAGCAAATATTCTGTCATATCGACCAGTCTGCTGCTTCGCTTAAGTTTCATGATAATCCTCCAAATCCGAATATTTTAAAGCAATTTTACACCATTATTCGTATTCAGACAAGAGGGTAAACGGTTTACAAAGCCTCACGGCGAATACCTGCGAACAATAACCTCTCATCCCATTCATCAAGCGCAACATTCGTGATTCATGCTGGGTAAGCGCAAACACGGTTGGTCCGCTTCCGCTCATCAATATCCCTTCCGCACCGATTGCTTTCATATGACCTTTTATCTTTGCGATATCCGCAACTTTTCTCATGGTCACAGACTCAAGAGAATTACCGAGCAGTCCGCAGATTGTCTGAAAATCTTCCTTTTTGATGGCTTGGATCATGGCATCAACATCCGGATGAATAATCGGCTGACTGTCCAAATCTTTATAGATCTGCGCCGTTGATACTGACACGTCCGGCTTAACAAGAACGACCCAGCAAGGAGCCAAGGACGGCAAAGGCGTAATTTGTTCGCCTCTTCCGGTGGCGAGTGCCGTTCCTCCTTTAATGCAGAAAGCGACATCAGATCCGATTTTCGCTGAAATTTCCAGCATTTCTTTATAGGACATACCAATATGCCATAGCTTGTCCAGGGCACGGATCGTTGCCGCGGCATCCGTGCTTCCTCCGGCAAGTCCTGCAGCAACTGGTATATTTTTTTTAATCGTTATTTCTACACCGCGGCGAATATCATAACATTCTTTGATGTACTTAGCAGCCTGATATGCGAAATTACGTTCATCCTCAGGCACATAGGGGGCTGATGTACGGACTATAATTCGATTCTCATGCAGATCGCCGCATTCCACCCGATCTGCTAAATCAATTGAGGTCATGATCATTTTGACCTCATGATAACCATCGCTTCGATTCCCAACAACATCAAGGGAAAGGTTAATTTTTGCCGGTGCTTTCTCAAGTACTTTCAAACGGTTCCCCCACTTCCAATTAACAAGCTGCTTTCGTATACATGTCCAATTTTAATAAAAAGCAATTGATGCGACGATCACGGATGATCTAATGTCCGGATTGCCACAGAACGTGGCGCTTTGACGGACCGACATTCATGGATGCCCTAGTATCCCGTTCACCCCAGAACAGCATTCTTAGCTGGATCCTGATCTATAATACCTACTCCGTTTTTTTACACTTTATAGTTTAAAGGAAACGAGCATGAAGAAAAAGGGGGTCCCATCCGTTTCTGGACAGAATCCCCTTCTTTCGTGCTCAATCATGGTGCTGTTTATCAGCGTCACCAAGTGTCGCTTCAGCTTTTTGAATAGCGAGGCGCACCATATTGCCTGCGTCGCGGGCCTTGATGCCGCCCCATCCTTCATTCTTGACCGTATCATAAAACCCCAGCTCTTTGGCAAGTTCCTCTTTAAATGCTTCAGACATAATGCCTCTGCGTCTGGACATGATCGGCACAACTCCTTTCCAATGGTCGAGCAGAAATTAGGTTGCACTAATTTACTTTCTTCTATTCGCCAAACGTGCTAAAATGAATTTTGACGAAAGACTTATGAAAAGCATAAACGCGCATCTCCAGTTTTGTCCGTGAATTTCGAACAAAAAGGGTGCGCGCATCCGCTATAAATAAATGGTCTGTCATCATGGAAATCGAACAAGCAATTCATTACTGGCCGCTCGCCATTTCCTCCAAAAAGGTGAGTTCCACCGAGTCCGTCAACACATCAGTGTAGCTGTACGATACGCGGTCATACGCGTTCGAATCTTTATCCAGCCTCACAATAAAAACCGACGGATAGGTACCTTCCAAAACACCAATGCGTTGAATCGTTTTGCGTCTGCCACCGTTTGCCTTTAATGTCAAACGTTCGCCGACACGTTCGTCTAGAGCGCCTCTGATATCATCAATGGTTTTTCCCATCTCGACAATCCACCTCGCTTAATTATAAGTATACCACAATGGACGTCAAAAAATCAAATAGTATGAATTATATCAAGAAACCATTGTTGCTGTCAATACATTTATTGCGAAGAACAGGCGTTATTTTCTCTCAAAATTCGACTGAATTTCCTACTAAATTATTTTTATTCCGAGGGGTAGGGCAGACCCGTGCGAAGCATCCCCCGACTTTCCACCCCGCCCAAGCCGCCTGCACCGGTCAGCGTGTTTCTGAGCACTTCCCACACATTGACACTATCCATAAAAGACGTAAAACTGATCCTGGCGGCAAGATAAACCGGATCAAGCGCATGAATATTTACGCGGTCAGGCGAACTGGCAAAATTCGATCCCGCCCGAATTAAATATTCAAAATTAGATTGGCAAGCGCCGGAAAAAATAATCATCTGATCAAGACTAGGCCAGTGATAGCGAACCTCTTTGACTGTTCGGATAAAATACCCCGAATTGCGGTAGGCCTTAATCTCGTCTGGCATTCCCTTATTCTTCATAAATGCATCATGTCCGGTCAGTACAAGAATATCCGGGCGGATCTGCGCGACCAGCTTCGGAGCAAGATCAGGCATTTCCGATTCCTGCATATATTTGCCGATTACAGGTACATGCAGTTTTTCATAAAAAGCAAGGCACTTTTTTAAATAATACGGATCTCCGTCAATGTGAAGCACACGTCCGGGCATTTCAAAATACGAAGCCCCTTCCCGATAACCATTTGTTGCCGTATATCCTCTTTTCAATTTCATTTGCTTATAGTCCTGTCTGAAAAGCTTGTAGGACTCCGCTTCCTTCGAACTCGTCACTTTTTCATACTCTTCCCGTTCATCTTTAGTTACTAGAACCAAGTCATCGAGCGGCGCGTCTGCGTACAAACGCAAGTCATGGCCATTCAACTCGGCACTTTTTGTCTCTTCATGAATGGCCACCACACGAAACGGAAGGTCGCAATGGTATGAAGTTCGCGCCACGAGATCTCCTACTTGAACCGTCATGTTCCACTCCCTCTTTTCAGCACATCCGGATCCGTAAAAAATCAGAGTCATCCTTTTCAATCTATGATTGTGCAGAAACGAATATTCATGAAGGGACACTTCAACAATTGAACATGATCGCAGCCTTTAACTTCCTCTTAGAAAAATCTGGCATTGACCGGTCCGTACTGCCGCAGGACGCGATGACTTTCGCGTTGCATACAGGACGTACTTTCACAGGATGTGATGGCTTTCGCGTTGCATACAGGACGTATGCGTAGTTAGCGAAAGTTCCTTTACTCCTTTACATACGAAAGTTCCTTCATTCCACCTCTGCTTCATTGAGCATTTTGGTCCTTCATTAAGTAACGAGTAAATTAAGCGGAATTTTTCCGGTTATACACATCATTGAGCTTGTTTCGCTAATAAATAAGGGTAATTTTTCCGGTTATGCAAAGCAAAGCTCTCCATTTTCACGTTTTTAGATTCGATAAGCGGAACTTATCCGTCTATTTAAGCTATTTTTTCGTTCATTTTCTTATTAAGCGGAATTTTTCCGTCTATTTATCAGATTAGGCGCTTATCTGATCATCCAAACAATATCTGCGGGGTCTCCCTTGGCTCCGGATCAACAGGGACGCACCCGCAGGCGTCTCGCGCTTTCGTGTCTAGTTTCCAACTTTTTGTTAATCCGAAAATCTTATATTTTCTTAATTTGTGCAAACCATTGGCCTTATCTTTTTAGGGCATGAAAAATAGGCACCTCTCGTAAAAGAAGGTGCCTATTTTATAATCATTGTTTTTACTCATTGCTCAGTGCGTCACTCAATCGAGCGAACTCTTCGATTGACAGTGTTTCGCCGCGGCGACCGGGGTCAATACCGACTTTTTCTAATATCGACAGCAAATGTTCTTTTTGGTCTTTGTCATATAAATTATTGATGAGGTTGTTCATTAAGGTCTTTCGCCGTTGCGCAAAGCTTGCGCGAACCAGTTTAAAAAAGAACGCTTCGTCGACAACCTGCACTTTTTTCTCAGGGCGAACATCTAGACGGATCACAGCAGAATCCACATTCGGCTGCGGTACAAATACCGTCTTCGGGACCGTCATCACAATCTTTGCTTCGGCAATGTACTGAACGGCTATGGACAGCGATCCATAACTTTTCTCTCCCGGTTCAGCTTGGAGCCGGCTCGCGACTTCCTTTTGAATCATCACAACAATTGTATTGATTGGCAAATCGCCGGTCAGCAATTTCATCAAAATCGGAGTTGTCACGTAGTAAGGCAGATTGGCCACTACAGTCACCGTTGCACCCGGAGGAAATTCCTCACTGATTATTTGGTGAAGATCAAGCTTCAGCACGTCGCCGAAACGAATGGCCACATTGTCAAAATCGTGCAGTGTATCATTTAATACGGGTTCCAATCTACGATCAATTTCCACAGCAAGCACTTGCTTCGCCTGACCTGCGAGTACTTGAGTGAGCGCACCCGCTCCCGGTCCAATCTCCAGCACGTAACTTTCTTCGTCGATACCGGCTGACAAGGCGATGTTATTTAAAATATTTTCGTCAATGAGGAAGTTCTGTCCAAGACTCTTTTTCAAAGTGAATTTGTGTTTGCGAATGACATCCTGCATGGTCTTCGGTGATGATATTCTTTTGTTCATGACGTTCACTCCTTCGATCGGATGACATCAAGCGCCTGCCTCAGGTCGCTTTCAGCAATTTGAAACATACGCAGTCGTTTATATAATTGTTTACCATTGGCATAGCCGATATTAAGTAGCTCACAAAGCTGTTCACGCAACGACCGCGACGTTTTACCGCCGAGCAGTCCCAGGCTCCTCAACGTCTGCATGCTGATCTGCTCCTCAGGCTCCTCGAATTGCGTATAGACCTTTTCGAGTGACCGCAGAATGGTACGCGGCGAGGCATGTTCAATTCCAAGGCTTTCATTTGTACCGCCCTGACCCTCGGCACGTGTAATAAATGCGTGTTTGCATCCGGGGACGGCGCGGCTGACAATCTTTCGAATTCGTTCACCAGGATAATCGGGATCTGTAAACACAATCACGCCGCGGCGAGCCTGTGCATTTTGAATAGCGCGAATAGTGCGCTTGCTGACACGCGATCCGTTGGTTTCAATCGTATCGGCATCGAGCGCACGATGAATTGCCTCCGTATCGCTTCTACCTTCAACGACGATTATTTCTTTAACAATCATAAGATTTCTCCTTGCTCAGCCATTTTCGTGAATTCGGAAACAACGTCGTGCGTTTTCCGTTGTTATCTTTGCCATTTCTTCGAGAGACAGACCTTTAAGCTCTGCTACTTTTTCAGCAACCAGACGCACACGCGCTGGTTCGTTGCGTTTACCTCGGAACGGTTGCGGACTGAGGAACGGGCAATCCGTTTCAATTAACAAACGATCAAGCGGGACCATGGTGGCCGTATCTCGCTGCAGCTGCGCATTTTTAAAAGTAACCGGACCACCAAAACTAATGTAAAAATTCAAATCAATAAATTTCTGTGCCCAGTCCCAATCATCACTGTAACAATGCATGACGCCGCCAATTGATTCGGCATGCTCTTCTTTAAGAATGCGCCAAGTATCTTCGGTTGCCTCGCGATTGTGTATAATCAGAGGCAGACCCGCTTTTTTGGCCAACCGAATCTGTCTGCGGAACACCTCATGCTGCACCGACTTAGGCGATTTGTCCCAATGATAGTCCAAACCGATCTCGCCAAGTGCGACAATCCCGGGATGGGTCAAATTTCGTTGGATCAGTTGAAAATCATCCTCAGTCATGTCAATAGCATCTTCAGGATTCCAGCCGATTGCGCCATAAATATATTTATGCTGATCAATGATCGGAAAGACGCGTTCAATGGTCGGACGATCAACGCCGACCACAACCATCTGCGTAACGCCCGCTTCCTCAGCTCGATTGAGCATATCAGGAAAATCTGCGTCAAACGCCTCATCATTTATATGAGTATGTGTATCAAAAAGCATCGTGCCTCCCCCTAACTGTTCACTGTCACCATGAAGCAAAAAGGCGAGATCTGCGCGCACCCGCTCATCTCCCGCCTGCTTTGTTTTACATATCGCTAAATCAACGAATCTTTGTGCCGTTTGGCAGCGGTCCCGAGACCGTCGCCACCTTTAACGTACCGTTTGCGTCGCCCGCCAGCAACATTCCTTGGGAGAGCTCGCCTCTCAGCTTCACCGGTTTCAGGTTAGCAATAACAATAATTTTCATACCGACCAATTCTTCAGGTTTATAGAATTCAGCGATGCCGGATACGACTTGCCGCTTCTCATAGCCGAGATCCAGCTGGAGCTTAAGCAGCTTATCAGCACCTTTGACTTTGTCTACCTGCAGTACTTCGGCGACACGCAAATCAATTTTTTGAAAATCTTCCAAATGAATTTGCGCCGGTGCTTCTGCAACTGCTTTCGATTTTTTTTCCTTGTTGCCGTTCGGCTTCGTGCCTGATGCGCCTCGCATTTGCGACTTGATATAGGCTACCTCTTCTTTAATATCAAGACGCGGGAAAATCGGTTCTTCCTTGCGTACCGTCCATTGACCCTTGTTGAGGTTCAAGTCGCGGATCGAATCCCAAGTCTGATCTGCTGGCTCAGCTACACCGAGCTGACGGAATATTTTTGTCGGAGTCGAAGTGAAGAACGGCTGAATCATGATGGCCACACTGCGAATCGTATTCACTAAATGTGCCATGACCGAAGCCAGTTCATCCTTCTTCTCTGCATTCTTTGCCAACACCCAAGGCTGCGTGTCATCAATATATTTATTGGCTTGACCAACCAGCTTCCAGATTGCGGATAACGCAACGGAGAACTGCAGATTTTCCATCTGTTCTTCGACCACAGATACAGCCTCTGCGAGCGCATTTTCGAGTCCTGCATCAAAATGAGTCACGTGACCGTCATAAGCAGGAACCTTACCGTCAAAATATTGGCTGCACATCGCAACCGTACGATTCAGCAGGTTGCCCAAATCATTTGCCAAATCAAAATTGATGCGTTCCACGAACGCCTCCGGGGTGAACAAGCCGTCTGACCCGAATGGCACTTCGCGCAGCAGATAATAGCGCAGCGCATCCAGTCCGTACCTGTCAATCAGTGGTTCCGGATCCACAACGTTGCCCTTTGATTTGGACATTTTGCCGTCTTTCATCAGCAGCCAACCGTGACCGAACACTTTTTTTGGAAGCGGAAGACCGAGCGCCATCAACATGATCGGCCAATAAATGGTATGGAAACGAACAATCTCCTTACCTACCAGATGCACATCGGCCGGCCAGAATTTCTTGTAATTCGTATCGTCTTCAGATCCATATCCGAGGGCAGTAATATAGTTGGTCAATGCATCCAGCCATACATAAACCACATGCTTCGGATTATTCGGCACTTGGATACCCCAAGAGAAAGAGGTTCTTGATACCGCAAGATCTTCCAGTCCCGGTTTAATAAAGTTGTTGATCATTTCGTTTTTACGCGATTCCGGTTGAATAAAATCCGGATGCTCTTCATAATATTTCAGCAGGCGATCCGCATACTTGCTCATCTTGAAGAAGTAGCATTCTTCTTTAACTTTTTCGACAGGATGACCGCTGTCCGGACTTTTCCCGCCGATCACTTCGCCCTTGTCGTTTTTTTCAATGTCAACGAGCTGAGATTCCGTATAGTACGTTTCATCAGGAATACTGTACCAGCCTTCATATTCACCAAGATAAATATCACCCTGGCGTTCCAGCTGAGCAAAAATTTTCTGAACGACCTTCGTATGGCGTTCCTGTGTCGTGCGGATGAAGTCGTCATAAGAAATGTCCAGTTTCTTCCACAGCTGTTTGATCTGTGCGACCATACCGTCAACATAGTCAATCGGTGAAATCCCTTTGGCTTTGGCTTTTTCCTCAATTTTCTGGCCATGTTCATCCGTTCCTGTTAAGAACATGACATCATAACCGCGCAGCCGTTTGTAGCGGCACATCGCGTCCCCGGCCACCGTCGTATAAGCGTGGCCAATATGTAGTCTACCGCTTGGATAGTATATAGGCGTTGTCAGATAAAAAGATTTGCGTTCCTCAGTCATAAATCCGTGCAGCCTCCTTATTTAATACCGTTTCCAAAAGATCCCTATCTTTAAAAACTATACGTTTCACCGGATTGAATGTCAAGAAAGCAAAGCGCGCATAAAGGTTGAATTTAAAGCACATGATTGCTCCTTTTAAGACCAATCATTTCCACGAATAAATCAGCTTATTCAAAAAGGACTCGCACCTGTTATGCGAATCCTTTTAAATTACGATTCAATTTGATGATAAATGCGGTAAATATCACGCTTCGGCTGCGCGCGATCGACCGCCGCCTGTTTAATTGCATCCTTTACGCTCAATTGTTTTTCACGGATGTAATATTCAACATGTTCATGTACTGAAAGGACCGACCACCAAAGTTCATCTGCTCGCGCCTCCGATTCGCTGCTTCCATCAACGATCAGGCAAAATTCTCCTTTTTGCGCTTCTCCATCATTCAGAAAATCAAGCATATCGCTGATTGTCCCGCGTATAAATGTTTCGTAGCGTTTCGTCAGTTCGCGTGACAATGCCATTTGGCGATTGCCGAAGAGCTCAAAAAGATCTTTCAAGGTATCCTTCACGCGAAACGGCGATTCATAAAAAATGATCGTGTACGGAAACGTACCAAGTGCTTGAAGTGCTTGGCTGCGCTCCTTTTTTACTCGCGGCAGAAAGCCATAAAACAAAAAATGATCGGTTGACAAGCCGGATGCAATTAAGCCGGTAAGCGCCGCATTCGCTCCGGGAAGAGGCACAACCGGGATCTCATGTTTGATGCAGGCCGCAGCGAGGTCTGCGCCGGGATCGGAAATACCCGGAGTTCCGGCATCGGTGACCAACGCCACATTTTTGCCGTTTTCAAGTTCAATGATCAGCTTTGCACCGCTTGTTTTCTTGTTATGCTCATGATAGCTGAAGAGCGGTGCATGGATATCGAAATGCGAGCAAAGTTTCATCGTGTGCCGGGTATCCTCGGCTGCAAGAATATCAGCGCTTTTCAACACGTCCAGTGCCCGATATGTGATATCATCCAGATTGCCAATCGGGGTCGGAACAAGAAACAAACTCCCCTTTCCTTCATGATCGCCTTGAAAACTGCGCTGCTCCCACATCTGTGCCGCTCCCTTGAATTAATACCTTTTTTTCCTGTCTTGTTAAATGCTTGATTGCCCATTCGCGTCGCATCGCTGCGGACTTGTCTGTAAGTTCTTCCTGATAAACAACGCGAACCGGCTTATGGCTGCGCGTGTATTTCGCGCCTTTTCCGCTGCAATGAAGCGCGAACCGTTTCGCAACGTCAGCCGCATATCCTGTATAAAGACTGCCGTCCGCACATTCTAAAATGTACACACTGTAGTGACTCATGAGTGCGGCCACACATCCTCTGTATAGCGTCCGTCCGGATGATACACAACGATCGGTGTAAGCGCGGCAAGTCCCGGCCTTCCGCCTTTCGTTCCTTCAACCAACACCATATTTGCCGGTTTGTGCCGATGGGGATGCACGAATTGCATTTTTTTCGGTTCTATACCCTCCGCACGCATCCCTTCCAGAATATCAACCAGCCGCTCCGGGCGATGCACAAGTGCAAGCTTTCCGCCCGGTTTGAGCAGGCGTGCACTCACTGCCAGCACATCCGCGAGCTTAATCAGAAGTTCGTGACGGGCAATCGCCAAATGTCTATTGATTTTCATGTCGCGCGCCGCATCAATTGTGAAATAAGGCGGATTGCAGGTCACCACGTCACAGGTGCCTCGGCCTATTTTTTCATCGATATGCTTGGCATCTTCGCATAAAAAATCAACGCGTTCTTCCAAATGATTCAGCAACGCGCCTCGTTCCGCCAGAGCGCATACTTCAGGCTGAATTTCAACGCCGGTAAGCTTCCCCTTTGTCCTTGCTGATAAAAGAAAGGAAATCACACCGTTCCCGGCACATAAATCAACCAGCCTGCCTCTCTGAATCGGCACATAGACAAAGCGGGCTAATAGAACAGAATCCAGTGAGAATGGAAAAAGGTCACTGGATTGAATAATTTTCAGATCGGTATCGAACAAATAATCGACTCGCTCATTATTGTTTATGTGCTGTTCGTTCATTATTTTCACCCAAATTATGCGTTCCGATTGCATTGCCTGAATCAGCAATCATTTTTTATTAAGAAACGAAAGACAAAATAAGCAGTCGCCATCATTGCGGACACTGCCGTAGTGCAGATTGCATATATGAAAGCCCTCTTTATAGAGTCTCGCCAAGTTGTCATAGCCTTCACCCACATCCGGCTCGGAAACAATCCCCGATTTCGGAGCAGTCTGGCTTTTCAAACCTTGAGCACGCTTCCCGGCATCATCAATGCGTTTTCTCAGGTTCTCATTCTCTAGAGTGAGATTCTGATTTTCTTCAAGCAATGCTGCAAGCTGCGCTTTCAAATTGCCGAAGTCCACATAAATTTGTCCCAGTTGCTCCTCTAAATGACTGACTTGTGAGAAAATGTCCTTCTTCTCCAAGTTCATCCACCTCTTATTTAGTGGCTTGCGAAGAAATAACCCCTTCTTCAATAAGCTCATCCAATGTATACTCAACGACTTTATTTTGTTCTTTAAGCTCAATCTGAACCAAGCGTTCCAAGATATTCAGCCCGACAACACGGCCCGCGCCATAGCTTACATTAATTGGTGCCCCGATATCCGGCAGTGCCTTCTTCGCCGATTCATACTGATCATTTTCATATTTCAGGCAACACATCAACCGTCCGCAAACACCTGAAATTTTTGCAGGATTCAAAGACAAATTCTGATCTTTGGCCATTTTAATCGATACCGGCTCAAAATCGCCGAGAAAAGTCGAGCAGCAGAGCATTCGTCCACAAGGGCCGATACCACCAAGCATCTTAGCTTCATCGCGGACACCGATTTGCCGCAATTCGATTCTTGTTTTGAATACTGCGGCGAGATCCTTAACCAACTCGCGGAAATCGACGCGTCCATCAGCGGTAAAGTAAAAAATAATTTTATTGCGGTCAAATGTATATTCAACATCCACCAGCTTCATTTCCAAGTGGTGATTGTATATTTTCTGAAGGCAAATATCCATTGCAGCCTGAGCATCTTCCTTGTTCTTACGCACTTGCAATTCGTCGGAATCTGTTGCGATTCGTACGACTTTTTTAAGAGGCAGAACAACGTCCTCTTCGTCTACCGTCTTTTTTCCGATGACAACTGTCCCGCATTCAATCCCGCGCGTTGTTTCAACAACGACTTGTGCATTTACCGGAATGGACAACTGATCCGGGTCAAAATAATAGACTTTACCGGCTTTCTTAAAACGAATGCCGACAATTTCATAATTCATTTACGTTACCTCCTAACCTGATCACCAGCCGCTCCATGACACTTACGCCATTGACATGAGCGTCCAGCTGTCCTCGGGCGTCCAGAATAAGTGACATCGCCCGAATCGTTTGATCAGATGAAAGCGAGAGCATCTGCTCCTTGAGCCTGTCCATCTGATCCTCAAAGACAATTTCCTCTTGACGATTCAAATGAAGCGACAGAAGATCTCTATACCAAAAAAGGATCAAATCTAAGCCGATAGCCATTTTTTGATTATCATCAAAGTTGGGAGAGAATTTTTCATAAATATAAGGCAGTGCGGATTCTACAGACTTAAATAGCCTTTGCATTAATTGTAACACTTGCGAACGCGCCTCGGCAAACCATTCCTCTTTGCATAAACGAGAGGCTTCTTCATAGTCATGCGTTAAGGCGACTGCCGGTTTCAGCAACGGCTCCGGCAGTCCTTCCTGCACCATACGCTGACACAGCATATGATCCGAGAGCGGCACGAACGAAAGCACTTGGCATCTGGAAATAATTGTGTCCAGAAGCTGATGAATCTGTTCGGTCACAAGCAGAGCCAGCGTTCCCGGATGTGGTTCTTCAATAAATTTCAGCAAACTGTTTTCTGCTTGAGCAGTCATTTTTTCCGCCTGCTCAATGATGAATACCTTGCGCCCAGATTCCACGCCGCGATAGGCGAACTCTTTCATTAAATAAGCGATTTGCTCTTTTTTTATCGACGCCGCCCCTTCTTCAGGCGCAATCCAGATGACATCCGGATGATTTCCCGAAGCAATTCTGCGGCAATTTCTGCACGTCATGCATGGGCCCTGATCGGTAGGTGATTCACAAAATAAGGTTTGCGTAACAAGCAGGGCAACCTTGTGTTTTCCGGTTCCCCGCGGTCCTTCCAGCAAATACGCGTGCGCCAATTCATCTCTTTTGATGGCGTGCCGAAGCACCTTCGCCACAGTCTGCTGCTGCTTGCTTAATTCCTGCCAGTCCATGCTTTGCTCACTTTCCAATCATTTTTAACAACTATATATAAAGATTAATCAGCATGCCGCGAATTTCATCAAGCTGATCAAGCAGTTTGAGTTCATCTTTATTTTTATCCAATAAATCATTCGTCAGTGTAATCAGTTTCTGATCCACGGTCTTAACCAGTGTCTGCTGAGCACCGCCTTGCTGCCACGAACGAGATTGCGATGTCCCAAGTCCGGTTTGTACCGCTTCCTGAAGAAAGGAGCGCACATATTTTTTGTAGACTTGCAAATCACGGATTGTACGCGAGCTCGATACGCGCTTCGCCTGTTCGTCGACCTTATTGAGCAGTGCCTTCAGCGCATCGTCTTGCATTGCGCCCTTTTGAGTGCTTAAAGTGCGCTCAAACGAGGTACGCGGCTGCACGGCCGTACTTTCCCGTTTGGACACAGATTCGCCCAGGTTTGCATGCTGATTAATTTTAATCGCCATGAAAAACAATGCCCCCCTCTCACCCAAGCATGTGCATTAAAAATGCTTAAATTGATCAACATCAAGAACGAACACCGTCGCCCCTCCGACTTCAACCTCTACCGGATGCATCATATAACCGTCTGCATTCGCGTCAAGCGAAGATATAGGTGAAATCACTTGATTACGGCTGTGGCAATGTTCCTTGATTAGTTCAAGAAGTGCGTCTACTTGGTGATCCTCCGTGCCGATAATAAAGGTCGTATTGCCTGAGCGCAGAAATCCACCTGTGCTCGCCAGCTTTGTCGCGTGGTAATTTTCATCCACAAGTGCCTGCTGCAGAAAATTACTATCCTTATCTTGAACAACAGCAACAATCAATTTCATCGCAATCATCCCTTCCGCACGATCCATATTATGATTCTAATAATAAGTGCCCAACAACATAATCCTTTAACAAGACCAAAAATTAATGAACACGATTAATAAATTGGAAAAAATCAGCAATAACATCTTGAAAAACATGGTCATGATCCTGCTCACCGTCAATTAAACGGATACGTGATTTATTTTCTTCATAGATTGAGAGAAATCCTTCTCGAACGCGTTTATGATAGGTCAGCGCACGCATTTCAATTCGATCCAGATCATCCGCAGATTTTGTGACCCCTGCTTCCGGAGCCCCGCTTCGATTCTTCATTCTACTTCTGCCAGTCTCCGGTGAAACATCGATCAGATACGTTCTGTCCGGCAAAATGCCACCGGTAGCAAATTCATTAATTTGTTTCACAACTTTAACGGGCTGCCCTAAGCCATAGCCCTGATACGCAATGGATGCGTCGACAAATCGGTCGCAAAGAACGATTTGTCCGGCGTTAACAGCCGGCACAATTTTTTCTATCACATGCTGACTTCTTGAGGCAGCATAGAGAAGAATTTCTGTCTTTTCGGCCAGTTCTTGATCAGGATTCAGAACGAGCTGTCGAATTTTATCACCGATCTCTGTTCCGCCCGGCTCTCTTGTAAGCAAATAGGGAAGGCCTCGGCGTTCCAACTCTCCCGCCAATCGATGAATTTGCGTTGTTTTTCCGGAACCATCCGGGCCTTCAAATGTAATAAAAAGTCCTTTATGTGTCATTCTTATGATGCTCCCTCAACTGGTAAACCTTGATTTTCCCTTGATTAATCCATTCATTCTGAAAGACTGCCCCAGCCTCTTGCCAATACCGGATCAGCTCCAGACCATGCTCCGTCACACGTTCGCCTTCAACAACAATAGGAATCCCCGGTGGATATGGAATTACCGATTCCGCTGCAGTTCGTCCGACCGACCGATTCAGCTCTGTATGTTCACTGCTCAGCACCGCTAAATTCCGGTACGAATCGACAAGGGAATCGAATTTTGGAAACGAAGGCGCCTGTCCTTGTTCGGCAGAGGTACCCGAGGCACATTGGCCAATGACTTGGTTGATGCACCGAAACGCCTCGTCGTAATCGATGTCCTCAGTTAAGCCGAGAACCAGGAGGATGTGACGCGGATCAGCCATTTCAGGATATATTCCCGAAGCGATCAGCTGCCGCTGTACCTCAAACCCATTCTCCCGAGTAGCCAGCTGCAGCACCACCTTAAATGGATCAAGCATGAAGCGATTTGAATCTGCATGCAGAACGCTTAACCCGTCAATTGAACACAGACGCCGAACGAAAGCATCGCGACGTGCAAGCATCCGGTCGATTCGTATGTCATCAAGAGCCGCCATGTAATAACGCGCCAAATCGAGCGAGGCCATGATCGGGTAAGACGGACTTGAGCTTTGCAGCATAGCACGAACGCTCTCAATTTTTTCTAGTGAAACGCGTGTTGAGTTGACATGCAGATAGGCACCCATCGTCATTGCCGGTAGCATTTTATGTGCCGAGTGAACCACAAGATCGGCACCCAGATCCAAACTTGACGGTGGAACGGGCGCACCGATTTTGAAATGCGGTCCATGAGCCTCGTCCACCAAGACGTACAGTCCCTGTTGATGGGCACAGGCAATTAATGGACCTATTGATTGAGACGCGATTCCATAATAACTTGGATACGTCAAGATAAGTGCTTTTGCCTGCGGATAACGGTTCATACATTCAACAAGCGCCTGGAGTTCGATTCCCGCCGCAAGTCCAGACGACGGATCAACGGACGGAGCGAGAAACACCGGATGAACCTGCGCTAATTTCAAAGCATTGAAAACAGACTTGTGACTGTCCCGCTGAACCAAGACAACATCACCCGGTTCACACGTGGCAAGAACCATCGTCAAGTTCCCAACTGTTGATCCATTAACAAGAAAATAGCTGGCACGCGTCTCGTAATAGGCTGCAAGAAGCCGCTGCGCATCACGCAGTATCCCCTCCGGATGGTACAAATCATCCAGATTTGCCACTTCCGTCGCATCGATGGACAGGATTGATTTAAAAACAGACTCCGCCTTTTCAGGAAAAACCAGACCATCTTTGTGTCCGGGAACATGAAAGGAATATTCCTGTTTTCGATGATACTTGATTAATCCGTCATAGACGGGGGTACTTTGCTGATTCATTGTTGAACTTCCTTGACGTTTAATATCTTCATTTTAGCATAGTCAAGGATTTTTCAACCATTATTAACTCGAGGGTTTTTTATTGAGATGAGCTTATTCTCACTGAGAAGTATAAATGCGTGTATCGATTATTTTTTCCCTATCTTAATCGTCAGCTCCGTGACGCCAATAATTAGCAATGCAGCAACAAAAAGAGAAAGTGCAGTAGTATTATCAGACGCTCCAACATTAAAGATTACGAGGCTGAGTAATAAGAGAAGAACGCCGATTATGAATCCGGCTGATTGTTTCATAAGAATCAACTCCATGAGACGCAGCGTGATCGCAGCTTGTGGAAGATCAATGAGGTAGATTAACGCCGCCGCTGCAAAATAGGAACAGCCTAAGCTAATAAGACAGTTGAGGTTTTTATCGAGTGGACATTGTTTCTGAAATATAATCTTTCATCCATTGTTTGGTTTCCATCCAGCGGAAAAATAATGTGCCGAAGAAAACACCAATTCCATTAAGAATCAAGGCATCGACATCAAAAAGGTGTTTTGGAAATTGAGGAATTCCATTCATGAGAAAAAGGGCAAGTTCAACTGCAAAAGAAGCAGACATACCAATCATTATGAGACCCGGAAGAGCGAACCGGCCTCGCGTCATAAAGCCGACAAAAAACATAAAGGGAACAGGCAGACAAATCCGCCACATAAGCAGCCAATGTCCTTGAGTACTTTGAATCTGCAAACCAATCGTTTGAAACGGCTGCAGATTGAGCAATATACTGTCCGGCTTCACGACCGACTGCTCTGCAGCGCCCATCGGCTGAACGGTCAGCAGGGCGGTGATCATAATGTAACCAACGAACAGAGACAGGAAAACACCGCGATTATAAGTCAGCGTATGTCGTATATATTTCTCAAATAACAAACATGCAGAGAGCAAAAGACTGTAGGTCACAAAAAAGTCAAAGATCGTCGGATTGAGTATATGGTCCACCAAGTCGCCACCTCTCGCCTACATTTTTCTTTGTACCCATCATAATATAGATTAGGCCGCATAAACGCGCATTTTTGATGCGTGATCACGCATTTTTGATGCGGTATCACGCATTATTTGAAAAAAGAGAGGATTTTGACTGTTACCTGTTTGTTTTCGTCTGTTGGGCAGCTCTTGTTCTATGGAGTTCATTCCCGATTCCCAGCTCGTTGACTTTTTCAACGGCTTCAATTCGTGAATGGACACCTAGTTTTTGAAAGATGCCGGTCAGATGCTTTTCAACGGTTCTCTGACCAATCAATAAATTTTGAGCGATTTCGCGATTGGTCTCGCCACGCATCACTGCAGAAAGAATAGCTCGCTCATTTTGATTTAAATGCACTTTTGCCCTTCCTGTTCGCGCTGCATCAGCGACCTGCAGGCGCTGGAAAAGCCAGACCGGGAGCAGCACCTCATCACGGAGTGCCGCATGCAGTGCAGCAATGAGCGAATCGATGGAGGCTGATTTACTGACAACACCTGCAATGCCTCGTTGAATCATGGATGCAAAAAGTGGCTCGATTTCTGTTTCATAACCTGTGTAAATAATGATCTTGGCATCGGGATCCAGATCTAAAATTAAGTCGGCTGTTGCCATACCGTCCATATCTGGCATATTAAGATCCACTAAGAAGAGATCGTAGCTCTTTTTCTTTAAAATGGCTTGAATCATTTTTGCCGACTGCTCCGTATCGACTTCAAAACCTGCGTTTTTCAGCACCGCTTTTGTTCCGCTTGCAACTACTGCATGATCGTCAATTACTAATATTGATGTCATAGATTCCAACTCCCTTAAGTGACACTCCAGCCGCTCGCTGTCGCGGACGCACCGCGAGCTCATACATGCTCGTATCAGCCGGGTCTCGCGCTTTCGTGTCTGGTTTCCTAATCCGACTTTCTTTTCTTGTTAAATAGGCAGATGAATTTGCACAGATAATCCTCCATCTGTTCCCTCAATTTTTCTTTCTCTGAACAAGACGTTCCCATTCAGACCTTCAACCCTGCTCATTATTCCGGTCAATCCTGTAGTACTGAAAAAAGGATCAATAGCAGTATTGGCCAAACCGGCACCATCATCTTGATAGCAGAGCAGACAGCTGTCCTCTTCAAAAGAAAGATCCAATCGAACTCTGGACGCTCGCGCATGGTTCATGGCATTGTGCAGCAATTCCTGAATCGCTCGATAAAGACAGAGTACCATTTCTTTGGAGAGTCCATGGGGTATATCGGCAAGGTGCGTTTCCAAATGAAAGTCTGCCGACAGATTGACTCGTTGAAATAACACATCGAGCGCATTTTCCAATTTTCCGTTGAAAATATCTGCCGGATACCATTCTCGAATCATTTTGCGCATTTCTTCAGTATTATCGAGAATGCGTTCGCGAATATAGCTGAGCTTTCTGACGGTCTCCGGATGATGAATCTTTTTAACCGCCGCATCGATTTCGCGGGCAATCGCCAATTGATCCTGAATATTTGTATCATGCATATCCCTTGATAAATGCGCTCTTTCTTGTTCTGAAATGGAGAACAGCCATCGATTCATGGCATGTGGAATTCTTTTGCGATCATTCTCGAGATGATGAAAGGCTTGCAAGAGTCCTTCCGTTTTATAGAGATTATCGATAACGACCCGTGCGTAGCTCACCAATGTCTCAAGCCACATATTTTCATCAAGATTAAGACTACGCCCCGGCTTCATCCACTTTCCGACAAGTACAACTTTATTGGTTTTATCATCTTTAAGCAAAACGGTAAATCCAATATTGCTTTTCTTTAAATCAAAATCATGATCAGCAATGATCGGCATGTGACGCATCAACAACGTTGTCTTTTTATTCACTTGACGCATCCGGCCTTTCGAATTCACAAGAAAAAGTGCCGTTTCTTCAACCGGGAGCTGAGACAAAACAGCACGCCGCAGCATTAAGTCAACATGACGAAGTGTGTACTCGGTCTTGGATTTCTGCAGAAACCGATTCAGCGTTTCCTGTCGCCTTCTGCGCTTTGGATGAAGAAACTGAATCAAATGGTAATCGGTGTACTCTTTGATATAAAAAATAATCAGTCCAACGACAAAGCATAGTGCCCCGAGCCTGGCTACATCCGCCGGACTCTCAGTTATATGCCGCTGTACCAATCCGAGAAAGCTGATCAAAATCAGCAATGTAATTGCGAAACTCAATGCACAGTAATAGCCGAATTGCCCAATATAAAAGGACATGTCGATCAGTGCTGAGGACAAGACGATATAGCACAGAGTAACAGGAAGCATGATCATCCATGGTGTTGTCCACTCTACAGGGACTAATGATGTCCCAATGAACATATTTGGGAGCGCATAAAGCGCAACAAATGGAAATAACGCAAGAAAAAAGCCAGCCATCAGCAAATGAATGATACGGCCGTATTCAGATGCCCGAATCTGATAATAGAGCCGCGTTAACTGAATGCACAACAATCCGAACACGAAAACGGAAAAGACCAATTCTTGCTGATAATAGGCACTGACTTCTCTCGAGGTAAAAAAACAGCTGTTGATGACGATCAACGTCCCGCACAGGTAGAGACAGCCAAGCAGCCAGTTGGACACGAGAAGAAATCCGCACACCGAAAAATAATTACGAAGAAAGTGTACGAGAAAAATTAGTGTGAATACGATTGCCACACTAGTCAGCCGCAAGCTCCAGCTATCATGCCGGGCGTTAGCCGACATCTCAAACAGCACCGGACTAACCGTGATCAGTAGTGCAATCAAGATACGCACCACGGGACTGCTTTCTTTGCGCAAATAAAGGAACAAAACCGCTACAAAACACGTTGCAAAAAAGGCGAGCGGGATAATTAAATAGAAAAGAAGTGCCCATTCGGATGCACCGTTGTCAATGTTAAGGTTGCGAACAACTGCACCTCTCGCCACAGTGACCTGTTTTGCCTGTCCAACCATACCAAAGGTTGTGATGTTTCTGTTATCTTCCGGCTGCCTGCCATCAACGTTTAAAATGACATCACCCGTTCGCACACCCGCAGATTCGGCCCAACTGTAGGGAGCAACGGCGCTGACCTTGATCTGATTGTCCTCTTGCACGGTATAGATACCGACATACGGCCGATCAAGAATAACCCACATAAAGTGAGCGGCAAGAGTCAGCGCATAGATAAGCGCAGCTAGAAACAGAATGGAGCGCCTCCATTGTTTCCAAATGTTATTAATCATGTGTCCCGCCTCTCTCACAGTCATCCGGCATAGACCTCTTTGCTTGTCCATTGCATGATAATCTCTACGCCCTTTCCTTTTTCCGAGCGAATATTAATGCGCCCGCCAAGACCTTCTACTCGACCGATCATCCCCGGAAAACCCATTGTTCCGAAGGATTTGCCGATTTTAGCGACATCCAGGCCAACGCCATCGTCAGCATAATTCAGCGTAAACAGACTGCCTTCTTTTTTCAGACTTAACGTAACAAGACGGGCATGCGAATGTTTTCGCGCATTATTTAAAAGCTCCTGAACCACACGATAAACGGCCATTTCCCATTCACGCTGAAATCCGTCCAAGTGTTCGTCAACCGCCCAGCGAAGTGTAAAATCGGCTCGCAAATTCACTTTATTAAAGAGTTCAATAAGTGCTGTTCTAAGACCCGTTCGATAGATAAACTCCGGATGAAGATCATTGATCACCTGACGTAGCACATAGATGCTGTCCAGAATCTGCTCGCGAAACTTCACCATCAGCGCCTTTGACTCCGGATTATCGGCGCCTGCCCCCCATGCATCAAGCTGACGGGCAATATCAAGCTGATCCTGCATATTCTGATCATGAAGACTGCGCGACAGCTTCCATCGCTCACGTTCTGAGATGCGCAGCATCATTTTTTTAACGGTGAGCGGCACGGATGTACTTAAGACGGAGGAACCTTCCAGGTTTTCCAGCATATCCTTTGTATTTGCCAAATTTTCAATGACGATCTGTATATAATTAATTAACGTCTCCAACCAGACACGTTCATCGGGGTTTAACCGCCTCCTTGGCATTTTCCATTTACCCATAAGCACAATTTTTCTACGGACATTCTCGTACAGCAAAATACGGAATCCATCTTGAGTCGCGAAGAGCTTGCCCAGACCCTCCTTTGTCTGATTGGTTGCTGAGTCGTTTTCTGTGTCAAACGTCCCCATCATTGATTCATTATGTTCGGTCCGTGACATGCGGACGTCTTCCACAGGCAGGGTTGCCTCCATCTCCCGTTTGATAATTCTGTCGATATCTCCCAAATCATAATCCGTTTTCATCCATTGCAAAAATCTGTTTATACTCGTTTGCGCATCCTGCTGTTTGGGATAAAGTCTCTTCCTGAGTGAATAATCCAGGTATTGCTTTATATAAAGAATCATAAAGATGGCAAAAAAAGAAACAATAACGAAGCGGTAATCATTAACACCGTCATAGGTAATTAAATTCCATCTGTTCAGTGCATAAAAGGCTGTTCCAAGTAAAAAAGATGACGGTGCCGCGATCATCGCACAGTAAATGACGCTAGTCGTTACAAAGGCAGGATCCAAGAAGCGGTCAGAGACGATCATATAAAAAAGGACAAGGGGCAGTATGAATAGAAAAATGCCCGCGAGCGGACGAAAAATGAACTCATCTTGAATAATTGAAGGAATAATCGACAGCACAAGATTGGGAATCAATGAAACCACCAAGCCCAGCAGTAGTGTCTGCAGCATCGGCCTGTGCGCGGGTTCATTATAGTGTCTGGAAGCGTGAATAGCCAAGACAATCGCAAGAATCATCACTGCCGCCACAAAAAGCATACCTAATGATCGTACACCTGCATAATGTGTCATGCTTGCAAACACAAAGAGCACAAACGTTGATGCAGCGCTGCCGATCAGGGCAATTTTGACTTTTCCGGACATCCAGTTAAGGCCCCAATAGGAAAAATAGTTTTGAAGCACCTGCATGAACAAGATAAGTGCAGAATAAAAGATAACTAGATAGAGAATAAGGCAAAAAAAACGTTCGTGTTGCGTACGGCCGGCACCCCATGCAAGCCATAACAGGCTGATATCCGCTAAACACAGGATCAGCGTACGTTCGCCTTTCGCACGCTTATTCATGAACCATAAATAGAGTCCAAGGCTAAAACAAAAAAGGAAAAAGAAAAAAGGAAGGACATTGTCGAGAATCGGGTCGCTGCTTTGACGCCTAATCGTTAACAGAACCATCGCCGCGAGCAGGGAAAAAACCAGACTTGCCAAAGGCATCATCCGTTTTCTTAGTTTTGAATTGACAGCCACTGCCCGCACCTCCGTACTACTAGAGAACCTCTTCTCCATAATGCGGGAGGCCCCCCTTTGCATTCAGTGTAGCAAAAATGAGCCGCTCATAAAATAGCAATCACGCAGGAAAAAAGAAAAGTCGGATACGAATATACATTTATTTTGCTGGAAGAGATGAATCATTGATATGAGAGGATAGAAAGGGTCTCGAGCCTCTTTTGCTACTCTGCTTACTGTCTGGGGCTGTTGTCTTAGGCTTTCAGAGGTTAGAATATAAGGAATGTCCATGGTTTTTCATTAATAAGATGTAATTATAATTATGCGTCTTCATTGCAAAAAAAAGAAGCATCATCATTTGCCTGCTTCTCCTCCCGATCCTGCATGACCCACTGCTGTTTCCATCAACTGTCCCTTTTGGCCGATCTGAAGCTTTGCTAATTTATTCATATAAAATTTGTATTTCCAATCCGTCACATCGGTTTCCACAATTTTTTTCTGACAAGAGTCACAGATTAGTTGATTGCAGATATGAATACCTTCAACATCTTCGCGTCCGCAAATCAAGCATGCTTCCTTCGCCTGATTCAATTCGCGCATTGCCATCTTTCGTCACCTCCACACTCAGTTTCTCCATTCATTCAAAAACTATTCATCAATCAGCTAGCAAACTAGTTTCCCGTCTTATTTTAATAAAATGATGTGCGTCTCTGCTTTATCTAATGTATGTTTTTTGGGCTTGCCCCGTGTATGTGGCACAAAAGCTCACAATTAATCATTCACACTGGTTAACAAGCATTGACAGCATGGTAGAACAATGATTATAATTTATTAAAATTATTAGAAAATTTAATTGTCCCCGCGGGGATGGCCAAATGCCGGATATGCTACAAGATGCACTTCCGCAGGCTGCGGTGGCTTCGACGTTGCTCATAGGATGTACTTTCACAGGAGGTGATGACTTTCGCGTTGTGTACAGGACGTACACGTACTTAGCGAAAGATCCTTTATTTACCCGATCACTTACCTAAATTTCTTTAAGTCCTTTTATTTATATCTGTGTTTAAAAATTCAATAAAATTCATTGGGTTTGCGTCTGTTCGCATTGCGGCACAACTAATATTGCCGCAACAGCCCTCCTTAAGGGAGACGAGTTTGCCATGTTTACGATCGACCATTCGAAAACAACCTGCTTTAATGAAATGTTTCTGCCGGACGGTCGGATCAGGACGCACTATCAGAAATTATTTGATTGTCTGCAGACACTTGGAGAGAACGAGCTTTTGGATCGATCCAAAGAAATCAAACAACAGATGGTGCGTCAAGGCGTTACCTTTCAACTGTACACGGCAAATCAAGCAAGTGAACGTATCATTCCTTTTGACATCATACCGCGAATTATTTCACATGATGATTGGGAAAAACTAAGCGCCGGACTCAGACAGCGAGTACGTGCACTGAATCATTTTATTCATGATGTCTATCAGCAGCAGCAGATTATAAAGGACGGTTTGATCTCTAGAAAGCATATCGTGAATAATCCCTATTTTTTGCCGGCAATGGCCAATGTCGAAGTGCCTGAGAATGTCTATATCGCTCTTTCGGGCATTGATCTGATCCGTGATGAACACGGCGCCTACTATGTACTTGAAGATAACCTGCGGACACCGTCCGGTCTTTCTTATGTGTTTAAAAATCGTTCGCTTATGATGCATTATTTCCCTGAACTCTATTTTTCCTCAAACGTTCAAAGCATCGAGCAAGGTACTCAGGATCTGCTTACAGCGCTGCACGATCTGGCACCGCATCATCAACAGGATCCCTGCATTGTCCTTTTGACTCCGGGCCGATACAATTCAGCCTATTTTGAACATGTTTTCCTGGCACAGCAAATGGGCATCGAACTCGTCGAGGGACCAGATCTGCGCGTCGTAGACCAAAAAGTGTACATTAATTCGATTGAGGGATTGAGACAAGTGGACGTGATCTATCGCCGGCTTGATGACGATTTTCTTGATCCGCTTGCCTTCAACCCGAATTCACTGCTTGGCGTAGCCGGTTTGATGAACGCCTATCGAGCAGGAAATGTGGCCATCGCCAATGCACCGGGAACGGGCGTTGCTGATGACAAAGCCGTTTATACCAAGGTTCCGGACATGATCCGCTATTATTTGCATGAAGAACCGATATTGAAAAATGTTCCCACCTATCATTTAGAGAAAAAAGAAGACCGAGAATTCGTTCTGGATCAATTGGAAAAAATGGTGGTCAAAGAAACATCGTTATCCGGCGGCTACGGCATGCTGATCGGTCCGCAATCCACGCCTGAGAAGGTTGCCCTGTTCCGGAAAAAGATTTTGGAACATCCGGATCGATATATTGCTCAGCCGACCATCAATCTTTCTGCCGTTCCAACACTTACCGACGGCCACATCGAAGATCGGCACATCGATCTTCGCCCGTTTATCATCCAGGGCAAGAAAATTTCTGTTATTTCCGGTGGACTGACTCGCGTCGCCATGACGAAGGGTTCGCTCGTTGTTAACTCGTCGCAAGGCGGAGGAAGCAAAGACACTTGGATTGTTTAATCCCTTCTGCGCGACTCATTAGTTCTAGGAGCAGCAAAGACACTTAGATCGTTTAGTCCCTTCTGCGCGACTCATTAGTTCTAGGAGCAGCAAAGACACTTGGATT
>NZ_JANFOJ010000002.1 GCF_024385605.1 Sporolactobacillus sp. STSJ-5 | reverse complement strand
CGTTAAATAAATGAAACTTTATTTATAACTGCATTTTTGTGCCACTTAAAGTACTATAATTAATTTAATTCGGGAGGCATTTATATGCTTAAAAAAAGGGCACAAGGATTGAAGAAAATACTTGATTCATTGACAATCCTCTTTTTCTCTATTTTTTTATTCTATTTTGTAAGAATGCTCCATACGAGACCACCTATGCTCTATATACATATACGTACCAAAGCGGTGGCTTTTTTGCTGCTCTTTGCCACGTTGCTGTTTACAAAAGATTACATTATTAACCGATTCTCAAAAAGGCAAATAAGAAAATAAGTATAATTTTAAAACCGACATAAAGGTTAGGTAATAGTTTGAATAAAGATTAATAAAATGAAACGAGCCGAAAGATGCAGACTGGCGGGAGAAGGCGAGTCCATTTAGGATCCTGCGTGTATTGCGTATTCACTGGTGTTTAGATTGGCTTACTCTATCCGTAAAACAAATCGAAAGTTGAATTAAATATTCAACTTGATAAAAGAGGATGAGGTACATGATAAGAGGCCCTTTAGAATTATTCCGTGTTCTTCTGCTCGTTGCTATTTTCGGTTCACTGGTTTCGTCCGGCATCGTCTTGATTTATCATTTGATGCATTTATCGGTTGGCGGTTGGGGCTATCTGCTCGTATTCTTGGCGACATTAATGTTTATCTTTGTCCTGTATCGAAATAGGCTTCAATTCAATGGATTTTTCCTTGGCAGGCAGCGTCGCAGTCTTCCAGAGTGGCAAACACGTACTTTGATTATTATTGCAATTTTTTTGATCGTTATTGCACCGATCGTTTGATAATTTAACAAAATACTTTATTTCTTTGATATTTTTCAGTTAAGAAACAATAACATTTTGTGCTTATGATTAATGAAATAAAGTAAGTCATTGTAATGTGATGTAAGAAGTTTACAGATCGCATGGAAAAATGTAAAATAATGAAATTGTTCTCTTGCTTAGATAAAGTAGATGATACTTGCAGCAAAAAAACAGAAATAAATTTATGTAAACTTAATGCTGATTATCTGCTCAATCGTGCAAGTCGGATGTTCTACATAAAGATTATTTAATGTGAAGCAGAAACATGAGGAGGAACTGTTTTGAATTCATTTACATCCAAATTGCCGGGAATTGCACTCGCGGCAATTCTTGCTCTCCCAGCTTGGCTGGTCGGTCTTTATCTGCCCATTATCGGGAGTCCGGTACTGGGTATTTTGCTCGGAATCATTCTTTCATTTTGGAAAAAACCTGTCTTATTAAATACAGGTGTTGCATTTACGGGCAAGAAAGTTCTACAATATTCGATCATTTTGATGGGCTTTGGTCTGAATCTCTTCAATATTATCAGAGCAGGCGGACAAACGCTGCTCTTAATGATTTTTACTTTAACAGCGGCTTTTTTAACGGCATATATCGCCGGAAAATTGTTGAAAACGGAGAGTAGAACAACAACATTGATCGGCGTCGGAACAGCGATATGTGGCGGTTCCGCGATCGCTGCAACTGCTCCGGTTATTCACGCAAAAGACGAAGAAGTTGCACACTCGATTTCGACGATCTTTTTATTCAATGTAATTGCTGCGTTTCTATTTCCATTTCTGGGTCATTTGTTTGGAATGAGTGATCATCAATTTGGTCTTTGGGCGGGTACGGCCATCAATGATACATCATCTGTCGTTGCCGCCGGATACACATTCAGTCATGAAGCAGGAAATCTCGCGGTCATTGTTAAGTTGACACGCACATTGATGATTATACCTGTAACATTGGCACTTGCTTTTATCTTTGCACGCAATGGAAAGGGGCAATCAGGTACCTATCGATTTTCAAAAATTTTCCCATGGTTTGTTATTTGGTTTGCTGTTGCTTCAGTAATCAGCACGTTTATACCATTTCCGCAGGCATTGTTTCATTTGCTTGTAAACGTGGGTAAATACATGATCGTTATGGCCATGGTATGTATCGGGTTAAATACAAATTTGGTGAAACTGCTTAAAAATGGAATCCGCCCTATTCTACTGGGTCTGATTTGCTGGTTTGTGCTTGCTGTGGTCTCGATTTTTGTCCAATATTGGCTTCTATAAGTAAAAGTCGTCGATAAGTATTTGATCGAAATTTTTTTATTAAGTAGGAATCTGCCCTATGAATGTGTAAGGTATGTATAAGTAGCTTATACTTACAAAGATTCGGAGGGACTTCCCATGCGTGCGGACGAAGACTCAATCGGTTATTTTACAAAGCTAGCCTCTGAGAAATTGGAGATTACGAAGAACAAACTCAGACATTTGACAATGGCTCTGGAGAAATATGGATATTTATTCACGAGAAATAAAAGTAATCAAAGAATCTATTTTCAAGAGGATCTAGGTACGATAAAACAATTGCTGGAACAGGTGAAAAATGGTCTTACGATTGATGATGCAGCTCAAACGATTTGCGGTAAAAAAGATTTGTCCCATCTTCCTGCTAATGTTGCGCATGATCTCGTTTCGGAACATGATGTAGTTACCTTAGCTTCTGACGAGATGCATGCAATGATCGAAGAAGTCGCAGCTTCTGCAGCAAAACAAGCTGCTGATCGAGTTATAGAAAATTTCGGTAGTGAGTTTGAGAGAAGGATAGAACTTCGAGATAAACAACTGATGATGCGATTGAGGGAAGCTACTGAAGCAAAGAGACATAAAAAGGGTTTGGTAGCGAAACTGCTCGGCTATTAATTGAAAAAGGCAGATGTGCAACATGCACATCTGCCTTTTTATACACGTCATTAAATGAGGAATTTCACCTATTTTTGATTTATTAAGGCCTATATTGAATTTTTTGGTACTCTGGATTTCGCTCAAATGAAGCCTTAGCATACGAACAAATTGGCAAAATCAATTTGTGTTCAGAAACTGCCCGATCGACAACGGCTTGGATCAACTGTTTCGCAATGTGTTGTCCTCTGTATTTCGGGTTAACAAACGTATGGTTAATGCTTAGAACGGAAGGATAATCCTCAGTAAAAGTCACTTCACCAATTTCGTCATTGCTGTCAACCATGTAAAAGCGATTTTTTCCCTCTTTTAATTCCATAATCATTCCTCGATTCTATTTCTATTGTGATCACTTCACAAGTCATCCTAACTGCATGTAATCTAAATGATCCTCTTTTTCATTTAAACACAAATGTAAACGGTTTATCAAATGGAACGGATGCAGAATCTAACTCTTTATTTTTGACCATCCATTCATTAGAAAAATGTACACATGAACCGGATACTCTGTCCATGACCATAAGAGCTCTATTTCATACGCTATTCATGTAAGCTCAATAAACAATCAAGGAGGAGTTATTGATGGGTTGGAACAATTTTGTTTATGGTCAGCAATCCAGTTGCGGTTGTAGTAATGGAAGCAACAACTCTGGCAATCAGTATGACAGAGGGTGCAATGGTCAAGATTTGCTGGAAGGTGTCTCTAAAAATGACTTTATCAAGGTGTTTTTGAAGAGCTCTCGTCCAGTAGAAGGTTTCTTTGCAGGTGTTTCAAAAAATGTTCTGACGCTATTTGATTGTGGGAAACATAAGATTTCCACAATAGATATTTGTCTGGACGACGTTGTCGCAGTTAAATCATTTGGTCCACGTTTTGATTTTGATGACAACGATGATGACAATGACAGCTGCGGATGTGGAAATCGCCCAGTTTGATCAGAGTAATGTTTATAATGTTTCATGGCGAGCTTAAGATTTTCTTAAGTTCGTTTTTTTTTGTTTGAAAAACAATTGACGCTATTACATGATTACTATGTTAAAAACGCGTTATTAGATGAACCATTAAGCTATTTGCATGTTTCTTTTCTAAACGGTAAGATTAGATTAAATTTGTCGCCACAATTTGCATCATTGCAACGAATTTGATCAATGGAGTGAATCTAATGTCTAAAAAAAAGAAATTTGCATTTGCCGCCGCACTGACAGGAGCTGCCGCCGCTGCAGTTACTGCAGGTATGTACTTGCGGCAGGAAGCAGCGAAGCGTAAGCCATTTGAAATTGAAGAAATGACTTTAACAGGAATGCAAAAAGCGTTGAAACTGGGACAAGTTACTTCTAAGGATCTTGTCCAAATGTATCTTGACCGCATTGATCTGTTTGATAAGAAAGGGCCGATGCTTAATTCAGTATTAGAATTGAATTCGGACGCCTTGCACGAAGCTGAGGCATGCGATGTCAAAAGAACGGTAACTCCTGACGTCGGACCATTATTTGGAATCCCGGTCATCGTTAAGGACAATGTGAGTACTTCAGGGAAAATGCACACAACGGCAGGTTCTGTTGCGCTTAAAACAAATCATGCTTCAGAGGATGCCTTTGTTATTAAACAGTTGAAAAAAGCTGGTGCCATTATTCTCGGAAAGGCAAATTTGACTGAGTTTGCTAACTTCATTACTGAAGGCATGCCTAACGGCTACAGCTCTTTAGGTGGACAAGTCCGAAATCCTTATGGTGCTGCTTTTGATGTAGGAGGTTCGAGCAGCGGGACAGCCTCGGCAGTTGCCGCAAATTTGGCAGCAGTCGGTATAGGTACAGAGACATCAGGTTCAATTATTTGTCCTGCCGCCTATAATTCGGTGGTCGGAATTAAACCAACGATTGGTCTTGTCAGTCGCAGCGGAATTGTGCCGATCTCTCACAGTCAGGATACGGCCGGTCCCATAGCAAGGACCGTTCAAGATGCTGTACTTCTCCTAAATGTCATTACAGGCATCGATGAAGAAGATGAGGAAACAATCTGGAGTCAAGGTGATGTTGCGAAGGATTATTCGGTATTCTTGAAACGAGGCGAATTGAAGAATGCTCGATTAGGGATTGATCGACGTTATTTGGATTCGGTTAGCGACGAAAAGGCAGAAATTATAAATAATGCCCTTGACTTAATGCGTGAAAAAGGAGCAGTAATTGTTGATCCGGCGATTATTCCAGCAACAGACACACTAGAAGAACGCAAATCTTCAGTCATGATTCGAGAATTCGCCTATGACATGAATCAATATCTTGAGAAGCTTTCCGATGACGTACCCGTTCATAGCATCTCTGAACTCATTGCATATAATAATGAACATTCAGATGAGGCATTGAAGTATGGGCAAACAATACTTGAAAGAGCAGACGAACTCAGCGGTGATTTAGGAGAACGTCAGTATCTGTCTGATCGTGCGGAGGATTTGCGCCTTTCACGCAAGGAAGGCATTGATGCAGTGGTTAAAACACGGAAATTGGACGCACTGATTTTTGCTGATTATCAAGGATCGGATATTGCAGCAAAAGCCGGTTACCCATCCATCACGGTCCCAGCGGGCTATACAGCAAAAGGCGAACCGATAGGTATTACCTTTGTCGGTATGGCGTATAGTGAACCGAGATTAATTGAACTCGCTTTTTCATTTGAACAGGCAACGCAACATCGCGTGAAACCAACGTTATAATTGGCAGGCAAAACCTTTGAAATTTATGTCCGCACAGGTGCTCGATTTTTATTGGGCACCTTTTTTTTATTCGCGAATATACATAAGTGGGCTGGATGAGGAGGTTATGTTATGTCAAAGGGAGAAGGCATGCAAACGATGAATCAGGTGCGTTCAGCAGTTCAACGCGCTCATTTTATGGGTTCTTGCATTAAAGTGCTTTTGGACGAGGCGAAAACAAAACGAGAGCGCCAGGAACTGCTCACGCTTCAAAATGATGAAGTGAGAATCGAAGAAGGATTTTGTACAATCTATGAATTATTGAGCGGTGAAAAGCCGCAGATTGAATGGGGTACCGGAGATCGGCAGCCAACTACTTATCTTGAAGGATTGCGTCATTGTATTGAACAAGAATTGAATAATGCTGAATTCTATAGAAAAGCAGGCGATACAATCTCAGATGCAGATCTGCGCACACGTTTTTACAGTGCTGCACTTGATGAACAACGACATGCAGCCTGGCTTCAATATTTTTACCTTCTCTATAAGTAGTCGCGGATCCAAAGAAAATAAATTAGTAGGTGAAAAAAATATCGCCATGAGATTGAGCGGCGATGTTTTTTGATTCTCCGAATTTATCTTTTTGCTGAAGATGTTTGCAGAAGTACAGGTGATCTCCGAGCATGGAGTGTTGCTGATACTGTAAAAACAAGTAATCCGAGCCAAATGAATGAAAACGATAGAAACTGAATAAAATGAAATGACTCTTTATACACTACGACACCAATAATTAATTGCATCGTTGGTGTAATGTATTGAAAGAATCCTACCATGGTTAATGATATTCGCTGAGCGCCTTCTGCAAAGAAAAGAAGCGGTACGGCTGTTACAATACCGGTTCCAATTAGAAGAGCAGTCGTCAGCCATGTTCCAGTGCCAAAGGCAGCCGATCCGGATTGTTGAAGATAAACAAGATAGATGAGTGCTGCCGGAACGATGAACAGGGTTTCGAACGTCAATTCCAATGATGGTGCAATATGAATCATTTTTTTTGCGAGTCCATAAAAACCGAATGATAAAGCCAGTGTTAAGGCAATCCAAGGAACTTGGCCAAAATTTGCTGTCTGAATCACCACACCTGCAGCAGCGAGTAAAAAAGCGACTAATTGCCATATAGTCAGTCTTTCTTTAAGGAAAATAATACCGAGAAGGATGCTGATCAATGGATTAATGTAATACCCCATGCTGGATTCAATGACATGACCATTATTTACAGCCCATATATAGACAAGCCAATTAATCGTAATCAACACAGAAGCGACAAAAACAAAGAGCAATAGTTTAGGATTTACGGATAGCTTCCTAAGTTGTATCTTAAAACGTCCAAATGAATGTGTAACAGCGAGCAATAAGAGCATGAAGATCAAAGACCAGAAAATGCGGTGTGCTAAAATTTCTAAAGCAGGTATTTGGTGGATGGGTATCCAATACAAAGGAAACAGCCCCCACATGAAATATGCCGATAACGTGTAAATGGCGCCTATCTTAGTTTCTCGATTATTCATAAAATTGTTGAGCAGAAAGCCGAAGCTATTGCTGAACCCTCACTTCCCTTCTAAAATAATTCAGATCATCATGCACACCTAACAAAGCATCTTTATATTTTATCGACTTTTTTCGTTGTTGACTAGAGGTCTGCTCAAATGAGAAATAGATAACCCTAACCTAATTACTTATGGATTGTCTATCTTATCTTTTATCGGCAGTTTCTCTGTGAATTTTGCCGGTCCAACATCATTTTGCGCGAATCCTTCGCCAAACACTTCATGGACATCGTTAACTGTAACAAATGCATCCGGGTCGAACTCATGTATCAAGCTCTTAAGGCGGAAGACCTCATTCCGACTGACAACGCAGTAGAGCACGTTCATTTTTCTTCCGGTATAGCCGCCTTTTCCATCCATAAGGGTTACACTTCGGTCAAGCAATTTGATAATTTGGCTGGCCAGAAGATCGCTCTTCTTAGAAAAAATCATGATTGCTTTCGCTGAATAAGCCCCCTTTTGAATCATATCAATCATTTTTGCTCCAACGAAAACGCCGACTAAGGTGTACATCATTTGCCTGTAATCTAAATAGCAAAGTGAAAGTACGATTACTGCTGCATCGATGACGAGCATTGTCTTACTCATTGCCCATCCAAATTTTTTATGCGTAATACGTGCAACAATATCGGAACCTCCGGTTGTTCCTCCATACCTAAAAATAATACCGAGTCCTCCGCCGATAAAAGCACCAGCAAAGAGTGCGGCAAGAAATAAATCGTGACGCAACGAGAAGTCAAACGTTATCCAATGCTGAAATACCAAAAGAAAGAATGAGAGCGAGAATGTACCTATCAGCGTATAGATGAATTCGTTACGCCTGAAGAATCGCCAACCCGCGAAGAACAACGGAATATTTAATACAATATTGCTAATTGCCGGATCGATGGACATCAAATTATATAATATAAGGGTCAGACCAGTAACGCCGCCTTCAGCCAGCATATTTTTCATATTAAAGTTGACAAGCCCAAAAGCATAGATGGCTGCGCCAAGTAAAATAAATAATATATTCTTTGTTTTAAGATTCAGTTTCATCATGCACACAACCTTTCCGTATTACATCGCAATCTATATCATACGGTTTACTTGGTGATACTTCAATATGTCTCCGTGTACAAAACAGTGAACATCATATGCTCCCCATTTTCTCAACAGGAAAACAATGGTATAATCCAACTGAAATTCGTTTTAGATTTTGGCTTCTTGCCGAAATTCCGTTAAAATAGGAAAAGAGAAGCAGGGGTGAATACATTTGAGCGAACAAAAGACTTTGGAACACTTACAAAAAGAAGTTGATGCGTATATTGGGCAATTCAAAGAAGGCTATTTTTCTCCGCTTGCATTAACTGCACGTCTCACTGAGGAATTGGGTGAGCTGGCAAGAGAAGTCAATCATTATTATGGTGAGAAAAAGAAAAAACCGACCGAAGCAGAAAAGACGGTGGAAGAGGAACTTGGTGATCTTCTGTTTGTTGTGATCTGCATGGCGAACAGCTTACATATTGATTTAGGACAGGCTTTAACAACTGTACTGGATAAATTTCAAACCAGGGATAAAGACCGGTGGACGAGAAAAACGGACGAAGGGATGAATGAACAGTGACAGAAAATAAAGAAATTCGAGTGGCTGTTGCCGGACCGAGAGGCCGCATGGGTTCGGAAACGATTCGTATGATTGCTCAGGCTTCAGAACTTAAATTGGTGGCTGCTGTTGACCACGGCCATGATGGAGAGCAAGTTGCAGATGTAACAGGAATTGTCGGATTGGAGGGCCGTGTGTACACGGATATTGATGCATGTTTCTCTAATGAGAATATTGATGTACTGATCGACTTTACGAATCCGGAATCGGGCAAACATAATTTGCAAAAAGCAATCGACTATGGCGTTCGTCCGGTGATCGGCACTTCTGGATTTACAAATGATGAGGTAGAAAGCTATCGAAGACAGATGGATGAGAAAAAACTTGGCGGCATCATAGCACCTAATTTTGCCATTGGTGCTGTTCTGGTCATGAAATTTAGCCAAATGGCGGCAAAATATTTTCCAGATGCAGAGATTATTGAACTGCATCACGACAAGAAAAAAGACGCGCCTTCAGGTACCGCAATTAAAACAGCCGAATTAATGACAAAGACGCGTACGGCTAAGAAACAGGGTGCACCAGATGAGAAAGAAACACTTCCCGGCGCACGCGGTGCGGACTATGAAGGCATGCGCATCCACAGTGTACGACTGCCCGGATTAATTGCACATCAAGAAGTACTTTTCGGAGGAAAGGGAGAATTATTGACATTACGCCATGATTCTATGGATCGAGCATCGTTTATGACTGGTGTGCATTACGCCGCAACAACGGTCATGGATCTCGAAACGCTTGTCTATGGACTCGAAAATATTCTCGACTAAACCAACCATGAAACGGTTAAGGAGTGAGCAGAATCATGAACATTGCATTAATTGCACATGACAAAAAGAAGCCCGAAATGGTGGAATTTACAACTGCTTATTCGTTTTTGCTTGGACAGCATCAATTGTATGCTACGGGAACAACCGGATTAAAGATTATGGAAGCCACTGGATTAAAGGTACATCGCTTCCAGTCTGGCCCGCTAGGCGGAGACCAACAGATCGGTGCAATGATTGCCGCCAATAATATGGACATGGTCATTTTTCTACGTGATCCCCTGACTGCCCAGCCACATGAACCTGATGTGAACGCACTCTTGAGGCTGAGTGATGTTTATCGAATTCCTTTAGCAACTAATCTTGCTTCAGCTGAACTGCTTATGCATGCGCTTAAGCGCGGAGAAATGCATTGGCGTGAATTAATCCATCAGCAACAGGATGACAAATAATTCTCGTTTGCTGATTCTACTAATTAAATGGGGTGTCCCCTTTGACTTTTCCTTTTAATGATGCAGCTTTTATTCTTGATCGCTTACAAGATCATGGATTTGAAGCTTATGTTGTCGGCGGCGCAGTGCGTGATTACCTGCTCAACCGTCCTATTCATGATGTTGATGTAGCAACGTCGGCGCATCCCGCTGACGTTGTCTCTTTATTTAAACGAACGGTTCCAATTGGTATCGACCACGGGACGGTCGCAGTTTTGCACAATGGTCGCAGTTACGAGGTGACAACTTTTCGCTCGGAGTCCGATTATGATGATTATCGTCACCCGAATCAAGTTGATTTTGTTCTTTCTCTTGAAAAAGATCTTATGCGGCGTGATTTTACGATTAATGCTTTGGCAATGGATCAAAATGGTGAAATCATTGATCTTTTCGAAGGAAAGAAAGATATCGAATTGAAACGGATTCGAACTGTTGGACGTGCGGAGGAACGGATTACTGAGGATCCGCTCCGTATGATGCGCGGCATACGATTTGCTTCTGAACTCAGTTTTACGCTTGGCCAAACAGAACGTCAAGCTTTTCGTGAAAAAGCAGATCTCTTGAAGAAAATCTCAATTGAACGGATCAATCAAGAAATGGCGCGATTGCTTGCGGGCAAAGGCGTCATACAGGCACTTGGGCTCCTTTTCGAAACAGATTGTATTTACGTGCTGCCCATGCTTCATCATGCTGACGAAGAAAAAGCTACACGTGTCCATTATTTGGCGCTTCAAACAAATGAGGAGCGTTGGGCAGCATTTTTGATCAACCAAGGTATTGAGGATGTTCCGGCATTTTCTAAATATTGGAAGTGGTCAAATGATGAAAGACGTCATGTTTTTCAATTGATCAAATGGACAAAACATCGGATGCATAAGGAATGGAATGAAGAATCCATTTATTTTGCAGGTATCCGTGATGCAAGGGCAGTCAATCGTATAATGGTCGCATTGGGTGAGGTTGATGAGCAAGAACTCGACAATCAACAGTGTAAGGCAGAAACACTGTGGCAGAATTGTCCCATTCATTCACGTGCAGGCCTTGCAGCAACGGGCAATCATTTCATAGACTGGTCAGGAGCGAAACCAGGACCATGGCTTGCCAAAACAATCCAAGATCTGGAGCGAGATGTCGTAAACGGCCGCATTAATAACGAGTTGGAGGCGATTCGATCTTGGTTCGACAACCGACAAATCACTCAAAAAAAGCAATCTTGACTCTATTATATGAACACCAGGAGGAGTTTTTATCCGGTCAAAAGATATCAGAATTGATCGGTTGTTCCCGAACTGCGGTATGGAAGCATATTCAATCACTTCTCGAAGAGGGCTTTCTCATTGAATCCGTACAAAAAAAGGGATACAAGCTCATGCAATCTCCGGATGGACTGAATGAGGCTGAGGTCGCCGCGGGTCTTAAAACGAATCGGCTCGGCCGAACGATCTGTTTTTATGAATCCATAGGATCGACACAGAAGGAAGCACTGCGGCTTGCCGACGAAGGCGCTGAAGATGGAACGGTCGTTTTGACTAATGAACAAACGAACGGGCGCGGACGACTTGGCCATACTTGGCAATCTCAGCGTAATACAAACATTGCAATGAGCATGATTCTGAGACCTGGGCTTCCCATTGAAGAAACACCTCAGTTAACATTGCTCACCGCTGTTGCTGCAGCCGATGTGATTGAAAAGGTGACTGGGCTCGCTTGCGGTATTAAATGGCCGAACGATATTCTTTATGATGGAAAAAAGCTTGTGGGCATTTTAACGGAGCTGCAGGCAGAAGCAACCTATGTAAAAGCGGTCGTCATTGGGATTGGCATCAATGTAAACGGCGATCCGTCAAGCCTTCCGGAACCATTGCAGCATGTTGCCGGATCACTCCAATCAATTACGGGAAAAAGGTATGAACTTGCTCCACTCATTCAAAATTTTTTTGAGTTCTTTGAAACGCTGTATACTACTTACCTTCAGAATGGGTTTCAAAGTATTCGCCCGCTCTGGGAGCAGCGTGCTTTGAATTTGGGAAAATTAATTAAAGTGCGTCAACCTGGAGGACGCATATTAGAGGGAATAGCGAGCGGAATAAATAATGAGGGTGTACTACTTCTGCGGAAAAAGGATGGAACCTTAGCAAAAGTATACTCTGCGGACATTGAATGGGAATGAGTAAAACAGAACCGATCGGCGAAAGTCGATCAGTTTTTTGCTATAATGATAGAGCCGGACGGTTGGATCTTATTCTGGCTGCATTTCTTAGAAAGCAGCACGTAGATCATGGCTGTTCGAGTATCGATTAATTACGTCTGCCATGATCCAATTAAGGACATGGACGGAGGTGCGGGTTTACCTTTTTCAATTCCGTACCCAAGCCTCCTCAAGGACAAGAGGAGGAAACGAAAATGAATGTAGCACATTCAATGCTGCAGCTCGCCGATTCTGCGGCATTAAGAGAATTTGTGAGGAATCAGAAGAAGCTGGGAAAAACGATCGGATTTGTCCCGACGATGGGATATCTGCATGAAGGACATGCTTCACTTTTTAAAAAAGCGGCAGAGACATCGGATGTTGTGATTGCAAGCTCGTTTGTCAACCCCACACAATTCGTCGAGAACGATGACTACGATAACTATCCAAAGGACAATAAAAGAGACGTGCGGCTTGCTGAATCCTGCGGGGTGAATGTGCTTTTTCTCCCAGAAGTGGAGACCATTTATCCCAATGAACAGCAAGTTACGGTTAAAGTCAATGACAAAACGGATGTTCTATGCGGCAAAAGCAGACCCGGTCATTTTGATGGAGTTGCCACCGTGCTTACGAAGCTATTTACAATCGTTGAGCCGAATTATGTTTATTTCGGCATGAAGGATGCACAACAAGTAGCCATTGTCCACAGTCTCATCAAATCCTTTCATTTTCCAATAACATTAATAGCCTGCCCGATCATTCGCGAAACGGATGGACTCGCAAAAAGTTCGCGTAATGTGCGGCTGCTCCCTAATGAGCGCAGAGAAGCACCTGAATTATATAAGGGACTTCAGGTTGGGTCTGAAAAAATTCGTAACGGCGAAAGAAATTTCGACCAAATCATTGCTTCTGTCCGCAGATACTATGAATTACATGTGCAATTAGGAGTAATCGATTATATTGAGGTTCTGAATTATCCTGAGTTGACACGTGTTAAGGATAAAATGTATGGCAGAATCATTATTGCTATCGCTGTGCGCTACTCGAATGCTCGATTAATTGATAACGTAACCATCGACTGCGGTCATGATGAAAGCGAGGCGTAAAGTGATGATGCGTCCCTTTTTACGCTGCAAATTACATCGTGCCACAGTCACAGATGCAAATCTAAATTATGTAGGCAGCATTACCATTGATGAGACACTTCTTCAGGCAGTTGACTTGCTTCCTTATGAAAAAGTTCAGGTTGTGAATAATAATAACGGTGCCCGTCTTGAAACCTACGTCATTCCCGGTCCGAGAAATTCAGGCATCATTTGCTTGAACGGAGCAGCGGCGCGGCATGCACAAAAAGGCGATGTTTTGATTATTATGGCTTATGCATTTATGAGTGACGCTGAAATGAAAAGGCTCAAGCCGATCGTTGCTGTGCTTGATAAAAAAAATCGAATTGAAAGAATATTAAATGAAGAAAAATCGATGGAAGTTTTATAAAATAAAGCATTAAGCAAGATAAATTTGCTTGCATTTCATTGGAAGAATAGATACGATTAATTTGCTGTGAAAACAGTTGAAAAGTCCTTTAAAACTGTTTTTTCAAAAAGATATGCATGTAGCTATATGAGGAGTATATTTCTCCCTTTAATTTGATAAGAGAGAACAGTATATTCCTGGCGTTATACTAAAGCGGAGACTACACATATGCAGGCTCCGCCTGATACATAAACTGATTCAGGTGATGTTTTGAGAACGGTAAAAACTGTATTGATAACTGTATTAATTGCGATTCTGATCATCGTCGGCATTGGTGCCTGGAAACTTTATTCAAGCAATACCGTCTATCAAAATCAAGCGGCTGCAACCGCATTAAAAAAGGCAAAGCAGTCGTACATTTTTGACCATGTTAAATCGGTAACGTCATTTAACGGTACCGATGCCTATCAAGTCATTCAGGCAAAAAGGAATGGAAATAAGATGTATATTTGGGTACCCGATCATCCGAAAAAAGCTCCGTTCATCGAGCGAGCGGCCAGCTCGGGGATAACTGAAAAACAAGCGATGCAGAAATTAGCCGATCAGCGACTCGATGTAAAGAAAATCATTTCAGTACGTCTCGGTGCGATTAAAGGCAATCCTGTTTGGGAAATTACCTTCCTAAATTCAAAGAATAGCTATAATTATGTATCTTTTTATTTTGATAACGGCAAAGAAGCGCAACGAATTTTGAGTCTCTAAAAGGGCATTCATAAATTTGTGAGCAGTCAAGGGAGGAACAACGAAGATGCAGCTTGCAAAGCGAGTAGAAACGATTACCCCATCAAGCACCTTAGCCATCACAGCAAAGGCAGGGGAACTTAAGGCTCAAGGGTATGATGTGATTGGCTTGGGGGCAGGACAACCTGATTTTAATACTCCGGAATTTATTATTGATGCGGCAATGGAGGCAGCAAAGGCTGGACATACTAAATATACGCCGACCGGCGGCCTACCTGCGCTAAAAGAAGCAATTATCGGCAAGTTAAAACGTGATCAAGACTTTGATTACAACCCATCACAAATTATCGTCGGAAATGGTGCGAAGCATGTCCTTTACTTGCTATTCCAAGCATTGCTCAATCCAGGAGATGAAGTGATTATTCCTGCTCCTTATTGGGTAAGTTATCCGGAACAAGTAAAACTTGCCGGAGGGGTTCCGGTAGCCATTGCGACTACAGAAGAAAAACATTTTAAAATTACAGCGGAAGATTTGGATAAAGCAGCAACAGCAAAAACCAAAGCTTTGATTTTAAATACGCCTAGTAATCCAACAGGTATGATCTACTCGAAAGAAGAACTAAAACCAATTGCAGACTATTGTCTGGAGCATGACATTTTAATTGTTTCGGATGAAATCTATGAAAAGCTTGTTTATAACGGCAATACATTTTATTCAATCGCGCAGTTGTCTGACGCGGTAAAAAGTAACACTGTTATCATCAATGGTGTTTCTAAATCTCATTCCATGACCGGTTGGCGAATCGGCTATGCTGCAGCAGATGCAAAATTAATTAAAGCCATGACAAATGTTGCTAGCCACAGTACGTCTAATCCGACTTCAATATCACAATATGCTGCGATCGCTGCGTATAATGGACCGCAGGAAAGCATTGAGACCATGCGCCAAGCATTTGAAAAACGCTTGAACATTGTGTATCCGCGGCTTGCGGCACTTCCCGGGGTATCCTGCGTCAAGCCTCAAGGGGCATTCTACTTGTTTGCAAATATTCGTAAAACAAGTGATGCGTGCGGATTCGCAAGTGTTAGTGATTGGTCTGCGGCGCTTTTGGATGAACAAAAGGTGGCCGTTGTACCCGGTGCGGGTTTCGGAATGCCGGACTACATCCGCCTTTCCTACGCGACTTCATTAGAGAATCTTGAAAATGCGCTTAAACGCATTGAACTATTTATAAAAAAACATACAAAGTAATCGTGCAGAGTTGAACGGGGGTCACGAGAGAAAATGAAAGCAACAATTTCTGAAGTGAAAAATTATATTGGTAAAGAAGTGACGATTGGATCCTGGCTTGCTAATAAGCGTTCCAGTGGCAAAATCCAATTTCTGGAACTTCGTGACGGAACTGGATTTATTCAAGGCGTTGTCTTAAAGAATGAGGTTAGTGACGAAGACTGGGAACAAGCAAAAGAACTGACTCAAGAAAGTTCCCTTTATGTCACTGGTACAGTACGTGAAGACAAACGTGCACCAAGCGGTTTTGAGCTCACAGTCACTTCCCTAGAGACCATCCAAATTGCTCAAGAGTATCCAATCACGCCAAAGGAACATGGCGTAGAGTTTTTAATGGACCATCGTCATCTATGGCTGCGTTCAAGTCGGCAGCATGCAATTTTACGCATTCGCGATGAAGTTATTAAAGCGACATATGATTTTTTCCATGATCATGGGTTTATTAAAGTGGATCCGCCGATTTTAACGGGTAGCTCTGCTGAAGGAACTACGGATTTATTCCATACTAAATACTTTGATCGTGATGCTTATCTCTCACAAAGCGGTCAGTTATATATGGAAGCAGCTGCAATGGCTTTCGGTAAAGTATTTTCATTCGGTCCTGCATTTCGAGCAGAGAAATCGAAGACAAGACGGCATCTCATTGAATTTTGGATGATTGAACCGGAAATGGCGTTCTGTGACCACGAAGAAAACTTGAAAGTTCAAGAAAACTATGTCGCTTATCTTGTTCAAGAAGTATTAAAAAATTGCCAGTCGGAATTAAAGGCTATTGGCCGTGACACGACCAAGCTTGAAAAAATTAAGGCTCCGTTTCCACGCATCTCCTATGACGAAGCTATTGATTTTCTGAAAAAAGAGGGATTCGAAGATATTGAATGGGGCGATGATTTCGGATCGCCTCATGAAACAGCCATTGCCGAACACTTTGATGTGCCCGTATTCGTTACTGAATATCCAACCAAAGTTAAAGCCTTTTATATGAAGCCAGATCCGAACCGCGATGACGTGGTTCTCTGTGCGGATCTGCTTGCACCGGAAGGATATGGAGAGATTATCGGGGGAAGCCAGCGTATCGATGATCTGGAGTTAATGAAAAAGCGCTATGAAGATTTCCATCTGACAGATCCATCATACAAATGGTATCTGGAACTGCGTCAATATGGTTCTGTGCCGCATTCTGGCTTTGGTTTAGGTCTTGAACGAGCAATCGCATGGATTTGCGGACTGGATCATATTCGTGAAACGATTCCGTTCCCAAGGTTACTAAACCGGATTTATCCTTGATTCAATGGTGAATAAATTATTTATTTGTTAAGAGGCTTGGAGATCCACTTCCTGGCCTTTTTTACTGTCTTTGGCATTGAATGCAAACATTTCATTGATCAATGACGTGATTCATCAATCAATACTGATCCATGCTATAATGAACCATGAGGTGTCGCTAATGGATATGGAATTCATGCTGAAACTAGTCGAAACCGGGAGTGTTAATGTACCATCCTTGCTGATTGAACATTATCATGACATAGGTTTAAACGAACAAGAATGTATGATGCTGATTCAAGTGCATTCTTTTATTTCTAAAGGTGATGATTTCCCTACCTTTGATGATTTGTCGAGGCGTATGACGTTAAATGAAACAGCCTGTGCTGATTTGCTCAGAAGTCTCATCCAAGGGGGCTTCTTATCTATTGTACAAAAAAATGATCAGCAGCTGTATGCAGAGGCCTATTCGCTTCACCCACTATGGGAGAAGCTGCTGCGGTCTGCCTATGGAAAGACAATTGATTCTCCGACAAAGAACAGCGAAGATACATTGTATACTTTGTTTGAATCAGAATTCGGACGACCATTGTCGCCGATCGAGTGTGAGACACTTGCAATGTGGATGGATCAAGATCGCCATTCGCCTGCGCTGATTAAAGGAGCGCTGCGGGAAGCCGTTGTGTCGGGAAAACTGAATTTCCGATATATTGATCGAATTTTATTTGATTGGAAAAAGAACGGAATCAAAACACTTGATCAAGCAAAGGCACACGGCGATAAAATACGAAGTCATCAGCAGCATTCAACGAATACTGCACGCAATATTAATGATGTGCCAAAAATGCCAACCTATAATTGGCTGGAAAAACGTGAGTAAGGAGGAACCCGCACTGAATCAGGCTCAGTTTGACTTCATCATGAAGACGATTGCGGACATGTTCCCCAATGCGCATTGTGAATTGAATCACAGCAATCCTTTTGAACTTGCCATTGCGGTCATGCTGTCCGCACAGTGTACGGATGCACTGGTCAATCGTGTAACCCCGTCACTGTTTCAAAAATACCATGAACCTGAAGATTATCTCGCTGTTTCAGTTGAAGAACTTCAACACGATATTCGTTCAATCGGACTCTACCGAAATAAAGCAAAGCATCTCCGACAAATGTGCCAAATGCTCATTGAAGATTATGGCGGTGTTCTGCCGAGGACTCGTGATGAACTCATAAAACTACCCGGCATTGGGAGAAAGACCGCGAATGTGATTATGTCAGTCGCTTTTGGCAAACCGGCACTCGCTGTTGATACGCATGTTGAGAGAGTGACGAAACGGCTGGGTATTTGTCGCTGGAAAGACAGTGTTCTTGAAGTGGAAAAAACGTTAATGCGTCGCTTGCCTCGAGAAAAATGGTCGGAAACGCATCATCGGCTTATTTTTTTTGGCAGATACCACTGCAAAGCACAGCATCCTAATTGTCCTGAATGTCCATTATTAGATGTATGCCGTGAAGGAAGGAAAAGGATGAAAAGAGGAGAGGGAGACTTTGGAAAAATCACTACAGAAACTTGAAATCCCGGAGTCTTTTCGTGTATCACCTTTTTATAAGAATCAGCAGCTGATTGAGTCCGCTTTTATAGAAGAAGAGGTTACGTTTCAAATACCGTTCCTGTATGATCTTTGTTATTATGCAAATCCGCAAATTCTTCCAGTTTGGCCATGGAATAAAGAAGAAAATTACTTTCATGAGTATTGGATGAAGCAAAGAGAATCTATTCGAGAGCTGTTTCATATTCGAGAGCAGAAAAAGGCAAAAGATCCCATGCTGCTATCTATCTCTGCCTTTATTGACCAATTGTTCTGGTCAATTGGACATTCAGTTAATACATTGAACAGTCAGCAGTTGTTTCTGGGCATTCAGTTGCTGCCTTTCGCGCCATTAAACATTGAGGAGAGACTTAGCTATCTGCTTAGTCAACCGGATCGATATCTTTCGTTTGTCCAACTCGATGAATTGGAACAGGAATTTACAAAGAAGCGGTCTTCTTATTTAAGGCGGCATGAATCAAATCAATCGTGATTAAGATTAAAACTTTGATAAGTCAATTAAAAAAAGTTAAAAAAAGGATCCATCGATTTTTTCGATGGATCCTTTTTTTACGGTGTTGTGCTTGGTGCTGTGCTTACTGCAGAACTTTCCGGAGCTGATGAAGCAGGCTGTTCAGAAGACGATTCCGGTGGTGCTGATGATTCAGGCATCGATGATGAACTGCTTTCACTGCTGCTTTCAGGCGGTACACTTGAACTGCTGCTCTCAGGAAGTACGGATGAACTGCTTTCACTACTGCTTGATGAATCAGGGCTGCTGGCATCTTCTGGTTTACTTTCCGCTTTATTATAGTGATTCGTAATTGTCGAATTCTTAACAGCCAGTTCTCCATTACTAAGATCGGTAACCGAATTCGGTCTAGTGAAGTCCGGAGCACCAACCATGTATTGAGTCATAATCGCCTTAAAGATACTCTTGGCATAGCCCTGTTCATTCGGTCCTAAATATGATCCGTAGTTTTTGTCGCCTATTTTGGTTTTGTCCGCGTTATAACCTGTCCATACGGCCGTAGTCAATCGTGTATTATAGCCGACAAACCAGGAATCCAAAGCACCTCTTGATCGTCCATTACCATTGATTTTAAACTGATCAGCATAGTCGCTCGGAATATTTGTTGTCCCTGTTTTCCCAGCAAGGTTTGCTCCGGGAATATTGGCACTGATACCGGTGCCTTTTGTCATCGTATCTTTGAGCATGTCGGAAATCATATATGCTGTGTAATCATGCATCGCAACATGGCGCTTATGATCAAGTTGAATGACTTCACCGTCAGGTTTGACAATTTTTCGAACCGCATAAGGCTGATTGTAAATACCGTTATTTCCATATGCTGCATAAGCAGCAGACATTTGTAACGGATTAGAAGTGAAAGATCCGCCGCCAATTGAGTAGCTTTCACCCAAATCTTTAAGTACACTATTGGTAAATCCAAGCTTTTCAGCAAATGTACGGATACTTTTTGTACCTCCAAGAGCTTGATCCACTTCCTGAAAGGTTTGCAGAGCCGGAATATTTCGAGACAGATACAGCGCTTTGCGAATGGTCATTTTCCCAAGTGTTTTTCCGTCCCAATCGTTAATTTCCTTGCCCCAACTATATTTAATATCCTTTGAGTCATTGACCTCATAGTCAGTCGGCCACTTTAAATACTCAATAGCAGGGCCGTAATCCATGATCGGTTTCGCTGTTGATCCAATATTTCTTTTTCCTTTATAGGACCAGTTTGTATATAAATATTTATAATTTCTTCCGCCGCCAAGTGCGCGAATTGCGCCGGTTTGCGTATCAATTACTGAAACACTGGCATTGAAATTGTTCTGTACATTTGGATAGTTTTGTTTGTTATTCAGTACATCTTGTGTCTGAGTTTGAATTTCAGGATCCAACGTTGTGTAGATTTTCAGGCCGCCGGAGTTGAATTCTTGCTCAGTGATCACTTTCTTAACATCAACGAGTTCATGACGCACATAATCAAGAAATGCACCGTATTTTCTGTTGCTCACTGGAACAGTGCGGTGGCCTTTGGTCATTTGCTTCATGCTCACAGCCTTAGCTTTCACTGCTTCATCTGCTGTAATTGCTTTATTTTGAACCATCAAATCTAAAACTAAATCGCGTCGTTCTTTAGCTTGTTCCGGATGTTTAATCGGATCGTAATAACCGGGATTTCGGGTCATTGCAGCCAGCATTGCAGCCTGTTCCAGTGTCACATTTTTAATGTTCTTGCCAAAATAGCGTTCGGAGGCTGCGGCAACGCCATAAGTAGGGCCGCTTCCTAAATAAATCTGATTTAAATACATTTCCAGTATTTGTTTTTTTGTATATTTTTTCTCCAGTTGAATGGCAAGATACATTTCCTGAATCTTACGCGTAAAGGTCTTGTTTTGAGTCAGCATCGCATTGCGAACCACCTGCTGTGTGATCGTGCTGGCGCCTTCTGATTTATATCCTTTCGTAAACTGAGCGATGCCGGCACCAAAGATTCGGATCGGATCAATTCCAATATGCTTGTAAAAACGTACGTCTTCTGTAGAAATATAAGCGTCTTGCACCGTCAAAGGAATTGAATCAATACTCGCATATGTTTTATGCTGACCCGAGTCGACAGTAGTCGCCTTTTTCCCATTTTGATCATACATAACAGACGATATTGAATTATGCAGTGCATTTTCATTTAACTTTGGCGCATCTTTAATAACTGCGAGAACAAATATTATTCCAGCAAGAATTAAAAATAAAAATGTGAGAAGAAGGATGATAAAAATCCGTTTTACCCAGTGCTTTTTACCGCCGCTTTTCTTTTTATTCTTCGGAGCTTTGTTATTGCTTTTTTGTTTCTCTTGTTCGGCTGCACGCCGTTTTTCCATTCGTGTATGGTATTCAACCATGATTGATCCTACCTTTCCAAAAAAACCTGTCCCATGGTTTACGTTTCATAGTATTCGATTGTTCCCATAGATTATGACCAGCTCAAAAATATACCTTTTTCACGACCCGAAGGTAATCAATTCGAGGAAGATAGTTTTGGGGAATCAGGTGACCATGATCCTGAAATAACAGTTTTGGAATTGACTTTCTGCCGCCGATTAAGGAGGCATCCCAATAGGCTGCCAGAAAATCGGCATCGAGCAGGAATGTCTCTGAACTCTGCGTAAATTTAACGATAATAAAACCGATTCCTCCATGGCGCTTAATTCGTTTCATATGCTCAACTTGATGGGCATGAAAATTCTTTAAAGGAATGTAGTGGGCGTGTGTGGTTTCCTTAGCTTCAAAATCTATGTATTTTCCTCTATATATACCATTGTAGTCAGTGGTCGATGCTCGGCGAAAATAGGCTTCGGTAATCTTCGCAGCGCTTCGTTTTGGATAGTCCACATGAACAATTTGAATCGGCGTTGGTTTTTTGTAAATCACTGCCTGGTCGGTCTCGATATAATAGCGGTTCGTAACATTCAGATCTTCTTCCAAAGTCATGCCGCGATGTCCATAAGCGACTTCGGAATCCGTCTTTTTATCAAATGATCGTTCTTGGCCTCTATAAGGTTGTCCATTCGGATAAAAGACGGTCATGAGCTGGAAACGCTCCCTTCTGGTATTTTCGTAGATTAGCTGGTTTATGACAGTTAAGTTCTTAGAACAGTATACCAAAGTCCGCATGAAAGAGGTTAGTTTTCTCGTTTTTTACGCGAGTCTGCACAACAAAACGCACTATTTCACTAGTTTTGCAGGATTGGTTCTAGTTTTGTCGATCATGCAGGGAATCTGAATGACACAGGGAAATCCTTCTCATGACACTCATTGAGAGAAGGAATCCTTATGGACGAACAGAAGGGAATTTCAATTAAGAAAATGGACTTTACAGTTGATTATTTAACGATGCAGCTCGATCAGATTGAAAACAAGATCATCCGCAAAAATGAAGCGATCATTGGCGGACATCTCGATTTTTGCAGAGAAAAACTCGCAAAATCTGAGAAGAAAATACGCAAAGTCGATCAATTATTAACTAAGGCTGCCAGAGGCACAGGTATCTATTACTCGCTCCAACTGGAAAATGTTCTATTTGGGACAGCGATGGAGAAGAAGCCGTCAGCTAACGAAAGCAGCAAGCCGTGGCAAGCGCAAACAAAACGATTGCTGGGTTAATACCTTTCTGCCACAACATGCATCATGAGCAGTGGCGAGAGCATCTCCGTTCAATCATGGTACACTAGTGGTAGAAATGAATTAATGGAGTGAGTGAACTTTGCACGAACGAGCAGAAAAAAAATTAATAGATACAACAAGTCAATTACAGGTATTAAATCAAAATGCCTATCGACAATTTTCAGAACGAACACAAACTGAGCGTTATCAGCCGGATTTTTATGGTGAAGTAAAACCATTTGCAGATATAATGCAGCACGTGCTTGATGCTTGGCGGCCGCTAGCCGATACATGGGTGAGAACTGCCAAGCCAAGGTATGTGTTTCCAATCCAGATTAAGGATACCTATGATAATCTCTCTATTATTTGTGTCACTGCTTTTCAAAAGGACACGAGAAGAAGAAGATTTTATGAAACGATTAAATCAATTGACTATGTGCTCACCAATATATTGGATCAGTTGGAACAGGAACGATCGGAGCATTAACTTGCCATCCGAATAAATGAAACAAGAACGTAGAGAAAATAGGGGATGCCTAAAAATAAAATGGCACGGTACATGACCTTTGTAATCCAATCAAGACATTCTTCAGCAGAAAACTGATCGACTTTCTTAGAAAGTTGTTGCATCCGATCTGAGACTTGTGTTTGCTTTTTTAGGAATGATGCTGTGCTTGTTTTTTCCACTGCCGGTTCCCCCTAATCAATTGCTTTTGATAGACTATATGGCTTGTCCGGTCAAATTATTCCTTGAATCGGAGATCGGCAAAAAATAGTTGAATTAATGGGATGAAAGCCATTGCTCTAATTCAGAAACTGTCATTCCGGAGAATTGTTTAAATCCTTCATCCAGTGCGATGATTTTCCCGGAGACAATCGGATAAACAGCACAGAAACCACCGCTCAAAATGAAACGCTGTGAATTGTGAAAACGTTTGAGAAATAAAACGTAATCTCCGTCTGCAAGCGCTCCTGTATATTGCTCATTGATCGGATCGTGCGGGCCAGGCAGGGGATCAATGCCAGTGGTCAGCAGCAAAGCTGGTGAAGGTGCCTGACCTTTTAATACATCATGGATTTGGAGTGTTTGTTCTGCATTGATAAAGCGTGCACCAGAAGACAATCGACGACCGGTGTCCCATTTTCTCACGTTTTGATCCAGATGCGTGAAAATAATCAGATCTGATTCCTGCTTCATTAATGTGCTACTCGTAAAAGGTTCAGCTTTTATAAGCTGGTTGATATTGGCGGCATGGGTTGCCACTGGGTGAAGAAAAAAGAGCAGCAGAACAATAATCAGAGTTGTTAAATGTTGATGTGTCATCCGAAGCATGTGCAGAACTCCAATACTTTTACTTTTTTCTTAGCTTGACAAGGTAAATCGAATTCTATTCATTTCGGGATAATGCTTTTGACTATCCAAATGAAATCAGCAGCCTTATTTCTTGATGAATGCTTAAGGATGTAGTATTGTTAATTTGCAAATTAAATAATTGAATAGTTCGTCCACTAGGGGTGCTTTTGCTGAGAGGGATTCGTCCTGACCCTTGGACCTGATCTGGGTAATACCAGCGTAGGAAAGTGGTTCATGATGAATTTAGATCCGCTTTCACTATCAATGAAAGCGGTTTTTTGCGTTTTCATCGACCTTTTCTTTAGGGAATGGATGAACCAAAAAAATGATTAATGAGGGGGAAACGTACCATGAGTAAGGGAAAAAACACTAATTTAAGGCTTAATTTATCTGACATTCTTGTAACCATTGTTATCGCATTAGTTTTCGGTTTGGTTTTTCGACTGCTGGGACCGGTTTATGACTTGGTAAAACCATTCGGTTTGCACTTAGACGCACTGCTTTACGGTATTTGGTTTATCGCCGCGCCATTTGCAGCGCTGCTCATTCGCAAACCTGGTGTTGCATTTCTTGCTGAAACAGCAGCAGCACTTGCTGAAATGCTTTTTGCCGGGAGCGGAGGTGTCATCAATCTTTATTATGGTTTACTCCAAGGTGCATTTTCAGAAGCGGTTTTTGCTGCTTGGCGTTATAAGAAATTCTCGCTTGGCATCGCTTCTTTATCCGCATTTGCAGCGCTGATCGCGTCAATCATCTTGGATGCAGGTTATGCCTATCTTCCACTTCTTGCAGGATGGAACTTAATTCTGTACTTGGTATTTCGTGTCATTGGATCCGTACTTTTTTCCGGATTATTTCCATACGCATTGGTGAAAGGCCTGGAAAAAACTGGTGTTACTCAATCGCTTCGGCCGGTGACCAAGGAAGATTACAATGTCCTTAAATGATCGGGAAAGTTGGGGCGTTACAAATCTTCGTCTCGCATTTCCGAAGAAAAAGTCGATGCTTTTTAAAGATCTTTCCCTGGATTATCACAAAGGTGAAAAGATTCTATTGCTTGGTCCTTCCGGTTGCGGAAAATCAACGCTCTTGCAGGTGCTTTCTGGTCTTGTTCCTGACAGTGTTGAATTGCCCATGCGTGCTGATCGACATGCTATACCGGATAATTGGGGATTTATCTTTCAAGATCCGGATACACAATTCTGCATGCCTTATGTTGATGAAGAAATTGCCTTTGTACTTGAAAATCGAAGCATTCCACGTAGTCGGATGCACAAATTAATTCAGCACTATTTGGATATGGTCAATCTTAAATTAGAGAACAGTCATCAGTTGATTCGAACACTTTCAGGCGGTATGAAACAGCGTCTGGCAATTGCCAGTGTGCTTGCACTTGAACCTGATGTACTCTTTTTAGATGAACCGACTGCTCTGCTCGATCCGAAGGGGACGGTGCAGCTTTGGCAAACGGTTCGGCGTATCGGAAACGGCCGCACATTAATTGTAGTCGAGCATAAAATCGATCATGTACTTGATTTTATTGATCGTGTTGTCTTATTCAATCACGATGGTGAAATTTTTGCGGATGGTCCGAAAGAAACGACTCTGGCACGCTATCATGAAAAACTCGATGATTTCGGTATTTGGTATCCTGGCGTATGGAATGGATATGAAGAGAAACAATTTCAAAAGAGTGACGGCACATTTGGAGAACTTATCCTTGAATTGAATCATTTTGAGGTATTGCATCAGAAATGTGTGAAACTCTCCATTGAAGAACTTATGATCCATCGAGGGGAATGGATCGCGATTATTGGTGAAAACGGAGCCGGTAAAAGTACAATGATTGAAGGAATTATGGGACTTCTTCATACAAAAGGAAAACTGTGTTGGGCATTTCAGCATCCCGAGGATCATGTGCAGTTTGTTTTTCAAAATCCTGAGTATCAGTTTGTTGCGGACAGCGTCGAGGATGAGCTTGCTTTTAGTCTCCGTATTAAAAAAATGAATGAGGATGAAATCACGCAAAGGGTGGATCAGTCTCTGGAGCGATATGCCCTTGAAGAACAGCGAATGCAGCATCCGTTTCAGTTGTCTGTCGGTCAAAAACGAAGGCTCAGTGTTGCCTCCGCGATGATTAATCATCCGGATGTTCTGATTTTGGACGAACCGACGTTTGGACAAGACGCGAGAAACACGTTTGCCTTGCTAGACCTGTTTCAACAATTGAGACAGGAGGGGACAACGATCATTATGGTGACTCATGAAATGGAAATTGTCAGCCGCTTTGCGACACGTACGTTGACCATTGATCAAGGAAAGCTGGTCAAAGACACGCTGATCAAAAGCAACAAGGGGGCGAGACGTCTTGGATACGGTTTTGACGAACACGAGCACGTTATTTTTTAAAATCAATCCGAGTCTGAAGTTTATTCTCATTTCTTCACTGTTCATTGTGTATCTGTTTGTTCAAAATTTAAATACAATGATTTGGGCATCCTTGTTCTTTTTAATTCTCTATTATTTTGTCAGTGGGCTATCAGGAAAATGGTCGTTTTGGTTTGTACTGATTACATTAATTGTTTCGCTTTTCAGTGCGTCGGCAATGATTTTATTCGGCAAAGGCAGTCATATTATCTATCATCAATCGCTTATTCTAATCACGCAAGAAAGCTTGGCTCGAGGGGTACTGCTTGGTCTCAGAACGTTCACGTTCAGTTTAATTGGAATGATTTTCGCGACCACGACACTTCCGGTTCCTTTTTTCTACTCATTAATGCAGCAATTGAGAGTCCCTGTACGCTATGCATACGGTTGTTTGGCAGCATTTCGAATGATTCCGATTATGGCAGAAGAGTTCATGCATATTCGTCAGGCGATGCGTGTTCGCGGTATGACGCGTCAAAAAGGGGTCAAGGCATTTTGTGAGCGAATGACCCGTTATACGATCACAATGCTTGCTCAATCCATTCGCCGTGCTCAGCGGACTGCTATTGCCATGGAAGCTAAACGATTTTCAATGACAGAGAAGCGAACGTATTTTTATGAAATCGGATGGAGCAGAAATGATGTTTATTTTGTTATCATCCTGTTACTTACCGTTGCTTTGGGATTTGTTTTTTCATCTTATTTTCCGCTTACTCCATATACGAATGTGCTTGATCAATAGTAAATCAAAGTGCATCATAAAGGTTAGATTGGAGTGAGGCCATAATGAAGAAAACTGCCTTAGTGACCGGTGCGTCGAGCGGAATTGGATACGCCTTGGCCGAACGGTTAGCAGCTGACAATTATGATTTAATTCTTGTCGCGAGAAGCAAAGAGAAGATGGATGCAATGAAAGCAGCCTGGCCCGATCTTTCAGTTAAAGTAATCACGAAAGATTTAAGTAAACAAGGTGCTGCAAAAGAGGTGTATGATGAGGTAAAATGGGCCGGTTTAGTCGTTGATCTGCTCATCAACAATGCTGGTTTTGGTCTCGTCGGTGCTTTTCAATCGTTGCCGATTGAACAACAAAGCAACATGATTCAATTGAATTGCACAGCACTGACTGAACTGACGTCCTATTTTCTGCCTGATCTTCGAAGTAGATCAGGTAAAATCATGAACGTGGCAAGTACTGCTGCTTATCAGCCAGGTCCGTTTATGGCCGTTTACTTTGCGAGTAAGGCCTATGTTCTGTCATTTTCTGAAGCGCTCTCTGAAGAACTGAACGGAAGCGGAGTTACTGTTACTGCGCTTTGCCCGGGTCCGACGCATACACAGTTCGGAGCGGTAGCCCATGCTGAGAACATCAAAATGTTCAGTCGCACGATGAATGTCTCTGATGTCGCATCAGCCGCCTATCGAGCACTGATGAAAGGGAAACGAGTGATCATCACCGGTCGCCTTAATTATGTCGGTGCACTTGCTGCAAAGCTGCTTCCGAGAGCCTGGGGAGCAAAAACCGTACGAATGGTCACCGGATCGAAAAAAACTAAATAAGAAAACCCCCGAAAGGATCAGGAATCTCTGACCTTTCGGGGGTTTTACTATCTGTAGGGTTAATTATTTTGTTTTTCAGCTGCACGACGTACTTCAAGATCACGAAGGGTCGAGCGCATGATTTTACCAGAAACAGTCTTAGGCAATTCGGATACAAATTCGATTGCTCTTGGATATTTGTATGGCGCAGTCAGCTTTTTCACGAACTTTTGCAGCTGTGGAATCAATGTCTGATCTTCAGCGTAACCGTCTTTCAAAACAACAAAGGCTTTAACAATGTTGCCTCGAATCGTATCTGGGCTTGCGACAACCGCACAGTCTTTAACAGATTCGTGTTTTAATAAAGCATCTTCAACCTCGGCAGGTCCAATCGTATATCCGGAGCTGATGATTACATCATCCCGCCTGCCTTGGAACCAGAAGTAATTATCTTTATCACGTGATGCTCGATCCCCAGTCAGAAAATAGTCTCCAATGACTGCTGCTTGATAGCGGTCAGGCTGTTGATAGTAGGTTTTAAAGAGGGCAGGGAAGTCACGGCGAACCGCGATGTTGCCGACAACGCCTGCTGGCACTTGATTACCTTCTTCATCAATAATAGTAATAAATTCTTCGAGAATCGGCTGACCCATAGATCCGATTCGCACTTCTTTGCCTACTAGAGTACCAATAAGTAACGTGCTCTCTGTTTGACCATAGCCGTCTTTCAGCTGAATATCAAAGGTTTCCTTGAAGATATCAATAACTCCTCGATTCAATGCCTCGCCTGCAGAGCATGCTGTATGAAGCTGCGATAGATCATAGTCAGCCAAATGATCCACTTTTGACATTAGACGATACTCGGTAGGCGTGCAGCAAAGCACATTGACTTTATAATCCTGAAGCAGCTTCAGTTGCTTTTCCGGATGGAAGCGGCCGAAATAGACCAAACCAGTGACACCTTTTCCAAGTATCGAAAGAAAAGGTGTCCAAATCCATTTTTGCCATCCTGGGCCTGCAGTTGCCCATACGGTATCGCCATCCTTGATGTTGAGCCAGCGCTTCGGCGCAATTCTTAGATGTGCATAAGCCCACGCATGTGTATGAACAACACCTTTTGGTGTGCCTGATGTCCCAGAGGTATAGGTAAGAAATGCCATATCATCTTTATCCGTATCAACCGTTACATATGAATCAGGTACTTCGTCCATCAGACTGTCCATTGAGAGCCATCCGTCTGTTTCACCGGCAACAGAAATTTTATACTTCAGAGAAGGCATTGTTTCCTGAATATTATCTACTTGCTCTGTGAAGTCTTTATACGTAATGATCGCCTTTGCCTCGCCTTGATTAATCCGGAAGCTAATATCCCCGGAGCGCAACATTTCGGAACCAGGGATGACAGCAATTCCAGCTCTAAGAGCACCTAAATAAATGACATAGGCATCAATAATTCTCGGCACAATAGTCATGACTTTGTCGCCTTTTTTAATCCCTAATTTGTTCAGTGCATTTGCAAAACGTTTGCCTTTTTGAATCAGTTCATGATAGGTGACTGATCGTTTTTCGCCGGTTTCGCTTTCCCAAAGCAGCGCAATTCGGTCGGAATCAAACCGGTCAATCTCACTGATTAAATTATATTTCTGCGGTGCAATAAGATCTGTCAATTCCATATGCGATCACTCAACTCTCTGAATTTTATCTCTTGAGAGAACTCAAGATCAATTTTATACCTTAATATTAATACCAGGTGCTAAATATTACAACTATTTTCATTGATTCTTTTTTATAATTTGAGCAAGTGCTTCGCCGAAAGCTTTTGAACTGCGTGTGATTTCCTGCAAATTATTATCAACACCGCCGATTTCCACAAGAATTGCGTTCTTGGACAGATCCTGATTGTAAACGCCATTTCCGGTTAATTTTGTTTTTCCGACAATGCCCCTGACCAGATCCGGATAATTCTTGTCCAGTTCATTCTTAATTTTTTTCGCCAAATAAAGATTAGCCGAGTAGTTTGGATTTGCTTCGCCGATAATGATACTTATTCGTGCATAGGATGTATCTTTTATTTTCATCGTTGTTAAATTGCGGCCCGAAGAATCACGGTGAATGTCGATCAAGTAGTTAAGGCTCGGTGTTTTCTTCAAGGCTTTCTGAACCATCGCTCTGGAGCTTTGATAAGCCACATTATAACCCCATCCTTGTTTGATCAGATGCACGGAGCCAATGCCATTTTGATTCAAAATCTTTTCTATTTCGTTACCGTCAAGCGCAACACTTTTATCCGGATTCGTTGTCGTTACTTGTCCGTTGTTAATCGGATTATATGATTCCCATGGATGAGTGTGGTAGATCAACACGGTCTTTTTGAGTTTTTCATTTGACTTATTTGTGTTATCTGGCTCGGATTCCTTCGACGAAGGTGTCTTAATATTAATTTCCGGTGGAGGCGGATTATCTTTAGGCAGATTCGTATAATTCAAGCCTTTTCCAGCCACGAAAATACGTGTGTTATAAATAGTGAATCCTGGAAGCTCTGAACCAAAAAGACTGCGATTATCGTCAAAATGAAGTTCGGTCATTGCCTCAAATAAGAGATGATAGACCGTTTTTGGACGATCTTGTTCCTTAATTGCATGATTATAGACTATATTTTCACTTCCAAATGTTTCTGTGAGTAAAACTTGCGCCGGCCAGTCTGCCTTTTGCATCGCGTCTTCTATAAAACTAATCTTGATTTGACTTAAGCCGACAATAACGGCAAGACTGTAAATCAGGATCAGGACAAAAAAATAATGGTAAACGTAGTTAGTAGCGATTGATTGATGCATCATATTGGGCTGATTGAGTTTTTTCAATGGTGTCCCTCCCCATCTTCTATTTCATCCAAGCTGCTCTATTAATCTATGAAAGATGGGGGAAAAGATAGACGTATTTTTTCTTTTTTTATGTAAATAGTGCTTTATAGAGTGTTTGTAAATTGATTTTTACATTAAATTTACAATAAAAGGCTTTTTCCAAAGGGCAATTCCATAAATACTAATATAGTAGAGAGAAAGATGCGAAGGTGGAGGGATTGATTTGAAGAACTTCTTTAAAATAAATAAACTGACATGGTTTCGGTTTCAACTGACCATCGGCATGAAATTTTCAATCGGTTTATGGATTGTATTGATACTCATGCTTAGTTCAGCGGTAGTGTCTGGGTTTCAGCTTTATCAAACCATGCAAAAGGCAGAGGATGCCCAAAGAGCAAGTGAGCGAGCAGCACAAATTACGGAAATTGGTTCACTGTTTCGCGCGAAAGATGCCAGAGTTGTTGATTATGTACTGAACCCGGGTGATGCAGCGGTAAAACTCTATTCTCAGGATCAGATGAAACTTACAAAGGCGGAAAAAAAGCTTGAGCCGTACATGAACACTGATGAACAGAAGCACTGGTTCTCACAAATTATGAGTGCGGATGCGCGTACCTTTAATTTATTTCAAAGTGAATTTGTTCCGGCAGTCCTAATGAACGATCAGCAAAAAACGGCACAGGTTCACAAAGAACAAACCAAGATTCAGAGTCAGATTATCAGTAATGTCAATAAATTGCGTGAATCTGTGCTGACAGAAGAAGAAGTCGCAATGGAAAATATCCGAAAACAAGTGATCGGATCAATGATTTTTCTTGTAATTAGTGTACTTTTTACTATAATTCTTAGTTTAGCAGTTACTTGGTGGATCAGCAGACAAACAAAAGCATCATTTACACGCGTCATTGCATCAACGAATAAAATAGCCTCAGGCGATTTACGAGAGAATCAGGAAGCAAACATACATAACCATAAAGATGAACTTGGTCTAATCGCAGACTCTATTGAAAAGATGAAACACAACTTACTTGATATGATTCAAACAATTAGTGAAGCAGCGCTCAATACAAAAAACAGCGGCAAGACATTGATTATTTCGACGAAATCGGTGTCTGAGGAAAGCAGAGAGATGGCAGACGCAACGAATGAAATTTCGGCAGGATTGGAAAGTCAAGCAACGAATACGAGTAATATTGCTCAATTCACCGAAGAATTCATAAATAAACTCGATCAAGAAGTCGGCACGCTGTCAATGGTTTTGAATAAAGCACTTAATGCCTCTAAGTTGACTGAAGAAGGAACAAAGCTTATTAATCGATCTCAAGAACAAATGAAACAAATTGAGTCAAGTGTCCTTAAGGCAAGGGATGAAATGGTTCATTTTAAAATTCAGCTTAAAGACTTAAATCACTTAGTTGAAATGATTGAACAGATTGCTGGTCAAACCAATCTGCTGGCCCTGAATGCAACGATTGAATCAGCACGGGCAGGTGAATACGGAAAGGGATTTACAGTCATCGCCGATTCAATCCGGAAACTCTCGATCCAGACGACGGAGTCTGCAAAAGGTATGGGCAATATGTTGCAAGGTATTCATAATGGTTCAGAGGCCGTTGAACAGTCACTGGTCATCAGTGGGGAACAGGCACGATCAGGAGTAGAACAGATCACAAGTACCGGAAAAGCTCTGATGTCTATTAATTCGGAGGCACAGAATATAGGGGATAGTATGGATAAGTTAACAATTAGACTCAATGAAGTAAATCAAATTGGCTATCAAATGAAACAATCAATTGATGCGGTTGCCGCTGTTTCACAAGAATCATCCGCACGAGTTGCCAATGTTAATCAATCAATGAACCGGATTGAGAAAACAATGCGTGCTGTAGCAAGCGAGTCCAATAAGTTAGCAGAAACAGCGGACCATTTTGATCAATTGATGAAACGCTTTAAAATTTGAGGCAAGGTTAATGTCCTCAACTAAAAAAAATAGTCAAAAAGAGCGGAACCGAATGGATTCGCTCTTTTTGACTATAAGAATTTTATTTAACAGGTGCTGTTTGAAGATCGTCGATTAATGATCCGACATAGGCAACGGCTTGGCGGATTGTATCAGGATTTAGAATATCCACATGCGCTTTCTCAATTAGTTGCTGCGCTGTGAGACGTCCACCTTCCTTGAGCACCGACAGCCAGCGATCGACCACCGGCTTGCCTTCATTTTCGATTTGCCCGGCGACCGCAGTGGCGACAGTCAGTCCCGCAGAATACGTATACGAGTATAAACCTGAATAGTAGTGAGGCTGGCGCATCCAAGTTAATCCGTCCCGTTCATCAAGTTCAACAGAATTCCCCCAAAACCCTTGCAGTGTTTCATAGAACAATTCAGTTAATTTTGAAGCAGTGAGCGCTTCACCGGTTTCGGCAAGACGGAATACTTTGCGTTGATATACACCTTCCAGTAAGTGTGTTACAAAGTTGTGGTAGTAAGTACTCAACAGGCGTTCGGTCACCGAGCGTTTCATTTGTTTTGATTCTGCATTCTTCTTCAGATATTGTGCAAGAATCAACTCGTTCATTGTAGACGGTGCTTCAATAAAAAAGAGTGATGGACGGTAATTGGCCAATTTTTGATATTTTTGTGCCAGCATAAAATGACCTGCATGACCAAATTCATGCGCAAGTGTCAAAATGTTGCGTATATCTCCGGTCCAAGTCATTAAAATATAAGAATGGACGCCATATGGCGACGCACAGAACCCTCCTGTTGATTTACCGATATTATCACCATAGTCGACCCATCGATTGTTAAACCCTTCTTTTATGATGTTATGATATTCCGGGCCCATGATTTTCAATGCTTCAAGAATTGATTGTTTGCTTTCTTCAAAAGTTGTCTGCGGGCTCGATTGATCAATTGGCGCAAGAAGGTCGGCATACTTCATTTGCTTTAATCCAAGGGATTGCTTTTTCAATTCTGCATAGCGCTGCATATGCGGTGCAAGCTCTTTAAAAATAATGTCCAATTGATTGTTGTACATCGTTTCGCTGACCAATTGACGCTGGAGCAAATAGTCAGTAGCTGAGTCATATCCGCGCAGTTTCGCAATAGCAACGGTCTTCGCTACTTCAGCAGCGTAGACAGAGGCGAATGTATTCTTATATGCGTCCAATGATTGCGTGAATGATTCATACGCATTTCTTCTCAGCTCAGTATCTCTTGTCGATGCATATCTGTTTTCATATAAAGTGAAGGACATAGGCACTGTTGTTCCATTGCCATCCGTAACAGATCTGAACTGCATATCTGCGAGCTTGCTGCGTGTGTAGATGGTATAAGGGGCTTCCAAAATCTCAGATAATGATTTAATCGTTCTTTCCGCTTCAGGATGAAGACGGTATGATTTTCGAGCGAACAGTTTTTGAAAATATGGCTGGTATTCTTGAAGAGCGGATTCTTCATTTACCAAAAGGTTCCATTGCTTGTCATCTAAATCCATTAATTCATCTTCAAAGAAAGATAAGGTCGTCTCGATTTGCGCATTTAGTGCATCGACGCGCGACGCGTCTGCTTGATTTTCAGGATCGGTACTGTCTGCGGATTGCTTCAGACTTACATAAGCCGATAGCCGCCATAATCGTGCGGAGAAGTCAAAGTATTGATCGAGAGCGTGCAGGAGGGAAGGGCCATTTGTTGCGAGGTTGCCCTTCAACTTTGCTAATTCATCTGACTCCTTAAGCAGTGTATCTCGTTCATATTGAAAAGCTTGATGTGTGGGAAAGAGATCGGCCAAATTCCATGTTTCTTCGATCGGTACCTGATTTCTTAATAAACGCTGATCCATATTCATCCCCCAATTCACTTTAATGTTTCTTATTTTACCATAGGCGGCCAACGCAAACTGATAAAGTATGTTCACGAAACACAAACCCAGCCTGCAGAGCTATTCGATCATCTGAGAATAGAGAAAGATCAATGGACATCTAAAACTAATTATTTTATACTAACTTACATAAAGTAATTAATTTATTCTTGATATAGAAACATAGATAACAATCGGAGGGGTTTACATGAATTTTCACAGAGCACCGAATACGTATGTAGATCAAGTTAATTTGTATGTAAAGAATACAGAACGCTCAAAAGACTTTTATTCCGGCGTACTTGGGTTAAGTGTGTTAAGAGAGGCAAAAAACATGGTCACATTTTCAGCGAATGGATCTGATCCACTTATAACCGTGGAACAGCCAGTCGATGTGCTTCCTCAGATCAGAAGAAGTGCAGGACTTTATCATTTTGCGTTGCTTGTACCGACTCGAAAGGATTTAGCAGCTGTAACCGCTCATCTAATGAAGGAAGAATATCCGCTCGTCGGAGGCGCAGATCATGCGGTTAGTGAAGCTCTTTATCTGGAGGACCCGGATGGCAACGGGATTGAAATTTACCGTGACCGTCCATCTGAAGAGTGGGAGTGGGAAAATGGTCGAGTATTCATGCCAACCGAAGCCATGGATGAACATTTACTTGATGAATTAGAAGGTGAGCCTTGGAGCGGACTTTCAAAAGAAACGATTATGGGGCATCTTCATTTGCAGGTTGCTAATCTTAAAGAAACAGAGCAATTTTATCTCGATGGGCTCGGTTTTAACCTTGTTGCTGCATATGGACCTTATGCAGACTTCATATCAACCGGCGGCTACCATCATCATATTGGACTGAATGTATGGAACAGCAGAGGTGTACCTGTTCAAGAGGGCACACATGTTGGTTTGAATTATTATCGGCTTGTCTTTCCCGGAGACCAGGTACGTGCAGAAGTCATCGAACGGATTACGAAACTAGGTGCTTCAATTGATAAGGTGGGTGATCGACTATTCACTAAAGATCCATCAGGAATCAAGTTTGAGCTCGCGGTGTAACTAAAACAAAGAATCGCCTATTTATAGGCGATTCTTTGTTTATTCCTTTATCTCAGAAGGTTGATGAATAAGCAGACGCTCGTAAAACATGGCCAGAGAAGTATAAAAGTAGGGAAGCAGCCAAAGATACATCCAGGCGCTGCCGAGTATTCCGATAGCAATCAGCAAGTAAGAAACAACGTCATTGATCAACAAGCTAATGGCTCCTGCTGCTATTATTCCGACAATTAATGGTATGATTGATAAAATCCACCAACCGATAAAGCTTAGATTGAGCAGAAAGAATTTCCATTTAAAGCCGATCATTAAATGCTTGCTTTCTTTAACCGCTTTACTGGCTGAATAGTCAGGGTGATCTTTTAGGACAAAGTAGACCTGAGAGTAGGATAATGCCTTTATGATCCCGGGGATAACGAACAAGATGGACCATAGAACAAGGAAAATACCCATAAAAATATTAGTCCAAATGAGCTTAAATACTAGCTTTCCATGTTCATAAACCTTAAATAAGAATGAGAAATTCAGATCCTGTTCTCGAATCAGATTCATGAAGTACCAGTAAACAGCAACTTGCATCGGAATACTTAAAATGTAATAGAGCAGTTGAATTAGATAGGACAGTGGTGGAGAGTGCAATTGATTTGTCCAGTTATCAAAACCACCGGACAGTATGATATCGATGATTGTCGGCGGGAGCTCAGCGATTAAGAAATAGAGCAGGATAAACAGTCCACTTGAAACGGAATGACCTTGCAACGCTGTCCGCGCGTCTTCTTTAATTCTGGATATCCACATTTAATGGAATCCCTCCTTAAAATTTACTATTATTTAGTTTACCATTTATTAATCATAAGATGTCTTGTGTACTTGAATTTTTAATCTTCTTGAAACAGCTGTTTATCCTAAATATATCGTTGTTTTAGTGTTCGTGGTAGTTGATCTATATTGTTGCAATGGAAACAAAAAATGAATATACTCTTGTTAGTGCACCAAAGGAAGGAGGACCGACGATGAATAAGGAAGAACTAGTTGTAATAAATTTTAGAAAATTATTTAATAAAATGGCTTGGCTAAATAAAAATAAGATGGAAGAAAATCTAAAGGGATTTAAGTCTGCTGAAGTTCATTGTATTGAATGCATTGGAAAAAATGTTGATCCTAACGTGACAAAACTTGCGGAGTCCTTATATATGACTAGAGGTGCCATAAGTAAATTAACGAAAAAACTTATAAAGAAAGATCTTATTGAAAGCTATCAGAAACGGGATAATAAGAAAGAAATATATTTTAGGCTTACTAATCAAGGGAAAGTTGTTTATAAAATCCATGAGGAACTGCATAAGGAATTCCAAGAGCGGGATAAAGTTGTATTTGAACAGGTAACTGAAGAACAATTTGACAGTATGATTAGCTTCATGGAAAAGTACAGTAAGCATTTGGATGCAGAAATAAAGAAACAGGGGATTGAGATTCATTAAGTTGGATAAAAACTATGGGGAGGCCCGATTCTATTGTGAACGGGCTGTTTTTTATTCATTTATAATTGTTGACAAGGAAACAAAACGGTGATATTGTTTCCTTGTCAACAATATGGCTGCTATTTAAGGGAGAGAATCATATGACTAGAGATAAAACAAAAAAATCAGGGTTCCCAAAAGAAACTCTTACTGCTTCCTGGGCTATAGCACTTGGAGCAATTGCTCCAATGCTTGATTCAACCATGGTAAATATTGCGATCAATGAACTTACTAAGGATTTCAACACAACATTGGACACCATTCAATGGGCCATTACAGGTTACGTTTTAGCCCTTGCGATTGCAGTTCCGGTATCCGGTATCCGGATGGTTTATGAACAAATTTAATGGAAAGAAAATTTTTATCGGTGCAGTTATCGCCTTTGGCGTCATTTCTGTTTTTGCTGGAATGAGTTGGAACATTTCCAGTTTCATCTTTTTCCGTTTGCTTCAAGGATTCAGCGCGGGGATTATTACTCCGCTTATGTCAACACTCTTAGTTAAAACAGCTGGTCCAGAAAATATAGGTAAAGTTATGGCAATCGTCAGCACACCTATGATCTTTGGTCCAATTTTAGGTCCCGTCATTGGAGGCTTAATCGTTCAAGGCGCATCCTGGCACTGGATTTTCTTCATCAACGTGTTCATCGTTTTAATTGCCGCACCGCTTATGATGAAAACTATTCCAGATTTTGAACCATTCAACAAAAAGAGTAAGCTCGATGCTTTTGGAATAATAGATTTATCCTTAATGAGTGCTGCAATGATTTATGGTATTACAAAGGCGGCGGATCATGCAGCATTTAACAATAGTGAAACAATCCTCTGGGGGGGCATTGGCCTCACCTTAGGCATAATATATCTCGTTTATAATCGAATTAGAAAGAATCAAACCGTGCTTCCGATGAATTTGTTTGCACACAAGAGCTTCTTGGCATCAAGCATTGGTTTGTTCTTAGCAAACGTTTCTATCATGGGTCCAATGTTGATTCTTCCTCTATTTTTCCAAAACTTTCGTCAGTTCACGGCAATTGAAGCAGCACTAGCGTTAATCCCTCAAGGTATTGGGATGCTCATTACTCGACCTATAATTGGTAAAATGATTGATAAAATCGGGGCAAAATATGTGGTGATGGTCAGTCTTGTTCTTTCACTGATCGGATCCATTCCGCTGATCTTTATTACTGACAGAACAAGTATGATTTGGATCTCCTTTGCATTATTCATCCGAGGTACGAGTTTTGGAGGAATTATGCTCCCATTGACGAGTGATGCTTATACCGGACTTGACAGTAAACAACTTCCGGAAGCAGGTGTCGGTATTAATATCATTGAAAATCTTGGTTCCAGCTTCGGTTCGGCTGTTATTGCAACTGTTGTTGCGACTGTTGTACAAGGATTACAGCCTACGATCGCCAATGGCTTAAAGGGTTACCATGCAGGGTTCTTCGTTTCTGTAATTGTTCTTGCTATAATCTTCATCCCAAATTTATTTTTAACTCATAAGAGCGCTAAACAATTGGTCACTTATAAAAACAAATGAGGGAAGCATTAAAATGATGAAAAAATATTGGTAGGCTGCACTATTTTTGAAAATTGCGGTAAGGGTTAGATTGAAACTCTCGTTGTTTTGTCAGAACAACGAGGCAGAGGTTGATCAAATGGATTTGAAAGGGCATAACTTGTTGTGTCGCCAACTTATAAAACGAACAGTAAAACATGATCAATCATTTAGCTTTCGTGAAGTGAAAAAAAGCATGATGTTTTTATTGAGCACACGCTAATCAAACAGTACAAAATTAATTAACAATAAATTTTTGTAGTTTGCATAAGAAAGAATAAAGAATATTGATGGAGTGCATAAGTTGTTTGCCAAGTATATAGGAGAAATGTTTCCAAAAATTGAAAGGAAGGAGCGATGATTTTATTACCAGTGAGCAAATAAATCTTAAGAGTAGAGTAGAATTTATTACTTTTACATTACTACGTAAAATATAATTTTGACGAAGTAATGTAAAAATACATTTATGAAATTACCTTTATTGGCTGATTTTTGCCAGCACCGTATCCATGACTTTCTGTTTGAGTTTTTGCGAATCACTCAACAGTTTTTTCCCTTGTTCCTGATAGTCCTGTTTAACCGCTTCATTTTTAATGGTGGCCAAATTAATTTTTACTGTCAGCCATGCGGATTGAATGGCTGCATCCAATGAAATGACTGCAACACCGAGATCCGAGATCACGTTTTTATTGAATTGATCCGAAGCATTCTCTAAAATACTCATTACATCACGACAGCTTTTCATTAATTGAAGCGGAACATCCGCTGCCTGAACTGCAGCGTTTTGCAGCTGAGTCGTACGTTCACGACGTTCATCAGCAGTTTCTTTGGGCAATCTCAGTGCAATCATAAATCGGTTAAACGAATCCATATCTTGCTGGGCAAAGTATTCAAAGCCGTCTATTACTTTTTGAAGATCTGCAGCCATTTCATGCATTCTTGTTTGTACATGGGCAAATTTTGGTCCCGTTGACAAATTTGCAACCATAGAGCCCATGGATGCGCCTAATGCAGCACATAGTGCAGCAATACTGCCTCCCCCGGGTGTTGGTGCAGAAGAACTGGCTGATTCAATAAACTGGCTGATCTTCTGATCAAAGACTTTCACGTTGTCGTACCTCCTCTTGGCTTTTGGTTATTTGAAGACGAACCGCTTTTAAGAGATTTTCAAATAAAATCATTGTTGTTACCTTACCTACTCCGCCTGGTACCGGGGTTGCCGCCTGGACGATTTCTAAAACTTCGGGCTGAACATCACCAACAATACCGCCTTTTAATTCATTAATGCCTGCATCAACGATCACCAGATCACGGTGAACCATGTCTGTTGTCACTAAATTAGCTTTCCCCACCGCAGAGATTAAAATATCTGCTTTCTCAATTTGCTTTTGCAGATTATTGGTATATTCATGACAGATTGTCAGTGTTGCGTTCGCGCGTAACAAGAGATGAACAAGCGGTTTACCAACCGTTTCACCACAGCCGATCAATACAACGTTTTTTCCTTTTAAGGGATAACCGAAATAATCAAGAATTCGGATACACGATTGCGGTGTGGCTGGATACAATCCGTCATCGCCAGTAAAACATGCTAATTTATTTGCCGGAGATAGACCATCAACGTCTTTTTCAGGAGCAATGGCAGAAACCATTTTTTTGGCGTCAAGATGTTTTGGTAGCGGCAATTCAAGAATAATGCCGTGAATCGATGGACAGCGATTCAACCATTTAATTTTGGCCAGCAGTTCAGTTTCAGTAATTTGAGGGTGTACAGATGTAAGCAAATAACGAATGCCGAGTTTTCGAGCGATTCTTTGTTTTGCTTTGGCGTAACATTCAGATGCGGGGTCTCCTTGAACGATGAGCACAGCGATTGTAGGATCAATTCCCTTTTCTTTCATACGTTTAACTTCTAAGACTAAGTGTTCAGAGATCTGTTTTGCCATGCCTTTTGTTTGCAGTAGTTTTCCCATTGGTTATACCTCCGTAAGCAAATAAAAAAAGCATCTGGATATCGACCGAAAATGGTTTCCAAATACTTTGCCCAGGCGTACGGCTTGTTCAGATCCTCATGTGCTCCCTCATGGTTTTCCCATGCTACGCCAGTTACACACGATTTATTCAATTTAATAACGGACATCTCATCTTTAACAATATACCATGAATGATATAAAAATAAAATATATTTCATAGATAAATGATATATGTCATAGACATGGTGGGATACTTTCTTCAAGTCAATGTGTCTTTCATCTCTTTCGTCTTGTTTACTTCGTAAAATATTGTTATTTGTCTCGCTCTGTGTTACACTTAAATTGTAAAATAATACCATTTGATTGGAGTTTTCTTTATGGCTGATGAACGAACAACACATCTTTATGACCGCATTGATGAGAAAACAGCACAGCTCCCATGGTACGTTCGTGAATATGTAGATAAGAAAATGCGAGTGATGTCCCCTCGTTCATTACTAAATTATTGTCACGATTATTTGATTTTTTTCGACTGGCTGATTTCCGAAGGCTTTTATCAAGGAAATCGTAGTGATATTTCACTAGATTGTCTTGAAAAGTTAACGCCTCAGTCGATTGAAAATTTTCTTTCCTATCTCCAATTTCGCCTACGTAATGACAAGTTCACCATTAATCGCAAGCTTTCTTCATTGAAGTCCCTCTTCAATTATTTACAAAATGTTGCTGAGACTGATGATCTCAAGCCTTATCTCGTACGCAATGTAATGGCGAAAATCGCATTCAATAAAATAAAAGAAGATCAAGAGACCGTTGCACAGAAAATGGCGGGGAAAATCCTTTGGAATGATGAATATGAGGCCTTTCGCCAATTTGTTGCTCAAGATTACCGTGAAATGGTGAAGGATAATAAGAAGCTGCTCAATTTCCATTCACTAAATGCAGAACGTGATACTGCCATTATCTCATTGATTCTCGGCTCCGGACTTCGTTTATCAGAAGTAGTCGGATTGGATCTGCACGATGTTGATTTTCAAAAACGAATGGTGCGCGTCATTCGAAAAGGAAATAAAGAACAATATGTCTTCTTTAGTGAACAAGCAGGACTCGATCTTGAAGATTATATTACCGTACGTACAAAAAGGTACAATCTGCCGCGTACGAATCAAGCGCTTTTCGTCTCTGCAACTATGGGGCCGAAAGGTACAACGCGCAGGCTTAGTGCCCGATCCATTGAAAATCTTGTAAAAAAATATGCCATCGCATTCGGAAAACCATCACTGTCTGTTCATAAACTGCGCCATTCGTTTGCAACGCGTTATCAAGCAGAAAATAACGATATTCCAAAACTGCGTCGTCAACTTGGTCATTCGGCGATCCAAACAACAATGATTTATACTCATCTGTCAAACGACGAATTGAAGCGTGCGGTGGATCATATGGACGATCACTTTGATGAATCACAGGATCACGAATGACTCGTCAGCCAATTAGTTTACATAAATATTATTCAGTCATTTATAGAGCCTCATGTCCTGAATCGTGCTGCGGTCAATGAGGCTCTTAATTGTCTATTCAAAGTAAAATAGTGCAAAGCTCGTCAAGCTTATGTATCTCGTAATTCGGTTTCACATTAAGATCAATGTTTAAATGTTTGGCATTGAACCAGCATGTTTCAAGCCCCGCTCGACTGCCGCCCTGGATATCAGAAATTAAAGAGTCGCCAATGATTAGGCCTTGATCTGCTTTAAAATAAGGAATGTGTTCAAACGCATAATCAAAAAATCGTTTGTCAGGCTTATGGTATCCTGTATCCTCCGAAACAAAAATCTGCTTAAAAAAAGGAGTCAACCCGGAATCTCTTAGCCTTTTGCACTGCGTTTCAGCGACACCATTTGTTACAATATATAAATCAAAACGCTCTTTTAAACGTAGCAATAATTGACTCGCACCATTGACAAGCTGGTGACCTTCGCGCAGAAAGCGACGATAGTTTTGCTCCATTGCAACACCATCGACATCCTTACCGAAGGCTTTAAACAATTTGGAAAATCGCGTGTTTACTAATTCATCACGCTTAATTTTTCCGTTTTCGAAATCCCTCCATAATCCCTTATTCATCACTTTATAGTAGTTTTTTATTTCAGGTGTCAAGATAATTTGTTGGTCATCGAATAGCTTGTGAAGTGCCGACTCTTCTGCAGCACCGAAATCAAGCAGCGTATCATCGACATCAAAAAATAGAGATGTATAGTGTGACATTAGTATCCTCTCATTCTTAATTAGTCATCAAGAAAAGTAATTTTATTGTTGGCAAGCGATGAAATTCGAGCAAGTGAATAAACCGGATAACCGGCATGATCAAGCCGAGATCTGCCTAATTGGAATGATTTTTCAATGACAATACATACTCCTGCAACAGTTGCTCCAGCCATTTCGACTAAACGCGTCAATCCGAGCGAAGCTTCACCATTAGCGAGAAAATCATCAACAATTAGAATTCGATCATCTGCCGAAAGCATTATTTTCTCAAGATAAACCAAATTATTTGTGCTTTTCGTATAAGATTGAATGTTCGTAACTAACGAATCTTCGTTAAGCGTTGACGGCTTTTTTTTGCGTGCAAAAAGAACCGGGACATTCAATGCCAGTCCAGTCATTAATGCCGGCGCTATTCCTGAAGACTCAATCGTCAAAACTTTTGAAACACCCGTATCCGCAAAAGTATGGGCAAATCGCTCACCGATCTTTTTCATCAACCCTGGATCGATCTGATGATTCAAGAATCGGTCAACCTTTAAAATGTTGGAATCGATCACAATTCCTTCCTCACGAATGCGTTGTTTTAATTCTTCCATTGTGAATGGGATCTTCCTTTCCTCTATCATTAAATCAATGCAGAGCATCTTTTTACAAAGTATACACTGGATTCGCCGCCTGCACTAGCCCGAAGCAATTCTTTCACTTTGTTCTGTGATATCTATTCCTGTAGAGAATATTGAATGATTTTCTGCTTGTTTATTTAAATACACGCATGGTGAATAATCACATAGAGTGACCCCTTGTTTACTTGTCAAACCAGCCTTTCTTTCGGAACCAATAATACATAATGATCGCGATCAGCCCCATGAGTCCGAGAACGAAGAAATAACCGTATTTCCAGTTAAGCTCAGGCATATATGCGAAATTCATTCCGTAAATACCGACGATAAAAGTCAATGGCATAAAAATAGTAGTAATGACGGTCAATGTTTGCATGACTCGATTCATGCGATATGTAGTCAGCGACAGGTAACTGTCGCGGATGTCAGACGTTATTTCCAAATTCGATTCAATCATGTGTGTGATTCTGCTTAAATTATCATTTAAATTACGCAGAAAAAATTCATGCTCTTCGCTTTTCTCAATAGACGATGAGCCGATCATCCGATTCGTAATATCCATGAGTGGTGCGATGACACGGCGAAAACTAAGCAATTCACTGCGTAACTGAAAGACACGGCGATTCATCTTATTGATTGATTCGCGCTTTGCATTCAAATCCAAATCATCAATTTTATCTTCGAGATCATTTGCAGCCATAATATATTGTTCAATCAATCGGCTCATCAGTCGTCGCAGAATTTCATCCGGAATATCCTCTTTGAAAAAATGCTCATCTGATCTGCAGCCATGCCACACATCATTCACTGCCTTTAAGTTGCTCGTGTGAAAGGTGACGAGTGAATTTTTCCCAACATATAGATAGAGTTCATGTGTTTTCAAAGTGTTCGGACTAATCACTTGAAGGGAAACAAAATAATAATTCTTAAACAGCTTTAACTGCGGTCTGCTTGAATGGTGTTCGTTTTCTTTTGCGAGACGATGAAAAGAAGGAAGAAAATCTTTTAACTGTTTTCGTTCGTCATCGTCAGGTGCACTCAAATCTAACCAATAATGATTAAGTGCTTGAGCGTCTAATTGGGTAAAATCTAACTGTGATGTGATTTGATCATTTTTGTCTTGAGCGAGAATACGTATCATTAATCAAGAAGCTCCTTTTTCATGGTTGTGATGTCGAGTTATATATCGAGAAATTCGCCGTCCTTAATTTCGTGCAAGGATCGATATAAATCCGAAGGTACATGACCGACCAAGTCGTCAATGGAATTGAAAACTTCCAGTTTTCGTAAATCCGGAGCCTCATCCTCCGATTCCTTTTGAAAAGGAACTTTGTTCATGTTTTCCCCTGCAAATTTTTCCATGATTCGTTTCTTTAACTCATTCTCAATCGACTGCTCCAGAGGTATTCTCTTCTGTTCACGAATAAACACTGCATAGCGGCCATGTGTTGTTTCGTAGACAACATAGGTCGTCAGCAACGAGTGATCCTCGTCATGAACGCTTGCGGAAGCCAACTCTCTGCCAATAAATCGTTTTCTCTTATAAAATCCATTTTCACCTTCAGAAATTTCAATATGCTCGAATCCTTTTCCTTCACCAATTTTTGTGTAAAATCTGAGTGCTTGCACAATCGTAGCAGATAAGTTTTTACCGGAGACTTCTTGAGCTTGATCAAACACTTCTAAATCAGCATCTGGAACATAAATGGTTTTATTCGGCATAATGATCTCCTTCGATAATTAATCTATTTACTTTATACATATAAATATACACGTTTATACGTAGATAATAAAGCATATTCTACATATTTTCTACATATAAATTGTTTGATACATACGCATAATATATTTATATCAAATGCTATTTGTAATAAATTTTTATTAAACAACACCTTTATGTGCTTCAATTTCTAAACTAAATAAAATGATAACGAATGGATGCCATCAGGTTAGATAGCTTTTAGAATTAAAAATCCGTATCTTATGAAACGAAAGAGTTTATTGCTATTTACTTAACAACTCTGTGCTTTTTACAAAATGAAATGGCACGATCTTTTAAGAGTCATGCCTATGTCTTCAAACGTCCCCTTCTCATTTAGTAATGCAAAACATACGAACTTTAGATTCCTTCATCTCAAGTTGAATCACATTAATCTCTTGTTGATTACGATTCATGCAGATGCTAGGCACTCTTTATAAGATCTTTGTTTTGCAAATATTGGATATAATTTGGGAAGATTATTAGCTATCAGGGAGTCACTCTATATGGGGATTGAGTGATCTTTTTGGTAGTCATATTCAACTCTCCTTTTCAAGAGTTCGAGTACCATTATCGACGATATAGTTTGTAGTAACGATAAAAATTCCGTAAAAGGTGTGGACCGCTTTCAGCCCTATTTTTTACAGATGTGAAAAGTATGGATGGTTATCATAAAAGTGGTCACGTGGTCTATGATATAAAGTACCATGTGGAATGGGTGACAAAATATTACTATAGAGTGATGAGGGGTTAGGTTGTTTTCCGGTTGCAGAAACTGATTCGCAGGGTTGTGACACCAGAGGAATCACGATTCTGCAAAGAGCTAAGAAAAGGACTTTTAGTAGATTTCATCTTAGGTGACGAAATGAATTCGTAGTCATTTATATCTGAACCCTGCTGCATTAGCCGGTGGTCATTTAGCAAAGGAAGTACGAATTATTAATCACAGGTACAAACATAATAATTAATTAAACGTATGTTTAATATCTCTGTTCTCTCATCTTTGCATGTAATGTTATTTATTATCCGCCTCAATCTGTGCTTCATTTAATTTTTTGATTAGCTTAATGAATTGTTTTTGTTCTTTTGATGTTAGCCCCTGAACTTGCTGAGCGAAATACTTCTTTCGTTCCGGAAGAACTTGATTAAGTAGTTCATTTCCTTTTTCAGTCAATAAAATGTATTTCGTTTTCCACTCTTGCTCCCGAGAAATGAAGCCCTCCTTTTCCATTTTAATAATTAATTGTGTGATGTTCCCTTTAGTAAGAAACATCTTCTCAGCCAATTCTTTTTGAGACATTCTTCCGCTTTCCCCAATTTTCTCAAGTACTTCATATTGTGAGATAGTCAACGTCCATGTCTTTAAAAATTGGCTGTAGCGCTTAAGTTGGATGTGATAGGCCCTCGAAAGGTAAAACCACAAAAGAATGCTTTTTTCAATCGGCATATCTGATAAATTATCTATTGTGCTTATTTTCAATTATTTTCACCTTTTTTGACTAATTGTCAGTTTAATGCTAAACTAATAATAAGTTGATTGAATCTTGGTTTTAGATGCTCTCAATAGGGTATTTAATTGATAACAATTTGACTCATTTCATACTGTCAACTTTAGCAGGTTATCCTCGATTTACATAGGATTATTTTCCTTGTACTATTTTTAACACTATTTTCATTTCAATCAGCACACATCTTCTAGACTTAGATTTATGTATTTTCCATTTTATAGGAGGAGATTCACTATCAGTATTAACAAACCTTTAGAATCGATGTAGGATGCAGCACTTTCTGATGATGGCGCCCATAAACGAAGCCCCAAAAAGTTTTTAAAATTAATTACACTCGTATCAACCTTCGGAGGCCTTCTTTTTGGTTACGACACAGGTGTAATAAATGGCGCACTTCCGTTTATGGCAAGACCGGACCAGTTAAATCTTACTTCATTTACCGAAGGTTTAGTTGCTAGTTCTTTGCTTTTAGGCGCAGCATTTGGAGCAGTATTCAGCGGACGATTGGCCGACCATAAAGGACGCAAGACGGTCATTATGTATCTCTCCATCGTCTTCTTGATCACCACTCTTGGGTGTGCATTTGCACCTAATGCTGCAATTATGATTTTCTTCCGTATTCTGTTAGGGCTGGCTGTAGGTGGCGCTTCTGTCACTGTGCCAACATTCCTAGCTGAAATATCACCGGCTGAGACTCGAGGTCAGGTGGTAACGCAAAATGAATTAATGATTGTCAGTGGCCAACTGCTCGCTTATGTATTTAATGCAGTCATTGCGAATTACTCTGGCGGTTCAACCCATGTATGGCGTTATATGCTCGTTATTGCAACACTTCCGGCAATCTTGCTCTGGATCGGTATGTTCTTCGTACCTGAAAGTCCAAGATGGTATGCGTCTAAAGGAAAATTAAAAAGTGCATTGCGCGTGCTTCATTTGATTCGCCATCCAAAACGCGCCAGGCTGGAATTAGTATCCATTAAAAAGGCAGTCCAAAAGGAACGGACGAGCGAAAAAGCGACTTTTCGTGATCTTCAAACGCCATGGATCAGAAGAATCGTCTTTTTGGGAATCGGCATTGCTGTTGTCCAGCAAATCACCGGTGTTAATTCAATCATGTACTATGGAACACATATTCTTCAAGATGCCGGATTCAATACAGATGTCGCTCTCGTTGCAAATATAGCAAACGGAATTATATCAGTAGCAGCGACTTTCTTCGGCATGTGGCTGCTTGGAAGAGCAAAACACAAACCGATGCTGCTCATTGGATTAACAGGTACCTCAATTTCCTTATTGTTGACCGGCATTTTTTCAATGACTCTGCATGGAACACCCTTTCTTCCCTTTCTAGTTCTCAGCATGACTGTAATGTTTCTTGCATTTCAGCAAGCAACGATTTCGCCGGTAACCTGGCTGATGCTTTCTGAAATCTTTCCCCAGAAATTGCGTGGGTTAGGTATGGGGGTCACTGTATTTTGTCTTTGGACGACGAACTTTCTCGTCAGCTTCCTATTTCCAGTCTTACTTTCCTGGATCGGTCTGGGATTGACCTACTTCATCTTCTTTTTCTGCGGAATAGCTGCATTCACATTTGTGAAGTTCTTCTTACCTGAGACTAAGGGGAAATCACTTGAAGAACTGGAGTTGTTTTTTCGCAAGGCAGGACTAAAGAAAAAAGTTTGATCCAACATGATATATATACAATCTTATATGAAATAAAATAAGAGCAGCCACGGCTGCTCTTATTTCTTTAGAAAACATTTATGGTTTTAAACAAACAAGAGTAAATAACTTAGGCAAACCGATGTCGTTAATTTTCATATTCGGTGCTTCATCCAAACGCTGCACAACGAGACCTGCTTGAGCAAATGCGGTCACGATCTCCCCAAGCGTCCACTCTCTTAAGAATACAGTGCGTGGTGCTTCATTTTCATTTTCCCGATGAGAAAGGTGTTTAGAAAAAGCCACTTGACGTGTGTGCAATGATTGATCGAAATAGTTGCCGAAGACAATTTGTCTTTTTCCTCGTGTAGTAACCAATTTCGTTGACACGGGGTGAAATTCCTGAATAAGAAATTGACCGCCCGGTTTTAAAATCGAAAATACAAGTTCAGCAAGCGGTTCGAGATCAATAAAATAATGCAAGATCCCAAGCTCCATAAGTACCTTATCATACTTTTCCTTATGTTGATCAATAGGTAATTGCAGAACATCAGAAATTATATAATTTAGCGGTACGTTGAGAGCTGCTGCTACATTCTTGGCATAAGCAGCATTTTCAGAGGAAATGTCGACCACAGTTATTTGGGCTCCCATCAACGCCAGTGCGAGTGCCTTACTCCCATGAGAGCCGAGTAGATTGATAACCGTTTTACCCTGAATATCGTTTAGGTAGGGAGCAAGAGAACCCAGCTTAGCTATGGGGTTTTCTTTAATTTTCTCAGCTGCTTGTTCAGGCGTTCCGAAACGATTAACCCATGCTTGATAGGCCTCACTATTCCAGGCATGACCATTTTGATCAGCGTCTGAATTTTGGAGACTCCTTAAACATTTTTTAACCCTATCACGTAGCGGATCAGATTTTGGCAATGTACGCAAAAAATAACCGAACGATTTAACTGCTACTTGATAGGATTCAATAGCAATAAGTATTCGATCGGGGTCAGTACGAACTACCGTTCCTAAATGTCCATCGATACGAATAGAATACCCGTTTAACTGAAAGGTAAAGAAACAGCAATTGTTTTCTTTTTTAAGTCCGCTCGCTGAACAGTCTTTCACTGTTTGATAAAATTGCTCCAGCGCATCCCATTGTATGGAAATGGTGATGGAAAAATCATCATGTATCGTGCAACCTTGTAATTTCAATGCAGCTGTTCCCTCTACAGTCGCAGAAATTCCTTCAGCCGCAATTAAACGCCAGGCTTCTAAAAGCGTTGATCGCCAATATTGTTCTTTTTTTTGTTGTGTGTTCATGTTAGGCTCCTAGCAGATTCTTAATTGGCACACGATAATAATCAACCGTGTTATCAGATACAAATCCTGTTTTTGTATATAAATGCATTGCGTGAACGTTTCGAGATTCAACTTCCAATTTCACTTTCGTAACCGTTCCTGAAAACAATTCGCTTAGAATCCGATTAAGAAAAGAGCCGCCAAATCCCTTGCCCTGGTACTCAGTTTGTATTCCTAATCCAAATAAAAATGCTTCTGAACCCTCAAATCGTGCAAAACAGATACCAATAATTTGATCATCGAAAACAGCCATATAACCTTGTCGATTTGCAGACATCAATGCCATTTCAATTAAGCGTCGTGCCTCCTCACGGCTATCATGAAAGCTGTTTACGCTGACTTCGATTAATTGCTCCATATGCTCAATTCTTTGATAAGTCAACGACAATGGCTGTTCTGGAATCTGTATCATGTGGTTTTTTCGCTCAAGCGACATAACATGCTCTGAGAACTCATAACAAGCACCGAAATGATCAATCACTTGATTATTTGGGTAGGACGACTGGGACACAAAAAGCACATCGGCAATTTGAAATGCGTTCAGTTCTTCTATTGTTCGAAGCAGCAAGGCAGTAAAATAACCCTTTTCTCGGCAGTCTGGCGAAGTCAGCCCCGAAATTTCTGCTTCTGAACGCATCGGTGCAAACACATGCAGAAAAGCGATGAGTTTATGATTCTCATAGCAAAGAAATGTGTACTTCATTTCTTTATGGAAATTAAGAGTACCGTCTAAATTGGTCTCATATTGAACACCGTCAACCTGTGAACAAAACTGTTCCAATTGGCGAATTTCCTTTTTAATTTCTGCATTGAGTCGGCAGATGGATTTAATGATCATTTTAGGGCTCCAATCATTTTATCTTATTTCGAATAACAGGACATTAGCCTATTTGTTTTTCTAATTTATGTAAAGAAGCCTGAACATCTCAGGCTTCAAGAAAATTTATGTGTATCACTTTTCAAAGAGTTCCCCCGCGCTTGAACTGTGTACAGGTTGTGTGCGCGATTTCGGATCAATATAATGTTTGGCATTATTGACAGCAGTCGGTGCTTCTCCCAGTCCCGTTGCTATTAGTTTTATTTTGCCGGGATATGATGCAATATCGCCCGCAGCATAAACGCCTGGAATATTGGTTTCCATTTTGCTGTTCACGAGAATTGAATTCTTTTCCAGTTCAATGCCCCAGTCCTTAATCGGTCCTAATGCGGATACAAAACCATAGTTCACAATCAAATCGTCCAATGGCAATGTTTCCTCTGTTTCACCTTTCACCATTTGTATCGTTAATTGTTCAATATGATCTTTAGTACCTGAAACAGATTTCGCAATAAAGGGTGTTTTAACTTGTACAGACGCTTTTTTCATCGCTTCAACACTTGTTTCATGTGCCCTGAATTGGTCTCGGCGATGAATAATGGTCACACTTCTTGCAATTGAAGCCAATGTGTTTGCCCAATCAACCGCTGAATCTCCGCCGCCTAAAATGACGACTCGTTTGTCTTTAAAGATCGTTATATCCTGAACATAATAATGTATATTCGTAAAGTTTTCCACACTCTGATCGACCTTTAATGGGCGAGGTGCAAACGCTCCTACTCCGGCAGTAATCACAACTGTTTTCGTGCGATGAACGCAACCGGATGCTCCGATCAGTTCAATAACTCCATCATCATGCCTTACCAAAGAACTAATCGCTTCATCAAGAACGACTTCAGGATGAAACTGCTCGGCTTGTACAATCAGATTTTTAACTAAATCCTTTGCTTTGATCTTTGGAAATCCAGCAACATCGAAGATTTCCTTTTCAGGATAAAGGGTGCTGAGCTGTCCGCCTAGTTGCGGAAGACTCTCAATAATTTTCACTTTCATTTGCCGCATGCCGGCATAAAAAGCGGTGAAAAGTCCCGTTGGACCGCCGCCTATTATCGTTATATCAAAAAGTTCTTGTTCTTCTTCAGTCAATACAATCCCTCCAAATACCATAAAAAATGATTCGTTTTTCATCATATTTTATTCTAAGTGATTTTTCTGATCAATGCTATTAGAACGCTTAGTGTAAACAATCGAATGATAAATATAAAGATATGCAAGGATCAGAATGAATTTCCGAATAAACGCTCAAAATAATGGATGGTACTATCGGCCTAATTTGAAATCAGCACCTTGATCTCTTACCGCCAAAAAGGAGGGAAAAAAATGGTTCTAGCCGTCACTCTATGTCTCATTTGGATCATCGTGAATCTCTTCATTCTTTTGCCTAAGCGGCTTTCGCGTGAAGAAAATCTATTTCTATTTCTCACTTGCTCAATCACCATTATGCTTTCACTCTTATTGCCTGCGAAGCGCATGTATTTTGGTGATCCAGGATTTAACTACAGTATTGAAGGTACGCTGGCATTTCTTTTTAATCGGAACATTATTTTCCCAGTGCTCACACTAATCTCCATCAATTTAGTACAAGACAAAGGTTTATGGAAAAAACTAATCACGTTTTCAGCGAGCTTTTGTGTATTTATACTTTTTTGCAAACTTGAAGAAAAACATACTATTGTCTCTTCAATCAACACGGTTACACTGTTTATCTACTTTATTTGTTTTTACACACTCATGCTGGTCCTTCTAAAAGGATTTCAGCTCCTGAGCCAAAAACAACAGTCAAGCGACCAATAAATCAAAAAGGAGATTCACATGATACCTAAAGGTACAGTTTTCAATTCAAATGAACTTTTCATTTTGATCACCGGAGTAACTGCTTATACGGCTATGCTTCTTCTTCCCAAGCGGTTCAACCGTCAGCAGACAATCACCATGCTTTTAATCGGTGCTTTTATCAGCACCTTTTTTGATAATACAGTGTGTATCAACCCGTTCAATTACTATAATGTAAATGATACACCCTTCACTGATTTTTGGGACATGCTCTCGTTTGTTATGTTTGGTCCGTTCGCCTATTTTTTTATTTACTTTTATGTCGTGATTAGAAAAAATCGAACAACCTATTTTTTCTATATTACGATTTGGGCACTGATTTCGATGATAGCTGAAGCATTGGCATGGCATGTCGGCGTGTACCATTATAAAAACGGATATCAATTGTTCTTCTCGTTACCGATCTATCTGATTGTACTCACAGCGACCATGGTTTATTATCACTATTTTATACAAAAGGAATGTATAAAAATTAAAGATTAGCGGTATCTAGTATAAGAAAAGCTAAGGCTCCGCCGGCGTCAAGGACTTGGCCTCGCCAAGCTTTTCTTTATCCGAAGATAGCCATTCAGCCTTCGTCCTTTTTGAGTTGAATGGTATCGGACCAAATTTCGCTGACCGTTCCGTCCTCATCCTGATCTAAAAAGAATGAACCATTGCTGTACCGATCAGATACTCGAATATCCTCTGATTGCAGCGTAAACACTTTGCCCTTATCTGAGCTTATATTGATTCGATCATTATTGTCGACAAGTGTCAATCCGACAATATGATGCGGTCGTGTCTTTAATTCACGCAACAGCTGTACGCCGCGTCTCGGTCGACCGGTTTGTTCGATTTGTCCTTCTATTTTCATTTTCTTGACTGCACCACGATCAGTAACAATTAGTAAGCGGGTATCTGATTGTTTTGTAAATGCAACGGCACCTGCCACTGTATCACCATTTTTTAACTGAACCGCTTTTACACCTGCTGCGCGCTGACCGACTTCTCCAGCCTCTTGTTCAGCGAAACGTAATCCGTAGCCCATATAAGTCGCAAGGATCAAATCTGAAGAACCATCGGTTGCCATTGCCACAATACATGAGTCATCCTTTTTCAATTTTAAAGCGGTCAAAGGCTTTGAACGTCGCTGTGCTTTATACTCAAGCAATTTTGTTCGTTTGACCATGCCAAGTTTGGTAAAGAAAGTCATATACAATTCTGTGTGTTCAAAATCATTCACAGGAACAGCAGAGATAATAACTTCATCCGGATCAATCGGAACAATGCTGGCAATATGCTGGCCAAGTTCTTTCCAGCGACGATCCTGGATTTCATGGACAGGCAAATAAACATATCGGCCTTTGTCCGTAAACACAAGTAAAGTATCGGTTGTGTTCATCTGTTGTTGGAATAGTGGATGATCCGTTTCCTTCATCGCCACTGCATCATCGCCGCTTGCAGTATACGAACGAAGACTTGAACGCTTTACGTAGCCATGTTTTGTAAGGGAGACCATAACCTCTTCGGAAGCAACCATGACTTCAAGATCAATCTTGATTTCTTCAATTTCCGCTTCAATAGTCGTTCTTCTTGCGTCCGCATATTTTTTTCGAACGTCCATTAATTCCTTTTTAATAACCCCTATCAGTTTTTTACTCGAATTAAGGATCCCCTGTAATCGGGCAATCGTTATATCCAGCTGATGTTCTTCTTCTTGAAGTGTAACAATATCCGTATTCGTTAAACGATACAATTGTAAGTTCACAATTGCTTCTGCTTGGATTTCAGTAAAACCAAATGAATCACAAAGATTCTGCTTTGCGCTCTTTTTATCTTTAGAACTTCGGATCACACGAATAACTTCGTCAAGTATTGAGATTGCCTTGATTAATCCACGAACGATGTGTTGGCGGTCAATACTTTTTTGAAGTTCATATTGTGATCGACGAGTAACTACTTCTTTTTGGTGTTCAATATAGGCTTCGAGGATTTCCTTAATCCCTAGCTGTCTTGGAGCTTTATGATCAATCGCTACCATATTAAAGTTATAAGAAATCTGCAGATCGGTATTTTTAAAATAGAAATTTAAAATGCCGTTTGGATCTGCATCCTTCTTTAACTCAATAATGACACGCATGCCGCTGCGGTCTGTCTCGTCACGTACTTCTGAAACGCCTTCAACCTTGTGATCAAGGCGAAGTTCGTCCATCTTTTTCACGAGCATCGCCTTATTAACCTCATAGGGCAGCTCAGTAATGATAATCTGCTTTCTTCCTGTACGTAAGGTGTCAATTTCCGTACGGGCGCGCAACACAATTCTGCCTTTTCCGGTTTTGTATGCTTTCTTAATTCCGTCCAATCCTTGAACAATTCCACCCGATGGAAAATCCGGACCCTTAACATAGGTCATTAAATCATCGACTGTGGCTTTTGGATTTTCCATCAGCATAATCGTTGCGTCGATGATTTCAGACAAGCAATGTGGTGGAATTTCTGTTGCATAGCCCGCTGAAATTCCCGTTGAACCGTTAACCAGCAAATTTGGGAATTTCGATGGAAAAACAGTTGGTTCCTCCGTTGTGTCATCAAAATTAAGCACGTAGTCGACAGTCTTCGCGTCAATATCACGAAGCAGTTCAGCAGATATCTTCGACAATCGAGCTTCAGTGTAACGCATCGCTGCCGGCGGATCACCGTCAAGACTACCGTTGTTCCCGTGCATTTCAATAAGCGGCATCCGCACTTTCCAATCCTGACTCATTCGTACCATTGCTTCATAGACCGAGGAATCACCATGCGGATGGTAGTTGCCGATTACGTTGCCGACCGTTTTTGCCGACTTGCGGAACGGTTTGTCGTTCGTATTCCCGTCACGAAGCATCGCATAGAGGATTCGGCGCTGCACCGGCTTCAATCCATCCCGAACATCGGGGAGTGCACGCTCCTGAATAATATATTTGCTATAAATGCCAAATCGGTCGCCCATCACTTCTTCGAGCGTCCGATTCACTAATTTTTCTCTATTTACCACACTTAGTCAGCACCTTTCACAGCGGTCAATCCTTCACTTGCTTCTTCTTCTAGACCAAATGCCACATGAGATTCAATCCATTTGCGCCGCGGTTCCACTTTATCACCCATAAGTGTACTCACTCTACGCTCGGCATAGGCTTTATCTTCGATATGAACCTTAATTAAGGTTCTCGATTCAGGATTCATCGTTGTTTCCCAAAGCTGATCGGCATTCATTTCACCCAAGCCTTTGTAACGTTGAATGGTATAGCCTTTACCAATTGTTTTAATCGCTTCTTTAAGTCCATTATCATCCCAGGCATACTCAAGTGTTTCTTTTTTCCCGATCCCTTTGCTGACTTTATAAAGAGGGGGCAGCGCTATATACACTTTACCCGCCTCAATTAGTGGCCGCATGTATCGATAAAAGAAGGTAAGCAGAAGCACTTGAATGTGTGCACCATCGTTATCGGCATCTGTCATGATAATAATTTTATCGTAATTACTGTCTTTAATAGAAAAATCCGAACCTACCCCTGCGCCAATTGCATAAATAATCGTGTTGATTTCTTCGTTTTTCATAATTTCTTCGAGCCGGGCTTTTTGGGTATTAATGACCTTGCCTCGAAGCGGCAAAACAGCTTGAAATTTACGATCACGCCCTTGCTTTGCTGAACCACCTGCCGAATCACCTTCGACAAGGTACAGCTCGTTGCGTTCTGCATTTTTAGAAGATGCCGGAGTCAGCTTACCGCTCAGCATCGTTTCCTTACGTTTCGACTTTTTCCCGTTTCTGGCATCTTCTCTGGCTTTTCGTGCCGCGATACGTGCTTGCCGTGCACGTGTCGCTTTTCGTATTAATTTTTCACTCGTCTGGGGATTCTCTTCAAGAAAATAAGCAAGCTGTTCCGATACAACTGTATCTACGGCTGATCGCGCTTCACTTGTTCCCAGCTTTTCCTTGGTCTGTCCTTCAAATTGCAGCAAATGCTCTGGAACACGAATTGAGACAATTCCCATGAACCCTTCACGAATATCCGTACCGTCCAAATTTTTCTCTTTTTCCTTCAAAATACCGCTCTTTCGCGCGTAGTCGTTGAATACACGCGTCAGCGCAGTACGAAATCCGGATTCATGCGTGCCGCCATCCTTGGTACGCACATGATTTACGAAAGAGATTAAATTTTCCGAATAGCCGTCATTATATTGAAATGCAACTTCAACCTCCATCTCATTGGCTGTACCCTCAAAGGCAACAACAGGATGAAGGACGTCCTTGTCTTCATTCAAATAAGCGACAAATTCTTTAATTCCCTCTTCATAGTGATAAACGTCTTCACGGTCGCTTCGTTCATCAGTAAGTACAATTTTCATTCCTTTTTGAAGAAATGCTGATTCGCGGAGCCGTTCACTTAAGATGTCAAACTGGTAAGCAGTTGTACTGAAAATCGTCGCATCCGGTTTAAAATGGATCAATGATCCGGTCTCACGCGTTGTGCCGATCTCCTCAAGTGTTGTCGCCGGATGACCGCCGTGTTCAAAGCGCTGCTTGAAAATCTTTCCGTCACGCCAAATGGTTACTTCCAGCCATTCTGAGAGCGCATTGACGACAGAAGAGCCGACGCCATGCAATCCACCGCTCGTTTTATAACCGCCGCTTTGTCCGAATTTGCCTCCCGCATGCAAAATGGTAAAGATGACTTCGACTGTCGGTTTCCCCGTTCGATGCATTCCGGTTGGCATCCCGCGTCCAAAGTCACGAACACTCACGCTTCCGTCTTTATGAATGCGAACAAGAATTTCATTTCCATAGCCGGCGAGCGCTTCGTCTACTGCATTATCAACAATTTCATAAACAAGGTGATGCAGCCCTCTTGAATCTGTAGAACCAATATACATGCCCGGGCGTTTTCGTACAGCTTCCAAGCCTTCGAGTATTTGTATCGTGTCATCATCATAAGCTGATACTTGTCTTGCCAAATAAAGAACCCCTTTCTCCATCATCCTATTCAACAAGGAACAGGATGCAATCTGATCTATCTCTGACGTTCAGGTTGTTACTTTGAATCATATGGATTAAAGACGATAGATGTCACTGTATTTTTTCGACAGTTCATTCAATAAATAATCTGGATTGGGTCCTTCTCCAGTCGTATCATTAAGAATTTCAAGAGGCTTTTTTAAGCGGCCAAACTGATGAATATGTTTGCTGAGCCACTCTGTGACCACTTCTAGATTACCGGAGCTGACGCGCGCATCGAAATCAGGTACATCTTTAATCATCGTGTTCTTAAATTGAGCAGCATAAACATAGCCTAGCGCATAAGATGGAAAGTAGCCAAAATCGCCGCCTGGCCAGTGAATATCTTGAAGCACTCCCTCACGGTCATTTGTGGGAGTGATACCAAGATATTCGTTCATTTTTTCGTTCCATACACTTGGAAGGTCCTTCACACTCAAATCACCATTAAACAATCCTTTTTCAATATCATAGCGTACCATAATATGAAGCGGATAGGTTAATTCATCAGCCAAGGTACGAATAAAGGATGGGCGGGAAACGTTGATGGCTCGATAGAAATCATCGAGAGATACATCGTCAAACTGGCCGTTTGCATACTTTTTCAACTCTTCATAATGACAAGACCAGAACGCTTTGCTTCTACCGATAAAATTTTCAAAGAAAAGCGATTGTGACTCATGAATCCCCATGGAGGTCCCTTCACATAGCGGCGTTCCGACTAATTCACGAGATATATGCTGTTCGTACAAAGCATGACCGCCTTCGTGAATCGTTCCTAGAACCGTTGATATAAAATCATTCTCCTGGTAATTCGTTGTCACACGCACATCGCCGGGATTGAGGGTGATTTCAAAGGGATGTTCTGTTTCATCAAGACGTCCGGCGTCAAAATCATATCCGATTTCCTTAAGTAAATGGAGACAGAGCGCCTTTTGCTTTTCAACAGGAAATGAAGCGGTTAGAAAAGCGTTTTGGGGTTGGTCTTTGGATGCTGTAACTGCTTCAACTAATGGAATTAGCCCCTTGCGAAGTTTGCCAAACACATGATCAATGGTTTCAACAGTCAATCCAGGTTCATACAGATCGAGCAATGCATCATATTTATTTGTTTTAACGCCCCAGTACTCAATAAACTTCCGCTTAAACGCAACCATTTTTTCCAAATAAGGTTGGAGCATCTCGAAATCACTGTTTTTCTTTGCTTCTTTCCATACGCTCTGTGCTTCGGATTGGAGAATCACATAGGCTTTATTTTCTTCAGATGGAATATTGATGAAGCGTTCATATGTTTTTTGCGATTCTTCAACCATTCTTCTCGTAACCAAGTCTAATTGATCATGAACCGCTGGATCGGTTAATGCATCTATGTATCCTTTCATTTCGTCAGAAGTCGACCGTTTAAAAACTTCATCAGAGAGCGTTCCAACGACCTCTGAACGCTGCTTAATTCCTTTTATCGGCGCACCAGTCCGCATATCCCATTCTGCAAGTGCAATGGCCTCGTTAAAGTCCATAATTTTTTTCACATATTTATTATAAGAATCCACAATTTCAGTAATCGCCATTGATAACGCCCCTTTTACGATAGTAAATGCAGGAAGTTCTTATTTCATTCTTTTCTCTGTATTCAATGTAATGTCCTTCTTTCTCTAAGAAGAATCATTCGCTTGATGAGCTCGTGAAGCGGTCCGATTTGCCTGTTTTTTCGTTAATCCGAATACTTTTTGCCAAAATATTGATAAAAGTCGGTCCGAATCCGTCCATTATACAGTTTTCTTTTTTTGCTTGCCGAACGTCCAAAATAATTTTCGAATTTTTCAAAAGATGAGATGAAGTAAAAGGACCATGATTTATAAGTTTTGAACAGTTCTCCAAGGTCACTGCAAATCGTTTGAATCTGCTCCTGGTCGCCCATTCGTTCTCCATATGGCGGATTTCCTATCATGCATCCGTTCTCATCCTTCGTTGTAAAATCAGCGACCTGCATTTGCTTAAAGGTAATGAGTCCCCCAAAGCCGGCTTCGAGTGCATTATGCTCGGACAGTTCAATCATTTTGTGATCAATGTCGCTGCCCATAATCATTAAGGGCTGGTCATAGTTTGCCTTATTTTCTGCTTCCTCTCGTGCCTGTTCCCAATAGTTTTTCGAAATAATCGGCCATGATTCAGAAACAAAATCCCGATTAAATCCTGGAGCAATATTCTGACCGATCATAGCCGCTTCGATCGGCAAAGTACCTGAACCACAGAAAGGATCGACAAACGGCTGATCCGGCTTCCAGCGACTGAGCAAAATCAGTGCACTAGCCAAGGTTTCCTTGAGCGGTGCCAAGTTGTGCAGCTGTCTGTAGCCTCGCTTATGCAACCCATCTCCCGAAGTATCAATGGCAAGCGTCGCCCAATCTTTTTCAAGTGCGACCTGGATTTTAAACATCGGTCCATCTTCATCAAACCATTCTTGATTATAATGCTGCTTCATTGATTCAACAATTGCTTTCTTAACAATTGCTTGGCAGTCAGGCACACTGTGCAGAATTGATTTATGGGATTTCCCGATTACCGGAAACATTGCGTTTTCCGGAAGAAAATCTGCCCATGGGAGCGCTTTTGTTTGTTCAAAGAGACTGTCAAAGGTATCCGCTTTAAATGCACCAATTTGAAGTCTGATACGATCTGCGGTACGGAGCCAAAGGTTACACCGACAAATGTCTAGAGGTCCTCCGGAAAACAAGATTCTGCCGTTTTCTACTTTTAAATCCTCATAGCCTAAATTTCTTAGTTCTCTTGCGGCAATTGCTTCTAATCCCATCGCTGTCGTCGCAATCAACGTCCATTTCTCACTCATGTCGATGTTTCCTCTCTTAGGAATTCCTGCATTTTATAGCCGAAAGTACAATTGAAATTTATCAAAATGAACTGCAATCACAAGATTGCAACAAAAAAAGCCCTTAACGGGCTTTTTCTTCATTAAAATGCATTATTCATGTTCTGTAAGCCATGTTCTGTACCTTCGCACTCAAACGGAGCTGCACGCTCCTCGTACGAAAGCGGCAATCATCTATCTACAGAATCATCTGTCCCTTTTTCCGTTTGATTCCTTCCAAAGGGTTCCTCTACCAAGTTTGAGTTTCCCGCTCGAGGGGTTTACCGCGTTCCACTTCTTTTGTTTCCAAAAGACATCGTCACTATGGCACTTTATGGGATGGCAAACCATATTCCCGAAGGAACACAGGTTTCTCTCCCGCCGTTAGCTCAGATTGCTCCGAACTACCCTGGCTTATGACTTCGCCAGGCACGAACACTACGGTCATCACAGACCGTGCGAGCATGGACTTTCCTCTATATCCGCAAGGGATACAGCGATCACCCGAACACGAACAATGTCACAGCTACACATTATAATCCAATTTAATTAAAGAAGCAACCCTTTTTCGTTATTATTCACCGAGCCTGCTGCCGAAAACATGCTTTTCAAGATTAGACAGCCGTTTTAAAATGTCATAGTTTGTCAACCCTTGATTTTCAACCGGTGTAGCAGTCCGCTGTCCTTCTTCATCTGTCAGTTGACCTTTAAGCCGTTTGTTTTCTTCGCGCAGGCGCAGGATCTCTGCGTTGAAAATATCGTAATCACTGATCACGATATCTAAAAATTGATCAACCTCGTCCTGCTGATAGCCATGAAAGCCCGTTTTAAATTCTTTATGGAGAATTTCATTTTTTGTTAATCTGATCGTCTTCTGGTCTGCCATTTCCATTCACTCCAAGCTAAGTATCTCGTCTTATTTTTTCAAATTTAGTCTATTGTGTCAATCGCTTATTCATTACGGTTTTCTTTATTTTTTTATTATGCGCATTGTTTGGTTAATAAGCTAATCAAAAGATACATTTTAATAACCTGTATTTTACTTGTTAAGCATCATTATTTGTCCAGTAATCAGGATTTTGCTGCAATAGATCTTCAGCAGCAAAATCTAAGTCAAAACGATTTATGGCTTGAATCGGGTAAGCCGTGCTTCGTGCTTTTCTTTTCGCGACACTCAGGGAATAATTTGGAGAGCCGGGCGATTCCTCATCATAAATAATCAACATTGCATCCGTTTTTGCAACCAGAAATTCATTTTTCTGCCTCAGCTGAACCGGACTTTCATAGGGGCGTTTGCTTATATATCCCGTGTAATCTGCCCCCTCAAGAATCTGGGCATAAATTTCCTGCTGCCACTCCTTATAGTGCTCTTCTTGATTAAGAAAAGGCATCAAAACCGCAAGATTTACATTCAATTGATCGGAATCGCGTAATTCAAGACATGCCTGCCCAGCCCATAATTCAACCCCCGTCTGGCCGCTTATGACAAACCATTGTGCTCCGTCCTCAACGTATTCACGCATCTTTTTCTTTAACGCGTAACGAATGACTTGAATACCTGGATGATCCCTCGAAAAAATGCCAAGTTCATGAGCTTTGTATCCGGTAACTAAAATGGCCGATCCGTTTTCACGCATCATCCCGCCTCCAGTCAATTCATTTAAAGTATGCATCATTCACATCAACACCTAATTTGTCGAAAAGTTTCAAACTCATTGAAAATGCAGGTGATTTGTGACGATTTAAGGCACTATTTGCGCTTGCCCGGGTAATACTCATTTCCTTCATGAATTATTTCCAATCCGCTGGTCAAGACGATTTAAACGTTTCAAATATTCAACTTCTTTTTTTCTTACTGAATCTAAATCGTTTGGATGCCTTTGATAAAAATATTCAAGTGCTTGCTTTGTATAATAAAGCGCATGGGTATAGTCTTTAAACTGATGCTCAAGTAATTTCGCAGTTTCAATGCATAATGGCACTTGATCATCACCTGAATCACAGAGAGCAGATTTAAATAAATCTAACGAAGTCAAGTACTCCCCTTCTCGCTTATATAATTCCGCAAGCCGCCATTTGGCCTTACTTTGATAGGGTGATTTTTTTGGAATGAGTTCTTTCCATAGCTTCTGAGCATGTTCCCGATCGCCAATCTGTTCATCCCAACGAGCAATCTCATATTGTTCCTCGGGATCCGCTTCGACTCTGTTCAAGATTTTATTCGAGAGATGAATATACAAGCTGATCAAAGTAAGAACATCCTCTCGATTATGTTCCATAATCCCTTTCACTAAATCCGCATCCGGATGTTTCAGGAACTGAAAATAAAGAAACGGCGCCATTTTCCCTGGAACATCTGCTTTTCTGCCCATAGAAAGAATTTCATTTTCTACTGTTTGAAGACGTACGGATTCCAGTCTTTTTTTCCATAGTCTCCTTGAAGCATGAAGCAGATCGAAATGTCCGAATGAAGGGAGCTTCGGAACCTGATCACGAACAAATTGATGACGGGTCTTTACTCGTGGCCAGTCAAACGCCTTCCCGTTAAATGTGACTAAATTTTTCAATGAACGGCAGTCAGTCAGGAATGCATCATAGAACGCTGCTTCATGACCAGGACCAGGCAGGAGGTATTGACTCAATTCCAGTCCGTTACGTGTCAATCGTGCCATGCCGATTAAAAAGATCATTTGACCAGTGCCCGAGCCAAGACCAGTTGTTTCCGTGTCAAAAAAAAGCAGATCCTCTGCGTGCAACCCCTTTGCTGACAGAGGGTGCTTTTCACAAGCTGACTGCCAGGCATTCACCAATGGAAAAAGGTCACGTATTAAATATGGCCCTATTTTCAAATTGATCGGCAGCAGCTCTGAATGAACAAGGACGTATTGATCTTCAAAACGGCATAGTTCAGCACCGAGTTGTTTTGCAGCTTTTTGTATTTCTTGATCTGTCTCTGACTCGTGTTCGGCTGAGTTTAGATGTTGAGCTGCTTGCTGTCTAGAAGCAGCATTTTGATCATGCAGCTGTTTTCTGTATAATTGCAGTTTTTTCGTTAATGACACAATCATCGTTCCTTTAATAAACGGCGCAATGCCGTCTTCGCTGCCTTGCCCTCATTAACAAAGCCGATACAAGATGGGCAGCCGGATTCACAGCTGCAATTATTAATCATTTCACTCGCTTTATCAAGCAAAAGAGGCAGCTCCTGATACAATTTCTCGCTTAATCCGATTCCGCCGGGATACTTATCATACAAAAATACTGAAGGCTTCTCATTATGCGGTGCTTTTATTTTCGGTACCACAGAAAGATCCGACTGGTCACACATAACAAAAAGCGGCGCAGCATGGCGCAACAAGTGGCTCAGTCCGACAAGTGCCCCTTGAAAGACATCTTTTCCAAATACATCAAATAATGCCGGTTCGAAGCTGATCCAAGCCGCATTCGTATGCATTTCCAATTCCGGAAGATGAATCTTTCCCCATCCGATGTTTTCATAGGTTTCGAAGCGAATTTTCTTAAAAACCGTCGGTAATGCTCGTACAGACACGTCGCCATAACCTTTCTCGATTTTACCGCCATCGAAATCGGCATGTTTGTCTTCCTCAAGAACGTCAAGTTGAACAGCCAGATCTGAATCGGTGTAATAGTTGACATTGACTTTGCGTACGTATGCCTTCCGCTCCTCCAGATCCAGGTCATCAACGTGATATTGAATGCCCTGATGAATATAAATGGCATCCTCATACAACATTGTCATCGCTCCGAAGCGATCCATTTCCCCAATCACTTTTGCATGTCCACGATCGGTAATGTCCACTATGGCAAATGAATCCTGCGCGGCTGATCTCAGATTGACATTGTTTGCCGGAAAACCGTCGCTCATCCAATACCATTTTCCTCGTTGAAAGTGGAGCACATCCTCATCAGTAAGATACTCGCATAGCTCGTCCACATTTTCGCCGCCAAAAAGCTCTCCTCTTTGAAAGGGAAGCTCATATGCGGAGCATTTAATATGCTCCATCAGAATCATGATATTATCAGGATTAATGCGCACATCCTCAGGCTGCCGAGCGAAAAAATAATCTGCATGACCGGCCATATATTGATCGAGCGGATTGGATGATGCCACCATGATAATGACTGCATCCTCTTGTCTTCTTCCTGCTCTGCCCGCCTGCTGCCAAACACTTGCCATATTCCCAGGGTATCCGGTCAAAATACATACCTGAAGTTGCCCGATGTCCACGCCTAATTCAAGAGCATTCGTGCTGACCACGCCGATAATCTCACCGCTGCGAAGTCCCTTTTCTATCCTGCGCCGTTCGAGAGGAAGATAGCCGCCTCGATAGGCACAAATTGCAGCACGATCCTGACGTCCGCTGTTTATTTTTTGCAGCTGACTCACCAGAAGCTCAACTTTCAGCTTGCTTCTTGCAAAGACAATGGTTTGAATTTTATTTTTCAAAAAATTAGTGGCCAATATAGTAACAGCATAACTTTCGTCTTCACGTACATTCAGCTGCTTATTTGTTACCGGCGGATTGTAAATCAGAAAATGTTTTCGTACACTCGGTGCGCCGTTACGATCAATTAAGAACATTTTTCGCCCCGTTAATGCTTCGGCGTGTTCTCGCGGGTTGGCGATTGTCGCCGAAGTACAAATAAATTGCGGACTGCTGCCATAGTAACGGCAAATTCTCTTTAACCGCCGAATGACGTTCGCTACATGACTGCCGAATACGCCTCGATAAGTATGCAATTCATCGATAACAACGAATTGAAGATTCTCAAACAGTGAGACCCACTTCGTGTGATGAGGTAAAATGGAAGCATGGAGCATATCGGGATTAGTCATTACAATCTGACCTGCCTGACGAATTTTTTGACGTATGGATCCTGCAGTATCTCCGTCATATGTATGGCTCTTAATAGGGACACCAATTGTATTAATGAGTTCAGCCATCTCGTTTTTTTGATCTTGGGCAAGTGCTTTCGTCGGAAAAAAATAGAGTGCTCGTTTTTCAGGATGCTCAATCATGGTTTCAAGTACCGGAAGATTGTAGCAAAGTGTTTTCCCAGATGCAGTCGGAGTCACTAAAACCACATCTTTTCCATCCATAACCGCATGATAAGCATCTGCTTGATGCGTGTAGAGCGAACCAACACCGCGGTTAATAAGTGCCGTTTTTATTCGCTCGTCCAGCGTTTGCGGAAAAGGTGCGTAATGAGCCTCTTTCTTGGGAATAGTATGCCAGTGTACGACATTTGGATCGCTCTTCAGCTGGCTTAGAAGGTCGTCGATTGTTTTACGTCCAATCATTTATGCCACCTCAAATTCATCAGTCATCATATGGCAACATTCAGTTTCATTTGTTCATCATTATAGCATAACGAATGAATGTTCGCTATTCATTTAAAAATCATGGAGGGTTATCTATGTCAACACTCAATGAATGGATTCAAAACGATCATAAAATTGCCGTTTTAACCGGAGCAGGAATCAGTGTACCTTCGGGTATCCCTCCGTTTCGCGGCAAAAACGGCCTGTATCAAAATAAAGATGTAGAACGGTGCTTAACTTTGCAATACTTCCAGGCGCATCCCGATGAATTTTGGGCCTTCTACTGGTCATTGTTTGATGCTCCGTTATTACTCAACGCCAAGCCGAATTCCGTCCATCTTTGGCTGAAAAATCTTGAGCAGACATGTGAAGTCACAATTATTACGCAAAATATTGACGGTTTGCATGCGAAAGCAGCAAGCTCAAAGATTATTGAAGTCCATGGAGCATTCAATCGTTGCATTTGCCCGAAATGCGGGACACTTTATCCAACTCAATCGCTGCTGAATCAAAAAATTCCGCATTGTTCTGCCCTTTCTAAGGATGGCAAAACATGCGGAACTGTATTGAAGCCGGACATTGTACTGTTCGGCGAAGCCGTGCGTGACCTTCGTGCCGTGGAGCAGGCAGTCAATCATGCAGATCGTCTGCTGGTACTTGGAACCTCACTAGGAGTCGCTCCGATCAATTTTCTTCCGGAATACGCAGAAGAATTCGGTGTGCCGACACTTCTTATCAACGATCGACCCGCTCTGCACATGGATGCAATTGATCAGTTTTGTAAGGTTAATTTTGCGAATTTTGATGCAGATTCCACGATCATAGATTAATTACTGCTTTTCAGAAGGTTGACAAATTGGCTTACTTTTGTCCAATAAAATTCTGGATTTGCCGGGTAAGTGTCCGATTGCGACATTTCAAGCCATTGTACAGCTGCAGTATGAATGCCAGCTGCCTTTCCAGCTAAAGTATCTCCGTTCGCATCGCCAATATAGATGGATTTAGCGGGATCGGCTTCAAATTTAATCAGCGTCTGTTTGATTCCTTCAGGGTCCGGTTTCGGATTCATGACGTCATCACCTGTAATGACACTGTCAAATATGCCTTTAAATCCAAGCTTTTCTTCAGAAATTATATAGGAACGACGTGCCTTGCCTGTGATCAATCCGATCCTTATTCCCTTGTCTTTCAGAAGATGCAGCATATCAAAAATTTCGGCATTCTTTTTAACATAGTTTTCATGTTCTTTCTCATACAAATTAAAGTAAAGCTCAATCGCTTCTGCAGCAGCCGATTGGTTCTTGAGGTTTTTCTTAATCATTCCCTCTTCCGGCGGACCAAACATAGCTACAATTTCATGAGCGTCGTATGACTGTCCGTCATAGTTCTTAAACACCTTTTGCATCGCGTAAACCGTCAGCGGCAAGGTGTTTGCAAGCGTTCCGTCAAAATCAAAGAGCACGTTTCGCAGTTCCATTGTGTTCCTCCCCCAGCTTCCTAATCACTTAATACAACCATATACTAGTATCCTATTTATCTATTTAGTTTGTCAAAGACATTTGAGCCATTTTAACATTACTTTCATTATTTTACTTTTTTGCAATAAACTTCGTGATGATCAGTCAAAGCATCAAGTGCCGGACGATCAACGACAAAGCCAATCCCCGGTTCATTGGGAACCATGACCATACCTTGATCAATGGCAATCGCTGGGGTGACAATATCCTGCTTCCAGTAATGATGGGAAGCAAATAAATCTCCTGGCAGTGAAAAACCGTCCAATGAAGCGAGCGCTATATTATGCGCCTTAGCAATACCGAATTCAATCATTCCCCCGCACCAAACAGGAATCGAATGAGTCACACACAGGTTGAGAATGCGCACGGCCTGAGACCAGCCGCCGACACGTCCCATTTTAATGGTGACTACTTGTCCGCTTTGAAGTTGAATTGCATTGGCAGCATCCTGATAAGAACCGATGCTTTCATCCAGGCATATGGGTGTTTTAATTATCTTTTGAAGAATTGCATGATCCGTTAAATCATTATAAGCAAGCGGCTGTTCAAGCATCATTAAGTGAAATTGATCCAAATGACACAGATGATCTGCATCCGCAAGACTATAATCAGAATTTGCATCTGCCATTAAAGGGAGGTCGGGAAAATGATGTCGTATTTTCGTCAATAATTCAAAATCATTTTTACGTGAAATCTTTATTTTGTAGCGTTTGTAATGACCCGTTTTTTCAAGGGTTTCGATTTGATCAACTGCACGCTCCGGATCATTTGCAGCGATGACCGCGCCAGCTTCAACAGTCGACTTTGTTGAACCAAACAGTTTTCCTAGATACACACCTTGTTGTTTTGCGTACAGATCCCAAATTGCTTGGCTGAGTCCAGATTTAGCCATATGATTGCCGCGGACCCCTGCCCAAATTTGGTCCAATTTTTCAGGTTGAAGCGAACGATTAGCAAGTAGAATAGGAATCAAAAACTCTTTAAGCATAAGCCTGCATGTTTGAATGGTCTCTTCCGAATACCAGGGACTCGAAAAAGGATCCGCTTCACCATAACCGACACGCCCATCTGTATCCATCACTTCAATGATCAATGCCTCTCTGCGCGTCACTCGCTGAAGATGTGTCATAAACGGCGCATTCAAAGTGGATGAAATCACACGTACGGTAATGGAATGAAGGTTCATTTTCTTCCCCCTCTCTTAAAGTCCGATGTATGATTCTGCACAAAGATATGTACATATTGACTAAAAAGGAACGGCTGTTCTAGATGAACGGCATGACCGGCGTTTGGAACGACCTGCCATTCAGCATTCGGCATGCGATCATGCATCTCAGATGCGATCATACAAAATTTATTGTCAATGGATCCGGTAATCAATAAAATGGGAAAACGCAATGAAGACAAATGTCCCCACCACGAGGGCTGTGCTCCCGTGCCCATACCAATGAGGCTGTTCGAAAGTCCGATTGGTTGATTCGATAGTCTCTGAGCACGGAGTGCAGCACGTTTTCGTTGTGAAAGCTTTCTTTGCGAATCAAACAGAGCAAGCTGTTCCCAACGACTGACGAATGCGGGAATGCCATGCTTACGGATGGAATCTGCCAATTCCTTATCATGCAAACGCCGCCCACGCCGTTCTACCTCCGTTTTCAGTCCCGGTGAAGAACTTTCTAAACTTAAACTTGAGATACGTTCAGGGAAAAGACATGCGAAACTGAGTGCAAGTCGCCCGCCCATAGAATAACCGAGGACATGTACACGTTCAAATTCCAGCAGTTCAAGCAATGCATTCATGTCTTTGGCAGTCTCAGTAATTGAATATCGCTGCGCATCCTTAGGACAACCAGTTTGTCCGTGACCGATAATATCGACAAGAATCAGTTGATAATCCTTAAGCATCACATCTTCTAGGAAACGCCACGTCTCCACGCTTCCGGTAAAGCCATGCAGCAGAAGCAGCGGTACCCCGCTTCCCTTTAGTTCATAATGATACACTACACCACGAAGTTCAGCTTTCATAAGCTGTTTCTCGCCTTAATTGTTCATCTAGACACTTTTGCAGTGAGTGATGCTTCTCAACATTCTCAGCTCGTTTTGTCGGGATCTCAATAATGTTCAACCCTTCTGCGTCTTCAGATGCAGTCAGCAGCTGATCAAGCATTTCCCAATTGCTGATTTTCGTATAATGCGCACCGTATAACTGTGCAGCGTGTGAAAAATCCAACCCATGCGGGGTACCGAAGAGGGTTTCAAAGTGTGTTTTATCAGATGCCTGAGGAAGAAACGAGAAAATACCTCCGCCATCATTATTGATCAGAATGATCGTCAAGTTCGCATGATATTGTTTGGCAGCCAGCAAACCGTTCATATCATGGAAAAAGCTGAGATCACCAATCACGAGAATTGCACGATGATTGGCCAAAGCAACACCGACTGCAGTCGACACCACACCATCGATCCCGTTCGCGCCGCGATTGGCAAATATGTGGGCGGACTGCGGCCGATTGAACAGAAAGCTGTCTAATTCTCTAATCGGCATGCTGTTTCCGACAAACAGATTTGCTTGCTCCGGAAGCCACTCAACCAGTTTCAAGAAAATTTTCTCCTCACTCAATGTCTGTTCGTCATGTATACTCAGGAGTACTGATTTCGTTTTATTATTAATTGTCTGCCAAAAGCTAAGCCATTTGCATTCGCCCTTTTTTTGGATTAGCGGACTCAAATCCTCACAAAAACGCTGTTCATTACAATAAATCATCTCTGTAGCCTTGCCCGACGGATCTCTCCACTCCATTCCACTGTCAATAACAAAATAAGTACAAACTTGACGTTCCATCCACAGTTTGAGTGCCTTAGAGACCGGCGGAGCACCAAAACGAATAATTAGATCCGGTTTGAATACGGATGCAATCTGTTCATTGCGAAGAAAGGTGTCATAGGTCTCAATAACGGCATCCATAGAATGGGATCCTCGGCGCAGCTGAGAAAGCGGATCCGCAAGAATTGGAAAACCTGATCGTTCAGCGAATTCCGTGATCACGGGTAGTGACAGATCAGATCCCATATCTCCGCAGATAATTACGCCTTGTTTTGAATGATTAATACGTTCCGATAGATCCGCAAGCTGCAACGTGTCAAGCGCAAGCACTCCTCTTTTCACTGGTATTGCAGAACGAGCATTTATGTTCAGTTTTGACGTTTCACTCAGACTGCATGGGACGAGTGGCTCTCTGAGAGGGACATTTAGGTGTACTGGTCCTTTTGGGAGACCGTTCGCAATAGCGACGGCCCGACTCGTCAGAGCCTGGTTATAGGAAAGCAAGCCCAGATCAAGCTCAGAAAGTTCAAGTTGAAAATACTGTTTCACATGACTACCATACATTCCCTGCTGATCCACTGTTTGCGGTGCAGCAACATGCTGTAGCTCATATGGCCTGTCCGAAGTAATAACAAGCAGCGGCACATGTGAAAAATAAGCCTCAATGATTGCCGGGTAGTAATTTGCGGCTGCAGTTCCGGATGTGCAGATTAATACGACAGGATGTTTCGATGCTTTTGCTAATCCGAGTGCCAAAAAGCCTGCTGAACGTTCATCAATGTCCAGGTAGGTTCGAATCGCCGGATGCTCCTCAAAGAGAATAGCAAGAGGTGTTGATCGAGAACCCGGGCTGATTACAGCTGTATTTACATGCTGCCGTGATAATGTATGAACAAATGAAGAAAGATAGTGCGTCACTAACTCTTGATGATTCATAAGTGCCTCCTTGAAAGCGCATTGAGCATTGGACGAAACTTAATGGCTGTTTCTTTATATTCCTGGTCTGGTATTGAGTCCTTCAGCACACCGCATCCGGCGAATAAAACCGCTTCATCTTCATGAATCAGTGCTGAACGTATTCCGACATGAAATTCTCCGTTATTGCGCGCGTCGCACCAGCCGATTGGTGCGGCATAATAACCGCGATCAATTGGCTCATGCTTGCTGATCCAAGATAGGGCTTGTGCTCGTGGAAATCCGCCAAGCGCAGGTGTCGGATGCAAGCACTCAACGAAGTCAAAAAGTGAAGCCGATTCATTGCAGTACCCCTTAACCGGTGTATACAGGTGCTGAATATTCTTGTTCTTCATAAGTCTAGGCTGCTCCGGAATCGTCAGCTGTTCACATAGTTCATTTAGAGAGTGCCGGACCGTAGAGACGACATATTGATGTTCAAGACGGTTTTTACGATCATTCAGCAACCATTTCCCAAGGCTTGCATCTTCTTCATCTGTACTTCCACGTGCTGCAGATCCAGCAAGGCATGCAGAATAAATGGTTCTGCCCTGTTTCTTGATCAATCGTTCCGGAGTCGCTCCAACAAAAGCCGAAGAGCCTTTCTCAAGACAAAACACACAGGTTTGGTCTTGTTGCGTGCGCAAAGCATGAATCAATAATTCACTCGAAAGCTTGTGCTGGTATTTCAGCCTTCGGGAGCGCGCAAGTACGACCTTTTTTAATTCAGTCCCTCCCATGGTTCGAATCGCTTCTCCCACAAGATGATTCCAAGCTTTTATATCCTGATCGATTTGTTTAACCAGCGAGTTCAACACGTTAAGATCAGAGAAATCAGCATTTAGAAGACTGAATAACTCTTTTTCTTCATGCACAAGTTGCTGAGTTAATTGATCAGCATCATCATGGGACGTGCAGACAACCGACCGTGTCAGGTAGCAGCAGCCCTTTTGAATCGTTAGTAAAAATGCAGGCAGAAAGAAGTAGCCTGAGCCAAAAGGTTTCCAGTCCTCCGAAGGCTGCTTTTCAGCTTCGAAAGCAAATCCGCCCACCAAAAGAGGGCCAGTTGCCTCTGCTCCGCAGGAACCCAGGACATGCGCCCTTTTTAACAAATCATCGCAATTTTTTCGTATCATCTCGTAATTCTCGCGACGTTCTGTGGTGATTGAAGCAGCAATACCTGCTCCGATTAAGATCGTTCCGTCCGTCTGGTTCTCCCAAAAAAAGCGTTTCCCGCAAAATTGTTTTTCAGCGGCATGATAAAATCGGATGGGATCTATTGATTCAATTTCTTTTATTTCACTGACCACATGTTTCCCACCTAGTGTTTTAGCCATATCAATTGCAGAGCAAATTGCATGATATATATTCATCTGATTTGTTCGCGTCACTTTATCACCTGATGTCTGATCTCGTTACCAATGTGAACAATTTATGTCTTTTTTAAAGATAACCCTTCTCAATTATTCATGTCAATTTCAAAGTAATGGCACTTAACAAGCGGAACATGAGTAAAACTTGTCCGAGCTTAATATAATCCTAAGAACCGGCAACCTTCATTGAAAGGATTTCGATCATATGTTCCGTAAAAGACGCCATACGCCAAACCCAATCATCTATTGTGTTGTTTTCTATATTCTTATCAGCTTGCTTTTATATGCGCTCACCAAACGGACAATACATGTCATGATGCTCTGGAACCTGTTCTTGTCACTTCTTCCGTTGTTCTTCGCAATCTGCATGTGTCTTGCCGATGATGTGCATGACTGGCTCCGAACATGGCTGCTAGGTTTGTTGTGGCTCATTTTCTTTCCCAATGCACCCTATCTGGTTACAGACTTCATTCATCTGCAACGCATTTCATTCTATGCTTCGGCACAACAAGCGATCATTTATTCAACTGATTTCTTATCCTGGCTAAGTCTTATTCAGATCGGTGCCGGTATTTTTACCGGCACATGTGCAGGTATGCTTTCACTATGGATCATCCATCATCGATTTCTAAGAAAATACGTATACCCGATTTCCAATTTTATAATGTTGTCCATTTTCATCTTAAGCGGATTTGCGATGTACATCGGGCGTTTTCTGCGTCTCAATTCCTGGGATGTCTTTTACCCGAAACGATTCGTCGCCTATCTATCCGGTCATTTCACCTCATTCTCAATCGGTTTTTCTTTACTTTCCGCATGCTATATCTTTATTGTTTACTGTTTCTTTACTCTTATTTTTAACGTAATCACTCATTTAGACTTTGATACAAACATAAAAAAGCAACGATGGTAAAAGAGATCCATCGTTGCTTGCCTATTCGCTCTCACCATTAATTTTAACGGTGCGGACAGTTCATCTCACCAATTTAACCGTAATGAACAACAACCCAGTTTTACACGTTTTGACGCAATATAACCAAACCACTACCGCAAGATTGATTGCAATTAGACAGAAAACTGGTCGCTGTACATCGAAAAATAGATGCCTTTCTTCTTCAATAATTCTTCATGACTCCCCTGTTCGGCAATCATCCCATCCTCAACAACAAGAATTATATCCGCATGACGAATGGTAGAAAGTCGATGCGCAATGATTACGCTTGTCCTTCCGTGCATCAGCCGCAACATGCCTTCTTGAATTTCATGTTCGGTTTGTGTGTCGACATGGCTCGTTGCTTCATCCATAATCAAAATCGCCGGATCAGAGAGCAAAGCACGAGCAATCGTAAGCAGCTGCTTCTGTCCTTCACTCAGATTTTCTCCATTGCCTTGAAGAATCGTATCATACCCATGTTCTGTCGCCATAATGAATGAATCCGCATGTGCCGCAATGGCGGCGTTTTTGATTTCTTCATCCGTTGCGTCAAGTCGTCCGTAACGCAAATTGTCTGTAAAACTGCCGTGAAAAAGATAGGTATCCTGAAGCACCATGCCAAATAAGCTTCTGTAATCCGCGCGTCGATAATCGGTGATCGGAACGCCGTCGACACGAATACTGCCGCCATTCGGCTCATAAAAGCGCGTCAGCAGGTTTACAAGCGTCGTCTTGCCTGCACCTGTTGGCCCAACCAGCGCAATGGTTTCACCGGCATGCGCATGAAATGAAACCTGCTTCACAATCATTCTGCTCGGATTGTAACCAAATGAGACATTATGAAAATCAATGTCACCCTTGCAGTTTTTGCTGCTTATTGGTCGAGCATTGATATGGTCCGGAACTTCCTCTTTTTGATCCATGATATCGAAAACACGTTCTGCACCGGCAATTGCAGATAACAATGTGTTGAAAATGCTGGCGACATCATTTAACGGCCTTGAAAATTGCCGCGAATACGTAAGAAAGCTCGCAATCATGCCAATGGTGATCATATTTTTAACAGCTAAAAAGCCGCCAACCGACGCGACCGCGGCAAAGCCAAGATTATTGATGACGTTCATAAGCGGCATTAAATACCCGGACCAAATTTGTGCGTGCATGCCGACATCGGTCAGTCGTTGATTCATTTGTGTAAAACGGTCGATCTCCTTCTGTTCATGGCTGAATGCTTTAATGACTGACAGTCCGGATATAGATTCCTCAATATGCCCGTTCAAAGTTCCCAATTCCTTCTGCTGCTCCACAAACAACTTAGAAGTGCGAACAGCAATTGTTTTTGTCAGGATAATAACAAGTGGGACCATAATCAGACTAGCAAGGGTTAATGACGGGCTGATCCAGATCATCATTACAAGTGAACCGACAATCATGATCACATCATTCATTAATTGCACCGTAGACTGAGAAATCGTTACATCAATATTTTCAATGTCATTGGTCAGCCTGCTCATGATTTCCCCATGATTATGCCGATCAAAAAATGAGATAGGAAGCTTCTGCAATTTTCCAAAAAGACTTTGTCGAAGTGCGACAACCATACGTTGCCCTGCCGAGGCCATGAGCCATCCCTGAATGAAAGTCAATATGCCATCAGACAAATAAAAGACAGCCAAAACAAGCAATAGCTTAATCAGCATTGAAAAATGAACAGAACCTGTGTGAACACCGATTTGATTAATAGCCACTCCGATAAAGTAGGGAATCAGCAAGGTGACAATTGAATCGAGAAGGACTAAACCAAACACGATACACAATGCACGCCTCTCCTGAGCAAAATAAATGCCTAAACGATGCAGCGTCTCTCGCATTTGCTTTGGTTTTTCAACTGGAGCAAACCGAGCCGGGCCTCTTTTTCTGCCGCCTCTTCCCGGAATTGCAGTATTCGCTCGACTCGCACCGGATTTTTTGTCATCCATGCTGGACTCCTCCTTCGCTCAGCTGAGTCGTGTAAACCTCTCGATAAAATGATGAACGTGATAATAAATCATCGTGTTTTCCAATGGCCTCAATGCGGCCTTCATTAAGAACCACGATTTGATCAGCGTCTTTTATTGAAGACACTTTTTGCGAGATAATAATACAGGTCAGGTTTCTTAATGACTGTCTTAATTGACTGCGAATTGTTTTATCCGTATGCGCATCGACAGCACTTGTTGCATCATCCAATATAAGAAGATCTGGTTTACGGACGAGTGCACGTGCAATAGAAATGCGCTGTTTCTGTCCGCCGGATAAATTAACGCCTCCCTGGCCAATCAATGATTCATAGCCGTGCGGGAATCGGCGAATAAAGCGATCTGCATCCGCAATCTTTGCGGCTTGATAGACCGATTCATTGCTCGCCTGATCGTCCCCCCAGCGAATATTTTCAATGACTGAACCGCTGAAAAGCAATGGCTGCTGAGGCACAATGGCTATTTTCTTCCGCAGTTCTTCTTCCGTATATTTTTTGATATCATGTCCGTTAAAAAGAATTTCCCCTTGATCGGGATCATAAAAGCGAAGAATCAATTGAGCAAGCGTCGACTTTCCTGATGCGATCGGGCCAATAATTCCGAGTGTTTCTCCTGGTTTGACCTGAAAATGAATATCTTTTAATACAGGTCCTTGATTTTTATGAAATGAGAAGGTTACATGTTGAAAATGAAGGGCTCCTCTATTTTCCTGGCCCAATTTCTGATTTGTATTTTTGGGAAACCGCTCATCCGACTTGTGATTCATAACATCGCCGATGCGTTCCGCTGAAGCTCTTGCACGCACAAGCATATTAAAGGCGTTGTTCACCATCATAATTGCGAACAGGAGCTGCATCATATAATTAGTAAAGGCAATGATTGAACCGACCTGCATTGTTCCATGATCCACACCGATTCCTCCAAACCATAGAATGGCTAGAATCCCCGTGTTTACAGTCAGATTGATCATGGGACTGAATACACTTCCTACCTTTGAAGCAGAAGAAGAAAGATGACCGAGTTTTTGATTATTTATTTGAAACCGTTTCTGTTCATAAGCAGAACGATTAAAAACTTTTATTACACGGATACCCGATAAGTAATCCTGCATTGATCGATTGACCCGGTCAAGCGCAAGTTGCACATTTCGAAAAAACGGATAACTGATCTTCATATTTAAAACAATCAGCAGTGCAATAATCGGTGCAATCCCAAGCAAAACCAGTGAGAGTTTTGCATTCAGATGAACAGCCATGATCAGACTGCCGATACCGACAAGAGGCGCTTTGACCATAATACGCATGAGACCATTGGCAAAGGTTTGAACCCGAGTTACATCGTTTGTAAGCCGAGTAATCAACGAAGCACCGCCAAATTGATCAATTCCGGATTGCGGCAGATTTTGGATTTTTATGTACAAATCTTGACGCAAATCTTGGGCAAATCGTTGGGATACAATACCCGAAAGTATGTTGCGCATACTCGCACAAACTGCTCCGATTGCTGTAATCAAAAGCATCAGAAGTCCGTATCGTTCAATCTGAGGCATGTCCATCTGTGCAATGCCTTGATCGACAATTCGCGCCATCAATGCCGGCTGCAGCAAATCTGCCAGAGCTTCGAGCGACAGAAATAAAATTGCAAATAAGAACCTGATTCTGTATCTTCTCCAGTAAATAGTCAGATAGCCCATGAAAAACCCTCTTTCTGTCTCAGCCAAAGGTGAATACTTTCAGTATAGCAGTAAAAAAACGTCCTTGTAATTAGGACGCCACTGAACATTGTACAATTCAATTATTGCTCTTCAATAGCCTGCAGAGGATAGCCAAGCAGCGCCATTTCCAGACAGTGGCGTCGCTCTGGTTCAAAGAAGTCATCACCTAGAATGTCTCGAATTTTTTCCAGACGATTGTATAAGGTCTGCCGGTGAATAAACAGTTTCTTCGCTGTCTCTCCTTTTGATCCCATACATTTAAAGTACATGGACAGTGTCTCTACTAAATTAAGATGATGCTTTTGATCATAATCAATGATTTGCCCGAGTTGATCGTGAATAAACTCATTCAGTATAGGCTCAGGAACAGCATTAAGCAGCTGATAAACGCCAAGATTTCCATAAAAATTACATTTTCCCATTGCAGGAACTGTTTGAGAAATCTCGATTACCTGATAGGCTTCTTTAAAGCTCATCCACACTTCCGATAATCGTGTTCGCGATTTTCCAATACCGACATGGAATTTCAAACTGGGCAGCGCTTGATTTATATATTTATCCAATCCGTTAATCAAACCTTGTATATTTTTATACAGTCCTGCGAGTGACTCCGAGGTCACGCGTTCCTTAGCGCAAATGAAATAGACTTGATTATTTTTCATCATCAGCAGGTGATGCATTTGGTATCGTTTTAATAAGGATCGAGTGAGAACCAGAATATCTTGGTTGCGGGCTTCCATGCGCTCAGGTCCGTCCTCAATCACATTATGTTCAAATTCAATAATGCCGCCGACAAAGATATATTTTTCACCGTTTGGTGATGGAAGTCCCATTCTCATCTGTGCTTGGTCTTCATTTTCGATCCGTTTGCTGAGAATATCCTGAATAAGTTCATTCTGATTGCTCAATATTTTTTCTTCAAGAAATTGAGTACGCAGCAATACCGTCGCCACTGCTTTTGCAGTATAATCGATCAGCAGCTTCATATACTCAGTTGGATGTGCTTGATGAAGGAGCATACCGACGCAGGAGAACACTTGACCGAAGCAGACGACCGGCTGAATGAGTAAAAAACGTGTTTCGTCCATTTTCCAAATTTCCGTCTCCTGAATTCGGTCAAAATTTTTCTTTTTCTCATTGCAAAACGTGTTAATGGTATGGGCGGTTTCCTCCGATACAGTTGGGTAAAATTTATTGGATTCAATAGTCGATAAGTAGACAATTTGCCGATCAGAGTAACTCTGTAAAAGGCGCAGAATTGCGGGAATGTCCGTACTCTGCAAAATCAGCTGTTGCTGTTTTTGAGAAAATTGCTCCAAATTTTTCAACAGACCAAAGTGTTGGTTGATTAAAAACGAATGGATGTCCTGTGTGATTTCTTCAAAGCGAATCGGTTGACGAAACAGTATGAGTGGAAAATCATGATCATCGCATAGGGCAATGATCTTATCCGGTATTTCATCAATCGTCGTTCCAAACTCAATACAAAGTCCGGAGGTGCCGTGATCAATAATCTGACGCATATACTCCAATCCTGATTTTGCGGAACGTTTTAACCACAGACCGGTTGTAAGAATCAAGTCATGCTTACTGACATAAGGGGCAGCATGCGTAATTTCAAGTATATGTACCCAACGGACTTCTCGAAACAAGCCATGAGCACCTGCAATCAATGCCGCTCTTTGAAAAAGTGGGCGTTCAAGCACATCATTCACACAAAAAGGCATTTCATCCATTTGCCTCAGCCCTCCATATATGTTGTGTTATAGTTCATTTTAATGTCATAATATCTGACACAGACGCTAAATGTCAAGTTTTATACCAAAAGACTAGACAAAACGTATGATGAAATGACTCCTTATTGTTTGTAACATTCTAGGTAAGGAATAACACAGACTGTATGAACCGCCATGATTAGTTGAAAAATGGTTGTGGTGCTCAGATTACGGTGTCTGATTATTCAATCTTTTGAAAAGACATAATAACTGGGAGGAATTCATTCATGATTATCGGTATTCCGAAAGAATTGAAGAACAACGAACGTCGTGTCGCCATCACCCCTGCAGGTACGTACCATTTGGTTCAAGAAGGCAATGTTGTTTATGTTGAAACTCTGTCGGGTGCAGGTGCAGGATTCTCCGATCAACAGTATGAAGAAGCTGGCGCGGTTATTACATCTGCTGAAAAAGCATGGTCAGCTGAAATGGTGATCAAGGTAAAGGAACCGGAACCAGAAGAATATCATTTCTTCCATGAAGGATTGATTCTCTTTACCTATCTTCACCTCGCTCCTGCAGTCGGTGCTGAATTGACAAAAGCGCTTGTTGCAAACAAGGTTGTATCCATCGCTTATGAAACGGTTCAACGTGCAGATCGCGTATTGCCTCTCCTCCAGCCAATGAGTGAAGTTGCCGGAAGAATGGCCGTTCAAATCGGGGCTCAATATCTTGAAAAATTCAGCGACGAAGCCGGAAAAGGTATCTTGCTCGGCGGAGTACCAGGTGTCTCACGTGGCAAAGTAACCATTATCGGCGGTGGTATTGTTGGTACGAATGCTGCGAAAATTGCAGTTGGACTCGGAGCCGATGTCACAATTCTTGACATAAGTGCTGACAGATTACGTGACCTTGATGATATTTTCGGCAATTCACTGAATACAGTCATGTCGAATCCTTACAACATTGCTGAATCAGTTAAAGAGGCTGACCTTGTTGTCGGTGCCGTACTGATTCCCGGCGCAAAAGCTCCTAAACTAGTTACTGAAGAAATGGTTGCGAACATGAAGGAAAATTCTGTGATCGTAGACGTTGCTATCGATCAAGGCGGCGTTGTTGAAACATCCGATCACAGCACAACTCATGATGATCCAACGTATACGAAGCACGGTGTCATCCATTATGCGGTAGCAAACATGCCTGGTGCTGTTCCAAATACATCGACTCTTGCACTAACTAATGTTACAATTCCTTACGCTGCGAAAATCGCCAGCAAAGGCTATGCCAAAGCATGTCTCGAAGATGAAGCACTGCTCAAAGGATTGAACACTTTAGACGGCTTCGTAACATTTAAAGCAGTTGCCGATGCACATGGCTTGGAATACAAGTGTGCTAAGGAATTGCTTAAAGCAGCAGCTGAAGTCTGATTTTCAGAATTGTAATGGCATTGCTTAACCCTTAATTCATTTAGTAATTTTGCGGCTCTTATTATAAATCATTTACCTCTCTACTCGGAGAGGTACTTTTTTGCGTTCGCACATCGACCAATGTAAATCGTTCACAAACAAGAGGCATGTCTTTTCTAAATGATTGCCCCAGTGATGCAAGTTCTCGCGTGAAAAATTCCTGATGCACCGTCCACCAGTATTGATAAGTGCAATCCCCTTCCCCTTCTGCCTGAGCGTGCTCCTCAGACACTTCATCCATCGGAATAATTGCCACTTCATTGGTTCTTGTGATACAAACTGGCTCGTCATGACTATTAAGAATAATGTTGTATTCACCCTTCTGGGGTAATTTTTCATGTTCTAATTCATAGAACACATAAGCTGAACAGGTTGCCGTTTTTATGCCTCTTGCGACCAGATCAGCCAATTTGTCAGAGTCACTTCCGAATTTCCATGCTGTAACTGAATTTTCTTCTTTTTTATCTCGCAAAAAATGATTCCAATAGCTTTTGCAAATCTTATTCACTTCGTGCCGTCTCCTTTATAAACGCTTATTGATCTGCACCGATGGATGTCTTTCACACGCATCAATCGTAACCTCCGCGCCGATTGGCATTGTCATCATCGGATGTGTATGACAGCAGTCAAAATCAGCGATGATCGGCAATTTCTTACCATTTAAGACTTCCAAAAGCAGATCCATCGGACTCCGTCCTGAACCTTCATCATCAAATCGTTCATGTTTGCCAAGCAAAATACCGCCGATCCGTTCAAAGACGCCATTAACTTTAAGTAATGAAAAATTCTTCTCTACCTGTGACGCATTTTTCATCGAATCCTCAATGAGCAGGATATCGCCTTTTTCTACTTCAGGCATATAGGGACTTCCCCAAAATCCATTCATGGTATTTAGGTTACCGCCAATGAGCCGCCCGGAAGCCTTAGCACCATTAATCCCGATCCAACGATTTCTGTACTTTACCTTTTCCTTGGTCTTTACCTCCCAATTCACCGCTTCGTCAGTCCAATAGTCCGGAGAAGTGAGTTGGAGCGGATAATCATTTGTCTTTTCAGCTATTTGTTCAAAATACTTGTATGTTTGATCCACAAAAGGCGGAAATTCACCAAAAGAAGAGACTAGAGCCGGCCCATATAAAACAGAACAGCCCGTTTGCGCGTAGATGGCAAGAAGAATAGCGGTCGTATCGGAATAGCCTATCATTATTTTTGGATTTCTTTTAAATGCTTGATAATCGATATAGGGCAGCAAAGAATTTGAATTTGTTCCACCAATAGTTGACATAATCATTTTTATGTTTTCATCATGAATTAGTGCATTCAATTCTTCTGCTCGCTCAAGAATCGTACCGGAGCGATAAAAATCTTGCTTTCCCGTTAAGCATCCTTCAACAATTTGAAATCCCTTTGATTCAAGGAACCGTTTTGCACGTGCAAAACGCAAAGGCGAAGTTGCCGTTATTGGGGATGATGGTGAAAAAATGCCTATTTTATCTCCTTTTTCTAAAGTTAACATAAATCAGCCTCCATTCAACTGCACTTTAAAAGAAGTTAATAAAAAACCGGCAAAGTTTTTGCCGGAAGTCCTGTCAACGATTAATTGCCTTAAACCATTACATTGTCAATGAGAACTGTGATTCGTACAAGCGACGATAAACACCGTCTTGACTGATCAGTTGATCATGAGTGCCTTGCTCAGTAATTCCGTCACTAGTAACGACAATAATTCGATCTGCATTTTTGATTGTTGCCAGACGGTGAGCAATAATCAGCGTTGTGCGTCCTTTGGACAATAATTCAAGCGACTGCTGAATTGCGACCTCTGTCTCAGTATCCAACGCGGAAGTCGCTTCGTCAAGAATTAAAATTGACGGATCCTTAAGGAACATACGTGCGATCGAAAGGCGTTGTTTTTGGCCGCCGGATAATTTGACACCTCGTTCACCAATAACCGTGTCTAAACCGTTGGGCATATTCGCCACTGTATCTTCTAATTGCGCGAGCCGGATTACACGCCAAATATCATCATCGGTTGCATCTAGTTTCCCGTACGCTACATTTTCACGTAGCGTTCCAGAAAAAAGGAAGACATCTTGTTGTACTAAACCGATGTGATGGCGCAATGAGGAAAGTTTAAAGTCATGAATATCAATACCGTCAATCATAATCCTGCCTTCGGTCACATCGTAAAATCGAGGAAGCAGACTGCACAGAGTCGTCTTGCCAGCACCTGTCGGACCGACAAATGCAACTGTTTCTCCGGCATGAATGTGCAAATCAATGTGATTCAGCACCTGTTTCTTTCCTTCGTACCCAAAGCTGACATCGCAGTAGTCAATCCCGCCTTTCACGGAATCCACTTCAAGTGCACCCTCTTTATCTACGATTTCCGGTGCAAGACTTTTTAGGTTCATAAATCGTTTGAAACCGGCAATCCCTTTAGGATACAGTTCAATAATCGCATTAAATTTTTCAATCGGCTGAACAAAAATATTGGAAAGCAACAAAAAGGCAACAAATTGTCCGCTGCTTAATTCACCGTGAATGACAAACCAGGAGCCACTGATTAATGTAAATAGAGTGATCAGCCTCATGAAAAAGTAGTTGGTTGTCACACTTGTAGCCATAATCTTATAGGAAAATAGTTTCGCTCTCTGATATAATTTATTATTTTCTCGGAACTGTTTTCGTTCGTAGTTTTCATTCGAAAATGCTTGTACCACACGAATTCCGCCAACCGCATTCTCAACATTGGCGTTAAATACGGCAATATCCTGATAAATTTGGTCAGTTGCTCGAGTCATTTTCATGTTGAACACAATGATAAACGTTCCAAGAATCGGGACAAGAATAAACGTGATGCACGCCAATTTCCAATTAATCGTCAGCATTAAGAAAAATGCTCCGAACAAAGACATCAAGGCAATAAATATATCTTCCGGTCCGTGATGCGCGGTCTCGCCAATATCAAAAAGATCGGTAGTGAGACGCGACATCATATGTCCTGTTTTGTTATTATCGAAAAAATGAAACGATTGCCTTTGAATATGTTCGAACAGTTCCTGGCGAATATCCGTTTCAATCTTGATTCCCAGCATATGCCCCCAATAGGTCACAACATAATGAGTGACTGTATTAATCACATAAAAAAGGAGCAGACCAGCTGAAGCAAGCATAATAATAGACCAATCCTTTCCAGGTAGCAGTCGATCGATGACTTGATTAACTGCTACAGGGAAAACAAGTTCGAGCAAGGCAAGCAGTACTGCACAGAAAAAGTCGAGGAAAAATAGTTTTTTATAGGGTTTATAATAAGCGAAAAATGAGCGGATCACATGCTCGCCTCACTTTCGTTTGATTTATAGTTCATTCAGCCAAAGATCACGGCTGGCATCAGAAGGCATTCGCCAGTCACCTCTCGGCGACAAGCTGACTGTCCCGACTTTTGGCCCATCCGGAATTGCCGAACGTTTGAACTGCATTGAGAAAAAGCGTCGAATAAAAACAGTCAGCCATTTTCGAATGGTCGCATCATCATAAGAGCCTGCAAATGCTGATTTTGCCAAAAAGAGTATTTTTGCTGGAGTAAATGCACTGCGAACAAAATAGTATAGGAAAAAATCATGTAATTCATAAGGACCTACAATATCTTCGGTTTTCTGTGCAATTTTCCCTTCACCGTCTTTCGGCAGCAATTCAGGGGTCACCGGAGTATCAAGAACGTCAAGAAGAATAGTACTGATCTCTTTGCTTGTCTCTTCTTCGGCAACATAACGGACAAGATAACGGACAAGGGTTTTCGGAACAGAACAATTGACAGCGTACATCGACATATGATCGCCATTATAGGTACTCCAACCAAGCGCGAGCTCAGACAAATCACCGGTTCCAATAACAAGCCCGCCTTCTTTATTGGCAATGTCCATCAAGATCTGCGTACGTTCACGTGCTTGAACATTTTCATAAGTTACATCATGAATTGCCGGATCATGCCCGATATCTTTAAAGTGCTGCAGGCACGCCGCTACAATATTAACTTCTCGAAAATCAGTTTCAAGTTTCTTGCACAGAGATACGGCATTTTGATACGTGCGATCAGTCGTACCGAAACCAGGAAGCGTTACAGTGATGATATCTTTCCGATCGTAATTAAGTAGGTCATAAGTCTTTGCAATAACGAGCAATGCCAAGGTGGAATCAAGTCCACCGGAAATACCGATGACCGCTTTTTTTAATCCAGTATGTTCCATTCGTTTGGCTAGTGCTGCAGCCTGAATATTGAAAATTTCGCTACAACGTTGTTCTCTTTGCTTTGCATCAGAAGGAACAAACGGATGTTTGTCAATTGCTCGATCAAAGATTCCAAATTCCGTGTTTTTAAAGGAGAAAGGAATTTTTCTCGCCTTCCAAGGAACCGTTGATGATGCTTCTCTAAAGCTAATGTTTTTGATTCGTTGCAGATTCAGCCGATCAATGTCAACAATTGATGTAACGACTTGGTTCTCCCTTTGAAAACGTTTATTCTTAGTCAGCATATTTCCGTTTTCAGCAATTAATAGTTCTCCTCCAAAAACAACATCGGTGGATGATTCACCCGTACCTGCACCGGCGTATATGTAAGAAGCCATGCATTTTGCACTTTGCGCGGCAACAAGCGCTTTTCTGTAGTCAGCTTTGCTGACCACTTCATTTGATGCGGACAGATTTCCGATCAACTGCGCGCCAGCAAGGCTCAAATAACTGCTTGGTGGCACAACGCTCCACAAATCCTCGCAAATTTCAAATCCAATTTGAAACGGCCCGCTTTGGAAGAGAAGATCAATGCCAAATGGTATTGATTTTTGAAAAGATAAATCAACCGTATGACCGATAATTTCTCTTCCTGATGAGAACCAGCGTCTTTCGTAGAACTCTTCATAATTCGGTATGTAACTCTTAGGAACAATGCCCAGCACGTTTCCATCAAATAAAATATACGCACAATTATAGACCACTGTCTCTGCATAGAGTGGGGCACCAACAGCAATCAGTATATCTTTTCCGGCACTGTAGGCACATAATTCCTTTACGCCCAAAGCTGCTTGATCAAGTAATTGTTTCTGCAGGAACAAATCGGCACATGTGTAGGATGTTACGCACAATTCCGGAAAAACAACGAGTTTTGCATGTTCTCCAACAGCTTGATCAACACATTTTTTAATGTTTCTTACATTCGAATCAACATTCGCGACTTGAGTTACCGGACAAGCAGCAGCCAAGCGGATAAAATTCATTGAATTCAATACTTAAACCTCCGATCAGGCAGACTTAAAAATGCCTACGATATACATTATCCCTAAAACCGGAACCAACAATGCACCGTTAAACAAAAAGCCTCCCAGTTCCGGAGAGGCATAAGCAACAGCATCATTGTTTTATTAACTTACAATCTTGCACTGCATAAATCAAATTAACTTTATTCTAATGCCGCTTCAAAAAAATGTCAATGTATGGATATTAACGTCAACCAACTGATTGAGCAATTTCAACTAAATAATCAGCAATCCGTTGACCAATATTTTGTATCGCAGCCAAGGCAGACTGGCGGTTTTCAAAATCACTTGTCAGTACACTCACGGCAACGGAATGTCCGCCGCAAACAAAAAAGGCGGCATCATGATCAATTTCGTTCATTTCACCGGTTTTATTGTAAACCGTCACCGGCTGATCTTTTTCATTAAACAGTCCTGGCAGCTTGTCTCTAAATTGTTGGTGAAGCATCCATGATTTTGCCTCATCTGGCAACGGATCATGCTCGGAAAATATTCGTCTAATCATCCAATTCGCATCATGAGCACTTATCCAGTTGGTGCGCCCTTCCTGCTGCGCACGTTCGTCCATCATCCTTCGCTCAATTCTTGTCTCTGCCAGACCCTGTTCTTCCACCCATGACTGAATGTTGTCGATACCTAAGAAATCCATAAGCACATTCGTCGCAGTGTTATCCGATACATTAATCATCAAAGCGAGCAAGTCTTTGATCGTCCAATCGCGACGAGATAAGACCTGTAGAACACCGGACCCACTGACGATTTGCTTTTCATCCAAATGAATCATTTTTTCAAGAATAGTGGATCTGATCGTTAATTGTTCATATGTATACAGTAAAATCGGAAGCTTAATCAAGCTTGCAGCCACCATTGGAATATTTGCTTGATAAGATAAGAAAAAGCCATCTGATCCCGCTGCTTCAATCTCAATTTTCTCACCAAGAGGAAGTACGATTGCCTTAATATCATTGTACAATTTCTTATTTAAATCAACCAATCTTCTCACCTCGTTCATCATCTATATCTTAATTTAAAACTGAACCCGATTCATTCCTTCCAGTAACGACGAATCGTGCACAATTCTTCTTCATACTTTGATTCTTTAAGTTCTGTAATACTGATAATTGCACCAGGCGTTGGAGAGTGGATCATTTTACCGTTTCCAACATAAATGCCGACATGGTGGACATAACCCTTCCCTCTCTCATAAGCAAAAAAAAGCAAGTCTCCCGGTAGCACATTCTCAAATGAAACAGCCTTGCCTAGAATCGATTGATCATCTGCATCCCGTGGAATTAAATAACCGCCTGCATAAAACATCGAATAACTGAATCCGGAACAATCATAACCATATGCACTCATTCCGGACCATAGGTAAGGAAGGTTCAAAAATCGTTCAGCATTTCTTACTATTTCAGAGCCGGAAAGAAGATGCTGCTGTTCAGGAAGAAGAACATCCTTTTTGTGGATAAAGCCTGGGCCGATAGGGCTGTCTACCATAAGATCGATGTCCCCTGTTTCGAGAACAGGCAAAAATGTTCCGAAACTTAAATCAAACACCGGTTCTTTTTGAGTCGTAAAGAATGTTGCCATTTTACTCTGAACCATGACCAACGCGCAATTTGTACTCATGTCAGTTTCAATAGAATGACGGATCGGCATCCAACCCGGATATCCACGTTTATCTTTAGTCGACGGTTGGCTGGGAACGTGAACTTTTGCCCATGCCCCCTTTATTTCGTCAATAATTAGTTCATTACCGAACAGTACTTGAGTTTGGAGCCTTTTTTCCTTGCACAATGCAATGGTTTCATCACGCGTCATTGACCGTAACCATGCAGCCATGTCAGGTCGGTCATTAACAACGGCCACATCAATAGTCCGAACTGATTCCGGATTTGTCCAGATCGTCGCCACTGGAACAGATACTCTCCTTCTTTTCAATTGAATCTTCTCCCTCAATTGATTTGAACCCGTTGGATACCTAATCCAGGTGTATCAGGCAGTGAGATGCAACTATAGTTGTAAATGGCACCGCCAATGACCGGATTGGATGCAAACATGAGTGGTGTATCAAGATCACAGCGCGTCACATTTGCTTTTGCAGCAGCAAAGTGACAAGCTGCCGTAACCGCAACATTTGACTCAACCATACAGCCGACCATGCATTCAACGCCATACGCTTCCGCAAGGTTATTGATTTTCTCAGCACCATAAATGCCGCCTGCCTTCATCAATTTAATATTCACAATGTCGCATCCATGCATTGCCAGAAGCCTCGCTGCGTCCGCAGGACTAAAAATGCTTTCGTCAGCCATAATTAATGTGTCTACATGTTCCGTAACATATCTCATTCCTTCAAAATCCCATGCAGGTACAGGCTGTTCAATTAACTCAATATTTAAATCCATATCCTCCATTTTATGAATAATGGCAACGGCAGATTTGGCGTTCCACCCCTGGTTCGCATCGAGTCTTAATTTTATATGAGAACCTACAGCCCGTCTGAGACCTTGAACGCGTTCAAGATCTTCTTTTACTGTCGAATTGCCTACTTTTATTTTCAGTGTTGTAAATCCTTTTTTAACGTAGCCAATTGCATCTTGAATCATTTCATCTACAGGATTAACACTTACAGTGAAATCCGTTTCAAGTTTATTGTCATTGCCTCCGAGCAGCTGATAAAGCGGAAGCCCTGATCTTTTTGCCAAGCAATCATACACAGCAATATCGATAGCCGCTTTTGCACTTGAATTATGCAAAATCGCTTGATCTACCGCATGATTAATCCGTTCTTTTTGTTCAATTTCAAGTCCGATAATTTTCGGACGAATAACTTCCATTACAGCGTATTCAATACTTGCAAGACTTTCACCGGTAATCACATGTGTCGGAGGAGCCTCACCAATTCCTGTTGTTCCATCATCACAGGTGATAAACACGACTGTACTTTCAGCTGTATTCACCGTTCGAAGTGCGGTTTTAAATGGTTTGACCAGTGGTATCGCCAGTCTTTTTGTTTGTACATCAACGATTTTCATCCTATTCGCCCTTTCAGGATTTCATTAAGTCAAAAATCGGTTACATCACGCCCGGCTGAATCCACAGCTGTTTCCGATCGGCATCGAGCATGGCGTCAACGCCGAGTGGAACGGAAAAATTCGGAGCACAATGTCCAATGAAAAAGCCGCTGACCACAGGCTTTCCCAGAGATCCTAAATAAGTCCGGATAACTTCTTGGTATGTGAGCGTATCCTTTTTATCGTCCGGTAGATTTTGGTGAATATCGCCGATGATAAATCCGGCTGCTTGATCTAATTTTCCTGTTAGTCTCAATTGATTAAGCATACTGTCAATCCGATAGGGTGCTTCTCCGATATCTTCAATTAAGACCAGTTTATTTTTCATGTTAATCTCAAATGGTGTACCAATTGAGCTGACTAAAAGTGATAAATTGCCACCGACTAGCTTTCCTTCAGCAGTACCGCCATGTAACGTGGAGAGCGGAGACAAATGTTCATCATAGCGCAATGACATGGGTTGAAATAGCTGGGAAAACAACTGTTTTGAGAGCAGCGGAACATCGGGAGCACTGAGATCCGAAGCAAGCATAGGTCCGTGAAAGGTTATCAAATCGGTTTGCTGCCTAATTGCCGTATGTAAATAAGTAATATCGCTATATCCCCAGAAAACTTTCGGATGCTTTCGGATCAAGTCAAAATCAATTCGATCTGCGAATCGTGCAGTACCATAACCGCCTCTTGAACAAATAATCGCACGTACCGTATCATCAGCAAACATCTCATGGAAATCAGCCAACCGTTCTTCATCGGATCCAGCCAAATAACCGTATTTCTTATCTATATTTTTGCCCAAACGAACCCGGAAACCAAGCTGTTTTAACCATTCACATCCCTTCTCAAGTCGCTGCATGTCCGGGGAACCGGCAGGGCTGATCACACCTATTGTATCTCCCTCATATAATCGCCTTGGAATAATCATTGACGTTTCTCCTTTCATGCCCAAACACCACAAAATCCAGTTCAAAATCATTTTGAACTGGATTTTTTCGAGGACGATATAGACAAAGCCTATAGGCTTCTTTTTTGCGTTTGTTTTCCTTGAGCGCATCACTAAAAGCCGCCATTAACGCTTTTTGGCAAGAACCAATATATCTTTGCTGAATATCAAGAACAATTAGAAGATTATTTATCAGTACTCCCAATAAAACAGAGCAAACACATTGCATAGTCAACTGAATCGTCACAAAATAATCAACACTTCTGCCATTTGCTTCACACACCACAATACCCCAAAAAAATGAGTTGAATTGTAAAGCGATCTGATTGATCCGTGTCGGCTTTTCATTGAAAAATAAATAATTCGAATTGTTATAATGAGTCATTACCTTAGTGTCCTTCCTCAGCCACAATCAAGTACCACAAAAGACTAACGGCAGGAATACCGCAGATGACTAAAATCATGAAAATTTATAGGAACAAAATAAGTATATTAGGACTCATTTACTTTGTCAATATTTTAAAAATTGTGCTAAGAACCGACGATGGGATGAATTGGGAAAGTACTTATTAATGAGAACAAAAGTGATCTTTGATCATAATAATTGAGTCGCCAATTTGTCATGTATGAATTACATGCTTAGAGGAAAACTAACAAGAAAAATGCTTAATGATGTAGTGTACATCCACCATCAATCCTAATGTTTAGATTGGAGTTTAAAAATGGTAAGAAGAAAGAGAGCAATTTTAGACTGCTTCGGATCCGCAAGTTTGTCCCATCATCGTCCGGCGGTGGTCGCTTGGTGGTCAGCAGCATTTGCAGGTTTTGGTCATATGCTTTTGGATATGCATATTAAAGGGAATGTCTTATTTCTTTTTGAAATCATTATCAACTTCAATTCAAAATTAAACTTAGCAATGGTTTATTCCTTCGTAGGTGATTACGAACATGCAACAAATGTTCTCAATACGCAATGGGTACTCATCTACATTCCTTTTTATTTTTATTGTATTTGGGACAGCTATCGTACGGCTACAAAATTGAATCTCTTATATACATTAGTTAAAAACCAGCCAGTAGAAATGGACGTGCTTGATTTACGTTCAATAGAAACTTGTTTTTTAGATAAGCGTCTGCCCTGGGCAGCTTCTATTTGGTCACTTTTACTTCCCGGATTGGGACAACTTTATACACGTCGTCTTATTCCCGCAATTTCACTTTTGGCGTGGTCGGTGGCTATTTATGTTAATTGCCATGAACTTCAGAGCATTCAACTGTTCATTATTGACCATGCAGAATTCAACGAGTCGATTCAGTTACTTGATGCTGAATGGTTTCTTTTTATTCCTTCGCTTATTTGGGGCAGTGCTTACGACGCATATTCGAAAACAAGTGAAAGTAATCGCCTTTTCGAGGAAGAACTCAGCACCTATTTACGTCGAGAGTGGGGAGCAAATCGATCACGACTGAATATCTGAGAAAGGGGGCAAAGATCAATGAGCAACATCATCTGCCTATTTCATCCATCACTTTCAGTTGAACTATTATTGACCGAACTTCAAAGAAATAAAATTAAAAAAAGCGATATTTCCTGCTTTGTTTTGAAAGCGCCAACTCAATCAAAACCAAAATCAGGTTATAAAGATCCTACTGAAACAACAAGTTTGGCAGATTTGGGATTTATTTTCGCAACTATTTTCGGAGTCATTGGCGCAAGTGTAGGTTTTCTACTGCCGCTTGGTCCGATCATCTGGGGAATTGCCTCAAGCGTCTTCGGTTTTTTACTCGGTTTTATTATTGATTGCTGTTATACAAAAGTATTGAAACAAAAGCCGCATACCTACATACTCGTTTCGATTGACTGCACCAGCGAGAAGGAATCTTTAATAAAAAAAATAGCGGAAACCCATCAAGTCATTGGGCTTACCGTTATTGAATCATGAGTTGATTTTTCATCTTTTTCTATTTTTTCGCGGCAATTTTTACAATATCCGTAAATTTCAAATTTATGTCCGGTCACTTGAAATTCGGGATCAATTTGTGACAAGTCCTGCATTGGGCACACATCAATGGTTCTCGTTTTACCGCAACGAAGACAAATAAGATGGTGATGATGATGCTCCTTACAATGGAACTGATACATTTTTTCACCGTCAAGCTCCGTTTCTTCAAGAATCATTAAATCTTGAAACAGCGATAAATTACGATAAATTGTATCGAAGCTGATCCCCGGATAATCATCTTTTAACGCAATCTGAATGTCCTTTGCTGAAAGATATCCACCTTTGCGATCAAATAAATCCAATATATCCTCTCGTTTATCTGTATGTTTGTACCCTTTGTTTTTTAATAAAACCATGGCTTCTCGTTTATTCAATGAGAATCACCTCTTTTGTAGCAAATCATTCTTGATCCTTTACAACACAGCATACCATTTTTCACTAAAAAAGCATAATATTCGTTTCCCACGAAAAAAGAGCTTCCCACTTGGAGAAACTCCCTATCCATTTCTTCACCAAAAAAATCCAATTGCCAAAATAGCTGCGATTGATGCTAGTGCGATTGGATATCCCCATCCTCCGCTTCCCCAGAGGAACAAACCAGGACTGTTTGATAAAACACTTCCAGCAGGTTGCAAATATGCAGTCCGTTCGTCAACACGTGTCAGCATGCCTCGATGGACTGAGCCATCATGGCAACGGATTTCAACCGGCTGATTCACTAGACCACAGCACTGAGAATAAATCGATTGATTGGGCACTTTCATTCCCTCCCATTCACTGGTTATTCTCTAATACTGTATGTCTAAGAAGCGCTTGGAGCGGCGGCATTCATCATCATTCCCCCGCCCGTTCTCACCTATTTCTTGATGTACCGGTGCCTCGTATGGTCAATCGTCTGTGCAAGCAGATTCATGACGTGTTCGTCTTCCTCGGAGTAAAAAATGACTTTTCCCTCGCGACGTGATTTAACCAGATGCAGTTGTTTTAAAAAACTAAGCTGATGAGAAACAGTTGATTGCTGCAGAGCTAAAAGATCGGAAATCTCCGAAACAGAACACTCGCGCTGCGAAAGCAAATAGAGAATCCGAACACGCGTCGGTTCAGACACTGCTTTAAAAATTTGGGCCACTGTAGCCAATGTTTTATTATCTAAATCAACCGGTGTTTTATCACTCATCATGATCATCCTAATCGAAACATTTCATGTGACTACCTTAGCAGATTCTGAACAGATCTGTCTATTGATCCATTTCATTGCACAATCATGGCTTACTTTTTCTTCTTTTTTGACCATTGTTCAATGTCCCAAACCCTTGTGATCCATTTTTCATAGAACGAAGGTTCATGGCTTACTACTAAAACAGTGCCGTCATAAACCTCAAGCGCCTTACTCAATGCTTCCTTTGCGAATACATCAAGGTGGTTTGTCGGTTCATCAAAAATCAGGACATTGCTTTTCTGCAGCATCAGTCTTCCAATTCGGACCTTTGTTTCCTCACCGCCGCTCAATGTATCCATCGGTTGCCGCATATGTTCGGCAAATACTCCGCATTGAGCCAGATGCTGACGCAGAACTTTTTCAGGAGTCTCCGGAAATTGTTCCATCATCCATTCCAGTGGCGTTAAATGAGGCGGCGCCGAGAGTTGTGAAAAGTAGCCGGGCATCACACGCTCCCCTTGTTCGGCACATCCTGATATCGGCTTCAACTCGCCAAGCAGCGTTCGGAGAAGCGTGGTCTTTCCAATGCCATTATGTCCGATAATAGCAATCTTCTCGCCGCGCATAATTTTTTCATTAACGCGTGGAAATAAGGGGCGATCATAGCCGACATCAAGATTCTCCGCTGCGAAAATCATTCGTACCGGCTGACGATCCACTTTAAAATGGAAATGCGGCTTTCGCAACTGTGAAGGTGGATCAAGTCGCTCAATTTTGTCTAACTGTTTTTCCCTGCTCTTCGCTTGCTTTGCCGTAGCCGTACGCACCTTGTTTTTCTGAATATAGGTTTCCAGTTTTTTAATTTCTCGTTGTTGCTGACGGAACGCAATCTCTTGCTGTTCCTGCCGCGCTTCATGCTGTTTAAGATAGGATTGATAATTGCCAACATAACGAATCAATTGCTGGTTTTCCAAGTGATAGACATATTGGGCAATTTGATTCAGAAATTGCGTGTCGTGGGAAATCACAATGAAAGCATGTGAATAGGCGTTGAGATAATTTGTCAGCCAATTAATATGAACAACATCGAGATAGTTCGTCGGTTCGTCAAGCAGCAGTACATCCGGGTTCTCAAGCAGTAACTTTGCAAGACACAATTTGGTCAACTGACCTCCGCTCAATTGTGTTACGTCTTTTTCAAGTCCGATTGCCGATAATCCTAACCCATCAGCCATCTCATGAATCTTTGCGTCGATAGTGTAAAAATCGTTTGCCAGTAAAAGCTCCTGTAGCTGGCCGTATTCGTCAATATAGGAAGGATCCGCATTAGGTTCCTGCATTTTGACAGCAAGTTCATTCATCGTGCGTTCTGCGTCAAACAGTTCTTTAAACGCATCTTGCAGGCTTTCATAAATGCTCTTTCCTTTGCCAAAATTTAGATGTTGCTCAATAACACCGATTTTTAAGTCCTTCCTCTTGCTGATGCCTCCATTATCCGGCAATAATTCACCAAGCAGCAATTTAAGAAAGGTAGATTTTCCGGCACCATTATGACCGACCAGTGCGATATGTTCGCCCTCCATCAGCCTGAAATTCATATCTTGATAAATCAATTTGTCTCCATAAGAAAAAGCGACATCCTTCGCTTCAATAAGTAACATAAGTTCACTCCTCTGATTTGCGGCCGATCAAGAAGCGAGCAGATAGACAGGATATTTTTCGATCCGCATAAAAAGGAGCGAAGCATTGACGCTTCGCCCCTTTTAGTTCGACTTTCAACCGTCAGAAACAGAAACATCCCTTATCTATTGTCACAACCAATTGGCCTTTTTAACATTCGATGAGCACAGACCTCACCCGTATCAAGCCAATTTAAGTTGCAGACAATCAGATAAAATCATTGATATTTCCACTCCCCTTGTAAATACTTTTTCATTTTATACCTAATTTTGATGAAAAGCAATTCGTCACTGACGCAAAACAAGTTCAATCTCATGTTCAATGGGAATACCATCTTCGTTTGCAGCAGAAATTGACGGCTTCAATATTCTTGCTTTAGACACCGCACCCAGATGAAGTGATGACAGTGTGAATCCCATCTTTTGATAAAAAAACAACGCATGTATATTATCGTTCGTTGTTGTCACCCTAAGCGAACATTCGTTTTTGGTTAACTGCACCATCTCATTGATCAGCGCTGAACCAATACCTTGATTCTCAATAAAACTGTTCAAAGAGATGATTTCTATTCCTTTCGCATCTTGTCTGTATGTCAGCATACCTGCGACTTGGTCGTTGGCAAAAGCCAATAGGCCCGGCAATGTCAGCATATCAATTAATTCACCGTGAATGGCCATCGCGGGCCCATTCCAATATTTTCCGAGAAGATTTTTAACTTCTGTTCTGTCCTTTTTTTCAATCTTTCTTATTTGAATGTACAAGTCTTCATCTCCTTGACTTTCCAATAGTACTGACTCAAAAAAATTGATCATGTGCCCATTTTAAGGCATTTGCCTACCCATTTTCTCGGTATCTGCATAGTTTAGATATAGGCCATTGTTTTACTATACTTTGCGCGGAATTACTTTGCCGGCAAGGAATTGATTATAGGAGGAACGAACATGTCATATCCAAGCTATTGGGAAAATCTGGTCAATCAACCTGTAGAAATACAGTGCAATGACGGATCAGTTCACGTTGGAATTATTGAATCGTTTGACCAGGACAATGTATATTTAAAGCCCCTGACCAATGATCAGCAGACGCCAAATGAACGACCTGACGAAACGCGAAACGGTGATGAAAGGTTCTTCGGTTTTGGCCCTCAGGCGTTCCTGGGAGGCTTTGCCGGCGGATTGCTCGGTGTCGGGCTCAGTTCAATTATCGGTGTTCGACCTTGCCCTTACTGCCCTCCAAGACCATTTTATGGACCGGGACCAGGTCCTCGTCCCCCATATGGCGGCGGATTCTATGGACCGGGACCAGGACCGTTTTTCTATTAATCACTGCCCTATCCAGTTTCGCACACCCAATTGGCGGTGTGCTTTTTCTTTGAAAACAAACAAAAAGAGAATCGGCTGATGCCGATTCCCATCTTACTATTGCATAAATTACTTCAAGTTTAAAACAGTGACACGTTCACGAGACATAGACAAGAGACTGTGGTGGATTCCCTGAACACCCATGCCGGATGCCTTTACTCCAAGGAATGGGAAGTGATCCGGGCCACGTTCCGTACGTCCATTAATCTGAACCGTTCCAGCTTCAACTTGCCGAGCCACTGCAAGAGCACGGTCGATATCCTGTGAAAAAATACTTGCTTGTAGACCAAATTCCGATTTGTTTGCAATTTCAATTGCTTCCTCATCAGATTTTACACGAATAATCGGTAATACAGGACCAAAAGGTTCGATCCAAGCGATATCCATATCTTCGGTGACGTTATCCAAAAGTGTAGGATAAATCAGATTTTCCTTGCGCTCATTGCCGATTACGAGAGTGGCTTTTTTTGCGAGCGCATCATCGATCAGACCTTGAACGAAGTCTGCAGACTTGTCATCGATCAGCGGAACGATCGTGCTGTCTTTTTCCGGAGAACCGACAGTCAGCTTTTCAATTTCCGCTTTCAGCCGCGAAACAAGTTCATCGGCAACTTTTTCGTTTACGAGCACGCGCTTGATTGCCGTGCATCGTTGACCTGAGTACGAAAAAGCACCATTCATAATGCTTTTGACAGCTACATCCATATCTGCGTCATCACAAACAAGTGCCGGGTCCTTTCCGCCAAGTTCAAGTACAAGCGGAATCATTGCTGTTTGTTTTGACAGATGGCGGCCGGTTGCTGAACCGCCTGTAAAACTGATCATGTTAATTCCTTTATGTTCAACTAAATAATCGCCAATAACCGATCCACGGCCGGTCGTCAAGCTAAGGAGTCCTTTTGGAAGGCCCGTTTTATCTAGTGCCTCAATCATCTTAATACCGCTGATTGAGCCTTGAGTAGCCGGTTTAAAAATAACAGCATTACCGGTCATTAATGCCGGAGCAATTTTGGAGGCTGCAAGGTTAACGGGATAGTTAAACGGAGCGATGGCCAGCACTACACCTAATGGCGCTCTTTCAACGATTCCGATTTTCTTTTGATCGCCGCCTGGGAATCCATCGCCCTTCAAGCTTTCACCATGCATGTGCAATGCTTCCTGTACAGTGTAACGGATCAAGTCTGCTGTACGTACAACTTCTTTCTGAGCATCCTTAAATCCCTTACCTACTTCCTGCATTACTGCTTTGGCAATTTCTTCACTATTCTTTACCAACTCATCGGCCCATTGGTCAAGGTAAGCACCGCGTTCACTCTGCGTCAGCTTCGCCCAGTCTTTTTGTGCAGCATGTGCTGCAGTTATTGCTTCATCCACTTCATCCTGTGTGACCGCTTGAACATAACCGATCGTTTCTCTCAGGTAAGGGGATTGAATGGCAATCGTCTCGCCGGATGAACTTTTTTTCCATTCACCATTGAGGTACGCCATGTAGGTGGTCAATTCTGATACATTAGAAGCCATACCTGTTCATTCTCCTTTTTTTGTCAACTTTTTTCTTTATCGCCATTGTCATATATGCCGTAAAAAAATTACGTCAAAACAAGTGCTCAAATTGACAATTATTTTCGTTCACCCATTACAGCAAAACAATAAGATTTTCAATGAGTACTCATCTTTTAACAGTTTCATTTTCGCATGAAAAGTTCATAATTTCCAATCTTCTGCTCACTGTCGGTATGATCCGTTCATTCAAAAAACATGCATTAGATTTATCTTACATGTTTATTATAAGTATTTAAAGCAATTTCATATATTTGTCAAGAAAATAAATTTACTTGAACGCACAAAACAATCTTATTTATGCAATTCTTCATTAAATTTGCAGGTCGAATTTCAATGGGCCATTTACAAAAATATCTTTTCAAAATCAGAAAACGAATATGATTAACAAATAGTTTGAACTGCTTTGCCATGAATATGTAACAAGATCCAATCTGAATAGAGAATAGTATCACGAACTCAGAACTCTGTTGGGCTGATTGCCAAGCTATGTTTTTTCTTAATGACTGTTCAGAATACAAATGCGTAAAACAGGAGGCTCCTCCATTAGGAGCCTCCCTTCAGCAGTCACTGCCTTGCAGGAAACGATATCGGTTTGCCAGCGGGGCACAAATTAATGCCAGAACAATAATTGGAAGCCATGCGATCAAAAAAATAAAAAAGGCGGCAAAATGTTTGATTTGCCACGCACGCCAGAACGGGAGCAGGCCAAGCAGGGAACCCATGATCAATCCGATTAATCCATAAGAAAGCAAAAGATGCAGCCATGAAATGATCATTTTTATCAACTCCGTCACTCTTTTTAACAGTTTATGCATACTGAAAAAAGAAGTGAAAGCTGATAATTACATGAACTTCTTAATCACGCGCGTTCATAGATACAGAACGTGTGGGGAAATCGATTGTTACGATCCATAACCCCTTCCGTACTTCGTAATAACCGCCAATTTTGCTTTTGAAAACCAGAAAAATATGTGTCGCCCTCAAATTCTGCGTCAATATGAGTGATATAAAGGCGATCTGCATAAGGCAAGAAAGCTTTAAAAATACCCGCACCGCCAATAATAAAGCATTCACGCCCAAATGCCGTACCGCTTTTTAAAAAGCTCTCTACCGACGAAAAGCACTTAACTTGATTCTGATTAAACTCCGGATTGTGCGTTAAAACGATATTCTCCCGTCCGGGAAGCGGTTTCCCTATGGAATCATACGTCTTCCTTCCCATGATGATCGGGTGACCCATCGTCGTCTGCTTAAAATAGCGCAGATCGTCCGGCAGATGCCACGGCAACTGATTCTCTCTTCCGATCAGCTGATTTTGATCCATAGCAACTAAAAAGGAAATCATACTGACACCTTGCCTTTAATTGCAGGATATGGATCATAGCCGAGAAACTGGAAATCATCATAGTCGAAATCAAAAATAGATGAAACTTTACGGTTGATTGCTAGCTTAGGAAGCGCTCTTGGCTTACGTTCAAGCTGTGTTTTTACTTGATCGAGATGATTAAGATAAATATGAGCATCCCCAAAAGTATGTACGAACTCGCCAACCTCTAGCCCTGTAACATGAGCAATCATATGCGTTAACAATGCATAGGAAGCAATGTTAAACGGCACACCAAGGAACAGATCCGCACTGCGCTGATAAAGCTGACAGCTCAGCCGTCCGTCATTAACATAGAATTGAAACAAGCAATGGCAAGGCGGCAGCGCCATATTAGGTATGTCTAAAGGATTCCATGCCGTGACAATCAATCGACGGGAATCCGGGTTTTTTTTAATTTCATTGATTACATTTGTTATCTGATCAATGGTTTCGCCATTTTTTCCTGGCCAAGATCGCCACTGATGACCGTAAACCGGGCCGAGATCGCCATGTTCATCTGCCCATTCATTCCATATCCGAACGCCGTGTTCCTGAAGATACTTGATATTCGTATCTCCCTTTAGAAACCACAGTAGTTCATAAATGATTGATTTATAGTGCAGTTTCTTTGTCGTCATTAATGGAAATCCGTCCTGCAGATTGAAACGCATCTGATAGCCAAAGATGCTGATTGTTCCGGTGCCGGTCCGATCACTTTTTTCATGACCTTCAGACAGTATTTTACGGCAAAGATTTAAATATTGTTCCACAGATGATCCCCCGCTTTTCGATTACTAATTCTCAGTTTAACATAATCATTTCTTTTCAGAAATAACAGTGAATGTTTTTCTTGTTCCTATTGTCGAATCATTAGACGGATCTGAATGGAATGCCCGTTGAGACGCACGAATAATTCATTGATACGCACATAAGCTTGATACAAGGTTTACTACATTGGAGGTAATTGCGATGAGCGCTGAAAAGCAGCAGAACAATCCATTAAACCAGTTGAGGCGTCAGCAGCCTGACGCCCTCATCGATGAATGGAATCACATCTGCCAAACCGATCAAGAGCAGGCATTCACCATGATTAATGATCCCGGATTGGAGTTTCCGGTTCTTTTTATGCTTAGAGACCAAGTAGAAACGCGCGGTAATGCGTTAACCCCTCGTGCTCGTATCGCTTTGGCGCAAATACGTAATGTGCTCCATGGTGCAGATTTAGGAAACAACCATCCTGCCTCATTTGCAGACCAGCATGATGAAGTAGTCGAATCCATGTACTGGATACTGAATACCGGATGGAAAAACATTGTGTCGACCGACTACACACAAGTTATTGACCAAACGGCAATTAATCTTTTGCATACGTATCATGAAAATTGGCTAAAGGGAATGGTTGATCTGGTCATTTATCGTTATAAAAATAAAAGCCAGCGCCATTATTTAATCAGTGCCATGTGGGAGACGGCAAATCCTCTATGTCTTGTCTATCTATCAAACTACTTCTTATCCGATCAATCCGTTGAAAGCAATTACGCGCGTAAAATGCTTGCCTTTATTCCGGAAGTCCGTCATTCCCTTGATAATCAATCGGCACTGCTCGCCTTTGAAACCTGGTATGAAGAAAACGCCCACTATTTAGTTTATACGGGTGAAACAAATGATGCTGTTCCCGGAGGACGTCCATACAGGATCCATTATAGTGCAAAATATCTTGGAAAATCAGTTTCCTCCCGCAGTGGTGAACCTATTCAGGCGCTTTTGCCTAACGAAAAAAAGAACTATTTCGACTTTCTTAAATTACAGCCCCGCCTGCAAACGAGTTTGTCAGCCTACTCCATACGTTTAAGAAAACAGCAGCCGAAAATTTGGCGATCCTGGGTGGTTCAGCCGCTGAAAGATCAGCTTCAATCCATCAACACTGCTGCACATGGGGGGTATTATCTATGATCATTGCGGCAAACCAGCAACTCTCAGCCGACGATTATGGAAGTTTCGCCTCAAACGGCCGATTCGCACCAGTCATATTCAGAGCCATGGCGGAATCGCATGAGTGGTTTGCTTATCCGTCACGTCATGAACTGAATTTTGAAATCAAACTCAGAAATGAGACCATTGAAGCCGCGCATGCCCTCCTTGCAAGCCGCGCATCCTTTGCGACTTTCTATTACTCGGAGTGCAATGATTACTACTGGACATTAACAGGAGACGGCGGATTTGAATTGAAGCCTGGAGTACCGGCATCACAAGCTGTTAATGACATTTTTGTTAACGGTGAAGCCTATGCATTCGAATGTGCAACAGCAATGATGATTATTTTTTATAAAGCATTAATCGATACAATTCCAGCCGAGCGATTCAACGAGGTCTTTCAACACCTCTATTTATGGGATTGGCAAAATCATCCCTTCTTCCCACTAAGAAACATACCGCGTGTCGGAGGAGGGATTCCGGGTGATGTACGCTATTTTAAAAATCCAGATGTCAGTCCGCAAACACCTCAATGGCAAGGTGAAAATGTCGTTGATCTATCAGATGAAATGTATTTCGGTCATGGGGTTGGTATCTTGCCGGCAAGTCAAATGATTGCCGAATTAAATCAATATCGGCGTCCCGGTGCTGTTACCTCTGCATTTCTTATGAGCAATGCGACACGACCTAACTATTTATCATTGTCCGCACTCGCAGATGGCACGCAGATGGATGGAATTCGAATTGCTGCCGGAACTTCGTTTTACTCCTTTTGATGAGTGTACAGCTGCCTTGGCAGCAGTAATGTAATACAAAGCACGATCAATGCCAAGACCATGAACACCATAAACAGATGATGGATGCCAAGCATGAGAATTTCACGAAGCACGTGCAGCACAGTTAATTGCAGCTGTTCGTGACCCTGAGGATGGACAAGTTGATTTAATTGATCAACCGAATATTCAGATTCGCCTTTTTCAGAAATTGCACGAGCTGCCTGCGCATTGAAATACATGCCAAAAAAAGCAGCACCGATTGTTTGCCCAATACTGCGAAAAAATTGATTCGATGCCGTAACCGCACCGCGCATCTTTTTTCCTGCGGCAGACTGTGCGGCAATCGTTGTCAGTGTTAAAGTGATGCCAAAACCTAACCCAAGTATCGCAGTAATTATATAGAGTACAAACGGCTCGCTTCCAAAACGAAGCGTTGTCAGCCAAACAGTGCCGATTAGAAGAAATAGAGCACCGACACTCACGCTTTTCCGCAGTCCGAATTTTGGCATCAGCCGACCGCATAAAAAGGATCCGGACATCCAAGCAAGGGACATAGGTGTCAATACAAATCCGGATGCAGTTGCACTGTATCCAAGTAATCCTTGAAGCCACATTGGCATATAGATATCGTTGCCAATAAGGATTGCGCTTGCAATCAGTGCAATTAGATTGGTAAAGAACACGACCGGCATTCTTAAAAGTGTGAGCGGAATCATTGGATCTTCTGCATGCTTTTCAATAAACAAGAACAATCCAATCAGCACAACTGATAAGCTGATGAACATAATATTTATGAAATCATTCAAACCGCTCTCTCCGATACGCTGTAGCGCAATAAGCAGCAGGATCATGCTCATTGCGAACACCCCCGCCCCGACAAAGTCAACCGACTTGCGTTCGTGATTCCAATCTTCGTGAAGACCGAATTGCACAAGAAGAATTGTTAATGCGCCGAAAGGCAGATTAATAAAGAAAATCCAATGCCAGGATAAAATGTCGACGAAGAATCCTCCTACGAGAGGACCCAAGATTCCTGCCACACCCCAGATCATCCCCATCATTCCGAACATTTTTGCTCGTTTTTCTACAGGATATATATCTCCGATTATGGTCGTGCTGAGTGTCATTACAGCACCGGCGCCAATGCCTTGAATTCCGCGGAAGACAATTAATCCTTGCATGTTCCAAGCAAATCCGCACAGGACAGAGCCAATTAAGAAAAGAAGCGTACCAATGAAAAAAATCTTCTTTCTGCCGAAAAGATCTGACAACTTCCCAAATAGCGGCACAGTAACTGCAGATGTGAGCATGAAAATGGAAAAGACCCAATCCATAAAGCGTATTCCTTGTAAATCACCAATTATTTTGGGCATCGCCGTGCTGACTATTGTTCCCTCAATGGCTGTCAGAAGGGTACCGATCATTAATCCGGCAAGTACCACATTTTTATTTGTTTCCCTCTTGCCCATAACGTCCTCCTTTGAATCTCCTTACTGAGAATCAGATCATTCCATTGTAAAATATGAGAGCAAATAGCGCAATTTAAGATTTCCAAATAAACATTTCTTTTCTAAGACAAAAAAAGAACCTATACAGGCTCTTTTCAACTGAGTAAAAATACTTCACCTATTTAATTTTTCTAGAATTCGATTAATCTTTTCATTTAATCGCTGATATTCTTCAGAACTCTTCAAACGATCGGCAGCTTCATTCAATTCTTGTTTCACATGCTCAATTTCCTTCTTAACCGTTTCTGTGACAGGCTCCTCATTGGTCTGCTCATCATCATTTGCCATATTGACATGCACACGTATTTTTGATAAATCTTTCAAACTCTTCTTCACTTTCTTTAATTGCCTATTTAATTTATCTTGAACGGAAAATGAATGATCACTCTCATCCAAGTTTAGCTCTTCTTTTAAAGCATCTTGCAAAATTCGTGAATAATTCAGATCCGCTTCCTTCGCAGCATCGTCCAGCCATTTAGGTATCGTCAGCGTCTTTTTCACTGCTTGGTTTTCCATCTTTTTTCGAAATGGCGGCATCCATGTTTCAATAAGCGTTACAAGTTGACCTTGGCCGCTGTGAATAGCGGCAACCTCTGAGGGAACAGGAGGTTGCTCCCCTTTTTCCTCAAGTGCATAAATAAATAACGCAAGGGCTTCTTTTCCGTTCGCAAATCCTTCTTCGACACTCTTTGCTTCTGCCGAGCAGCCGGGTAAATCCGGAAAAGTTATTGTCAACTGTTCTCCGTTATTTGTAAATACCGCCGGATAAATATATTGATCTTTACTCACATTGATCACCTCAAATAAATTATAACACGTATTTCACACGTGTAAAATACATAGTCAATACGTATTATTTTTGGGAAGTGATTTCACATCGGCGAACTGCATAATCTTTAAAGAAAGATTTTATTAAAAAAACCGGGCAGTTTGTCCGGTTTTTTATGCAATCATTCATCTTATATTATCGTTGCTGGATGCGGTTCATGCGTATGTTGAACAGTATAGCGATTTCTCGGATGGTGATCGCAAGCATCGCTGCACGAACGATGATGCGTCTTCTCGCATTCCTCGCAGCAGATAAACTGTTTGTTACATTCCGGATTGGCACAATTGACAATTCGATCACAGGACTTGCCGCAATGTGCGCAATGACCGACGATTACGTCCTCATCGGTTCGATTAACGGGGACAGAAATACGCTGGTCAAATACATAGCATTTCCCGTCATAGCTCTTCCCTTGAACTTCAGGGTCCTTTCCGTATTCGACAATGCCGCCATCCAGCTGACTGACATCTGTGAACCCGGCACGCAGCAAATAGCCACTGAATTTTTCACAACGGATACCGCCGGTGCAATAGGTCAGCACTTTTTTATCTTTATAATCTGATAAGTTTTTTTCAATCCAATTAGGAAGATCCCTGAAGTTGCGAATATTCGGCAATATTGCATCATGAAAATGGCCGATTTGCGTTTCATAATCATTCCGTGCATCAATAAGGAGCACATCTTCATTTTGCATTTCTTTGTAAAATTCTTTTGGCTTTAAGTGTTTTCCAGTCATCTTATGCGGGTCTATATCATCATCTAACTTCAACGCAACAATTTCTTTGCGTGGCCGCACGTGCATTTTTTTAAACACATGTCCATCTGTCTCATCAATTTTAAAGGGCATATCTTTAAAACGCGGATCCTGATGAAGCGTATCCATATATGTTTGTGTTTGCTCTACTGTTCCGGACACTGTCCCATTCAGGCCCTCCTTGCCGACTAGGATACGCCCTTTCAACCCAAGCTCTTTGCAAAAATGTAAATGTTCCTCTGCAAACAATTTCGGATCTTCAATTGTGACATAGTGGTAATAGAGCAGTACACGATATGGTCTTCTTTCAGTCAATTGGTTCACCTCATTTATAATCAACGGCTTTTTACCATTCAAAGCCAAGTTTTTCTTTGTATATCCTATCAGATTTAATTAACTGTGACAATTATCACACCACTAATAATTCCCGGACTCACACAAAATTCACCTGTTGATCGCCATCATAGCGGCATACAGTCCCAAAAAACACGGGCAGTATTATTTTGAAGGTGAAATGTTATGTGTATTCTGTTAAGGTTACGATAGGAAAAAGTAAAGGTGAGGAAATAGTAATGGATTATGATGTGATTGTTGTTGGCGGCGGGCCATCAGGATTAATGGCGGCAATTACCGCTGCAGAGCACGGTGCCCGTGTCATGCTGCTCGATAAAGGAGACAAGTTAGGAAGAAAGTTGGCGATTTCTGGCGGCGGCCGCTGCAATGTAACAAACGCTATGCCCATAGATGAATTGATTAAGCATATTCCCGGCAATGGCCGATTTTTGTACAGTGCCTTCTCGTCATTTGATAATCAGGATATTATCCGTTTTTTTGAACAGCTTGGCGTTGGACTGAAGGAGGAAGACCATGGACGCATGTTTCCAATTTCCAATAACGCGAAATCAGTCGTCGATGCGCTCTTAAAACGCATGGACGATTTGAAGATCACGCTAAACATACACACGCCGATTCAAGCCGTTCTTTATTCCGACCATGTCGAAGGTGTTAAAACATTGGACGGCAAAAAGTACTCATCGGATTCGGTCATTGTTGCTGTCGGAGGAAAGTCAGTGCCTCAAACCGGTAGTACTGGAGATGGCTATGCTTGGGCAAAAGCGGCCGGACATACGATTACTGAACTCTATCCTACTGAGGTACCGCTTACCTCGAACGAACCGTTTATTCAACAAAAAACACTTCAGGGTCTATCTTTAACTGATGTTGCCGTGACTTTAGTTAACCCCAAGGGAAAGGCCATACAAACTCACCGTTGGGATATGATTTTTACTCATTTTGGTCTGTCAGGACCAGCAATTTTGCGACTAAGCCAATTTGTTGTTAAAGCATTAAAAAAGTTTAAGACACCGGATGTTATCGTTACCATTGACAGCAAACCTGATCTGAACAGCGACATGTTACGCAGCCTGCTGCTGAACCTAACTGAATCCAATCCGAAAAAAGCGCTTAAAAATGTTTGGAAAGGTATCATCCCTGAACGCTACTTGATGTTTCTTTTTGAACAGATTCATCTATCACCGGATTTGAATTTTCACGAGCTAGCTAAAGAAGATATTCGAAAAATGGCAGAAGCATTAAAACAATTTCCTATCCATATTTCAGGTACTTTATCCATTGAGAAAGCATTTATTACGGGTGGCGGTGTCTCGCTTAAAGAAGTCAACCCCAAAACTATGGAATCAAAAAAAATGCCCGGTTTGTATTTTTGCGGGGAGATTCTCGATATTCATGGCTATACTGGCGGTTATAATATTACCTCTGCATTTGTCACCGGTCATGCAGCTGGGACAGCTGCAGCAGAACGCGTTTCTGAACTTTAATGATATCTTGTTAATAGAATTCACCAAATCAAACAAACCAGTGCCTATTTTGGCACTGGTTTGTTTAAATTTCTTATTGATCGTCAATCCAATTAGAATAAACCGATTACTTTTCCATTTTGATCAATATCCATATTTAGAGCTGCGGGCTGTTTTGGCAAACCAGGCATGGTCAATACATTTCCTGTCATGACAACAATAAATCCTGCACCGACTGACACTTTAAGTTCACGAACATGGATGGTGAAATCTTTTGGCCTTCCAAGTAATTTCGGATTATCAGATAGTGAATATTGTGTTTTTGCTATGCAGACAGGAAATTGATCCCAGCCGTTTTTAATGAATGCTTTTATTTGTTTCTTTGCTTTCGAGGAAAATTCAACATCTTTTCCGCCATACACCTTCGTAACAACCGTTTGAATTTTTTTCTCAATAGAGTCCGTTAAATTGTACAGCGGTTTAAAATGGTTTTCTTGGTTTTCAATAGTATTGACAACCAATTGTGCAAGCTCTTTACCGCCTTCTCCGCCACATTCCCAAACATTCGCCAAGGCAACAGGATGGTTATTTGTACGGCACCAATTTTCAACATAAGCAACTTCGCGATCCGTATCAAAAATGAAGTGATTGATTGCCACAACATAGGGCAAACCAAATGATTTAATCGTGTCAATATGGCAAGCGAGATTTTCCATTCCGCGTGCAAGTGCATCGACATCCTCGTGCTTCAATTCGTCCTTGGTCAATCCGCCATGCATCTTTAGCGCGCGAATAGTCGCCACAATAACAACAGTGCTCGGCTTGAAATGTCCTGCACGTGTCGTAATGTCCAGAAACTTTTCTGCACCTAAATCTGCACCAAATCCAGCTTCTGTAACCACATAATCGCCAAGTTTTGCACCCATTTTCGTAGCGAGTACACTGTTACAACCATGAGCGATATTGGCAAATGGACCGCCATGAACGAATGCCGGTGTATTTTCCAAGGTTTGGACGAGGTTTGGATGAATAGCATCTTTAAGCAGTAATGTCAATGCACCCTCAACTTTTAAGTCTCTGACAAATACTGGTTTTCTTTCGTAAGTGTAGGCGATCAGCATGCTGCCGAGCCTTTTTTTCAAATCTTCAAGATTCACTGATAGGCAGAGAATTGCCATGATTTCGGAAGCAACTGTTATGTCAAAGCCGTCCTCGCGCGGTACACCATTTGTAACGCCGCCAAGCCCAACGATCACATGTCTGAGTGCACGATCATTTAAGTCAAGTACACGTTTCCAAACGATTCGGCGCGTATCAATATTGAGCGCATTCCCTTGATGAATATGATTATCCAGAAAAGCCGCTAAGGCATTGTGAGCCGTAGTGATTGCATGAAAATCACCAGTAAAATGAAGATTTATATCTTCCATTGGCACGACCTGTGCATAACCTCCGCCAGCTGCCCCGCCTTTCACACCCATTGTCGGACCAAGCGATGGTTCACGTAGTGCAATTACCGTCTTTCGACCGATTTTATTCAATGCTTGTCCCAGTCCAACTGTAACTGTGGATTTTCCTTCTCCGGCTGGCGTCGGATTGATAGAGGTTACTAAAATAACTTTTCCTTCAGGATAACCACTCATTTTATTCAGCGTATCCGCGGATACCTTTGCCTTGTAGCGTCCGTAAGGTTCCCAGTCACTCTCATCCAAGCCCAGCTGATCAGCAATGTCTCCAATCGGTTTAAGCATTGCATTTTGGGCTATCTCAATATCTGATTTCACCGTTTTTGACGTTTCTGACATTCTTTTTATCACCCATCCAATAATAAAATTGTCCAGCCATTTTTTCCTTTATTATGATAACATAATGTGAGCGAAGCTAAAACGACAGGTTACGATTTCACGTGACAAAATTAAGTTTGTACGAAGTAGAGGACGTGACTGATGTGATTGAAATCTCATTTGATGGTGCTGCGATCAGCAATCCTGGCCTTGCAGGAGGCGGGATCTATATAAATGAAGGAAACGGAAAGGAAATTCGTCGTTCGCTGCCATTCGGCGTACTTACTAGCAATCATGAGGCGGAGTTCGCCGCTTGTGTCGCTGCGATGCATTATGCCCTTGAAATGGGTTATAGAACAGTCTCGTTTCGTACCGATTCGCAACTCGTCAACGAAGCCATAGAAAAACGCCATGTTAAAAACGAGCAGTTTATTCCTTATCTTAATGAAGCGTTGCCCTTAGTTGATCGCTTCGACCTGTTCTTCTGCAAATGGATTCCCGATAAACAAAATAAAAATGCTGATGCGCTCGCTCGACTCGCAATCCAAAAACAAATGCGTGCAAAACAAAAAAAGGAGGCTGATTCATGACTCTTAAACGTGTACTCTTCGCCGATTCTGCTTTACTTGGAATTACATTTGTATGGGGCACAACATTCATTATTGTGCAAAATATTCTTAACCAACTAACACCGTTGACCTTCAATGCCTGGAGATTTTTTTTCGCTGCCCTTTTCCTTATCTCATGGCAATTTTTCACTTCTAAGAAACGTAAGTCTGCGAATGTCCTCTACAGTTGGAAATTAATTGGTTCTGGAGCGCTTCTTGGCGGTTTTTTGTTTGCAGGTTATGTGTGCCAAACGATTGGTCTTCTTTATACATCCGCATCCAATGCCGCATTCATTACCGGATTAAGTGTCGTACTTGTCCCCATTTTTTCAGCAATTTTATTACGAAACGCACCGCATAAAGCAGCGGTCATTGGTGTGATTTTCGCCGCTGTCGGACTGTTCTTTTTAACCACAAGAGGTCAGTTTTCTCTCAACAAAGGTGATGTCATCGTCTTGGTCAGTGCTGTCACCTTTGCTCTGCATATTATTTTCACAGCAAAAGTTACCGAACAATTCAACAGCCTATCATTAACCATCGTTCAACTTGCTTTTGTTGCCCTATTCGCTTTTATTACAGGTTATATTTTCGAAGGCGGAGAGGCATTTAATTTACATATCTTATTCCAGGGTGATGTGATTATCGTCGTTCTATTTATGGCACTCTTTGCAACGGCATTTGCCTTTCTTCTTCAGACAGCTCTGCAAAAGGAAACGCCTGCAACCCATGTCGGGATCATTTATATTATGGAACCTGTATTTGCTGCATGGACTTCTGTTCTGTTCCAAAATGCTCGTTTTGGTCCAAGCGAATTAACCGGATCGCTGCTTATTCTGCTCGGTATGCTCCTTGCTGAATGGCCTACTGGCGGACAAACGATTGAAAAGCAGCACTAGGGCTTAACAAATCAACTGGTTGGAGCATATAAAAAACGGACTCGCATTAATCGAGTCCGTTTTTTAATAACCTGTGAAAACAAATGAATGACGTGGGGAAAAAAGATGAATCGTTCACCCTTGACTGACAACCACCATTCGTTTCCTTCTATTAAACCCGCGCATATATAGAGTATCAGCGGGTTAATGCCGTATATTCCGTAGTGAGCTTCATAAAAAGTGCTTCGTTCCTTGAATCCAAACTTTCATCAATCTTCTCTCGTAAATTCTTCACTTTTTGATTGAATTCCATTTCATCAAGGATCATCTGGGCATACATTTCGACAACTGAGACCTTCGCCTGCTGTTCTTTGTATACAACAAGCGCCTTCGTATTATCCTGGAAAGAGTGATCATTGTTCATCTTTATTGCCCCCTTTGCACTTTTTATTATTCTACACTACTTTTCTGAAAGTTACAACCATTTAGATTAATTTTCTTTCTTTTTTTCTAATTATTTTGATTAATTTGGTTATATTTAACAGTTAAAACAAAATCAAACAATAAAAAAAAGAAGCCTATACGGCTTCTTCAGAATGATCAACATTATTGATTAATAACGTTGCGATTTTTGTTTACTTCTTCCCCTATTATTATTACCTTGGCGGTGATCACGTTCCCGTGAATGGTAAGAATTTCTTCCTTTTCCGCCTCGTTGTTGACGACCAGAAGAACGCTTTACCATCAACGGTTGCTCACGTGTCAGACGCACTGGAGTCGTATCTGGTTCTTTGGTAATAAGCTTTAACGCAGCAGCTACAAGATCAGCCGCATCAAAATCGTCAAGCAGTCCTTGCGCTTTTGAGGCGTAAGCATGATAATTTCCGGATTCGAGTGTCTCCTTTAAATTATCAATTGCCAATTTTTGTTGACCGGCTAGTGCTTCTTCATAGCTCGGTGCATTAATTTGCTTCATCGGTTGCTTTGTCAAGCGTTCGATGGAACGAAGATGTGGAAATTCGCTCGGTGTAATAAACGTAAGTGCCATACCGGTTTTGCCGGCACGTCCGGTACGTCCGATTCTGTGTACATAGCTTTCCGGATCTTGTGGAAGATCAAAATTGTAGACATGTGTCACATTGCTGATGTCCAGACCGCGAGCAGCGACATCTGTTGCAATCAGAAGTTTGACTTCATTTTGTTTAAAACGGCGAAGCACAAGGTCACGCTTTGATTGTGTTAAATCACCGTGGATTCCTTCCGCTTCATAACCGCGTTTTTGCAATGCTCTCATTAATTCATCAACCCGACGTTTTGTGCGTCCAAAGACGATTGCACGTTCAGGTGTTTGAATGTCCAGGAAGCGAGTCAGAGCATCAAACTTTTCTGCTTCTCTAACCTTTACATAATTTTGTTCAATTAATGATACTGTCAGCGTTTTTGCTTTAACTTGAACCTTTTGCGGTTCGTGCATAAACTTTTCTGCAAGCAGCTGAATTGGTCTCGGCATTGTTGCTGAGAACAGAAGCGTCTGACGATTTTGCGGAGTGCTTTCCAAAATTTCATGGATATCTTCAATAAAACCCATGTTCAGCATTTCATCTGCTTCATCAAGAACAATCATCTTAATTTGATCTAAACGGATTGTCCTTCTTTTAATATGGTCGAGTAAACGGCCTGGTGTTGCGGAAATGATGCTCGGACGCCTTTTTAAATCGCGGATCTGTCTTTGAATATCCTGTCCACCGTAAATTGCGACTGTTCTAACCTTTTTATAAAAGCCTAGAGCACTAAGCTCCTGAGCATTCTGAATCGCAAGTTCACGCGTAGGTGTAATCACCACGCCTTGAATATCCGTATCCTGAGGATCCGCCGCCTCGATCATTGGAATACCGAAAGCAGTTGTTTTTCCTGTGCCGGTTTGTGCTTGACCAATTAAATCTACACCTGTTTCAGCAACCGGAATCGCCTGCTCTTGAATAGGAGTCATATCTGTAAATCCCATTCTTTCGGTCGCCTTTTTGATTTCTTCACTAATTTTAAGTTCTGCAAATTTCATTAAGCTATACTATCTCCTTTTATCCTGTTTAGTTTTATCAAACAAATGATTAGGCATTCCCCGCGGCGGACGGAAAATGCCTACTAAACATTGAACGAGATTTCATCATTGTTTTCAAAAGTAAACCTCTTCCATCCCTATGATTACCTAAACACATAAATTCACCTTAACATGTACAGACATGAAATGCAATGGACGCAACTTTTAAAAACAGATTGAAACCCTTATATTCCGTCAATTAAAAACAGATTGAAACCTTTATATTCCGTCAATAATGGTCATTGTTCACATTCATTTCATACGAATTAGGAATAAAGTGTAACACATTAGCTAAAAAGTGTGATAACATTTAAGCATAATGAACGAGGAACGAGGGAAATCAATAATGATCGAAACGTCAAAAGAGCCAGTATTAATTTTTCTTTTTGGAGCAACAGGTGATTTAGCCAGAAGAAAACTTTATTCAGCTCTTTATCGACTTTATACCAGGGATCAAGAATTTGCAGTAATCGGCTTAGCTCGCCGTGCACACACTGATGAATCATTTCGGGATTTGATTAACGACTCGCTGCCTTCAGAAGCTGGGCCGCGCAAGCATTTTCTATCACGTTTTTATTATCGTCGACTTGATATCACACGTCCGGAAAATTTTGTTGCATTAAAAAGTTTTTGTGATGAACTTGACGAACGCTACCAACTGCATGGAAATCGGATATTCTACCTTTCCCTTGCTCCGTGCTATTTTGCACAGGCCGCACAAAATTTGAAAAAATCCGGATTATCAACGACTCCGGGATGGAAACGTTTAATTATTGAGAAACCATTTGGACATAACTTTGATTCATCAAAAGAATTAAATGAAAGTCTGCTTCATGCATTTAATGAAAAAGAGATCTACCGAATTGATCACTATCTCGGCAAAGAGATGGTTCAAAATATTGAAGTATTGCGGTTTGCAAATCCTATTTTTGAGGCAATATGGAATCGCCGTTATATCTCAAACGTTCAAATAACGCTCAGTGAAACTCTTGGTGTCGGAGATCGTGCTAATTATTACGATCAAACCGGCGCGTTACTAGACATGGTTCAAAATCATATTATGCAGCTTTTGACACTCATCGCAATGGAACCGCCTGCCCGATTCGAAACAAATGATGTGCGTTACGAAAAGGTCAAGGTTTTAAAAGCAATCCGTCCTATGCATATTAACAACGTTGTCGAACAAATCGTTCGCGGACAGTATTCCAGAGGGATAACGCCAGATCGAAAAAAATTAAGAGCCTATTTGGATGAAGACAATATTAGAAGCGATTCGGATACCGAAACCTTTGTTGCTGCTAAGTTTTTAATTGATAATTATCGTTGGCAAGGGGTACCCTTTTATATCCGTACAGGTAAATGTCTGGCTGAAAAGTCTACTCAAATTGTTATTCAGTTTAAGAAATTGCCAAAGAACCCTTACTTCCATAATGTCAATCACGTGGGTCCAAATTTGCTCGTGATTTATATCTCACCAGATGAAGGTCTTTCGCTTAAGTTAAATGTAAAAGAAACTGGGGAAACAGGTAATACGATTCCCATTTCGCTCAAATTTCGTAACAATGAACTCGCGATGGAAAATATGCAAGACGCCTATGAGAGGCTCATGGCTGATTGCATTAAAGGCGATTCTACAAATTTCACGCGATGGGACGAAGTTGCCTATTCGTGGGAAATTATTGATTCAATCGTTGATTCTTGGAAAAAACGCCGAGTTCCCGTTGACTATTATGAAGCTGGATCCATGGGACCGGCTTCTGCGGATGAGTTGCTTGAAAAGAATGGACATCATTGGTGGCCAATCATGCATATGGAATGAAGGGCAAATAAAAAGCGCGTTTCGCATTTAGCGAGACGCGCTTTTTATTTTGACATCTTATTCTATTAACGCCCCTGATACAAATGATTTATGCGAGCGGAACAGCTCGAATCCTCTCTACCTCTGCATCGTAGGCATCAATCAGTTTCTTTTCGATTGGGCCCTGTTCCCCGCCATTGATCAAGTGATCATCAATCTGAAGCACCGGATTCACCTCGTTGCTTGTACTTGTAATGAATACTTCATCGGCGTCAAGCAGTTCATCAACGGTGAACTCTCGCTGAACAAGCGGTATATTCAACTTTTTTGCGAGATCAAATACAAAGAGCCGTGTAATTCCATTCAGAATAAGATGATCGGCGGGATGTGTTATTAGTGTTCCATCTTTAATGATAAACACATTGCTTGAGGAACCTTCAGTAACTGTTGAGCCGCGATGCAGAATGGCTTCACCTGCACCTGACACATGCGCTTTCTGCTTTGCAAGCACGTTGCCCAGCAAATTGAGTGTTTTAATATCACAGCGCAGCCAGCGAATATCATCAGCGAGAACCGCTTTAATTCCCTGAGGTCTTTTAGAAACATCACGTATCTTGCTTGAGACCGAGCCGGTAATGACTGTGGGTGTATTGTCTGGGAAAAAATGCTGGCGAGGAGCCGCACCTCGTGTGATTTGAAAATAAACGACGCCGTCATCAAGATGATTCAGTTCAACTAATTTTTTTATATTATCAACAATATGATCGGCACTGTATGGTAATGTTAAGTTGAGTTCGCGTGCGCTGCGCTCAAGACGCTTCATATGAGGATCTAATAAAAAAATACGACCGCTGTAAACCATCATCGCTTCGTAAATGCCGTCTCCAAACTGATAGCCTCTGTCTTCAATGTCAACTTTTGCCTTGCTGCGATCAATAAACTGATCCTGATATAATACAATTGCCACTGACGGTTCCCCCTCAATCCTTTATAGTCTGATTATATGCCCCTACCGTAAAAACCGACAATCCCTGATTCGATGCATTATCCACAGAAACATATCGGTCAGTGTTGTTTATTCACGTTACTGTTTTTAATATACTGAAGCAGACGATGAGACATTTTTGCATAGCCTTCTTTATTGGGATGAAAATGATCATCATAGAGCAAACTGTCGGTTTTCCCCTGGAACAGATCACTGGTCGGCACAAAAGAGATAGGAGCATAGCTTTCACTGATTCTTTTGCTGTTTGTATTCCACTCATTCAGGATCGGGACAAAATCTTTATTCGCTTTACCCAAATAATCCTCGAACGGATTATACAGACCAAAAAAATAGATATGTGCTTTCGGATTCAACCCGCGTATTTCAGACAATATTTTGTTTAAATTCGATGAAAAAACCTTTCGGCGCTTTGTAAAATCACTTTGATGCAGATCGAGAAAATGTTGGTGTAAAACAGCAACAATATCATTACCGCCGATCGTCAGGAATACCGTATTTGATTCCTTTATCGATTCAATAAATTTAGGCTGCTGTAATTTCTTTAACAGATCTGAGGATGTATCGCCCCGATGTCCCAAATCCCGTATGGATACATTCTTAACATTTTTCTTTACCTTGAGTGCTTTATACGTTGCTCCCACATAGCCTTGATTTTCAAGATCTCCTACCCCTTCTGTCAATGAATCGCCAAGTGCAACAATTTTATAGTTCAATAGTTTCGGTTCTTTTTTTGGTGCGGCACTTTTCCCAAAGTGCAGAAATATAAGAATGGATACCGCAGTGACCGCTAGTAGTGCAATAGCACTGTAAATAACTTTCTTTTTAATAACTCGCACCCCTCTTACCTTGCGTTATGCCTCATACCACCATTGTAATGCAATTTCTTCAATTCGCTTGCAAGCTTCATTTTTACCTGCTGAATAGTCCTCACGATCATCAGGAAATTGCTCTGCCAATTGGATCTTCAATTGGCTGTAAAAAGCCGCATCATCATCATGTGTTCGCAAATAATCGCGAAATGCCAAATGCCTGATGACATTCTCTGTATCTGCTTCAAAGATATGAAGATGAATCAAGTGATTTCCCAATCCGTCTTTTTTTACAAAATAACGGCGTCCGTGAATACCGTGCTCGCCAAATGATTCATAACCTAATTTTGAAAATCCAGCTTGAATGAGATCAGTATCCCCCAAGCTTTGTACTTCAGCAAGAATATCAATTGTCGGTTTGGCAGCTAATCCTGGAATTGCCGTACTTCCAATATGATGAATTGCCTGCAAATTTGTTCCCATAATATGTGCGATACGTGCAGCTTCTCTTTTATATTCGTTAATCCAATCCTCATTATAGGGAACAACTTCAATTTCTTTTTGTGCCATTTTTATTCACCTCTGAACTGCATACAAAGAACTGTAATCAGTTTAACATATGTATACTAAGTAAAAACCAAAAAACAGCGATGAACGCTGTTTTTTAGTTGCCGCTATCTTGAATCCGTTATCATTTTCTCGCAATTTATTTTACTGCATGCCTATCGTCGATTTTAACTTCGATTTTTTCCAAAAGCTTCTCATCTCTGAGAATTTCTGACTTGTTTTTTTGAATCAATTCTTTAATACTGTCACGTTTTCTCATTACAAGACCACCTTTCTGCTTATCCACCATTTTAATTAGTTTACCTGTTTTTTTTGAATAAGCGTAAATTATGTGAATTTTTCGTTATATACGTAGTATTACCCTCAACTTCTTTTTTCAAACCTCAGATCACCACTTTGTCTTACGCTAAATCAATCTGTTACAATAGAGAGGTTATTTTAATACAGGAGGCTTTTCCATGGATAATCAAATCAACAACATACTTGAAAAAAATCGTGATCGATATTTAAAACAAATGATTGAATTTCTTTCTATTCCGAGCATCAGTTCCGATTCTACGCACAAAGCAGACGTAAGAAAGGCTGCACAATGGCTTGCCGATGATTTAGCAAACGGAGGACTGGAGCATGTGCAGATTTTGGAAACGGCGGGACATCCTGTCATCTATGCAGATTATCTTAAAGCCGCAGGCAAGCCGACTGTTCTATGCTACGGCCATTATGACGTACAACCGGTGGATCCGATCGACAAATGGAACACCGATCCATTTAAACCGGTTATTAAGGACAATATTATATACGGCCGGGGAACCAGTGATGATAAAGGGCAGGTATTTATGCTGGCAAAAATGGCAGAGGTAATTCTTGAGGCAACCGGTGAACTGCCGGTTAACATTAAATTTTGTTTCGAAGGCGAGGAAGAGATCGGCAGTGCACATCTGGACGATTTTGTTGATGATCATCTTGATCTGCTTAAAGCGGATGTACTGCTTGTATCAGATACGACCATGCTGAGTATGGATCAGCCGGCTGTAAGCTATGCACTTCGAGGACTCTGCGGGCTTGAGGTTCGTCTTCAGGGTCCAAAGGGCGATCTGCATTCAGGCGTCTACGGCGGTGCTGTGCAAAATACCCTCCATGCAATGGTTGAGTTGCTGGCAACCTTGCATGATAAAAAAGGACATGTTACGGTGGACGGCTTTTACGACCAAGTGATACCACTTACCGATGAGGAGCGGATCACGTGCACGAAATTGTCTAATGACGAAGCATTGAAAAAGGAACTTGATGTTTCTTCATTATATGGTGAAGAAGGTTATTCTACTGTCGCACGTATATGGTCGCGGCCGACATTAGAAATAAACGGCCTCTTTGGCGGATTTCAAGGGGAAGGTTTAAAAACAGTTATTCCTTCGACAGCAATAGCAAAAATTACATGCCGACTCGTTCCTGATCAGGATCCTGCACTCATTGGTGCACTTCTTAAAAAACATCTTAGAGAACAACTTCCTGCCGGTGTGAAGCTGGACGTTGAGCTGATGGATCATGCGGAACCATTCAGCATGCCCGTGGATCATCCGGCTCTCAAAGCTGCACATAATGCCCTCGAAGAAGCGTTTCACACGAAGGCGATTCTTTCTCGTCAGGGCGGATCGGTTCCAATCGTTAATACATTTCATGACAAGCTTGGTCTTGCTCCCATACTTATGGGATTTGGGCTGGACAGTGAAAACTTTCATGCGCCGAATGAGCACTTTCATCTGCAGAATTTTGACCGCGGCATGTGCGCACTGATTGCTTTCCTATTTGATCTACCGAAGCAAATGAATTAATCATTTGAAAGAGGCTGTCCTTTTTAAAGGACAGCCTCTTTTTTGTTGAAGAAGTCATATGAAGTTTTTTCATCCAAATCGAATCTTTTCTGGAAATCCTTTAAAAAAAGAACTTTGTGACAACCATAGGATCAATCATAGACCTTTCCAACGGAACCCACTCCCTAGAAAACAATCCGAATGTTTGAAGGCACTAAATGAACTCCTTCGTTCATTATCATGCCCACTTAAACATAAATAATACATTTAGTTGAAAAAATTATTCAGCAAGTTTTCTTCTGAGAACAGTTTGAAGGATACCGCCATTGCGATAATAATCAATCTCCACTTCACTGTCGAAACGAACAATCACTTCAAATTGAATTTTCCGGCCATCAGAGGACGCTGCTTCTGCCTGAACTGAATCACCGGGTTTTACATTTTCGTCTATTGAGACAGTAATGGCTTCTTCCCCGGTTAATCCAAGTGAATCAGCACTTTGTCCTTCACAGAATTGTAAAGGAAGCACACCCATCATCACCAAATTACTTCGATGAATTCGTTCATAGCTTTGTGCAATGACCGCTTTAATTCCTAATAAATTGGTTCCTTTTGCTGCCCAGTCTCTTGAACTCCCCATACCGTAATCTTTGCCTGCCAAGACGATCAAGTCCGTACCGTTCTTTTTGTAATTCATCGCAGCATCATAGATCGGCATCAATTCATGAGTCGGCCAATAGGTGGTAAATCCGCCTTCAGTACCTGGTGCAATTTGATTGCGGATCCGAACATTAGCAAACGTTCCGCGCATCATGACTTCATGGTTGCCGCGTCTGGAACCATACGAGTTGAAATCGTAGGTCTTAACGCCTTTCTCAAGCAGATACTGTCCTGCAGGACTTTTTGGAGCAATTGAACCGGCCGGTGAAATATGATCGGTTGTCACCGAATCGCCGAATTTCCCAATAACTCGCATGGATTCAAGAGGTTTAATTTCATTTAATTCTGCAGAAAGACTTTCAAAGAAAGGCGGATTTTGAATATAAGTAGAAGCTTCATCCCAATCATACAGTTCGCCTTCGCTTGTCTGAATGGCATTCCAGCGCTCATTTTCAACAAAAACACGCTCATATTCCTTCTTAAAGCTCTCAGGGCCAACGGAACGGTTCATGACTGCTTCGATTTCGTCGCTTGACGGCCAGATGTCTTTAAAGTAGACATCATTCCCCTGAGGATCTTTTCCAAATGACTCATGATCCATATCAAAATCAACCGTCCCTGCCAATGCGTATGCCACAACAAGCGGCGGAGAAGCAAGATAGTTGGCACGAATTAGCGGATGGATACGTCCTTCGAAGTTGCGATTACCGGATAGAACAGCAGATACAGTAAGATCCTGATCAGTTATTGCTTTTTCTACTGCTTGCGGAAGCGGTCCGGAATTTCCAATACATGTGGTGCATCCGTAACCAACCACATTAAATCCTAATTTTTCGAGGTAAGGAATAAGTCCTGCCTTCTCCAAGTAGTCGGTTACTACTTTAGAGCCTGGAGCCAGGCTTGTCTTGACATACGCCGGAACTGTCAATCCCTTTTCAACCGCTTTTTTTGCAACTAATCCAGCTCCAATCATGACGCTCGGATTACTTGTATTCGTACAACTCGTAATTGCCGCAATGACCACAGCACCGGTACTTAACTTTTCTTTTGATCCGTCTTCATATGCGACTTCAGCTGATTTCGTCAATTCCTCTTTGTCAAAGCCAAAGCCGCGATTCCCTGCAGGACGTGTTAGCGAGGATTCAAATTCATTTTTCATTCCTGTTAACGCAATTCGATCCTGCGGACGTTTTGGTCCCGCCAATGACGATTGGACTTCTGACAGATCCATCTCTAAGACCTTTGTAAAGTGAGGATCCATTGCCTCCGGTGTATAGAACATTCCATTTGCTTTGCAATAATCTTCAACGAGCTGAACCTGTTCTTCCGTACGTCCGGTCAGGCGCAAGTAATCTAAAGTGACCTGGTCTACCGGGAAGAAAGTTGCAGTTGCTCCGTTTTCCGGTGACATGTTGGAAACCGTTGCACGATCAGCAAGCGACATGTGTGAAAGACTTGGTCCGAAAAATTCAACAAATTTTCCGACAACACTTTCCTCGCGCAGGAGCTGTGTCACTCGAAGTGCTAAATCTGTAGCAGTTGCTCCATTAGGGAGGCTGCCGACAATCCGAACACCGATCACGTCAGGTACAGGAAAATAGGAAGGCTGCCCAAGCATACCTGCTTCGGCTTCAATACCTCCGACGCCCCATCCGAGAACGCCCAACCCATTGATCATGGTCGTATGCGAATCCGTTCCGACTAGTGTATCCGGATATGCCAATAGTTCTCCTTTTCCCTCGTCCACTGCATGAACTACAGAAGCCAAATATTCAAGATTCACTTGATGAACAATGCCGGTAGCAGGAGGTACTGCTCGAAAATTTTCAAATGAGGATTGCGCCCATTTCAAAAATTTATACCGTTCTTCGTTTCGCTCAAATTCCCGCTCCATATTAAAAAGAAGCGCTTGGTTCGATCCGAATCGATCAACTTGAACCGAGTGATCGACAACAAGATCGACCGGTTTTTCCGGATTAATCTTTTCCGGATCTCCGCCTAAATCGGCCATAGCCTTACGCAAAGAAGCTAAATCCACGACTGCGGGCACTCCCGTAAAGTCCTGAAGAATAATTCGTGAAGGGTTAAACGGAACGTCAATGTTCTTATCAAGGGTTGCAGTTCCCCACTTCGCTAAATTTTCTACATGTTCTCTTTTGATCACTTTTCCATCGCATTGTCGCAGAACGGCTTCCAATAACACCTTTATTGAATAAGGCAATCTCTCGACGTCACCATATTCCGACAAAGCGGTTAATTGATAAAAACTTATGGTTTTCCCATTGCTTTTAAACGTGTTTCGAGCATTGAAAAAATCATTTTTTTTCAATGCCCTTGTTTCTGCAGCTGCCACCATTGTTTCACCATCCCGTCTGTTTTTACACTTTTCTCTACTCTAATCATAAGGGAATTTTTTAATTAAGTAAATTTTATTTAATTAAATCTAATTAATAAGTTTTTCTTATCATAAATAGTTTTTAAAGCCATCCTCATTGGCTATTATCTCCTTAAACGTAGTATTAAAAAATAAAAAAGAGAATAAGCACAGTTAAATGCTTATTCCCTAGGAAGTGTCGCCATAAATTTATAGCGATCAGCCCGGAATAATGACTTTGTCAATTCGATTGGACATCCATTTTTCAAATAGGAGCAGCGTTCGATTAATAAAATCGGAGAACCCTTTGGAATATCCAGAACCTTCGCTTCCTCGGCTGTAACAACAGATGCCTCAATCGATTGAATGGCATGATCAAAAGGAAGCCCGCACTGCCTCTCAATATATTGATAAAGTGACGGACTGACTTGTTCCTCAGTGAGATTAGGTACCATTTTAACTGGAATATATGAGGTTTCGATTGCCATCGGCTCATCATCAGCAAGACGTGTTCGCTTGATTTCAAATACATCATCATGCTCGTCTAATGCGAGATGATCCGCTACTTTGACAGAAGCACACACACGTGTGAAACTCAGCATAATACTGCCAGGTTTCATCCCACGGCTGATCATATCCTCTGAGAATCCGTTTAATCCAAGCAGAGATTTCTCAATTTTGTTCTGATCCGAAACAAACGTACCTTTTCCTTTAATACGTATAAGTACCCCCGAATGTACCAAATTCATAACAGCCTGTCGCACAGTCATTCTCGACACATGAAACTGATCGGTAAATTCTCGTTCAGATGGGATTTGATCACCGGATTTCAAATTCCTGTTTTCAATTAACTGCTCAATGTATTGTTCAATTTGATAATACATCGGTACCGGAGATTTACGGTCAATCATTTCATCAATCCTTGCTCATCGATATTAGAGATAATGCAGGTTCATCGGCAATCACGGTAACATCCGGATGCTGTGTAAGGGCAGAAGCAGGAAAGCTGCTGTCAGGCAAAGACGCGTGGATCAGCTTGCTCATTGCCTCAGCTTTTTCCTCCCCGGATGCAATCAAAAGAATTCTTTTGCTCTTTAAAATGGTTCCGATGCCCATAGTAACTGCTCGTTCAGGAACATCCGAAAGACTCCTGAAATAACGAGCGTTGGCTTTACGCGTTGATTCCGTTAATTGTACTACATGTGTGCCAATCGTTAAAGGCGTTCCCGGTTCATTAAATCCGATATGACCGTTTCGACCTATTCCAAGCAGTTGAAGATCGATACCTCCAAGACTGGCAATCAAATCATCATAGTGCTTGGACTCTTCCTCTGAAAGATCTGAGCTACTTGGAAGATAGCTCTGATTCTCCGGAAGATCAACATGATTAAAAAAATGACTTGCCATATAGGCATGATAACTATTGGGATCCTTTGGATCAATACCGGCATACTCATCAAGATTTACTGTCGTAATCTGTTGATAGCTTGTTCCGTTTTGACGATGATCGGCAACAAGTTCTCTGTATGTCCCTTCAGGTGTCCCTCCAGTCGCAAGCCCAAGCACAGCATTCGGTTTCTTGCGAACAGTTTCTATGATTAATTCAGCAGCCTTCCTGCTCATCTCATTTTTATCCTTAACAGCAATAATTTTCATCTTAATGCACCTCTTTCTTTTGATAGGCAATTGTTCCCCGGCAGATCGTCAAAACGAGTTCGTTTTGTTCATTTAGAACAATCAAATCAGCATCTTTTCCGTTCTCAATCGATCCCTTATGATCAAAAACGCCGCATTGCAGTGCCGGATTAATCGCACCCATTTGTACAACATCGCTCAGTGTTGCATCAGTAAAAGCAAGGATATTTCGCAACGAATCCTTCATTTTCAATACACTGCCTGCGATCGTACCGTCTTTAAGCAAGGCAAGTCCATTATCAACAAACACATCCTGACCACCAAGATCGTAAACGCCTTTATTCAGACATTTTGCACGCATGGAATCGGTGATCAGAATCATTCGATCACTGCCCTTTAGTTTATAGGCTAGATTCACCATTCCTTGACACACATGATGTCCGTCGCAAATCAACTCAGTGTATAAATCATGGTGCAATAATGCTCCTCCAAGAATTCCCGGCTCGCGATGGTGCATACCTCTCATTCCATTGTACAGGTGGGTAACTTGTGTTGCCCCTGCATCAATCGCCCGAATTACATCCTCATCAATACCGTTCGTATGACCGATTGACGCGACAACCTTTTGTTTTTTTAAATGACGGATAAAATCTAATCCGCCTTTAACTTCTGGCGCCATCGTTACTTCCTTAATACGGTCCCCACAGAGTTGCTGCCAATGGTCGAATAAATCACAGTCCGGTTCAAGAATATACTCTTCAGGCTGTGCTCCGGTCTTTTCCTTATTAATAAACGGACCTTCCAAATGAATTCCGATGATTTCCGCTTCTCCACGTTTCTGATGACCGATCAATTCACCAGCATTGACTAAGGCTTTTTCTATTAGAGGAACTGACTGCGTGATCGTTGTCGCTAAAAATGATGTTGTCCCTTCTTTAGCAAGAGCAGTAGCTATCGTACTCAATGCCTCGGGAGTTGCATCCATTGTATCTGCACCGTTTGCACCATGAATGTGCATATCAATCATGCCCGGTAAACACTTGTAAGTTGAAGGAAATTGCAATGTCCGGTCCGCCGTCTGATTTTCATTTGATCCAATACTGACAATTTTGTCCTTATCGATCAGAAGACTGCTTTTTTCTAACCATTCATTTTGACTGTAAATAGAACATCCTTCAATTTTAGTCGTCATACGATCGCTTCCTTTTTTCTTTTATTTTATCACTCATTAGAATTACTTGTCTAGACATCTATACGTTAAAAATTATTTTCATTGCTTTCTTAAATTACGATCTTTTCTGTCATTGTTCATTCGCATAAACGAGGGGTCCTTCTTCTTCTCAATCATCTCTCTTTGTGTGGATAGTGGATAGCGTGACTAAAAGCTTTGATCATTAGTTTAACCCCTCGTTTTTATAGGTGTCCTCCGAAGCCCGTATATTTCCGCTCTGAAAAAGCTCTGAGACTAATTCCACCAAATAAATATAGCGCTTTCATAATTATTCATAAGCATTACATCAGTATAAACTGCAATTCCATTCAAAAATAAACACTTAATAATGTACTGATGAACCGAAGTAGCTGCATGGACAAATGCAACTTGAATTGTCCAATGTTCTCACATTTCGTGCACAGAAATAAAAATCAACCTGTGCCATTTTAAAATAAATCGGCAAATATGCTTTTGCAGCAATTGAACCGATCCCAATAACACTTACTTTGAGCATTGAACACCCCCCCTGACTGAAATTTATTAGTACTCACTTTTTTCTATTGTAAAAACCCCCATGAATAGCTAATTCATAGGGGTTCATTACTCATTTCATTTGATGATTGATCGCTTTCATCATCTGATTAATCTTCTTTTGCGACGGTTGCTGACCCATTTGAGCCATCATGACACGCAACATGTTTTCATTAATCGGCGGATTCTTTTTTAGGTAATTCATCATATATCTACGGGCGATTAAAAAGCCGAGGATCAATCCGGCTGCTAGGCAAATCACGCCCACGAGTATGTATAACCAGAGCATGCGTCTGCTTCCTCCTTGTGTCAAATGTCCATAGTTCAGTTTACACTATCACGCGAATTCAGGTCAACCTCATACCCATGAAACATAGCCTTTTCCGCACATTTTCGGCTGGAAGACAAAAAAAAGAAAGCGTGTTCTTATAAATTAAGAAATGCTTTCTTCTGAAGGAGGATGAAAAATGGCCATTAATGATAAATAATCATTAATGGAATAGAACTTTGCAATCACAAATTAAAAAGCAAAAAGGAAAAGACAATTGTAGCAGTACATTGTCAAATCATTCCCTTTGTTATATAACAGTATATCACAAAACACTTTTTTTGCCAATTCTGCGGCTAAGATTTTTAACGATTCTTTAATTGATTATCTGTTATCGGGATAATCAACTTTTGATTCGGAACAATATGATTTCGAACTAGACCATTATTGTCTTTAACCCAGGTAACAAATGCATGTTTCGTGAGCTTAGGATTATTAGCATGGTATGTTGTAGCAATTGACCACAACGAGTCACCGGATTTCACTGTAATTTTGACATAATTATTCTGATCGGCAGCAACCGTATTTGTTAAAGTAAAGAAAAGAATGACTGTCATAATACAAAATAATACAATAAATGAAATTCCCTTTGTTTTATTATGTGCATGAGTATTCATCTTGTTTTACCTCCGCTAGGAATATTTGTTCTCAAGAACGCTTGTTCGTTTGTTTTCTTCATTTTAATACGAACGTACATTTGTGTCAATGCTTATTTTAGAACAAATGTTTGCATCTGAATTTCCCAGATGATATACTATTGACAAGATAAGGAAAAGGAGAAGTATCATGAAACTCTCAACTCGGCAGCAATCTATACTCGATTTTATTAAGCATGAAGTTGCGATTAAAGGATATCCGCCATCGGTTCGCGAAATATGTGACGCTGTGGGGTTAGCATCCAGCTCAACGGTACACGGTCATCTTGAAAGGCTTGAGAAAAAAGGGTTTATTAGGCGTGATCCTACAAAACCTAGAGCAATTGAAGTGCTCGATCATGATGGAGACATCTATACAGAAAAGACAGTAAGTGTTCCTGTAATCGGTAAAGTAACGGCAGGACTTCCTATTAGTGCTGTTGAAAATATTGAAGAATATTTCCCTGTTCCAAGTTCAATGGTCGAGGATGAAGATGCATTTATTCTCAATGTCTCCGGTGAAAGTATGGTTAATGCCGGCATTCTTGATGGTGACAAAGTCATCGTCCGTCAGCAGCGGACTGCAGAGAACGGTGAAATTGTCGTTGCTATGACCGATGAGGACGAAGCTACGGTTAAACGTTTTTTTAAAGAAAACAATCATATAAGGCTCCAACCGGAAAATCCTTCAATGGATCCCATCTTGCTTGATAATTGTGTCATTCTTGGTAAAGTAATTGGTGTTTTCCGTTCGATTAAGTGATCTCAACTGCCAAGTGTATGAATGATTCTGAAGCCTTAGGGTACGAAAGAACATCTGTTCCTTCGTGCCCTTTTTCAATTGATTATTGAAGTATTCACAATTAGAAATGGCGAATTCGTATACATGACCCACTGAGTCGGTTAAAATGAAGAAAAGCACAAGGAGGGATAAATCTATGAACGATTTCCTGAAGAAAAGTTTTCTCATAGGGCTCGGCGCGACCATCACCAGCAAAGATAAGGCAGAAAAATTTCTGAATGACCTGTCAAAAAGCGGCGGTGCAGCAGCAGATGAAGCAAAATCGCTTCTAGAATCTTTCAATGAAAAAGGGAAAGAAAACACGGACAAGTGGCGCGCAGAGTTTCACAAAGACATTGTTGATGCAATTAAGGATCTCGGCTTTGTATCACAGGAAGAGTACGGGAGTCTTAAAGAAAAAGTGACGCTTTTAGAAGCTGAACTCACAGAATTAAGGCAAAAAGTATCTAAGAGAGAAAGCAGCGAAGACTAACCTGCACACTAGGTGAATGCTATGATTGGAAAACATATACGCCATATTAAAAGATATCAAGAAATTGTTTCCGTTCTCGTAAAATATGGCTTTGGCTATATTGTTAAAGATGTCGGTCTATTTCATTTACTTTCATTACCGAAACAGATTGCATCAGACTTCTCTGGAAACGGGAATGATCAGAAGTCTCTTGGACAGCGTATCCGTTTAATGCTTGAAGAATTAGGACCAACCTTTATTAAGCTTGGCCAGCTGCTCAGCCTGAGAACTGACATTTTACCAGAGCAAATTGCAGAGGCAATGCGCGGACTCCAGGATCGTGTCACTCCGATCGATGCCCAATCCGTCAAACAGATCATTCAACAAGAATTCGGTAAACCAGTTGCTGAAGTTTTTGCTCAATTTGATGAACAATGTATTGCCGCTGCCTCCATTGCTCAAGCACATCATGCAAAGTTAAAATCCGGCGAAGAAGTTGCTGTTAAGATACGGCGTCCGGATATTGAATACGTGGTGGAGAACGATATTGAAATTCTATGGGATCTTGCTTCTCTCGTTGAGAAACGCTATGAATGGGCTAGGACATATCAAATTATCGATTTGGTTGAAGAATTTTCACTGGCAATCCGCAGCGAACTTGATTACGCGATGGAGGCGCGAACAACTGAAAAACTGTTTGATTTTTTCAAGAATGATGTGAATGTGATCATCCCCAAAATCTATCGAGATTATTCGACAGCTAAAGTGCTTACCCTTGACTATGTTCATGGGTATAAATATGAAGAATTGATTAAGAGTCCGCCAAAAGATGTGTCCAACAAAATTATCTGTGAACGGCTTGTCCGGTCATTTCTTGATCAAGCCTTAATCTGTGGCATCTTTCATGGCGATCCGCATCCTGGCAACCTTTTTTTCTTCCCCGATAATAAAATCGGGTATATTGATTTTGGACAAGTTGGACATTTAAACGAATCGATGAAGCACGACTTCGGCAATTTAATTATCGGTCTGATGAAAGGAAATACCGAACTGCTTTTCCGCACTATTTCCACGATGACCGTCATGCCGGATGACTTGAATGAGCGTCAGTTGAAAGACGATTTGGAAACTCTGCGCGAGAAATATTATCGTCTGCCATTTAAAGAAGTTCACATCGGCAAAGTCATTTCTGATGTTTTCGCTGTTACCAAAAAGCATCATATCGGTATACCCAAAAATTACACGCTCCTTGGCAAGGCCCTAATCACTCTGGAAGGCTTGATCACCACTCTGGATCACGACACGAACATTCTCGAGCTTGCGGAACCTTATGGGCATCGTCTGTTAATAAGAAGACTTGATCCTACTGAACTTTCAAAAAAGTTATTGATGAATGGTTACGATGTTGTTGAAAACAGTATGCGTCTGCCTTCCCTTTTACGAAAAACCTTAACGCATTTATATAAAGGCAAAACACGTGTCGAAATGAAACTGCCGCAACTGGAAGTTCTGCTGGCCAAACTGGATCGCGCCGCAAACCGGATTTCGTTCAGTATTATGCTGCTCTCACTCAGTATCATTTTGGCAAGCATTATTCTTGGCGAAACGTTCGGGTCGCGTTCATTAATCACAAATGTGCCCATTATCGGCATTGCAGTAACCATTGTGCTTTTCATGTTTATGATCGTTCTTTTGTCAATTTTTCGTTCCGGCCGTTTCTAAGTGCTTCTGTTCCATAAATTGATCATTTGAGCGTTCTTCTAGAGTATCTGCCGGTACAAAAAATAAATAGTAGAAAGCGGATAATATGGTCACGGCACCGACAATCAAAAATAGAGATTCAACAGACAAATAAACCGGAAAAGATAACGTGATCAATCCAAGTGTCAGTGATTGAGAAAGCATTAAAATCGGCGTACTCCAGCTTTCCACTCTCCCCATCATTTTTGGATTCACCAGATGCGGCATCCATCCGCCGATCGCAACATTGACCAAAGGAATCAACAGGGTTGCAAGAAAGATCATAATTAAAAACATATATACAGTCGGCACGTATCCAGCGCCGATCATAAACACACCGCTGACAAGCAATCCGGCAATGATCATCGAACGAAAGCGGCATTTTCCTGCACACAAGGCGGCAATGAGACTTCCAATTAAAATACCTAATCCTGCAATTACTCCGGTCCACACGGAAAATAACTCGTAAGAATCGGGAACAAGCTTATATTTCAAAATAAAAATGAGCATAACGCTGCATCCGCCATTAATGATACCGAAAATTGCAAAACTGGCAACGAGCGAAGTCAGCAGTTTATCTTTAATGATATAATGCATACCCTGATTAAAATCGGAAATAATTGAGCGGAATTTTGTTGTCTGCCAATCGTGGACACCATTAGGCAAACGAACGTCGCTTTTAATATAAGGGTGACGAATCAATAGTGCTGACAGAACAAAAGATAGCGCATCAATAACAATCGCTCCCTGCAGACCAAGATTCCAATAGACAAATGCTCCAAGCCCATTTCCGAAAATCATAAAAACACTGCTCACCATTTGATTGAGACCTGCAGCAACTGCGTAATCCCCTTTTCTTAAGATCCCTTGTAGAATTGCTTGTTCAGCAGGAGCAAAAAATTTTGCGACAGCAGCGCGCAAAAAGATAATTGGGAAAATTAAACTAAATTGGCCGAGCATCACCACGGCAAACAAAACAATCGACAAAAGAGCACTGAGCCAATCACAATTTGATGCGATTTTTTGCCGATCCATTCGATCCGCGGCAACACCGACAAGCCAAAAAACAAGAAGTGACGGAAGTGAAAACATCAACTCATTCAATGAGGCTAGATAAGGCTGATGACTGAATCGATCAAGGAAGAAGAAAACGAGAGCTGTCATGCCTATGACACTCCCAAGCTGTGATGTAACAGATGCAGCAAACAACATTGAATAAGTCTTGTTTTTAAAAATAGCCAACACAGATTTCATTAGATTCCACTCATTTCCAAGTCATTTATTAACTCCATGAACAAATGATAAAATAAATGATTAGAAAAAGATTCAATCTGATGTTGGGTTTCCGTTCAGACCTCCGTCGGATTTTACCTCAGCCTTGATGGATAGATGAAACAAACGTGAACCGATTGACGGGTCAAACTTCGCTGCCAATCGATTCAATTGATTTTGAGCTATAATTACACTTTTTAAATCATTCTGCTTGTCTCCAAGCATACGGCTGCATTCCTCATAAATAAGTTTGATTTTTTGATTATCAATCCCTTTTCCAGCAAGAAAAAGTGTACCCGCTCTACCGTATTGCGGCACAACAGTGACCCAATCAGCATCTTTTTGATTGGAAATCATTCGGCAAACGCTCTTCTTTGTGAGGTCTGCGACAACAAGCAGTACATCCTGCCATTCAGCCGAAATACTTTTTACTCCGTGCTCAAGTCGAGAAAGCATTGCTTGATTAATGACATAGGGTTGCGAATTAAATGGCATATCGTTCTTTACCCTATTTAAAAGGGCCGCACTTCCTGTGCAAGCGATAAATTGCCTTTTTGAAATTCGAAGGAAACTCGGTTTATTTCCTAAACACCGCTTTATTTTTCCCTTCTCAATGACTTCCACCAAAGTACCATCACTTACAGCAGATATCCATTGATCAGTAGCAATAATTGAAACAAAACTCATAATTACCCCTCTTCTCGCTTCCTTTTATTATAGGGTCTTTAAAAAATTTTAAAAAGTGGGTTCAACTAAAATTGTTTCAATGGATATGAGCAGATAAATTTGCATTTTTCGCCAAAAGTCATAAAATGTACCCATAAGGTTCAGTTTGTTGTCACATTTATATAAATAGAACTCTTGAAAAATGATGTAAATCATGGTTCAAGAAAACAGCTTGATTCTGAGGAGGAACCCATTATGGGAAAAGTAAAAGCTAGTGAGGCAGTAGTAAAGCTTTTAGAAAACTGGGGTATCGATCATATTTATGGAATCCCAGGCGATTCAATCGATTCGATGGTTGAAGCGTTGCGTAAAGAGGAAAGCAAAATCAAATTTTATACCGTGCGTCACGAAGAAGTTGCGTCATTGGCAGCTGCAGCATATTCTAAGCTCACCGGAAAAATCGGTGTTTCACTTGCTATCGGCGGCCCTGGAGCCATTCATCTGCTGAATGGCATGTATGACGCAAAAATGGATCATGTGCCGATGCTGGTTCTGGTCGGACATATCCCTGCACGTTTAACCGGTACCGATTATTTTCAAGAAGTTGATACGGTTGAATTATTCAAAGATGTCGCTGTATATAACAAGAAGATTACCAGTGCGGAAAGCTTCCCGGCAGTTGTCAACCAAGCTATTCGTACGGCTTACCAGGAACGCGGCGTGGCTGTATTGTCAATCCCGGACGATATTGCAATGGGTGAAATTTCGGATAACGCTCCGCAGCTCTCTACTGTATTTGAAAAGAAGATACCCGGACTCGTTCAGAACGATTTGAATGATGCCGTAGCATTAATCAACAGCGCAAACAATCCCGTTATTTTAGCAGGAGTTGGTGCAAAAAGTGCAAAGAAAGAATTAAAGGCCTTTGCTGAACGCATTTCCGCTCCAGTTGCCGTGACACTGCCGGGTAAAGGTGCCCTTTCCGATAGTCATCCGAACTTTATTGGAAATATCGGCAAAATTGGTACTAAACCAGCATATGAAGCGATGAAGAGTTCCGATCTGCTGATTATGATCGGAACGGATTATCCATATGCAGCTTATCTGCCGGAAGGCGCGAAATGTGTTCAAATTGATATTGATCCAATTAAGATCGGCAAACGTTATTCTGTAAATGTTGGTGTTGTTGGCGATGCGGCTGAAGCCCTTGCCTATTTAAATGAGCATGTTACTCCTGTTGATGATCGTCCGTTCTTGAAAACCTGCCAAAGCAAGATGGCCACATGGTGGAAGTGGATGGATGAGGATCAAGAGAAGAAACAAACACCGATTGCTCCTGAAGCACTTATGTCAGCGATTGAATCGATTTCAGAGGATGACACCATCTATTCTGTGGATGTCGGTACGTCAACTGTTTGGTCAACACGTTATCTCAAAGTCTCAGAAAAGCAGGATTTCATTGTGTCAGCATGGCTGGGAACAATGGGTTGCGGTCTTCCCGGCGCAATTGCTGCTAAACAAGCATTCCCTGATCGTCAAGCGATTGCGATCAGCGGAGACGGTGCATTCGCTATGGTTATGCAGGACTTTGCCACTGCTGTTCACTACAAACTGCCAATTATCGTTATTGTTCTTAACAACAAGCAACTGGCGTTCATTAAATATGAACAACAATCTGCCGGTCAGCTAAAATATGCTGTTGACTTTGGAGATATTGACTACGCTAAATTTGCTGAGGCATGCGGCGGAAAAGGTTTCCGTGTTGAGAAGTACGACGACCTCAAGCCTGCGCTCGAACAAGCAAAAGCTTCAATTGTTCCGGTTATTTTAGATGTAGCCGTCGATGTTGATGCTGCTCCACTTCCAGGAAAAATTGTTATGGACGAAGCAAAAGGCTATGCTCGTTTCACTGCCAAGTCGATTGCTGAAAATCATAAATTAGAAAAAATGCCTCCAATGAAAACTGTTGTACGGAGATTCTTATAATCATTTGAGAGCAAAAAACGTTTGTTTGGGAATTAGCCCAAACAAACGTTTTTTTTATATCAAATCAGTATTTAATGATTTTCTCAGATAAACGTGAAAAAAGATCTGCCACTTATAAACGGCAGATCCTTTATTGTGCAAACATTTATTTTTTTACAACGGCATGTCCGCCGAATTCATTGCGCAAAGCAGCAACTACTTTTCCCGAAAATGTATCGCTCTCAAGTGAACGATAACGCATGAGCAGCGAAAGCGCGATGACCGGAGTTGGCACTTGCATATCCAGTGCAGTCTCCAACGTCCATTTTCCCTCACCTGAAGATGCCATGACACCGCTCAATTTTTCTAGATTCCCGTCTTTCGAAAAGGCATCCTCGAGAAGTTCAACCAGCCAGCTGCGAATGACAGAACCATGGTTCCATACTTTTGCGACAGCTTGATTATCATAGTCAAAGTCGCTCTTTTGCAGAACTTCAAAACCCTCTGCTAATGATTGCATCATACCGTATTCGACGCCATTGTGCACCATTTTCAAGAAGTGGCCACTGCCTGCCTTACCCGTATAAAGATATCCGTCCTCGACCGAAAGTGATTTGAATAGTGGCTCCAAATAACTAAAAGTCTGTTTATCTCCGCCGACCATGACACATGCGCCATGACGCGCACCGCTCATGCCACCAGAGGTACCGACATCCATAAATGACACACCTTTTTCCTTGCACAGCTCATAACGTCGAACAGAATCGGTATATCGAGAGTTTCCTCCATCAAGAATTATATCTCCCTTATCAAGCTGCGGCAGCAGACTTAAAAGGGTCTGCTCGGTAGGAACTCCAGCTGGAACCATCATCCAAAACACACGTGGTTTCTCAAGTGCGTCAACAAGCGCATCAAGCGAAGTAAATCCATCAATGCCTTTCGATTCCTGCGCTTTCGTTACCGCTTCTTTTGACAGGTCAAAAGCCTTCACTTCAAAACCATGCTCAGACATATTCATGGCAAGATTATAACCCATCTTTCCTAAACCAATTAAACCGATTTGCAATTCAATCACCTAATTTATCAATTATTTAAGTCGCTCCAATCTTAGTTTAACCCATACAAGCGGCTTATCCAAATCAATTTTTTTATGAAACAAATTTATTTTCTAAGTACAGGCAAAATATTTCACATCCAAAAAGCAATCTGCTACGATTTTCTTGTTACATTCCAAAGGAGGGTTTTTGATGAAAACATACCCGCTTTCACTCTGGACTTTGGTGATTGGCGCATTTGCAATCGGAATGACTGAATTTGTAATCATGGGCTTACTTCCCAATGTTGCACAAGACCTCCATGTCTCCACCGCAGCTGCCGGTCAGCTGATTACCGGATATGCAGTCAGTGTTGCTATAGGCGGCCCAATTATTGTCATCGCAACCTATAAGATGGCAAGAAAAAATGTGCTTATGCTCCTCATGGCCATTTTCAGTATTGGGAACTTCTTTGCCTCTATCTCAATCAACTACGGATTATTAATGCTCAGTCGTGTCGTCACCGCAATCGCGCATGGCTCCTTTTTTGGACTTGGTGCCATCATGGCTGCAAGCCTTGTTTCCAAAAATAAACAAGCCTCTGCAATGGCGCTCATGTTTTCTGGATTAACTGTTGCTAATATAGTAGGTGTTCCCTTCGGCACATTGATCGGGCAACGCTTAGGTTGGAGAAGCAGTTTCCTTGTAATCGGCATTATCGGCTTAATCGCTGTCATAGGATTATTTGCTCTTGTTCCCAACAAAGAAAGCAGCAAAAAATCATCGTTACTAAGCGAATTAACTGTTTTGAAAAGCGGAAAACTGTGGGTCACCTTGTTAATCTCGTTGTTTAGCTTCGGCAGTGTTTTTGCATTTTTTACGTATATCACACCTGTTCTGCAACATATGACAAGCTTCGGTGATCATGCTGTCGACTTCACTTTGGTGGTTTTCGGTATCGGAGTCACAATTGGTAACTTAGTTGGTGGAAAACTGGCGGATTGGCGTCTCAATGAATCCTTGATTGGATTGCTCATTTCTCTTGAACTGTTGTTTGTCATTTTGTTCTTCGTTCAATCAAACGCGGTTTTAATGGTAGCTGCCGTCTTATTGTTTGGAATTCTCGCATTCGCCCAATCACCTATTCTTCAATACAGGAGCCTTGTGCTGTCACAAGATGCACCATTAATGTCCAGCACATTGAATCAGTCAGCAATGAATATTGGAAACGCTGCAGGAGCATTTTTTGGAGGGTTATCCGTTCAATTTCTACCGCTTAGATACTTAGCATTAACCGCTCCCCTGCTTTCATTTGTCGGTCTTGTTCTGCTTCTCCTACAGCTTTATTTTTTCCATACAAAAGTAGTCAGAAGTTCCGTTTCCAGCTAATGCCTGTTTAACATGTTTTTCGTTTTGATCAAGCCATTTTATCAGAAAAATGATTACGCCGACCTTTAAGATGCCCATAGATGGATCATTACACGGGGTCAGGATGAAGATGCATCGGATTTGGTTCCGGCTTGCGATATACATCTGCAAAAAAGATAAGCATGGCTAATGCTAAACTCAATAAGAAGAAATACATTGCAACACTCAGATATGGTTTGTATACTTTTTTATAGACACGGAATTGAAGATCCTTGTTCATGACCAAATGTGCATCTTGAAATAAAACCCCTTCCAAGTACAAATCTCTCTGTTCGAATAAGCCTTTTCCATGGATTGATAAGTCCAGAAAGGCATCCTTTTGTCCCGTAATTTTAGAGATTGTCAATTGATAGTCCATTTTCCCTGGAAGCGTATGATCGAGAACTAGTTCCGACAACCTGTCCTTCTCCATATCATCCGCTGAAATAATCTTTTTTGTTTTTTGTTTTTTTCCGGATAACGGATGAATGGTCAACTGATAATTTGCTTTGCCGATAGACCCAGCTTTTCCTAAAGCAATATGATCAAAATCACGATCCGCATAAAACGTTTGTCGTACTACATTTTGTTCAGAAACATGTGCATAGATACCACCCTTTCTCTGACTTTGGTTAACTGAGTAGCGATACTGCACATCTGAATCCTGAGTAATCGGCTTCAAATGAATCGCAGCGAGGCAGATCAAGACAATAAAGAAAAGATGAGCTCCTCGCTGTGTATTTATCCAAGGAAGCTTAAGGGATACATGGTTTCGCACTTTTTGCATAAGTCTCGTCAGCTCTTTCAGCCCATAGCAACATCCGATCAGCATCGGAAACAGAAAAAGTAAAGCGTATCTTGGCTCGGCTTCCCAAATAAAGATGTAAAAGAGATAGTTTCCAAAAAGCATGATTTGGATCAATAAACTTACGTCTACTTTTTTAAGTCTGAAAAAACGCATAACTGAACAAAAAAGCAGCATAAAATGGAAACAATGAAATATTTGAACAATGAACAAGACAAGTTGCTTCTGGCCACCGAAAAAATAATCATAGATAAGAGAATGATTCGAAGTATTGCCCATATACCAGTAGTAGCCCATGGAACCGTCCGCGTAAACGCGAAATGCTTTCAATAGCCACAAATAAGACAATTCACTTACTGATCTTGTTGTTAATCTTTTCTTAATTTCGCACAAATTTATTTCTTTTTTTTGCGCCTGCGTAGGCTGCCCAAGAGTTTTCTTGAAATCGCGGATATTATAACGTCCCTGTTCTGACAGTCCCAGCATGACCCAGTGTGTGGTCGGCATCTTGTATTGCGGCATTGCTTTAATGTGAGCTTTTTCGGCCAAGTTGCCAGTCGCCAGCTGCATCAATATTATTAAAATGATTACACTCGTCCCGATTATACACGCCGTTTTCAATTTTGATCTGAGAATCAAATACAAAATAATTGCTGGAAGAAATAAAATCAGATTTTGACGAAGAACGCAACCGACTGCTAAAAGAAAGCAAAAAAGGATTGCATCAATTGGTCTTCTTCTCTGTTCATATCGGAGCCAAACGTAGAGAAGTAGCGGAGGCATCATAATCATCAATGTATCCGAGTAAAAGTAAAGTGTGTAAAAGAAAATTGGCGCACATGACAAAACAAGAAGCAGAAAGATCGCACTCATCCTTCGTCCAAGGAGCAGAGAAACGACCTTCCAAGAATAGAAAATGCCAATATTGAGTATTGCCAAACACACCGCATGATCAACGATGAACAACTCTTTGTTTGAATGAATGGGCAAAAGATAGTAGATGATGTATCGAAAAAGCATAATGGGAATGTTATTAGGATAAATTTGAAAATAAATGCTGTCTTCACTGAGAGAACCGTTATTTTGGAGCAAATCAAAAGCTTTCATAAAGACATGGCCCCCATCAATTTCCGGGGGTTGAATGTCTGCAAAGGCAACAAAAACAAAGCACTCAAAAAGTCCAATAAAACTAAACAGCAAAATAATGATTTTTTTTACATTCCGTTCTGAACAGGATGTTAGAAAATGATTAAATGAAAGAAAAAAAAGAAAAATAATCGCAACGTAAAAAAGCAGCATAAAGGATAAGTCAAATGATGAAAAAGCAATTTTTCCGTAATAACTACGTGAATTCATAAATATGGGACCAAGCACGCTCATAAGGAAAAAAAGTCCTGCAAAAAGTGCAAAACCAATGCAAAATAGTCGTATCAATCTATGTTTTAGGAACAGCAATCCGATTCACATCCGGGTAATAATTCCATTTTTCTCATTCAGTATTTGTTAAACTGCTCACATTTATTACAATATGAGCAAAATAATATTCACTTTCCACCTGCATCATTTCAGTAAGAATCTTGTTACGTCAGGTTACTTTTACCTTTTTATAGGTAAAAGAAAAACCGGGCAAAAAGCGCCTGGTCCTTACTTCTCTTTCGCGTTACATACAGGACGTATGCGTATTTAGTGACAGCTCCTTTGATACTTGAGAGAGTTCCTTTTTTAGCATGGGTTTGTGTCTTTGTGGTGCTGAATCATCGCTCCGGTTGCTCGCATCAACTGAGCACGACCACGGACAGTCTGAGAGTCTCCTCAGACAAGCAGAAATCTGCCTGGTATCGCGCCTCTACTTTGATTCTCGGCCAAGACACTGGTTTATTCGTTTAAATACGGGCAAAATCATATACTTGACACACAAAAAAACGGTCGATACATAATCGACCGTTCTTCAATACATCTATTTATAACACTTTTATTTTTGGGTTACAGGCTTTTTCCATAATCCCAGAATCAATCCTGAAATGACTGCCCCGACAATTATTGAAATCAAGAACAAGATTGCGTGATTGCCGAGCAGGACAACGAAAATTCCGCCATGCGGTGCAGGGATATTAATGTTCCAAAACTGAGTCAAACCTCCGGCAATTGCAGCCCCGATAACACTTGACCCAATCACACGCAGTGGATCAGATGCTGCAAATGGAATCGCACCTTCAGTAATAAAGGAAAGACCAAGAATATAGTTAGTAATACCTGCTTTTCGTTCATCTTCAGTAAATTTATGCTTAAAGATAGATGTTGCCAAGGCAATTGCGAGCGGCGGTACCATTCCGCCTGCCATAACGGCTGCCATCATAAGTCCATTTGTATTACCGCTGCTCGTGAAGACACCAATAGCAAATGTATATGCGGCTTTGTTAACAGGGCCGCCCATGTCAACAGCCATCATACCGCCGAGTACTATACCAAGCACAACAGCATTTCCAGTGCCTAAGTGATCAAGAGCGCCAATCAATCCCGTGTTCACCCATTTGAAAATCGGATCAAGAATATAATACATTAATCCGCCAGTAATCAATAGACCAAATACAGGATAGAGAAGAATCGGTTTCAAACCGTCTAACGTACGCGGAAGACCGCTGAATGCTTTCTTCAATAAGATGATTACCCAACCTGCAAGAAATCCGGCTGCCAGACCTCCAAGGAAACCGGCGTTCGAAGAGGCTGCAAGAAAACCGCCGACCATACCTGGCATCAACGCAGGACGATCACCTATGCTCATTGCAATATAACCAGCCAGAATAGCAATTAGGAAGTGAAACGCACCGGTGTCACCTCCTGCGATCGCACTCAACATTTGGAAAATGGTATTGTCTTTACCAAGTCTTTCAAATAAGAACGATATAGCAAGCAAAATACCGCCACCGACAACAAAAGGAAGCATGTGTGAAATACCATTCATCAAGTCTTTGTAAATTCTGCTCCAAATCGATGCATTTGCCTCCGGAGCATCGTTTTCAGAGGCTCCGCCTTCAGCGTGATAAACCGGTGCCTGTCCCTTGAGTGCTTTATTAATTAACTCTTCCGGCTTGCGAATTCCGTCACTGACCGGTGTCTGAAGTACCTTTTTTCCATCAAAACGTGCCATTTCAATTTTCTTATCCGCCGCAACAATAACACCGGAAGCGCGCTTGATTTCATCTTTTGTCAGCACATGTTTTGCACCTTCAGAACCATTCGTTTCAACGCGTATTGCTACGCCCATTTCTTTTGCTTTCTTTTTCAATGCATCTTCTGCCATATACGTATGTGCAATTCCCGTTGGGCAGGCTGTAACGGCAACAACAAATTTCTCTTCAGTTGATGGAGACGGAGTTTGCGTTGATTTTGCAGCTTCTTCTTTCGCTTCTTCAGCATCATGCTCAGCTTGTTTGTCATTAAAAAGTTGTGCGACTTCACCGGTCGTTTTCGCTTTTTTTACCTGCTCAACAAAATCATGATCAATTAATAAGCGCGATAACGCAGCAAGCGTCTGAAGATGCACATCTGCTGCGCCTTCTGGTGCGGCGATCATGAAGAACAAATCGGAAGGCTGTCCATCCAGTGCTTGATAATCAATGCCTTGTTTACTTCGACCGAAGACAACCGTTGCTTCATTAACTGCCTTTGTTTTTGCATGGGGCATGGCAATTCCGTCACCAATCCCAGTGCTTGATTGTGCTTCCCTTTTTAATATCATTTCTTTAAATAATTTCGGATCGTTAATTCTTCCGTTTCGTTCCAAACTAGCAATCAGTTCATCAATTGCGCCTTCTTTAGTCGTGGCTTGCATATCCAGAACCATGGCGCGTTCAATCATTAGATCTGTAATTTTCATTGTTGTGCAACTCCTTTTTCAGTTTCTGTAGAGCAACAAGATTTTTCTGAAATACCGTCTTTAACGGAACAATTCCATATAATAAATTTCATGAAAATTGGTCGTTTGGCAAGCACTTTCATTGTAGGATCAATCTTCGACTCTCTTTTCCATTAAGAGTCAGCTGAACGGTCTGCAATATAAACTACGGTTTTCTCTGTCATTAAGGATTGGCATCTTTCCGGTATTTGATCCGTAATAATGGCTGCCTTATCCAAATCAAACATCTTGCAAAAAGATATTTCAGAGAACTTACTGCTGTCTGAAACGACATAAGAACTGGATGCAAGCTGATGTGCACATCGCTTCAATGCTGCTTCTTCCGGATCAGGGGTTGTATAGCCCATCGACGAATCAATTCCGTTAACGCCAATAAATGCGGTATCAAAACGAAATAGATTAATATTCTGCATTGCAATGCTGCCAACGACTGCCTTTGTATTCGGTTTCATTAGACCGCCTAGCAAATAACACAATATTCTTTTGCGAACAAGTAATTCAGCATGAGCAGGACCGTTAGTGACAACGGTTACATTTGCTGCCCTAATAAAAGGAATGATTTCAAGTGTCGTGGTCCCTGCGTCAAGATAAATACAATCGTTATCCTTTATTTTCTGAGCAGCCAGCTTAGCGATCGACTTCTTCTGCTGAACATTCTTAAGCGTCTTAGTTTCCATGTCAGGCTCTTCATTGAGCTTTCGCAATAAAGACGCACCACCATGAATACGACGAAGCAAGTGACGGTTTTCCAATTCCTGTAAGTCTCTGCGGATCGTTGATTCGGAGGCAGCCAACATTTGAACCAGTTCCTGCATTTTAACAACAGAAGTGTCTGTTAAAATTTTCAGGATCAATTGTTGCCTTTCTTCAGCCAACATACTCATTCCTCCACAAAAAATATTCTACCACACTTTCAGCCAAAATCAATCAATTTGCTTCAAAAAAGTTCAGCGCTTACAATTTATCGCGATTACTAATGATTAAAGTTGAACGATTCTGATTAGTACGCTCTGCTGCCGATAAGAATTTCAAACTCAACCGTAATTATTGCGGAGGATTTTTCAAACCACTGTTTCTGTATTGCTTCAGAAGCATTCCACGCGAGCGGCGTCATCTTCATCAAGTCTCTGATTCCATCCTGATCCAATTGAACTGTATAACTTATCTTTTGCACGGATGCGTTTGGATAATGCCGTTGAAATAAACTGAATGTGTCCGCATTAGAATAGTGTGATTTTTCTGCGCCAAGTAATGAACGTCGGAGTTCCTTAAGATAATCACTACCCGGAATGACTTTTATTATTGATCCACCAGGCTTGAGCATTCGATCAAAGGTGTGGTAATTGGATGGTGAAAGTATGTTTAAAACAACATCAAATAAGTGCTCGTTAAAAGGTGAATGGGCCAGATCAGCTACAAACCAATTTTGATCCGGATAATTCTTAGCAGCTGATTGAATGCCCTCTTTTGCCAGATCAATACCATACCCCTGTATGTTATTTGACGAGGCGATTGCAAGAAGCTGACAGATCTTGGCAAGATGTGAACCCTCTCCGCAGCCGAGATCAAGAATACGAACAGACTCATTCTTTAGATTTTTTATTTGTTCAGCAAGAGCCGCAATCAGTGGGTCAAAGAATCGGTGATCAACAATGACTCTTCTGCGTGCCTCAAAAAGTACTTTTTCATAATGCGTATGGACCGGTTTCGTTACCAGGTTTACATAGCCTTGCTTGGCGATGTCAAACGTATGTCCTTGCTTGCACATCAAACTTTTTTGAGCAACACTATCCATATCAGCACCGCAGACAGGACATCGGAACATATCTCTATTTAAATGCAATTGTTCGGCGCAATGTATTCGTTTATTCATGATTTAACTCGACCTTCATTCCTTAACACGTATTGCATCATTATACCACAGTACATAACTCCTCAATGCTTCATAATATCATTGAGGATAGATATCGATATTGAGGATAGATATGATCTTTCAAATAATGTATATCAATGGAGATATTAAGCCTTAAAACGTATAATAAATTTATTCCTATATGAAAGGTACGATTAATATGAATGATGCTGCTACTCCATCAATTCCTCGACCGCTCGTGAGAACGAATCAATGGGTCATTGTACTAAGCGTTGTCGTATCGATGATTACACACCAGTACTGGCTGCTTTTGATTCCTTTACTCTCAGGACTCTCAGGGCTCTTCTTTCACTACAACCCTGTAATGGCATTAGCAAAACCATTCTTGAGAAAACTGCTTAGTACCTATATTCCGGAAGATAAACAACAGCAAAAATTCAATCAGACAATCGCAGTGTCCTGTCTTTTCATTGCATTCATTAGCTTTCTTCTGCATTGGACCATTGTCTCCATCATCTTTTCAATAATCGTTGGTCTTGCAGCTTTTATCGCTATCCTCGGTTTTTGCGTGGGATGCTACATTCACTTTCAATGGTCGCAATATCGCCAAAAGCGCCTGCAAGCACAGAATCAATCGAAACAACTCTGAGATTATCCATCTTCATCGAGGCTTGTACTGCATAGGTGTTGTCACCAGTCGAAACCTGGGTGAATACACTAAGGCGAAAAGGAGCGATGAATATGTCGGATATTTATGATGCACCCGAGCAGCAGCTCTTTGTCCCGCAGATGATGGAGGAACGAGCTGCGCAGCAACCGGAAAGCAATAACCAAGCCATCCACGATATGTGCACTAAATTAATGAACTTCCACGTTATTGCACAAATGGCTGATGGGTCAAAAATGGATGGTATTATCGAAGAAGTGAACGAACAAGGCGTTGTCATGCTCGTTCCCGAAAATGTGAATGAAAATGAGCGTTTTTATCAAGGGCCAGGCGGTCCAAGACCAAGATTCAGACGATTTAACCGTTTTCTGTTTCCTTTTATTTTCTTTGCGCCACCATTTTTCTATCCGTACCCTTACTATTATTAAAATAAAATCTACAGTCATCCAAATGAAAAAGACGCCTCTTCAACATGTTGTATCACACATTACAGAGAGGCGTTTTTATTGTACAATAAGAAATTCAAACTTCGCTTTCACCAGTGGCTTTTCGAAGCCTAGTTTTCTAACACAAATAAGAAAAAATATTAATTAGAGGAATTAGTGTAAGTGCAACTATTGCTTCACTTTTACCAGAGACTTTGCGAAGCTAAGTTTTCTAATATTACTTATTAAGCTGTTTCGGCAAGGTTACCGAGCATAATTGCGATGGCCCCGCCTGTTTCAATCCACGTTCCTGCCGTTACCGTTGGATCGAACAGTGTATAATCATCCTCTTCATCCAATAACCTCTTTCTTCCCTGTGCCTGCATAAAATTACCTAAACAAAGCATTGCGATTCCAACGAATGAGTACATTTTCTTCCAAACAGTCCGATCAGTAAAAAGAATCATGTTTGCCAGTACTTCTTTCAAATTCGACGACATGGCTTGCACAAGCAATTTTCGGTCGTCGTCTTCATCATTAATGAATTGAATAGCAAAAGAGCCATAACCAATGATCGTCAGAGCAACGCTTAATTGCGCTAATGGATCCTCGGATATGAATTCCGCAAAAAGAGCGCCGGCGCCAACCTGGATTAAACTGCCTAGAAAAACCAATTGATCTTGTGTTTCACGATCCAAATTTTTTATTGGCGTCTGTCCGATGGAATTCATCACTTTTCCAATTGCTATGGATGTAAACGCTATGTTTTTGGACAGTTCTTCTCTATTCATCATTGTTCCCACCCGTCACACGAACCTCAATACTTTATCCTATTCAATAACGGGATAAATGATTGAACTATAGTCAAAAGGGAAAGACTCAGCTGCCCAGTTTTTTCCTGATTATCATAAGCGGATTTGCAATCATTGGCGAGATAAAGCACGCGGCGAGCGCTTCAGCAATTCCATTAGTTGCTACAACAACGAGCAGAGCAGGCAGCAGTCTGCTCACATCGATTTGCAGATAATTTGCATAGGGTACTCGATAAAAAATATAGATAAGGCCAAGAACAAGCACTGTATTGGTAATGGATCCAAATAAAGCAGCTATGGACATACAAACAATGCGCGGGAGCTTCGTTCTTTTCAATAAAATAAAAAGATATCCGGCAACAAAGCCGACAAGAATTCGCGGTATCACTGAAATTAAAGGATTAGTGAATACAATCGGTGCAATTGGACTACTTGGAAAAGTGAATGCACGTATAAAAGTAGTCATTCCCCATACCCCGCCAATGATCGCTCCTTCAATCGGCCCCAGAACAATGGCGACAACAATGACGGTTAAATGAATAATGGTTAAACTTAAAGCACCAATCGGAATATAACCAAGAAAAGGCACAAAATTTTGCAAAAGGATAATTGCCGTAAATACACTTAGGAGAACTAAGCGATATGTTTGATTTTGACCCCCGTTTTTCATAACTTGCTCCTTCTTCAACTTGATTGAGTATTTTTATTGATCTTGATCATTAGCCTACTATGAATTATAGTTGGTTTTTTCAATCTAGCAAGATAGGCTTAATGAAAGCATGACAAGAAAAATGATACAGGCAGCAGAGACAATCGTTTGTTTACATAATATTTTTCTGTTATTAACTGGTGTAATCAAAATAGAATAGTGTAATAAAAAGGAGTTCCTCTATTTCATTGATGCACCTTATGGACCGGAAATTTAATGAAATAGGTGCTAAATTAAAAGACAATGAATCCCTATTATTTAAAGGAGTCATTGCCATTTTCTTTATTGAATTTATGCATATTAAATCGTTCACTGCTTCCCTTCTTTATCTTTCAGAATACCGATTAATTGCTTGATCTGCTTCGGCACAGGCAGACCCGTCCTGCCGGCGTTTTCTAAAATGGACAAGAGTTAAAAATAGATGGTTGCATCCATGATAATATTTTTCGAACCAATAATTTGATCACATAGATGACTGACAGCCACAATAGCGAAAATCATCACTTTTTTGGCAATGCCTTTGAAACCAATTTTACTAGACAAAGCACTGACATAGGCGGCTGCGAGAAGTCCGGAAACATAATCAATGATCACAAAAGCGACCAATACTGCAATTAATGGTGTCCATTCACCGTATAAATAACCCGACACTGCACCAAAGATTGCTGCAATACTCCTATAGATAAATTCATATTTTGTCACAACTTCATCACCTCATAACTTCTTTATCTATAATTTATGTCCGAGTGTTCATTCATGTAAAGGCTTGCGATACAGCAAGAATAACCATTTTATTTCAAAATAATGAGCTCATATCCAATGGGGAGAGTAACAATGAAATGCTTGAACAAAGCAAAAAAAGAACCCCTGGTTAAGGGGTTCAAGTAACGATTGTTTTGGGAGTTATTGCTTAAATACTTACATAATGAATGTAACATAATGTGGAACAATCAACATCAAACTTTAGCGTGATTTGCATCTACGTCTAAGGTCTTAAAAATAAAAAAAGAATTTAAGGTGAACATGGCATGCATGCAAATCTTAAACTTAAAGGATGGGAAAGTTAATGAGGCAAGCATTGTACTGCCAGACGCAACTCGTTTTCTAAGTGCGCTGGAATAAATTAAGTATTTGGGGCAAGATTTGCTGGAGGCATAACCTGGATTCACCTCAAATCCGACCGATAAAACATTGAATTGTTTTACCACTATTATCTTATCTTGTTTTCATCCGCATGAACAACGTATTTATGATGCGCAACCCCGCATTCTTTATGCGGGATCACGCATAATCACGCACGATTCGTCTCAATTCACCAAATATCTCAACTCAATATGAAAGTGCTCGCTGCTCTAAAGCATTCCAGTGAACCATCATCTGCTTATTATTCATCCAGCGTTTCGTCCCTGTCCATGGATCATTATAATAAAATCCGTTTTTTGAATATCCAGTCAAGGTTAGCGCATGATAAGTAAACCCATCATATGTTCCCCAAATTACAACTGGATGATCGCTGCTAAGATAGTCCTTCAATTTATCTGTTGAGGCCCCAGTTAGATTAATTGCACTGCCAGCATAGTGCTTAACCAGCTTCATTAACGCAGGCGGATAGATGGTTGCCCCGGACTTTGAGTAGGGACTGCCGATAAATCCTGTGTTGGGATCACCGTTCGTTGCTCGTGGCATCTCCTCCGCAAGTTTATCCTTAGTCACATTCGCTCCTTTGTAGCGCAGCATCATTGTCACGGCCGTAATCTCGCACCCGGTTGGCAACTCCGGTAATTGACTAATGACGCCAACATTCATTCGATAACTGTTAGGGATTTTGGTTCCCGTATACACAATCTCTGAACGCGCTTGTTTGATCACCTTATGTGACTGTACTTTTCCAAGCACAAGTTTGCCGTTCGTTCGTTTTGCTTGATAACCTACGAGGACGGAGCCATTTTTTCCCGCTTGGTGCACCTGGTGATCTCCTCGAAATAGGGATTTCTTCTTGATGGTTAGTGTTTTGTATGCAATAATCTCTTTTTTTTCATAGATAACATGAATCGCTGTGGAAATAGTTGTACTGTTCCCGTTAGACTTATATGTATAGGTAAGCTTATATATTCCTGTTGTATTAGGATCAACATGCCCGGAAATGGTTAATTTTTTTAAAGTGAGCTTCTTTCCCTCCTTATTGGTCACGACAACGTTTTTCTTAGAATCAAAGTCATCTCCCAATTGAATCGTCTTCGCTACATTCTGTACATTTATAATGACCTGTTTTTCTTGTTCAGTTTGTCCGAAAATACTTTTAGAACAACCGAAAAGCAGCAAAATACTGATACACATTAAAACGAAACAGATATTGCACTTCAGGTGTTTAACCAATGAATCCGTCCTCCAAGCCAATAAGCTTTTGATTAAACAAAGTTAGCACATAAAACTTAAAAATGCCTTAAAAAAATCTTGCAGATTATGATTTGCAAATCTCGTGTTATTATAGTAATAGATTGAAAAAGCTATTTAGAATGGAGAGACTGAGGATGCCGGAACTATCTTATGTGGCGATCGACTTCGAAACTGCAAATTCGCGACGCACTTCCCCGTGTTCTGTCGGATTAACAAAAGTTATTCAAGGACAAGTTATCGACTCCTTCTACTCTTTGATTAACCCTGAAGAATTCTTTGATCCTTATAATACGCAGATTCATGGGATTCATGAAGATGATGTCGTCCAGGCACCAACTATGGATGAGCTTTATCCTAAACTGCTTCCATTTATTGAGGGGCTTCCACTGGTTGCTCACAATGCCAGCTTTGATATGAGTGTTCTGCGTTTTACATTGGATAAATATCGGCTGCCTTATCCGGAAGTCAATTACTTCTGTTCTTATATCCTTGCAAAAAAGTTGCTCACGCTGCCTTCATACCGTTTAGATCGCGTTGCTTCCCATTACCGAATCTCCTTCCATCATCACCAAGCTTCCGATGATGCCTTGGTTTGTGCTGAGATCGTTCGGCAAATGATGCAGGAGTTTCATATTGAGACGCTCGATCAGATGCAGAAGGCGATCAATTATAAGTTAGGCAGATTACATAAACATTCCTATGCACCCTTTTCATCCGTCAGAACACGTCGAGAGGCTGCATTCAGGCCTTCAGACATTACTTCTAAGAAAACATCTTTTGATAACCAACACCCTTTGTTTCATCAAACCGTGGTGTTTACAGGCGTGCTTCAATCGATGTCCCGTGAAGAGGCGTGTCAGAAAGTTGCTGATTGCGGCGGGGCCAACGGCAACGGCGTGACAAAGAAAACAACGTTACTTGTTATTGGCAAACCAGATCGACGAACAATGATGCATTCGAAAAGCAGCAAAGTGCTTAAAGCAGAACATCTTGCAGCCTCCGGACAATCTATTTCCATTATAGATGAAAATCATTTCTTGGACATGTTGAAGATTTTAAATGAAAATTAAAGGTCCGCACCTAATGGATCTCTTACAAAAAAATGATCCTTGGCACCATTCTGCTAAGGATCATTTTTATTTAAATATGAAGCATTATTTACCAATAGCCCATATCCTTCCAAATCAAATGACAATAAATGAACGCAATGTATGTTGAGCGAAGGACTGGCTGCCGCTTGTGGTTATTACGATAAATATTCACGAACAGCCTGATGATCCTCAATCTCTGCTTCCACATCGGTCGCTCAATTTGCGTACGTACAGGTTGTTTCATTAACATCCATCCTTTAGGGCAGAATGCGGGAAAGGAGCCACCTAAATAGCCTGGTCATTATTTGATATTCTTAAACATAAGGTTTGGTGACAAACCAAAAACAATTTGAATCACAAACCCAACAATCCATTCAAAATTGCGACCGCCACAAAGTTATGATCCTACAGATGATTAACAATCATCCTCCTCATTCGACATGACCATAACCGGTTATGCCTATTTAAACGAATTATTTTGTAAAACAGTAACCTTTTTCTCGCTTGTTCTTGCTGCCTTTTTGGTGTACGCGACAAGACGAATGATATCCTGACAGCATTGCTTTGCTCCAAGTACAAGCAGCGGTACACCAATAAAATCTATTTTCATCCATCTGGAACATAAGCCACCGATCGTCATCGCAAATGGCACGGTCGGTGACGTGTTTGAAAAAATGATCTTTTCATTGCCCTTATATTTCTGCTGCAATAGTAAACTTAAATTATTCAACGCCGGAAGCAGGTGTTTAGACGTACCACGCCCCACCGTATAAACCGAATTTCCTTCATCATCAATTCCGTGATAAATGATTTTACCCATATCCGAGCTGTTTAGCTTATTAAAAAAAGGCACAGCTAAAATTTCTGCCCTTGTCAATTTGTGATCAGCAGATATTTTTTTCAAATGATACGCTGCTGCTAATGCAGTCGTATGTGTCCCGCCAAAGTCATTATATATGTAAATCACCTAATCATCCTTTTTTTAATTTGGATTTACTTATATTGTTATCTCCATTTAAACAGAAGATTATCCTCATCATTTCTTGCTTGATAAGAAAAAAACTCAATCTGAAAAAATATCATGAATACGAGTCAAGTAGACGTATTTGATATGATATTAAACAGATTGAGTCGATACATTAAATTTGATCTGATGACTATTAAAAAAATGCCTGATGAGATATTTTTACATTTTTAACAGCCTGACACCGGTACTCTTTCGGTGTCAGGCCGCTTAATCTCAACCCAAATCAAAACTCCTGCTCTTTATGCCACTTCACTATTGCTTGCTTAAATGTACTTTCTTTTCCGGCATCAAAGTGCTGATTAATCTCCGAAAATCGTTTATTTCATCAACATTTTTGAAAAATTGTTTGGGTAGAACTACTGCTTGATTCTTTGATACATGAATCCGAAACATATCTTTATGTTCATATGCAGAAACAAAATCTAAAGTGGACCCCATTGTCAAGACACGGATTTGAAAAATTTAAGGTGGGTATTTGATGGCCTTCCCCATCCTAACCTCGAGCCCTGTTTCCTTTGGGGTTCTGTCCAGGGCGACCGCAGGGAGGGCGAAGCCGATACCCCTTGACAGGTTCTCAAAGGAAACAGACACTTTCTCAAGGATGGGGAGGGACACACCTACCCCTGGTGATAAACAGAAGCCGGTGTTTGATAGCCGAGCGACTGGTGTGGCCGTTCATGGTTATAAAGATTCAGATAGTTGTCAATGCCCCTGCGGGCATCTCTTGGATTTGCGTAGTCTTTGAGATAGACTTCCTCGTACTTGACCGAACGCCATAATCGCTCGGTAATTATGTTATCCAGAGCACGGTTCTTCCCGTCCATACTGATTTTTACTGATTTTTCCTTGAGAAGATCTAGATAGTGCGGACTCGTGAAATGGCTGCCCTGATCACTGTTCATGATTTCCGGTCTTGCCTGCGTGAGTGCATCGTTAACGGTTTGCGTGATGAGCTCAATCTCCAGCGTCTGTTCCAAGGACCAACTGATAACGTAGCGTGAGTACCAGTCGATAATGGCGGCCAAATACATCCAACCGTGTCTTAAGCGAATGTAAGTGATGTCAATACCCCAGACATGATTGGGATAGGTAATGGCCAAATTCCGCAGCAGATAAGGATAAACATACTGATTTCGGTATCGCTTACTCAGATTAGGCCCAGGATGAATGCCCTGAATCCCCATCTCGCGCATATGACGCTGAACTGCTTTGCGATTGATCATCACTCCTTCCTGGTTAAGCAGATAGGTCATCCGACGCGAACCATAAAACGGGTATTTGGTGTACAACTCATCAAGACGATGCTTGATCATAATCTCCCTAGGCGAAGGCAGAACGGGCTTGTAGTAGAGGCTTGAACGATTCAGCGAGAGAAGCTCCGACTGTTTCTTGATGGGCAGTTCTGGATCTTCCCAGTCGACTAAAATCAAGCGGTCATCGCGTGACATCGTCATAGCCAGATTTTTTTTTAAGCCACGAGAGTTCCGTGGTTAAACGTCCAACTTCGCCATAGAGTCGTTCAATTTTTTCTTCGTATTCCTCCTGCATCCGGCTCTGATCAGTCCGCTTACGATCGAAGAGCTGTGGGAGCTGGTCTAGAGCTGTCTTTTTCCATTGCCGAAGCTGATTGACATGAACACCGTACGCAGAGGACAATTCGTTTAACGTCTTTTCCTCTTTCAGAATTTCGAGCACGACTTTGACTTTGAATGTTTGAGAGTAAGATTTTCGTTTCATAGATCTACCTTAACACATCCTTATTTCGTGTCTTAATTCTTGGGTCCATTATAATCTTCCCACTTGAAAAAAGTCTTTGATTTTCCACGAGTTTGCACAATTTCATTTTGATTGACCTCATACTGAATTTCTTGTTTGATTAATTGATTACTCGAATATTCATTTCTTATTCTAAGAGGAAAAATAATCATTAATAATAAACAGAATACGACCGTAAAAGCTGCTGCCATTGTAAATGAAATCAGTAACTTTTGAAACAGGATCAAATTTATCAAAAGTAAGATGATAAAAAATGAAATGCTTGTTACTGTAAATAACTTTTTTCTTACATAAAAATTATACTTTTTAAATTCACGCCAAGTTAGTGTGCCGCCACAATGGATCACATCATTTTTCATCGTTTCAACTCCCTGACTCATATTAAAACTCTTATCCTTCACGCCCTTCCCCTTCCCACGTTGTTTTAACACGTATGTTGTCTCTCCAAACTCCAGCAGATTTATCATTTTTAGCTTCCTGTTACGATCACAATCACATTGTTATTTGTTTCCATTATATCAATATTCAGCTTCATTGCGGCAGGATTTATCTTCATTTCAATCGCACAGGAACCGCTCCTGATATGGTAAAATGAAGTATTGGTTGATCGAATGAGATCCCGATTTTTTAATAAGGGGATGCAGCCATTATGAGTTATAAGCAATACCTAATATTGGCAATACCATTTGTATCTGCCTTTATTTTGATAGCTTTATTCGGTCCTGCAGATCTTAGACTATGGGCAGTTATTCTTATTACCATTCCTGGTGTTATTCGTGAACTAGTTAATTTCGTGCACAAAAGAAAAGAGCAAAAAAAACAATAGTGTCGAACTGTAAATCAGTTCTATCTCCAAATTCTGACCTCACCAAATTTACCTTTTGAAACAAAATCAAAATCGATTTAAAAATCTTCCGTTCCGTCAACATTATTCCAACTTCATTAAATCCAAGATCATTCTCTACTTCTTTTACCTTTGCTGTCTACTGAGAAATGCACATTATTTGCAATCGTTTTATATTGCTTTGCATTATAATAAATTCATAATCCGAATCAAGGGGCTAATCCGATGTTCAACAAGTTGCTCAACAGAATAAAACGCCATTATAAATCAAAACGTTTTTTATTTTTGGAAGCTCCATATATCTTTTTTGGAGCCTTGTGGCTAATTTTTGCCCCTGACAAATATGATGACTGGATCACCTATTATATTTTGGCATATTTGTTCCTCGTAATGATTGTTGATATCATTGACTGGAATAAAGTTAAGAAACACAACCAACACAGCGATTCCTGATAAAATATTGTCTGTACTGTCCCACAGGGGTAATCCACAAGTCCCTGTCCGCTTAGCATTGCCTATCGTCTAAAATTTTTCCATCTTCCAGTTCGGCAGCATTTCATCGTACAACGGATGATGATAGCCATTTAAACTACAGGGCCAAGATGCTTGTTCAGCACTTGTAGTAACTCAAAATATGATCATCGATCATCATGTCAAATGCCGCTTAGTTCTCTTTTTGATGATGTATAGTGAATCACATAGATTAAGGATTTCAACCTCCGGCAACGTTCTATATCTTTTATGGCAACCTGGCCCACACTTGGGCCGTCTTTGGTCTATTGTCTAAAATCAAACTCATCCCTACTTTCACTCCGATTGTTTGCCAGCAACGGATCTGAGACATCTGCTTTTAAGGTAGAAAGATATCGAGGAAAAAACAGCTGCAAAGTATACTCAAAATATTTTTAAACATTCGCCCCTTAAATATGTGATATTGACACGTTATTTTTGGGCAAAACAAAAACCCCTCAAAGCCATACGGCTCAAGGGGTTTCAGCATTTCTTTTTGATTAATATTGTTCCATGTATTGGTCGCGTTCCCATGGGTGTACTTGAGTGCGGAACATATCCCATTCAATTTCCTTAGCGTCGTTGAAGTGAGAAACTGTATGTTCGCCAAGTGCAGCTGTGATAACTTCATCTGCATTGAATGCATCAACTGCTTCTTTAAGAGATGCAGGAAGTTCATGAATCCCAAGTTCTTCACGTTCTTGATCATTCATAACGTAGATGCTGCGGTCAACGGAAGCAGGTGGAGTCAAACCTTTCTTGATACCATCCAGTCCGGCAGCAAGCAATACAGCCATGCCAAGGTATGGGTTGGTAGCAGGGTCTACACTGCGCACTTCAATACGTGTGCTCAATCCACGAGCCGCAGGAATACGGATCAAAGCGCTTCGGTTGCTCAATGACCATGCGATATAGCTTGGTGCTTCATAACCCGGAACCAAACGTTTGAATGAGTTAACGATTGGGTTAGTGATGGCAGTAAATGCGCGTGCATGTTCCAAAACGCCGGCAATAAATGATTTAGCCGTTGCACTGAGTTTGTCTTCAGTGTCAGCATCAAAGAACGCATTTTCTTTGCCCTTGAACAATGACATGTTCGAGTGCATACCTGAGCCGTTTACACCAAACAACGGTTTTGGCATGAACGTTGCATGCAAGCCATGTTTGCGAGCGATCGTTTTCACAACAAGCTTAAATGTTTGAATGTTATCACAAGTTTTTACAGCATCTGCATATTTAAAGTCAATTTCGTGCTGACCAGGAGCTACTTCATGGTGTGATGCTTCAATTTCAAAGCCCATGTCTTCAAGTTCAAGCACGATATCGCGACGACAATTTTCACCAAGATCTGTTGGTGCCAAGTCAAAATAGCCGCCTTTATCATTCAGGTCAAGAGTTGGATTGCCAGATTCATCTAATTTGAAGAGGAAGAATTCCGGTTCAGGTCCAATGTTGAAATTAGTGAAACCTAGTTTCTCCATTTCAGCCAATTGAGCCTTCAGAACCGAACGAGGATCCCCCGGGAATGGCGTACGATCAGGTTTATAAATATCGCAAATGAAGCGAGCAACTTTACCCTTTTCAGCAGTCCAAGGGAATATAACGAAACTGTCATAATCTGGATAAAGAAGCATGTCCGATTCTTCAATCCTAACAAATCCTTCGATTGAAGAACCGTCAAACATAATATCGTTATCTAGTGCTTTTTCGAGTTGACTTACAGGAATCTCTACATTTTTGATAATTCCGAGCAAGTCAGTGAACTGCAAACGAATGAACTTTACGTTTGCTTCATTTACCTTAGAAATGATGTCTTCTTTCGTAAACTTTGCCATTCAAGATCCTCCCCAAAAATAAGTTTCTGTTTTCAAAAAATTTTATATACATAGGTAGCAGTCACCGAAAGAATCGGGACAACTCCCCTTGTATTAACGAAGCCTTACCGAACTTGCCCGCTTGAACGAGTTCGGATTTCAAAAATTTCATGAGCTCAGCATCAGACATAGCTTTCTTTGCTTCAGCCGGCCGATTTGCTTCCACCGGCTTTTCACTAAGCACACGCCTTATGCCGGCAAGATTCACACCTTCGTCAAGCAAAGACTTGATGTCGAGCAAACGATCAACATCATTGAAAGAAAAGACGCGGCGATTCCCCTCACTACGTTCCGGATTAATCAAGTCATTTTCTTCGTAGTAGCGTATCTGCCTAGCCGTCAGCCCAGTTAATTTCTGAACAATGCCCATTGAGAACAAAGGCATTGAACGGCGTACGTTGTCAGCCATTTCGCCTCACGCCCCTTTCTTAAACATAATTATAACGGGCAGCCCTTAAGTTGTCAAACGATGTTAGCTTATCTCACAGCTTATGACACAGATTTAAATAAATTGTCACAATTTGATCTTTTCAGGATCAAGTAAGTTTTTCTCAAATAAGTGATTTACTGCAATCATCAAAGCAGCTTTAACGTGTTCAAATGTCAATCCGCCTTGAACATACAAAGTGAACGGGGGACGAATTGGGCCGTCTGCTGTCAACTCCAGACTTGCCCCCTGAACAAATGTTCCGGCTGCCATGATAACGTCACTCGTGTAACCAGGCATTGGGCTCGGATATGGAAGAACATGAGCATTAATTGGCGAAGCCATTTGGATCGCTTGGCAGAATGCGATCATCTGATCGGGGTCATGAAAGGTAATGCTTTGAATCAAGTCCGTACGCGCCTTTTCCCAAGAAGGCGATGTTTCCATGCCAAGCTTCTCCATGAAGGCAGATGTGAATATGGCTCCTTTAACTGCTTGAGCAACCATATGTGGTGAAAGAAAAAAGCCCTGATATTGATCCTTTAGTTCGCCTAATGACGGACCAACTTCTTTTCCCAGTCCTGGAGCTGTCAGACGTTCCGAACACATTGAAACGAGATCCTCGCGCCCGACGATGTAGCCTCCTACCTTCGCTAATCCTCCTCCAGGATTTTTGATTAACGATCCGGCCATTAGATCGGCGCCGACGTGGCAGGGTTCCAATGTTTCGGTAAATTCGCCGTAACAATTGTCGACAAAAACAAGAATATGAGGATGTGCTTTTTTAATTGCAGCAATTGCTTCCCCAATTTGGGCAATCGGAATCGACGGGCGCTGATCGTAGCCGCAAGAACGCTGAATCGCAATTAGCTTTGTGTTCTGCGCAATTTCTCGATTTACTGTCTCAATATCAATTTTGCCATTGTTGAGCGCAACATCGCGAAATCCAATACCAAAATCTTTTAATGATCCATGACTGCCGCTTGTTATACCAATGACACCTTCCAAGGTGTCATACGGCTTACCGGTTATGTACATTAATTCATCACCCGGACGAAGCACACCAAAGAGTGCAGTCGTAATCGCATGTGTTCCGGAGATCATTTGTGACCGGACAAGACCAGCTTCAGCTCCGAAACAATTTGCGTAAACTGCTTCAATGCCCTCACGACCGAAATCATCATATCCGTACCCTGTTGTTCCGCTAAAATGGGCATCACTAATCTTATTTTTTTTAAAACTGGATAAAACACGGTACTGATTTTCTAGTGAAACAGCATCAACCGCTTTTAAACGTTCTGCAATTTGCGCTTCAACTGCTGCAGCAATTTTTCTTAACTTCTCTCCATAGGCAAGTGCTTCAAACATTTTTCAAAACTCCTTATTCGTTGACGACGGATCGTGAATCAGTTTCGAGGCGATTGGTGCATCGGGAAAAACAAATCCTTCAACTTCGTAAGCCTGTGACGCTTCGTCATATTCTTGTCTTTTCAATATTGTGTTCCGCTTTAGTTCATTAAGTAATTTTCCTTCATCGGCTGGGAGCTGTGTGTGATAGTCCACCATTTGCGCTTCAATTTGTGCCAGTATTTCAGCAAGAATTCGATCACGGTCCTTAATGTCCCTTGCCGAAACGAGAAGAGATCCTTTCGGAACGATGAATGGTGTCTGTAACAGATCTTTCTTGTTATAAATCGTGAGTATAGGCAGGTCGTCTACACCGAGTTCAGACAGTAAATGGCGAACGGTTTCTTCATGTGTAATCAAATCCGGATCCGAAGCATCAAGTACATGCAAAATCAATTGTGCGCCACTCACTTCCTCAAGCGTTGAGCGGAAAGCAGCTACTAGCTGTGTTGGTAGTTCTTGAATGAAACCAACGGTATCGGACAATAGAGCCATGAAACCACCAGGAAGATTCATTTTTCGTGTCAAGGGATCAAGAGTTGCGAAAAGCTGGTTTTCAGCATAAGTTCCTGCAGCGGTTAATTGGTTGAACAGCGTGGATTTTCCCGCATTCGTGTAGCCGACAATGACCACTTGGCATTGATTATTTGACTGACGATGGTCACGATAGCGTTTGCGATGCTGTACAACGGTTTTCAACTGATTGCTGATATCCTTCATTCTGCTGCGAATATAGCGTCGATCGGATTCAAGCTTGGTTTCACCGGGACCGCGTGTCCCAATTCCTCCTCCGAGACGCGACAATGAATCTCCCATCCCGCTCAAGCGTGGCAGGAGATACTGGAGCTGGGCAAGTTCTACTTGAAGTTTGCCTTCTCGCGAACGCGCCCGCATCGCGAAAATATCTAAAATGAGCTGTGTCCGATCCAACACTTTTGCATAAAGCAGCGCTCCAAGCCGTCCCTGCTGAGAGGGAGACAGTTCACCATTAAAGATCACAGTCCCGGCGCCTAATTCTTTTTCAAGGGCATCAAGTTCTTGTAATTTACCGCTTCCAATGTAGGTAGCGGAGTCAATCTTTTGTCTTTTTTGGGTTACGACGGCAACTACTTGTCCACCGGCCGTCTTCGTCAAAGCCTCCAACTCTTCAAGTGACGATTCAAAATGATCGTCACTTTGAGAAGGAAGCTGACAGGCAACGAGTATCACACTTTCCATAAGATACCTCTCTTTAATTGATGCATTAAGCTTCGTCTGCTGGCGCGATCATTAAATGATTATCCAGTGTCAAATCACAGGCACGGATCGTCATCAGCGCGTCACGATCAAAGCTGTTTTCCCTAACTAAACGAACTGCTTGCTGACGTATCATTTTTTCCACATGATTGCGTACATAACGTCCATTACTGAAATGCGGTTCATTCTCAACAATTTTCTGATGAAGATGGCGGAATAGTTTTTTTTGTGCCTCCGCAGTCATCGTATACTCACGATCACGGATCATTTGCTTCGCAATTTCGAGCAATTCTGCACCGGAATAATCCGGAAAAGACATGATCATTGGAAAACGAGATGGCAGGCCGGGATTCATTCTGAGAAATTCATCCATTTCATCGGAATAGCCAGCAAGAATCAAAATAAACTCATCTTTATGGTCTTCCATCTGTTTCACTAATGTATCAATCGCTTCTTTTCCGAAATCCTTTTCTCCACCACGTGACAGCGAGTACGCTTCATCAATAAACAAAACACCGCCTAAAGAACGTTTTACAAGTTCTCTTGTTTTTTGCGCTGTCTGTCCAATGTATTCGCCAACAAGATCAGCTCGTTCAGCTTCGATCAAATGGCCCTTCGGCAGTATTCCCATCTCACGGAACAAGTCACTCAGAAGACGTGCAACTGTCGTCTTGCCGGTTCCTGGATTCCCCTTAAACAACATGTGGAAGGACTGTTTTTGTACCTTCAAATTAGTTTCTTCACGCTTGCGATAAATATAAAGCCACGCATAAAGTTCGCGTACCATATGTTTTATCTGATCCATTCCCACCAGTCGGTCAAGCTTTGCCTCCAGTTTTTCAAGCGGTTCATGGGTCACACGCTCATCAACTGGAAAAGGCGCAGCCTCATGTTTCTCGGTTTTCTGGTTAAAGACCACATTGATCTGACTTTTTTTTGTAAATGTATAGGCTTCTCGCACGATTCGATCACCTCGCTATTCATTGGATCAAGCACCGCTCTTGGCCTGCGTTGTTATGTATACGCCGGCTTGATCGTTTCCGTGACAAATGCCCATTACTTCGGGACATTATGAAAAATGATTGGACTGCTCTATCCTATGTCGTCGGTACCCTATTCAGAAGTGCGAAGAGCCAAAGATCCGTCACTTGCAAAGCGAGCAAAAAGCCTTACCAAAATAAAAGAAAGACAGCGTAACCGCTGCCCTTCCAGAATCTATTATGACTCGTCCTGACTGGTCCAATTCACAGGCTTTGAAGGAGTAAACGTCGAAATCGCATGTTTAAAGATTAATTGCTGCTTGCCCTCGCTGTCCAGAAGCACTGTAAAATTATCGAACCCCTTAACCTTGCCCTTCAATTGAAAACCGCTGACCAGAAAGACGGTCACAAACGTTCCTTCTTTTCGCAACTGATTCAAAAATGTATCCTGGATATTGATTGACTGTTTCATTTTATTCCTCCTCTTTTCTCTCTAAATAAAACTACTTCGATTTAATGTGAAAATTACCTGCAAGAAAACCTCTTTTGTCTGATCTTTTTTCTCTGAGAAGGAATTCAATGTCCAGTCAGAAAGATCTACAATTAAGATTATATTTTAAATTTCCATCATTTGCAAAGATCGTTTATGAAACAAGACAATAAATGTGATAAAAGTTCACGATCGCTCGCTTTTTGCCTGATGTTCTTCGATAAAACTGTAAATTTCTTCAGCTTTTCTTGAAAAGTCTTGCAGTGCATCCGTCATATCGAACCATTGAATCGGCATTTGTCTTTTGAACCATGTCAATTGTCTTTTCGCATAATGACGCGAATTTTTCTTCAACTGGTTCACAGCGTGATCAAGCGAACATAAGCCATCAAAAAACGGGATGAACTCCTTGTAACCGATCGCCTGCATCGCCTGCGCATTTCTCAAGCCTCGTTTATATAATAGCTGTGCCTCCTCAAGGAGACCTTCATCGATCATTTGGTCAACACGCATATCAATGCGTGCATACAGTATTGAGCGCTCCATGGTTAATCCAATACATAAATACGGATAGAGCGGGCGAACAGTTTCATCTTGCACGTGATCACTGAAGCGTTTCCCGGTTTCATGGAAAACTTCTAAAGCGCGTATGACACGCACCAAATTGTTAGGATGAATCCGTTCTGCTGCAACAGGATCAACATGCTTTAATAATGCGAACAGCGCTTCTCCGCCTTCTTCTTGCGCCATACGTGTTAATTCACGCCGATATTCCGGATTCGCCCCGATTGAAGCAAATTGGTAATCGTAAAGTGCAGCCTTGATATAAAAACCGGTACCGCCGACTAAAATCGGCATTTTTCCTTCAGAAGACACACTTTCAAGTACTTTCCTCGCATCATGCTGATAATCGGCTGCCGTATAAGGTTCGCTAGGTTCACAAATATTAATTAAGTGATGGGTTACACCATCTGCTTCCTCTTCAGTTACCTTTGCTGTACCAATATCCATGCCGCGATACACTTGAAATGCGTCCCCATTCACGATCTCGCTGTTAAACCGCTTTGCGAGCGCAATACTGAGTTTTGTTTTTCCGACTGCAGTTGGCCCGACAATGACAATCGTTGTTTGCATCCTATTTTTCATCTTGTACTCATGAACTCCCATGTAAAAAGTAAAAAGGTGGGTACAGTATAACACAAATCACTTTGTCACCGCATAGATAAACCTATCTATGCAGCGGCATTACGTGACAACCCCACGCGAATAGTACATAAATCGTTTACCTTAAACCACACCAAATGACGTCTGCACACGCGTTTGCGAACCTGGATCAATCAGCTCGATGATCTCACCTCTTCCCACGAGCACATCATTTACACAGTAATTATAACGAACGTGTGTTCTTTTATGCAAGTAGAATCTATTATAACCAATATTGATCGAGACAAGACCATTTATTTAATCCTTTTTAAGGAGCTCTGTGTCGTACATGGTGAAATCGCACCGATAAATAAATAGATATTTTCCATCAATGATCAATCCGGTTGAATTCGGAACTTCTGTCGCAAAATAAGAAACATGATTGCCTGCAAAGGTAGCGATTGGTTTTCCCAGCTGCGAACGAATCAAAATGACTTTCGAATGTCCGTCAAAATAATTATGATAGTTATTAACAATCCGATTAACAAATGGTACACTGCGTTCTTGGTTTTCAACCAACACCTTCTGCGGCAGTTTATTCATGACATCCTGTAGACCTTTTTCATACATGATCAATGTACTGCCCACATGAACGACTTGCTTTCCGCCAATAGTAATATTCAAAACTGATGATTCTTTGGTTGTCTCGCCCTTATCATTTGTGCGATCGAATTTATTATCCCGGGTAATCGATCCCGAAATTCCTTTTATCGTATCAATCGGCTGTCCGTCCGCGTCATAAGTCTGCATCGTCACATTTAGGCCTCTTAAGCTTCCCTCAACCTGCGTTGTGAAAAAATCCAATACCTGGCAGCCGCTGAGTACGACAATCGATAAAGCCAGTAAAGCAGCTATAAGTCCAATTTTTATTTTCTTTGTCACGAAACTTTCTCCCCTGTCCCTTGAAAAATCAATGAATCTATCAAAATCATAACGTGTGTGTCGCCTTCTGTCATCCGCCTCAAGACAGAGATAAGAAAAAAGTGCAAAAAAAATGGGCCTTTTCAGGCCCACAAAATAACAATGTACGGTAAATAAAAGATAGCACAGTAAACTGAACAGATTCTGAACAAAAAAAAACGAGCAACTAAGTGCTCGAATAAAAAGGGGGGAGATATTGCTTTCATGAGTCTATAATAACTTTAGATCCTTAAGAAACGCTTAAGATAAAGTGTTTTATTCATTGCCATTTTATTACTTTGCAATAAAAATCGCATAGATTATAAAAAGTGCCGCTAGAATCACAATAATGGACATGCAACCTGGTTTCCCAATAAACAGACGGTCAAAATTGTCGGTAGGCTTTTGCTTGCCTTCATCCATTAACATCAACTCTTCTCTACTATTCTAGTGTTTACATCCCTGACTGTCCGGCGATCATCACAAACGTCGTCCACAAGAGAATCAGCGAACAAATAATGATACCGATCAGCTTGGTGGACCGAACCAAGCCGCCTTCTTTTTTTGATTTATTTAAATACACTATTAAAATGAGCGCTGCAGCTGTAGACATATAAGCAATTCCTGCACCTGCCCAATACCAGAATACCTTTGGTGACCAGTACGCCATCTGTTGGAACCCGCTGCTGAATGAAGCGCCAATGAACATAAGTATAAATATAACTAGATTCGGATGTTTCAGTTTCTTCACTTGGTAATCTCCTCAATTCCTGAACTTACTTTATTTAAATGAAACGCATCTTTTTACATACAATCATACTTCATTAGTTATTCATAAGCGAATTAACTCGTAGCGAACATCAGCTAAAAAAGACGTGTGCAGTTAGATTAATTTCAAATGTTCTCAGATCATGCTGAATGACCAAATCTAATACCGGATCATTTTTAGATTTTTATAATCTCAAACAGTAACATTGCACTAAATGAATGCGACGATTTAAAATACTAGAAATGTTCGAATTTATAGTGATTATCCAACAAGATAAGCCTTTAAAATGGAAGGATAAGTGAATCAATCCAATCCCACGAATAAGAATCAAACAAATGAATAAGAATACACTACCCTCAAGAAAGAATAACACCGTTTTAGATCATCACTGAATTTGTTCAATTGAATATTAATTGATGCCATAATTGAAGCGATTGATGGGAAAATCTCTGATTTAAGAAAGTACGAAGATGAACACCAGAATGACTTAAACAACCGTGCTGTTTATTATGCGGTTTGCCGTGATATTGATTGGCTTGAAAAAGCAAAAAAAGATCTGATTGATGCTTAAATAAGTTGATAGAGAGAGTATTGCAAGATGGCCTAATATTTCCCCACCCCCATGCGAGGGGAGGCCACTGAAAAAGTCATTAAAAAGAGTACCATTCCTCACACAAAGTGCGGAAATGGTGCTCTTTTCCTTTATAATTATAAGTATCCTTATAAAGTGGGTGTAGCTAATGATGCCGCAACAATCCTCGATGATCTTAAGTTCTTATTCAGAACTTTATGACATGGTTGTCCCTAAGGACAACCTCTTGCGAAAAATTAATGAGCTTATTGACTTCTCTTTCGTTGTCAAAGAACTTAAAGATAAGTATTGCTTGGATAATGGTCGTAAGGCAATTAGTCCCATCCGCATGTTTAAATATTTATTGTTGAAATCTATATTCGATTTATCCGATGTTGATGTCGTTGAACGCTCCAGGTATGACTTGTCGTTTAAATATTTTTTAAGCATGGCACCAGAAGATCCTGTCATTGAGCCAAGCTCACTGACAAAATTTCGGAAACTCCGTTTAAAAGATATTGCCCTTCTAGATCTGTTGATCAATAAGACCGTGACGATTGCGATAGAAAAAGGCATAATCAAAAGTCATACCATTATTGTAGATGCCACCCATACGAAAGCACGCTATAATCAAAAAACTCCGTTAGAGATTCTTTCAGAACGATCGAAAAAGCTTCGAAAAGCCGTCTATAAAGTCAACGAAAAGATGAAAGAAAAATTTCCGACAAAAACCGCTTCAGAAGCCATTGAGGACCAAACCGATTATTGTCAACAGCTGGTTCAGGTGATTGAGAAGGAGCCCGTGCTTTCAGAATACCCAAAAGTCAAACAAACCCTGAATCTTTTAAAAGAGACGGTGAATGACGATCTGGAACAGTTACAATTGGCCACAGATCCAGATGCTAAAGTGGGCCATAAAACAGCAGACACCTCCTTTTTTGGCTATAAGACCCATCTGGCGATGAACGAAGAACGCATCATCACAGCAGCGGTCCTTACCACTGGGGAAAAGAACGATGGCAAGCAATTAGAAACGTTGATTCAGAAAAGCATTCAGACAGGAATGAACGTAAAAACAGTGATTGGCGATACTGCTTATTCTGAAAAGGGAAATATTGAGTACACTCAGAAAAATGAGATAGAATTAGTAGCGAAATTAAATCCCTTGATCACTCAAGGGCATCGGAAGAAAGAAGAAGAGTTCCAATTTAATAAGGACGCTGGTATGTATGTGTGCAAAGCAGGGCATATGGCGATTCGAAAAGCGAGACAGGGGAAAAAAGATGCTGGAAAGAATCAAAAAGATACGTATTATTTTGATATAAATAAATGTCAGCAGTGCCCCTTCCGAGAAGGATGTTACAAGGAAGGGGCAAAAAGTAAGACGTATTCCGTCAGCATTAAATCAGATGAGCATTCGAGACAGGCCGCATTCGAAAAAACGGAGTATTTTAAAGAAAGATCAAAAGAACGCTACAAAATAGAGGCGAAGAATAGTGAATTAAAACACAGACACGGGTATGATGTCGCAAAATCCTCGGGTCTGGTTAGTATGGACATACAAGGAGCCATGGCGATATTCACAGTGAATTTAAAGAGAATACTGAAGCTCATGGGATAAAGAGACGGGGAAAGGCCTCCCTATTCAAAGAAAAAAGCGACTCAGAGATTCACTTTCGAATTTCTGAGTCGCTTTTTCGATAACGCTATTCAGTTCTTCTGAAAAAACGGAGGTTTTTCAGTGGCCTCATGCGAGGGTGGGGGATTTTTTATTGCCGTTGACTAAAAATAGCTCATGAAAATCCTCGGGATTTCATGAACCATTTTTTGATGAGAAACTGTATACGGAGCAACCTCTTTTTTATTGATCGTTGATCGAATATGAATGACGCGTTAGAGCGATCAATTGTGAATAATGCCTTCGTTGCTTTCAATTTCACTGAATCTCAAAATAAGAAAGAATGCGCATGGCGCTTACCCAACCTGAAGGTACGGAGCTCTTTTGAGATTTAAGGTAGTAGTAAGTATCCTGTTCCCGAGTCCGTTTTACAGCCTTAGTGACCTTAAATTCAGACTTACTTGGAATTGTTGAGCCTATAAAATCAGATTTTTGAGCCAATCTCTTAGTCTTGTATTGCGTGTAAGGAGGATAATTCCAAATAACACCTGGAGTGGCAACCCCGACGACGTGGTCCTTGTAGATAGCAGGAATTGTTGTGGGCTGGGTAGTCATTGCTTTTTTAACTCCGCCAGCAAATGAGCCGACTTTTTTGCCCCCATAGACGTAACCCCGATATTTACCATTCATCGTCACGACACGATAATAAACGGAACCGGTGTTGGTGACCTTATAACCGTAGGCACGGAAATAATAAGTTGAACCCTTATAAGCGTGGTTTCTCAGACTACCATAGTAATAATCAGCATCTGCATGAGTATAAGAAGCAAATTTTGCCATCTTGCTCTTAGAAGCTACTAGTTTAGCCCCTTTTACCGTGCCGGGTTTCGTATAAAGGGCGTATTTACCTGTAGCAACCACGTTACGGGTGGATCCGGCTGTCTTTAAAGGCGTGTAGCCCACTTTAATTGTTGCCGTATTGGTTTTAACGGTTTTATTGGGTTTATTGGATGTATTGGATGTATTGCATGATGTTATAGTCAGTAAGCTCGCTACAGCAAGGACTGAAACCATGAATAATTTTGTCCATTTATTCATATCTAAATCCCCCTTGTCTAATACGTTTTGGACTTAATCGTAACGCCCAGTTCAGCTCAGGGACTGCGTGATGATCCTCTTATTTTACTTCATTATAACATAACGTAACGCATAGACTAAACGCCTTTGCGGTTTTCCTTTTTCTTAAAGAAAAGCTTACATCACTTACAACAATCCACAATAGTGTTATAATAAAATAGGTTTGCAATAATGAGAATATTATTGCAAACCGAATTTTTAGACAGGAGGAATTTGTTATGAGTGGAAATGATAAAGCCGGCCAATTAGATGAGCAATTTGACGCTGGTAAACCTGTTCCGACTGACCAATTGGTTATGAACCGAGACGATTTTGATTCCGACGAAGCCATGGAGCACTACTTTAAGGATCACCCTGAAGCCCCTCATCAGGCCTATGACGCATATAAAGAAGAAATATCAGCAAGTCATCAACAAAAAATAACTATTTCCTCTCAGGCGGCAACTGGTAGTCAAGTTTATTCATTACATGATTTATACTCCGAACATGTTGTCCAAAGTGCCTATGTAGGAACTTCATACCTTTACACCACTCAACAAGTTGATAATAGTGAGGGAGCCTATCAAATAATCACACGTTTTCCATTGAACGGTTCATCACTAAAAGCGCAAGATTACATGACTCTCGGGCGATTTGGACATGGTGAGACGTTACAGTGGTTTGACCACAATGGAAAAGATTATTTCTGGGTAGTTGCAAAGGCAACACGGGTCGATAATCCAACGGCTTCTGGTTTCGACTGGGGAACACAAATTGCACGGATTCAATATCAAGCTGGCGCTTCTGTTGACTACACGGATGTTCCTCGTTTCTCAAGCATCAATCGTGCCAATAATTTAGGTACATCTTTTGGTACATTGAAGCGTTGTGAAGCAGCTTTAAGTAGCTCTCGTGTCCATTTATTGATCTGGTCAATGAATACGTCCAATACGGTTCAATTTGCTTATTACAATGCTGAGGGACTAAATGATATTTTAGATGAGCAGGAAGCTCAAGCTTCAAAGTATATTTCAGCTGGTGACCCTTCTGTTGTCAGTCTATGTGTAAGTTCATATCAATCAAGTGATTTTTACAATGCAGTTAAGTATCAATCTGTTCAAGGGATTGAGTTTTCTGACGGACAAGCTATTTATATTTCAAGTGGTGGCACCGGTAAAACACCAGTTATTCAAAAAGGCAATTGGGGCACAACTTATTTCATTCCATACGCTGTTACTATTGAAGGTGGTGCCTTAAGCAATCCAGCAGTTAATCAAGTTGAAACTGAAGGGATTCAATTAAAGGGAGACTATGTTTACTTAAATGTATCTCTGCATAGCGGCGATAAATCTAAATTGATTTTCACAGTACCTAAAAATGATTTTTAACCAACTTTCATCAACATGTAATCTAAGAAGCTATGACTTAAGCTTCAAAATTTTCCCATGCGAGAGTGTGGGGTTTAAAGAAAACGGAGAACCGCCAAATTCACCACCAATGTTTTTGTGCACTTCACGCAGAATCTCGAAACGGGATTGATCAACAATCTTTAATTGTATCTCACTTATTAAATCTGTGGGAGAAAATACATTTAAAAAGGTGTCTCAAAGTCAAAAATGGACTATTGAGACACCTTCATTATATTTATCTTTACTGCACGCGTTTGAACATCTTTTCCATTTCGTACGGCGTGAAGTGTACGAGCACCGGACGGCCATGTGGACAGGTGAACGGATCCTTGGCTTTACTGAGTGTGTCGAGCAATGCCTGGATTTCATCCTGGCGCAGATAGTGATTGGCTTTGATCGAGCGCTTGCAGGACATCATCATTGCGAGCTTCTCGCGCAGCTTTTTGATCGAAACTTTGCCTGTTTCAATTAATTGATGGATGATGTCATTGATCATTTCCTCTTCCTTGCCCTTCGGGATCCAAGTTGGGCAGGAGCGGATGATCAAGCTGCGCGCTCCGAACACTTCAAAATTCAACCCGATATCGCGCAAGTAGTCCAGATATTCCATGACCGTCTCATATTCAGCCGTGCTGAAGTCAAAGGTCATGGGCACAAGCAGTTCCTGTACTTCACGTGCTGTTTCGCCAACCTTTTCACGAAAGAATTCATATTTAATTCGTTCCTGAGCAGCATGCTGGTCAATAATATAGAGACCTTCCTCGTTCTGAGCAAAAATATAGGTGCCGTGCATCTGACCGATCGGATAGAGCTTTGGCATGCGCCTTTTTGGTTCATCATCCTCAGGTGATACTTCGACGCCTGTATCATGCACCTCTCCTTGAAAAGCTGCCGCGATTTGATCAAAATCTGATCTTGTCGTTGAAAATCCTTCGTTTTCCGTCTCATGTACTTGTTCCGTGAACGTTGGTTCAGCAAATGGTTCATTTTGTTGTGTCTCTTGCGGATCTGATAGATCAGGTCCTGTAACGGCTGCCGGTGAAAAGTCAAGCTTCTGCTGTTCATTCTTTGGCTTATCAGCCTGCATATGCGGCTTGCCTGATACCGAGGGAATGAGCCGTTCACGATGAAAAGCTGATCGAATTGTTTCGCTGATTAGTGCGCAGAGCTCCTTCTCCTTGCTGATTCGTGCTTCCAGCTTTGCCGGATGAACGTTGACGTCAACAAGCGACGGATCCATTTGAATATGAAGTACACAGATCGGATAACGGCCGATCATCATCAACGTGTGGTAGCCGTCCATGATGCTGTTGAAAATCGGATAGTTTTTAATAAACCGATTGTTGATAAAAATGTAGACATATTGTCTGCCTGCTCTGGAAATCTGCGGATGTACCGCAAGGCCTTCCACTTTAAAATCGAGTGATTCTCCTGAAAAATGAAAGCCAGCCTTCGCCGTTCGCACACCATAAATAGCAGCCAGAACATGGCTCAAATTTCCACTTCCATTTGTTTGAAAAACGGTCTTTTCTTCATGAATCAATGTAAACCGCACGTTCGGGTAAGCAAGCGCCATGCGATTAACGACATCAGTTATTTTTCCAAGCTCGGTGTGTATACTTTTAAGATATTTTAATCGAGCCGGCGTGTTGTAAAAAAGCCGTTCCACATTGATTTCGGTGCCCTTCCTGCTTTGAGCAAGACCGGTAGATATTATATGACCACCTTGAAGAACAAGATGCGTACCGGGATGTTCACCATCTGATGTTGTCAATTCAAGATGGGAAACTGCAGCAATACTTGGCAACGCTTCGCCGCGAAAGCCGAGCGTCGCAATGTGGAAAAGGTCGGAATCCTGACGAATTTTGCTCGTTGCATGCCTCTCGAAAGCAATTTGGCAGTCTTCAGGTGCGAAACCGCGACCGTCGTCCGTGACCTTAATTGATTTCAGGCCGCCTTCCTCAACCTCGATCAAAACGGAGGAAGCTTCAGCATCAATCGCATTTTCCACAAGTTCTTTCACGACAGAAGCCGGGCGTTCGACGACTTCTCCTGCAGCAATTTTATTAGCCAGCGTCTCACTTAGCCTCTTTATAACACCCACCTGAGTCTCTCCTTTCGCAAAACGTGCTTTACTTCTTCAATTCCTTTTGCAGCTGATACAACGTGTTCATGGCATCCATCGGTGTCATAGCCAGCAATTCAATTTTGCTCAGATCATGCAGCACTTTTCGTTCGTGCTTGCCCAGTTCCGAAGACCCGGTCTCCTTTTTCGGTTCAGCAAAAAGCACCAGCTGTTCCGGCTCTTCTCGGGCAACTTCAGCTGCCGCCGCTGCTTCACGCTTCGGAAACGTTTCAGAAGCAGGAGATTGTTCAGGAGACTGTTCGAGTCCGCGCAGAATTTCATCCGCACGTTCGATCAGATTATCTGGCAGGCCGGCCAGTTTCGCAACATGAATGCCGTAGCTTTTGTCCGCTTTGCCGTCAAGCACTTTATGAAGGAAAACAACGGTCCCGTTCTCTTCCATTGCACCGACATGAATATTCTTCAATCGATCGAGCTTTTTCTCAAGAAAGGTAAGCTCATGATAGTGTGTGGAGAAAAAGGTTTTGGCTGCAATATGGTCATGAATATATTCGACAATGGCCTGAGCAATCGCAATTCCATCATACGTTGAGGTGCCGCGACCGATTTCGTCGAGCAAGATGAGACTGTTTTGGGTAGCATGACTCAATGCATAATTAGCTTCGTCCATTTCTACCATGAACGTACTTTGTCCGGAAACAAGATCATCGGCGGCACCGATACGAGTAAAGATTTGATCAAAAATTGGCAGGGTTGCCTGATCTGCCGGGACAAAGCAGCCGATTTGCGCCATAATCGCCGTAAGCGCGGCCTGGCGCATGTACGTACTCTTCCCGCCCATATTCGGTCCGGTAATCATTAACAAATCGCATGTCTTGTCCATGTTAAAATCGTTGGCAACAAATGTCCCGCGCCGCATTACGCGTTCAATGACCGGATGTCTGCTGTTTTTAATCGATAAAGCACGATCCTTTGAAAAATTCGGGCGAACATAGCCATTTCGATCACTGACCGAGGCAAAGCTCTGTAACACATCCAGACTGCTCACAAGGCGTGCTAGCTTCTGCAGACGCGCAGCCTGTTCTTTAATTTGCAGTCGCACATCACCGAACAGTTGGAATTCAAGACCGACGCGTTTCTCTTCTGCTTCTAAAATAACACGTTCTTTTTCCTTCAGTTCAGGTGTAATAAAACGTTCGGCGTTCGACAATGTCTGGCGGCGCTCATATTTTCCTTCAGGAATCAGCTTCAGATTTGGCCGGGAAACTTCTATATAATAACCGAATACACGGTTATAGCCAATTTTCAATGATTTAATACCGGTCGCTTCTCGTTCTTTGGCTTCTAGTTCAGCGATCCAGCGTTTTCCATTTTTCGATGCATCTCTGTATTGATCGAGTGTTTCGTTGTAACCAGCCTTGATCATTCCGCCATCTGAGGTTGAGAAAGGCGGATCATCAACAATCGCTCGATCAATCAAATCACGAGTCTCAGCACATGGATCCATCTCCTGTTCATACTGAGATAGTGAAACTTCTCCAAGTTCAGCCAAAGTCTGTTTTATTTGAGGAATTTGTTCGAGCGAACGCCTGAGTTGCACAACTTCACGCGGATTAACATTGCCGAATGAGACGCGACCGACGAGGCGTTCCAAATCATAAACGTTGCCAAGCAAAGAACGCAACGATTCGCGTTCCAAAAGATGCTCTTTTAATGCTGCTGCAGCATCCATACGTTTCTCAATCAGCTTCTGATTTAATAGCGGTTTCTCGATCCATTGTTTCAGCCGCCTACCGCCCATTGCCGTTTTGACATCGTCAAGCAGCCACAGCAGTGATCCGTACGTTTTCTTCTCGCGGTTCGTTTGCGTAAGCTCCAAATTGCGCCGGGAATGCTGATCGATCATCATGTATTCATTAATATGGTAGACATCTGCAGGCTGCAAGTGATCGAGAGATCGTTTCTGCGTGTTCACTAAATAATTCAGCAGTCTGCCCAGCGGCCGCATCAGTTTTTCCTGATCAATACCTTCAGTAATGCTTTTCAACTGATCCGGAATCGCATCCCCTTCGCTTTCGGAGAATGTTGTATTCAGCCGTTCAACCAGTTCCTCTTTCTTGCCCGCATCGAAATCCGGCGCAAGAACAAGTTCACGTACATCATTTGCATCCATTTCTTGAATCACGCCGTCCCAATTGGAAATCAATGTGACGCGCGTTTCTCCAGTCGTTAAGTCACTCATGGCGAACCCATAAGAGCCGTCAGAAAAAGCACTCAACGCTGCCAAAAAGTTATTCTTTTTCGGCTGCAGCGATTCATCCTCCATAATGGTTCCAGGTGTAATCAATTGAATCACTTCACGGTGAACCATACCCTTCGCCAGCTTCGGATCTTCCATTTGTTCGCAAATCGCAATTTTGTATCCTTTATCAACCAATACCTTGATATATTGTTTTGCTGCATGATACGGAATACCACACATAGGTATGTATTCGTCTTTTCCACCGTTTCGTGACGTCAGCGCTATCTCCAGTTCCTTCGACGCTTTTTTAGCATCCTCAAAGAACATCTCATAGAAATCGCCAAGTCTGAAGAAAAGAAACGCATCCTGGTACTGGGCTTTTATCGCCAAGTATTGCTGAATCATTGGTGTAAAACTCATGATCTGTCGACTCCACCTTGCCTGTGTACAATTTATTATTCTATTATTATAACACAGGGTAACCTATGTTCGGGTTATTGAATCATGCGGTGCAATGCTATAATAGACAAAATAATGGTTGAAAGGATTCGATCAAAATGAATAAAAGTTTAGAATCTTTAAAAAGCAATGTTAGAACTGTATTAACAGGAAAAGATGACATGGTGGAACTCATATTTATCGCAATGATTTGCGAAGGCCATCTGCTTTTGGAAGATGTTCCAGGGACCGGAAAAACAATGATGGCAAAAATAATTGCAAAGTCAATTAAGGGAACATTCCGCCGCGTGCAATTTACACCCGACTTACTGCCGTCAGATATTACCGGAATTAAATTTTTTAATCCGAAGTCACAAAGTTTCGAGCTGATGATGGGTCCGGTGATGACTAACATTCTGCTTGCCGATGAGATTAACCGTGCAACGCCACGTGCACAGTCCAGCCTTCTTGAAGTTATGGAGGAGCGCCAGGTGACCATTGAGGGCGAGACATTTGCAATCGATAAGCCTTTTCTCGTTATCGCAACACAAAACCCGATTGAATCGCAAGGCACCTTCGCACTTCCGGAAGCGCAAATGGATCGCTTCTTCATGCAAATCTCTTCCGGCTATCCGACTTTTGACGAAGAACGAGAAATGCTTCACCTCCATCGGTTAACGAATCCGCTTGCTCAAATTGAACCAGTCATTGAGAAAGATGAAATTGCTCAGCTGCAGGAACAGGTTAAAAAGACGAAAATCAGTGAAAGTGTCGAGAATTACTTGTTGGAAGTTGTTCGCGCCACCCGTGCGCATGACTGGGTTGCGAGCGGCGTCAGTCCCCGAGGCACGTTGGCATTCATGCGCGGAGTACAGGCAAAGGCACTTCTTAATGGACGTGATTTCGTGGTTCCTGAAGACGTGAAATCGATAGCCACCTCTGTACTCGCCCATCGGCTCGTGCTGTCGATGGAAGGCGAGCTCCATGCAACTAAGGAACAAGTCATTGCGGACGTCCTCGAACATATCGACGTTCCGGTTGAGGCAGGAGCACAGCAAGAATGAAAGGATATGCGGCCGATTGGCAAACCCGCAACCAATCTCTCTTTTATCTGTTCGGTTTCATCGTATTTCTGATTGGGTTTCTTAGAAATACATTCCTGCTTTCAATAACAGGATTGATTTTTATCGTTTTCGCTTTTCTGTCAAAATGGTATTTAGTACATATGATTCGCACCTTATCTATTGAGAACACGGACCGCAGTCTTCGTCTTTCTGCTGGTGACGAAGGTGAACTGATCGTCACTTTTCTTAATTCATCCAAGCTTCCCTTGTTTTCATTAAGAGGACGCATCGTTTCTGATCCAATCGTTTCTTTCTCAACCGGTAATCATTCGAATCCCAATCCGATCTATCAATTTTCAGTGACGATACCGGCACAGAAAAAACTGCTTGTTCATTGTCCGGTTAAAGCCATGGAAAGAGGCACGGCGCGTATTCGAACTTTTGAATTGACATGTTCGGATCCGCTTCATTTAGTCAGCTGCGGGATTCATTTTAATGAAATGCTGAAGAGTCATCTCATTATCTACCCTCAACCAAAAGCTGTGAGTCATTTGAATCTTGCTCCGCCGCAGCATTTAGGTGAAGTTCCGTCCGCTCATTCGCTCTTTCAAGACTACACAGCGCCTTCCGGTATTAGAAACTATGCGTCTTCAGACCCGTTCAAGCATATTCACTGGAAAGCCAGCGCTCGCACTGGACGTCTTCAAACGAAAACATTTGAGCGTGTCGCCCATCAGAGTTGGACATTTTTGTTTCTGAATGCATCAAATCATTTAAGCCATGAACGTTCCAGTGACTTTGAAAAACGTATTTCTGCAGCAGCATGGCTGGCGCGCGATGCAAGGAAACGCGACATTGAGTTTTCCATGTACAGCAACACAAAGACAATCGGGCAAAAAATATTGGGTATTGAACCTGAACAAGGCGGAAACCATTTAAGGAAGGTTTGGGAACTGCTCGCTTTTATGCAAAAGTGGCAAATCAAAACACCAATTCCTCAAGCAATGCAGATTATCGATAAGAAATTGAGTCACCCGAGCGTTCTGATCCTCATGGATCTGGACCAACCCGAATTGGCTGCTCCGTTTCTATCGAAATGGTTAAAGAACGGCCATCTTATATTTCAGCTTTGTATTTCCGAGAATACCTGCATTTTAGAACCAGTTGAGAAGGGAGCGATCGCCATTGGTTAGATTAAAAGAGAGCATTTCTTTCACACTTTTTTTTAGTTGCGAATGGTTATTTTGTTTTCTTGTTCTTCTGCTGATCATGCCAGGCCAATGGGCGATGTTGTTTCCTTTTATTGCACTCGCAATTATTCATAGTCTGCTGCTTAGTGTACTACAGAGGAGCAGACATTCCAGTTTAGCAGGTTTTCTCTTCGTTGCCGTCATAATCGGCTTGCTCGCGTGGCTTGTTCTGCATATGAGCCTTTTTGCATCTGCTCTATTGTCCGCCCTGCTCACTTATTTTTCACTTCAGGATGACGAAGGCAGGAGCCCGGAACGACTCTGGCGGCTGGTGCTTCTGTTTGCGGTCGTCGTTGTTGCCTATACTCTGTTTGCGCCAATTAGCCGACGTGGCGCTTTATTTCTTCTCCTTTTTGTCGAATTAGCCGCGGCTGGCATGTGGATCAGCTTTAAGAGCGAATTGAATAAACGCTGGCTTTCAATCATTGCAGCATCGTTCGCTGCAGCAGCGATCCTGCTTGCTCTTATCACTAGCTTCTTAAAGCCAGTAGTTACAATGATTTATGACGTTTTTTTCAACGTTATCATCCGACCAATCACATATGGAACTGTATCGGTCATTTTCGGTTGGTTGAATCACTTTTCTTCGAAGCAGACCGGAAGACGAATTCAAAATGCGCTGCAAGGATCAAATATAGAAAAGAAGCCGTCGGTAAATACGCCACCACCCGACCTTCATCCCGTTTTTAATTTTGGCCTAATCTTCGGCATCATCATTGCTGCCGCATTGCTCTTGATTGTTTTTTGGCAGTTGAGGAAAATCAAGCGAAACAGCGCAACGCAAGATAAATTGAATACCAAATTGACGCAAAAGAAAATCACGAACCTTGTTCACGAGCCAAGTCAGAGCAGGCGGCCTCTATTTTCGCCAAAAAATCCTGTGCGCCGTGCCATCTATAAACTTCAAAAGCGCGCCACAAAACAGAAGCTTGGTAGACGTTCATCTGAATCTCTGGCTGAATGGCTAAGACGACTGAAACTAACTCATTCGGATATATTGATTTCTTCTTACGAAAAAGTTCGATACGGTGGCGTTGAGCTCACGGATATGGAGAACAAAACATTTTTCCGAGCAATTGATGAGGCGAAGCAGCAATTAAACAGCATGAAGCAAAGTGTTGATTCCGAAAACAAAAAATGATGATAATATAGAATGATCACTCGGAAAGGAAGAACATCCAAATATGTGATTGACACGTCAATTCCAACTTAATACTAATTGAATAGGAGAGACTGTGTCATGAAACAACGAGGATTTCGCTTTCTTTGGGTGGGACAGTCATCGGCAAATCTCGGTGATGTACTTTACATCGTCGGATTGATGTCCTACCTCTATCACTTTACAGGATCTGCTGTATTTATGGCGTTTGTACCGTTTTTCAGTACAGTATCCCGATTTTTAAGTGCACTTGTTGCACCTATCTTTCTTGAACGGATGGGATTAAAGAGAAGCCTTGTTATTTCTCAAGTCGGCAAAACCCTTCTGTTGTTTGTCTTTTTCTGCTCCTCCTTCTTTTCACTTAGCGGTGAGCGCTTAGAGCTTATCTTTGCCACGGTCATACTCGTCAGTTTTTTTGATGGGTGGGCAACTCCTGCACGAGGAGCGCTTGTACCACTGCTTGTTTCAAGAGATAAGTTGATCACAGCCAATAGTTTCTTGTCCCTTTTGGATCAATCAATTTCTATGGGAGGCTGGGCACTGGGCGGAATAATTGCAGCTCGGTTCGGCGGCATTACTTTAATTTCATCAGCGCTTGTTCTTTACATCGTCGCAGCAGTGCTGATGATACTGATCTGTGTTACTGAAGAGGGCATTAAGAAACAGCAAGAACAAAGCAAGTGGACAATTTTAAAAACGGGTTGGATTACAATCTGGCAAGTTCCTGCGCTGCGCACCATCTTTATTACTGATTCACTATGCGTTGTTGCTGATGTCGTTTGGATTGCTGCCATCATTTACGTCTTCGTTGTGCAGGCACTCCATGTGGATGCATCATGGTGGGGCTACATTAATTTCAGTTTCTTTGCTGGACTGCTGCTTACCAGTTTTTATGGCATGCGTTGGGGTACGCAGCTCAAAAAAACACCTTCCTCGACCGCACTTTGGGGTTTGATCGTTGCCTCCTTGATCACGTTGTTCTTTGCAATGAATTCGGTGCCTTGGGTCGCACTCATCCTTACCGCTCTTTATGGAACCGCACTTCAGTTCAAATCGCTTATTTTTCTTACGGTTGAACAAAATGCAGCACGTCCGGATGTGCTCGCAAACGTGTTTGCAGCTCAGGATGCCGTCCAATCCATTCTTTTTGGAATTGGAAGCCTGATCTTCGGCACACTTGCTGATCTGTTCGGTATACGATCTGTCTTTTTCCTATCGGCCCTGCTGCTGTTTCTTGCTTTTTCTTTACTGCTTGTCTACAGAAACCGTATTGTTATTGAAAAATAAATTTCTGATTAAGACAAAAGCCGTGATCCTGTTTCGGATCATGGCTTCTTTAGTTGCACGCAAAAAAAGAAGAGACACCTGCCTCTTCTCAGTCTTCCTCTTTGTCATCATCTGTCAAAAATTCAGAATCCAGACCATCTAATTCTTTATCCAGATCTTCGTCATCATCAGCTTCTGCTCGGATTAATCCGTCATCATCCACCTGGACTTTAACCTTTGTTTCTCCGATGACCTCAACGAGAAATTCACGTTCGACTTGAGCGACTACCTTGTTGCCATTTGGAGAAATCTTTGCCTCCAAGCAATTCGGTTCCTGCAGTGCTCGACATGTGACATCGACCTGATCAGAAATAACTTGTTTGTCGCGGAGCGTCAGCGGCACACGGTCATGATAGCTTACGGTTTCGCACACAACCTCGGTCTTCGAATTATTATTATACGAATACCATGTGTTGATGTCATACGTTCCATCGACAATAACTGCATCCTTATGATAGGTTGTTTTGTATTTATGATTGATGACCCAGCATCCAAGAATGTTCGTCGGTTTATGAGTCGGTGTCACCGTATGTGCCGACTGGCTGAATTTCTTGCCTTTTCCGCAAATCGCCTTGGTGATAATTTCCCTATACGCATTCTCTGCCAAAAGTCCAAACCTCCTTTACCTTCTTCATGATCATGTTATGCAGGGCGAATGACACGTGTGAAACAAAATAAAGGCTTAGACAAACAAAAAAACTCCTCGTATGAGAAGTTTTTTTGCCTCTATTTAAATCAGGCGATCAGCGATCATTTTCATTTGCGACGTTCTGTGACACAATCTTAGTCATCAATTGAAGAAAATCGTTAACATCAGCTTGAGATTGCTTGAACTCCTGTACCACAGGAATTGCATCAAGCTCTGCTTGCAATCGGTTAATGATTGCTTCATTTTGATGGTAGGCTTCCGTTTTTCCAAAATGCTGCAGATTTACTGATTCTTTTTGATAATGCTTAATTTCATCGACGAGACGCTGCACTTTTTTATTCGCGCTTATCTTTGCTTCCGCCTGTTTGTAAAAGCGGACTTGACTCGTTTCGGAAAGCTGTTCTGCTATTTTTTCCGCCTTGGCAATAATTTCTTCTTTTGAATACTGATGATCCGTCATCTGTTCAATACCTCAGCTTCTTTTTGCCACTCCCCGTCAAGAGACCATTTCTTGGCATCAGTAATTTTAACGGTCACTAATTGGCCGATAAGTGACTTGGGTCCGCGAAAATTCACAACCTTATTCGTCCGCGTATGTCCGGAGAGCACATCTGGATTCTTGCGGCTTTCACCTTCGACCAGCACCTCAACCATTTTGTCCTGATATTTGGCATTGCTCTTTGCAGACAATTCATCCATTAGTTTATTCAAGCGTTGCAAGCGTTCCTTCTTCGCTTCCATCGGTACATTATCCTTCATACGCGCAGCTGGGGTACCCGCACGCGGTGAATAAATAAACGTAAATCCACCGTCAAATTGGCATTCGCGCACAAGTGACATTGTCTCTTCAAACTGTTCCTCTGTTTCATTTGGAAAACCAACGATGATATCCGTTGTAAATGAAGCATTTGGAACCGTATTTTTGATCTTGTGAAAAAGATCGAGATATCGTTCCCGAGTATAACCTCGTCCCATGATCTTGAGTATCTCTGAGCTGCCCGATTGGACCGGCAAGTGAATATGCTCGCAAAGGTTTCCTCCCTTGCCGAGGACTTCGATCAGATGATCATCAAAATCCTTCGGGTGGCTTGTTGTGAACCGGACACGCGGAATACCGATTTTGCGCATCTCATCCATAAGATTTCCGAGCCCATAGTTTTCCATATTAGGAAGATCTTTGCCGTAGGCATTTACATTTTGTCCAAGCAGTGTGATCTCCTTGTATCCTTTACGCGCGAGTTCACGCACTTCATCAATGATTTCCTGAGGATGACGGCTCCGCTCTTTTCCTCGTGTATATGGAACGATACAATAGGTACAGAATTTATCGCAGCCGTACATAATGTTGACCCACGCTTGAAAATGTCCGCGTCGCGATTGCGGGAGATTCTCTACGATGTCGCCTTCTTTTGACCACACTTCAACGACCATTTCCTTGCTGAACAGTGCTTCTTTCAGAAGCTGAGGCAAGCGGTGAATATTATGTGTACCAAAGATGAGGTCAACCTGTGGGTGCTTAGCAAGAATCTTATTAACAACAACTTCTTCTTGCGCCATGCAGCCGCACACCCCTAAAATTAATCCGGGGTTCTCCAGTTTCAATGTTTTCAGCGTGCCGATATGGCCGAATACTTTATTTTCTGCGTTCTCACGAATCGCACATGTATTGATCAAAATGACATCCGCATTTTTCGGCTCTTCCGTCTCTTGGTAACCCATTTTTTCGAGAATACCTGCCATGACTTCTGTATCATGCTCATTCATCTGGCAGCCGTATGTTTCAATCAAGTAGTTCTTCCCATGACCGATCGTTTCCATGTCTTCCGGAATACTGAAATCATTTATAATTTGAACCGCGTCTCTGCGGCGCCTGCGCGCATCTTTCAGAGATGGCGGCTGGAAATACTTTGAAAAATCAACGTTGCTGATTGTTTTCTCAGCCACAAGGCAACCTCCCTTTCAAATCTCATCCCTAAATTATAGCAAACTCATTCATGATATGAAAGAATGGGCTTCGTTAGGCTGAATTCTTGTTCTCAATAGTGTTTCAAAATTCAAAATCTATCAGTGTATAACATAGTCTACATTTTAAAAAATTCTGATCAGTTTATGCTATGATCGATCCATTAATAATATGGAGGCATTTATGAAGGATGAACTTATTAAAACAAAATAAGAATTTTCGTCTCTTGATTTCCGCACGTATGATCACAAATGTCGGGGACAGCATCTATTTTATCGCGGCCATGTGGCTTGTATACGAGATGAGCGGATCCTCTTTTTATTCTGGATTAGCCGGGTTTTTGACCATGATGCCTCGAGCCGTGCAGTTTATCATTGGACCTATTCTCGACCGCTATTCAATCAAGCGACTGATCATTATCACTCAGATCGCTCAAGCTGTTCTCCTCATTTCAATTCCTGCAGCTGCACTTTTTAATGTCCTATCTGTATCACTTGTACTTGTCGTCATGCCCATTGTATCCTTTTTTAATCAATTTTCTTTTCCAGCGGAAAGCGCGCTTATTCCTCAAATTTTGGATAAAGATCAACGTGTTCAAGCAAATGGATTGATGACTCTTGCTTATCAGGGTACAGAAGCGGCATTTCAAGCAATCGGCGGTGTACTCGTTACAGCAGTCGGTGCTCTATTTCTGTTCAGCGCAGATATTGTTTCTTTTTTTATTGCTGTCATTATGTTCTCAATGCTTCAATTAACTCATGTAAACCCATCTCATACAAGTCTATCAATGAAAGCACAATGCACACGCTATTTCTCTGATTTAAACGAGGGGTTTCACATCGTCATTCACTCCCTAATTGGAAAAATGATGGTCGGATCGCTGATGACAAACTTTGCTCTAGGTGCACTGGTGGCCATTTTGCCGGCATACTCTGATCAATTAGGTGGATCCGGAATGTATGGTCTGATGATGGCAGGAATGGCGATCGGAACATTGCTGGGGGCTTTAGCTGCACGGCAATTTGAACGGAAACCCATTGGAAAGATGCTCATGATCGGTTACTTTATCGGTTTTCTGTTTTGGATTGCTGCTGCCTCTGCTCCGTTTTCGATACTCACAATCATCTTATTTTCGGCGAGTATGATTTTCCCAGGCTGCAACAATGTGCTTAATTTCACTCTGATCCAAAACGTTGTGCCTCGGAACATGCTTGCTCGTGCTATGTCACTTGTTGCAAGTTTGGCTACTTGCATTATGCCGCTTGGTTCGCTCGTCGGTGGCGCACTTAGTGCCGCGTATGGTCCGAAAGTTATCTTCATTGCCGCTAGCTGCGGATTCCTGTTTTACGCAGGCTACGTTGCACTCATGCCAATCTTGCGTCAATTACCTGCTGCAGGTGAAGTTAATCCGGAGTCGTATGGTTTTCAATCGGAAGCGGACACCGTACGGGAACATGTTTGAAAAATGAATAAAGAACAAAAAAAGTGCATGAAATCAGTCATGCACTTTTTTATTTCATTCATTAAAAATCATCCTTTGGTGGAGCGTTATTCTCAGACCTCCGTCTGATTTTTCGTTTCGTCATCTTTGTTACATTAGATGGAGCAGGTACGAACACGATTCATTTGTTGTAGATAACAGCTATTGAAATGATCATCTGCTCTGATTGCAAAAAACAGCATGACCCAGAAAGCCATTCTGTTTTGTAGTTCCTTTTTATTCATTTAGCAGCTGCTCGCCAATATGGCGAATGATATGACTTCTCGTCACTAAACCGACAACATGCCGATCCTCATCGACGACTGGAACTCTTTTAATATGGTAGTGTGAGAGCATTTTTAAAATGGTATCCAGCTCATTATCCTTTTCTGCTGTCTGCAATCTTCTTTTCTTCATGATCTCGCCGACTTGTTTCGTTAACAAATCTTTTAATTTATCTTTTGACAGCTCAATCGTAATTGCAGAAATTAATGAGTATAGATCATAGATCGTTTGTTGTTTCGGTGAAATAGCTCGTAAAAGGTCCCCATCGCTGATATAACCAATTAATCGATTGTCATCATCAACTACTGGAGCGCCGCCTATTTTGTGTTCAATCATGATCTTGATTAATGTCTTAACCGAATCATTCTCGCGAACAGTCACAACATTTCTCAGCATTAGTTGTTCAACACGCATCAGCAAACGCCTCCTTGGTTTGACCAAGTTTCCTCTCTCTTAATTATACCACCTTAAAGAAAGCGTTTAAATGTTTATCTCTATCAATCCGATGTATCATTCTTCTTCCCGCTTTTTCTTCCCGATTTTCTTAATGCATCGCGAAGCAAGAATTCAATTTGTCCATTGACACTGCGAAATTCATCATCGGCCCATCTCTGCACTTGATCATATAATTCCGGATCGATTCTGAGTAAAAAGCTTTTCTTCTTTGCCATTGTAAAAACCCGCTTAATAGAGACTTCCTGTGTTAATCACCGGCTGTGATCCTTTATCTGAAACGATGGCTACCATCAAGTTGTTGATCATATTTACTTTTCGTTCTTCGTCAAGTTCAACAACATGTTCGTCCTGCAAGCGCTGAATGGCCATTTGAGCCATCCCAACCGCACCTTCAACAATTTTTTGCCTTGCTGAAACAATTGCCGACGCCTGCTGACGCTGCAGCATTGCTTGCGCAACCTCAGTTGAATAGGCGAGATGAGTCAACCGTGTTTCAATAACCTCCACGCCTGCAAGCGCGAGCCGCTCCTGCAATTCAGTCTTCAACATCGTCGAGATTTCTACAGAATTACTTCTTAAAGACAATCCCTCTTCATTAAAATTATCATAGGGATATTGAGAGGCGATATGGCGAACGGCAGTCTCACTCTGAATTTCAACAAACTGACTATAATCGTCGACATCAAAAAGTGCTTTAGCAGAATCAACAACCTTGAAAACAACAACTGCAGCAATTTCGATCGGATTGCCCTCAACATCGTTGACTTTAAGTTTCTGGCTGTTGAAGTTGCGCACGCGCATAGATACAGTTTTTTTTGTTGAAAACGGTATTGTCAAATAGATTCCATTATCACGTAAACTGCCGACATATTTGCCAAAAAATGTGACCACCTTTGTTTTATTCGGTGGTACGATTGTCAGTCCCGTCATTAATATGAAAGCAATGAGCCAAGATGCAATCACTAAAAACGGTATCGTTTTAATTATGCCTGCCACACCTGCGCCAATCATAATCAGCATTGCCAAAATCCCAAGAAATCCATTCATTTTCCATGCGTTTTGCTCCGTCACAAATACTCCTCCTCATATCATCTACATTTCTTTTATATATTATTATGATATCATATTATCTGATAATTAATACGCTATTTTGTGTCTATTTTGTTTCGTATCTTTATTTGTATTATTAGTTGGCCCCGAAAGATGAACAGAATAGGATCAGGATTACTTCACTCTCGTCTCTTCCTGCATTTTAAAATAGGCATAGTCATCTTCTTGAAGAATATAGTAATTTATGGGCAATCCTCATAAGGAGATGACACACGGAAATGGATGTATTAAAAGTTTCAGCAAGATCTGTACCTAACTCTGTTGCCGGAGCCCTCGCTCACGCAATGAGAGAACAAAAAACAGCGGAAATACAAGCAATTGGAGCCGGCGCTCTCAACCAAGCAGTAAAAGCGGTTGCCATCGCCAGAGGCTTTGTCGCGCCTAGCGGTCTTGATCTCATTTGCATCCCCGCTTTTACAGATATTATTATTGACGGTGAGGAGCGTACGGCGATGAAACTCATCGTCGAGCCTAGATGAAAAAATGAGTTCATTTTAAGTTAATTTGAAATAAAAGGTGATGACAAAGTAAGCCGTCTTAACTCCTAATAAAAAAACACGCAACAAGGCGTGTCCTTTTATCCCTTCGTACCTCACCGGATTCACGTGAGGTTTTTTTAATTGACGTCACTGCGATATAGACCTGTTGTTCAATCGAAAAACATGTGATCATCATTAATTAAAATACGATTGATTTTCGTTGCTTTACCAGTCTTATCATCAATTTGGATAAGCACAGCACCAAGCTGGCCGGGACCTTCTTCACTCTCAAAACGAACAGGCATTGAGGTCAGAAATCTTTTTGTTACTGCAGCTCTCTTGACCCCAATGATTCCGTTATAAGGTCCGGTCATTCCGACATCCGTCAGATATGCAGTTCCCTGCGGCAGAATGCGTTCATCAGCTGTTTGAACATGCGTATGCGTCCCGACTACCGCAGAAACACTACCATCTAAATACCATCCTAACGCAAGTTTTTCACTTGTCGTTTCTGCATGAACATCGACAAATATGATCGACGTTCTTTGGCGCGCTTCATCAACAAGCTGTTTGACAATCCGGAAAGGGTCGTCCAACGGCGGCAAAAAAACACGTCCCTGAATATTGATTACGGCCACCTGCACATTGTGCGGCAGTGTGATGTAGCGAATTCCTGTTCCCGGGGTACCTTCAGGAAAGTTTGCTGGGCGCACAAGCTGACTTGCATCGTCAATAAACTCAAAGAGTTCCCGATTATCCCATGTGTGGTTTCCCATGGTAAGCATATCTGCTCCTGCTTCAAGCAGTTGCCGGTAGATTTTTTTGGTCAGTCCTTTTCCATGTGCTGCATTTTCCGCATTAACGATGGTTACTGTGGGCTGATACTTGCTTTTTAACTTTTGCAAGTAACCTTCAATCATTTCTCGACCCGTGCGTCCGTAGACATCACCGACAAATAAGATTTTCATTGTTCACGCTCTTTTCTCATCACTTGATTCAATCAAGGTAATAAAAAAGGCGGCCACTTTGCCGCCTTTTTTATTTCGCATATTCTACAGCTCGTGTTTCACGAATTACTGTAACCTTGATATTTCCTGGATAGTCCAGTTCATTTTCAATTTTCTTAGTAATCTCACGTGCCAACTGGAAAGATTTTGCATCGTCAACGATATCCGGCTGAACAATAATACGAATTTCTCGCCCAGCTTGTATCGCATACGATTTTTCGACTCCTTCAAAGGATTCGGAAATTTCTTCCAGCTTTTCCAGCCGATGAATATAGGTTTCGAGTGTTTCGCGACGTGCACCTGGCCTTGCGGCAGATAATGCATCTGCTGCGGCGACCAGAACAGAGATTACAGAAGTAGCCTCTGTATCTCCATGGTGAGAAGCAATGCTGTTAATGACAACCGGGTGCTCTTTATACTTTGTTGCCAATTCAACACCGATTTCCACGTGGCTTCCTTCAACCTCGTGGTCGATCGCTTTGCCGATATCATGCAGCAATCCTGCTCTTCTCGCCAAATTCTCGTCTTCTCCAAGCTCAGCAGCCATCATTCCGGCTAAGAATGCGACTTCCATAGAATGTTTCAGTACATTCTGGCCGTAACTTGTTCTGAAGTGGAGTCGACCCAGAATCTTGATAAGATCCGGGTGCAAGCTGTGAATACCGACTTCAAAAATGGTTTGTTCACCATAATCGCGGATCTTTTCATCAACTTCATGCCGCGATTTTTCAACCATTTCTTCAATACGAGCTGGATGAATGCGCCCATCTTGAACAAGCTTCTCAAGAGCAAGGCGAGCAACCTCTCGGCGGATCGGATCAAATCCTGACAGAATAACGGCTTCCGGCGTATCATCAATAATGAGATCAATACCCGTAAGTGTCTCAAGCGTCCGAATATTTCGTCCTTCTCGCCCGATGATGCGGCCCTTCATTTCGTCATTTGGCAAGTTGACAACTGAAACAGTAGTCTCCGTTACGTGATCTGCCGCACAACGTTGGATTACTAGTGAAAGGATGCTTTTGGCCTTCTTTTCCGCATCTTCCTTCGCTCTTGACTCGATATCCTTTGCGATTTGAGCAGCCTCATGAGCCGTTTCCTGTCTGACTTGGTTCAGAATTAATTCCTTCGCCTCGTCATTCGTTAATCCGGAAATGCGTTCAAGCTCCGACTGCTGCTTTCGCAACGTTTCCTCCACTTTGCTTTCCATCTCTTCAATTTGTCGACGTTTCTTGCTAAGAGTTTCCTCCCTTTTTTCCAATGAACTCTCTTTATTATCGAGAGATTCGCTTTTTCGATCGAGTAAATCCTCTTTCTGCAAAAGGCGATTTTCTTGTCTTTGAAGTTCATTTCGCCGTTCACGCGCCTCATTCTCTGCTTGAGAACGGAGCGTATGAATTTCGTCCTTTGCTTCTAAGAGAGCTTCTTTTTTCAATGCTTCTGCGTCTCGATGCGCATCTTCAACAATCTGATGTGCCGCGGTTTCAGCTGATGAAATTTTCGCCTCAGCAAATTTCTTTCGGATGTAATAGCCAACAAACAGACAAACTACAGAGACAAGCACAATGGAGATGATCAAAATAATGATTATCATCATTTCACCTCCTTGCTTTTCCATATCGTCAATAAGTAAAACAGTTGCATTTACCTTTTGAATGATGCTTAACAAAGATACGATAGGTAGGAATAGTGTTTTAACTAGATGTTCCTATTCTATTGCCCTTATGCAGTAGGTCGCATGAAAGGAACATGGCAGCTTCTTTCACCATTCTGTCGCCTTTATAAGCATTCTCATGCGAAAAGTTTACATAATCATGTAATCAATAACTTTGCAGTTACAAGTTTATTGTATAATTGCCTATTTGGGTTGTCAACCTCACGGCCTTTGGATTGTATTTTGACACCGTCTATTATTCAAATAATTCAAATAGTTATCGAATGCTTCACTGTCAGAAAATTGTCAATATGTTCACTTATCGAAAAGGCGGATCATATTTGACTCTTCATGTATGCTTTCCAATATTAAGTTAAAAAAGAAACGGTCTCAAAAGTCGACTAATGACTAAGAGACCGCATCTTCACACTTGATTTATTACCAAACTCATTCGTTATTTGGAAGCGGTTCGGTTTCTGCCTCAGGGCTTTCTTCCGGTACCCCGTCCAACTGATAATGTTCACGAATCTTTTGTTTAATTTCCTCTTTTACTGGTTCATTTTCCTTTAAATAGAGTTTCGAGTTCTCACGGCCTTGACCTAAGCGTTCATTATTGTAGGAGTACCATGAACCGCTTTTTTCAACAATATCCAGATCAGCACCGATATCGAGGATTTCACCTTCTTGGGAAATCCCTTGTCCGTACATAATATCTACTTCTGCCTGTTTAAATGGCGGAGCAACCTTGTTCTTGACTACTTTAATTCTCGCTCGATTTCCGACAATGTCATTGCCGATTTTGAGCGTTTCTGCGCGGCGTACTTCCAATCGTACCGAAGCATAAAATTTAAGTGCGCGGCCGCCTGGCGTTGTCTCAGGGTTACCAAACATAACCCCTACTTTCTCACGAATCTGATTGATAAAAATAGCGGTTGTCTTTGACTTGCTAATTGCTCCCGAAAGCTTTCGAAGCGCTTGGGACATCAAACGTGCCTGAAGACCGACATGTGCATCGCCCATCTCACCTTCAATTTCGGCTTTCGGGACCAAGGCTGCCACCGAATCAATAACAATAATATCAACTGCACCGCTTCGTACAAGTGCTTCAGCTATTTCAAGCGCTTGCTCACCAGTATCCGGTTGAGAGAGAAGCAGCTCATCAATGTTAACACCTAAATGTTCGGCATAAACCGGATCAAGTGCATGTTCAGCATCAATAAATGCCGCCTGTCCGCCGCCTTGCTGAGCCTCGGCAATTGCATGAAGAGCAACCGTTGTTTTACCTGAGGATTCAGGTCCGTAAATTTCGATAATGCGCCCGCGCGGATAACCGCCGACACCCATTGCTATATCTAAAGCCAGTGAACCGCTTGATACTGTGGATACACGCTGTTCCGGCCGTTCTCCCAATCGCATAATTGAACCTTTGCCAAACTGTTTCTCGATTTGGCGAAGAGCGCTGTCTAATGCTGCTTTTCGTTCGTTTTTTTCAGCCATGATAGTGGTTCATCTCCTTCAACATTCTTTTTTTAATCATACCTTTTTTTATCGATAAGCACAAGTGTTCTGCGAATGTTTATTCGCTATTGTTGTTTTGCAAGGACCGGAAGACCTTTTAAATATCTTCTGACTATGTCATATCCTGTTTTTGTCGACTGAATCCTGATTTTTCGGCGGGTTCCGTTAAATTGAAATGGGTAGCTTTTCGAGCCGCTTTTATCAGCAAAACCAATATAAACGGTTCCGACTGCCTTTCCTTCGCTTTTATCGGGACCTGCGACACCTGTAAACGAAACGCCAAAATCAGAGCCACACAGTTTACGGACCGACTCAGCCAATAGTTTAGCGCACATCGCGCTTACGGCCCCGTCTGTTTGAAGCACTTCTTCAGGAATGTGAAGTACATGATGCTTCACATGATTGGTATAACAAACAATGCCGCCATTCAAAACTGAAGATGCACCCGGAAAGCCTGCCATCCAATCAGCCGCCATACCACCTGTAAGACTTTCTGCAAACGCAATCGTCTTCTTCTTTTCGCGCAACAGCTTGAACACAAGCTCAGAAAGGGATGTTTCATCATATCCATATAAATACTGGCCGACTCGTGCATCAATTTTTGCCTCGACCGCGTCAAGCATTGCTTCAGCTTGATCCGACCGTTCATGCTTTGCAGTCAATCGCAAGGTAACCTCGCTCTCTTTTGCGAGCGGTGCAATGGTCGGATTGGACTGGGCATCGATCAGATCAATGATTTTCGTCTCCAGTTGAGATTCGCCGATTCCGAAAAAACGAAGGACGCGTGATTGGATATGTTCTTCATTTCGGCGAGCTAGATAGCGTTGAGCGAAATCAAGAAACATTGGCTTCATCTCTGACGGGACACCGGGCATTAGCAAATAAAGATGCTTCTTCATATCTACAATCATCCCTGGAGCCATTCCATGATGGTTGGGCAGTACGTGACTTCCTTCAATCACCAGCGCTTGCTTCTTATTATTCTCAGTCATTTCCCTTCCGGTCACCTTAAAATAATTTAAGATGCTATCCATTGCTTCTTGATCAGTTACCAACTGTTTTCCTAACACATGAGCAACTGTCTCTTTTGTCAAATCATCTTTTGTAGGGCCAAGTCCGCCGGTGAAGATCAACAAATCTGCTCGAGCTTCCGCATTCTTAATCACATCAATCATACGAGCTTCGTTGTCGCCGCAAACGGTGTGAAAATAGACATCAATACCTAACGCAGCTAAATGCTCGGAAATGAACTGAGCATTCGTATTGGCAATCTGCCCAAGTAAAAGTTCCGAACCAACCGCGATGATTTCCGCATTCATGTGCAAGAACTCCTATCATCCGTTTTCAAACCTATTATTCTCTCATTTATTATCGGGCACTCGAACTCGTAGTGCAAGTCTGCCCGCTTATTTGGATCGGAAAATAATCTCGCGGTTCTTATAAAAATAGTCCGTTCCTGAAAGCACTGTAAGAACAACCGCGATCCAGAGAATAATCTGATCAAGAGGGAATCCGTTCAAGCCAAAAGGTGCATTATTAAACAAGAATAAGATGATCGCCACCATTTGTGAAAATGTTTTCCATTTAGCAATCTTGCTTGCTGCAATGACTTCCCCTTCTTCAACAGCAACTAAGCGCAAGCCGGTGACGGCAAATTCACGTGCAAGGATCAGGATCACAAGCCATGATGCCATTCTTCCCAATCCCACAAAAGCCACAAAAGCACTCATCACGAGCAACTTATCTGCCAAAGGGTCAAGCAGTTTTCCAAAATTTGTAACTAAGTGATACTTGCGTGCCAACTTTCCATCGAGCCAGTCAGTAAAAGAAGCGAGAACAAAAATAATAGCAGCAAGCAGTTGAGAAACAGGAAGCTGATAACCTTCCCCGCCAAGATTGCCGAGTTGAATCGGTGCCAAAAGCAGAACTAAAAAAAGCGGAATCATGAACATGCGTGCAACAGTTAATTTATTGGCAATATTCATTGAGAAGTCCTCCTACAAATAAATGATCGGGTAAACGGTGACGATACCTCTGATAAAGGATCAATCCGTTCAGTAACCAAAAAAAGTGAGCCGCCTCAGCGGGCTGGCTCCAATAAAATGAATTTGTTCACTTGCTGAAATTAATTAGAAGGGTTTGTACTGTACTTGAATTTGAAAAATCAACATTATGGCCGTTAATTTTCAATTCCGTTCCAGGCACATTACCAAATTTGAGCCGCAGCGTCTGCACATCTGACGCATCAAAATGATAGGATTTCTTTCCGGTGCTTGCCGCAGTTCCTTGAGCAATTTGTTTATTTGTTGTGTTGTCTACCGCTTCAAACCAAGCGGGGGAATCTGATTTAGCTGAAACTGTAACATCAAAAGTCGAGGTCCCAGAAAGCGTATATGTTGTTGTTGATCCTTCCTCTTTTTCCTTCTTCAGGACTTGTTCAGAAGAAGAATCCGAATTACTCGCCGAATCAGAGGAACTACTGGATGACGAACTATTCGGAGGCGTGCTGTCGCCTTTGAATTGAACGGAATTGCTGCTGCTCTGATCTGCTGATTGTTTGGATCCGTTTCCTGCAATATGTGTCACAAGAATATAAACAATCATCAGCGCGATCAAGATAAAAACAACCACAATTGCTTTGTTAACAAATGATGACCAGTTTTTTGATCGGATTGCATTTGTACGTAGTTTTTTCGGTGATCGTTCATTTTCACTTCCATCAGGAGGTGTGATACGTGTTTCCACATGCTGGCGTTCAAGCTTTGGCATATCACTGGAATACTGTTCCGTCAGATTTTTAAAATCCAGTCCGACTGCCTCTGCATAGCTTTTAATAAAAGCACGAGTATAGAAGTCACCGGGAAGCTGGCTGTAATCGCCATCTTCAATGGCTTTCAGATAACGCCTTTGAATTTTTGTTTCTTCTTGAAGATCGTCCAGTGACAGATTTTTCTGTTCCCGGGCTTCCTTCAGCGCTTGACCAAGTTCACTCAATCCTAACACCTGCCATTATGAATTAAAATAATGCCATGAAAAACAAGGAGTCCTATGACACTTCGTTTGTCATTTCCTCTTCGCGATGGCTTCGAAGTTCAATGATATAATCAAAAGTGTCCATCGAAAACTCTGTTTCCTTGATAAAAATATCCGGATGCTCAATTACTTTAGTAACAGGGAGCCGCATCAATTCACGAATCAGATTCCAATGGCTTTCCGAACCGGATCTTTGCGAAACAGCTCCGTCAATGACGAAAATATGATCACGAGACCGCTCCTCTTCAGAAAGTCTTGTTCGAATCGTCTGTTTCAAAAGTGTTGATGAAATAAATTGCCAGCGTTTATTTGCAGATACACTTGCTGCGACAATCGACTCCGACTTGCCTACTCGCGGCAACCCACGAATGCCGAGCAGGGGGTGTGTCGGCATCTTAAACAATTCTGCCATAAAATCAACCAATAAGCCGATCTCATCACGCGAAAAGCGGAATGTTCTACGATCTCCTGTATCTCTCTCTATGTATCGGCCATGACGGACAGCAATTCGATCACCAAGTGTCGGCTGCCGTATCTTGGTCAGATGAATAGTCTCCATCTTTTCGATTGCAGCTAAAAATTGTTTGATTTGTTCGTCGTTCTGAGATTTAACCAGAAGTCCGCGACGTTCATGATCCACCCCATTGATGGTCAGGATATTAATTCCGAGAACACCAAGCAGCGAAGAAACTTCTCCAAGTAATCCAGGCCTGTTCTTATGTATTTCGTACTCCATATACCATTCTTTACCGTCGGACATAAAGTTTCCTCCATCGGTTCACTGTTCGGAGTCTCAGTTCCCTTACTGTATCATAACACCATTAGAGACTGTTCCAAAGACCCTTCTTCAGAACATGTTCGAAAAAGTTCAGATGCCAAAATTCACAGTTCAATTATTGTAAAGTACACTACTAATATTATCATAACTTCATTATTTTAACGATACAGACACTGAAAAAAGAGACGTACAAATACGCCTCTTAAAAAAAACCCGGTATTAGACAGATTGATGCACGTTTAATGAGTCCGAAGTAACCATTTTCATGATCAGTCGAGCAAGTATTGCGCGTTCTGACTCACCTGCTACTGTCCATAAGTCTTTAAGCACCCGATCTTGATCGTTCTTCGGATCCACATGTTCGCTCAGATAATCACCGATCTTCTTTGCAAATGATGCAATCGTATCATCACTGACACCCATGTTTTCCGCCTGTTCCACCCGATCACCAAGAAAGTCTTTCCAATGTTGCCAGTTATCCAAAATTGACATGCTGATCTCCTCCTTATTTGTGATCCTCTTTAGAATTCCTAAAGGTACACAACCTTATTCATAAGGAGCATTCAACAATACCAGGCGCCGTTTATTGAGATCACTTGACCATTAATGTATGACGCTGAAGGACTCATTAAAAATTGGATTAATGTGCCCACTTCTTCGGGTGCGGCCAAACGGCCCATAGGAATTTCTTCCTTCACTAACTCAATATCTTCTTGACTGAATTTGCTCATCATCGGCGTGTCGACTGCACCAGGAGCGACTGCATTCACAGTAATGCCGCTTGGGGCAACTTCTTTTGCGAGTGCTTTAACAAAGGTGTTTTGTCCGCCTTTTACCATAGAGTAAAGGACTTCAGTCGCCGCACCTTCCAATCCCCAAATCGAGGAAACGAGCACAATCTTCCCAGTTTTCTCATGGATCATCGGCTGAACAAGCTGTTGTAGAATGCGAAATGGACTGGTGAGTTGCAATTGAATCGTTTTCTGAATCGTTTCTTCTTTTATATCCTGGAAGAGGTTAATATCGCTGTTGCCACTGGCGTAGACAACGCCGTTAATTGGTGTGTTCAGCTGCTTAAGCAGCATATCGGGTCCATCTGCTTCAGAGAGATCCGCTTGAATACACGTGAAATCCTGTTCCGGATAATTTTTGCTCAATGCAGCGGCCAGACTCTGAACTGCCGCCTCAGCTTCATGATAATGCAAAAAAAGTGAAGCCCCGGAACCTGCCAGCGCTCGCGCAGCTGCGCCACCGATTGCCCCGCTGGCGCCAGTAATCAAAATTTTCTTCATTCTGTCCACTCCATCGCCGTTTTCATGATTCACTGCCTATCTTCCACTGACTTCATCGCTTTGCTTCGGCACAAGCACAGCACGTGGTTTACTGCCTTCATAAGGACCGACAATATGATTTTCCTCCATTGCATCGATCAATCGCGCAGCCCGATTGTAACCGATTTTGAACTTGCGCTGCAGCATCGAGACACTCGCCGTCTGCCTAGAGGTGACAAGCTGTACGGCATCGTCAAATAATGCATCTTCGACTTTCTCTTGATGCTGTTCCGGCAGTTCTGCCGGTATCATATCTTGACGGTAACTTGCTTTCTGTTGACTAATCACATGATTGACGACCGCTTCGACTTCTTCGTCTGACAGAAAAGCACCTTGAATCCGGACAGGTTTTGAAGCACCGATCGGTAGAAACAACATATCACCTTTTCCAAGCAGTTTTTCCGCTCCACCTGAATCCAAAATCGTTCTTGAATCCATCATCGATGAAACACTGAATGCGATCCGAGATGGGATATTTGCCTTGATGACTCCTGTAATAATATCCACTGACGGCCGCTGTGTCGCAATAATCAGGTGGATTCCGGCAGCACGTGCCATTTGTGCAAGGCGAGTCACTGTCTCTTCAACATCCTTAGAAGCAACCATCATTAAGTCAGCAAGTTCATCAATAATGACTACAATATAAGGCATCAGCGGCTGCTTTTCTTCGTGCTCGTGATTAAATTTTCGAACCGCTTCATTGTAGCTCTCCAAATTACGTGTGCCGCTCTGTGAGAAAAGTTCATAACGTCTTTCCATTTCTCCAAGCACATTTTTGAGTCCAAGTGCCGCTTTTGCAGGGTCAGTCACAACAGGCGTCAACAGATGCGGAATTCCATTATATACGTTCAGTTCAACCATTTTCGGATCAATCATAAACAGTTTAACTTCACTCGGTTTCGTCCGCATAAGAAGTGTAATGATGATTCCGTTAATACAGACACTTTTTCCGCTGCCTGTCGCCCCGGCAACAAGCAGGTGAGGCATCCGATTTAAATCAGCAAGAATCGGTTCCCCGGAGATGTCGCGTCCAAGCCCAATGGTGAGTTTTGATGACGCACGTTTTGCATTCTTGGATTCAAGCACTTCTCTGAGACATACCATAGCGACTTCCTGATTCGGCACTTCAATGCCAACGGCTGATTTTCCGGGAATAGGCGCTTCGATACGAATATCCTTGGCGGCTAGAGCAAGCGCAAGGTCGTCGCTCAAACTGAGAATTCGGCTGACCTTCACCCCTGCTTCGGGGTACACTTCATAACGAGTAACGGCTGGCCCGAGATGAACTTCCTTAACAGTTGCACGTACGCCGAAACTTTCAAAGGTCCGTTCCAGAGTACGTACATTCTCCGCAATATGAGTGCGTTCATTATTCTGTGCATTTTTCCCTGGCGCTCTCAGTAAAGATAAAGGCGGTAATTGATAATCTGCATTCTCGACCGGCATTTGCGAGAAATCAGGAGTAACATCTTCTGCCGGTTCATCTTCATAATCTTCTGCCGACATCTGTTTGCTGTCCGTGGTGACCGGATCCTGCATATCCATGGATGTTTCATTAAAATCATGAATTTCAGGTTCTGATGATCTCTCCTCATGCGCGTCTTCAATAATTGGCAATTCATGCTCAGCCTCACGTCGTGATTCCTTCTTTTGTTTCGGTTTGTGTTCTCTCGCAAAAAAATTAGTCATTCCGTTCTTAAAATGAGCAGCACTCTTTTTCATTGATCGGAACAAGCCGCCAAACAATTTCTTTATGATATCGCGAAGTGAGTGACCGGTGATCAGAATAATGGACACAAGGAAGAGAAAGCCTGTCATAAAATAGGTCCCGGTCGTAGAAAAGAGGTAATAAAAAAAAGCGAACCCAATAGAACCGATCATTCCGCCCCCAAGTCCTTGACTTGGAATTGATCCTGACAATTCACCGCGAAAAAGCAGGAACGTATTCAAAATGACCGACCGATTCTGCCACACATTTACGGAAGACAACGCCTCAAATAACCGAACATGACTGACCAAGAGTAATGTAAATGTAAGTAAATAAATACCTGAAAGCCTTCGTGTAAAAAATTCCGGCTGTTTTCGAAACAGAATGTAATATACCGAAAGAACAAGAAAATAGAGGAGAAGAAGGACCCACCAATTTCCGGTGAACAACCGCGCTGCTTCTTTAATCACTTCTCCGGCAACGCCTAAATTACTGATACCAATACAGGTAAGCGCAAACATGCAGAGACCGCCTACTTCATAGATCAGGGTCTCTTTCCAGCCAATACTTGCGCGTGTGCGCTTCCTTTTTTTCTTTGCCATAATTCACGTGCACCTCATTTATTTCTTGTTACATACATGCTTGTCCTAAAGCTCTTCTGTCTTTAATTTACTCTAAATACCTGTTTTTGGCAAAGGATTACTGATCCTCCTTCTTGATCAATTCAACAGAGAGCAAATAAAAAAACCGAGCATTGACCCGGTTTTTAAAATTCCATGATAATTGGCAATATCATTGGACGGCGTTTGGTTTTGTCAAAAAAGTATCGACCTAGCGAATCTCTAATTCCACTTTTTAGCGATGACCACTCAGATACGTGCTGTGTCAGTGATTTCGACAGCACATCGGAAACGATATGATTAGCTTGATCTAAAAGATCTTCCGATTCACGAACATAAACGAATCCGCGTGTGATGATTTCAGGACCTGCAAGGATCTTCTTCGTCCTGCGTCCCAGAGTTACGACAACAATGACCGTACCATCCTGAGACAGCAAGCGGCGATCTCTTAACACAATATTACCCACATCGCCGACACCAAGTCCGTCAACAAGCAGCTGCCCGGCGGGAACTGAGTCCGACGATCTCGCTTCACCGTTTGTGAATTCCACAACATCGCCCTTGTCCAACAAAAATGTGCGGCTAGCGGGAATTCCCATAGATTCTGCAATCTCTTGATGTGCTTTCATCATTTTGAATTCACCATCAATCGGAACAACATACTTTGGCCGAGTTAATTGGAGCATTAATTTAATGTCCTCTTCAGAACCGTGACCCGAGATATGAACATCCTTGCCAAACACAACTTCAGCACCTTCGCTCATAAGCTGATCGATCGCATTCGTCACTGTTTTCTCATTACTTGGCGTTAAGGATGCCGCATAGATAATCAGATCTTTTTCCTTTAATCTCAGCTTCTTATGAAGATGATTAGCAAGACTCGTTAATGGGGTTAACGGATCTCCATCTGCACCGCTTGTCAATATGGCAAGCTCCTGTGCCGGCTGTTTTGTCGATTTTTCCCAATTGATTATGATACTTTCAGGAATGTCGAGAAAGCCTTCTTTGGAAGCGATCGAGATGATGCGGTCCAAATACTTCCCATCAATGGCTACCTTGCGATCATGTTCCGCACATGCATTAAAAAATTGCTGTATACGGTGAATATTGGTCGCATGGATGGAGACGATTACTCGTCCTTCCGCGGAATAGAGAATATGATTGAAACGATCGCCAATGAGTGCATCGGTTGGCGCTTTACCAGGAAGTTCTGCATGCTTGCTGTCAGACAACAGACAAAGAACACCTTTATCCCCTATTTCTGAAATTTTGCTGACATCCGTACGGACTCCTCCGACCGGAGTAAAGTCGAATTTGTAATCCCCTGTATGAACAACATAACCCTGTGCTGTTTGGATCGCATAACCGACAGAATCCGGAACACTGTGATAGGTTCTGAAACAGTCAATGATGCATTGCCCGATTTTTAAACGCTTATCCGGATTAATGGTATTAAATAAATCTTTTGGAAAACTGACACCTACTCTTCTGAGACTTTCCCACACAAAGGCTAATGTCAAACGTGTTCCGTAGACAGGAACCTTCAGATCTCTCATCAGGTAAGGCAAGCCTCCAATATTCGCTTGATGGCCGTGCGTCAGAAATATACCTTTGATCTGATCGCGGCGATCAGCTAAATAAGAGACATCGGGAATTACTGTATCAACTCCGAGCATATCTTCGTGGGGATGCATTAATCCCGCATCAATAATATAAATGTCATGATTTACTTCAATGACTGTCATATTATTACCAATTTCGCCAACGCCGCCCATTGCATAAATTTTCACGCTGTCTTTCTTTGCATGTGTCAATGGGCATTCCTCCTATTAAGTTGAGCAGTCATCGCTATTGACCCGAACTAATCATTGGTTTTATTATACCCAATCCCTATCGCAAAGTACAATTTTTTCTCATTGATTTTGGAGGAGCAATCCAAGCCTTGTAATTCAGATCAACCGGATTCCTTCACCCCTATTTTTCTCAGTATGCGTGCACCGCTGCCCTCAACAGTATTAATTCATCATTGCAACAGGCAACACCCGGAATCTTATCATACAGTAACTTTCTCAGAAAAAGCCGCCGCAGAGACAATAGCCGCCTGTTTAAGTGCTTCGGTCAACTGATCAATGGCCACGCTTGGTGCGCCGTTTTTTGAGATCTGTTCAGGTAGAAAAGGAACATGTATGAATCCCCCGATTTTCGGCTTTTCAGTTTTTCTGAGTTCATGCATCAATCTATAAAAAACATGGTTGCAGACAAAGGATCCTGCATTTTCAGATAATTCAACCGGAATGTCCAATTCTTGAATAGCACGGATGATCTCATGAACAGGCAACGCGGACTTATATTTTTCCGGTCCGTCTTCCACGATGCTTTGATCATTGAGGACGACGCCTTCATTATCAGGATTTTCCGAGTCGCTTTTATTCATCGCAAACAGTTCTGGAGTAATTGCCTTACGTCCGCCAGCTTGTCCGACTGCAATAATGACATCGGGACAAATAACGCGTACTGATGCAAATAAGCGATCCGCAGCTTCTCTATAGGAAACTGGGAGTTTCGTTGCAAAAAGTTCAACGGTATCCGTTGCCTGCACCCCGTCCAATCGTCTCACAGCTTCCCATGAAGGATTCAGCTTACTTCCCCCAAACGGCGCAAAGCCGCTTAATAACACTCTCATCTCCGATTCCTCCATTAAGATCAAATAAAAAGATGAATCAAATGGTTGCTCTGATTCATCTTTTATCTTTCATTTATTTGCCAATTCTTATATCTGCAGTTTTCTTGAATTCCCGATAGATATTAACCAACGAACCAAGTTCTTGCTCAGTAAGGTCGACCATAGGCAAGCGAACGCTTCCAACATTAATGCCCAGCTTATTAAGAAGCGCTTTCACTGGCGCAGGGCTCGGCGCTGCAAACAGCTCGCGCATAAACGGGAGCATGTTTCGGTGCTGCTCCGCACTTTCTGAAACACGACCGTCAAGAAAAGCACTGATCATTTGTTTCATTTCCGGAGCAATGACATGAGACGAAACGGAAATCACTCCGTGACCGCCAATCGACAAGATCGGCAGCGTCAGTCCGTCGTCACCGCTGTACAGATGAAAATCATCTTTTGTTCCATTAATAATGGTGGCCATCTGATCCAAGTTCCCGCTTGCTTCTTTAACAGCGACTATGTTGTCGATCTGCGACAAACGAATAATCGTTTCCGCTGAGATATTGACCTTTGAACGGCTCGGAATATTGTAAATGATAACCGGAACATCCACATGTTCTGCTATAGCTTTATAATGTGCGTACAAGCCAGCTTGATTCGGCTTATTGTAGTACGGAGCCACAGCCATGACTGCGTCTACGCCAAGCTTTGCCGCTTCCTTTGAAAAATCAACTGATAGTTTCGTATTGTTATTGCCTGTTCCGACAATAACCTTAATTCTTCCGTCGACGACACGAACCACATGTTCAAAAAGCATCAGTTTTTCTTCATGTGATAACGTGGGTGATTCGCCGGTAGTTCCCGCAACCACAACGCCATCCGAACCTGTTTTGATCAAATGTTCAATCAGGTCGGTGGTTCGTTCTAAACTTACTTTACCCTTTTCATCAAAAGGCGTGACCATGGCAGTTAACAATCGCCCAAAATCCATTTTTCTCACTCCTGTTTAGGATGTTCCAAGATTGATTCATCGTGTTCTGCCTCAAGATGAAAGGCTTTATGCAGCGCATTTACTGCATCCTTCATTTTATCTTGTTCGACAAGAACCCAAATGGTGTTGTGAGAATCAGCAGATTGTAAAATCCGGATTCCCTGTTCTGTTAAAGCATTGACGATTTTCGAAGCCACCCCAGGAACACCTGCCATACCCGCACCGACTGCAGACACCTTGGCACAATTCTTTTGAACCTCGGGAGCATATCCTCTCGCCTCCAAAATGGCTATCGCCTTTTCGGCAGACTGCTGACTAACCGTATAAACAACACCATTTGGACTAATATTAATTAAATCTACGCTAATTCCTTGTTCAGCCATTGCCTTGAACACTTTTGCCTGTAAATCAAATTCATTTTTTCCGGCACGTACCCTTATTTGGGTGACATCTCGCACATAAGTAATCCCAGTGACCGGACGTTCTACTAAATCCTGACCTCTGCCTGAGCGGTCCATCGTTGTAACAATTGTCCCTAAGCTGTCAGACATGGTCGAGCGAATATGAATCGGGATCTTCGCTGTCATGGCAATTTCTACTGCTCGTGGATGAATGACCTTTGCTCCTTGATAAGCCAGATTGCATACTTCATTGTACGTAAGCATTGACAATCTGCGCGCGTCACTGACGATACGCGGATCGGCAGTCATGACCCCATTCACGTCTGTAAAAATATCAATCCATTCGGCATCAACTGCCGCACCGAGTGCAGCAGCCGAGGTATCGCTGCCTCCGCGCCCTAATGTCGTGATCTCACCATCTCTCGTTTGGCCTTGGAATCCAGCAACAACAATTGCATCGCAATCCTCCAGACGATTTAAGAGCGGGGTGACTTTCATTTCAATGATTTTAGCTTCATTGAAAGCGCCGTTTGTACGAAAACCCGCCTGAGCTCCAGTCATGGCCTCTGAACGAATACCTGCCTGCTTTAACAAATTTGAAAAAACGACCATGGATATTGTTTCGCCGCATGACATTAGAATATCTTTTTCGCGTGCGGAACTTTTACCATCACGAACGAGTGCAAGCAGCGTATCGGTCGCATATGGATCACCTGAGCGCCCCATTGCAGAGACGACAACAACAACCTTATAACCTTTTTTAACTGCTCTCGCGACATGCTCAACTGCGCGAGTTCTCATTTCTTCTGTTTGGACCGACGTTCCGCCAAACTTTTGCACAATGATCTTCAAATTATTCCACCCTTTCGCGTAAGGGAGATCAACATGGAGCAGGATTCATCGATCAGCTTCGCGGCGATTGTTCAGACACAATGTTCAGACCTTAACCAAGCCAAGCTTGAGAAGGCTTTCTGCAATTTGTACCGAATTCCATGCAGCACCCTTAAGTAAATTGTCAGAGACAATCCACATATGAAAACCGTTTGCTACGTCAGGATCGCGCCTAATACGACCGACAAACACTTCTTTTTTGCCCGATGCGTTGGACGGCATTGGATAAACTTGATGTTCCGGGTCGTCTTCAAGAACAACACCCGGAGCATTTTTCAGAAGATCTTTCAGGTCCGATGCTTCAACATCTGTTTTGTCGATCTCAATGTATACAGACTCACCATGGCTGATACTTACCGGTACCCGCACGCAAGTCGCCGACACTTTGATTTCCTGATCGTCCATGATTTTTTTGGTCTCGTTTATCATTTTCATTTCTTCAAAAGTATAATCATTTGGTTGAAACAGATCAATCTGCGGAATAGCATTAAATGCCATCTGATAATGTTTCTTATCGCCCTTAACAGGCATAATCGCCGTTACCGGTGGCTCGTCATTCAAAACTGCTCTGGATTGATCCTCGAGCTCAGCGACCGCTTTAGCTCCCGCGCCGGAAACCGCTTGATACGTAGAGACAATAATTCGATTCAAACCATATGCCTGACGAATCGGTTCCAATGCTGCAACCATTTGAATCGTTGAGCAATTCGGATTGGCGATAATTCCATGATGCTCAAACAGCGCTTTTTCATTAACTTCTGGTACAACAAGCGGCACGTCTTTATCCATACGAAATGCACTTGTATTGTCAACAACAATCGCACCGCGTTTTGCAGCTTCCGGTGCAAGTTGTTTGGATACTGATCCGCCTGCGCTGAACAATGCTATGTCTATGTTCTCAAATGATTCGGGTTTTGCTTCATTTATTGTCCATTCTGTGCCGCCAAATGATACCTTTTTCCCTGCTGAACGTGCTGAAGCCAGCGGATAAAGCGATTTAACCGGCAAAGGAGAACTTTCAAGCATTTTGAGCATACGCGTACCGACAGCACCGGTGACACCGACAACTGCCACATTCAAGCCTTCTGATTTAAGCAAACCCATCTCTCCTCTATTTTCCTAACTGTTTTTTCCTATTATTATATAATTAATAATGGCTTAAAGAAAAGGACAAATCAAAAAATGTCCTTTTTCACCGAAAAATACAGTTTAATTTTATCATAATTTATTCAAGAGAGAAGCAGAGACCCATTTATTTTTTTTATTTTTAGCTTTATTTACGTATCATGTTCATGATCAGCTTATGAGGGGGCATTAAAAAGCCTCAGCATTCGTGACCTTCAGCCAGCTGATCAATTCACAAATTTTATTGAAACAACATGGGAAGATGAGTATCCAATAAACCAAATCAAAAGATAACGTCACTTTATTTTTCGAGGAGAATCGGCTGCTTTTGCCTACCAAGTATTGCATCTTCCACGGTATCAATCAAGAGATTCATATGAGAGACAAGCGAATTCGGTTTATGAATCGGATCATCCTGACCGAATGGAATAAAATAAATGTTTTTCGAAACAATCAATTTGGCAATGTTTTGCAGATTCAACCCCAATCCGTCATTGGTAGATACGCCGAGAACAACCGGGCTTTCGTTTCGAAGCGTCGCTTTTGCTGCCATAAGAACCGGGCTGTCTGTCTGCGCATTAGCAAACTTGCTCATTGAATTCCCTGTCAAAGGCGCGATGACCATACAGTCAAGTGGTTTTTTCGGTCCGTAGGGCTCAGCATCAACAATGGAATCGACAACCTTCTGCCCACTTATTTCCTCCACTTTGCTGATCCAGTCACTTGCCTTGCCGAAACGGGTATCGGTCGTTTTCACAGTATACGTAACAAATACAGACACCTTGCACCCGGCCTCAACCAGCTTTTCAATCTGAGGAACAACTTGACTATACGTACAGTGAGACCCTGTGATGCCAAATCCAATGTGTTTTCCCTTCAGATTCATGACTCATCCTCCTCTGAGAACTTTTGAAGTAATAATTCCGTAAGCACATTAGCGATAATTCTGCCCGCAGTTTTCGGCGCCACCATCCCCGGCAACCCCGGTGTAATCATTGCTTTAATGCCTCTTTTTTTGGCATAGCGAAAATCCGTTCCTCCCGGAAGTGACGCAATATCAATGATAAAGCTGCTTGCCGGCATTTTTGACAGTACTTTACTTGTCAATACCAGAGCAGGTATCGTGTTAATGCATATTTCATTGTCTTCCACTTCTTTTTCTAATTCCTTTAAATAAAAGGCTTTAACACCCATTTCTACGGCGCGGGCAATCTGTTCCGGATTCCGCGATCCAACTTTTACGTGTGCACCAAGTGCATGAAACGTACGGGCGATACTCATTCCGGTTCGGCCGAGCCCAAGTACAATAACATTTGCTTGGTGAATGGTAATATCCGTGTTCTGAATGACCATCATTAATGTTCCTTCAACGGTTGGTATCGAATTGTAGATTGCCACATCATCTCTGGCAAACAATTTCACAACCTCACGCTGCGTATCTTCAGAGACTTTATTGAGATAAGGTGTCGAAATACCCGAATAAACGGTGCAATGTTCAGGTGTTTCAGCAAGCCATTCTTTTGAAAGATTCACCGTTTCATTTGAGAAGGTGGTTTCTACGTTGCCTTCATGATCAGTCCCGCTTACGGGCAAAATAATGCTGTCTACTTCTTTAGCATTAATTTCATCCATATTAACCTTGGATGCTCCGTTAAAATTTCGATCCAGCTGATCAAAACCGACAAGCGACAGATGAGCATCGAGCGCAGTTAATTTATTGATGACTTCAATCTGTCGGGCGTCCCCTCCCATGATCACGATATGTCTGTTTGTCAGCATCGACATTCCCTCCGCTCGGCTATTTTCTTCCATTTTTCGTGCATAGCCGTTTTTTCTTCCAACACTTTATGGTATGACAAAGACCCGGTAGTGTGAAATTCTTGGGCGCGCAAAAAGGGCTCGGAATCGTTTGATTCCGAGCCTGAAAGAGTCTAGATCATTTTGCGTATTCGATTACTGGACCGTGTGTTGATCAGCAATAAATATAGAGTAAGCTTAATGTATTAAAAGGACTTAAAGTGCCACGGGCAAGTCACCTGTCGGACTGACCACGGAACAGGAGTATGGTTTCTCAAATACTTCTTGTGCCACGCGATGCACATCACCTAACGTAACCGCATCAATTAATGCAATGGTTTCGTCAATGGATCGCTCTCTACCGAGAATGAGTTCATTCTTAGCATTTCTGCCCATCCTGCCGTTTGTACTTTCCAATCCGAAAATCAGGTTGCCCTTAATTTGTGCCTTACTGCTCTCAAGTTCCTTATCTGAAATACCATGATCCGTCAAACGATGAATGGATTCAAGTATTGTTTTCCCCAAATCTTCAATTTGATTTGCGCCAGTTCCTCCGTAAATGGTGAGCAGGCCGCTGTCTTTGAACGCAGTATGGAATGAAAAAACAGAATAAGCAAGTCCGCGTTCCTCGCGCACTTCTTGAAAAAGTCTGCTGCTCATACCGCCTCCAAGTGTGTTATTCATAACCATCAGAGGTGCCATCGAACGATCACGACTGCTGTATCCCGAGAATCCGAGACAGATATGTGCCTGCTCCGTTTCCTTTTTGCGTGCAATTTTGCCGGGATTGAACGACGGTGCCGGTTGGCGCTCATCCGCATCTGGTATTTCATATAATGAAAAAATACCTTCGATTTCATTGAGAAATTCTACAGGCACATTGCCCGCCACTGAGATCACAATATTGTCAGGTGTGTAATGCATTCGCATATGAGCTCTTAAATCATCCGGTCCGAAATCAGATAACGTCTTTTGTGTACCGAGAATCGGATACCCGAGCGGATGATGAGCAAAACTCGTCGCACTGAGCAGATCGTGAACCAAATCATCCGGCGTATCCTCATACATTTTGATTTCTTCACCGATCACTTGTTTTTCTTTTTCCATATCGTCTTTATCAAAACGAGAATGGAAGAACATATCCGCAAGCACGCGCATCGCGTAGCCTGCGTCTTTGTCCATCACTTTCGCGTAGTAACATGTGCTTTCTTTCGAGGTGAACGCATTCACCTGACCGCCGATTTTGTCGAACGCTTCGGCAATTTCACGTGAGTTTCGCGTCTGGGTACCTTTAAACAACATATGCTCAATAAAGTGCGAGATACCATTATTCGATTCATTTTCATATCTGGATCCTGTTCCAACCCATATGCCGATACTTACCGAGCGCACAGTAGGAATATTCTCCAGCAATAGACGCACACCGTTTGGCAATTTCTTTTTAATAACCACTAACTAATCCCCCTGTAACCTTATCAATCCGCTAATCTATTATTTTATACTACTATATCACGATGAAAATAAGCAGACAAATAGATTCGACTTTTTCCAACATTAGGTGTTTATTTCCAAACTGATGAGTTCATAAATAAAATTATATGATTGAAAATCTGAAAAATACATCAATGAGAGAATCTGCCTGTTTTTCGGCAAAAAAAAAAGACAGGTAATCCTGTCATGCCAAAAAATGATAAGTTACGGCTGTGTCGTGCTTTTTACCTGTTCTGCAGCTTCTTTTTTTTGTTCAAGTAATACTTTGCGTGAGAGTTTAACACGACCCTGACGGTCGACATCAATCACCTTTACGCGAAGTTCATCGCCAACTTTAACTACATCTTCAACGTTTCCCACACGATTTGTATCGAGTTCGGATATATGAACGAGCCCGTCTGTATGACCAAATAGCGAAACGAAAGCTCCAAATTTTTCAATTCGTTTCACCTTACCGACAAAGATGTCACCTACATGTGCGACACGCACCAAGTCTTCGATGATTTCTTTTGCCTTTTTCCCATTTTCCTCGCTAATCGAAAAAATCATGATTGACCCGTCTTGTTCAATATCAATTTTAACGCCGGTCTGATCAATAATCTTATTAATCATTTTTCCGCTTGGACCGATAACATCCCTTATTTTATCAGGATTAATGGTCATTTTAATCAGTTTGGGAGCAAAAGCTGCCAAGTGTTCGCGCGGAGCGGCTATAGTTTCCAAAATGGTCGCCATAATTTTCATGCGTCCCTCTCTTGCCTGCTCCAGCGCTTTGCTCAAAATGTCACGTGTCACACCGGAAATTTTAATATCCATCTGCAAAGCGGTAACACCTTTTTCTGTTCCCGCACATTTAAAGTCCATATCGCCAAGAGAGTCTTCCATACCCTGAATATCTGTAAGAATAACCACGTCATCGCCATGCTTTACGAGTCCCATTGCAATCCCTGCGACTGGTGCTTTGATTGGAACACCGGCATCCATTAATGCCAAAGTACTTCCGCAAATACTTGCCTGTGAGGATGATCCGTTTGATTCAAGCACTTCAGAGACGCACCGGATCATATAAGGAAAGTCCTGCTCGTCGGGAATGACCGGAGCAAGAGCCCGTTCTCCGAGCGCTCCGTGGCCGATCTCTCTTCGTCCTGGTGAGCGTGATGCCCTGGCTTCACCTGTACTGAATCCCGGAAAATTATAGTGATGGATGAAGCGTTTCGTCTCTCCTGCTTCGAAATCATCCAAAGTTTGCGCCTCTCCAAGCGGGGCAAGTGTGCACACACTCAATGCCTGTGTCTGTCCGCGCGTAAATAATCCTGATCCATGAGCACGTGGAAGCAGTCCGACGCGTGCTGAAAGCGGTCTGATTTCGTCAATTGCGCGCCCATCCGGTCGCAGGTGTTCCACAACAATCATTCGTCGAACCGCTTCTTTGAGAACCGTATGTAAAACGTCTTCAACAAGTTCTAAATCAACCGGAACTTCCGCATCCCCATTCTCGGCTTCGAAAATAGAAATAATCGACGTATTCACTGCTCGAATAGCAGCATCTCGCGCTTGCTTTTCTTCTGTACGCATCGCCTGATTTAGTCGATCCCCTACCATGGAACGAATGCGCTTTTCCAAATCATCTGCTGCTTTATAGAGTTTGACGTCCATCTTTTCTTTGCCGTTCTCAGCAACAATGTGTTCTTCGAATGCAATTATATTTTTGATTTGTTCGTGTGCAAACAAAATGGCGTCGAGCATCGTTTCCTCGGGAATCTGATCTGCCCCGGCCTCCACCATATTAATGGCAGCTTTCGTTCCGGCAACGGTCAAATGCAAATCGCTCTTTTTTGCTTGTTCAACAGTTGGGTTAACAATAAATTCGCCGTCTACCCTACCGATAATTACACCGGCAATCGGTCCGTCAAATGGTACGTTTGAAAGTGAAAGTGCCAAAGACGAACCAAGCATCGCAGCCATCTGCGCGCTGCAGTCCAGATCTAAACTAAGCACCATGTTTCCAATCAGCACCTCATTCCTGAACCCTTCAGGAAACAGCGGTCGAAGCGGACGATCAATCATACGGGCGGAAAGAGTTGCCATATCACTCGGCCGTCCCTCTCTTTTTATAAATCCACCCGGTATCTTTCCCACAGCATATGTACGTTCATCATAATTTACCGTCAGCGGAAAAAATGATCCTTCTTTAGGTTCTTTTGATGCGGTGACCGTGGATAGAATGACTGTATCCCCGTAATAAACAAGAGCTGCACCATTTGCTTGTTTTGCAACTTCTCCGATTTCAACGCGCAGAGGCCGACCTGCCCAATCAAACGAATACACTTTTTTACCGGTTTGCATTATCGTAACACCTCTTTCCCCATCCTTATCGCGCGTACCCAGATTATTCTTTCAATCGGATTGTTTGCGCAATTTCTCTTATATAAAAAAGCGGGAATGCTCCCGCTTTTTGACTTACTTATCGGCGCAGGCCCAATTTAGTGATGAGCTCGCGATATCTCTTGACATCATTTTCACGAAGGTATGTGAGAAGGTTACGGCGTTTGCCGACCATTTTCAGAAGGCCTCGGCGTGAATGATGATCTTTCTTATGCTGCTTCAAGTGATCGTTTAACGCGTTGATTTGCTTCGTCAGTACAGCGATCTGTACTTCGGGTGAACCCGTATCGTTTTCATGAGTTGCGAACTCGTGAATCAGGTTCGTTTTTTCTTCTTTTGATAATGCCACTTATGTTCACCTCCTGAACTCGAATCCCCGCATGCATCGCTGTCGCCGGTGGAGCAAACAGCCAAGCAAGGGTTCTTGTACGATTAAATCGTACTGGTTAATAATACATGTTTACAACCTGTATTTCAAGCGAAACTGAAACAAAATAAATAAAAGACGTTATTTAGACAAAAAATAGTTACGTGTATCTTCCTTATCTGTCTCCATTTGTTCAATCAAAGCTTCAGCACTGTCAAACTTTAATTCAGGCCTCAAACGTTTATACCAATTGATTCCCACTTTTTCATCATAAAGATTACCTTTGAAGTCGAGCACATAGACTTCAACAGTTTTTACTGCCTCATCTTTTTTGTAGAAAGTGGGACGGAGACCGACACTGCAAACGCCATTCAATGGTTCATTGTCTACGATCAATTGGACCGCATAAACCCCGTTTGGCGGCAAAAGAAACGCCTCGTCTTCGTCAACATTAGCAGTTGGAAAACCTAAAGTGCGTCCGCGCTGGTCGCCATGGACCACAATTCCGGTTGTTCGATATGGATGATCCAACAATTTCGCAGCTTCCTCCAAATTTCCCTGCTCAATTAAAGAGCGAATATGGGTTGTGCTGATTTTAGCTCCGAACAATTCAACCTTAGGAACCATTGAATAACTAAACATACTTCTAGAGAATTCACCGATATTGCTCATGTTCCCCATCGCTTTTCGGCCGAACGTGAAATCATATCCTGCGACTACATGCTTGGCATGTAGTCGAATCAAGTATTCATCAACAAAATTCTGCGGCGACAATTGACTAAGACTGCGATCAAATTTAACAAAATAAAGAATATCCACGCCTAGCTCTTCTATCAGTTCAGCTTTCATTCCGTTAGGAGTCAATTCAGTGTCTCTTTTTGATTCCGGACTCAGTACAACGGACGGATGGGGGTAGAACGTCATGACCGCTGCTTCCAGACCTTTTTCTGCAGCAATCTTGACAGCCGTTTTAATCACCTTTTGATGACCAAGATGCACCCCGTCAAAATACCCTAACGCGATCACTTTCTCTTGATTGTCCATTTCTTCAATAAAAGGCCGACCGTCTAAAAAAACGCGCTCCATAATAAGCACCTTCAATTCTTGTAAACTCATACTTTGATCGGTATATTCATACCATCGCGTCGTTTGCAAGCACTTTATCGGGCTTAATCATGCCCGGTTTTTCCGGATGCAAACGATAGATTGCCAGACATTCATTCTGCTCATTGAAAACAGCATGCGGGCCCTCTCCAAAATCGGCAGGTGCCTTCAGCACCGCACCGTGAGCAATCTTTGCGGACAGTTTTTCATCAACGACCCAGCGGTTCATTAGGCTCAATCCATGCTCTAGCGGTCTCAATGCTTCGTTAAACTTTTTTCCCTCAAGCAGTTGTTCAATTTGCTCAAACGTTAAACAATCATCGATCGAAAATGGTCCGGCTTGACTACGTGTCATCCGATGCAAATGCGCAGGATAACCCAATTTCTCACCAACAGCAACAGCCAAGGTTCGAATATAGGTTCCTTTGCTGCTCATTACTTTAAATGGAAGATCTGTTGAAAACGATGCCTCTTCGCTGTCCACTTCAAACTGATAAATGGTCACTTTTCGAACAGGCGGTGTTACGTCAATACCCGCACGCGCATATTCATACAACTTTTTGCCATTTACTTTTACCGCACTGTACATCGGTGCAGATTGCTCAATCTCACCAAGAAAAGAGTGCATGACTTGTTCGATCTCAGTCCTATCAAAGCGTCTTTCTACTGGCCTATGTGCAATAACATCGCCGCTTGCATCCTCCGTTGTGGTCGAAGTACCTAATCGGATCACGCCTTGATACGCCTTGCTGAAATCTAATAAATATTGAGCAATTTTTGTTGCTCTGCCAAGACATAGAACTAAAACACCGTCGACCTCAGGATCAAGCGTTCCTGTATGACCTATTTTTCGAAACCCCAGCATTTTCCTTAACCGAAAGACACAGTCATGAGAAGTCATGCCCCTCGGTTTGAAGAGAGGCAACAAGCCGTTGTACTCTGGCATCATTTTTCCTCCCAAATCACGTGCCCTTCAAACACTAAAAACATCGTGGTTGAAAGGCACGTTTATAAACATTTGTTAATCTTTATGATGCAATTTATTAATCAATTGATCGATGTGACTGCCATATTCCACAGACTCGTCAACCTTAAAAGAAATTTCCGGCGTTTTACGCAAGCGGATTCGCTTCCCGATTTCTGTCCGAACAAAACCTTTCGCTTTGTTCAAGCCTTCGAGAGATGCTTTCTTTTTCTCATCATCGCCGAATATACTGATGTAAACCGTCGCTTCTTGAAGATCGCCTGTCACATCAACTCCGGTTACAGTCACGAAACCAACACGCGGGTCTTTAATTCTGTTGCCGATAATATCAGTCATTTCCTTTTTCATCTGTTCGGCGACGCGATGAACCCTTAAATTGGCCATGGAGTCAGCCTCCTTTTTAGAACCATTCGTAAATTGTATTCGTTCGCTCTATTTCTGTTTTGAAATCAATTAATGAAAGCGCACGTGCCAATTCACGCTCAACAGCTGTCTTCGAAGTTCCGATACAAGCAAAGGCAAGCTCTGTGCGTTGCCATGTATCCTGAAAATCCACTTCGCTGGCTGAAAGATTATGTCCGTTTACTGCTTTTCTCAAAATGCTCTGAATAACCGAACGTTTTTCCTTCAACGAGTGCGCACTGAAGAGCATGCATTCACAACGTACAATGCCGACGATCACTTAGGCTTGACCTCTTCCATTACATAGGCTTCCATTGTGTCGCCTTCCTTGATGTCATTGAAGTTTTCCAATGTTACGCCGCATTCAAAACCGGCTTTAACTTCTTTAGCGTCATCTTTAAATCGTTTCAATGTGTCGACATGACCTTCATAAATAACGACACCGTTGCGCACAAGCCGAATGCCTGCATCGCGGGAAATCAAGCCGTCGGTAACATAGCAACCGGCAATGGTACCGATTTTGGATACTTTGAAAGTCGTACGGACTTCCAGCTGACCGACAACTTTTTCCTTAAATTCAGGATCAAGCATTCCTTTCATAGCGGCTTCCATTTCATCAATAGCATCATAAATAACACGGTATAAGCGAATGTCCACTTTTTCTTCTTCAGCAACTTTTTGAGCATGATTATCCGGACGAACATTGAACCCGATGATAATTGCGTTAGAAGCTGATGCAAGAATAATATCCGATTCGCTGATTCCGCCGGCACCGGCATGTATAATATTCACTTTTACTCCGTCGACATCGATCTTCTTTAACGAACCGGACAGAGCTTCGACGGATCCTTGTACATCTGCTTTAATAACAAGATTAATTTCCTTCATTTCGCCTTCCTTGATCTTTTCGAACAGATCGTCGAGGCTTACTTTGCTTGTTGTTTCCTTTCGCTCTGTGATGAGCGCACGTTCTGCACGAATTTCTCCGATTTGACGTGCCTTCTTCTCATCATCAAATACAATAAATTGATCGCCGGCTTGCGGTACATTATTCAATCCTGTAATTTCAACAGGAGTTGACGGCGTTGCTTTTTTCACGCGCCTGCCAATATCATTGACCATCGCACGTACACGTCCGTATGTGTTTCCGACAACAATAGGATCGCCGATATGAAGCGAACCATTTTGGACGAGCAAAGTCGCAACCGGCCCTTTTCCCTTATCCAATTCAGCCTCAATGACTGCCCCTCTTGCTGATTTATCAGGATTCGCTTTAAATTCCTCAACTTCTGCAACGAGCAGGATCATTTCAAGCAGATCATCAATCCCCGTACCCTTTTTAGCAGAAATTTTCACAAAAATGGTATCTCCGCCCCAATCTTCAGGAATAAGACCTTGATCGGAGAGTTCCTGCATGACGTGATCAGGATTTGCATTTGGCTTATCAATCTTATTAACCGCGACAATAATCGGAACTTTTGCTGCACGTGCGTGATGAATGGCCTCTATTGTTTGAGGCATCACTCCGTCATCCGCAGCAACAACCAATACCGTGATATCTGTAATTTCCGCTCCACGTGCACGCATCGTAGTAAATGCGGCATGGCCAGGTGTGTCAAGGAAAGTGATTTTTTTGCCGTTATGCATGACTTGATAGGCACCGATATGCTGTGTAATACCGCCTGCTTCGCCTGCGGTTACTTTCGTATGACGGATCGAATCGAGCAGGGTTGTTTTCCCATGATCGACGTGACCCATAATTGTGACAACAGGCGGGCGGATAATTGCGGTTTTTTCATCGATTTCAAGTCCGTCATCTTCAAAACTTGCTTCATCGATAATAACCTCTTCTTCAACCGCAACACCGTAATCGCTGGCAAGGAGTTCGATCGTATCCTTGTCCAAGTCTTGATTTTTCGTTGCCATGACACCAAGGGCCATCAATTTTTTAATAATATCAGTGGACGGCCGTCCCAGCTTCTCAGCAAATTGACCGACAGTTAGAGATCCGGACAACGTAATTTTTTCCGGCAATTTGATTTCAAGGCGTTGACGATTGGCTTGCTGAGCTCCGCCTTTACGCCTGTTATTCCGAAATCTGTTCCCGTTTCGTCGTCCACCGCCATAGTTATTATTGTTGTTGCTATTGCCGTTTCCCCCGAAACGATTGCGCTCATTATTATTACGGTTGCTGCCAGCAGATTTTTGATTACTGCCGGCTCCGTTAGGCCGTCCGTTCACCGGTCTTGAACTTTTATCCTTGTTCCTGAATGTCGACTCTGTCTGGCTTGGCTTCTTTTCTTTTGTTTTTGTTTGATTCACTGGACCCTCTGCTTTGTTTTTATTCGGTTTCGCAGTCACTTTCTGTGCAGAAGAAACTGCGCCTCCGTTCATTTTTCGATTCAACTGATTCATTGCATTTTCTGCAATAATAGACATATGACTCTTAACGTCAAATCCCAATTCTTCTAATTTCGATATAATAACCTTGCTCGATACATGATGTTCTTTAGCATATTCATATACGCGCATTTTACTCATATATTCACCCCCGTGTTGATGGTCCGATCCTTTCGATCAGCCGGCCTGCGAAACCACTGTCCGTGACCGCTATGATCACGCGCGAAGGCTGACCGATCGCTTGGCCGAGCACCTCTCTATCCGGTACGGTCAAAAGCGGAACATGATAGTAGCTGCACTTATTTCCAATTGTCTTTTTAGTTCGCTCAGAAGCATCGGCCGATAAAAGCACCGCCTCAGCCTTGTTTTGGCGAATCAAACGCAGAACGGTTTCCTCTCCGGAGCTTACTTTTCCCGCCCTCTGTGCGAGTCCCAGAAATTGCATCCATTCTTTATTGGACATCGGCCGTATGTGTCTCCAAATAGTCAAGCATTTCATCAAAAACATGTTCAGGCACAGGAACGCCTAATTGCCTGGAGAGCAGGTTTTTATTTTTCGCTTTCTGAACACATTCTGTTTTTTTGGAGAGGTATGCGCCACGTCCGTTTTTCTTCCCCGTCAAATCAAGAGATACTTCTCCCTCAGGAGAACGAACGATACGGAAAAGGCCTTTTTTTTCGGTTGATTCCTGGCAGGCAATGCACTTTCGCAACGGAATCTTTCGCTGTTTCGGCATTGAAATAGCCTCCTTAGCCTTGCTCGTTTTCAGGTGAATCCTCAGAATCCGCAGATGTATCAATCAAGTCTTCAGACTGAACTTCGCCGGTCTCTGAAACAGTTTCATCATCAAAGAGACCGATCTCTTCTGCTTCGGACTCACTCTTTATGTCAATTTTCCATCCGGTCAATTTTGCTGCCAAACGGGCATTCTGTCCACGTTTGCCAATGGCAAGCGAAAGCTGATAATCAGGAACAACGACCGTTGTCGCCTTTTCCTTTTCATCTACAATCACTTTTACCACTTTTGAAGGACTCAGTGCATTCGCGACATACGTTACCGGATCTTCTGACCAGCGAACAATATCAATTTTTTCGCCTTTCAGTTCATTAACAATGGTTTGTACGCGAGCACCTTTCTGCCCAACACATGCACCGACAGCATCCACTGCAGGATCCGCTGCATGTACTGCAATTTTCGAGCGATCGCCAGCTTCTCGAGAGATTGATTTAATTTCAACTGTTCCATCATAAATTTCCGGAACTTCCAATTCAAATAAACGCTTAAGCAGACCCGGATGAGTCCGAGACACCGTAATCATCGGTCCTTTTTTCGCGTCTTCTACCTTCGTCAGGTAGACTTTGATGCGGTCGTGCGGATGATAGGTTTCATTCGGCATTTGTTCTGTCTGTGGAAGCAGCGCTTCAACACGACCCAAATCGACGTAAATAAATCGATGATCGATTCTTTGAACAATTCCCGTCATAATATCATCTTCACGATCAATAAATTCAGAAAAAATCACGCCGCGCTCAGCTTCTCGCACGCGCTGAGTGACGACCTGTTTTGCTGTTTGTGCAGCAATACGCCCAAAATTGCGCGGGGTCACTTCAATCTCTACAGTATCGCCGACTTGATAATGAGGATTCAAGCCTTTTGCCTGCTCTAGTGAAATTTGCAGGTTATTGTTCTCAACTGCCTCAACGATTTCTTTTCGGGCATATACCTTGATCTGTCCCAAACCCTCATTAATATCCACCCGCACATTCTGCGCCTGATCAAAATTTCGTTTATACGCGGAAATAAGTGCAGCTTCTAAAGCATCCAGCAGAACTTCTTTGCTGATCCCTTTATCTTTTTCCAGTGCGGTGAGCGCTTCTAATAAATCACTGCTCATTTTGTTCTCCCCTTTTTCTCGGCAGTTCTATACTAAAAAATGATCGCAAGTCTGCTGCTCGCAATCTTGTCAAAGGGAAGAGTTACATGATTCACTCTCGTTTTGTTCTTGATTGCGAGTACAACATAATCCTTGTTCACTTCAGTCAGGTTGCCCTCGAATACTTTGGCACCATCAATAGGTTCATAGGTGGTCAGATGGACATCTTTTCCCACAGCTTTCTCGAAGTCTCCGAACTTCTTCAACGGGCGTTCTGCACCTGGTGAAGACACTTCAAGAAAGTAAGCTTCTTTTATCGGATCTTTCTCATCGAGAACTTCACTCAGTTTTTCGCTGACAGCCGCACACGTATCCAGATCGACGCCGCCTTGAGGGGTATCAATAAAAACGCGCAAAAAACGGTTTTTGCCCTCTTTGACGTACTCGATATCAACGAGTTCCAGATTCATTTCGCGCAAAATCGGGGAAATCAAGTCATCTGTCATCTTCGCAACAACGCTAGCCATTTTCAGCCTCCTTTTGAAAATGAAAGAGTGGGAATTTCCCACTCTTTGCAGACGAACTATTTCCAGTATTTCCATAAACACTATATCATACCCATCTGCTCAAGGCAAGAAAACCATAATGTCAGAACAGAGACAGCTGGTTCGCATCCGGCATACCTTCCAAACAGCCTTGACCATCAAGAAATTCAAGAACTGTCTTCGATATTTTCGCTCTTCTCTGCAAGTCCTCTTTCGACAAAAACTCTCCGTCTTCTCGTGCTTTGGCGATCGCTTTTGCAGCGTTCGTACCGACGCCCGGAATCGCATTAAAAGGTGGAATGAGTGTATCTCCTTCGACAAGAAAACGCGTCGCATCTGAACGGTATAGATCAACTGATTGAAAACTGAGTCCGCGTTCACACATTTCCAGTGCAACTTCCAGGACGGTTAACAAGCTCTTCTCTTTAGGAAGCACGTCATTGCCCTTTTTCTCAATTTCATCCATCTTGAGTCGAATCGCATCAGATCCGCGCTTCATAACATCCACGTCAAAATCATCAGCCCGAACAGTGAAATAGGTTGCATAGAATAAGACAGGATAATGTACCTTAAAATAGGAAATCCGGATTGCCATTAAAACATAAGCGGTCGCATGCGCCTTTGGAAACATGTATTTGATCTTAAGACATGAATCCATATACCAGCTTGGTACGTTATTCTCCTTCATTTCGTCTATCCATTCATCATTTAGTCCTTTGCCCTTTCGCACGGACTCCATGATTTTGAATGCATGCGACGGTTCAAGTCCCTGGTGCATCAAATCAATCATGATATCATCACGACAGGAAATAACGTCACGAAGGACGCAAGTTCCGTCTTCAATTAGTACTTGAGCATTGCCCAGCCATACATCGGTTCCGTGTGACAAACCTGAGATCTGGACTAGTTCGGCGAAAGTCGTCGGCTTAGTGTCCTCAAGCATCTGGCGCACAAATCGTGTGCCGAATTCCGGAATGCCGAGCGTTCCTGTCTTACAGCGAATTTGTTCACCAGTAACACCAAGCGATTCAGTTGTACTAAAAATCTTCATGACTTCCTTATCATCCGTCGGTATGGTCTTTGGATCAATGCCGCTCAAATCCTGAAGCATACGAATCACGGTCGGATCGTCGTGTCCGAGAATGTCAAGTTTCAGTATATTATCGTGAATCGAATGAAAATCGAAGTGCGTTGTTTTCCATTCTGCTGTCTTATCATCCGCTGGAAATTGAACAGGTGTAAAATCGAAAATTTCCATATCACGCGGAACAACGACGATTCCGCCGGGGTGCTGACCGGTTGTGCGTTTTGCTCCTGTGCAGCCTGCCGCGAGTCTGTCACGTTCTGCGCCTCTGAAGCTTGCACCAGTATCTTCTTCATAACCCTTGACATAACCGTAAGCCGTTTTATCGGCAATGGTACCAATTGTACCGGCACGGAATACTTTGTCCTCACCAAAAAGTACCTTTGTGTAGTTATGTGCAACGGGTTGATAATCACCTGAAAAGTTCAAATCAATATCGGGCACTTTGTCACCCTTAAATCCGAGAAACGTTTCAAAAGGTATATCATGGCCTTCTTTTGTCATTGCCGTGCCGCATTCAGGACACGCCTTATCCGGCAAATCAAAACCGCAGGCAACTGAGCCGTCTGTGAAAAATTCAACATGATGACATGACGGACACAGGTAATGCGGCGGCAGCGGATTGACCTCAGTAATCTCCAGCATCGTCGCAACAAGCGACGATCCGACGGATCCTCGTGATCCAACCAGATAGCCGTCGGAAAGCGATTTTTTCACAAGCTTGTGCGCAATGAGATAAATGACTGAAAAACCGTGACCAATAATGCTTTTCAGTTCTTTATTCAGCCGCTTTTCCATGAGTTCCGGAAGGTGTTCTCCGTAAAGCGCATGTGCTCGGCTATACGTTTTTTCTTTAACTTCATCTTCAGCACCGTCGATGGTCGGCGTATAAAGTTTATCTTTGACAGGCAACACATCTTCAATTTGATCAGCAATCGCGTTTGGATTGTCCACAACAACCTGTTCGGCCTTCTCTTCTCCTAAGAAACTCATGCAGTCGAGCATTTCATCCGTTGTCCGAAAATGTACATCCGGCTGAGTTTGACGATTAAGCGGATTGGCAGCTTGGGAAGTGATCAGGATCTTCCGGTAAATCTTGTCATGTTCATCAAGATAGTGAACATCCCCGGTTGCGACAACCGGCTTGTTCATTTTTTCGCCAAGTTTCACCAATTTAATCATGACATCTTTAAGTGCGAGTTCATCGCGAACAATGCCCTTTTCAACAAGGTGCTGATAGTTGGACGGAGGCTGAATCTCGATATAATCATAGAATTCTGCGACCTTCTCGGCAAGTTCAGCTGACTTCTGCATCATCGTCTCGAACAACTCACCTTTGTCACAACCTGATCCGATGAGCAATCCTTCACGGTATTTGCTTAACACGGAACGCGGAATTCTTGGTACTCGAAAGAAGTATTTAACGTGTGCAATTGATATTAATTTGTACAAATTTTTAAGTCCCGTCTGATTCTTCACAAGCAGAATGATGTGAGAAGGACGGATGCGATCCATGTTTCCCTTACCTAGATTATCATTAAGCTGATCATGATAGATCATTCCTTTTTCAGCAGCATCCTTCAACATCTTCCAGGCAAGATAGCCTGTTGCCTCTGTATCATAAATCGCACGGTGGTGATGGGTCAGTTCGATGTTGAAAGCCTTACATAACGTATCCAGTTTATGATTTTTAAACTCAGGGTAAAGAAAGCGCCCAAGTTCAAGAGTGTCAATGACCGGATTATCCGCCTTTTCATGTCCTAATTTTTGGTAGGCAGTATTCAGGAATCCCATATCAAAAGTAGCATTATGTGCAACAAGAATTGCATCTCCGGCAAACGCTTTGAATTCTTCAACCACTTGATCCGCATCAGGGGCATCCGCTAACATCTGATCTGTAATACTGGTCAACTCAATAATTTTCTGCGGTAGTGGATGATGCGGGTTAGCAAATTGATCAAATTTCTCCAATACCTCGCCATTTTTTATTTTAACGGCCGCAAGTTCAATAATTGTGTCGTAGACTGCGGATAAACCTGTCGTTTCCACGTCAAATACAACGTATGTATCATCTGAGAGAAGGCGATGTGCCATGTTATAAGCAATCGGCACACCGTCATCGATCAGGTTTGCTTCAACTCCGTATATTATCTTTATACCGTTCTTTTGTCCGGCAGAATAGGCTTCTGGATAAGATTGAGCAACACCATGGTCCGTAATGGCAATAGCGCGATGTCCCCACTGCTTCGCGCGTTTGATTAATGCTGAAGCAGTAACTACGGCATCCATTTGGCTCATCACAGTATGTGCATGCAATTCCACACGCTTATGTCCTTCCGGTGCCGTGTCTTCTTTTTTATTTGGCGTAATTTCTTCAATATCATTTGCGATCATGACCAAGTCTCTGACAAAGCTGTCATTTTGCACACCGCCGCGCACTTTAACCCACATACCTTTTTGCATAGTGCCAAATTTTGCCGCGTCCTCTTTGTCTCGCGAAAAAACCTTGACCATAAGCGAATCAGTATAATCGGTTACTTTAAAAAGGAGTAAAGTACGACCGCTCCGCAATTCTCGAATTTCCGAATCAAAGACATAGCCTTGAATGGTTATTCTGCGCTCCTCATCCTGAATTGTTTCTATGGACACAGGCTCATCACGAATATCATAGCCAATTTTAAACGGCCCTGAATCAACACCGCCTGATGTATCCTCTGCATCCTTTTTCTTTTGCCGTTCAACCATCGCTTCTACTACTTTTTGCTGATCTTCAGCCTCACGTTGTTTAACAAATGTATCAAAAGCTTTTGAACGATCTTCAGAATTTATTTTTATATCCAGCGAAATTGGAGGGAATCCAAAAACGCGAATTTTTTCATTTAGTGCCTTGGGTATTTTTCGTTTTAGCAGTCCCGCTTCCGTTTCACTGTTTGCAGCAAAGATAAGTTGGCGGTCATGAAGTTCAGGCTGTTGCCTGCACAAGCACATCTTTAATGCAGGAAACTCCTGACTCAGCTGCTGACTGATCGGCTTCCAATAATCAGCAAAGTTCGGATCAGCACCCTCAGATTTTCGTGACTGAATGGTGAAAGTGACATTGGGAACAACGGTTTGAAAATGCTTTTGAAGATTGGCTGCCAGCCATTCATACACCTGGTATGGCAGAATATCATCAAGCTGAAATTCAAAATGCCATCGCTTCTCTGTGCGAAATACCGAGAGTTTCTCAATTTCACCCTGATCAAAGTAGCGATCAATCCATTCCTGTGGCGTTTCAATATGATTAAGGAGCATTGCAAAGCGCTCCGTTTTGGATGTTGCGTCGGACATCGTCCCAACTCCTTTCTCTATAATTCTACTAAAACATTCAAGAGATTGCTATTGACGAACCGTTACTTCCTAATTGAATAAAAAAAGGAGCGCAGACGGCTCCTTAGAATTTCAAAAATTAATCGAGTGTTTGCAGCAAGTCGCTAATTGCTAATGGCAACTCGCTGACCGGCGTCTCGACACGTTCTTTTTCCCTGCGTGAAGCAAGTTCAATGATGTTTTCAGACGCCTTTTTCCCAACAATCACCTGAACCGGGCAGCCAATCAGTTCACTATCGGCAAATTTAACACCGGGACGTTCTTTCCGATCATCCCAAAGTACATCATAGCCCTGATTAATAAGCTGCTGATACAGGTCATCGGATAACTTAAACTGTTCATCATTTTTCGGATTGACTGTAATCAAATGAATAGTAAACGGTGCTAATGATTTCGGCCAAATCATTCCGTTATCATCATGATATTGTTCACATACAGCCGAAAGTGTCCTGGAAACACCAATTCCATAGCAACCCATAATAAGTGGTTTCGCCTTACCATTGGCATCTAAATATGTTGCGTTCATGGCTTCAGAATATTTTGTCCCGAGTTTGAACACTTGACCAATTTCAATGCCTCGTGCAAATTTGATATTGCCTTGTCCGTCTGGTGACGGATCACCTTCTTTAATGAAACGCAAATCACCATACTGCTGAATTGCCAAGTCACGATCAGGATCAAGATGAAAATAAGTCGTATTCTCAGCTGCATTGTAAAATACAGTAGAAGACAGATGTTTTAGCGCATTATCTGCGAAAATAAGAACACCTTTTTCAGGATTGATTGCGTCCGGATTTACCTCTTCAAGCGGTTCAATCAAATCCGTGTTAAGCACATTTTTAACTTTGACATCATTGATTTCATCTTCAGCTTTTATGAATACAACGACTGTCTCCGTTCGAGTTTTAAACCAATGTGCAGCAATCTTAATCTCTCCGTCAATTTCTTGATTTCCGTCAACTTTTTCTAGGGGCAATGAATCGCTTTTTTCAGATGCATCCGTGTCAAGCACCTCAGCCATTTCTAAATTAGCCGCATAATCGGAGTTGTCGGAATAAGCAATCGTGTCTTCGCCAATATCGGCAAGCGCCTGAAATTCATGCGTATCCTTACCACCGATCGCCCCGGAATCTGCCAATACCGCACGGAATTTCAATCCGCACCGTTCAAAGATTCTGCAATACGCGTGATACATATCCCAATAAGCCTTGTCCAAGCTTTCTGCAGAATCATGGAATGTATAGGCATCCTTCATGATAAATTCGCGCCCACGGAGCAGGCCGAAACGTGGTCTCTTTTCATCCCGAAATTTCGTTTGAATTTGATACACATTCATAGGTAATTTCTTATAGGAATTGAGGAAATCGCGAACTAAACTCGTAATCAACTCTTCGCCTGTCGCACCTAGTGCAAAATAGCGACCGTGGCGGTCTTTAAGTCTCATTAATTCAGGACCGTATACATCCCATCGTCCTGTTTCATGCCATAATTCTGCGGGCTGCATGGCCGGCATTAATAATTCTTGAGAACCTGCACCGTCCATCTCCTCGCGAATAATGGTTTCAATTTTTTTAATAATTTTATAACCGAGCGGTAAATAAGAATAAATGCCTGCCGCATTCTGACGAATAAAGCCTCCACGAAGCAGAAGCCGATGGCTCGCAGATTCAGCGTCAGCCGGTGTCTCCTTCATCGTAGGAATGAACATCTGGCTTTGTTTCATTAATGACCACCTCAAATCGTTGAAATCATTTCTTTGTTCCATCAATTATCTAACGCGTAAAAAGGTTCTGCAGATCATTCCAAGTCACAAGCAGCATCAACAGCATGAGAAATGCAAATCCGATAAAATGAACCAGTGCTTCTTTTTGAGGCTCAACAGGCTTGCCGCGCAGAGCTTCTACAATAAGAAACAAAAGTCGACCGCCATCAAGAGCAGGAAGCGGAAGCAGGTTGATGACAGCTAAATTCACGCTGAGAAAAGCAGTCCAGTTTAACACAAAAAACAAGCCCTGTGATACTACTTCACCTGTTGCGTGATAAATGCCAACAGGTCCCGCAAGATTATTCAAATTGAAACCACCGGTAACCAGCATCTTCAAACCGGCAAATTCCATTTTAATCCAATAATAGGTTTGTGTGAAACCGGCTCCGACCGATTCGATAAAGGAATGGTGCGTCGGTTGGTAGACACCTATAACACCTTCCGCCTTGCCATTCTCACCCTTGCGCTGCCCGGTAATCAGATCAATTTGCTTCTGCTGCCCATCACGTTTAATCGTAATATTTATTTTTTCTTTAGGATGTTTACTTACATAGCTAACGATATTTTCCCAGCTGTTTGTCTGTTTTCCGTCGATCTTTATAATATGGTCACCTGCCATCAGGCCAGACTTCTCAGCAGGATAACCTTGGATCACTTTGCCAAGCTGCGGCGTATCAGAAGGGACTCCTTGAATGCTGAAATAAATAACAAAGATAACAACCGCTAAAATCAGATTCATAAAAGGGCCGGCAAAAATAGTTAAAAAACGAGCCAGCAGAGGTTGCGAAGCGAATTGGCGGTCGCGCGGCGCAATTTGAAATTCTTGATTATCGGATACATAGGTCGCATCTCGCTCAATAGCGTAACGGGCGATCGGTCCCTCTTCTTCTTCATAGCCAGTGAGACAAAGTTCATTTTCCAAATCGCAATGTTCAACAGTAATGAAACGAGCATCCGGATATTTTTCAAGATGATCGCACACGATCCGTGATACACGGTTGTGTTCATTCAAGAAAAAGGCAATATGCTGTCCGGGCTTAATTTCTATTTTTTCCGGATCCTCACCCGCCATACGCACATAGCCACCGATTGGAAGCAGCCTCAATGTATAAACTGTTTCGCCCTTTTTGATCGCAAATAATTTCGGGCCGAAACCGATCGCGTATTCTCGGCACATAATACCGGAGCGTTTAGCGACGATCAAATGCCCGAATTCATGAATTGAGACGAGCAGTCCGAAAATGATAATAACGATAATCAAAGTTTCCACGAGCGAGACACCTCTGCCTTTTAATTTATTTGATTCATGACATAAGCTCGGGTTTCCTTATCAACAGCCTCAATAGTCCTTAAATCAGGTGCTTTAATAAGTTGATGGTGCCCAAGTGCCTGTTCAACATAGCGTTCAATATCAAGAAACGCAATTTTTTCCGACAGAAATGCTTGAACCGCAACTTCATTTGCTGCATTTAATACAGTTGGCATCGAACCCCCGGCTTTGCCAGCTTGATAAGCTAATGATACACATGGAAAACGTTGCATATCCATTTTTTGAAAATGCAAACTGCCGATTTCACATAAATTCAGTGTTCTCGTTTGCTTGAGTGCCAGCCGAGAAGGATAGGTAAGTGCATATTGAATCGGAACGAGCATACTGGGGCATCCTAGCTGCGCAATGACACTATGATCAGCATATTCAACTAACGAGTGAACAATACTCTCCCGGTGAATAACCGTATCAATTTTTTCATAGGGCAGATCAAACAGCCAATGCGCTTCAATTACTTCTAAACCTTTATTCATCATGGTAGCCGAATCAATTGTGATCTTTGCACCCATTGACCAGTTTGGGTGATTAAGAGCATCTTTAACCGTAACTCCAGCAAGTTCATCGCGATTCTTGTCTCTGAAACTGCCGCCAGACGCGGTAATGATTATGCGTGACACAGCTGAGCGGTCTTGACCCTGCATGGATTGAAAAATTGCCGAATGCTCACTGTCAAGCGTGAGGATACGCACACCAGAATCTTTTGCCCGTTTCATCACGATATGCCCTGCCGTAACCAGCGTTTCCTTGTTCGCAAGACCAATGGTTTTCCCTGCTTCGATCGCAGCAAGTGTGGGTTCAAGTCCCACACTTCCGAGCACAGCATTAACCAAAAAATCTGCCTCCGAGAAAACTGCCACTTCAATCATTCCCTCAATACCATAAACAAGTTTGATCCCATCATCGAGTTGGATCCGCAATTTATCTGCAACTTGCTTATCCTTAACCGATACTAATTGAGGTTTGAATTCATGAATAATCGGCAGTGCTGCATCAATATTCTGACCGAATGCCAATGCGGCAACTGAAAATTGATCCGAGTGTTCACGAACAACCCTTAAAGTTTGAATGCCAACTGATCCCGTTGCCCCTAGCAAGCTGATTTTCTTCAAAATGCGACCCCCCTATCCGATGAATCCCAATACATATAATAATGGAAGTACAAAGATTAAACTGTCAAATCGATCCAACAGACCACCGTGTCCTGGTAGGATTGTACCCGAATCTTTTACACCATAAAACCGTTTAATCGCAGATTCCACCAAGTCCCCAAGCTGTCCAAATACTGAAATGAGTAAAGCAACCATAAACAGCATCGGCCATGACCCAAATAAAGGATACCCGATAATCAGCTGAAACAGTGCTGCAACAACTAAAGCCGCGATTATAGCCCCAATTGAGCCTTCTCGTGTTTTGTTTGGGCTGATATACGGTGCAAGTTTATTTTTGCCCAGCTTGCGCCCCACAAAGTAGGCTCCGCTGTCCGTAGTCCAAATAATGATTTGAACAAAAAATACAAGAGCGAGGCTGTCAAGCCGAATGCGAACAAGTAATTGGAAAGGGATGCTTATGTAAAAAACAGCAAGAAACAGATAAGCAGAGTGTGCAAATGAAAAACGATTTTTAGTCACGACATTTAAACTTACAAGCAGAAGAACCAAAAGCACAACCAGCTTTGGCCAAATCGAATGAAAGATGAGCGGAGATATCCACTCACCGCTGACAATGATTGCAACCGCTAATGCACCGATAAGGACCTCCGGCGAATAGGCAGGCATTTTATTCATTTCAGCAAGTTCAAGATAACTAATTACTGCTATGGCCGCTGCAAGAAGGGCAAAAGGAACGGAGCCGATCCACAGTAAAGCTAGATAGAAGGCACCTGCCAAAATACCTGTAATAACTCTCTGTTTCAATCGTTTTCGCTTCCTTCCTTTAAGCCGCCATATCTGCGCTGTCTCGTTGCAAAAACATGCACAGCTTCTTGCAGACTGCGTTCGTTAAAATCAGGCCAAAATTCTTCTGAAAAGTAGAGTTCAGTATAGGCAAGCTGCCAAAGCATAAAATTGCTTAGCCTGATCTCTCCTCCAGTACGAATCAACAGATCAGGATCCGGCAGGGCAGGGCTCATCATATGTTCTGCAATCTTCTGTTCGGTTACATCTTCAAGACTGAGATGATGGTTGCTCACTTCTTGAATAATATCCTGCACGGCATGAACAATCTCAGCATGGCTGCCATAATTAAGTGCAAAGTTCAAGATTAAACCAGTGTTGTCTTTTGTACGCTCAATTGCACTTTTAATCGCGTGCAGCGTATATGTCGGAAGGCGTGACAAATCACCCATTGCCTGAACTTGAACATTTTGTTCTACTAATTCAGTCAAATAGGTATTTAAAAATTGTTGTGGCAGTTTCATCAAAAATTCTACTTCCGCTTTCGGCCGTTTCCAATTTTCCGTTGAAAAAGCAAAAAGGGTGAGAACCTTTACGCCAAGCCGATCTGCCTCTCTTGTAACTCTTTTTATCGTTTTCATTGCTTCGCGATGTCCGGCAATTCTTGGCAGTCCTCTTTTTTTTGCCCAACGCCCGTTTCCGTCCATAATAATTGCAACGTGCTCCGGCATTCTGCCAGATTCCTTCACATGCTGCGGACTCTCCGTTTTTTCCCTATGTAAGGAAAATTTCTCAAACATTGATTTTCCCCCATTACTGATACTGAACATCCAGAGCGCAGTTTATTTGAAAACAAACAATGTACCTTGGAATAGTGTATGGTGTCAGTTTGGCTTATTTCTTACCTTAAATGTCCATCATTTCTTTTTCTTTTTCTGTTGCAACTTGATCAATCGTCTTGATGGTGTCATTGGTCAACTTTTGAACATCATCTTCAGCTTCTCTGACATCATCTTTTGTTAGTTCATTATTTTTTGCCATTTTTTTAATTTGATCATTTGCATCACGTCGGACGTTGCGAATGGCAATCTTGGCTTCTTCAGCCATTTTGCGTACAAGTTTCACAAGTTCCGCGCGCCTTTCTTCAGTCAACGGAGGAATAGCAATTCTGATCACATTGCCGTCATTTGTCGGCGTAATACCGAGATCAGATTTCATGATTCCTTTTTCAATATTTGCCAATGCCGTACGATCATACGGCTGCACAAGCAGCAAACGTGCTTCAGGAACCGTAATTGACGCCACTTGATTCAAAGGTGTCTCAGCTCCGTAATATTCAACAGTTACTTTATTGAGCAATGACGGATTCGCCCTGCCTGCGCGAACTGTAACCAATTCACGCTGAAATGCCTTAACAGCTTTTTCCATACGTTCTTCTGCATTTTTAAATAGTTCCGATTGAGCCATTAATTATCGCCCCTTTACGACTGTGCCGATGTCTTCTCCCAAAACGGCACGCTTAATATTTCCTTCTTCAGAAAGTGAAAAGACAATCAAAGGAATATCGTTATCCATACTTAGTGAAGAAGCGGTAGAATCCATAACCTGCAGTCCTTCATTAAGAACACGCAAGTATGAAATTTCTTTATATTTTTTTGCAGTTTTATCAACTTTAGGATCAGCAGAGTAAACGCCGTCCACGTTATTTTTCGCCATCAAAATCACATCAGCTTCAATTTCTGCAGCACGCAGAGCAGCAGTTGTGTCTGTAGAGAAATAAGGATTGCCCGTACCAGCAGCAAAGATAACGACACGTCCTTTTTCCAAGTGACGAATCGCTCTTCTGCGAATATACGGTTCTGCTACTTGTCTCATTTCAATAGATGTTTGAACACGTGTTTCCACCCCGATACCTTCAAGGCAATCTTGGAGAGCGAGCGCATTGAGGACGGTAGCCAGCATGCCCATATAATCCGCCTGTGCGCGATCCATGCCCATTTCACTGCCTGCCTTGCCTCTCCAAATGTTTCCGGCGCCGCAAACGATGGCTACTTCAACACCCAATCCGACAACGTCTTTGACTTGCTTTGTAATCGAACGGATTATGCTCGGTTCAATACCAAATCCGTTTGCACCTGCCAGCGCTTCTCCACTTAGTTTCAAAATGACCCGCTTATATCTCGCCTTTTCCGGCATCTTCATTGCACCTCTCATTGGATAATTTTAAAAAAAGGGGCACGTAACCCGTGCCCCATTGTAATCCCTTGCTCTGTTTCATCGGGTGTTGAAAACCGCAAAACGGTTATTTGACGGTTGCTATAGATATCGTCGTTCAACAGTCACCTTACAGGCGCAATTATTGTTTCATTTGTGCTTTTACTTCATCAACAAAGTTATCTTCTTTTTTCTCGATTCCTTCGCCTACTTCATAACGTACAAAGGCAAGGACGTCGGCATTTTTGCTCTTCAGATATTCCTTAACAGTGACGTCACCGTCTTTAACAAACGGTTGATCAACAAGGCAAATTTCCTTGAAGAATTTTTTGATTCTGCCGACAACCATTTTTTCCACGATATTTGCCGGTTTTCCTTCGCCAAGCGCTTCTTGTGTCAGCACTTCTTTTTCATGGGCAACAACATCAGCAGGAATTTCATCTTCCTTAAGATATTGTGGGCGAATGGCTGCCACATGCATGGCGATGTCTTTTGCAACGGCTTCATCAGCGCCTGCAACCTTTGTCAAGGCCGCGATGCGTCCGCCCATATGCAGATAGGAGCCGAATACTTCAGCATCAGTCTTTTCCACAATTGAAAAGCGGCGCAAAGAAATTTTTTCACCAATTTTAGAAATCGCAGCCGTAATCGTATCGGCTACCGTTTCACCTGCTGCCGTCTTCTGAGTAAGTGCCTCTTCTACAGTAGCAGGTTCATTGTCAAGCAGATGCTGAGCAAGCACATCAATAAGTGCCTTAAACTCTGCGTTTTTCGCAACAAAGTCCGTTTCAGAGTTCACTTCAAGAGCAACGGCTTTATTGCCGTCTATTTTGATTTCTGCCAAGCCTTCAGCAGCGATACGTCCGGATTTCTTTGCAGCCTTAGCCATGCCTTTTTCGCGAAGCACATCGATCGCTTTCTTAATGTCGCCTTCTGCATCAGCAAGCGCACGTTTGCAATCCATAATTCCTGCGCCTGTCAGTTCACGTAATTCTTTTACTTGTTTTGCACTAATTGCAGCCAATGAGAGTCCTCCTTTTTTGTCTTCCCTAAGTTTTCGTGAAAAGAGTGATAAAGGGCTAGCCCCTTATCACCCCACTAAATGCTTTAACTTTAATTATTCTGCTTTAACAGGTTCCTCAGCAGCAGCTTCAGCCGGCACTGGTTGAGCAGCGGCTTCTTCTGTTTCTTCGCCTTGGTTTGCTTCCAAAACTGCGTCTGCCATCTTACCGGTCAGCAGTTTCACAGCACGGATCGCGTCATCATTTCCTGGGATGATAACGTCGATTTCATCTGGATCGCAGTTTGTATCAACAATTGCGATGATCGGAATATTCAATTTATGTGCTTCAGCAATCGCAATGCGCTCTTTGCGCGGATCAATGACAAACAGTGCCTGCGGAATACTCTCCATATTCTTGATACCGCCCAAGAATTTTTCAAGACGAGCCCATTCTTTCTTTAATCCAACGACTTCTTTCTTTGGCAGCACATCAAAAGTGCCGTCTGCTTCCATTTTTTCAATATCTTTCAGACGTCTGATTCTCTTGCGAATCGTTTCAAAGTTAGTAAGTGTTCCGCCTAACCAGCGTTGATTTACAAAGAATTGACCTGAACGTTCCGCTTCAGCCTTAACAGAATCCTGAGCTTGTTTTTTTGTGCCGACGAACAGAATCTTTCCTCCGTCAGCAGCAATATCTCTAACGAAATTATAGGCTTCTTCAACTTTCTTAACCGTTTTCTGCAAGTCAATGATGTAGATACCGTTTCTTTCCGTAAAAATATACGGCTTCATTTTCGGGTTCCAGCGGCGTGTCTGATGACCGAAATGCACACCGGATTCAAGTAATTGTTTCATTGAAATAACTGACATGAAAAAAATTCCTCCTAATATGGTTTTATTCCTCCGTCTGCATCATTTTCGTGTGCGGCTGAATCGCTTCAGCACCCGCGCATAAATCAACAGACGTGTGTGATTGACACCAAACGTAACTATACCATACTCTAAACAACATAGCAAGATTAGGATTGAACTTTTCCTTGCAATTTAAGCAGCAGTTCGATCTCGCCGGTTCCACGATTCATTTCTTTAGCAATTTCCGTATTTGAATAGCCTTTATTTTTTAATTTCATTGCTTTCAGATACGGAGATTCTTCTACTTGGTCCTTAATATCCTCGATCGGGGGCATCCATCCTTCGTTACTTTGCTCAAGATTAACAGATGGGTCTGTTTTTTTGCTCGTTGATTCCCTCATGGATTGCACCAATTCAGCATTATTTAGCGTTTTGGCAAAAGATTGATCTGATCCTTCTGTATCAGATTCTTTCTGTTTCGACGCAGCTGTTTTCGCTCTTGAATTTGTTTTTCTTGTACGCTTAGTTTTAGATACGCTTGCTTGTTCAGCAGCATGTTTCGTTAGCAGTGCCCTTACTTCTGAAAGAAATTGCTCATTTTCCACGCGAACTGCCTCAATGTGCTCGGCAAAGGTTTTTTTGGCTTCTTCAATGTTTTGCGACGACAGGTCTTGCTGCAGAATTCTGATTCTTTGATAGAGATGCAAAATGAGATATAGAGCTAAAAGCAGTAAAACAAAATTAAGTGTTACCCAAAAAGCTGTCAATGCATTCACCTCACATTATTTATGTAGTTTTCATTTCATTTGCACTAAGATATTGGCGCAGTTTGAAAAGCGCTTTACTATGAATTTGTGAGATACGTGAAGTCGATAGATTTAAAATCTGCCCAATTTCAGTTAGCGTAAGTTCTTCAAAATAAAAGAGAGAAACAACTAACCGTTCTTTCTCACTGAGTTTGTCAATTTCTTTTGCAAGCTGTGCCCGGTCCTCCTGATCTACCAAACGTTTTTCCGGAAGCACCGCATGATTATCTTCAATAGAAGACGACGAACCTTCGCCTCCTTTTCCTGAGGAGCTGTCATCAAGTGAAATTAGATTGGACAGCAAGCTCTCGGATAAGACCTGCGACACTTCTTCTGGAGACAGGCCACAAACATCAGCTACCTCTTCAAGTTTTGCAGATCGCATTTTGGCTTGTTCAATTTGCTCCGCTGCCTTTTCAATTCTTTTGCTTTTCTCACGTGTTGATCGCGGCATCCAATCTTCTTTGCGCAATCCATCTAAAATTGCTCCACGAATTCGAAACGATGCGTATGTATCAAATTTTAAGTCTCTCTGACGATCAAATTTTTCCAGGGCATCGTAAAGTCCAAGCAAACCGAAACTTTGAAGTTCGCCACGGTCGATATTTCGCGGCAATCCGGACCCGATCCGCTGTACGTGGTAATTAACAAGGGGCATATAGAGTTCAAGAAGACAATTTGCGGCCTCTGCATCATGGGACTGAATCCAGCGGTCCCAATACTTTGATTCCATGGTTTCGGGCTTTCCCAATTGTCTTCCCTCCTTTGTTTACTTAAATGATACGTTTCCCCTTAAATATAGCATGAATCGTCAAGTTACAGGTTTCCGTCAAAAACTCAACAGTTCGTCCATAATCAGCACCTGTTTCTTCTGCAACTACCGGAATATGATGCGCAGAGAGTTGATTCCTAACTGCTTCAACATTTCTGCTTCCAATACTCCCCATCGAAAGCAATTTCGTCGTTTTAAACATCTCTGCACCACCGGCAATTTTTGCTTTCAACTGAGAAATTGGGCAATCATAATACTCCGTCATCTTTTTTAGTAATGCAGGGACAGCAGTGTCCGCATATTTTCCAAGTGGATACGTCGTTGTTCGAGCGAGCGATGAATCAGGCAGCATAACATGGGCCATTCCGGCAACTTGTTTCTGATCATGGTAAATCACGACGCCAACACATGACCCAAGGCCAAGTGTTTTCAGTGTCTCCGGGCATTCGGCAAATTTAATCTCAGACAGACCGACGTGGATCACTTGGAATACTTCCCTTCTGCGATGTCAAAAATCGCATCCAAAGAATCAGGAAAGGGCAGAAATAAGAATTCGCCATTCAGTCTGCTTCCTCTCTGTCGATCAAAGAGAACAGCATCAATAAGCAGTGCAGATTCATCATATAGTGATAATTCAACTAAGCCCTCACTCAGAATTGCTCCCGCCATATCCACTGCATAAACCGGCGGTGACTGGGTAAGAGGAATGTTGAGAAAAGATGCCAACGCTGACAAGTAGGAGCCGCAAAGAATGTTGCTGATTTCGCAAAACGCTGATTTGCCCATGGCATCGTCAAGTACATTGCTGCCAGGAACAAGTTCTTCTATCAGCATATTCGCCTGATCAACAGCAAACATCATGAAGAAAAAGCCCCTAAATCCGCCATCCACTTGAATGTAAGAGGCAGCGACATGTTTTTCAGCGTCGTTATCAATTAAATCGGCAATGGGCATCACGTGAACAGACGGGATTCTCATGTCAATCGGTTTATTTAATAGAACGGACAAAGATGAAGCAGCATGTGCAGCACCGATGTTCCCTGATTCCTTAAGCAAATCAAGATGCGGGGTTCGCAATTCATTTAAGTTGTGCATGAATCAGCCCTCTATTTTCTGCAGAGCTGCAACGTCATCTCGATTAAGCACTTGATCAAGATTCAGGAGGAGCAGCAATTTGTTTTCTCCAATTTGAGCGACGCCATTTAAATAGGTCGCAGACGGTCCGCCGATAATTTCCGGTGCCTTTTCAATCTTACCTTTTTCAATATCTAAGACCTCTTTAGAAGTATCAACAAGCAACCCGACTTTCATTTCCTCTACGTCAACAACGATGATTCGGCTTTCTTTTGTTACTTCAGATTCACCCATTTGAAAGCGCCGGCGAACGTCAACAATGGGTATGATTAATCCGCGCAAATTCATCACACCTTCAATGAATGAAGCTGCATTTGGAAGACGTGTAATGGTATCTACTTTTTCAATGGACAATACTTGTTCTACCGGTACTCCGTACGTTTCAGCATTCATTTCAAACAGTATTACCTTCATGATTTCATCCTGATCTGCCATGTGACACCCTCCTCAAGCTTGTTCTTTCAAGTACTTTTTCTTCTGTTTTGCGATGATTGCCTGGCAATCAATAATCAAGGCAACCTTGCCGTCGCCGAGTATCGTTGCGCCTGAAAAACCCGACACATTTTTCAGATACTTGCCAAGCGGTTTCACGACAATATCCTGATAGCCAAGTAATTTGTCTGCAGTCAAGGCAACATGCTTATTGCCATGATGAACCATTACTACAGATGAACCTCTCTGGTTGTCCTCTTGACTGCCCTCTTTAACTTCAGAGCGAATTGATAAATACTCATCAAGATTAACAATCGGTACAATTTGTTCATGGTATTCCATAACGTCCTGATCATGGATTGTCAGCATCTCAATATTTCGTTTTAGTGCTGTTTCAGCAATCGATGAGATAGGAATTGCATAAATTTCTTCATGGCATTGCACAAGCAGTGCATTTATAATCGATAAAGTCAATGGTAATTTCACCGTGAATTTTGATCCAATTCCGGGTGCAGAATCTACTTCAACGGTGCCGCTTAATGAGTGGATCTTGCTTTCAACTACATCGAGACCAACACCTCGACCTGAAATGTCTGAAATTTTGTCCGCAGTACTGAAGCCGGAAGCGAAAAGTAAATGATATACATCTTTGTCAGTCAATTTTTTCGCAGCTTCTTTCGTGACGACATTTTTCTCAATCGCTTTAGAAAGTACTTTTTCTCGATTAATCCCTGCACCGTCGTCCTCAATTTCTACAAAAACATGATTTCCGCTATAGAAAGCACTGAGCGACAGCGTTCCTTGAGGGTCTTTTCCTTTTTCTATCCTAATTTCCGGTGTTTCAATGCCATGATCCATTGAATTTCGAATCATATGCATGAGTGGGTCGCCTAATTCTTCGATTACTGTGCGGTCCAGTTCAGTTTCAGCGCCTTTTATGACAAAGTTTACATTCTTATTCAGTTCCTTAGACAGACTGCGAACCATTCTTGGAAACCTGTTGAATACTTGTTCAATCGGCTCCATACGCAAATTGAGAATGGTTTCCTGAAGCTGATTTGACACGCGTTTAATTGTACCAACCGTGTCTTTAAGATCTCCACTATCAATTTCGGAAGCTATTTTTTCAAGCCGTCCGCGATCAATAATTAATTCTTCAAATAGATTCAACAACTGGTCAATTCGATCAAGATTTACACGAATCGTTTTAGCTACGGCAACCGGCTGATGAGCACTCGCCGATTTATTAGGAGCCTTTGCTTGTTTTTCCTGTTTCTTCGAACCAATCTCCTGTGCCAGCGGACTCTGTTCAACTGGCTGCTTTTCTTCTACAGTAGTTATAGGGGTTACTGTAACTTTTGCAATTTCTGAAACTCCATTTATTTTTTCCAGAACTTGCTGTTCTTCAGTATCCGTTGCAATTAGAAAGCCCAGTTGCTGATCAAATGCTTCTTTCTCAATTTCTTCTGTTGAAGGACGTGTGCCGATGATTGTCCCAATCTCTTCTATAGCATTGGAGATCATTAACGCTCTTGCCGCTTTGAGCACGCAATCTTTATTTAGCACGACAACTGTTTCAAACACTTGCATTTTTTGTTCCTGGACTTGAGAAATAACTTCTTTTTCATAATCCGTTAGATTTATAGTTTCTCCATGAATGGATGCATTGGAACTACTCGTTTCCGTTTTCTTTTCTGCTTGTTTCGAATTGGTCTGTCCACCCGAAGTGATGGCTTGAAGCTTCTGTACGGTAGCGGCTACATCACATGCATCACTGCCGCTCTGCTCAATTGAGTCGGCCATTGCTTCAAGATGATCCATTCCTTCAAAAAGAACATCGATCATCTCTGAATTGACACGAATACTTTGATGACGAAGTGCATCGAATACATTTTCCATGATGTGCGTCAGTTCCATCATGTTTTGAAAGCCCATTTGTCCGGAGCTGCCTTTTAATGTATGTGCAGATCTGAAAATACTATTAATCAGTTCAGGATCGTCCGCATTCTGCTCCAGTGTCATCAGTTTATCATTCAAGTTTTGCAAATGTTCTCTTGCCTCGTCAAGAAACACGCCTAAATATTGACTCATATCCATGATTATTCATCTCCCTGTAATCCGAATTGACTGCAGATCGCTTCGGAAATATGGTATAAAGGCTGAATTTCATTTACCTGTCCTGTCTCAATCATTGCTTTTGGCATGCCAAACACTGTACATGTCTCTTCGGACTCAGCGATGGCGTGCACATCATTTCCCGCGGCACATAGTTCGGTAATTCCTTTAGCACCGTCTTTACCCATTCCAGTCAGTATCGAGACAACATAGGAATAACCATGCAATGCTGCAAGTGATTGCAGTGTAACATCTATAGATGGACGCACACCATTTACAGGCGGTGAATCGGACAGACGCACTTTAAGGCGTTTTTGTTCGTCTTCTTCAATCAGCAAATGCAAACCGCCGGGTGCAACGTATGCATGCCCATTTTCAAGCAGTTCTCCTTCTGCAGCCTCAGTTACAGAAAGAGGTGACATTCGATTGAGCCGATCAGCAAGCGATTTTGTAAATCGAGGCGGCATATGCTGCACAATAAGTATTGGCGCCGGCAAGTTGCTGTTCAGTCTAGGCACAACAGACTGTAATGCCTTTGGTCCGCCGGTAGAAGTACCAATGAGTACAATGGGAGAGCTTTTTATTGAGTTGCTCAACGAACGTTTTCGAGATATCTCTAATACGTCCTTCTTTTCACTAATCCGTACAGGTTCTCCCACTCTAATCCTTGATACTGCCGCCTGTCTGATTTTGGCCTGCAGTTCATGCTCAATATGTTCCATATCAGAAAGCTTCCCAGATGGCTTAAATATAAAGTCGAAAGCGCCTCTGCTCATTGCTTCAATAACATAATTTGCATTTTCATCTGAAGCTCCGCTGACCATAATTGTCGGTGTAGGCTGCAGCCCCATAATATCATTTAAAACCCCAAGCCCATCCTTGTCTCCTGGCAAGATAATATCAAGGGTGATCACATCAGGATGATAATGAAACAATTTTTCAAGAGCGTCCTTGCCGTCCCTTGCCGTCGCCACCACTTGCAACATAGGGTCTTCTTCAATCATTGCTTTAATCGTTTGCCTCATAAATGCAGAATCATCAACAACGAGCACCTTAATCTGATTCATCGCTCGTTCCTCCTTAGCAACCCAAAATAAGTTCTGACTTTATCCGTAAATGATCCCGTTTTTTTATGCTCCGCCTGCCCAATGCACTGAACAAGAAAGGACCGAGCAAGCAGCCTCATGTTAACACAGTAGTGGGCACGCGGCCTGCTGAGCATGCACGGAACTTGTTCTCGTACGGACATCAAAAGATTATGGTCTTTTGGCAAAGAAGCAAGCCATGTCGGCGAATTACCTAAGAACCGCTCAGCGACTGATGACAGCCGCTGCCACGAATCCATGCCTTCTCTGCGATTAAAAATTTGATTGACAACACATGAGATCTCCAAGTCTTTCTTCAAGCCGTACACCATTTTCATTAATGAGTAGCTGTCTGCCATTGCCGGTGGTTCAGGCGTTGTAATGAGAATCAAGCGATTTACTGCGAGCATAAAATGAAGCATATCCTCAGACGCACCCGCTCCAAAATCGAAAAGAATAAAGTCAAATTGGCGTTTCACTAATTCAAGTTGTTCAACAAAGAAAGTTAAATAATTTTGATTCATATGAAACAAGTTGGAAAGTCCAGAACCGCCAGCGATGAATGAAAAATTTGGGGTTACACCCACCTGAACCTGCTGGAATGGCCATTCGCTTTTTATCGCGTCCACAATATTAGTATTTGCATTTCTGCCTATTATTTGTTCAATATTTCCCATTCCAATATCCAGATCAATAATCAAAACTTTTTTGCCCAATTCTCCAAGTGCTAAAGCAAAATTGACACAAAAAACAGACTTTCCAACTCCGCCTTTACCACTGGCAATACCAATGATTGGCGCGGTCTGAATTGTATCTTTTTCTTGGGAAATGCGCATTCTTAATTTCTCTGCCTGATCATTTATCATTTGAATCACCCAATAATAGATTAATCAATTCTCGAAGATTCGGATTACTTAAATCATCAGGTACATCTTGTCCGTTTGTTATGTATGAAACGTTTAACTGCCGATGCTTCAAGAGCATGCTGATTATCGCACCATAAGATAAAGTCTCGTCCATTTTAGAGAGAATTAACTGTGAAAGATGTAATGGATCAAGCTGTTGAATGACCATATTCATATCCTCAAGTTTCATAGTCGCCGAGAGGACTAAAAACATGCCAATTTGAGACTCATCTTGAATCAAGCGGATCAAATCGTTTATATAGGCGCCATTTTTAAAGTTGCGCCCTGCAGTGTCAATAAAAACCTGATCATAGTGGGCTAATTTTTGCATCAACTCATGAAAATCATGATCTGTGTATGCAATTTCAATTGGTGCGCCGAGAATATTTGCATACATCTTTAATTGATCAATAGCTGCAATTCTGTACGTATCCGTAGTTATAAAAGCTATTTTTTTCCCCTCGTCCAAAACTGCACGACTGGCAAGTTTCGCCAAGGTTGTCGTCTTGCCAACACCGGTTGGCCCGACGAGCATAATATAGCGATTACTAAGTACAGATGTTTGAAAGCGGGTGGGATCAAGATTTTGAACCAATCGGCCCTTTATTACTTGGATCATTTCTTCTCGAGTCATACGCTCGTCACTCTGATACCATTTTTTGATCAACACCTGAGTTAATGCATCTAGATCACTGCTAATTACTCCTTGATCTAAAAGTTTGCCGCGCAGTTCTTCAATTAAATCAGGTGCAGTAAAAAGTCGGTCCACTTTTTCACTTACGCGTCTAAATGGCATTCCGCTATCTGCTGCTGAACGATGATGAGACATAACTTCCTTATCTCTTACATCGGTTATTTTTCTTGGTTTATTAATCGGCACATCCATTTCTGAATCACTGGCAGCCAACACTTCAACGTTTTCCTTTTTGAACAAATTGAAAAACTTTCCTGTGGTCACCTTTTTTGTGTGGAAAATAACTGCATCGCTGCCCAATTCTTGTTTTACTTTTTCAATTGCTTGTGCCATGGTCGGTGCAATAATCTTTTTCATTTTCATGCTGCGCTCAGCACCCCAATACTTTGAACTTCAACATTCGTCTCTAGTTCGTTGTAAGATAGGACTCGAACATTTGGAAAATATCGTTCGGTTAATTGATGGACATACATACGTACGGCTGGTGAACAGAGTATAACCGGATCACTTTCCAAATCCGCCCATTTTTCAATGGAGGCAGACAAGTTCTTCAGTAATTGTGACGTTGTCGATCCATCTAATGCAAGAAAATTTCCATGCTCCGTCTTCTGTACAGAATCAGACACTTTTCGTTCAAGATCAGGACTGAGTGTCAGTACCTTTAATGTTTCTCCTTGACTAGTGAACTGTTCCGTAATTTGTCGTGACAGGGACTGCCGTACATATTCTGTCAACAGTCCTGTCTCTTTAGTCATCTGTCCGTAATCCGCCAGCGTCTCAAAGATAATCGGCAAGTTTCGAATTGACAAATTTTCCTTCAATAAATTAACTAAGACCTTCTGTACATCACCAACCGATAAAGGATCAGGAATCACGGCATCAACTAAAGCTGGGTATTGCTCTTTCAAATGATCAACGAGCTGCTGCGTCTCTTGCCGACCAACGAGTTCATAAGCATGCTTTCTCATAACTTCAGTTAAATGAGTAGATACAACAGATGGAGGATCAACTACAGTATAACCTGACAGCTCCGCCTGTTCCTTCGTTTGCTCATCAATCCAAAGTGCTTTAAGCCCAAAGGCAGGCTCGAGGGTCTCAATACCCTTGATCGACTCATCTTCAATTCCCGGACTCATTGCAAGATAGTGATCAGGAAGCAATTCGCCTTTTGCAACCTCACTGCCGTTAATTTTAATTCGGTAGCTGCTTGGTTCAAGCTGTATATTATCACGAATTCGAACAACCGGCAGCACGAACCCAAGCTCCAGCGCTAATTGACGTCTGATCATGACGATTCGATCAAGCAAATCCCCGCCCTGTGAACTATCGGCAAGGGGCACAAGTGCATAGCCAAACTCGAATTCGACAGGATCCATATGTAAAAGATTCATCACATTTTCTTGACTTTTAAATGTTTCTTCAGCTTTCTTGTCTTCTTCAGCAGTCGCGTCCTGCTCGACATTGACCCTGCGTCTGCGAATAAGTAGACCTGAGATGACAAGAATTAACGCGATTGGAAGCGTGGACAACAGACCAATTGGAGTCAAACCAAGAATGAAAATCACGCAACCAGCAATAATCAGCATGATCGGGTAGGCCATCAGCTGGTCTGACACTTCTTTTCCCATATTGTTCTCAGAAGACGAACGTGTCACAATAATACCAGTGGCCGTCGAAATCAGAAGAGCAGGGATTTGGCTGACGATTCCATCACCAACCGACAATAAGCTGAAATTTTGCGCCGCATCAGCGAGACTCATCCCTTGCTGCATGACACCAATGATCATACCGACAATCAGGTTAATGGCCACAATGATCATACTGGCAATTGCATCGCCCTTGACGAATTTACTGGCTCCGTCCATCGCCCCGTAGAAATCGGCTTCACGTGTAATCTTTTCTCGACGGCGCTTGGCTTCCTGATCGTTAATCAGTCCCGCGTTCATGTCAGCATCAATGCTCATCTGTTTTCCAGGCATTGCGTCCAATGTAAAACGGGCGGCTACTTCTGCCACACGTTCGGCACCTTTTGTAATGACGATGAATTGGACAATAATAAGAATCAAGAAAACGACGAGGCCGACAATGATGTTTCCCTCTACAACAAATTGCCCGAACGCTTCGATAACACGGCCGGCATCACCCTCAGTAAGGATTAAGCGAGTCGTTGACACGTTAAGGGCGATCCGGAACAAAGTCATAATCAATAATAGTGAAGGAAACACCGAGAAATCGAGAGATTCCGTTACATTAAGTGTGACAAGAAGAACAACAAGTGCAAGGGAAATATTTATGATAATTAAGAAACTCAATAAAGATGACGGTAATGGAATGATCAGCATCATCACGATTAACACGACACCGATCATCACAATATAATCTCTCGTTTTCATCGTTTTTCCTCCTTTCCGATCAGGCTTTGCCTTTTAAACGGTATACATAGGCAAGGATCTCAGCAACCGCTTTGAAGAATTCTTCAGGTATGCTGTCGCCTATCTCAAGATGATGATAAAGTGCCCGTGCAAGCGGCTTTTTTTCAACAATAACAATTTGATTCTCTTTGGCTATTTCCTTGATCCGCAAAGCGATAAGATCCGCTCCTTTTGCGATCACTTTCGGCGCAGTCATTTCTTCTGCGTCATACTGCAGTGCAACGGCGAAGTGTGTTGGATTTGTAATAATAACATCCGCGTTCGGCACTTCCTGCATCATACGGTTGAGTGCCATCTGCCTTTGCCGTTCCTTAATCTTTGATTTTATTTGCGGGTTTCCTTCAATAGTTTTGAATTCGTCCTTAATATCTTGTTTGGACATACGCATGTTTTTCTCATAATCATATTTCTGATAGAGATAATCGAGCAGCGACAATGCAATCAGCGCTATTGAAACAGCAATTCCCATGTTCAACATGATTTGCGACAAGGAACGGACACTCTCCAGAAGCGGCTGACTGACCGATTGGACTATTGATTGACGATTCATCCACAGAATAGCAAATGCGATTATACCGACGAAAACAATCTTAAGCATTGACTTAAGTAATTCAACAATCGCACGAAGTGAATAAGTTCTTTTGAGTCCCTTGAGCAGGCTGATCCGTTCACCTTTAAACATTAATGACTCGGGAAGAAAAAGGAAGCCCACTTGAAAAATTTGTGATGCCGCACCGACAACCAACGCAATGATCAGAATTGGCAAAAGCAGTTTCAATACCTGGATTGAAAGATCAGTGAACATCTTGTGTAAATTCTGCTCAGTTACGGACATACCCAAGTTTACATTAAAGAATTGCCCCATCATTTTTGCGAGCTGCTCAATGACTCCACCGCCGGCAAATCGAAAGTATAAGAAAAAGGCAAGCAGACTAACTGCCGTACACAAATCAGCGCTTTTAAAAACTTGTCCTTTTTTTCTGCCCTCTTCACGTTTATGCGGCGTTGCTTTTTCAGTTTTCTCACCAGCAAAATACTGCAGGTCTACCGAATAGCGCAGTTTCATCATCCTTCTAACTCCCTAAAAGGCGCATAAAATCACTAAATATTGATGTCATCGATTCAAAAATAATTTGAAACAGCCCGATCAGTGCCGGAAAAACAACCAGCATCACGGCAAATCCAACCAGCAATTTAAGCGGCAGTCCGACAACGAAAACATTAATTTGCGGTACAGTCCGTGCAACCAGTCCGACGGCTACATCCACAAGAAAAAGGCATCCGACAATAGGTATTGCGAGCTGTGCTGAGATCAGAAACATTTGTGCTGTAACACGGGAAACGAATTCAGCCGTTGAGCCGCTGCCAAACGCAACACCAAGCTCATTCACCGGAATCAATTGAAAGCTGTAAAGAACACCGTTAATCAGCATATGATGTGCATTAACGCCAAGAAAGAAAAGCAGCTGCAAAACATAAAGGAACTGACCGGTCAGAGGTGTAGGTACACCGCTCTCCGGGCTGATGACATTTGCAATCGCAAATCCAATCTGCATATCAATAAATGCACCGGCGAGCTGTACTGCATAGGTAATGATCCCGGCAACAAATCCCATCGTTAATCCGACTAACACTTCTTTCAACAAAAGCAAAATGAAACGCCCATCAAGCGGAACAGACTGGCCATTAAGCAGGGTCACATCGACGAGCAGTGCAAGTACCGCTGCAAGTCCGATTTTCACCGGCGCAGGAATCGTCCGATATGAAAAAATAGGCATCGTGACAATAAAACTTGTCATTCGCGCTAAGATTAATAAAAATAGTGGGATCGCATTAACTAATGACAAGATTTCTCAATTCCTTTTCTATCGAATGAAGTTCGGTAGATTTGCAAAAATATTTTGAGCGAATGCGAGCATTTTCGAAAGCATCCATGGCCCGAACAAGATTAGGCCGAACAGAACTGAGACAATTTTAGGAATAAATGCCAGTGTCTGCTCTTGAATTTGAGTTGCCGCTTGAAAAATGCTGACAATCAAGCCAACCACGAGTGAAAGAATGAGAATCGGACCACCGATCATTAAAATCGCCATGACGCTCTGATCGGCAATAGAAAGGATCATTTCAGAACTCATCGTGCCTCACCTTTCTTAGAAACTCTTAAGCAATGATTCGACGATCAGATACCAGCCGTCCACCATGATAAAGAGCAGAATTTTAAAGGGCAGCGAAATCATGACCGGCGGGAGCATCATCATGCCCATTGCCATCAAAATACTTGCCACTACCATATCAATGACCAGAAAAGGAATAAAAATCATGAACCCCATTTGGAAAGCCGTTTTCAATTCACTGATTGTAAAAGCAGGAACCAATGCAGTAAGCGGAATGGCGCTTACCTTTTTCGGCTGCTTGTACTTCCCATAATCAAGGAACAGCTGCAAATCCTTTTCTCGCGTTTCTTTTGCCATGAATTCCTTTATAGGAATTTGAGCTCTTGTCAATGCCTGTTGCTGCGTGATTTCTTTCTTCATATAGGGCTGTACAGCGTCCGTATTGATTTGTCCATAAACAGGAGCCATAACAAAAAATGTAAGAAACAATGCAAGACCAACTAAAACCTGATTCGGCGGCATCTGCTGAGTTGAAAGCGACGTCCTGACGAATGAAAGGACAATGATGATCCGTGTAAAACATGTCATCAGTACTAAAATAGCCGGAGCAAGCGAGAGCACGGTCAAGACAAGCAGCAACTGTAAGGTTGTTGCAACATCCTGAGGCTGATTCGTGAAAAAATCGGCGGATATACCGGGTATGCTGTTCATTTTTTCACGACCTCCCGAATCAGAGCGCTTAATTTCTTTGAACGTTCTTCATTTACCGAAACCAGCTGCTGATGAAGATCCTCGTCGCTGGCAGTCGATTCTCCTTTTTTTTCTGACCTCTCTACTGGACGGCGAAGCGTGTGATCCGTCGTCCATTTTAAGGCTTTCATCACATTTTCTTCAAGAGGATCAGGAGCGTCCTTTTTCTGTGTCAGTGCTTCAATGACTTGTGGGTCATTAATTTCTTTGAGCAGTTGAACGGTTTCGCCAACACCGACTACAAGGACCTCATCTCCGACACGAATCAATTGCAGGGAGCGGTTTGTGCCTAGTGAGACGCCGCCCATGTTTTTCAGAGCTGTAACTTGAGCAAATCTTCCTGAACGCTTCGCGACGAAATGATACAGCAAATAAATCAGTGCTAACACAATCAATAAAGCGAAAAACAATTTAATAAAAGTAACGAATAAATTCGTACCGGTATCATTCACTGATTTTGTTTTTTGTGTGCTGCCGCTTTTCGTCGATGTTTTTTGTTCTTTCTGTCCGTTTTCAATCCAATCCTTAACGGTACCATTCCCGGAATCCGCATAAGAAATGGAACTATGACCGATGCAGAAAAATAATAGAATAAAGAGCGTAATAATTATTTTATACCAATGAGACTTCTTCACAGATACTCATCCAATCGCTTTCTTTATTGCCTCGATAACACGATCCGGTTGAAATGGTTTCACAATAAAATCCTTTGCCCCGGCCTGAATTGCATCAATGACCATGGACTGTTGTCCCATGGCGGAGCACATAATCACTTTGCAATTGGGATCAACACTCTTAATTTTCTTCAATGCATTAATTCCGTCCATTTCAGGCATCGTTATGTCAAGTGTTACTAAATCAGGTTTATATTCCTCATATTTTGCTACCGCTTCGTTACCGTTTGCGCCTTCACCGCAAACCTCATAACCATTCTTTGTCAAGATATCTTTCAACATCATTCTCATAAAAGCAGCATCATCAACAACAAGTATGCGTCCTGCCACGTCAATCCCTCCAGTTACATTCATATGAAATATAGTATATCTGACAGTGCATAAAAGCGAAACTATCAGGAGAAAAACCAATCAACTCTTGTAAATAGAGATTCATAGATTTTTCAAGCGATCACTTTGATCAAGAATCTCCGTAATACGAATGCCGAAGTTCTCATCAACAACAACAACTTCGCCTTTTGCGATATATTTTTGATTAACCAGAATATCAATAGCTTCACCCGCGAGTTTATCCAGTTCAATGATTGATCCCGGGCCAAGCTCCAATACCTCTTTAATCGTTTTTTTTGTGTGTCCGAGTTCAACACTGACATCAAGTGGTATGTCCATAAGCAAATTCATGTTTCTCGGCATTACTTGATCCTGGGAAGGAGCTTGCTCTTCAAAATCAGAAAACTGTACAGGCCGAACATCTTCTTTAGGTACTGCATGCTCATTAACATTTTGGTAAGCCGCAGCTTCCGGGGTCATTGTTGCGGCCGCTTCATCATGTGCCGTACCATGCAAAGTGTTCTGCGTTCCGCTTGTTTTTTGTTCCTGCACTGCTGTTTCCGATGACTCCGATGTATTCTGCCCACCGGTCTCTGCAACTAACAAATTCACAAGCTGTTTACCAAAGTTTATCGGAATCAACTGCATAATGTGTGAGTCAACTAGATCGCCGATTTTCAACTGAAATGAAATTTCAAACATAGTCTCATCTTTTGGAAGATAGTCAATCCCCTGCTTTGCTTTCACATCCATAAGAGTCAGCTTTGGTGGCGATATATCGATCCGACGATTAAAAACAGTCGACATTGCAGTCGATGATGAGCCCATCATCTGATTCATTGCTTCCTGCACCGCACTCATTTCCATATCACTGATTTGATCAGTGATATTGGTTCCATCTCCACCCATCATTAAATTAGCAATAACGCTTGCGTCATGTGTTTTAATGACAAGCATGCATGAACCTTGAAAACCTTCCGTATAATTAACAAGAACAGAAACATGAGGGACCGGAAACTCCTCCGAAAGGTTATTTCGATTAACTAAATGTACTTCTGGTGTCGTAATTTCGACTTTCTTATTTAAAATAGTGGATAATGCCGTTGCTGCGCTGCCAAATGAGATGTTTCCAATCTCACCAAGTACATCTTCATCTAAATCGGACATATCATCTTCTATTTTTCCATTTTGTTGTTCTGGCTGACCATCTACGGATGATCCTGAATTTGATTCCGCTTGTTTTCCAAGAAGGGCATCAATTTCTTCTTGTGAAAGTTGTCCGTCACTCATCGACGTCATCCTCCTCTGTTAATTTTTTTATTATTTGGACAGCAATTCGCTTCTCGCGTTTACCTGCTTGGGCGGTAAACTTCGGGAGGCCGCCGACCTCAACAATCATCGGCTGTTCCAAATGCTGATCCAATTTGATGACGTCCCCGATATTCAAGTTCAATAGCTCATTTACCGTTATTTGCGATTGACCAAGATTAGCAGTCACATTAACATACGAATGTTCAACACTTTTTTTCAGTGCATGGTACTCTTCAGTTGTCGCATCGTTTTTCTTCTCGCTCATCCAATAGTGCATCGATAATTTTGGAATGATCGGCTCTAACACCACATGAGGCAAACAGAGATTAATCATACCGCTTGATTTCCCAATCATTGCTGACAGCGAAATGACAATAACTGTTTCGTTTGGTGATACGAGCTGAAGAAATTGCGGATTCGTCTCAAGTTCAACAAGAAAGGGATTAATATCATGTTCGACAGAAGTCCAGGCTTCTTTTAGAGCAGGAAGACTGCCTTCAAACAATCCTTTCATTAAATCCGTTTCAATCTCAGTCAAATTCTCAATCTTGTTCATGCTCTCACCACTGCCGCCAAGCAGCCGGTCAAGCATCGCATAGGCAATGTTCGGGTTCACCTCAATAATTAAGTGTCCTTCTAGCGGTGGTGCTTCGATAATATTCAAGACTGTCGCTGACGGTATTGAACGAATAAATTCCTCATACGGCAATTGATCAACCGATGCAACGGATATTTGAACATAGGTTCTCAATTGTGCGGAAAAAAAGGAAGTGAGCAGCCGTGCATAATTTTCATGAATACGTGTCAAACTCCGAATCTGGTCCTTCGAAAAGCGAAGCGCACGTTTAAAATCGTAAACGCGAACTTTTGATTTTTTTTCTTCATCCTTTAATTCTTCTGCATTCATTTCTCCTGTTGAGAGTGCGGAAAGCAATGCGTCTATCTCAGATTGTGAAAGTATATCGGCCATTTTTTCACCACCTCCGCCTTTGCCTAGGATTATTGCACAATCTTTTCTGTTGTGTATACATGTGTCACGGTACCGTTCTTTAGGAAACCATTAATTCTCTTCTTTACCAAATCTTCTAGATTTGCTATACCTTTCTGATCCTGCAAATCATCCGGAGTCATTCCGGATACCGTATAAATGACTGCATTTTTTACTTGAAAAGACCTTTTTTCAAGTTCTTCTTTCGTATCTTTACTTGAAACTTGAATGTTAAAATCGAGTTTAATAAAGTGATCGCCTTTTATGTTCGTCGTGATTTCACCGGTTGCAACGGTTAGATTTTTCACAATTTCATCTATATCCGGATCTTTCTCCGTCTCACCATTATGACTCATATTCGACATAATGAAAAAGGCTGCAACCGTTCCGATGATCACGAGAACCATAAAGATAAAAAGTATGTTCATTCCTCGGCTTTTGAACATTTAAGCACACCTTCTTCCGCAGACAAGCCCGACACTAGTGAAATTTGCTTAAGAAACTGAATCATAATCCTGCTGACTTCTTCCGGAGATTCTCTAACAATAAGCTTCTTCCCATTGGTCAAAGTAATGGTCGTATCCGGAAGTGATTCCACTTGCTCAATTAAAAAAGGATTAAGCATAAACGATTGGTTGTTAAAATGAGTTAACTGAATCATTCTCGTAACAAAATGTGCCGGGCACAAAAAAGCCCAGCGCATCATCTCCTTCATTTATTTATCGTTTCAATTGCACTAATTCTTGAAGAATTTGATCGGCAGTCGTTATGGTGCGCGCATTAGCCTGGTACGCACGCTGCGCTTCAATGAGAGCCGTCATTTCATCCGTCAAATCAACATTAGAGCCTTCAAGAGCATTTTGCTGGATTTTTGTGGATGATCCAAGTCCATTATCAGCAGTCACTAGCGTTGCATTACCAGATCCTGTTGTTTGTTGATACAATGAATTACCTGCTTTTTCCAAACCGGCTGGATTCGAAAATACATATAGATTTATATTTCCCAAGTTTGCAGCGGCACCGTTATCTGTTCGAACACCGGTAATATGCCCGGAGTCATTTACGGTAAAAGAAGACACGTCTGCAAATGAGTCAACAGCGCCAGTAATAGAAAGCGTCATGCCTTGCGAATTGACAAGTCCATTACCCTCAGAATTGAGTTTAAAATCGCCTGCTCTTGTATAGTAAGTATTATTGCCGTCTGTTACTTGAAAATAGCCTTCACCATTGATAGCAAGGTCATATGGATTCCCCGTTGAATTTACGGTCCCTCCGGTCAGGATATTATCAATTGAGCTGGACTCTGAACCAAGTCCGACCTGGATGGCGTTTTTATTTTGAGTTGCCCCTTGCAGATTCGAACTGAACACATCTTCAAAATTAATGCGTCCTTTTTTGAATCCTGTCGTACTGACGTTTGCAATATTGTTGCCTACAACGTCAAGATACGTTTGAAAATTCTTAAGCCCCGTCACACCTGTTCCTAATGATCTTAATAACATAATGAATTCCTCCCTTTTTTTGACTGCTTCAGTCAGTCGGCAGTCTCAGCTCTCCTTAAAAAGGTCCAGCTGTCTTATTGGTTAATGACAATCGTTCCGTTAATGTTCGAAAAAATTCGAGTGTTTGCTTCATCAAGTCCCATTGCTGTAATAACAGTCTGATTTGATGTATTGACAACTAATGCCGCATCTTTTGTCAGAACAAGTGAATCATTGATGCCCATTTTTCTTGCTTCCTGCATTTTAGAATGGATGAGCTGCCATTCAGTCGTTGAAATATGAATATTGCGTAAATCCATCCGTTCACGCGCATGCTTTGACAATTTTACGGGCAATCGTTCACATTCGGTTTCAAGGCTTTTCGAGAACGTTTGATTTTGTTTTGTATCCGTTTTTGATTGTGTATGAACAGACGTTGAAAGCGGAAGCGGACTGTAGGTAAAAGTATTTACTTTAGTCACCTTAAACGCCTTCTCCTACATTGCTGATTTCCGATATCGAATCCGGATCAACTTGATCCCCATCGCTTGTCAGGTAGGAAACTGAGCCGTCTTTTAAGGTCACGGCTTGTACAATTCCACTTAATGAATCAGTCACCGGATTTCCGTCGCTGTCCGTAGTTGTTTCGTTCCAGCTAATTTGTTTGCCAATCATCGATGCTTGTTCAGATAATGCTTGATTCGATTGCGTTGCTACCAGCTTGTCAATCGCATCACTCATATTCTGTGTCTGTTCAAGTGTCGTGAATTCCGCCATCTGTGACACAAATTGCGACGTATCCATAGGTGACGTCGGATCTTGATTGGTTAACTGCGCAATCAAAAGCTTTAAAAAAGAATTTTTATCAAGAGCACTATTGACACTCGATGTTGACGATTGGGTACTCGTTGTTGCTGTTGTCCCGTTTACTGTCGTACCAGTACTCATTTCAAATCCCTCCTCCCATCATGTAATCAAGAAATAAATGATCATTCTGATCCGCTTCCATGTCTGTATGATTTCTTTGTTTATGCTGTTCCTGATTTTCCCCTTGAGAATCATCATGTTGCTGGGATGAGTCATGTTGCTGCCCTTGGTTTGAGGCATTCTCAGCGGAAGTTTGATAGAGCTGCCGATTTACATCAATTTGTGCCAAATTGATTCCTCGACCGGCACAATCATGCTTCAGCTGTCCCAGACCGCTCTCAAGCAGTTCTTTCGTTTTCTGCGTTTCAGCAGTTAATTGCGCTGTCAGGCCCTGCTCACCACGACTGACAGAAATAACCAGTTTACCAAGATGTTCAGGATACAAAGTGACTGTATAGGACTGCATGCCATTTTTTTCGAGCTTGAACGATGATTTTCCGAGCCATTCACTGAGATGATCCGCGACTTGATCATGAACAGATTTTTCGTTTTCCACACTTTTTCCTGACTGGAAAGCAGTCCACAGCTCTAACTTGCTCATTTGTCCTGAAGCAGCGCGATGGTGTTCTAATCGGCTTTGATTTCTTGAATGATCCGCCTGTCCTTGTTCATCATTTGCATTGACTTTTTTCAATGAGATTTGATTATTTTCATTGGAAGATTCTTTTTTTTGACTGTTCAATGACCCGTGTTGACTACCGTTCAAAATCTTTCCATCTTTCACATGATCTTTTAACTGACTGTTTTGTTGCTGTGAATGCTGTTTTGTTGCAATTAAAGCAGCTGTTTCAACATTCTGTTGATGGTTGCCTTGCATGCTGTGTTGCTGTTTATCTGTAACAAAGGAATGATTCACAATTTGTTGTTCAGCATTCGCATGGTTCTGATCACTTTTGCTTAACTGAGCATCACCGATAGAGTTTGTCTTTACCTGCTGTTGTTTTAGATCTGCAGACTCGGGTATTAATAATACATTGCTCTTTATGCTTGAAGGATGAGTCGGATCCGACGGATGAGTCGAACTCGTTACATGTACTCCTTGAAGGTCATCATTCTTGTGAATGGAGCCAAATTTTTTAGTCACATTTTCCTTAGCTAACCCATGCACAGCTGTTTTCTGCTCCAAACTTTTTTTCTTAGCAGGTACAGATTTCAATAATAAGTTATCTTTTTGCGTATTTTTTGCTGCTGAAGCTGTTTCAGATGATTGAGATTTATCTTTTTCAAGCTGCGCACGTGAAGAATCAGATTGAGCCGCCTTACCACTGATTTCAGCAATCCCGGCTTGCTGAAAAAGATGCATGATTGAAAGAAAGGAATGCTCCGCGTTTTTAGAATTTTTTTTCTTTCTTTTTACGGTAGACAATGCCTCTGATTTTTCAGCTTTGATATCGATCACATTCGCATTCATAGTTTCACCTCCTTTCAAAGAGTTCTAATTTTTATGGTGTCGTACTTGTAGTCGCTGCTGCCGACGATGAAGAATCTGTACTGGTTGTGTTTGCTTTTAATAACGGTGTCAGTGCAGCGGCTTTTGTTACGTCCATATTTTCAAGTATCGCAGCCTTCGTTTTGTCATCAAGGAGATTAATATATTCAGCGGCTTGTTTGACCGACAGCTTATTAAAAATAGCTGCAGCTTTTGCCGGATCCATGGACTTGTACGTCTGAGCATACACTGCCTGACGCGCTAAGGACGCCTGACTTTTTGTTTGTTTATTTGTTGCATTTGCCTCGCTTTGCGCCTGTTTTAATTGATTTTTCAGCTCTGCAATTTGATCCGTCAATTTATTTTTGTCACTTTGCAATTTCTTAATGGTTGATCGCTGAGCAGTATTATCCGTTTTTAACTGTGCAGTTTGTGAAGCGTCCGCAGATGTCGTTTGCTGAACGGCATTGTTGTTATTACGAAAAATCAAATTTTTGGCTTCATCGACTGGATTAAGGCCGGATAATTTTAAGAATAAGGCCGCAAGCAGCAATAAAAAAATGATAGGAACTAGAATTGCTGAAACTACTTTTATTAATTTCAGTCCAAAACTCGTATGTTTCGTTTCTTCCATTCTTCAGTACCTCCTCACCGACTTACCGTACGTTGACTTGCAATTTCATCCATCTGTTTCATTTCTGCCTTTTGCATCAACCGCCGATAAATCATTTGCTGCTTTTCCTTCATCTTTTCATATTTTTTTACTTCCATTGCTTTCTCCTGTAATCTTGTTTGAAAGTCTTCTAATCTGACTTTTGCTCTTATGTATCGTTTATTTGTAACATCAATAAGGGAATCCATCGTGTTAACATCCGTTATTCCCATCTTCATCTGATCGATTGTAATCGCCTGACTCATTTGCTTCTGAAGATCCGTTTGTGCTTTTTCCTTAAGGTCCATTAACTCAATTAATTTTCGAGCTAGACGTTCGAAATCGTCAAACAGTCGTTTATATTGAGCTTCAAGATTTTGCTTTTCACTCTCTGCCAGCTTCATCACACGTTCAAAGCGATACTCAAATGCCATTGGTGCTCATCTCCTGCCCGAAATCATGAAACAATTGGTTGACTGAATCTTTGAGCGTCACACGAACCTTCTCTGATTGACGTAAATAGTCCAGCACCTTCTGATGAAAGTGAATGGCTTCATCAATCGCTGAAGAACTGCCCTGCTTATATGCTCCAATATTAATAAGGTCTTCTGATTCAGTATACTGAGAAAGCAGCGTTCGAAATTTTTGTGCTGCCTGCAAATGTTCTTGTGAACAGATCTCGTTCATGACACGGCTGACACTTTTTAATAGATTGACAGCCGGATATTGCCCCTTTTGTGCGAGCGCACGATCGAGTACAATATGCCCGTCCAAAATACCGCGTGCTGTATCAGAGATAGGTTCATCAAGATCGTCCCCATCAACTAAGACCGTATAGAATGCAGTAATTGTTCCATTTGCATTGGTACCTGCCCGTTCTAATAATTTTGGAAGCAAAGCAAACACCGATGGCGGATATCCTTTTGTCGTAGGCGGTTCACCGATTGCAAGACCGATTTCACGCTGGCTCATGGCAACACGAGTCAGGGAATCCATCATGAGCAGAACGTCTTTCCCTTTTGCACGAAAATATTCGGCAATTGCCGTTGCGACAAAGGCACCTTTGATTCTCATTAATGCAGGTTGATCACTGGTCGCAACAATGACAATGGAATGCTTCATACCCTCCGGTCCAAGATCCTTTTCAAGAAATTCTCGCACCTCTCTTCCCCGTTCACCAATCAAAGCAATAACATTCAAGTCAGCTGATGTGTTTCTGGCAATCATCCCCATCAACGTGCTTTTCCCAACACCGCTCCCGGCGAAAATGCCAACGCGCTGCCCTTTCCCAACCGTAAGCAAACCATTGATTGATCGAATACCCAATTCGATCGGTGTCGTAATACGTGGCCGCGTCATTGGGTCAGGCGGTTCTTGATTCGTCGGTACACTATCAACCGGTTTTGAGAATGTCATGCCAGAGACCGGTCGTCCCAAGCTGTCGCAAACCTGTCCGAGGAGTTCTTCATTCACTTTTACTTCAAGAGGTTTGTCCGTTGCTTCTACCAAACAGCCAGGTGCGATCTGAGCGACCGATGTATACGGCATCAATAAAATGTTTTCATCTTTGAATCCAACAACCTCTGCCATTATTTTTCTTCGACCTGACTGGATATGTATTAAACAAACATCACCAACTGATGCTGAGGGCCCTTTGGATTCAATCAGCAGCCCAACAACCCGATTGATTTTCCCATATCGCCGATAGCTGTCAATGGTTGCGAGCTCGTCAATCAGATGGTCTACATTCATCAGCCTTTCTCCTCCATCAATTCAGCAAGTTTTTCTTTAATAACCTGAAGCTGACTATCAACACTGGCATCAATTTTTCCGAAAGAGGTTTCAATCGTGCATGCATCATCTGAAAAGTCGCTGTCAGCATAGACGTACACTTTTGCATCTTGCACGATCTTATCGAATTCCCATCTATTTTGATTGAGATGATCAAAATGTTTCGGGGAAACGGTTATTTTTATTGTTTCTTGCTCTCGGACTTCTCGAACCGCTTTAGCAACTAGAGCAAACCATTTGTCTTCATCAAGAGCCACTGAAGTACCGATTATTTTTTCAGCAACAGCAATTGACAATTTCAAAATTTCAGGTTGAGCTTCTTTTATGGATTCATTAAAAAAATTTTTTGCTTGATCAACAAATTGGTTGCCCTGATCCACAAGTGAAGCGAATTGTTCTTTTGCCGCTTTTGTTCCATTGCTGAACCCGACTGCGTAGCCTTCTTTCAGTTTCTGCTCATACGCTTCTGCTTGGCTGCGCTTTGCTGATTCTTCATCCTGAGCAATCTGCTGTCTAATTTTATCTGCCTTTGATTCTGCCTCTTTAATCAAACGATTGGCTTCTCGCTTTGTCTCATCAATCTTTTCACTCAGTGTTTTTTCAATTGCGTCTTGATCCATTTCGGCATTTAATGAATCTAAGTGAGGATCGATGACAGCAGAAATATGAACGACTTTTGCTTTTCCCTCAGAGCGAGCCTGTTTGATCAAATTAGACAATCACGTCATCCCCCTTGCCACGAGCGATCACAATCTCTCCAGCATCTTCAAGCTTACGAATTGTGTTGACAATTTTGGTTTGCGCTTCTTCAACATCATGCAGTCTAACTGGGCCCATATATTCCATTTCTTCTTTGAAGCTGGCAGCCATTCGTTCAGACATATTTTTAAACAGCAAATCTTTAACTTCGTCGCTGGCTGTTCGCATCGCAAGAATCAAATCCTCATTCTCACTTTCGCGAATGACACGCTGAATGGCACGATCATCTAACACAACAATATCTTCAAAGACGAACATACGCTTTTTAATTTCTTCTGCCAGATCCGGATCATGAGTCTCCAATTTTTCCAATATATTGCGTTCAGTTGTCCGATCAACTCCGTTTAAAACACTGACAATCGAGGAAATTCCTCCTGTCTGAGTATAATCTTCATTTACTGACGAGTTAGAGATCTTCTTCTCGAGAATCCGCTCAACTTGTGTAATCGTCTCCGGCGATGTACGATCCATTTGCGCAATTCTCCGAGCAACATTTGCTTGCTGTTCAACAGATAAGGCAGATAAAACTGCGCCTGCCTGGTCAGGATCTAAATAAGAAAGAACAAGCGCAATAGTTTGCGGATGTTCGTTTTGGATAAAATTTAATATTTGCTGCGGATCACTTTTACGCATAAAGTCAAAGGGTTTGACTTGCAGTGTCGAGGTCAGTCTTTGAATGACCTTGTTTGCCTCATCAGAACCAAGTGCCTTCTCTAAAATTTGTTTTGCGTAACCGATGCCGCCTTGAGATATGTATTCTTGTGCAAGAGCGGTCTGGAAAAATTCGTCGATCACTTGTGCTTTGGTGTCTGCATCTATTTTTCGTGCATTAGAAATTTCTAATGTCATATCTTCAATTTCTTGTTCCGTGAACTGCTTAAAAATAGTGGCAGAGACATCCGTTCCCAGCGCAATCATCAGAATAGCCGCTTTTTGTTTTCCGGTTAATTTTGTTTTTCGTTCAGGCATAACGGCCAACTCTCCTTTATTTGTCCTCAGCCATCCAGCTTCTAAGCAGTTTGACAAATTGATCTGGTTTCTGTCTTGCCATCTTTTCAAGCTCGTTGTACTTCTTCTTTTCCGGATTTTCCTTGTTCAACATCGCTTCATAATCTTCCTGTTGAGGTATATCCTGTACAACAGTCTGATCAACAGCTGCATCCTCAGTCATTCTTCTCCGGCGCATTACGAGCCAAAGGATAAGACCGACAACTAACGCCAGAACAATTCCTCCGATGACATAGAACCAATTTAATCCACTGTTTTGTGTTTGTGTTGCAGCTTTTCCATTAAACCGGCCAACAGTGACCGATGTCTTTTGAGTGATTTGATTATTAGATAGTTCCTGACCCTGCGAATCTGAGACAGACGTTTTTATAATCGAATTAAGGATGGAGCGGACATCATTAATCCTCTGAGCTGACAAAGAATTATTGTTGCCGGCTGTCGGAGGCTCGATCATAACCTGAATACCGAGATCCGTAACCTTATAAGGACTATTGACCACGTCACGATGTATTTTATTAAATACATTATTTACTCGATCTTCGACTTTCTGATAGCTTCCATTCCCGCTCTCACCATTTTGATACGTCGGCACATCATTCGTACCTGTTCCTGCTTGCCCTTCAGCGCCTTGACCGGTATAGGTCTCCGTAATGTGTTCCGTACTGGTCTGAAGGCCTTCCATTGTCTGTTGATTTACAGGTTCAACAAGATCCTGTTTTTCCTTTGACTGGGTAAAATCAACGTTGGCAGTAACATTTACCATCACTTTGCCTTCGCCCATCATCATCGTCAACATCTGTGTCACTCGTCGCTGTACATTGCTTTCAACATCGCGAATGATTGACTGCTGTTGATCGTATGTTGATGTAACCGATCCGCTGGATGTATTATTTTTTAGATCATAATAGTTGAAATATTGATCCATTATGACGATATTATCAGTAGGCAGGTTAGGAACACTCTTCGAAACCAGATGGTACAACCCATTTACCTGATCCGAACTTAGCTGACTCCCTGTTGCAAGGTTCAATACTATTGATGCTGATGCCTTGCTTTCATTGTTCTGATCACTTACCCAAACATCATTTTGCGGCAGCGTAATCATAACCTTTGCGGATTTAACACCTTTTGTATTAGATATTAAATTAGCCAGTTCCGTTTGCATCGCAGCGCGCTGAACAACGTCAAATTGCTTATCTGTCATTCCAAAACCCGCATTCTGACTAAAGAACGAGTAGTCGATCTGTCCCGTTTTAGGAAGACCTTCTGAAGCGAGATCAACCTTGAGCTGATCGACCTGATCCTTCGGAACACTGATCGTCGTTCCACCGTCCGAAAGCTTGTAAGGAATCTTCTTACTATCAAGAGTATCCGTAATTTGACCTGCTTCGCTCTCTGAAAGATCGCTGTACAATGGTGTGTAATGTTTTATATTAGTTAAAAGCAACAGTACAATAATCGCAAATATGATTGCTGAAGTGCCGCCAATGATCCAAATCTTGTTTTTTCTCGGCAATTCGATCCAAAAATTTCTTAATCGATGAATCCATGCCGACAATCGTTCTTTCATGTCTTCTTCCTCCGTTCATCTTCGCGCCGGATGCTTGAATACCAGTATCAATCAAACCTGCATTCTCATGATTTCTTGGTATGCTTCGATCACTCGATCGCGAACCTGTACGGTTGTCTTAAGCATGACATCAGCCTTCTGCATGGCAATCATTACATTATGTAAATCAACATCGGTACTTCCATTCGCCAAATCGGTAACCATTTGATTGGCAGACTGCTGCGACGCGTTCACTGAGCCGAGCGCATTTTCAAGCGCTCCTGCAAATCCTTGCTGGGCTTGAGCAGCTGTCTGCTTCCCGGACGATGCTGCAGTATCCGCTGTTGAATTGATACTGATAGGTGTAATGTTCACTGTCTAAAACCTACCTTCCTATATCTAACGCATGCGTAAGCATGTTTTTATTCGCATTCATCACTGTAACTCCGGCTTCATAAGAACGATTAGCATCCATTAAGTCGACCATTTCTTTAAGTGGATCAACATTGGGTTCTTGTACATAGCCGTTTTGATCAGCATCAGGATTTTCCGGATCATATTTAACTGGGTAAGCAGTAGGATCTTCGCTGACCGACGAAACTTCAACACCACCCGCCGAACTTCCAAGAGAAGATTGCAGCATAGAGTTGAAGGTATTGGATCCTATCGTTTTTAAGTTCACTACTTTCCTCGTATAAGGCTGCCACTTTCCATCGACATAGCGTCCACGTGTTGTATCCTGATTAGCAATATTTGCAGAAACAACATCCATACGAAACCGCTGTGCTGTAAGACCTGAGGCAGAAATATCAAGGCCGCTGAACATTCCCATATTTTCAAGAGCCTCCTAATACAATATTAAATTTTTTAAATTGGTCGCTGGCAGCTTGGCTAAGCGTCTGATAAAGCAATTGATTTTGAGCCAATTCAGACATCTCATGATCAAGATCAACATTATTACCATTATTTTGAACTGATCCATAATTGTCAGTCACCGTTCTGTATCCTGAGTCTTCGGAGGATGAGAAATCGATCTGCGACTCATCGGTGCGATTTGCTTTTAGCTTAGTCTGCAATACATCGTTAAAAGTAACTTTTTGTGCTTTGTAATTAGGCGTATCAACGTTAGCGATATTTTGTGCAATTGCATTCTGCTCCGCCATTGATCCGTTCAATGCCCGTTCAATTGCGTTCAGTGGAGTGACTGAAAACATCGTTCAATATCCTCCTTATTTCAATATAGCCTAGATCAGTTAGAGTACCTATGTCTATTTTATCAACTTTTTGACCATTGTCTACGTGAATGTATACGATTCGACTTTATTCAACCTTTATTTCAGGATCGATAATAGTCATATAGTCTTATATATTTCACTATTATATTTCATGTTTATTAATAAACACTTAATGTAAGCGTAATTATTATTCTTTTGCAATCAAAAAACAGGCCATGAGCACTATATTGTATTCATGACGACTACATGTGAAAAAAATGTCACAAAAAAGGACTTATGGTCACAAAGTCCAGTGACCATAAGTCCCATTGCTTTACCTAATAATTCATTTCAAATCTTGAAAACTTATTCTCCCTTGATGCGATTTAACTCATAAAGAAATTTATCGTTAAGTACTTTAATGTAAGTACCTTTCATTCCGAGAGAACGTGATTCAATAACTCCTGCACTTTCCAATTTTCTCAGCGCATTGACAATAACCGAACGTGTGATACCGACGCGATCAGCAATTTTGCTGGCAACCAGCAATCCTTCTTTGCCGTCCAATTCTTCAAAAATATGTTCAATAGCTTCAAGTTCACTATAAGACAACGAGCCAATTGCCATTTGAACAATAGCTTTTTCACGAGCTTCTTCTTCTACTTCATCTGTTTTTTCTCTCAAAATTTCCATACCGACAACCGTTGCCCCGTATTCTGCAAGTATCAGATCTTCATCTGTGAACGTTTCGTTAAGTCGAGAAAGGATCAAGGTGCCGAGTCTTTCTCCTCCACCCACAATCGGCACAACCGTTGTCAATCCACTTTCAAACAGATCTTTGTTTTCATCAGGGAACACACTAAATTCACTGTTGACATCCAAGTTCGGGGATGTTTGTGCTACCATAAAAAGATTTTGTGTATATGTGTCTGGAAGCTGCCTGCTTTCAAACATCTTTTGCATGCGTTCATTCTCAAATTCAAGTTTCAATGAAAGTCCGAGTATTTTACCACGACGACTTACCACAAATGTATTTGTTTGAATGACGTCACGTAGTGTTTGTGCCATTTCATTAAAATCGACCTGTGTTTTTGTTCCTTGAAGCAGTTGATTAATTTTTCTTGTTTTTTCTAATAGAGTCATCATTATTCCTCCTAGGTAACGTAGATTCTGGTTTATTAATAAACTGGTTGAGATTATGGCTTGTACAATGATCAGAGATTCTATTGTTCACAATTTCGGCAAGACATAGTATAAAAAAGCAGTCGATTGCTTCGAACGGGCACCATAAAACAATTTTCCCAAAATTGTATGTAACCTTCTCGTACCAATGTTATCTAATATTGCTTGGACACTTAAAAAGTCGTGTCAGTCATTTGCAGTTTCGTCAGAATATTAAATCTTTATACACATTCATAAAATAAAGCCGCAATACGATTGACCAGCATCGTATTGAGCCTTCTCAATGTTTATCGGTAAAACAATAATGATGTGCTTAACTATTTGTAAATCAAACATCAGAACGATTGTTTTCATTCATTGTTTCATGAATGCTGACAATTCCTGCCTATTCATGTTAGCACAAGGCTTTTGAATTAGCAATAATATTTACAATTTTATAATAACATTCCGGATTGATTCCAAAGCTCTTGACGCATAATGTTCCGCTCGTTGCTTTTTGTCTTTAACTCGTTCAGCAAGTGGCGGTAGAAGACCAAAATTGGCGTTCATCGGTTGAAAATTTTTTGCGTTTGTACTTGTAATATAATGAGCCATACTACCGATTACTGTTTCATCTGGGAATATTACCGGTTCCTTTCCTAAATAAAGCTTAGCTGCATTTATTCCGGCGATCAACCCCGATGCAGCAGACTCAACATACCCCTCAACACCGGTCATCTGCCCAGCAAAAAACAGATCATGTCTCGCTTTTGTTTGATAAGTAGGCTCGAGCAGCAATGGTGAATTCAAAAAGGTATTGCGATGCATCACTCCATAACGAATGATCTCTGCATGTTCCAATCCAGGAATCATTTGGAATACTCTTTTCTGCTCTCCCCATTTTAAATGGGTTTGGAAGCCTACAATATTGAAAAGCGAACCCGCTGTATTGTCTTGGCGAAGCTGCACCACAGCATACGGTCTTTTTCCGGTGCGCGGATCTTCAAGTCCAACCGGTTTTAATGGCCCGAACAATAGTGTCTTTGCACCTTGGCGCGCCATTATTTCAATCGGCATACAGCCGCTAAAATATTTTTCTTTTTCAAATTCCTTCAGTGGAGCAGTCTCTGCCGTCGTCAATGCATGAAAAAAGGCATCAAATTCATCCTTCTCCATCGGACAATTCAAGTAAGCGGCATCGCCTTTGTCATATCGAGACTTCAAATATACTTTTTCACGGTCAATCGTTTCTTCCGAAATGATTGGAGCAGCTGCATCATAGAAATAAAAATACTCTTCACCCGTTAACTGTTTAAGGCTTGCTGACAATTTATCGGATGTCAGCGGGCCGGTTGCAATAATCGTGAGTCCCTCAGGAATTGTCGCGGCCTCTTCTCCCACAACAGTAACATTTGGCATTTCTTTAAGCGTCTTTGTTATAATTCCTGAAAAATCGTGTCGATCAACTGCAAGCGCACCTCCTGCAGGAACGGATGCAGTATCCGCAGCTTTCATGACTAATGAATCCAGATGACGCATCTCTTCCTTCAAAATTCCAACGGCATTAGTCAAGCTGTTGGAACGAAGCGAGTTGGTGCACACCAGTTCTGCAAATTGGTCTGTATGATGCGCAGCCGTTTGTTTTTTTGGGCGCATCTCATACAAATTTACTTCTATCCCGCGTTTAGCAATTTGCCAGGCTGCTTCGCTACCAGCAAGTCCTGCCCCAATGACATTTATCGCCTGTCTCGCCATTACTTTTCCTCATTTCTTTCATTCAATAACGTTTTATTGTGTCACTTCTTTATAATCGCATTTCGGACATTCAACTGTTTTGCCGTTCTTTGATTTCTTCTCTACAAGATAAGAATTGCACTTCGGACATTGACGTTGAATAGGCTTATCCCAAGATACAAAGTCACACTCAGGATACCGATCACAGCCATAGAAGACACGACGTTTCTTGCTGCGCCGCTCAACGACCTCTCCTTTACCGCATTTTGGACATGGTACGCCAGTCTTTTTTAAGATTGGCTTTGTGTTGCGGCATTCAGGAAAATTGGAGCAAGCCAGAAATTTGCCGAATCTTCCCATCTTATACACCATTTCATGACCGCATTTTTCACATTTTATACCTGCTGGTTCATCCTTAATTGATACAGATTCCATTTCCTTTTCCGCTGTAGACAGTCGCTTCGAAAAATCCTGATAGAAATGATCGATTAAAGTGATCCAATTTCTCTTTCCTTCTTCAACTTCATCCAAATCAGTTTCCATTTGTGCAGTAAAGTCAATATTAATTATTTCCGGAAAGAATTCAACAATCAGTTTCAGAACCACTTCACCGAGTTCGGTTGGTATGAAACGTTTCGCATCCATGGTGACATAGTTGCGTCGTTGAATTGTATCAATTGTCGGCGCATAGGTTGAAGGACGCCCGATGCCGATTTCCTCCATCGATTTCACAAGTGTTGCTTCAGTGTACCGTGGCGGCGGCTGCGTAAAGTGCTGCTTCGGATCCGTTTGATCTTGAATTGCGGTCATTCCATTCTCAAGATCGGGCAGATAATTTTCTTTCGACCCCGCATCTGCCTTCTTTTGATCGTCGCTTCCTTCAATATAAACTTTCATAAAACCTTGAAACTTAATTTTTGAACCAGATGCGCGAAATACAACTGAATTCTGCTCCAGATCTGCACGCACCGTGTCGAGTACTGCCGGAGCCATTTGGCTCGCGACAAATCGTTCCCAAATAAGTTTATAGAGTTTATATTGATCACGGCTCAAATAGTCTTTAATTTCTTTAGGTTGCCGCAATACAGATGTCGGTCGAACACCTTCATGGGCATCTTGTGTTGTTTCTGATTTTTTTGCCTTTTGCGGATGGTTATTGTAATAATTTTCGCCATAATTTTCAACAATAAAGTCCTTAGCTTCTGCTCGGGCAACATCCGAAATTCGTGTTGAGTCCGTTCTCATATAAGTAATTAATCCAGTACTTCCGTGCTTACCCAGTGCTATTCCTTCATAAAGCTGCTGCGCAATCATCATTGTTTTTCTTGCCCTGAAATTCAGTTTTCGTGCAGCTTCCTGTTGCAGTGAGGACGTAATAAACGGAACGACAGGATATCTCAGACGCTCTTTCTTTTGTACATTTTTTACGTCAAAACGATCACTGCTGAGTTTTTCAAGTACTGCCTTAACATCTGCCTCATTCTTAAGCGCTTGCTTTTTTCCGCCAACTCCATAAAATGCAGCTTCAAAGCTTGCATCATCAACGTGAAATTTACTGCTGATTGTCCAATATTCCTCAGGAGTGAACGCTTTTATTTCTTTTTCACGTTCAATAATCATCCGAAGTGCAACTGACTGAACCCTGCCGGCACTTAATCCCTTTTTAACTTTTTTCCATAAGAGCGGACTAATGTTGTAACCGACAAGCCGATCAAGAACACGTCTTGCTTGTTGTGCATCGACTAAATCCATATTGATTTTTCTTGGCGTCTTGAACGCTTCTTTTATCGCTGGTTTCGTAATTTCATTAAATACGACTCGACAAGCCGAGTGATCATCGATATCAAGGCTATGGGCCAAATGCCAAGCAATTGCCTCCCCTTCACGATCGGGGTCAGCTGCGAGATATACTTTTTTTGCCTTTTTGGCCGCGCTCTTTAATTCTTTCAAAACGGGACCTTTTCCTCGAATTGTAATATAACGAGGTTTAAATTCATCTTCAACATCAATACCCATCTGACTTTTAGGCAGATCACGAACATGCCCCATTGATGCTTTAACTTCAAATTTAGGACCAAGATAACGTTTTATTGTTTTTGCTTTAGCGGGAGATTCCACAATGACCAAATAATCATTCATGTTGTTTTCTCCCCCTTTCTGTGAATATTCAAATCTTCACTAATCTTAATGATTGATTAGAGCTTTGTCAAACTTAATCAATATAATTTCCGAAAAATGATTTGCTTTTTTGGGGTGTTTCCTCTCATAAAAACGAATTATTTTTTTGTCTGTGTATAAAATTCGCATTCATTAATGCGTTTTTCTAGATGTGAATGCCGTGCTTGTATCCACATCAAGTCATAAGTACGTTCATTATTGAACCAAATTTAATTCCTGAACAATGTCCTGCCAATCACACACCAGTTTCGCGCCTTGTTGTATGAGACGATTTGTCCCGCTGCTTGTACCCTTTAAAATTGAGCCGGGGATTGCGAACACCTCGCGTCCTTGTTCTAACGCCTGATCCGCAGTGATCAATGATCCGCTTCTTTCCTTCGCTTCAACAACCAGCGTTCCCAAGGTCATACCGCTGATGATTCGATTTCGTTCTGGAAAACGCCATCGTTCAGGCAGAGCTGAAGGCGGATATTCACTTATAACCAGCTGTGCTTGGCACAATTGCTGATACAGCCCATGATGTTGATGGGGATAGGGGCACTGCAATCCGGATCCTAGGACGGCAATCGTTCGTCCGCCCAATGCAAGCCGGTGGGCCATGCCGTCGATACCCATTGCCATGCCGCTGACGATCGTCCAACCATGCTGATTCAAAGGTTCAATAATTTGTTTCGTAATCCTGCCAGCTTCACTGCTCGGATGTCTCGTGCCCACAACGCTTAACAATTTCTTTTCATTCAAAAGTGAGAGGTTGCCCTTTCCGTAGATTAAGTAAGGAAGATCGTACACATTTTTTAGTAAACGGGGATAATGCGGATGATAAAAAGGGATCGGCGTGATCTGTTCATCTTGATATAACTCTACTAGGTTCCTTGGGTTTATCGCATGGCGATCCTCAATAAAAAGCCTTGCCTTAGCTGAGGAGAGCCGAAACAATGATTGCAGCTCGTTCAGAGAATAAGCGTGTATCCTATTCAGATCCGGATCTATCCGAATCATTTGCCATACCGTTCTTCTTCCAATGCCTCGGCAATGATTGAGCAGTACTAATTTAAGTGTGAGAGGATCCATCGGCGCACCTTCTTCAGCATATTTAATTGAGTAGTTAGGATAGGATAAGCATCTTAGGTAATGGAATAAAAGATAAAAGAAGGGAGGTTACATTTCTAGCCATCATGTTCGTTTAAAGCGAATGAGGTATGAGTGTTTCACAAATAAATGATAATAATGGTTAGGTTTCAAAAACAGTAAAAAATAATTTCATTATAACTGAGCCATCTAAAAAGATATTGCAATAAAGCTGAGCTTTCTTATGAGTTTTTTTTACCTGCCTGCTCATCAATAGTATAGATAAATGCAAAAATTTCTGCAACAGTTTGATAGAGTTCCTGAGGAATCATTTGGTTTAGGTCAAGTTTACCCAGCATTGAGACCAGTGCCGGATCTTCTTGAATGGGTATATCATGCAGCTTTGCCTGGTCAATAATACGCTGTGCAATTTCCCCTTCGCCTTTTGCTGAAACACGAGGGGCTTGATCAGAACCACTGACATATGTTAAAGCAACTGCTTTTTTTCTTTGCTCAGAAGTCATGATTACACTTTCACATCCATCCTGTAATTTGTTTGGGTAAGCGGGTCCGTGACTTTTTTCATTAGATGAGGATCAATCTTCTCCGTTTGCGTAAGCGAGAGCAACTGATAGCCCGCTTTCGATAGCTGATCCCTCAATGCAGGCTCTCCGGAAGCAAGCAGAGAACGCAGATCGGCCTCACCGTTCTGCACATTTAAGGTCACAGAACGATTTTGCACATGGATGGTCACTAACGTCTCCTTTAAATGAGTCAAATCAAGCCAAAGGACAATTGTACAGGAATCCGGATCGATCGCCCCTTTTCTATCTCGCTTTCCTTCCCAGTATACAGAAACATTGGTGAAATCTCTTTTATATGGAATGGGGATCTGCAGTGAAAATTGAGCAACAAATGGGTCAGCAGACACCATCTGCAACTGTTCACCTGTAATTTTCTGAACAATTTCTTGTGCTGCCTTTCTCAATGCATAAGGAGCATCCTGATCCTGAATAACGGCAAGCAAGTGCCCTTTTAACGTTTCCGGTTGTTGTCTTTCTGCACTTGAATCGTTTGTCATCCATTCACTGATTTGGAATTCATAATCAAATCCTAATTGTTTTAAAACATCAAACAGAAGATTTTTATTGTCCGACGACCCGACTAATTGATCAGTCAAATTCGGAATCTGTTCGAGCGCAAAACTACGGAATGCACTAATAAACGTCTTAATGGGTTGGTTTATTTTCAATTCCTTCATTAAATGAGTCATATCATTTAGCGCCATCGGACTTGCCATAAATTCTTTAACTGCTTTTTGAGCAGCATTAGAATGAAGAGATGTCTGATCAGCCAAAAATGATGTGAGCAGTTTATCTCCTTTGTTATCTCCAATCTCATGATAAAGTTGAGCAAAACGATTTCCGTCTTTCAGTATTGAAAAACTACTTAGTGCATTTTTCAATTGGTCTACGGAAGCAGTTTGAACACCTGAACGCTGAATCTCTTTGGACATTGCATCAAGTTTTGAACTGATCGATTCGGAATCTTGCAACCCTTTTGCAATGTTAAATAATGATTCATCCAACGGAATCTGTCGGTTCATCATCCATCGAATCGTTTGCATATCTCCAGTAAAATTGCCGCTCATTTTTAACAATGCTTTTGCTTGAAGGACTGACTCACGCGTGAGCGGATCACCACGATCAAGAAAAGTTTGAACAATTTGTCTTGTTAATGAGTCTTCTTTTAATTGAAGCGTATTAAAGACATCGTCGATCATATTGGATGAACGATTTGCCTGTTGTCGTTCAATAAGTTTTGCAATAAGCGGACTCGTACCTTGCTTAATCTGAAATAAATAATCTTGACCTACTTTCAATGGTGGATCAGCAGAAGCAACTTTAGCAACGACTTGCTTTGCACCAAGGCGAACAAGAGCAGTACGATCCGGGAGCAAATCCAGGACCTTGCCCCGCAAAATCTGTTCTGGTGCATAAGTACCGATCATTTGACTCTGATTGATCGCATAAGGTTGGAAGTTCACAGGATCACCTTCTCATGCATCTTCTAAGGGTTTTAGTGGCGCAAATGTCATGCGATGTTCCGGGCAGGTACCCAAGCGCTCGATTGCCCGCAAATGTGCCTGAGTTCCATAACCTTTGTGTTTGGCAAAATCATAGCCTGGGTACACCCGATCTAAATCACACATCAGCCGATCACGAGTCACTTTTGCCAGAATAGACGCAGCGGCAATTGAATTGCTGCGCGCGTCTCCTTTAATAAGGGAGGTTTGAGGCATATCAAGTGGTAGTTCCATTGCGTCAATCAACAGATGATCTGGAACCATCTCCATTTTTTCGACCGCAAGAACCATTGCTTTTTTAGCAGCTTGATAGATATTGATCTGATCAATTTCATGGGCCGAAACGATACCCACACCAAATGCAGCCGCTGACTCGCATATGCGGTTGTAAAGGTAATCCCGTTTTCCGGCCGATAATTGCTTGGAATCATTGATTCCGGGAATAATCGCATTCGACTTCAATACAACACATGCTGCAACAACAGGTCCTGCCAGTGGGCCTCTTCCTGCCTCATCAATGCCTGCGATACATTGCGCACCCTCGCTTTTGAGTTCATCTTCGAAGCGATTCATTTGATGATATTTAACGACAAGTTCTTGAAAATGGGCTTTCCGCTCTTCCCATTTACGAAGCAAGGATCGAACACCGATTCGCGTATCCGATTTAAGCTGCTGCATTTCTTGCTCAGACAGCTCAGTTGTTTCAGATAATCGCTCTTTAATTTCTGCAATTGTGGTTCGTTTCATCATCTATTTCCCCTGTTATTATCTATATCGGCAGAGTCCAATTTATTTTTACTTTCGCATTAAATTCAAATCATTGCGGCCATTCAAGAGTAAGCGGACCTAGTTTCTGACTACGATAATCACGAATAATGATTTCCGACACGCGATCATAATCAATGAATCCGCCGCTCATCAAGCAACCCCTCTTCTTGCCAATTTCATCAAAAAGACTGATCAGCATTTGTTGATCCTCTTCTGTTCCTTTTAACTCAGGGAGTTCCTCTATTTGATAGCGCTTAGTCAGCGAATTTCGGTAGTGCTGCAGCATGGTTTTTAATAGAAACAACGCGATTTCTTGAAAATCAAGCAATTCTTCTTTAATCGCTCCCGTTGCGGCAAGGCAAAGGCCGACACGCGGATCATCAAATTTCGGCCAAAGTATGCCTGGCGTATCCAACAATTCCATCGTTGTTCCGACTTTGATCCATTGTTGCGCTTTAGTTACTCCCGGACGATCACCGATTTTTGCAATTTTTTTTCCGGCCAAACGATTAATTAGCGTTGATTTGCCGACATTAGGAATACCTAAGATTAATGCGCGATCAGCATGAGGTCGAAAACCCTTACTCTCCAATTTTTTTCGTCGATCTGCAGTTAATTGATGAACAGCATCAGGTAATGTTGAGACCCCTTGTCCAGTTTGGCTGTTAACAAGATGGACTTTTACACCCTCGTTCTCAAATGTGTCTTTCCACTCTGCTGTTGCCTGACGATCTGCCATATCTATTTTATTCATGACAAGAAGCCTCGGCTTGCCGGATGATATTTCTTCAACAAGCGGGTTTCTTGACGATGCGGGAATTCTGCTGTCCACAAGCTCAATTACAACATCAATTTGCTTAATTTTCTCGATCATTTGGCGCTTTGCTTTCGCCATATGTCCCGGATACCATTGGATGGTCATAATTCCTGTCCCCTTCTTTTTCAATCTAAGAGTTGATTCACTTTATCTTGTTCGAACGTATTCAAAAAAACTTAGTCTTCTTTGTACTAGGGACCGCTAATCTCTTATTCTTTCTTTTTGTATTAGAAAACTTGGCTTCGCCAAGCCTCCGGAAAAGGCGAAGACTTAGTTGCGACGGCCATGGATGGCCTAGTGTCCGGTGAGCCGCAGGACGCGGCGTTTTGCCGGACCGCTTATACTATACTCCGCTGAATTTTAAACTTTCTTATAGTATAAAAAATCGGAGAGGCTTGGTCATCCCAAGCCCCTCCTCTTCATTGCTGTGTACATTCAATTTCCAATTATGATTATCTGCTCTTAATACGTGCTTTCTTACCACGCAGAGCACGCAGATAATAAAGTTTCGCGCGACGAACTTTACCGTAACGTACCACTTCGATCTTGTCGATCTTCGGCGAGTTAACCGGGAATGCACGTTCAACACCGACACCATAAGAAATCTTTCGTACCGTAAAGGTTGCACTGATACCGCTGCCGTGACGTTTAATCACAACACCTTCAAACACCTGAATACGTTCGTGTGTACCTTCAGTAATCTTCACGTGCACTTTCAACGTATCACCAGGTCTGAATTCCGGAATATCCGTTCGCAACTGTTCTTTAGTAATTTCATCAAGAATGTTAGACATAACAAAATGGCCTCCTTCCGTACAAATGCTCTTACCTTCCCGAAGAAAGCAGCGGAACATCGTATTCACTGGCATTTGCCACAACGACTATCATATCACAATCGAAAGTGTTCATGCAAGCATTTAAATAAGTGAAGAATTGCTTAATAGGGTTAACTTTCTTGCTCAAATTGTTTGATCCATCTTTTTTCCTGCTCGGTCAATTTATAACCGTTTAACAAATCAGGCCTACGTTCATAGGTACGCCTGAGTGATTCCTTCAGGCGCCATTCAGCGATTTTCTCGTGGTTTCCCGAAAGCAATACTTCCGGTACTTTCATGCCACGAAAATCCGCTGGCCGCGTGTAATGCGGATGCTCCAGCAATCCTGTGGAAAAAGAATCGGTCACTGCCGATGTATCATTGCCGAGCACACCAGGAAGCAGTCGCACGATGCTGTCGATCATTGCCATCGCTGCCAATTCTCCGCCTGTCATGACAAAGTCGCCAATGGAATATTCGTCCGTAACAAGGAACTCAGGAACACGTTCGTCAAATCCTTCATAATGCCCACAAATAAAAATGAGTTCTTTTTCTTTGGAGAGCATTTCCGCATCATGCTGCTTAAAGGGCTTTCCTTGCGGTGAAGTCAAAATAACACGCGGTTTGGTATGTTCTTCATGACGCACCGCATCAACCGCATCAAAAAGGGGCTGAGGCATCAGAACCATTCCGGCTCCGCCTCCAAATGGATAATCATCAACTTTATTATGTTTGTTGGTCGTAAAATCCCTAAAATTCGTAATTTTAAAGGAAACAACGTCTTTCTCGGCTGCCTTCCCCAAAATAGAACTGTTTAGAACGCCATCAAACATTTCAGGAAAAAGGGAAAGAATATTAATCTTCATCGTCCACCAACCCCGGAATCAAGTGAACGATCACTTTTTTTTGCGCAACATCGACATTTTTCACTACATCGTTAATATACGGGATTAAGATATCCTTTACTCCCGTATCAACGACCCAAACATCATTCGCACCGGGAGACAGGATTTCCTTCACTTCACCCAGTTCGCGTCCAGTATCTGTGATTACCTTTAATCCGATGATTTCATGATAATAAAAGTCGCCTTGTTCCAGTTCCGACAGCTGTTCTTTTGGAATAAATAGCGAACAGCCCTTATATTTTTCTATATCATTAATCGAAGGATAATTCTCAAAACTCAAGCAGTCAAATTGCTTGTGACGGCGATACGTTTTTACTTTCAGCAGGTCGTGCGTGCCTGTCTCTGGGTTTCGCACGTACAAGGTTGCGCCAATCGCATAGCGTTCTTCCGGAAAATCGGTAATGCTGACAACACGTACTTCACCCTTGATTCCTTGGGTATTGACTATCTTTCCAACATAAAACCATTGCTCAGTCATTATGCAGCCTCCTTACCATTTGGCAATCTGTAAAAAATCTCTATGTACGGTGAAAAAGAGAAGGGCTGATCTCTCCCCCTTCTCTTTTTCTTTATTATTCACGAATTAAGAATCGTGTCGGCACACCGCCAGCGCTTCCGACAGCGGACACAATCGTCCGTACAGCTTCAGCAACCTGACCATGTCTGCCAATCACTTTTCCCATATCCTTTTTATCTACGACAAGTATATAAGTCACATGATCAGATTCTTCTTGTTTCTCAATCATAACATGCGTATGATCGTCAACGAGCGGAAATACAATGGCTTTGATTAACTCTTCCATTTATCTGCCGCCCCTCGTCATTATTTTTGCAGTTTAGCAAGATGGAACTTCTCCATAATGCCTTCCTTGGAGAACAGGTTGCGTACGGTATCTGAAGGTTGAGCACCCTTTTGCAGCCAATCAAGCGCTTTTTCTTCGTCAACTGTGAATGTTTTTGGTGTGACAACCGGATTGTATGTGCCGATTTCTTCAATGAAACGGCCATCGCGAGGTGCGTGTGAATCAGCAACAACTACTCTGTAAAATGGACGTTTCTTTGCACCCATACGTTTTAGACGAATTTTAACTGACATAATAAAACAACTCCTACTTTTTTAATGATTTTACATAAATGGTAAATTAAATGGATTTCGCTTTTTGCCTTTTGCCTTGCCCATAAACTGTTTCATCATTTTTTTCATGTCCTTGAACTGTTTCAGCAACCGGTTGACGTCGGCGACCGATGTCCCGCTGCCAAGAGCAATGCGCTTCTTTCTACTTGCATTAATGACATCCGGATCCGTTTTTTCCTGGGAAGTCATCGATCGAATGATCGCTTCGGTCTGGCCAATTTTCTTCTCGTCGATTTGCATATTTTTCATGCCCTTGAACTTGTTCGCTCCAGGCATCATTGCAAGTAAATCTTCGAGTGGACCCATACTTCGAATCTGACCGATTTGATCCAGAAAATCATCAAGAGTAAAGCTGACGGAAAGCAACTTTTGCTGCATATCACGCGCTTTCTCTTCATCAATTGTTGCTTGTGCTTTCTCAATCAGAGAAAGTACATCACCCATTCCTAAAATTCTCGAAGCCATGCGATCCGGATGGAATGGCTCAAGGGCATCCATCTTCTCGCCCATGCCGACGAATTTAATAGGTGTTCCCGTTACGGAACGAACAGACAATGCAGCGCCGCCTCTTGTGTCGCCATCGAGCTTGGTCATGATAACACCGGTCAAATCCAGTCGATCATTAAACGCAGTTGCGACATTGACTGCATCCTGTCCGGTCATTGCGTCAACAACCAAAAAGATCTCGTCCGGATGACTGACTGCTTTGATCTGATCAAGTTCGTCCATCAGTCCTTCATCAATATGAAGCCGACCTGCGGTGTCAATCAATACTAAATCGTGATGATCCGTCTTCGCCTGCTCCAGTCCCTGACGCACAATTTCCACCGGACTGACCTGATCACCAAGTGAAAAAACGGGTATATTCAGTTGTCCGCCCAAAGTTTGCAACTGTTTAATTGCAGCAGGACGATAAATATCCGCAGCAATCATCAGTGGATTCTTATTATGGGTTTTTCGAATATAATTGGCAAGTTTTGCAGCAGACGTTGTTTTACCAGCGCCCTGCAACCCGACAAACAGCAAAACGGTCGGCGGCTTCAGAGCGAGATTAAGTTTTGTTTGCTCTCCACCCATCAGCTCGGTCAATTCTTCCTGAACAACCTTAATAATCTGCTGTCCGGGAGTAAGGCTTTTTAGAACTTCCTGACCAACTGCACGTTCCTGAACGCTTTTAACAAACGATTTTACGACTTTAAAATTAACATCCGCTTCAAGAAGTGCCAAGCGAATCTCTCGCGTCATCTGTTTGACATCGGCCTCGGTCACCTTGCCTCTGCCGCGAATCTTTTTCATCGTCGCCTGTAATCTGTCCGACAGACTTTCAAATGCCATACTTCTCACTTCCTAATCTAAATTCTCTAATTCATCAATAAAAGAATCTAGTTTTTGGCTTTCTTTACTATTCAAATGACCAGCCAATTCCCTCATTTTCGAAATAACAGAAAGCCTGACTTCATATTTACGAAAAAGCCCTAACCTTTCTTCAAACGCTTCAAGAGCGTTCTCAGCACGTTTGAGGTTATCATAAACAGCTTGTCTTGTAACTTGTTTTCTTTCCGCAATTTCACCAAGAGAAAAATCATTAAGATAGTAAAGATTCAGATACTCTTGCTGTTTTGGGGTGAGAAGCAGCTGATAAAAATCGTATAGGGCGTTAACTCTCAAAACCTTCTCAAGCATAGCAAATCCCCTTGGCTGTAAAGGCATTTTACTTTACAGATTAAATATTACTTTTTTTTTCTTTGTGTGTCAAGTTTTTTCCTTAGCAACGAATGTTAGTCCGTGCTATACACATTTTATTCCGATTGGGACGCTTCATCGTCGGCCTGAAAAAGTTCAGAAAACAGTCCATAAATAAATGCATCCGCATCAAAAGCCTGAAGATCATTCAATTGTTCACCCAGTCCAACAAATTTAACAGGAATGTTCAGTTCATTGCGGATACCAAGCACAATACCGCCTTTCGCCGTTCCATCCAGTTTTGTAAGAACAATACCTGTAACCTCTGACGCTTGCCGAAATAATTTCGCTTGGTTAAGCGCATTCTGTCCTGTCGTTGCATCCAGAACTAGCAAAACCTCCTGCGGCGCACCCGGACATTCGCGAGTGATCACACGTTTGATTTTCTCAAGTTCTTTCATTAAATTAACTTTATTTTGAAGCCTTCCTGCTGTGTCACAAAGCAGAACATCCACCTTGCGCGACTTTGCAGCTTGCATGGCATCAAAGACGACTGAAGCAGGATCTGATCCTTCTTGATGCTTAATCACATCAACACCCGTACGATCGCCCCAAACCTGCAGCTGATCAATCGCGCCTGCTCTGAATGTGTCTGCCGCTGCAAGCAGTACTGTCTTTCCTTCATTTTTAAGTCTACCGGCGAGTTTTCCTATGGTCGTCGTTTTACCCGCACCATTTACACCAACCATAAGAATAACGGTAAGTCCGGAAGGATTTATATTAAGTTTTGTTTCTTCCTTGCTTTTAGTAAGAAATTCAGAAAGAACCTCAACAATCACGTCTTTTAACATTGCCGTATCCTTAATGTTTCTCGTACGCGATTCATCTTTTAACCGATCAACCAGATCCATTACGGTGGTCATTCCAACATCAGATTCAATCAGCAGTTCTTCCAATTCATCAAAAAAATCTTCGTCAACCTTCCGGTAGCGCTTGACCAAATTGTTCATGCCCTCTGCAAATGACTGTCTTGTTTTGGACAAGCCGTCTTTGAATTTATCAGTAACCGCAGTCGTGCTGCCGGTGATACGGTTCTTCAGCTTATTAAAAAAATTCATGGTGTTTCCTCCTTGTCTGTAAATTATTCTTTAGATTGCTGCTTATTAAACGTTACCTGCGGTCAATAAATCTTCCGTCTCTTCCAGTCTCACAGACACAAGGCGGGAAACTCCTGATTCCTGCATGGTGACCCCATAAAGGACGTCAGATCGTTCCATAGTTCCATGCCTGTGAGTCACAACAATAAATTGCGTATCAAGGCTGAATTTTTTCAAGAAGGCCGCGTAACGGTCAACATTTGCGTCATCAAGAGCAGCTTCCACTTCATCAAGGACGCAAAATGGAACTGGGCGCACTTTCAGAATAGCAAAGAGCAGTGCGATCGCCGTCAGCGCACGCTCTCCGCCGGATAGAAGAGAGAGCCGCTGAAGCTTCTTTCCGGGCGGTTCTGCAAGAATATCTACACCACTCGTGAGCATGTCATCTGGTTCAATGAGCTGCAAATCGGCACGTCCCCCACCGAACAGTTCTTGAAAAACCGTTTGAAAATGGGTTCTTATTTTATTGAATGTCTCAGTAAATCGCTGCTCGACCACTTGATCCATTTCCGACATAACATGGTTAAGTGTTTCGCGTGCTTTTAACAAATCTGCCCGCTGTGCAGAGAGAAATTGTTCGCGTTCAAGAACATTTTCATATTCTTCAATCGCGCCTACATTAACGGTCCCGAGTTCTTCGATAGCCAATTTTATTAATTTGACTTTTTTTCGTGCTTCGTCAACATCCATATTTAGTTTGTACTTGTCTCTTGCCGCTTCAATGGTCAGTTCATAGTCTTCTCTTAGTGTGTCTAAAAGATGATCGAGCTGAACATCCATTCGCCCAAGAAGAACGTTTTTCTCTTGATACAAGTTGCTGATCCTGGTTAATTCTGTACGGTCTTGTGACATGAGTGTCTCTTCCTCCGCCAAGGCCTTTTGCTTATTTCGCCGGGAATCACGCATTTCCATCAATTCCGTCATAGTCGTTTCTTTATACGTCTTTGCTTCTTCAATGAGCTGATCCAGCTTCTCCGCATTATCATTCTGGTTCTCAATCTCAAAGCCGATCCCGTCAGCAGAAGAACGAAGCGTATCGAGTGATTCTTTTAGTTCACCGACCCGTCGTTTTGATTGATCTGCTTTTTCTTGTTGATGCGCAGTAATCTGGCTCTGTTCTGCGATTTGGACCTTAAGTGCTGTTATCTCCGACTGAATCTCTTGTTTTGAAGAATCGATATCTTTTCGATTTTTCGTTAAGCTTTCAATTTGATCTGTCAGAGCTTTACCGCGTTCTTCATTCTTCGAAACATCAGCATCGATAATCCGCAACCGTTCTGCAATTTTTTTCTGCTCTGTGCTGAAATCACCATTTTCCCTTGTCAATAAATGATACTTATCAAGACTTGCTTTTTCTTCAGTTTCTGCATCTCTTTTTTGTGTTTCGATGCTGCGGTACTGATTAAGCGCCTCCTCCACAGATTTGCGTGCTGAATCGGATTCCAACTCGTCTGCTGCAATCTGATTCTTTAAATTGGAGAAATCGATTTGCAGCTGCTTTCTTTTTTCTTGCATCTCGTCGATTTGCCGGCTCAATTCTTCAATTTCGGTACTTCGGCTGATCAGACTTGTTTGCTGCTGCTTCGTGCTGCCTCCAGTCATGGCACCACCAGGAGCTACAACATCTCCTGCTAAAGTAACGATTCGATACCGATAGTTCACTTGACGTGCAAGTTCATTTGCACCCTCCAAATTCTTTGCAATGATCACAGAACCCAGTAAAAAATCAACTATGGGTTTATAATGAGGATCGCATGTCAGTAATTCAGATCCTGCACCAATAAAAGCTGAATTTGATTGAAGACGATTGCGTTCTGATGAAGCAATTGCCTTCGGCCGAATAACAGAAATGGGCAGGAAAGTTGCGCGACCGGCTTTGTTTTGCCGTAAAAATTGAATCGCCTGCCTGCCGGCAGATTCATCAGAAACAATCACATGCTGGGAAGAGGCGCCAAGAGCTGTTTCAATTGCCGTGCCGTACTCTTTATTCACCTGAATGAGTTCAGCGACCGCACCGTGAATTCCGGACAGTCTTTTTCGATTTTTTAAAATAACCTTAACGCCTTGATAATAGCCGGCATAATCTTCTTTAAGAGATTCCAGCAATTCTTTTCTTGATCGCGCTTGTTCAATATAATTGCTGATTTTATTTACAGCATCTTTTTCTTTAGTATAGCGTTCTCTTCCCTCTTCCAATCGGGTACGGAGCTTATCATAGCGGTCCTTCAGACGTTTGCCTTCACTAGCCAGCGCTTCCAATTTAGCCGTAAGTATTTGCTTTCTCTTGCCGGCCTCTTCTGCAGATGTCTGTATTTCTACTGTGTTTGATTGAATGCGCGTTTTCTTCAATTCCAAGGTTTTTGCCTGATCAGATAGATAATGCTGCTCGTTGCGCATGGAGGCTTGTTGATTTAAGATCTCGATGTATTCGCCTTTAAGCTTTTCAATCAGTTCATCTAAATTCTGTTCAAAACTATGATACTCATTTTGTTTTTTCACTAGATTCTGCTGCAATTGCGTCAAAAAGATACGCTCCGATTTACTGTTGGCAAGTGCCTGATCAAGTACTTGCCGTTCCTCGTTCAATTGATGTTCCAAGTGTGCGATACGTTCTCTCAGTTCATCAGCACTGCTTTGTGCATGCTTGTGTCGTTCCTCTATGACTTGCTTTCTGCCTAACAATTTTTCCAGTTTCTCAGCAGATTCTGCCCATTCAGTCTGCCTTTTTTCAATTAAATGGTCCAATTCTTCAAGTGCTGAACGATGTTGCCGATAATCATGCTCACTGGTATTCACTTTATCGGATAATTCTATTTTTAATTGGTTCAGTTCATCTACCTGATTTTTCGCAAGCTCCCATTGACTATGAACTTCATCGATATCATGAGCAAGCAGTGCAATGTCCACTTCCTCTAGTTCGCTTTTTTTCTCTAAAAAATCTTTGGCAATTGACGCCTGCTTCTCAAGCGGCTCAAGCCGATCGTCCAACTCATGCAGAATATCTTCAACACGATTTAAGCTGTCTTCGGAATCATTCAGCTGCTTTTCAGCAGCCTGCTTGCGTAATTTATATTTGAGGACACCTGATGCTTCCTCAAAAATTTTCCGTTTATCTTCTGCTTTACTATTCAGAATCTCATCGATTTTTCCCTGACCAATAACCGAATATGCCTCTTTGCCCAGTCCGGAATCCATAAACAAATCAACGATATCTTTTAACCGACAGTTTTGTTTATTGAGTTGGAATTCGCTTTCCCCGGAACGAAACACACGTCGTGTGACGCTGATTTCGCTGAAATCCATTGATATGTAGTGATCGCTGTTGTCCAGCGTGAGCGTCACTTCAGCCATATTGACTGCCTTTTTCGCATCACTTCCCGAGAAAATAATATCTTCCATCTTGGATCCGCGCAGCGATTTGGCCGATTGTTCCCCGAGTACCCAGCGAATAGCTTCTGTGATATTGCTTTTACCGCTTCCGTTCGGACCGACAACCGCAGTAACTCCCGGAACAAATTCAACAGATGTTTTGTTGGCAAATGATTTAAAGCCTGAGACATCCAATCGCTTGAGGAACATCCCGATCCCTCCGTTTCTTACCCTTCTATAATTCACCTTGATTAAATTCATGGTTAAGCCTGATTTTGCACATCATGAATAAACCACAAAACGAGTAACAAAAACAGCCGAGAGCGCCCGGCTGCTTTTGTTACTCGGCAAGATTCTTAAGCGCTTTGCATGCCGCACTTTGCTCCGAATCTTTTTTCGAATGTCCTTTGCCCATACCGACGATTTCACCATTCAGCAATACATTTGACGTAAACTCGCGATGATGTGCCGGTCCTTTTTCGGACAACAGCTCATAATCCAGTTCACCCAGATTTCTCCTCTGAATTGTCTCTTGCAATTGGCTTTTGTAATCCATCACATGGGAAAAAGTGCCGTCGTTAATTCTCGGATAAACAACTATTTTTAGGAATCGCTCGACTTCAGTCAATCCCTGATCGAGATACAGAGCGCCGATAAACGCTTCAAAGACATCCGCTAGAAGCGATGGACGCTTTCGTCCGCCGGTTACCTCTTCCCCGCGTCCAAGAAAAATCTTATCCTCGAAAGACAGCGATGACGCAAATTGAAATAATCCGCCTTCACACACAATGGCCGCACGCAGCTTTGTCATGTCTCCCTCAGTAAGATCCGGATAATGTTTGAAAAGATATTGAGAGATCAATAACTCAAGAACAGCATCCCCAAGAAATTCAAGTCGCTCATAATCGTCTTGTGACGCACGACGGTGCTCATTCACATAAGATGAATGGGTAAATGCTTGCTTTAATAAGTCTTCATTTTGAAATGAGAATGAAAAATCATCAAGAAAATGATGAAGCCTTTCAGTTACTTCTTTTTCCTGATCTTGCATCTTTTTTGAACTTGGCACACGTTTCACCTCCGCTAACTAAGAAACCAAAATCCATTTTTTCCATAACTTCCGAAAATAATAAGAAGCCCCGTCCTTATAAACGGATTTATAAAAACGGGACTCATGGTTAGAATGTCAGGATTTATGGCTCTCTATGTAAGATACGACGTCACCAACGCTTTGAATCTTTTCCGCATCTTCATCGGAGATTTCCAAATTAAATTCGTCTTCAAGTTCCATGACAAGTTCTACAATATCAAGAGAATCTGCGTCCAAATCTTCTTTAAATGAAGCTTCCAGTTTAACGTCTGCTTCATCTACGCCTAATCGGTCGACAACGATTTTCTTGACACGTGTCAAAACATCTTCATCTGCCATGTCGTCACCTCCTCTCGAGGGCATTTACATTTTTTTAGCTCTCCGTAAAAGGAGTGGGCACAACGCCCTGAAAAGCTTTCGCAGTGAGAAACTGATGAACTACCCGTCTCACTTAATGAAACTCTCTTTAAGCGTACCTCAATCATTTTATTGCATTGACATTCCGCCGTCAATACTTAATGTTTGTCCGGTCATGTACTTGCTATCGTCAGAAGCAAGGAATGCAACAGCATTTGCTACGTCATCTGGTGCACCTAATTGTCCAAGTGGAATATCTTGTTTCATTTTATCCTTAATTTCTTCCGAAAGCTGGTCGGTCATATCAGTAATAATAAATCCCGGAGCAACAGCGTTAACGGTTATCCCCCGAGATGCAACTTCCCGGGCGGTAGCCTTCGTTAGTCCAATCACTCCAGCTTTGGCAGCTACATAATTCGCTTGTCCAGAGTTGCCCAAAAGACCGACTACCGATGCCACATTAATGATTCTGCCTGCCTTCTGACGCATCATTGGACGAAGCGCAGCTTTGGTAACTAAAAAGACTCCTTTAAGGTTTGTATTCAGAACTGCGTCCCAGTCCTCTTCTTTCATACGCATGAGCAGTCCGTCACGCGTAATTCCTGCATTGTTGACAACAATGTCAATATGGCCAAACTGCTCAATCGATTTTTTAATCATGGCTTGCACTGCAGTTTCGTCTGAAACATCACATTGCCAGATAAGCGCTTTGCCGCCCGCAGATTCAATTTCTGCAACTGTATCCTCCGCACGCGTTTTATTGCCTGAATAGTTGACGATCACGGATGCGCCAAGCCGAGCCAGTTTAATGGCAATAGCGCGGCCGATTCCTCTGGAAGCACCGGTAACCAATGCTGTTTTTCCATCCAGTCCCATTCTATTATACACGCCCCTTCAGTTTTTCAGACACATCAAGCAGACTCTTCGCATCATTAACTTGATAAACCGTTAGCTTGCGATTAATCTTTCGAATTAATCCCGAGAGCACCTTTCCTGGACCAACTTCAACAAAAGTGTCTACACCAAGCTGCGTCAGCCGTTCCACAGATTCAGTCCAACGAACCGGTGAATACAGCTGTTCAATTAGATGATCACGAATGTCTTCAGCGGTTGCTTCTTCTTGCGCCGTGCTGTTGGCAATTATAGGAACAACGGCATTTTTAACGGGCAGTGCATCAAGAACTTCCCGCATTTTTTCAGCCGCGGGTTTCATCAATGAAGAATGAAATGGTCCGCTCACAGAAAGGGGTACGACACGTCGTGCTCCCGCTTCCTCTGCACGTTTTGAAGCTTTCTCAACACCTTCAACGGTTCCAGAAATAACAATTTGTCCCGGGCAATTAATGTTTGCCGTTTGCACGGATTCGCCCTGTTCTGAAATGGCAGTGCAAATTTCCTTCAATTGATCTGCATCCAATCCAAGGACAGCTGCCATCGTTCCTTTTCCTGCCGGAACGGCAGCCTCCATGAGCAAGCCTCGTTCACGAACTGCGTAAACGGCATCCTCAAATCCGAGGACACCCGCCGCATATAATGCACTATATTCACCAAGACTGTGGCCAGCCAAATAATCCGGCTTAACCCCTTGTTTTTCCAGCAACGCACAGAGCACGGCACTTACTGTCAAAAGCGCAGGCTGCGTGTTTTCTGTTTTTTTTAGTACTTCCTCTGGACCGTTCATAACCAGTTCGGTCAAGGAGAATGACAAGCGATTGTCCGCCGTTTCGAACATTTTTTTGGCTTCAGGATAGGTAGCAATCAGATCAGCACCCATGCCGACTGTTTGAGAACCTTGTCCGGGGAAAACAAATGCAATCTTACTCAAAATACATCAACCTCCGCAACATATCGAATTACCACTGTTTGAAGCAAATCAGACGGCTTTCTGCCGCCGTTTACACTTCTGATTTATCTTTTCCTCCATGAGCACGGTACATGGTAAATACGCCCTTAAAAACATGATCATGCCCTGAATAACTATCCACTTCAACGACGGTACGTACACGCTCCTTGCGCAAAACCTTTGCTTTTGCGACCACTCGTTCACCTGACTTGACAGGCCGGATGAATTGGATCTCAGCTTTCGAAGTCAGAGCGAGATCATCGTTGATTACGGCTACAGCGAGCGAATTCGCTTGTGCAAACAAGTGATGCCCGCGAGCAATTCCTGTCCTTGAAAAAACAAAATCCGGTGTTATTTCTAGGATAGAAATTGCACTGATATCCAACTGAAGATCAAGAATATCACCAATCACTTCTTCTTTGTGAAGGGCTTTGACGTCATCAAATTGCCTCTTTGCCACATGTTTGATCCGTTCTCGCAACTCCGGAATAGATAATTCCAAACGATCAAGTCGAATCGTCTGAACACTAACCGTGAATTTCTTTGCCAGTTCGTCATCCGTAATAAACGGATTATCGTCGATCGTTTGTTTCAGAGATGCTTGTCTGTCTTTTTTGCTTTTTCTCATAAACTGGACACCGCCGTTTTATGTTCATCATGAATACTAAACATCTTCTTTTTAAGACTAGGTAATAATAGTTAGTATATCATAACTTATCTATCGCGGGTAGGGCAGAGGCGCACAGACAAAACAAGGTGCTAAATCATCGACTCATAACATACGCGGCGCAAGTTTTTTGGTTTCATTTCAATCTAAATGAAGGAGCTTAGTCAATCCTGATTCTGTTAATGGCTCGCGCAGTCCTGTGTAACGTTCGTCACGCCAGAATTGCGGATCCCGAACAAGCCGTGCCGCATCGTCTCGCGCAGTAGCTAATGTTCGGTAATCATGAATCATGTCAGCGAGCTTAAAAGTGGGCAAACCGCTTTGCTTTTTACCAAAAAAGTCTCCGGGTCCGCGAAGCTTAAGATCGTATCCAGACAATTTAAAACCATCCGTGGTCTCTGTCATCATTCGCATTTTTTCTCTGCTCGTTTCCGACTTGGCATCTGCAAGAAGAACACAATAAGATTGATCGCTGCCTCTTCCTACACGACCACGCAGTTGATGCAGCTGGGACAAGCCGAATCGATCTGCATCGTAAATGATCATCAACGATGCATTAGGAACGTTGACACCTACCTCAACAACTGTGGTTGATACAAGTACTTGGGCCTCTCTCCTTTTAAAAGAATCCATAACCTGATCTTTCTCTTCAGGAGTTAATTTGCCATGCATCAAGGCGACCTTGTAACCGGGAAGTGCTTGAGAAAGCTGCGCATGAACATCAAGAGCATTTTGAACGTCAAGCTGTTCAGATTCCTCAATCAAAGGACAAATGACATAGGCTTGTCTTCCTTGATCAAGTTCTTTTCTCATAAAAGTTATGATACGGCCAATCGCATTTTCCTGTACCCAATAGGTCTTAATTTTCTTTCTGCCGCCAGGAAGTTCGTCAATTGTAGACACATCCATATCTCCAAAAACAGAAAGTGCCAAGGTGCGCGGAATCGGAGTAGCGGTCATATACAATACATCCGGCTCTTTTCCTTTCAACCGCAACGCACCACGCTGACGAACGCCAAAACGATGCTGTTCATCGGTTACCACCAGCCCGAGTTGTTTAAACTCAACTTCAGGTTGAATCAAAGCGTGGGTACCAATCAGAATTTGAATATGACCATGAAGCAGCTGATCAAGCAATATCTTTCTTTTAGTACCACGCACGCTTCCAGTCAGCAATCCGACAGATATATTAAAAGGGCGAAATAATTCATCAAGATTTTCAGCATGCTGCTGCGCAAGTATTTCTGTAGGAGCCATCAGCGCACCTTGATAGCCGGCGCTTACTGCCGTGTACAACGCAATCGCCGCAATCACCGTTTTTCCGGAGCCAACATCACCTTGAAGAAGTCGGTTCATTGGCGAGTCAGAATCCATGTCTGTTAAAATTTCGTCGACTACTCGATTTTGTGCTTGTGTCAATGAAAAAGGAAGCAAGCTAATAAACCGTCGGACGTTTTCACGATCCGCAGAAATTCGGATTCCTTTGGACGATGAACGTCTTATTTGCTTATAAGCTTGCAATTTTAATTGATAATTTAAGAATTCTTCATAAACAAGCCGTCTTCTCGCTTGATGAAGTTGAGCCTGATCTTTCGGAATATGTATTGTATAAACCGCTTGTCTTTTGCCAACGAGTTTGTAAGCCGAAAGCAATTCATGGGGTAGATCTTCTTCTATATAATTGGGAAAACGATTAAATGCCTGATTGATCAGGCTCCTAAGTTTTCTAACCGAAACACCTGCGCACACAGAATAAACCGGTGCCCATTGTGCTTCTTGATCCGGCTGTCCTTTATGAAAATCAGTTGAAGTCAACGTTGCACGATTTCGATCCCACTTTCCTGTTACCGTAACGATGTCGCCAAGTTTCAAACTTCGTTTTAAATAAGGCCGATTGAATAATATAACGGTTATTAAATAACTGCCGGACAGCACACGCACAGTCAAGCGTGACTTTTTCTTCCCGTAATAATTAAGTAACGGCTCACTTTGCACTTTCCCCATAATTGTAACCTGTTCCTGGTCCTGAGCACTCGCCAAGTCTCTTAACTCATAGTTCTCATAACGATATGGATAATGGGCAAAAAGGTCGTCAATGGTTGTTATTCCAAGCTGCTCCAAGTCCTCTGCCAGCTTCGGGCCAACGCCTCTTAGTTCCGTAATTGGAAAACGCAAAGTAGTGTTCATCATTTTTCTTCAGTCACGGACAATTGATCATCCGTTCCAAATATTCGTTTTTTCAGCTCACGTCCAGTCTTAGTATCAGCAAGTCCGCCGAGCGCGGTCTCTCTTAAAGCAGGAGGCATCATGCGTCCCACTCGATACATTGCATCGATAACCTCGTCACAAGGAATGATACTCTTAATTCCGGCAAGGGCCATGTCAGCAGCAACAAGTGCGCTTGAAGCGCCAATTGCATTACGTTTCACGCAAGGAGCTTCAACCAGCCCGGCAACGGGGTCACAAATCAAGCCAAGCATGTTGCCCAGCGCCATCGCCATTGCATGCGCCGACTGTTCAGGAGTGCCGCCTGCCATTTCAACTGCCGCCGCTGCAGCCATACCGGTAGCAGATCCAACTTCTGCTTGACAGCCACCTGCTGCCCCGGAAATGGAAGCATTATTAGCAATAACGAAGCCAAATGCACCGGCTGTGAAAAGGAAGTGAATCATCTCTTCTCTGCTCGGTTTCAGTTTATGCTTCAAACCAAACAGTACGCCGGGAACCACGCCGGCAGATCCTGCCGTCGGTGTCGCGCAAATTGTCCCCATTGCTGCGTTTACTTCATTCGTCGCCATTGCTTTACTTACAGCGTCAAGCAGTACCGAACCTGATAATGTGTCACCATTTTCCAAATAACTCTGCAGAAGACGGGCATCTCCTCCCGATAGTCCCGAGCGTGACTTAATGTCTTCATGAATTCCTCTTTGGACAGCCTGTTCCATGACGTTCAACTGGCCAGACATTTTTTCAATAATCTGATCACGCTTGTTACCCGTCGTTTCTATCTCCGTTTGAATCATTACTTCATAGATAGGCAAATTGCGGCTGTTCGCGATGTTTACTAACTCTTCAATTGATTGAAACATAAAGACACCTCTTTTCCGGAAGATACTTGATTAAGCTAATACTGCAACATTGAGTATATTAGGAAGTCCTGAAATTTCTGCAGCAAGCCCATCGCTGATTTCTTCATCGGTTTGAATCACCATAAGCGCAAGCTGTCCCTTTTCCTGTCGTGAAACCTCCATATAGGAAATGTTCAGCTCGTATTTGGCAATCAGCACAGCAACCTCAGCAACAGCCCCATATTTGTCATGATGAAGGATAAGGAGTGCAGGATTGCTTCCGGATAGAGAAATAGAAAAGCCGTTGACTTCTGTAATCTCAATTTTCCCGCCGCCTATGGAAACGCCGACTAATTCAAGGCTTTGATCACCTGCTGATAAATGAATTCGCGCTGTGTTCGGCTGCTCCACCTGTGTTTCCTTATCCACACTAAATTGCACGTCCATTCCCTTTTGCTGCGCAATTTTAATTGAATCAGGCAAATTTGCATTACTTTCATTAAAATCCAGCAATCCGGCAACAATTGCCACATCCGTTCCGTGGCCCTTGTATGTTTCAGCAAAGGAACCGTACAAAGTTATTTTCACATGCTCCGGCATGACACCGAGCAGTTTTCTGGCCATTCGCCCAATTTTCGCCGCACCGGCAGTATGCGAACTTGATGGTCCAACCATAACCGGACCAATAATATCAAAAACACTTCGATACTTCATGTCGCATGACTCCCCTTATGCTTGTAATGATTGATCTTCAGGTAACGCTTCTTCATCCGTAAGGCGAACACCTTGTACAAAGATATTGATTGAAGCGGCATTCAATCCAAGCATTTCATTTAAAGTTTCTTTAACCTTTGTTTGAACACTTCCTGCTACCTCTGAAATACGGGTGCCATAACTCACGATGATATACATATCAATAAGCAAATTCTGATCTTCATCAAAGCGAACAACAACGCCGCGGCTGAAGTTCTCTTTCTTCAACAGCTCGGTAAAACCGTCCTTCAATTGATTTTTAGAAGCCATGCCCACGATACCAAAGCAATCCATTGCAGCACCACCGACAATTTTTGCAATAACATCGATTGAAATATCAATTTGTCCATAGGTGTTCGTTATAGATACAGTCATTTGTAAAACCTCCCAAGTGAAATTCTATTAATTTTTTTATAGGGACAGTCAATCTTATTCTTCTTCTCTTCTATCCGTAATCTTATTCGACTTATCGTTATTTTACACTAGCTTTCCCTAATTTTAAAGTCATGCATGTGCATGTACCATTTGACCCAATCAATTTTCTGCGATCTCTAGTTGCGTGTCACGTTCGTACGTGTTAGTATAGAGTTATTGCGTTAATGAATTGCATGGTCAAGGAGGTCATCTATATGGGACGTCGATGCTTTGTTACCGGCAAAACAACGAAGTTCGGTCAGAACCGTTCATTTGCTGAAAATAAATCGAAAAGAACATTTAAAGCGAATCTGCAAAAAGTCCGTATCCTTGTTGACGGAAAACCAAAACGCGTTTATGTATCTGCAAAAGCGCTTAAAGCAGGTAAAGTTGAACGTGCTTAATGCATGATCAACCACTTAATTCGCACGAAACCGAAACAAAAAAGCCAAGCCCTTTTAGGGAATTGGCTTTTTTGTTTGCCAATCAAAAAAGACATCTTTGTAGATGCCCTTTTTGATGATGTGAGTTTATTTACCCCTTCTTAAAGGAACCGAGGAGGGCTCTCACAATACTTGCCAGAAATTTCGGCAGCTTAATCGTATAAAATTTCATTATACTGCTCCTCCTTGTCACAAGCGCCGTCATCCTTTATCACGTGCTTCTAGAATATATGAAGCGATTATGAAAACTATGACCGTTTCGTTAGACAAGTTAATCACTGCAGCGCATCATCAATAGAAGGCCATGCGAAAAGGAAACGTGAAAAACGGCAGCATGCGTTTCATTGCTGATACAGAGACTTGATCCTAGACGAAGCTCTGCATCATTAAGCGGATACTTAACACATGACAAACTCAACCCGGTTACTTTTTCAGTCAAAGCAAGAAATGAAAGATAACGGTATGATGGATTGTTCTTTATAGGATATGCGCCTGGAGTCAATAAAGTGATCCAATTTTTTTTATCAATAATAGCGAGTTCAGAAGAAGTGTCAGTCGATTTCATCAGCAATTGTATACTTGCAAGCGCGTGATCCATCCTTCCGCCAGTCACCCCGAACAGATAACATTGCTCTGGATTCAGACTAAGCGCCCAGTCAAGTGCCAGCTCTAAATCTGTTTTATCCTTTTCAGGAGGATAGGAACAAAGTTCGAACCCGTCCTTGTCAATCTTTGTTCGTTCTTCTGCAGTCAACGAATCAAAATCACCAAATGCGCGAATTGGTCGAATCCTATTTTTTAACAAAACGATTGTCCCATGATCAGCGCCGATCCATTCAAAATCCTCATATTCAGGAGCATTCAGATCGGGCAGAAGTGATTCCGGACCTCCTGCAACAATTGCCAGCTTCATTACAGCTGCCTCCGTTCTTTACTTATTAACTTTGACCGTTAATACTTTGTTCGTTCACGCTCATTGAGTTCTGCTAAGAAAATTTGATAATGCTCGTACCGCGAGCGATCAATCTTACCTTTGGAAACCGCATCCTTTACCATGCAATCAGGTTCGGCCAAATGCATGCAGCCTCTGAAACGACAGCCTTCTCTAAATTCGTCAAATTCAGGAAAGCATTGTTCCAAATCGGAAGGGGCTATATCTGGAAGTTCCAACGAACTGAATCCCGGAGTGTCTGCCACATAGCCATTTATTGAAATCGGCAATAATTCAACATGTCTGGTCGTGTGCTTTCCACGGCCTAAAGCATGCGAAATCGCTTGAGTCTCAATGTTTAAGGAATCGCCCAAATAGTTTAAAAGTGTCGATTTACCGACACCGGATTGTCCGGTGACAACACTGATTCGATTCTCCATGCGCTGCTTGAGTTCAGCGAGTCCTTCTTTTTTCAGACTGGAGGTAAACAAAATAGGATAGCCGATCTTTTCATAAACACTCATTTGCGAACGAAATGTTTCAATATCTTTTTCAGACAAGAGATCCCATTTTGTGAAGCAAATAACCGGATCGATTCTATGAGCTTCCATTGAAATAAGAAAACGGTCAAGAAGCTGACAATCCAAAGCTGGTTCCGCGACGGAAAACACCAAAATAGCCTGATCAATGTTGGCGATCGGGGGACGTTTCAATACATTCTTACGCTTACTGATCGATAAAATATAACCGTCTGTCGGCTTTGCCGCCTCGTAAACAACATGATCGCCAACAAGAGGGCTCACACCGCGCTTTCGAAACACCCCTCTTGCTCGGCATTGAACCAGCTGATCACCATTTTTCACATAATAAAATCCGCTTAATGCTTTAATTATTGTACCTTCAGGCATATCAAGACTCCTTATTCGTTAAGAAAAATGTTCTCTGTTAATTTGGATAATCAACCGTACCTGTTTTTCTTTCGACATTATCAATTAATACCCTGTAAGAACCTTTCTCATTCGGATTGATCGTAAATGGTATCGTATATGTTTTCGTTTCAGTTATTTGTTCATCGGTAAATACAGAGTTGTCGTGGTTGGCATCGGTATAATATATTTGTACGTGAATCGGTGTGCCTTCCCCTGAATCGGAGGATGTGCTGTCACCGCTTGTTCCCGGATACACCACTTTGATCGGCTGATCAATCTCCTTTGGTTTTGCTTCGCTTCCTTTCGACAATGTGACGATGACTGATGAATCCTTGTCCACTTGGCTCCCGGCAGCAGGATCTTGATCAAGCACACTGCCCTTTTCAATATCGTCAGAATAATCACCAACAGAAAAATCAGCTGTCAACCCCTGACTTTTAAGCAGTTTACTTGCCTCATTTTTTGTTTTCCCCTTCAGATTGGGAACAGTTGCCTGCGGATTTCCTGTGCTGTAGGTGAGTTCCAAAATTGTCTTCGATGGGACAACTTTTTCTCCTGCAGCCGGATTTTGACGTATAATCTGGTCTTCAGGTATTGATGCCGACTGTTCTTCATGCCAAACCACATCTTTATAGCCGGCATCCTTGATTACATCAGAAACCGTATCCCGACTGTAACCGACATAGTTGTCCAGTGCCACTGTTTTAGAACCCTTGCTTACGACAAGCGATACCTGCGCATTTTCTTTCACTTCTGCGCCTGCCTCAGGATTCTGACTGATAACTTTTCCTTTTGCGACGGAATTGCTTACGCGATCCGTTCGGATAGTCTTCAGCTTCTGATTAGACAATGTCTTTTGGGCTTTTTGATACGTCATTCCTGATACATCAGGGACCCGAACATTGGAGACATAGAACAACTTAGGTAAAAGTGTCGTTCCGAGCACTAATCCTGCTGCGATTAACAAGATGAGAATACCTGAAATCGTTAGCCATTTCTTAGCTTTTGATTTTTTCTTTTTTCCGCCTGTTTGAGATGGTGCAGGAACATTTTTTTCCGCTGTCGCTTCTTGACTTTTGTTAGACTGGTTTTTGATCGGCGCCATTTTGATCGTTTTTTCCAGATCCTCGTTCTCCTCTTCCGGAACAGGTTCATCAAGAATCAGTCTTTGTTCATTGGCACGTTCCGGATCAAGCGCAGTGATTAAATCGTTATACATATCCGTTACTTGGTCATAGCGATCAGACGGATTTTTTGCGAGAGCGCGAATCATCACATTTTCAATGGATTGAGGAATATCCGATCGAAAATCACGCGGATAAGGCATAGGCGAGCTGAGATGTTTCAATGCAACAGAGACAGGAGAAGTCCCGGGAAAAGGCAATTTTCCTGTCAATAATTCAAACATTACAATTCCGATTGCATAAATATCCGATTTAATTGTGGCTTTCCCGCCTCGTGCCTGTTCCGGAGAAAGATAATGTGCTGATCCCATGATCGAATGAGTATAGGTAATGGTAGCCCCGCTGACAGCAAGAGCGATTCCGAAATCAGTTACCTTCACCCGCTCGGATTCATTGATTAATATATTTTGAGGCTTTATATCTCGATGTACAATGCCATGCTGGTGTGCATGCGTAATGGCAAGTAAAATCTGCTTCATGATATAGATTGATTCATCAATAGATATAGGCGAATAATCTTTTATGAATTCTTTAAGTGTCATTCCTTCGATATATTCCATGACAATGTAATAGCAGTCCTCTTCACCGATATCATAAATTGCAACAATATTCGGATGAGAAAGACTGGCGACCGATTCTGCCTCGCGATGAAAGCGGCGGACGAATTCCTCATCTCCGGACAATTCGGGACGTAGTGTTTTTACCGCAACAAAGCGTTCCAAAATTAAGTCTTTCGCCTTATATACGATCGCCATTCCGCCTTCACCAAGACGGGATAGAATTTGGTACCTTCCGCCAACTCGTTTTCCTATCATAGCTTTTCACCATCACCATCTTTGGAAATAATGATCACTGAACTATTGTCCTCTCCGCCGGCATGATTTGCCTCACTGATCATCATTTCTGTTTTCTCTCGTAAATTCATTGTACCCTCCATAATTTCACTCAATGTCTCATCAGACAGCTTGTTTGTTAATCCATCGGAACAAATCAAAAGATGAGAACAGTTTGCCCAATCAATAACTGACGTATCGAGAGCGATTGTCGGTTCAGTTCCTAAAGAACGCATCAAAATATTTCTTTTTGGGTGATCTTCAGCCTCTTCTTTTGTTATTTGCCCGGATTTCAGCAATTCATTAACGAATGTATGATCTTCTGTAATCTGTTTGACAATGCAATTCTGTTTCCATATGTATATCCTGCTGTCTCCAACAGATGAAACGGCGATAAATTCTTTCGTACAAAGTGCGACGGCGAAGGTTGTTCCCATACCTCGGCATGCATCATGAGTCTCCGCATATTCATATAAGCGCAGGTTCACACTGCGAACTAAATGATTCAGCCATGTCTCTGCTTCTTCTTTAGTAAAAACACCTGAATGCTCCGACCACTTGGCGGATGTCAGCTCCAAAGCCATTTTACTGGCAATTTCGCCTGCGGCATGTCCTCCCATACCGTCAGCAACGATTCCGAGCAGGCAGTCGTCGCCATAAAGCACATCCAAACTATCCTCATTTTGTTCTCGTACGTTCCCGGAACTTGTACACCACTCGGCCTTCACGCAGTTCACTCCTTTAAGAAAGTCCATCTTTTAAGCGTTCAAGACAGCAAATGAAAAAGCCATCGGTTTGAAACATATAAGGCATAATCTGCAACATGCCGTCACGTGTATCAATCATGGCCTTTGGCATTCGTTTTGCAAAGGACTTTTCCGCACAAAAGTTTGGATGATTCGCCAAAAAAACGGCCATTTGTTTTTCATTTTCATCTTTATGAATCGTGCATGTGCTGTAAATTAACCAGCCGCCAGGTTTTACGAGTAAAGCGGCTTCTTCCAAAATCATTTGCTGAATGGGAATCAGTCCCTTGATCTCATCTGCCGATTTGGTCCACTTAATCTCAGGTTTCCGCCTGATCACCCCTAAACCGGAACATGGAACATCGAGCACAACACGATCAAAACATGCTTCGCCAAGTTTGCTTCGTGCCGATCTTGCATCCATAGCGTGAGTCTCAATATTGGTTAAACCAAGCCGTTCGGCCGCATGATCTATTAATTGTGCCTTGTGCGGATGCAAATCAAGCGCAACAATTCGGCCGCGATTAGCCATTCGTTCAGCTAAGTGGGTTGTTTTTCCCCCAGGTCCCGCACATGCATCGAGAACAAGCATGCCCTCCTTAGGTGCTGCTGCATCTGCTACCAGCATCGAGCTTTCATCCTGAATGGTAAAATAGCCCTCTCGAAATGCTTGCGACTGAACAGCATTTCCGCTCTTGACAATCAAAGCATCCGGAGAGAGTATTCCAGGAAGCGTTTCTATATTTTCTGCCGCTAATTGATCTGCCAGCTCCTGCCTTGTAGCCTTAAAACGATTCACTCGAATGGAAACATTGGGCGGAAGATTGTCGGCTTCAGCAATTTTAACTGCTGTTTCACGGTCCCACTGTGCTTCCCAAAGATCCATCAGCCATTCTGGATGGCTATACATAATTGCATTCCTTTTTCTTTCCGGTTCAATTTGTGACAGGTCAGGCAAACCTTCACGCAGAATCCGACGAAGTACCCCATTGACAAATCCGGATATCCCCCGATGCCCCCGCTTCTTTGCAATCGTAACAGCTTCATTCACAAGTGCATGGTCTGGAATGCGATCGAGAAATGCTTTTTGGTAAATTGAAATAAGAAGCAGCTGTTCCACCCAATCATCTATTTTTCTTTTCTTTTCCACAAAAGATGATAAATAATAATCCAATGTCAATTTTTGCTGCAATACTCCATAAACGAGAGTAGTAACCAATCCTTTATCTTTATCCGATAAGTGTCCGGCGTTAAGTGTCTCGTTCAAAACTATTTGACTGTACGCATGCTTTTTTGTTATTGCAAGCAGCAAATCTAATGCGGTCTCACGAGCTGTCGGTTTGCTCATAATTTCACTCCAAGTATAGTGCCGGTCTCTACACGTGTGCCTCTAAGAAAATCAGCAGTCTTCATTCTTTTTTTCCCCGCAGGTTGGCACTCAACAATTTGTACAGCTTGACCATCGCCTGTTGCAACAAAAAGTCCATCCGAGTCGCATCTGATTACAGTGCCTGGTTTTTCAGCTGACCTAAGATCTGTTAACTCAGCAGCAAAGATTTTAAATACGGAACCTCCAAGTCGGGTGAACGCCCCTGGAAACGGATTCAGTCCGCGAATCAGGTTGCGTACCGCCGGAGCGGATTTCTCCCATACAATTTCCTCGTCTTCATGTTGGATGCTCGGCGCAAATGTGACTTTGTTTTCATCCTGCTTCTGGGGTTTCAGCGAGCCTGCCGCAAGTTTCGGCAAGGTTTCCATAAGCAGGGTGCTTCCGGCGGCACTTAATTTATCGTGCAAAGTTCCAAATGTATCCTGATCCTCAATAGGCACTCGCACTTGTGATAAGATATCCCCCGCATCCAACTGCTTCACCATATACATGATCGTAACGCCGCTTTCTTTCTGTCCGTCAATGATCGACTGCTGAATCGGAGCTGCTCCGCGATAAGCGGGCAGTAATGAGGCATGAACATTCACGCACCCCAGCCGTGGGCCCTTGAGCAGGGACTCAGGCAGTATTTGCCCGTACGCAGCGGTAACCAATAAATCCGCATCGAAGTCTAGAATTTCTTTAACCGCCTCCGCTTTGCGTACTTTCTCCGGCTGCAGAACCGGCACAGCGTAGCTCTCAGCGAGCACCTTGATCGGAGGAGGAGTTAATTTATGCTTTCGGCCTTTGGGACGGTCCGGTTGCGTTACAACGCAGACCACATCGTAAGCCGTATCTTCCAGTAAATGTTTCAGGACGGGTACCGCAAAATCCGGCGTTCCCATAAATGTTATTTTCATTGAATCATCCTCTTCAGCAAAATTAAATCCTGGTTTAGAGCCTATTCGAAAGCCGGGAAGCCATTCTTCCCGGTATTCGAACACGTTCTTCTACATAAGTGCAACAGGATTAAGGTCAATAGACACTTGCAAACCGTTCTTTCCGCTCTCTTGAAAATGCTGCATGATCTGATGCAACACAGGCAGAAGAGCAGGTTCCCTTTTGTATTTTACCATGCACTGGTAACGATATCTATCCTTTATCTTTGAGACAGCCGGCACGACCGGACCGTATATCTGAGAAGAACCGGACAGCTGTTTTTTCAAAATCATTGCAATTCGTTCGGCCGCTTCCGCTACCTTTGCAGGTTCCGGATGGGTGAGTCGAACCATTGCCAAATAGAAAAACGGAGGATAACCTCCTCGATGACGGAGCGCCATTTCTTGATTGTAAAAGCCTTCATAATCATGATGTGCAGCATCTAACACCGCATAATGATCTGGACTATAGCTCTGAATGACAACTTCGCCCGGTAATGAATGTCTTCCTGCACGTCCGGCCACCTGAGTAACAAGCTGAAATGTTTTTTCCGATGCACGAAAATCCGCAAGATGCAGTAATGAATCTGCTGCCAGTACCCCTACGAGCGTCACCTTTGGAAAATCCAATCCCTTCGCTATCATTTGCGTCCCGAGCAGTATATCCGCTTTCTCTTCACCGAACTGCCGTAACAAGTTTTCATGGCTTCCTTTTTTCCGTGTTGTATCTACATCCATACGGATAACGCGCGCTTCAGGAATCAGCCTGTTAAGTTCTGCCTCAACTTTTTGTGTCCCCGTCCCAAAGAAGCGCATCGCATCGCTGCCACAGGTTGGGCAGGTGTCAGGGACTTTTTGCTCAAACCCGCAATAGTGGCACTTTAATAGATGCTGCGCGCGATGGTAAGTCAAGGATATATCGCAATGAGGACACTCGACAACGGTCCCGCATGATCGGCACATAACGAAAGTCGAATACCCGCGTCGATTTAAAAAGAGCACCGTTTGCTCCTTCTTTTGAAGTCGATCCTTCACTTTCTCAAGCAGTTCCTTAGAGAATACCGAGTGGTTTCCCTGCCGCATTTCTTCTCGGAGATCAACAATATGAACAGAAGGAAGCGGACGGTGATTGACGCGCTCTTTCAAAGAAAGTAGTGTGAAAACCTGTTTACGTGCACGCGCAAAAGATTCGAGCGAAGGTGTTGCACTCCCAAGGACGACCGGACACTGGTGGCCTTGCGCTCGGTGAATAGCAATGTCGCGTGCATGGTAGCGCGGCATGTCTTCCTGCTTATAACTGGATTCATGCTCCTCATCAATAATAATTAATCCTAGATTATTGAAAGGTGCAAAAATTGCCGATCGAGCACCGACAACAACCTGCACCTTTTCTTCACGAATTTTTCGCCATTCGTCATATTTTTCTCCTCGACTCAATCCGCTGTGCATCACAGCCACATGATCGCCAAAGCGGCCTTTGAATCGTAAAACCATTTGCGGAGTCAATGAAATTTCCGGAACAAGAACGATGGCTTGCTGCTTTTTCTCAAGCACATGCTGAATGGATTGAAGATAGATTTCCGTTTTTCCGCTCCCTGTGACACCATGGCATAAAAACACGCGATGCTCCGGCTTATCCATTGAGTGCAAAATAGGTGCAAGTGCATTCGCTTGCTCATCAGTTAATTTTAGCGGTTCGGTGTGTTCAATTGATCGTTTATAGGGATTGCGTAATTGTTCGATCTGATCGATGCGGAGCAACCTTTTTTCCGCAAGTTTCAAAATTGCATCTCTGCTTAAGCCTTCATCAATGAGAGCACGCATTGTCGGATGGAATGCTGCGGAATCGGATTGCCGAATAAAATAGTTAAGTGCTTCTTTTTGGCGTTTGGCTCGATCATTAAGTTGTAAAAGTTCAAGGTTCAATCGTTCTTTAGAAACAGCAACTGAAACAGCAGCCACTTGTTTCGCAGTCGCTTGGTTGCGTACCAGCTGATGAATGGAAAGGCTGCCCCTTCGTAATGCTCGATTAATCGGATTTAATAATTCCGAATCGTTTCTTACTACTTCCGACCAAAGCGCTTGTCTCTTCGATCTGAAAAATTCAGCCAAATTCGGATCATCATTTTCTAACTGCTCTGGGTCCTCAACTTTAATCACTTTTTTATAATCAGCTTTCATCGCTGCTGGAAGCATTGCTTGATAAGCCGCTACAGTCGCACAGACCGTCGTGTCCGCCAGCCAGCGGCCCAATTTTAAGAGTTCCGTTGTTAGGACAGGCAGATGATCTTCAACTGTATCAATCGACTTTAATCGAGTAAATTCCGAACTTTCCTTGAGTGCCGTCACAAAGCCAAGACGGTGCATCCGCCCAAAAGGTACGGTTACACGCATTCCTGGTGCTAAAATATCGCTGAACGGCTCCGGAACTTGGTAATCAAACGGCTTATTCACCGGATTTGCCGGAATATCAATATAAACCTCAGCAATCACTTCGTTTCACTCATTTCAAACAATTCGGCAAGGGCATCACAAATAGTTGATGCAACTTGCTGTTTATGCATCGTATCAAACTCCTGCTGCTTCCCGCTCGCAAAAAAGAACGTTACTTTGTTTGTATCTTCTCCAAAGCTGTCGGACGCATGATTGGCGACGAGCAGATCCAAATGTTTCGCTTCAAGTTTCTTGAGTGCATTTGCTTCCAAATGATCGGTTTCAGCCGCAAAGCCAATGAGTAATTGATTCTGTTTCTTTTCGCCCAACTCTTTCAGTATGTCCGGATTTCTGACCATGGTGACCGTCAGCGGACCTTCTGATTTCTTAATTTTTGTCTCGCTCACCTGCTCTGGGCGATAATCCGCGACAGCGGCTGCCTTTATTACTGCATCCGCATCAGGATAACGTTTCATGACCTCGCGATACATATCACGTGCAGAGGTTACCTTAATTCTTTTGATTTCAGGAGAAACAGCCAGGTCAGTTCCGGCAATAAGCGTCACCTCAGCACCCGCCTGATTTGCAGCTTCAGCAATCGCATAGCCCATCTTCCCACTGGAACGGTTGCTGAAAAAGCGGATCGGATCAAGCGATTCTTTTGTTGCGCCGGCGGTAACGAGAATTTTTTTCCCAACAAGTGACTTACGAGTAAAAAAGTCGTCGATTTCACGGACAATATCTTCAGGCTCAGTCATTCTTCCTGAACCTGTCCATCCGCACGCCAATCTTCCTTTCTCCGGACCAATTAAGTGATAACCGTAACTTTGAAGGACGTGCAAATTTTTCTGAACAGCGGGATGTGCATACATATTGACGTTCATAGCCGGAGCGATCCATAACGGCGCCTTTGAAGCGAGTGCCGCCGCAGTAAGCATATCGTCAGCGATACCCGACGCCATTTTGGCAATGGTATTGGCGGTTGCCGGTGCTACAATAAATGCATCGGCATCATCCGCTATGTCAATATGAGCAATTTGTCCCTCCTTTTCATCCAAGATGACGCGATCATAAACGGTATGCCTTGTGAGCGCTTGAAAAGTAACTGATCCGACAAAGTGCTTTGCAGATTCCGTCATCAAAACATGAACATCTGCTCCTGATTTAACCAGCCGGCTCGTCAAGTCCGCTGCCTTGTATGCAGCGATTCCTCCAGTTACACCAAGCACGATTTTTTTCCCTTGAAGAGTCATGAAAACACTTCCTTATCAATATCTGACTACTGTCTTACAAAATTACTTCTTGGTCGTTGGCATCCCATTATCAAGAAAATGCTGCCGAGCAAATTGCCGATATCTTAAATTCCAGGCTAAAACCTATATAAAAGGCAACAACCTGATAAAGGTTGTTGCCTTGCCGTTTGGCGGTGCATGTTAACGTTTGTAATTGAGAAGTCCAGCATTGATTTCTTCCAATGCTTGACCGACTTCTTTTACAGAACGCGGGTGTTCAACGAGTAAATGTCCGGAACCATCCTGAAGCTGGCGCGCACGTTTCGCGGAGAGTGTCACCAATGTATAAGTAGAATTCACTTTTTCAAGCAAACTGTCAATAGACGGATAGATCATCATATTCCGTCATCCCCTTCCATTTTCAATATATTTCTCAATCAGCCGATCTACCCTGCAATGTTCGGCAAGCACAATGGCTTCTATTCGATCACAGGCCTTTTCAACTTGATCGTTTTCCACAACATAATTGTAATTCTGCATTAATTCCATTTCTGATTTTGCCACACTCATTCGACTTTCAATCAGATCCGCGGTTTCTGTGCCGCGCCCGACAATTCGATTTTTCAGTTCATCCAAATCAGGCGGAGCGAGAAAAATGAACAGTGCTTCCGGAAACTTCTTCTTCACTTGAAGTGCGCCTTGAACTTCAATCTCCAAGATGACATCTTCACCGCATTCAAGCGATTCTCGGACGTAATCAACAGGTGTGCCGTAACAATTGCCCACGTATTCTGCCCATTCCAGAAGCTTCTCTTGTTTGATCATCTGCTCAAATTGCTCCCGTGTTTTAAAAAAATAATGGACGCCGTCGATCTCGCCTTCTCTTGGCTTTCTCGTCGTCGCTGAAATGGAATATTTTAATTGTGTGCCGCGCTTGCGCAGCGCTTTGCACACGGTCCCCTTGCCAACACCGGAAGGTCCGGAAAGAACCACCAGCAACCCTTTTTCTTTAAAGCTCATCACTTTGCCTCCAACCGTTGCACATCAACCATTCATCTATTCTATATTTTGCACTTGTTCACGTAATTTTTCAATCTCGGTTTTCAAGGACACAACAAAGCGGCTTACTTCAGCATGATTGCCCTTTGAGCCAATCGTATTCACTTCACGATTCATTTCTTGAATGAGAAAGTCGAAACGACGACCAACGGGCATGTCCGAATGCTCCTCCAATAAGACTTTGCATTGATTTAAGTGGCTTTTCAAGCGCGTCACTTCTTCATCAATGGCCGTCTTATTGACGAATACGGCCATTTCGTTCATGAAACGATCCTCGTCAATTCCTCGATTCTGCCCAAGAAAATCGGTGATCGCGGCATGAAGCCTCAGCTTATACTGGGCACGAACTTCAGGCATAAACGCCTCAAGCTGGTCAACCTCGGATTGGATCCCCTGAATTTTATCTAAAAGATCAATTCTCAGTGCTTCGCCTTCCTTTTCACGCATCGCAATAAGATGTTCTGCTGCATAGCGAACGGATTCAAGCACCAGTGGTTCCACTGATTTTGCATCACAATTGTCTCCATCGTTTAATGAAAAGATACCGGGAAGCTGTAGAATCGCATTGAGATCGTTCAGCTGGAATCCGCTGCGCCGCTGCATTTCTTTAGCAGCACTCATATACTGATCAACGAGCGACCAATTCGTTTTCAAATGTGGCTCGTTCGCTTGATTACCTTCAACTGAGAGATATAAGTTGAGCGAGCCTCGCTTCACAAAAGAATGAACAATCTCCCTCAGTTTATCTTCAAGATAGACGAGTGATCTCGGCCCGTTGAAAGTAAGCTCGAAGAATCGATGATTGACTGATTTAAGCTCAACGTGTACCTGTGTGTCGTCTTGGGTTTGATCGCACATACCAAAGCCTGTCATACTTTTAATCATCCGATCACTTCCACTATCTCATTTTAAACATTTTTATCGAGTTGTCGCAAGTACTGACGATAAATAAATTGAGATGAACTGCCAAGTCCGTTATTTTGTCTCAGATTTTGGCTTTTCACGCATGTTCAGAACCTGCGATTCATCTGGTGTTACATAGAGCGTTTTTTGATCCGTATAGATAACAAAACCAGGTTTGGCACCGCTTGGTTTTTTGACATATTTCACTTTGGTATAGTCAACCGGAACACCGCTGCCCATGCGTGATTTACTGTAAAAAGCTGCAAGATTAGCCGCTTCCTTCAGCACATCTTCACTTGGGTTCTGCGATCGAATCACAACATGCGATCCGGGAATATTCTTTGTGTGCAGCCAAATCTCTTCGCGTGCCGCTTCTTTCGTTGTCAAGTAATCATTCTGTTTATTGTTCTTCCCAACGAGAATCAATGTACCATCCGAGGCAAAATACTGATCTATGACCGGTTTATTCTTTCTCTTCCGATCTTTAACTGAGCGCTTCTTTCTTAAATAACCGCCTTCGACTAGTTCCTCGCGAATTTCTTCGATATCCTTCATTGAAGCGGATTCAACCTGCTGCGTCAGTCCTTCAAAATATACGATCTCGCTATTCGTTTGCCGAACTTGTTCTGTAACAACTTTTTTTGCTGTCTTTGCTTTATTATACTTTTTGAAATAAGCTTGTGCGTTCTCCGAAGGAGTCCGATTTGGATTAAGGCTGATCGTCACTCGTTTCTGATCAGGATCATAATAATTAATCACATCTACGTGCAAGTCGCCGCGTTTAAAGACATGCATGCTTGCCGTTAGCAATTCTCCATATAAACGATACTTATCCGCATCTTCAGCGTCCCGCAGTGTTTTTTCCAATTTCTTGAGCTTTGTCTTGTTTTTCTTCAATTCAAGGCTGATAAAATGACTGAGATCTCCTGCCTTCTGTCTGACCGCGTCAGTCTGTGCTTTAACCGCGTAAAAACGATCAAGCATCTGGTGAACAGTGGTGAAGTTTTCCGTTTTCCCTGATTCATGGGTCAGCCGCAACACATGAAAGTCATCTTTTCCCTTATCATTAAAAACAATCATCGGATGATAATCATGATTTCGTATTTCTGTCTGAATCTCAAGAAAAGCTTGTGCAATCGCTTCTTGGTGAGGGAGTCCGGCGCGATGAACAATTTCAGCACCAATCTGCGGTGAAAATCCGCTGACCATACCTACAATCTGGCGATCAATGCGTCCGGCATTCCATTCAATCCGGCCGATTAAATCCTGCACACTCATCTCAAGCGGATTAAGCTTCCCCTGATCCGGCGGCAGAACATAAGTTTCACCGGGTAACACCGTACGGAAACGATTGACCGCAGGAGTCAAATGTTTCATTGAATCAATAATTCGCTTGCTCTCTTTATCAATCAGAATTACATTGCTGTGTCTGCCCATGAGCTCAATAATCAATTCTTTTTCTGTAAGATCACCCAATTCATTGCGTGAACGAAGATCAATGTGTACGATACGCTCGAAGCCTAGCTGCTCGATCCGCTCAATGACGCTTCCCTCAAGATATTTGCGCAGAAGCATACAGAACATCGGCGGCTCCTGAGGGTTACCTTCCGATTGCTCTGTCAAATGCATGCGTGCAAATGCTGCATTAATAGAAATGAGCAATTTTCCGCGTACCCCGCGTGCGCGCAGATGAAAAATAAGATCCGTAGGAGTTGGCTGATATATTTTAGCTACCCTGCCACCTGTAAAATCTTGCAGACTTTGAACAGCAGCATGAGTAACAATACCGTCATAAGACATGGCGCATTCCTCACTTCCAAAAAAAGCGGGCATTCGCTGCTCGCTTTTCAACTTCCGATTAAATACCGAACTCTATTGTCTCACTTGGCGCGCTTCCGAGTCAAGAAAGGTCTCAGTTTGTTGGGAGTCTGATGACAACCTTAAATAGATCGCCATCCAAGTCAATTTCAAAAATGCCGCCATGGAGATCGATGATCGACTTAGCAATCGCTAGTCCAAGCCCTGAGCCTTCCGTATGGCGTGACGCATCCCCGCGTTTAAAGCGTTCAAATAATTCATCAACATTGTCGCCAAGTTCGTACTTAGTAATATTTTTGAACGTCGCCATCGCCTCGCCGTTTTTCACTTCGAGTGTGATATACACGCGCGTTCCTTCCATTGAATATTTAAGAATGTTTCCAATCATATTATCAAAAACACGCCATAATTTCTGACCGTCGACAATAACCGGAATCCCTTCATCCGGAGTTTTTATACGAAAGTTAAGCTTTGATTGTTGAATGGCTTCATCATATTCAGCAAGTGCTTGAGTCAGCAACTCATTCAAATTAACCTTGGTCTTGTGCAATTCAATTGCACCGCTTGCCATTTTAGAGGCGTCAAATAAATCATCAATCAGCCGCTTCAAACGCTTCGCTTTTCGATCAATGATGGCTAGGTAGTCCTGCCGTTCCTCATCGCTCACATCCGATTTTCTTAACAGATCATTATAGGTAATGATTGAAGTCAGCGGCGTACGCAGGTCATGACTGACATTGGTAATGAGCTCCGTCTTCAGCCGTTCGCTTTTCAACTGCGCGTTCCGTGATGACTTCACGCCATGTTTTAATGTGTTTAATGATTGAGACAACCGGCTAATATTGCTCCTTCCATGTACGGGCAGATCAGGCTGCTCCTCTCCTGCCGCCAAGGCATTCATTTGATTAAAAATGCGATTGAACTGTGTGGCACGTTTCAATGAGAACCACAGCAGAGGCAGTGCAGTAAAAATCAAAAATAAGAATGCTGCGGCAACGCTGCCACTAATAGAAAAAAGTGGAGCCGACATGCCAAGGAAAAAGATTGCCGCAACGAAAAACATAACTTTCAAGCCGGTAAAGGGTGCAATGAAAAAGGCATTAATAATCTCTCTTGACTGCGAGACGATGCTCCCCTTTCGGCACTCCGCTCTTTGCTCAGGGTCACGTATCATCTGCCAGAGCCATTGAATTTGGAAAAGGACGGTTGTCATCGCACATAGAATGCCAACACTGTAAAGAGCAAATGCGCTTAAATCTCCGAAACTGCCGAAAAATGCATACGCATATCCATAATCCAATCCATTTGCAGTTGATCCAATGTTGATAAGAACAGCCAAAAAAATAAAGAGTTCCAGTGCAAGAAACATAAACCGCAATTCAATTGGAATACGACGATACAACCGACTTGTTATTTGAAACCCAACGAGTGAAAATACCCTCTGTTTCCAAACAAGAAACAACGCATAACCAATCATGGCAATCGACAGTATAAGTAAAACATAGCCAAATAGCTTACTTTGAACATAAGCGCGATAATTAGAATTCAATTGATCCATCTGGGCATTTTTATTAATATAAATCTCTCCGGAATAATCAGCGTTCCAAAGCGTTAAGATTCGAGTAATGCGTTTATCCCCAGTACTCAAATAATGATCAGGATAAAAGTTTTTAAAACGTTTTTCAAAGCGCTTTTCCGACTGCTTATCTGTTCCTTGAGCATCTGTCGCATTTGAAAAAACGCCGCCGGTTTTTTTATTTTCAAAACGATACTTAAAGACCTTTGCTAATTGATTAAAACTCTCTTGTTCATTGGAAAGTGAGGTTGCCTTAAACTTTTTCATCAGTGCTAATCGCTCGTCGCGTATCTGTTCGATCACATGAGCATCATTCTTAAAGTTCTTCTCGATCGCACTGATTTTCTTATCTCGTTCTTTTTTATAATAGGATACAGCTTTTTTATCTTCGGCTTTCTCCGCTTTTGCAATCACATCCGAGTACTGACTGCGGACATTTGATAACTGCTTGGGCAGGTCGCCGTAACGATAACGAAATTCGTGAATATCATCCTTTGTGATGGGGAGGGTCTTTATCTGGCTAGGTAATGGATGAATGAGTTTCGTCATCGCCAGCTCATATTTAAATTGCTCATATGCACTCTTAAAACCACTGAAATTCTCAAAAGTGCCAAACATCATCGGCCTGTATACCGTGATTACAAGCAGAAGCAGCGAGAGACCGAATATCGTAAGCCAGGTGAACAGATACCCTGCTTTTTTATTTTTCAATTTTATAGCCAATGCCCCACACCACCTTCAAATATCTTGGATTTTTCGGATCAATTTCAATTTTTTCTCGGATTTTACGTATATGTACGGCGACCGTGTTCTCTGCGTTATAGCTGGGTTCCTCCCAGACACGTTCATAAATTTCATGAATAGAGAAAACACGACCGGCGTGACGCATCAGTAAATCAACAATTCGGTACTCAATTGGCGTAAGGCGAACCGGTTCACCATTCACAGAAACGCGTTTCTCTGCCTGTTCGAGAACAAGCCCGTTCAAATCAATCACTTCATTTTTCTTCTCATATGTACCAAGTGTCACGTATCTTCGCAACTGTGATTTGACACGTGCAACGAGTTCAAGCGGATTGAAAGGTTTCGTCACGTAATCATCCGCGCCGACCTGCAGACCGAGTATTTTATCCATGTCCTCGCTTTTCGCGCTGATCATGATAATCGGGATGTTTTTCTGTTCACGAATCTTGAACGTGGTCTGAATTCCGTCCATACGCGGCATCATAACATCGAGTAAGATAAGATGCACCGTGTGACAACGCAGCACTTCGATCGCCTCAAGCCCATCCTCTGCTTTCAGCACATGAATCCCTTCATTTTTTAAGTAAATGCCGATAACATCACGAATTTCTTTATCATCGTCAACAACTAGCACATTATACGCTTCCATCATTTACTCTCCCCGCACGTCAGCTTACTGTACTTATTGTAAAGGGATGTTCTTAAAAAATACAATTGGAAAAAATGAAGGATTTCTTAAGATAGGTACACACAGAAAAAAAGTTCCATAGATATGCAGATGCCGCTATTGCTTATTGAACAGTATCGCAGGAGATGAACAGAATGAAACAATCCGAATTTATACACGAATTAGAGATTCAGCTTAAAGGTAACATCTCTGAGGAAGATTTGAGGGAAGTTCTGTCCGATTACGAAAGCTTTTTCATTTCAGGCAGAGAAGAAGGCAGAGCAGACGATGAGATTTCCGCAGAGCTTGGTTCTCCATCCTATCTTGCACAATTGCTCAGAGATGAGCAAAGTCAACAGGGACGAACAATTAATAAGAATATCGCCAATCCTGGCAAACGTCTATGTGCCTTTTTGATTGATGCAGTGATTGCAGTTCTCCCTGCCTTATTATTCTCTCTTTTGAGCAAAATAGCTGTCCCTGTTCTTTTCATGCTTATCTTTTCCTATGCAAGTCCTGCATGGGGTGTGTCCATATACGGTGGAACAGCTGCCTATTATCAAGAAACATCAACAACAGTTTTTGATGGACACAACGTAGTAACTGAGAATCGAACGATCGGAAAGCCTAGCGCACTAATGATTACATTTAACTACCTTTCAGTCGCTTTTTATCTTTTTTACGCACTGATCTGTACCTGGCTGCTGCATGGACAGACCTTGGGAAAGAAACTGATGCACATCCGTGTACGCACTGCAACCGCAGAACCAGCATCTAAATGGACCATTTTTTATCGCGAATTCCTAGGAAAAGTACTGATTAATTCCATTCCGCTTATCCCGCTTGCCTCATTGTTCACTCTATTATTCACGAAAGAACACAAGACGCTCCATGATATGCTGGCAGACACAATCGTCACGAAAGAGTAAGGAGAGCAGTTATGGATACTCAGATGAAAAAAGGTATTCTAGAAATGTGCATTCTTTTTAAGCTGAAGGATGAACCACTTTATGGCTATGAATTGATGAAATCAGTGCGCCAAGTGTTCCCTGATGTTTATGAGGGCTCCGTCTACACCATTCTCCGGCGACTTAAAGCCACCGGATACACATGTGTCACGCAAAAAGAATCACCGTCCGGACCGACGAGAAAATATTATGAGATTACCAATACGGGTCAAGGCTATCTTCGTCAAAGTATTGAAGAATGGAAGGTAGTTGTCCAAGGGGTATCACAATTAGGAATCAGACTATAATTTTTTGGATGAATAGTGGCTGATCAATTTTTTTCGTATGAAATGACTGGATAGTGCGGCCAGCCCTAAATATACTAAATATCCAGAGATTCCTAGAGCAGCGCCGGAAGTGTTAAGAATCACATCATCAATATCCATTGCGCGAGCCTGAAAAAAGAGGAGATCCGATAAGAATTGTAGTGCCTCAATCGATAGCGAATAAACGAACATAATGGGAAACGCGCGTTTAAACGTGATTCGTCTAAAATAGAGCAGAAAAAAACAGAGAGGAGTCAGAACGATAATATTTCCGATAATCTGATGTACCGCATAATAGGCAGAAGGAAAATTGGCAAACTGAGTTACGAGGGTACGAAAGGGGATCAAATTGACCATCATCGATAAATTACGCTCATAGTCAGCATCAAATAATCCGAACCATAGCTGATGTGCATCAATGCCCAGTAGCAGCCAAAACGCAATCCACGCGTATAGTTGAAAAGCCAAGAAAAACAGCGTTTGACTGATCCCGCGAATGATTATTTTCCTTGTAATGAGCAAAAAAATCAGCGTAAACATAATGAGATTAAACAAAGTGGCCAGATATTCAATGATCATATTAATGATCAAATCCCACAATCAAAAAGCCAATTAAATAGAACAAGAAAATTGCAACAGAAAAAAGACCGATCACCTTAATATTCTTCGTTTCAAAATAGTGTTTCATAAAAGATTCCTTTCCAGAATGATCATTGAAATGAGAGGCAAGTATATGTGGAGCGTAATGTTCTAAAAGCAGCCATTTAATCTTACCCATGTTCACTCCTTGGTCCAACCACTCAATTGATGTCCTTAGACTGATATAAGCCAATCCGATGCTTTTGCGACTCTCGACGTTTTTGTTGTTGAACGCTGTTTGAAACCGGATCTTTTGTCCATTTTCTGTAATCCTTCGCCTCTGTAATCGAATCCTTCTTTAATCGCATGAATTCTTTTTCATTGTAGACTTCGCGAATTTTCGCATCTTTATAATTTCTAAAGTCACTATCTTTAAAAGCAGTAAAAATCAGAAATCCATGTACATCAAGGGTATAACTATACGCATATTTGCTGTCCTGTTTAAAGTAAGCCTCATAATTATACCCGCCCATTTTCAGATCGGGAAATGCTCTGTATCTGGTGATGTCTGCTGTTGAAAGCCCCTGCTCTGCTAGATAATTCACGAAATAAGGATACGTTTTAGCAGCTGTCCATGGATAAACATAAAGCCAGTTAACATAGGGAAGCGCAGATAAAATCAGGACGATCATCCATTTCCAGCATTGCCTCCAAGATCGATAAAAGTAAATTGTTAGGCCGTTAATTAACAAAAAAAAGAGTGTAAAAATAATGGATGCAGCAAGCATGCTGTTAAAAAAGTCAATAAACGAATGTAGACCAATATAGTTGTTTAAGGCGAAGATATAAAAGGTAAGCATGAGAACCATAATGAGGATCCGTTTTAAATGTTTCACTAGGTACCTCCCGTTCTTTTTCTTTCATTGTAATCTATTTTTCACGATGAAAACCCGCACACTTGATGCGTGATCACGCATTTTTCCGTGCGTATCTGCACATTATCCGCATGTAACAAAAAAAGAACCTCCTCAAAGAAGGCTCTTTCTCGAAACTCTATGTTTCATCCGCTTATTTTATTTCTTTTGCGCACGCCAGTCTTCTGATGTAGGATCTGCGTACCAAAGTTTAAGCTGTTCAAGTTGTGTGCCACTGATTTTGCCCTGTTCTTCCGCCAAATGAATGAGCGTGTCAAAATTGGTAAGCGTAGTTAATCGCACATTTTCTTTTTCAAAATTAATTGTTGCTTGTGGTAATTGATATGTAAAAATTGCGGCAACACCCAGTACTTCTGCTTCCGCTGCTTCAACCGCGTGAACTGCAGTCAATACACTTCCGCCTGTTGAAATCAGATCGTCAATAACAACGACTTTCTGTCCCGGATTAATAATGCCTTCGATTTGTTTCTTACGGCCATGCGATTTAGCTGATGAACGAATATAAGCCATTGGCAGTCCCATCGCCTCAGCAATCAATGCCGCATGGGGGATACCCGCTGTCGCTGTTCCGGCGATGACTTCAGCATCCGGATAATCTTTTTTAATGAGCGCAACGAATGCGTTAATGACATCCTTGCGAACATCGGGATAGGCAAGTGTTAATCGATTATCGCAATAAACCGGAGATTTGATACCGGATGCCCATGTAAACGGATCGTCCGGACTCAAGACGACGGCGTTTATTTTTAAAAGATCTTGTGCAATTAGTTTGTTGTTTTCCATGTTTGATTCCTCCAGTCATCAAGTACCCGCTGATAAGCCTCTTCAGGATCAGCCGCGGCTGTAATGCTTCTGCCGACAACGATATAGTCGCTTCCAAGGTGACGTGCTTGTGCAGGAGACGCGACGCGCTTTTGATCTCCTGCATCATCATCGGTCAATCGAATTCCCGGCGTCACCGCAAGGAACTCGGACGATGTTTGATTTTTTATCTTTTGTGCTTCCCAAGCCGAGCAGACAACGCCGTCCATTCCGGAAGAATAAGCAAGCGAAGCATACTGAGTGATGACCTCATCAATCGGCCGTTTAATTAACAACTCATTTTCAAGCATTGTCTGATCAGTGCTCGTCAACTGTGTGACCGCAAGGCAGATCGGACGTTCGGATTGTGCACCTTCGCCAAGTCCTTCAGCAGCTGCGCGCATCATTTCCGCGCCACCTGCTGCATGGACATTAATCATATCTGCTCCAAGGCGAGCCAGCCCTTTCATTGCCCGATAAACCGTATGCGGGATGTCATGCAATTTCAAATCGAGAAAAACCGAATAGCCTTCTGATTTAAGTATACGAACGATATCCGCACCATTTTGAAGATAAAGTTCCATGCCTACCTTTACATAGCAGCCGGGACGATGGATTTTCTTGAGCATCTGCAGCATCTCATCATTTGATGCCACATCCAAGGCAACGATCACCTGTTTTTCTTCATTCATTTCTTCCAGCTCCTTCCAACGAGTTCATTTATATCCGAAACTCCCATTGCATTCAGTTTCTCGGTCAGCTCTTTAATAATTTTCGGGCAGACAAAAGGATCAACGAAATTAGCCGTCCCTACTGCAACTGCACTCGCTCCTGCCAGGAAGAATTCAATGACATCATCGGCGTTTTGAATACCGCCCATGCCGATGATTGGAATCGATACTTTTTTGCTGACTTCATAAATCATGCGTATGGCAACCGGTTTGATCGCCGGACCGCTTAGTCCGCCGGTTAGATTAGACAGAACCGGTTTTTGCGTTCTCAAATCGATGCGCATACCGAGCAGCGTATTGATCATCGACAGCCCGTCTGCTCCTGCCTCTTCAACTGCCTTCGCCATAGCGACAATATCGGTGACATTCGGCGAAAGTTTTACATAAACCGGCTTTTCCGAAACGGCTTTTACCTTTGCTGTCAATTCTGCAGCAACTTCGGGAACTGTGCCAAAAGCGATTCCGCCATGTTTTACATTCGGACATGAAATATTGAGCTCCAGTGCATTGACGACGGATTGCTTTGACATTTTTTCTGCAGTTAAGACATAATCATCCATCTCGCTGCCCGCAATATTGGCAATGACCGGAACCTTAATATCCTCAAATCGAGGTAATTCTTTTCGAATGATTTCGTTAACTCCCGGATTCTGCAAACCAATCGCATTCAGCATACCTCCCGGAGTTTCAGCAACACGCGGTGTCGGATTACCAAAGCGTGGCGCCAAAGTCGCCGCTTTAATCGTAACCGCGCCAAGTACCTCTAGATCATATAAGTTGCTGTATTCCGCGCCGAAAGCGAAGCATCCGGAGGCCGGCATAACCGGATTCTTTAAATCTAGCCCGGGCAATTGAACTTCTAGCATAATTCAACCTCCCTCGCTTTGAAAACAGGTCCATCGCAGCAAACACGTCGATAGCCTTTTGCATCATTCGGATCAGTTGTATGCGTAACACATGCCATGCATGCGCCGATGCCGCAACCCATACGCTGTTCCAATGAAACGAAAAGCGGTTTTTCAGTAATCGCTTGCTCAAGCGCTCTTAACATCGGAATCGGTCCGCATGCGTATGCAACATCAAAGTCAACTGAATCGAGCACATCGGTGACTCTGCCCTGCTTCCCGCTTGTCCCGTCTTCAGTCATCACAATCGTCTGTCCCATTTTATTAAATTCCGTTTGGTAAAAGACATCCTTTGCAGAGCGGAATCCAAGAACATGTGTGACTTGTACACCCCGTGCAATTAATGCCTGCGAAAGCCCATAAAGTGGAGGCACACCTACACCGCCGCCGATCATCAACGCTTTGCCGCCTGATGGCGTCGCGTCAACAGGGAAACCATGACCAAGCGGTCCAAGTACATCAACCTTTTCGCCAATCTTGGTCTCAGACAAGAGACCCGTTCCTAATCCACCGCTTCGATAAATCAACGTTATCGTATTTGTCGAAGAATCTGCCGAACTAATGCTGATCGGTCGTCGCAAAAGCGGCGCAATGGTCTGCGTACGACCTGCAACCCTTATGTGGACAAACTGTCCGGGCTCAGTAATTGCCTGAACCAGCTCACCTTCCAGCTTTAACTCGTAAACGCTGTCGGCGATTTCTTCATGCGCGAGCACCCGCATGTTTTCCTGCATCATTGAACGACACCTGCTTTGTTGCCGCTCCCTTCCTTAACCGTCGAGTGATCATCCATCTGCGGCATGCATTCGGTTTGGAAAGCGAGTGATTCAAGAACGGTAAGGAGTGCCTCGGTCGTGTCAAGTGATGTGAGACAAACAACGCCGTTTTCAACCGATTCACGGCGAATACGGAATCCGTCTCGAGCGGGACGCTGACCTCTTGTCAATGTGTTGACAACGAATTGCGCACCGCCGTGGCGGATCACATCGAGAAGATTCGGTGATTCTCCTCCGATCTTGTTAACGGTTGTGACTGAAATATTACGTTCTGCAATCATTGCAGCTGTGCCTTCAGTAGCCAGTATATTGTAGCCGATATCATAGAACCGCTTAACTAGTGCAAGCGCCTCTTCCTTGTCTTTATCAGCAATGGTGAAGAGTACAGATCCATGTGCCGGAATCGTCATTCCGCTTGCCAGTAATCCCTTGTACAGTGCCTTCTCTACCGTGACATCCTGCCCCATGACTTCTCCGGTCGATTTCATTTCCGGTCCAAGTGTCACATCGACACGGCGTAGTTTGGCGAATGAGAATACCGGGACTTTGACATAGACGCCGCGCTCAGGTTCCGGATGAATACCGGTTTTATAACCAAGTTTTTCTAGTTTTTCGCCAAGAATGAGCTTTGTCGCAACTTTTGCCATCGGAACACCTGTGATTTTGCTCAAAAATGGAACAGTACGGCTTGCTCTTGGATTTACTTCAATCACATATACATGATTATTGTGAATGATAAATTGAATATTCATCATACCGACAACCTTGAGACCTCGAGCAATTTTGATTGCCGTGTTGACAACCTCTTGTTTTACTTCAGCATTTAAAGTCTGCGCCGGATAAACCGCAATGGAGTCTCCTGAATGTACGCCTGCACGTTCAATATGTTCCATGATACCTGGAATGTACACATTCTCCCCATCAGACAAGGCATCAAGTTCGATTTCCGTTCCAATCAGGTAACGGTCAACCAGCACAGGATGATCCGGATTAATCAGAACTGCATGATCCATATAGTGCTTGAGAGAAGCTTCATTATAAACAATCTCCATTGCGCGTCCGCCGAGTACATAGGAAGGACGAACAAGGACAGGATAGCCAAGTCGATTGGCAATCTTTACAGCTTCCTTCGTTGAGAAAGCTGTATCGCCTGCGGGATGATCAACATTGAGTTTAAGAAGCAGCTGTTCAAAGCGGTCACGATCTTCCGCTTGATCCATCGCATCCAGTGTTGTTCCAAGAATCTTGACACCATTTGCTGCAAGCCCTGATGCAAGATTAATTGCTGTTTGACCTCCGAACTGAACGACAACACCCTTTGGTTTCTCCAAGTCGATCACATGCATGACATCTTCAAGCGTCAATGGTTCAACATAGAGCTTATCCGAGATACTGAAATCCGTCGACACGGTTTCCGGGTTATTGTTAATCATGATTGCTTCGTAGCCCTGTTGCTTAATTGCCCATACAGCGTGCACGGTCGCGTAATCGAATTCAACACCTTGTCCAATTCTGATTGGACCAGAACCCAGTACGATGACGCTCTCACGTTCAGAGACCACAGATTCATTCTCATCCTCATAACTGCTGTAGTAGTAAGGCGTTTCCGAGGTGAATTCTCCTGCACAGGTATCAACCATTTTATAAACAGGCCGAATACCGATCTCTTTGCGCCACTCGGAGACAGCTTTTTCCGTTGTCTTCCAGCATTGCGCAATTTTCCAGTCACTAAAGCCATGCTTTTTCGCTCTAAGAAGAATAGTCTCGTTATTTGGTGATGCTGCAAGCTCTTCTTCAATCGCTACGATATTTGCGATTTTGTTCAAGAAGAAGCGGTCGATCTGCGTGCATGCCCAAATTTCTTCAATGTCAGCTCCGCGTCTCAATGTTTCAGCAATCAAGAATAATCGACGGTCATCTTTTTTCTTAATAATATTGAACAAATCGTCCATGCTCATATCTTCAGTTTCTTTAAGTTCTAAGTGCAAGGTACCATTCTCAAGTGAGCGAACTGCTTTTAAAATCGATTCCTCAAAATTACGGCCCATCGCCAAAACCTCACCGGTTGCTTTCATCTGCGTACCAAGCGTCCGTTTGGCATCATCGAATTTATCAAATGGCCAACGCGGGATTTTCGTTACAACATAATCCAGCGTCGGTTCGAAGCTGGCATATGTTGTACCCGTTACGGCGTTCTTAATTTCATCCAAATGATAACCGACAGCAATTTTTGCCGCTACTTTAGCAATCGGATACCCTGTTGCTTTCGAGGCAAGTGCCGATGATCGACTGACACGCGGATTAACTTCGATGATAAAATAACGATCACTATGCGGGTCCTGAGCAAGCTGCACATTGCAGCCGCCTTCAATCTTTAACGCACGCACAATCTTCAACGATACACTTCTAAGGTGCTGCAGATCACGATCACTTAATGTCTGACAAGGAGCAGTAACGATTGAGTCACCGGTGTGAATGCCAACCGGATCAATATTCTCCATGTGACAGACTGAGATTGCGCCGTCATTGGCATCACGCATCACTTCGAATTCAATTTCCTTGAAACCGGCAATACTCTTTTCAATCAATACTTGAGTTACTGGACTTAGCTTCAATCCATTTTCTGCTATCGTGTCCAGTTCTTCGTCCGTTGAGGCAATTCCTCCGCCTGTTCCGCCCAAAGTGAACGCTGGACGAATAATAACCGGCAAGCCCACTTTTTTAACAAAAGTACGCGCCTCTTCCAAACTGGTAACAATTTCGCTTGGAGGAACAGGCTCGCCAAGTTCAATCATCAAGTTACGGAATTTCTCACGGTCCTCGGCCTGTTCAATACTATCGAGGTTTGTTCCAAGAAATTGAACGTTCAACTCATCCAGTACACCTGATTGATGCAGCTGCACCGCAAGATTCAAGCCGGTTTGACCGCCTAATGTTGCAAGCAGGCCGTCCGGATGCTCTTTACGAATAATCTTGCTGACAAATTCAACGGTCAAAGGTTCAATATATACGCGATCTGCAATATCGGTATCCGTCATGATTGTTGCCGGATTGGAGTTGACAAGAACGACTTCATAGCCTTCTTCTCGCAAGGATTGGCAAGCCTGCGTGCCGGAATAATCAAATTCCGCTGCTTGACCAATGATAATCGGTCCTGAACCGATGACTAATACTTTCTTAATATCTGTGCGCTTAGGCAAGCTCTGCACCCTCTTTCTTGTTCGTTTCCATCATGCTGAGAAATTCATCAAAAAGATCCTGACTGTCATCCGGTCCCGGGGAAGCTTCCGGATGATACTGAACACTGAACGCCGGATACTTCGTGTGACGCAAACCTTCTATTGTTCCATCATTAATCGCTACATGAGTAATTTCCAGATCTGTACCGTTCAGTGATTCTTTTTCCACTGTGAAGCCATGATTTTGTGAAGTAATGACAAACTTTCCTGATCTTAGATTTTTCACTGGGTGATTAACGCCGCGGTGTCCAAAGCGCATTTTAACTGTATTAGCTCCCGAAGCAAGTGCGAATAGCTGATGACCAAGGCAAATGCCGAAAACAGGAACCTTCCCGAGAATTTTCCGAACTGCCTCTACCGCATCTGGCACTTCTTTAGGATCCCCAGGTCCGTTACTCAGCAAGACGCCGTCCGGGCGAAGTTTCAGAATATCGTCTGCCGTTGTTTGATAAGGAACGATGACAACATCAAAGTTTCTTTTAATACATTCACGAAGAATACCTTGTTTCGCACCAAAGTCGACCAGCACCACACGCGGTCCTGAACCCGGTGTGACATAAGCGGATTTCGTTGATACTCGGCTGATCTGATCGGTAGGAAGCGGCCATTGCTTGAGCTCTGCAGCAACCTTAGCCGGATCGGCATCAGCAGATACAATCTTTCCGCGCAATGTCCCGTATTCACGAATAATTTTGGTGAGCTTGCGTGTGTCAATTCCTTCGATCCCCGGAACATCGTATTCGTTCAGCCATTCACTGAGCGTTTTTTCTTTTTGCCAGTGAGAAGGTGTTTTTGCGACTTCCTTAACGATCAACCCTGAAATGCTGGGACGACCGGATTCATTATCTGAACGATTAATTCCATAGTTTCCAATTAGCGGATAAGTCATTGTGACAATTTGTCCACAATAAGACGGATCGGTAATCAATTCTTGGTAACCGGTCATTCCTGTATTAAAGACGACCTCACCCTTCATCTCGGAGCTGCTGCCGAATCCCTCACCGACAAATGCTGCTCCGTTTTCCAATATCAGCTGTCTTTTCAATTGATTGCCACTCCTTTATATCAAATGGGCACAATCCCATTTGTTTGCGAAAATTTAGTACATCACATTTTTTCAGCAACTGGTTCAACAAGCACCTTAGCTTCAGTACTGATTGCCCATTCCAATGCAGCCATCCGTGCAAAGACACCGTTTTTGATTTGTTTGAAGTACCGGGAACGTTCACTCTCAACCAGTTCATCGTCCAATTCCACGCCGCGATTAATTGGACCGGGGTGCATGATAATGCTTCCCTGTTTCATTCTCAGAGTGCGTTCCATAGTCAGTCCGTATCGTTCATGGTAGTCTTCTCTTGTCATTTTCATGGCTTGTTCATGACGTTCATGCTGAATGCGAAGCATGATTACGGCATCCGCCTCTTCAATCGCTTCATCGACTGTCACATACGTGCCCGGAAGTAATTCATTCTGCCATTCAGCCGGTCCGGAGAGCAGCACTCGGCATCCCATTCGATTCAATACTTCTGCATCCGATTTTGCAACTCTGCTGTAGCGCAAGTCGCCGATGATCGCAACGGTTAAACCTCGCAGCATCATAAATTCCTGTCGCAGAGTTAAAAGATCCAGCAAGGCTTGTGTGGGATGGTCTCCTGCCCCGTCTCCTGCATTAAGAATCGAGAGATCAATGTTACCAAGCGCCTTATAGTAGCCCAGCTCCTGGTGGCGAATAACGACTGCTTTTGCTCCAAGCGATTCCATCGTGCGTACCGTATCATAAAGGGTTTCACCTTTTAGTGCGCTTGATGTATTGCTGCTGAAATTAAGGACCTGATAGCCCAGCCTCTTTTCAGCTGTTTCAAAACTGAAGCGTGTGCGCGTGCTTGGTTCGTAAAACAGATTGGCAACCAAAGTATGATTCGGTGCAGCCCATCCCTCATCATTCATCTCATGTATTTGCTGCGCACGGTCCAAAATTGAATTGATCTCCGTTGTTGAAAGATCATTCAAACTAAGCAGATTAGCCATCTGAAAATCCCCCTCTAGTCTTTAATGTGCGCCTAATTGCGCTGCATAAACTTTTTGCAAACAAATTCTGATCCAATAAGCCCTTATAGGCATACAAAAAACCTCTTCATCAAAAATCTGACAAAGAGGTTTTGCAAAAAAAGCCGTATTGCGCTCAATCACTCTTTATCAGTCTCTCTGGACTGCCTTTAAAAGGTGTTCAACGTTCTGTTTCAAATTATTAACTTGTCGCTCGAATCGTTACTGTGTCCTTGCTGTCCACTTCGGTCAGCTGGACTGCAATTTCTTCTTCTTTAGAAGTAGGAACATTTTTTCCAATATAATCGGGACGAATCGGCAATTCACGATGACCGCGATCAATCAGTACCGCCAATTGAATGCGTTGAGGACGGCCAAGATCCATCAAAGCATCCATAGCCGCTCGTATGGTTCGACCCGTGTAAAGGACATCGTCGACCAAGATCACTGTCTTTGACTCAATCGACATCGGAAGAATGCTTCCAATCAGTTCCGGATCATTTGATTTCTTCTTTAAGTCGTCGCGATAGAGCGTAATGTCCAACTCACCGACGGCAACTTCCTTTTTTTCAATTTTTTTGATGCGTTCGCTTAGACGTTTGGCTAAATAAATACCCCTTGTCTTAATTCCGACAAGAACTACCGAATCCACACCTTCATTGCGTTCAATCACTTCGTGCGCAAGTCGAGTCAGTGCTCGTGCGATCGCCTTTTCGTCCAATATTTCTTTCTCTTCCAAAAGTTCATCACCCGCCGTCTGCGTGCGGTCATTCGCGAAATTGCTTTTAAATGTTTTCTTGCTGACGGCATAAAAAAAGTCTTGCCGTTTAGAGCAAGAGACCGCAGTGTTGCCAATAGTCATTGACAATCATCACCCTTCTTAGTCTCTCGGGACTAAAATTAAAAGGAAATCATTCAGTTCATTTAAGCTATTGCAAGTATGCCAAATGAGAGATGATTTGTCAATGCACAATGAGCATTTTGCTTTGTTTAATGAAAATATTTTTTTTACATATATCTGCCTGCTCGAAGATCTTCAAGTAGTTTCTTCATATCGCCAGGAAGCGGTGCTTGAAAAAGCATGAATTCATGTGTGACCGGATGGCTGAAACCAAGTTCTGCGGCATGAAGAGCTTGTCCTTCAATGGGCAGCGTTTTTCGTGGCCCATATTTAGGATCGCCGGCAAGTGGATGCCCAATGTAAGCCATGTGGACACGAATCTGGTGTGTGCGGCCCGTTTCAAGTCTGCATGCGACATACGTGTATTTTGCAAATCGCTCAAGTACTTTAAAATGGGTCACTGCATGCTTGCTGTTCTTATCTGTTACGGCCATTTTCTTTCGATCTTTATCAGCTCGGCCAATGGGCGCATCAATGGTTCCTTCATCATGCGGAAGGCTCCCATGAACAATTGCTAAATACATACGCTTTGTTGTCTTATCTTTTAACTGTGCAGCGAGCGACCGGTGTGCCTCATCCGTCTTCGCGACCATTAACAGCCCTGAGGTCTCCATATCAATGCGGTGTACAATTCCGGGACGCATCACGCCATTAATACCTGATAAATCATGACAGTGACTAAGCAGAGCGTTAACTAAAGTGCCGCTCATATGCCCCGGTGCCGGATGAACGACCATCCCTCTTGGTTTGTTAACAACAATTACCGAAGAATCCTCATAAACTATATCAAGTGGAATGTCTTCAGGCACAACATCAAGCGGTTCAGGTTCCGGCAAGTGTACAGAAACTTGGTCATCTGTCTTCATCCGATAACTCGTTTTGACTGCTTTGCCATTGACCACTATATGCCCATCCTTGATGAGCTGCTGAATTCTGCTCCTTGATTCGTTTGCAATCTCATCGCTCACCCAACTGTCAATCCTTTTGCCTTCATCCTTTCCTTCAACTGACCGCATGATATCAGGCATTAATGTTCCTTCTTCCCGTCGAGAAACAAGTAAATGATGAGCAGAACGACACCGATAAAAAGCGAGGAATCCGCAAGGTTAAAAACCGGAAAATTATAACGGACAATATAGACGTGAATAAAATCGACGACTTCACCGCGAAACAGCCGATCGATAAAATTTCCAAGCGTCCCGCCGATAATCAATCCCAGTGATGTACCTAAGATTGGCTGCTTTCTGCCCAATTTCTGCATGTAGTACACAACGACAGCCAAGACAACAATGGTGATAATGAAAAAGAAAACAAATTGTCCTTCCAAAATGCTCCATGCTGCTCCGTTATTACGAATTGACGTCAGGTAGAAAAAGCCGGGAACAATCGGCGTGCTTTGACCAATTGCCATATTATGTACGACAAGCCATTTTGAAAGCTGGTCGATGAGTAAAACAATGAATGCAAGTGCGTAATAAATCATGAATAAGTTCCTCCAAAACGCGTTGTTTTCTGCACCAATCGTGCAGAATTAAATTTTTCCTAGTTTACCCTAAATTTTAGCATAGATTGTTTAAAAGATATATGTACGCAGCAGAGACCCTTTGGTCTGCTGCTGCAATCTGAATTATCGCTCAGTCGGATTCAGATCCTCATCCTCATTCTTTGCCGACCAATCATCATAATGATGATTTTTCATAATTTGAATTTCATCGTCTCCGGAAAAACCATTAATATCTGTAGCCGCAAAAGCTTCCAGTTCTTCGACAAATCCAATACCTTCCTCGTCATCGCAATACGGCGCATCTTCAAAGACGCCTTCCTGATCATTGTATTGAGAGACGATGTCAAAGGCGTTCTGCTCATTATATCCGTCGCTCTCAAAATCAGTTGCTCCCTGTTTTTCTAAATCCATAATCACTGATTCTTCAACAGGACGCACTGATCTGTTGTGAACAACATCCGAATGGCTTGCCACCGTACGTGCTGTCGGTAAAGCGTTTAACCGTGCGCGGGGTATTTTCTCGCCGGTTTTCTCGTCGTATCCATATGTGCCATTGTGGATTTTCTCTAAAGCATGATTAATCTCTTCATATTCTTTTTGCTCCAGCTTGTGAAATGCCAGGTCCTTTTCCCGATCATAAAGCTGCGTCGCCGATTCAGCCGGGTGGTTGTCATAAGCAGACAGCTCTCCGGAAGCAATATCTGAAACTGAACCAAGTTCGGCAGCAGTCTCCATATCATGATTTAACTTCTGTTCCAGTTCCTGTTTTCGATCGAGCAATCTTTTTCTTATTTTTCTGTAACCCCACATCTATAAAAAATCCCCCTTTGCATCCGCGCACATTCCTTAGTGTGGGATAAAGGAGGATTTTTAGACCGCGTAATATTTACGTGGATTGGGAATGATTTTCTTAATGAACCATGAACACGATCATCAAAAGCCGAGCAATGTTACTCAGTCAAGCGTTACGCCGGCATAATCATGGCGAACGGTTTCCGCACAATGGCTACATAAAGTCGGATGCTCTTTGTCTTCACCAACCGATGGCAAAATTGCCCAGCAGCGTTCACATTTTTCTCCTTCGGCAGCAGTCACAAGAACAGCAAGCCGCGTATAGTGATCCGCTGCTTCCGGAATCGTTTCATTTTCTACAACGGATACCTGTGAGACGATCAGAAGTTTGTCAAGGTCAGTAACATTTTTTAGGAACGCTGTTTCCGGTTTTACATAAAGCGTTACGGAAGCCTCCAGTGATTTTCCGATCAGCTTAGCATCGCGCGCTTTTTCCAGCGATTTGAGCACATCGTCGCGCACCGCCACCAGCGATGCCCATTTCTGTTCGAGTGCTTCTGCATCAGCAATTTTCTCCAGCTTCGGCATCTCGGTAAGCTGTACATAATGAGAAGCTTCATTCGCACCAGGAATGTGTTGCCAGATTTCTTCCGCAGTATGCGGAATGATCGGCGACAGTAATTTGGTAAGCGCTACAACCGTCTTATAAAGAACTGTTTGTGCTGAACGGCGAACTAACGAATCTTTAGGTTGAACGTAGAGCGCGTCTTTTGCGATATCCATATAAAATGCACTCAAATCAAGCGAACAATAATTCTGAAGAGCTTTGTACACATTCAAGAATTGATATTCCTCATAATTTTTCAGGCACGTTTCGGTAAAGTGATTCAGTTTTACAAGCATATATTGCTCAAGTTCCGGCATATCTTGTGTAGGAACTACTTTATCGACGGTAAAATCACTCAGGTTGCCAAGCATAAAACGAACGGTGTTGCGGATCTTGCGATAAACTTCTGCCACTTGACCAAGAATCTCATTTGATACTCTGGCATCGGCTTGATAATCAACCGAAGCTACCCAAAGACGAATAATATCCGCTCCATATTGCTGCATCACTTTCATTGGATCAATGACGTTTCCTACGGATTTGCTCATTTTCAGTCCTTTGCCATCAAGAGTGAACCCGTGGCTGAGCACTTGCTTGTAAGGTGCATGACCGGTAACAGCAACCGATGTAGCCAATGAAGAATTGAACCAGCCGCGATATTGATCGGATCCTTCAAGATACATGTCTGCAGGACGACGCAATCCTTCACGCGTTGTCAGGACACCTTGGTGCGATGAGCCGGAATCGAACCAAACATCCATGATGTCTGTCTCCTTCTTGAAGATGCCGTTCGGGCTGTGTTCCGATGTAAATCCTTCCGGCAGCAATTCCTTCGCATCCCATTGAAACCAAATGTTCGATCCATGTTCACGGAACAGATCGGCAATGTGCTGAGTGGTTTCATCAGTGATGATCGGTTCGCCGTCTTCGCCATAGAATACAGGGATCGGAACGCCCCAAGCGCGCTGTCGCGAGATACACCAGTCTTCACGGTCTTTGATCATATTCGTCATGCGTACATCGCCCCATGACGGAACCCAATGCACTTCGTGAATCGCTTTTAAAATATCGTCGCGAAAAGCCTTAATTGATGCAAACCATTGTTTTGTCGCTCTCCAGATGACCGGTTTTTTGGTTCGCCAATCATGTGGGTAGGAGTGAGTGAACGTGCCGACCTTGAGCAGTGCGCCGACTTCTTTTAACTTTTCAATGACAGGCTCATTTGCTTTCTCATAGAACATACCTTCAAATCCAGGTGCTTCTTCAGTCATGCAGCCGCGATCATCAACAGGACAAAGAATATCCAATCCATATTTTTTGCCGACATAAAAGTCATCAGCACCAAAACCTGGGGCAGTATGCACGCAGCCGGTACCTGCATCCAGGGTCACATGATCGCCGAGAATCATTAATGAAGGACGATCATAGAACGGATGGCGGCAAACGACATTTTCCAAATCCTTGCCGCTGACCGTGCGCAGCACTTGAGGATTTTCCCAGTCGAACGTCTTTGTCAGTGATTCAACTAAGTCAGCTGCAACGACATATTTATGATCCGCAACGTGAACGACACTGTACTCAAATTTTGGATTGACAGCAATAGCAAGGTTTGCCGGCATCGTCCATGGAGTTGTTGTCCAGATAATGACCTCTTCATCTGGATTCAGAACACCTTTTCCATCAGTTACATGAAAAGCAACATAAATGGAATAAGATTTGACATCCTTGTATTCAATTTCAGCTTCGGCAAGCGCGGATTCAGAGGAAGGAGACCAATAAACAGTTTTTTTATCTTTATAGATATAGCCCTTCTTTGCCATCTCACCAAAGACTTCGATCTGTTCTGCTTCATATTCTTTATGCAAGGTCAGATATGGATGATCCCAGTCTCCGCGAACACCCAGTCTTTTAAATTGCTTCTTTTGATGTTCTACCTGTCCAAGCGCATATTCTTTGCACTTTTCGCGAAGTTCAGCAACCGACATCTTTTTGCGGTCAATGCCCTTCTTGGCTAGCTGCTGTTCGATCGGCAATCCGTGCGTATCCCAGCCGGGAACGTAATAAGCTTTATAACCGGTCATTGACTTAAACCGAGTGATAATGTCTTTCAACACCTTATTTTCAGCATGTCCAATGTGGATATTGCCGTTTGCGTAAGGAGGCCCATCGTGCAGAATAAATGTTGGTTTCCCTTCGTTCACCTTTAAAGATTGTTCATAAATATGATCGTGATCCCACTGTTCCTGCATTTGTGGCTCTTTGGTCGGAAGACTGCCGCGCATTTTGAAATTTGTTTTCGGCATCAGTAGTGTCTTCTTGTATTCCATGTAGAACGCCTCCATCGTCTTTCTGTTTTTCTTTTTTACACCCTATATAAAAAGGCCCTTACATCCCAAAGGGACGGAAGGACCGCGGTACCACCCTAATAACAGACAAAGTCTGCCACTCATGATTATCTTAACGCGAATCAACGTCGGATCTTACTAACGCGGCAGTGCCGTGCGTTCAGAACCAAACTCAAGGGTGATTTTCTTCATTGCCGTCCGCGCTGGGCTCGCACCTTCTCCCGGCTCGCTTTGTGACCTTGCAATGAGTACTTTCCCTCTCATAGAAATAGCCAATAATATAATTGCCACGATATCTTAGGATTCTTGACCTCAACAATGTTTATGTAAGACAGTATATGCAATCAAATGCCTTGCGTCAAGCTTGTGACTGAATCATTCCGTCTTTTTGCGAATTTTCTTCGTTATCGTCGTCATTTCCCGCGGACATACTCTTCCAATCGTCGCTTTTAAGCAATTCAAGCTGTGCCTCAATCAGCATTTGGAAACGAGTCCGATATACATTCGCTTCTTTTTTCAATTCTTCAATATTCAAAGTGACTTTGCGCGATTTTTCCAGAGCTTCATTAATGATCCGATCTGCGTTTTTCTTTGCCTCCATCACAATCAGCTTAGCCTCTTTATTCGCGTTTTGCTTAACTTCCTCTGCCGTTTCCTGAGCTACAAGGATACTTTTGTTTAAAGTCGTTTCGATATTGGAGAAGTGGCTCAGTTTCTCATCCGAATTCTTAATTTTTTGCTCAAGATCCTTTTTTTCACGAATCAGAGCTTCATAATCCTTGATAATCTGATCAAGAAAATCGTTTACTTCATCTTCATCATATCCGCGAAATCCGCGTGAAAACGATTTATTATGAATATCCAAGGGTGTCAATGGCATCCTGGTCACCTCCAAGTCATTTTACAAACAATTCGTTTATTTAAGTTTACCATATTGTATACGAATTTTGTTCTTTTTTGTCAAGCCACCGCTTGATAATATTTTACTGCGGCCGAATCCCCGAAGTGACAAACAATCGCCTTCGCAAATTTCGAAGTCGCGTTTCTCTACGACTTCCCAATTAACTTTTGCAAGTCCTTTAGTAATGAGTTCCGAAGTCTTTGCTCTAGGCAAATGATAAATTTCAGACAAGACAGTGTCAAGTCGCCATGAAGACACTGTTCCATCAAAATTTTGCCATTCATCAACACTATGTAAAAGTGCTTGTCTTTTAATCGGTTCGCAGGAAACACTCATTTTTCCGACAGAAGTAAGATTGAGCATAAAATAGCTCTCCAACTCTTTTGCACAAATAAATTGAGCGTTCCCTTCTTTGACAAGCAAGTCACCGATTTTATCCCTCGAAACGCCCGTTCCAATTACCGAACCAAGCAATTGAGGATGGGTAATTAAGCCGAATTTTGATGGATAGCGAACTTCCAGATAGGCGAGTTGGAAGGGGTTGTCTTCTTCTTCAGCATACTGGGGAAGAATTAAAGCCCGAGCGCGCTCCGCATGATCATAGCCGCCGAAAAAAGAAAGACGAATGTCCTCCTGGTCTCCAATCACCGATTTCAAAATAATCTGTTGCCTTGGATCTAAAAAATCAGTTCGTTTAGGCACATATTGCTCTGCAACGCGATCTTTCAGATCTAAGAAATGATCAATCAGGCTGCGTTCTTCTGGTCTAAAATGCTCATATATGGACATGATGAACGCCTCATGCAAAAAGGTAGGCTAAGTAGTAAATGCCCCTAGTCGCAAGTCGTAAAACAAAAAATGCGATAATCGGTGAAAGATCGATGACGCCGCCAATCGGTGGAATTATTTTGCGAAAAGGCGACAAAAAGGGTTCGCAAACATTGGCAAACAGCCGACCAATGGATGAGTCCTGAACACTTGGAACCCATGACATTAAAATATATATAATTAATATCCAAGAATAAATATTAATGACTTGCGAGAGATAATAAGCTACTACCAATCCATTCACCTCAAATTTTAATTAGTCTTCTGGCCAATTACTGATCATACCTGATATATCCACTTGTTCTGGAGCGAAAAGAAAGGTGTTTTTTCCGATTTTTCGTATTTGAGCATTTAGTGCGAACGCAGTTCCTCCCATAAAGTCAAGAATTCTTTGACCATGTTCTTTACTTGTCCCTTGGAGGCTGCATATAATCGTTTGCTTATTTTTCAGATAGCCGACAATCTCTTCGACCTCTTCAAAACGCTTAGGCTCAACAAGAACGACCTTACTTTGCTGGTGAACATTTTGGATCGCAACAATTCTGCCGCTCTTTTCCATTCTGCGTTGTTGTTCTTGAACCGGTTTGTTTCCTTCCGATTCATGAGCTGCGGACATTTGGCTTTCTGAGCGTTCCACTGTCTCCTCAAGATCAAAGAATCGTTTAAATGTGCCTTTAAGACCCATGATTCCCTTCTCCTTTCATTCATTACCTACAAGTGACGTTCCGATTCTCACAAACGTTGCGCCTTCTTCAACAGCAATCTCATAGTCATGCGACATTCCCATAGAAAGCTCTGTGCAAGGAGCGTAGTCAATCTTGCGATCATGAATCCGGTCACGCAGAACACGCAGCCGATGAAAAACGTGACGTATCACATCAAGATCTTCCGTATTCGGCGCCATTGTCATAAGACCAATAACGCGGAGATGCTCATAGTTGGCTAACGCATCAATAAATGAATCAAGCTGATCTTCAGTAATACCATGCTTAGACTCCTCACCAGAGATATTCATTTCGACAAAACAATTTAATGTTCCTTCTTTTATTCTTTTATTTAATTCATTCGCTAATTTCAGACGGTCCAGAGCGTGAAAATAATCGATTTTTCCCACAACATCTTTTACTTTACGCGTCTGCAAGGTACCAATCAAATGCCAAGTTACCCGATCATCATGAATAAATTTCTGTTTTTCGAGCAGGCCTTCCTTTCTGTTTTCCGCAAGATTGAAGATCCCGTTGTCCACTGCCTCCTGAGCTCGTTCTGCCGAGACATATTTAGTGACAGCAATCACGGTAACGTCTTCTGCATTCCGTCCGGAACGCTCACAAGCGGCATGAATCGTCGATTTCACATGTTTAAAATTATCCGCAACGTTCACGATTAAATGTTCTCCTTTTTCTTCATTCCAATATAGCCCATCATTCGCCCTGTTTTTCCTTGGTCTCGACGAAAGGAATAAAATAAGTTAGGATGTGCATAAGTATTGTAACTGCTCATTTGAATCTGATCCGCAGGCACTCCGCTTGCAACAAGAATTGATCGATTTAGTGTTTTCAGATTAAGCAGATAGTGCCCTTCTCCCTTGTCAATTACAGAAGCTGACCACACAGAGCGATCCAGCTTTTGAACTCCATTCATCACGTTTTGATCGACCTCGTAATCTTCAACTCCGATTGAGGGACCAATGACAATGTGAATCTTGGATGGAGATAAGCCAAGTTCACGGCACATGCGTTCCGTCATGCAGGCTGCACCGCCGGCCACTGTTCCTCTCCAGCCTGCATGCATAATTCCAATTGCATCCGGTTGATACGTACGATAATAGATAGGTACACAGTCAGCAAAGCAAAGTGCAAGCAAAAGATTCGGCTCGGTCGTAAACAATCCGTCCACACCCTGAACAACTGAATCAATAGAAAATGCCCCTGCTCCTGCAGATTTCCCTGTAACCTTGGCAATTTTCGTACGGTGTACCTGCTCGGCGCAAACCCATTGTTCAAGTGGAAATCCAATTTTTTTCGCAACAAGTCCTCGATTTACGATGACATCTTCAGAATTATCGCCGACATGAAGACCTAAATTCATAGAAGAGAAGGCGCCTTGACTTATCCCCTCTGCCCTCAATGTGATCCCTGAATAAATTTCATGGGTTTCACTTGATTCTGTTCTCAGATTCAATAACGGACCGTCTCGAAATGAAAAAGGCTCATTCACCACATTTCTTCCTCTCATCGTCACTGTGACAGATCTTTTCTTTTTATTCTACCATAATCAACAAAAAAACTCTTCACTTCATGAATCCTCGCGTTTTATCGTCGAATCGTGATCATTGTAGAAACGAACAAGAATCACATCTGCTCCAATTCTGACAATGTTGCTCCAAGGCACAACAATATCTTCCTCTTTCCCAAAAAAGCCCATAATCTTTCCTGCCCCTGGAATGATCAGATTATCAATCTTTCCTGAAGATAAATTCACATCCAGATCACCGATATGTCCTAATCGTTTGCCGTTCTCGACATTAACAACTTCTTTTGTCTGAAAATCAGAAATTCTAGGCATACTCATTCCTCCCCTACTGTCCCTAATATATGGGCAAGCAGCGGTATTGAGAAGTCATTTTGACAGTTTCATTACCTAGGAAATAGTTGTTTCGGGTTTGGTCGTTTATTCATTATTAATTAACAAAAAAACACTTGCTTGAGCAAGTGTTAGGGTCCGATTTCTTGGTTCATTTCTTTAATTGCCATTTTTTCAAGTCTTGATACTTGCGCCTGTGAAATACCAATTTCTTCAGCAACCTCCATTTGCGTCTTGCCATAAAAAAAGCGCATCGCAACAATTCGCTTTTCCCGATCATGAAGTTTGTTCATTGCTTCTTTTAACGAGATGTTATCTACCCATTCCCTGTCTCTATGCTTATCATCACTGATTTGATCCATAATAAATATTGGATCACCGCCATCGCTATAGATCGGCTCAAATAAAGATACTGGATCCTGAATGGCATCCATTGCGAACACAACATCTTCTACAGGCAGATCAAGCATCTTTGCCAGTTCCGCCGTTGTCGGCTCTGTCGAGTGTTTTGCTATGTAACGCTCTTTTGCCTGTAGCGCTTTGTAGGCCATATCTCGTAGTGATCTTGAAACGCGAATAGGATTGTTATCTCTCAGATAGCGACGAATTTCACCAATGATCATGGGAACAGCGTATGTTGAAAAGCGGACATTCTGACCCAGATCAAAATTATCAATGGATTTCATTAATCCGATACAACCGACTTGAAATAAATCGTCCACGGATTCACCGCGATTATTGAAGCGTTGGATGACACTTAAGACAAGTCGGAGGTTCCCATTTACCAACTTTTCTCTAGCCTCATGTTTGCCTGATTGAAGCTCAGCGAAAAGCTTTCGCATCTCCACATTGGTCAATACCGGAAGTTTTGATGTGTCCACTCCGCAGATTTCCACTTTGTGCCGTGCCATAGAAGATGACCCCCCATTGTCGAAAACTTGCGATAGCTGGTCGAAAATTGCCGAACATCAAATATCATATTCAGCTACTTATTCAACCTCTGCTATATGGTCAAGTATCTCCGTAGGAACCCATTTTATGCACGGTAAAAAAAGTACAAATCAGAACCCTTGATGCTAAGCCATTTTGCTGAATTCTTTTTTTAACCGTTTGATTATTCGTTTCTCAAGCCGCGAAATATATGATTGCGAAATCCCCAATTCGTCGGCGACATCCTTCTGAGTTTTCTCTTTTCCTCCAGATAATCCGAAACGAAGCGTCATAATTTCCTTTTCACGATCGTTGAGCATCAACATCGCCTTTTTTAACAGAGTCCGTTCCACTTTACGTTCCATATTTTTCGTTGTGACATCATTTTCTGTACCAAGCACATCTGATAAAAGCAATTCATTGCCATCCCAGTCGACATTCAAAGGCTCATCGAGCGACACCTCGGAACGTGTTCGACTGTTTCTGCGCAAATACATGAGTATCTCATTTTCGATACAACGCGAAGCATATGTGGCGAGCTTAATCTTCTTTTCAGGATTGAAGGTATTTACAGCCTTTATTAGGCCGATTGTGCCAATGCTGATGAGATCTTCAATATTAATTCGCGTATTGTCAAATTTGCGTGCAATATAGACAACGAGTCGGAGATTCCGTTCGATAAGGGTTGCTCGCACTTGAGGATCTCCCGAGGGAAGTTTTTTCATTAATTCAGCTTCCTCTTCCTTTGACAATGGAGAAGGCAGCCCATCGCTCCCGCCGATATAGTATATTTCATTAGGTTTAACACCTAGCTTTATTAGTACCCAATGCCAAAGTTTTAAAAAACTGATTTTCATCCTGAGTGACCTCCTTATTTTTGTACAAAGTCATGAAGCCGTATCAATCACATTTCCATGGAGCAGCATGTCCGGGTGCAAGATACTGTTGAAATCTCCGGATGAGCTTAGTGAATGGTCAACAAATGCAACGAGCGATTTCGTGCATTCCATTTTCTTTCCCTCAAACATAATGACGACTTGATCCGGCCGTACAGCTAGCGACAATTGATTTGATCCGTCGACAGCTCGATATGGAATCCATGCGATCCTATTTCGCCATTCTTCCGGTATGCTGTTTAATTCCGGTGGCACTAACTGCCGACTGTCCATTTGAAAAAGAACTTTTGGAATACGATCTCCGCAGGCACTTTTTTCAACAAACATCACTGGAGCGCGAGTCAACGGATCTACCAATTTATTGCCGCTGTCAATCATTGCTTTTGCATCAATACAGATATCGAAAAAGCGTAGTCTTACATCTGTAAGCGTTGTGCTGTTCCACTTTCTGACCACAGTCTGATCAATCCGCTTCTTTGAAAAAACCCATAGAATTGGGAACCCAATACATACAGTGATCCAACTGATCGGATCACCATAATTCGTTGTGTTTAAAAAGCGGTTGCTCGCATAAAATGAAGCGTCTTGAAAGAAATAGTGTACGGCGAACAATCCTCCACCGGTCGCAAAAGCCGAAAAATAAAAGGCAGCGAGATTCTGAAGAAAAATGGAAACTCGATGAAAGCCGAAGGCAACGAGAATGATTAAAGCAGAGTACAACAGTTTCCCAAGCGGTTGATCCACAATGAAGGCCGCAGGTGTAAAGAGTATCAGTACGACGGCCGAGGCAATGATGGCACCCGACCAAAGCCGCAGCCTGCTCGTCTGCCGTTTGAGCATGAGTGCGGTTAATTTCAGCAAACAAGCGTCAATGAATAAGTTAAGTGCCCAAACTGCATCCAGATAGACGACCAACGTCCCACCTTCTTCGCATGTTTAGGATTAGTATACGGGCAGTAGTATGGAAAGTCTGTCACACTGTGGGTGGAATTTTACTGTTATTTTGGCTGCTTTTGTCGCACCGTTGAACAATTAATTTTTGAACAAGATGAACGATTTACCGAAAAAAAATTATCACAAGAAACGCCTATGAAACGAATATAAAAATTATTTTGAGGAATATAAAAGTGGATACATCATTCTTATAACTTACACAAAAAAACTCGCAGTCAGGACATCAATCCTGAACAGCGAGTTTGTTTTCTATCATTTGGGAGAAAATAAACCGGAAACAACGATCAAATTCCAGTGTTACTCATTTTTTCTGCGGCGATTACGCAGAAAGGTCGGGATGTCAAGCGTCTCTTCATCGTCAACGATACTGCGTGAGCGATGTACCGGTTGCTGAACCGGGCTTGCCGTTTCATCCCGATGGTGCTCACGAAGTTTCGTTTGGTTCAAACCTTCCGTACTTTGCCTTCTGCGAAGGAAAAGATCTCCTTCAGTCTGTTGTTGAGCTTCTCCGGACTTTTCGCGTTCCTCAAAGCCGGTGGCGATTACTGTAACGACAATCTCATCATCAAGTTCTTCGCGAATAACTGAACCAAAAATCATGTTCACTTCTTCGTCTGCAGCCGTTGCAACAATATCCGCCGCTTCATTGACTTCATAAAGGCTTAAATTCGTGCCTCCGGTTATGTTCATCAGCACACCTTTGGCCCCATCAATTGATTTTTCAAGCAGTGGACTGGAAATTGCCTTTTTTGCTGCTTCGGCAGCTCGATTCTCGCCTGAAGCAACGCCGATTGCCATCAATGCCGAACCGCCTTCAGTCATAATTGTCTTTACATCGGCAAAATCAAGGTTAATCAGACCTGGAACCGAAATAAGATCCGAGATGCCTTGAACACCCTGACGAAGTACATTATCTGCTTCTCTAAAGGCATCAAGCATCGGTGTGTTCTTGTCTACAATTTCCAGAAGCCGATCATTAGGGATCACAATCAGTGTATCAACTTTTTCCTTTAGATTGCCGATACCGCTCTGGGCCTGCTTTGCACGCTTTCTGCCTTCAAATGTGAACGGACGGGTAACAACACCAACAGTGAGTGCCCCGACTTCTTTTGCAACTTCAGCAATGACAGGTGCAGCACCGGTACCTGTACCGCCACCCATGCCAGCAGTTACAAAAACCATATCCGCTCCCTGCAGCACTTCTTCCACTTGATCATGGCTTTCCTCAGCCGCTTTTTTGCCAACTTCAGGATTAGCACCTGCCCCTAGTCCTCGCGTCAGCTTTTCTCCAAGCTGAAGCTTAACGTCTGCCTTAGAAAGTTTAAGTGCTTGGGCATCCGTATTCGCGCAAATGAATTCAACGCCTTGAATCCCGCTTTCAATCATTCGGTTAACTGCGTTATTTCCACCGCCGCCAACCCCAATGACTTTTATTTTGGCTAGATGTTCCATCTCCGTATCGTGATCATACATTGTTCATTTCCTCCCATTTAATCATTCCGCTGCCCGATCAATCAAAGAACAGATTAAACCAATTTTTTACCTTGGTCGTGACGCCTTCATGCTCTTTTGGGGTCTGTTTTGATTTTTTCTGTTTGTGCTGTTTCTGTACAGCTTCATAACGCTCATGCTCAGGGGCAATAGCAGCTGCAATCTCTTTCCCCTGTATTTTGACGTTGTGGTAGGCAAATTGGATCAAACCGATGCAAGCTGTATATTTAGGCTCGCGCACGCCAATGTAATCAGGCGAGGCAATACGCACACTGGAATTTAAATGATGTGCTGCTAAATCTGCTACACCAGGCATCGCAGTGACTCCGCCGGTAAACACATAGCCACCGGGAAGATCGTAAATACCGATGCGCCGCAGTTCCTCGCGTATAATTTCAAATAGTTCTTCCATACGCGCTTGAATAATTTCAGCCAAATCTTCTTGATTCAGTGATTGCTTTTTGTCGCTTCCAATTTGCGATACGGTAAACGTATCTTCATCAGAAGCCGCACCTAAATAAGCTACGCCATGCTTTATTTTTGCATTTTCTGCTTCATCCATAGGGATTTTTTGGATAATGGATATATCCTTTGTAATATGATTTCCGCCGATAGGAAGTTCAAAAGTCGAAACCAATGTGCCTTGGTCAAATACTGCCACACTTGTGGAGCCGCCACCGATATCAATAAGCGCGACACCTAAATTTTTCTCGTCATTCGACAACGCGACAGAGCCCAATGCGAGCGGTTGGAGGCAAACATCCGAAATAGTTAATCCCGCACGTTCGACACATCGAAGAAGATTATGAAGCAAAGTCTTTGAGCCTGTGATCAGTGTTCCTTCCATTTCGAGACGAACACCGATCATTCCTCTCGGATCATGAATTTCATCAACGCCGTCAACAATGAACTGCTCAGGGATAACATCAATAATCTCTCGCTCCGGAGGTATTGACATCACTTGGGCAGCATCGATTACTCTTGCGATATCCTCATTCCCTATCTCATGAGATTCGCCGGAAACTGCAACAACACCATGACAGCTTCTGAGCTGGATATGATTTCCGGAAATGCCGACAATCACACTTTTAATGCCGATACCAACCATACGTTCAGCCTGTTCAACAGCATTGCCAATCGAGCGGACCGTCGCATCAATGTCGACGATCGCCCCTTTTTTTATCCCGTACGAAGACGCTTCACCAACACCAATAACATTTAAACGTTCCCCTGCCATCTCGCCGATCACGGTCTTTATACTGGACGTGCCGATATCCAGACTGACAAAAACATCCTCACTGTTCATTCTGTGGCACCCCCTTTTTCTTGAATATCTTTGATGATTTCTCTATTCAGGGATGATTGGATCGAGCAAGTAACATACGAATATCTGCAATTCATTTTTGGAGACATTATTTTCAACCCAATACTTTTTTCTGTTCCGGTTAAATAGAGTCAAACCTTAGTACTGTTTGTATTCTACAAAATGGAGCAATTCCCTTTTAAAATTTCAAAGCGTATTTAAATTGATCGTATTTCACAAATATATCGGCATTTATTCAGACAAAGTGAATAGATATATAGACCTATTCATTTGAAAGAGCCGAAAAAAGTTAATACTATTAAATACTTAACTATTTAATAGTCTACACCAACTTGAAGTACTAGAAAAGATTAATTTGCTTGTTTTGCGAAATGACTGAGGAGATTTTTCATGCTTTTATTTTTTGTTTGCATCCTGAGTCGTACCCTGATCTGAATCATCTGGAATAAAGTAGGTACCAACACTTAAATGGATGGTTCCGAGCTTCCCTTTTGGCAAATTAGCAGCGATCTCAGGATATAATTTAATGTTCTGCGCAAAGGTTTGTGTGCTGGCGATGACTTTGTTTCCGTCATTCATATATAAAACAAGATCGTCTCCGCTTCCTGATTTTCCTATGTAATGAATATCAGAAATATTATGTGCCATCTGTTTGGAAACCTTAGAAAGCCCTTCAGCGACTTTTTTAAGGGGACCAGATTTTGAAAATCCAAACAGAACAGGTGCATCGACAGGCAGTTTACCGCTTTGAAGTTTACTCAGCATCGCGCCATTTTGAAGAATGGGATAAAAGCTGCCGTCCTTTTGCAAATAGGCCTTGCGCGTGTACTCGGTAACTATGATCTTAACTTGATTTGGAAATTTCTTCTCGATCACAGCTGTTCTTACTGTTGGTAATTTTTCAATGCTTTGAGCAACAGCCTTCTTACGGATATCCCATATATGTGTTTTATTCGTGATGCCGCTCGCTTTTATGACTTTATCGCTGCTCACTATTTGCTCGCCTTCAACAGCAATTGAGTGTACTCGGCTTAGAGGAGATTGAAAATAAACGACAATAAGTATCAAGAAAAAAAATAGAGAAGCGTAAAAAGCAAAACGCCGATTCGCTTTCCGTTTTCGTTCCTTCTTTAATTGGGGCAGTCGATCCTCAAGCGCGACAACCTTCTTCTTGTCCATAGCATTCTCTCCTCCGCATACCTTGAACTGAAAATACAACCGGTATCCTGCGGGCATTTAATTTCTCACTTATCCGGCACCTTCTATTGTATTTTCTTTTGAAAAAAACAGCAAACCCTGTTTACTGAAAAACAGGGTTGCGATTAGACCATTGATGTGTGTAGACAGTCAGTTTATGTGGCTGCTGACATTTAACAAAATACCGATCGACACAAGCATTAGCGTCAGTGATGACCCACCGTAACTGAGGAACGGTAAGGTAATCCCTGTTACAGGAATCAGCCCGGTTACAACCGCGATGTTAATCATAATTTGAATTGCAATCATGCCGGTAATTCCTACAGCGAGCAGCGTTCCGAAAAGATCCGGTGCCTTTATGGCGATCAAAATGCCGCGCCAGAGCAAGAGACAAAAGAGCAGAAGTACAAAAGCTGCTCCAATAAACCCAAGTTCTTCGCAAACAATAGAAAAAATAAAATCGGTCTGCGGCTCCGGAAGATATTGATATTTTTGCCTGCTTTGTCCCAATCCGAATCCAAGCAGACCGCCTGGTCCAATCGCAAGCAAGGACTGCGTGATTTGAAAGCCGCCATTCTTAGGATCTTGCCACGGATTAAAAAATGCTGACAAGCGTTTCAAGCGATACGGAGCAGAAAGGATTAAACCTGCCAAACCAAGTATACCTACTGAGCCCATAAGAACAAAATGCTTGATGCGCGCCCCTGCAACAAAGATCATGAGCACGCAGGTAAGCACCAGCACCATCCCAGTTCCAAGATCAGGTTGTAGCATAATCAGCCCAAACGCTAAGATTACCGGCATGAGTGCCGGAATGAGTCCCTTGCGAAAGTTCGGCAGACGTGACTGATGCTCCGAAAGATAGTTCGAAAGAAATAAAATCAGTGCGACCTTGGTAAATTCTGACGGCTGTATTGAAAATGCACCGACGCCGAGCCAGCTGCTCGCCCCGCCGCGAACGAGACCTACACCCGGAATTAAAACAATCACAAGCAGAAAATAGCAGCCAATCAAGCCTATTTTCGCCCATGCTCTCCAAAAGTGATAATCAATCTGCATGACAGCAAACATCAAGGCTGCCCCGATCGAAGCAAATAGCAACTGCCGTTTCAAAAAATACAGTGAATCGCCGAATTCGTTAGCCGCCTTTACAGCACTTGCACTATAAACCATCATCAACCCTATAGTGAGCAAAGCAAAAGTTATGATCAGCAGCACGAGATCAGGTGATTGACGATACTTGCGCATGAGCATCACTCCGTTCAGATCAGGGACACGGATTGCCGAAGCTCATCATCACCGGCCTGTCCCCTTATCTAAACTTATTCACTTCTGCGATAAAAATGTCACCGCGCTGCTCAAAAGATTTATATTGATCCCAGCTTGCACATGCTGGAGAAAGCAAAATAACATCGCCTGGTTTGGATAAAGCAAAGGCTTCCGGAACAGCAGCCTCGACATTCTCAACTTCCCTGATCACGGGAATTGACGCTTTTTCACAAGCATCAAGCAATTTCTTCTGCGTTTGACCGAAAAGAAGCACTGCTTTAATCGGTGCCTTCTTTAATTCAGGAATCAGCGCATCAAATGTGTTCCCGCGATCGAGTCCGCCTGCAAGAAGAACAATTTCTTTCCCTGGAAAAGCATGCAGTGCCTTGGTTGTTGCAATAATATTCGTTGCTTTAGAATCGTTGTAGACGGTTCGCCCCTGCACGACATCCACATATTCCAGACGATGACGAGCGCCTTTAAAAGAACGCAGCACGTCAGCCATATGCTGCTTCGGAACCCCATATACACCGGCAACAGCCACTGCCGCAAGTGCATTCATTAAATTGTGCTCGCCCGGCAGACCCATTTCATCCACCTTCATGATTGGCTCATTTTTAAAATAAATAACTGATTCAGAGACATAAGCCCCATCTTCCACCTTTGTTTTCAATGAAAAAGGAACTTTTCGTGCCTTTGATTTTTCAGCGATATAAGCGACGACGCGCTCACTGTCGGCATTATAAACGAGCGCATCCTCCGCAGTCTGATTGGTAGTAATACGCGCCTTTGCTTCAGCATAATTTTTAACCGTTCCATGATAATCCAAATGATGATCAAATATGTTCAGGACAACAGCTGTATGTGGGTGAAACTTTCTTGTTCCTAAAAGTTGAAAACTTGAAAGTTCCGCTACAATCACGTCTTCTTCGGTTGCTTTTTGAACAACTGAAGTCAGTGCCGTACCGATGTTTCCGGCGACAATGGGTTCATATTTCGACCCCTTCATCATCTCACCGATCAGCATCGTCGTTGTCGTTTTCCCGTTTGAACCTGTTATTCCAATAAACTGTGCATCGGATAATAGTCCTGCAATTTCCACTTCAGTCACAATGGGTATATTCAGTTCAATGGCTCTTTGAACCATAGGATTTGTATAGGGAATGCCTGGGTTTTTGATCATTAAGTCAATGCCGTCAAGAAGTTCGAGAGGATGTCCGCCTCCAACAACGTGGATTCCAGCAGATTTCAAGTCGCGTGCATGATCGTTTGCACTTAAATCACTGCGGTCATTAACCGTAATATCAGCGCCCATGCTTTTGGTCAGTTTTGCAGCTGCATAACCGCTCTTGCCCAAACCTAAGACAAGAATTTTTTTGTTCGTAAATTCATTCGATGTTTTCAACTGACAACCCCCACCTTCAGATAGATACCAATTACAGCGAGCATGAGCCCAACGACCCAAAATACGGTTACGACTTTCCACTCCGACCAACCTGACAGTTCAAAGTGATGATGAATCGGACTCATTTTAAATACTCTGTGTCCCGTCGTCTTAAAGGCAATTACTTGAATAATGACAGATAATGTTTCAATAGCAAAGACACCGCCAATAATGGCAAGCAAAATCTCCGTATTTGTTAAAATGGCCATGCCTGCAAGTGCACCGCCGATCGCAAGCGAGCCAGTATCACCCATGAACACGCGTGCCGGATGTGCATTAAAGATCAAGAAGCCTAGAAGTGCACCAAGCATAACTGTCGCAAATACAGCCACACCTAGGTTCATTGCAAACCAAGCGATCACCGCATAAGCACCAAAGGCTATAACGGACAGTCCGGAAAGGAGTCCGTCCATACCGTCAGTTAAGTTTGTTGCGTTAGGGACACCTATTAATAGAAAGATAACAAAAACCGGATAAAACCAGTGCAGATTGATCATATAGTTGGTCCCTGGGAAGGACAAATAAGTTGAGTAGTCATATCGCGTAACAATGAACCAAAAAATAAGCGAGATGACAATTTGCGCCGCCATTTTCTGCTTCGATGTCAGGCCCATGTTGCGTTTCATTGAGATTTTAATAAAATCATCAAGCAGCCCCACAAGGCCGAACCCCAATGTTACAAACAGCAACATGTAAGTATCTTGTGAGTTAACATGGTACTTTAAACCCATTACAAGAATACCTGCGAGTAATCCGATTAAAAAAATGATGCCGCCCATTGTCGGTGTCCCGCTTTTCTTTTGATGGCTCTTCGGCCCTTCTTCTCGGATATACTGCCCGAAATGAAATCTCCTTAAAAGCGGAATGAAAAAAGGTGCAAAAACAAGTGTCACTAGAAAAGATATAGCCAATCCAAATAATAAGGTCAATGTCATGAATCCTTTCGCTCCTTTTAATGCGCGCTGCCCATTACCTAAACACAAGAAATTGTTCTATGATGATGTTAATATTTCGCCTAGTCTTACCCATCGGCAAGTTTTCTTTATCAGGTCATCAAATTAAATGATTCGATTTTTAAGCGTGCAAACCTGCTGATAACTCTTCAAGCTTAAGAAGCCTTGATGCCTTGAACAGCATCACCGTTTTGTCATCAAGCAACGATTCAAGGTAAGTTTGCGCCGCTGCTTTTGTTTCAAATGATTGCACATCTATTGCCTGATCTCCGCCAATTTCACGCAAACCGTCCGCAATCCAAGCTCCTTTTTCACCGATCGTCACAACATGGGTCAATGGAGCTGTCAAAAACTTAGCAATACTTTTGTGCTGATTTTCCTCATTTTTTCCAAGCTCATACATATCGCCAAGCACCGCCACTCTGCGTCTGAAACCGGGCAGTTTCTTCAGTGTTTCAAGAGAAGCTTTCATTGAGGATGGGCTGGCATTATAACAATCTTCAATTAGAGTCGACCCATTCAGCCCATCAACTTTTTGAAAACGTAGTTTTGTCAAATGTAGATGTTCTAATCCATTGCGGATGGTCTCAATATCTGCTCCCAAAATTCTGGCAGCAGCAAAGCTGAGAACTGCATTTTTCACATTATGTCTGCCAAGCACCGGGATTTTAAAGCAATCCTTCTGCCTATTCAGTGAAAAACGGCTTCCATTCACAGATTCAGAAATGTCCGTAATACACCAATTATTTTGAACGTCAAAACCGCAACGCACAATCTGATAAGCATATGTCTGAATGTTTGCAAGAAGCGGTTCGTCGCCGTCCAATATCAGAGTGCCTCGTTTTTTTAACCCATTGACAATTTCGAGTTTTGCTTTCGCAATTCCTTCTCTGCTTCCTAAATACTCAATATGTGATTCACCGATGTTGGTGATGATTGCAATATCCGGTTTTGCCATTTGACTTAGAAAGGTCAATTCACCAAAATGGTTCATTCCCATTTCAAGCACGAGAACTTGCGTATCTTCGGACATCGATAATATGGTCAGCGGAACACCGATATGATTATTTAAATTCCCCTGCGTTTTCACTGTTCTGAACATCTGAGAAAGAATGCTGTAGATCATATCTTTTGTTGTCGTTTTCCCATTCGATCCAGTGACAGCAATGATTTTCGGCCGAACTTGATTCAAATAACTTTTTGCCATACTTTGCAAAGAAGTTAATGTATCGCGAACAAAAAAAACAGGGAAATTTGCCGGCAATGCATCAGGCAGCGGTTCTCTCTCCATCCAAAGTGCAGCAACTGCCCCATTCGCTATTGCCTGACTTAAAAATTGGTGACCATTGAAGTTTGCACCTACCAAAGGAACAAAAAGGCCGCTTTCATTTGATTTGCGGCTGTCGGTCATGATGTTCAGTCGATCAATGTGTCCGGCATCACCGATTGACTGAATCGCCTGGCCTCTGACAATATCTACTCCAATACTCATCGATTACTCTCTCCTAATGTCATGCGAACACTTGATGTTCGATTATTTAATAGTATTACGTTCAAGAATTGCTGAGCGCGCTTCTTCACGATCGTCAAAATGATGTTTTGTCGTACCGATAATCTGATAATCTTCATGACCTTTACCTGCAATGAGTACGATGTCGCCGCTTTCGGCATGTTGCATCGCAAACTGTATTGCTTTGCGTCTGTCAATAATCTTCTTATAAGAACGTCCTTTCACACCGTTTTCCATTTCATCAAGTATAGCATCAGGGTCCTCAGTGCGCGGATTGTCTGACGTCAAAATGGCTAGATCGCTCTTGTCTACAGCAATTTTAGCCATGATCGGACGCTTTCCTCGCTCACGGTCTCCCCCACACCCAACAATGGCGATTACACGTTTTTTTGCGAATTCCCTGATTGTATCAAGAGCATTTTCCAGACTGTCCGGTGTGTGTGAATAGTCCACAATTACAGTGAATTTCTGACCGGCATCAACAGGTTCGAAGCGTCCGGAGACACCTTTTATTTGTTCGACTGTGTGAATCATTTCCATTATGTCGAGTCCGCTAACGGAACAAGCGGCCAGAGCCGCCAGGACGTTGTACACACTGAATTTACCGATTAATTTCATCGATACCGGATAAGACTTTCCTGCGGTCTCCAAAATAAAATCCGTGCCTGATGGTTTTATCTGAATCGATGTCGCACGGAAATCGGCGGCCTTATTAATACCATATGAAATGACATGGACAGCCGTCATATGTCTGTATACATCAGATACCGGATCGTCTACATTCAAGACCGCGGCTTTTTTTTGACCGCCGTAGCTGTTGCCAAGTTGTGAAAAGAGCAGGCTTTTTGCATACATGTAGTCCTTCATTGTTCCATGAAGGTCCAAATGGTCTTCTGTTAAATTGGTAAAAATACCGATGTTAAAATCACAACCGTGAACCCTTCCATCATAGAGTGCGTTCGATGACGTTTCCATGACAGCGGAGACAGCCCCTTGAGCTTTCATTTTAGCTAAATTTTTATGGACAAGGTGAACCTCAGGCGTTGTATTCTGTACCGGAATAAATTCATTTTTATAACGCATCCCCATCGTACCGATCAGACCGGTATTCATTCCCGCTGCCTCTTGAATTGATTGCACGAGATACGTGATCGTTGTCTTTCCATTTGTTCCTGTAACACCGATCATGTGCAGATGGTGACTCGGATGTCCGTAATAGTGATCAGCAACCATTGCCAAAGCTCTATGTGTATCACTCACATAAATTACAGGAATCGAAACATCAATACGATCCTGAGCAATGATGGCAGCTGCACCGCTTTTTTCTGCCTGGGCTGCAAAATGATGTCCATCGACATGATGACCCTTGATGCAAAAAAACAAGGATCCAGGCTTAACAAGCCGTGAATCGATAATGAGATCATTAATTTCTGGATTTCCCATTCCTTCTTGCTGAAAAAAAGCAAGCGCCGTCAGGCAATCCGCAAGTTTCATTGATTGACACGTCCCTCAACTTTATCTGAATCACATACATAACCCGCTGGTCTCTTCAAACATCAGATACCTGAGCGAGGCAAGGGGCAATCAAATATTTCCTGATCATCCCTCAGGACTTATGTATGCCCAAGAACCAGCTTAAAAACACAGCGGCTCCCTTGCGTCCATTGCTTATTTTAATCGTCTGCTTTCTTTTTGTCACCTAAGTATATCATTATTGTTGAACCTTGTTTGACCTTAACCCCAGCTTTCGGAGACTGCATGGTAACAACATCGCCGCTTCCTTCAGTCTTCAGCTTCAGATCAATTAAAGTGTTTCGTAAGTCATTTTTATCCATTCCTTTTAAATCCGGAATAGTAATCATCGGCTGGTCCGGCCAGCGAGCCTCTTTCTCTAATCCACCCGTTTGTTTTTTGACACCCATTGCGCTCAAACTGTCGCTGATAATACGTCCGGCAATCGGTGCGGAAACTGTACCGCCGAACTGGACTGTACCTTTAGGATTGTCAACCGCGACGTAAACGACGATTTTCGGATTATTGGCCGGTGCAAATCCCATAAACGATACAATGTAGTTATTACTCATATAGCGCCCCGTCTTTGGATCGACCTTCTGTGCCGTTCCGGTTTTCCCACCAATCCGATAGCCCTGAACATAGGCATTGCGTCCTGTACCTTGCGCCACGACACTTTCTAGAGTACTCCGAACTTCTTTTGATGTTGCTTCTGAAATAACACGCCTTTTCATCACAGGTTCGATCCGATTGATCGTTTTGCCCGTATCCGTATCAATCCATGCCTTTGCCAGTTGCGGTTGATAGAGATAACCGCCATTGACCGCTGCAGAAACTGCAGTGATTTGCTGAATCGGGGTTACCGATACACCTTGACCAAATGCCGTTGTAGCTGCTTCCAGCGGACCGATTTTATTTTTATTAAATAAGATACCTTTCGCTTCACCTTGAAGATCAATGCCCGTCTTCTCCCCGAAACCAAATTTATCAATATAGGAAAATAATTTATCCTTGCCGATCCGTTCCCCAAGTGCTACAAAACCAGGGTTGCATGAATTCTGCACGACTTGCAGAAATGTTTCAGATCCATGGCCTCCTCTTTTCCAGCAATGAAGCTTCGATCCGGCAACTTCGATCGCTCCTGAATCATAGAAATGATCCTTATTCAAATCAACCGCCTTTTCTTGAAGAGCAGCTGCAAGTGTGATGACCTTAAAGGTTGATCCTGGTTCATAGGTCTTCCAGATCGGCAAATTATGATTATACACTTCTGGTGAAACTTTTTTATAATTTTCAGGGTTAAAATCAGGTTTCGTTGACATGCCAAGAATTGCACCCGTGTTCGGGTCCATTGCAATCGCCATGGCGCTGTCAGGATTATAGGTAGCTACCGCATTATTTAATTCACGTTCAATAATTGACTGCACCCGAGAATCAATGGTCAGCTTCAGGCTTGAGCCACTGGTTGGCGGAACATATTTATCTTTCAGATCCGACATTCGATTGCCGTTCACATCAGAAAAGAAGTCAACATGGCCGTTTTTCCCTTTCAGTCCATCATTATAATATGACTCAAGTCCCGTCAACCCTTGATTATCAATACCTGCAAACCCAAGCACGTGAGACAAATAATTGCCTTTTGGATAATCACGCTTAAAATCTTCAGCGACAAATACACCGGGAAGGCCCAACGCTTTAACTTGTGCTGCCTTCTCATTCGAAATTTTTCTTCCTTCAGGTGTTATGCGCACGATTGATTCCACTTTCGAAATTTTTTCGTAAGCTTTTTTTTCGCTCATATTCAGAACAGATGCCAGTTTTTCCGCTGTCAACTTTTTATTTTTCACTTGTCGCGGTACGACAAGAACAGACGGGCTGCTCACATTTGTCGCCAGAACTTTTCCTCGGCTATCCAAAATACGGCCTCGTTCGGCCTCATAAGGAATCTCTCTGCTCCAAGATTTCAGTGCATAATTCATCAGCCATTTATTATGAAAAACTTGCAGATATGCCAGTCTGCCAATAAAAATCGCAAAGATTATGAGCCCTGCGGACAGGAAAAACAACAACCGCCTTCTAACGGTAACTTTCGACACACGCACGTTTAGCCCCTCCCATCGTTCCTTGTCCTACCCATATGAAGGGACAAGGCATAATAGAACGAGCTATTCGCGTATTATGGATTTTTTGTGTCAGGCGATGAATTACCTGTATTTGAATTTGTTTTTTCGGTTTTTTCTGCCTGCATGGTGATGATTAAATCACTGCCTGATTTAATCACTGCACCAGCCGCGATGCTTTGTCCTGTAACAAATCCTTCACCTTTAGCACTGAGTTTTAGATTCTCCATATCTGCCAGTTTCATCGTATCGGCAAGCGTCCAACCGGTAAGATCGGGCATTGTTTTTTGACCTTCTCCGGATAAAATGACCTTATTACCAGAGTAAAGCCGTTCCCCCGCATAAGGCAGCTGTTTTTGAATCGTTCCAGAACCTATCGAGATCGGAACAATTCCTTGACCTTTTAATTTTTCAACGGTTTCATTCATATCAGTACCTGTATAATCTCCAAACTTTTGTGATGGCAGCTGTAATTTTTCCTTAGATTCGCTTGCTTTTTTGTCAACTTGAAGATATTGGAGTGCACTTGTCATGACCGGACGCACGATATCGACCACAGGTTCCGCGCCAAGATCGGTAGCTTTGAGATGCGGCTGTTTGACTGCCACATACACAATTAATTTAGGATCTTTTTGCGGAGCCATCCCCAAAAATGAGTACACATAATTGTTTTTACCAACCATATATTGACCGTTTAGGGATATCTGTGCGGTTCCCGTTTTTCCAATCACATCATAACCTGGGAGGTCATAGGCAAGACCTGTTGCACTGTATCCGTTTACCACTTTTTTTTCAGTAACTACTTTACGCATGAGCGCACGCGTCTGTTCAGCAGCAGATGCAGAAATGGGATTGCCTGCCACAACAGGCTGATGCTTCAGAATCGTTTTTTTTGTTGCCGGGTTAACAATTTTATCAACGATATAAGGGCGCATCATCTTTCCATCATTTCCGATGGCCGTAGCCGCCTGAACAATTTGCATTGCCGTAAAGGCGGAGGCCTGACCGAATGAAGCTTCTAATTTATCAATCTTCCATTGCCAGTTGACAACACTTGAACGCTCTCCCGGAAGATCTATTCCCGTCTTATCCATTAACCCGAACTTTTTTAAATAATTTTTGAATCTGTCTACTCCTAGATACTTATCCGTGAGTACCGACATGCCAACATTTGAAGACAGTTCAAAGCCTTGGTCAAACGTAATCGTTCCCCAGCCCTGCCGTCTCCAATCATGAATTGTACCTCCGCTGGTTTTATAATCCCCGGATTGATAGGTGTCAGATCCCTTGTAAACACCTGCATCTATAGCAGACGCAACGGTAAATACTTTCATCACCGAACCTGGTTCATAGGGTTCAGAAATACTGGTATTGCTGAAATTCTTGATATCACGTTTATTGGGATTAAATGTCGGATATGAGGATATGGCAAGTATTTTCCCAGTTTTTGGATCGGCAGCGATCCCGATCATACTTTCCGGCGAATAGTCTTCATTCACTCTGGACATCGCTTGATCAAGCACCGTTTGAATTCGTGTGTTCAGCGTCAAATAGACATCTTTTCCCGGAGATGCCTTTTTAATCTTTTGTTTTTCATCCGGAATGGGTACTCCGGACAAACTGCGATAGTAGCGCACCGATCCGTCTTTTTCAGTGAGATACTTATCTAAAGACTGCTCGACACCAAATACTCCCTTTTGCTGATTGTTTTCTTGGTTTGTTTGTGTAAAACCTAAGGTATAAGCGGCACTCGACTGTTCAGGATAATAGCGTTTCGATTCGGTAAGATACCCGATTCCCGGTAAGTTTAGGCGATCAATCTGCTTCTTTTTAGCATAGCTCAGCATTTTGCCCTTCGAACCGAACTCCACTTGGTAAACGTTCCGATTGAGTTCCTTAAGGATATCAGACTCCTTCATTTCCAAAATAGGTGCTAAAGCGGCTGCAGTCTTTTTTTTGTCTTTCACATGATTATCACTTTTAGGACTAATGATTGCATAAAGTGTATAAGCGGGAACATCTTCCGCAAGAATCCGTCCGTTGTCAGAGTAGATCGTACCGCGCTTCTCATCGACAGTTTTATATTGAGACCATTGCTTTTCTCCAACTTTTAATAATTGATGATTATCAATTTCTTTACCTTGAGCAATAAACACGAAACGGCCGATAATGACAAAAAAAGCCAGCATAAAAAGACCGCCGACTATACCCGCCCAAAAACTTATTAATCTTCGTTTGCGTTGAAACATGGGAACAAACCACCTTAAGGAAGTACCTTTATATTTTGAATATCTAGTTTTAGGCCCAATTCCTTTTCTGCAAAACGGACAATTCGTTCAGGAGAACTTAAACGATCAGTCTCCGCCTTTAATTGCTGTGTCACTTTCGATTGGTCGTTTATCTTCGATTGTAGCGATGCAACATCCTGCGAGGCCATATAAAGCTTTGCTTGATTAGCAACAATACAGAGTGCCAGCAAAAAGGTGACCACACCTGCCATAATCCAAAGACCCTTCTCGCCTTTAGTTATCCGTCGCGTAATAACAATTTGTTCTTGCTGAGTTGTGTGCTCCACATACTCTTCTCTCTGTACCTTAAATGCTTGCTGACTCTGATTCATTGCTTCTCATCCTCCTTAATTTCCCTGACTTTTTCTGCAATCCTGAGTTTTGCTGATCGGGATCGATTATTTGCCGTTACTTCTTCTTCTGAAGGAACAACCGGTTTCCTACCTATTTTCTTTAGCACCGGTAAAAATGCTTCCGGTACGACTGGAAGCCCTGGAGGAAGTTCCGGCGGCTCGCTGTATTTTTTGAAAAACTGCTTGCACAGCTTATCTTCAAGTGATTGAAAAGTGATCACTGCGATCCGTCCGCCAATCGCCAACACACGAAGCGATTGCATTAATGCTTCGTCAAAGCTTCCAAGCTCGTCATTCACAGCAACACGAAGGGCTTGAAAAACTCGTTTTGCAGGATGCCCGCCTTTTCTTCTTGCAGGTGCCGGTATGGCATCCTTGATGATTTCTACCAGTTCATCCGTCGTTTCAATCGGCTTATTTTCGCGGTACTTCTCGATTTTTCTAGCGATCTGCCTTGAAAAACGCTCCTCACCATACATAAAAAAGATTCGTGCCAGACGATCAGTCGGCCATTCATTCACAATGGCGGCAGCTGTAAGTTGCTGCTGCTGGTCCATTCTCATGTCGAGCGGACCATTATGCTGATAGCTGAATCCTCGATCTGCATGATCGAATTGTGGAGAGGATACGCCTAGATCAAATAGTATTCCGTTTACCTGGAACACGCCGCGTTGCAGCAGTTCTTGTTCTAGATGCCTGAAATTTGATTTTATAAACGTTATTTTTCCAGAATATGCTTTCAATCGTTCTGATGCAGCGCTCAGCGCTTCATCATCTTGATCAAATGCATAGAGATGGCCTTTTTCCAACTGTGCAGCAATGACCTCGCTATGTCCGCCACCGCCGAGCGTACAGTCCACATAAATGCCATCAGGACTTAGATCAAGTCCTTTTATCGCTTCTTTCTTTAAAACCGTAACATGTTCAAACACTGACACCGACTCCTGTCACACAGAACAATTCATTTGGCACCGGGTTTACAGGTCCAAATCAAGCAAGCTCTCTGAGATGTCATTAAATGATTCTTCAGATTGTGCAAAATAACGTGTCCACATTTCCTGATCCCAAATTTCAAGTCGAGTGGAAACGCCGATGACCACACAATCCTTCATCAATTTCGCATAGTCTCGAAGACCGTTACTAATTGATACCCGCCCCTGCTTGTCCAATGCACATTCACTGGCTCCCGAAAAAAAGAACCGAGTAAATGCTCGAGCATCCTTTTTCGTAAAAGGAAGCGCCTTTAGTTTTTCTTCTATTCTGTGCCATTCGCTCATGGGATAAACAAAAAGGCATTGATCAAGGCCGCGAGTAATAACAAATGTGTCGCCAAGTTCATCGCGAAACTTCGAGGGAATGATGAGACGCCCTTTTATGTCTATGCTGTGATTAAATTCTCCCATAAACATCAGAGACGCCTCCTCTTTTGTTTTACTTTACCACAATCCCCCACTTTCCACCACATCATTTTCTAAATTCGCTCTTTTTAGTCCCCATCCCTTCTTAAATTTAGAAAAAATAATAACAGCACTCAATTTCACATCTATGGCTTAAAAAAAAGCGCCCAAATTGGGCGCTTTTCATACTTTTAATGTTCATTCATTCAATGCAGGTATTTCTTTTCTTGCTTCATCAACGGCTTTCAGCACATGAAGCAGTGACTCATAATTGCGTTTTACATTAGAATAATCTTTTTGCAGTTTTTGATAGGCTTCATCCAATAACTGATTCTCGATTTTCAAGTTTCTCAGCTGCTCATTCACCTGTTCCGAGTTATCCAAGGCGGCAGATTGCGTCTTTAATTGATTAAGGAAACAAATCACTTGATCAATATCCGTTTCAGCAGCCCTTTTACCTAGTGTTCGTGTATTCGGAACAGTTGCATGCTGTTCCGTTCCTGAATCGTCTGTTAAAATCAGTGTTTTTTTCTTTTCTTTCCTATTCTTTTTTCGTATTTCTTTTGCTTCTTTCAATGCCTGCTCATAAATTTTTCTGATTGCGGAATTCCATCGAAATCCACATGCCGCCGATGTGCGCGAGAGCAATCGGCCTGCCTCCGCAAAACCGGCCAGTTGCGTGCTCCCTTCTTTAATGTGCCGAAGAACAATTTCCGCGAGTTTCCCGTCTTCTGCATGTGTCCACGCATCTTGTCTTATGGATGGCATCTTCTTCCCTCTTTTCTCTCAAATCTGATTGGAACACAGTCCTTGTTTTAAACTTTATGCCGATGATAGGATCGATAGAATAAAACGCAAGGATTTCTTAACCATTTTGAGAGAAAAAATGCAAAAAAAAGAGAAGCTGCAAGCTCCTCTAAAAAAATGTTCAATTATTTCTCAACGACTTCTTCACCTTTGTATGAGCCACATGATGGGCACACCCGGTGAGCTAATTTATATTCACCACAGTTATCACATTTTACCATGCCTGGAACGGCAAGTTTGAAATGTGTACGCCGCTTATTTTTGCGAGTAGTTGACGTTCTTCTTTTCGGTACTGCCACGTTTGACACCTCCTCGGACAATAATTAATCGTCAAAAAACTTTTTCAGTTTTTCTAACCTTGGATCAATCTGCTGCTTCGACGTTTCCTCATTTACAAGTGTCCAGCCTTTTCCTGAGAGACGACTTGAATCACGAGCTTTTTCACTGACGACGCGCATTGGTTTCTCAACCAAAATCGCTTCAACAAGATAAGGGATCAAGTCAATTTGCTCATTCTCTACTTGATGAACGAATTCTCCCTCATCCTCATTTTCAGTTCCCGCCGACAGCAAAAATGTCTCTGCGGTATTGATCTGAAAGGGATAATCGACATCTTCCAAAGTAACGGCACATGGCAACACCATCTTGCCCGCCAGCCGTAAATGAAAAGTCAGCGATCGTTTAGAAAATTCCACGACACCCTTAACATCAACAGGTAATATGCTTCGTATTTCAGGATCCGCGCGAAACAATTCCAGAGGTAATACAACTTCTTCGTGAAAACTCAGTCCCTCTTCCCTAAATTGCATCAGTTCAGGCACTGACCATGATAAAGACATACTGAACCACCTCTAGACAACAAATGTTATTATAAGCCCCGCATAACGGAATGTCAATCCGCTGCGCGGCCATTAAGTAAAGATTATCACATCAAGTGAATCGTTGGCAATTTCTCTTTCTAACGAAGAATATGATAAAATAAGGCCATTCATGATTTCAAAAGAAAAAGGAGTAGTCGTCATGATTATTGCCGGAATTATCGCTGAATATAACCCTTTTCATAACGGACATTTCTATCAGCTTGAAACATTGCAAAAGACAGTGCACCCTGATGTAGTCGTTGTCGTTATGAGTGGCGATTTTCTCCAACGCGGTGAACCGGCTATCGTATCAAAATGGACAAGAGCGCGGATGGCACTCGAAGCAGGTATTGACTTAGTAGTTGAGCTTCCCTATGTTTTTGCAGTTGGTAAAGCAGATGTATTTGCTCGTGGCGCTGTCACTATTCTTGATCGTCTTGGGGTCAACAGACTCTTCTTCAGCAGTGAATGCGGAAGAATCGAGCCCTTTTTCAACAGCCTCTCATTAATTAGCAATCATAAAACGGCTTATGAAGCACAATTAGCCGAATCAATGGCAAAAGGGATCAGCTATCCGAATGCTCACGCAGCTGCTTACCGTTTCATTGCTCAAGGTTATGGAAAAGAACTCGTTGATTTATCGCTACCAAATAACAGTCTCGGCTTTCAATATATCAAAGCACTCCAACAGCGCAACAGCACTATGAAACCAATAACGATCAAGCGCAAACAGGCAGAGCATAATGATCAAACCTTTGACGACGACGCAGTGATTGCTAGTGCCTCAAGCATCCGCCTGCACCTCATGACTGGGGGACATGCCGATTCGATCTACACTAAACTGCCCGTGCACGTGGCGGAAGCCTTAATTGATGCCAAAAAGAAAAACGGCTATGCAAATTGGGAGCGTTTTTACCCTTTTTTAAAATACAAGCTTCTTTCCTTCAGCGGGGATCGACTGAAACTGATCTATGAAATGGAAGAGGGGATCGAGCATCGACTGCTTGAATGTATCCGGACAGCATCGACTTTCCATGAATTCATTTCGGCAGTAAAAACAAAACGGTATACATGGGCGAGACTGCAGCGCCTTGCCGTACATATTCTGACGGATACTTTGAAAGAAGAGGCCAAACCTCTTGCTCTTAACAGTGATCCGGATTCAACTCGTTTGCTGGGGATGAATGGCAGAGGCCAGGCCTATTTAGCTGATATTCGAAAAAGAGCATCCATTGATATTATTTCGAAAGTAAGAAATCATCGCTCGCTCATGCTTAACATCGACCTTAAAACCGCCCAAATCTATGATTATTTAATAAATATAGATCATAAACCAATGAAGTATACAGAAACGAGTCATCCACCCATTCGATATGATGAAATAAATAGACGATTTTTGAATGAGTAACTTTTCTCATTCAAAAATCGTCCTTTAGTTAGTGCACCTTCATCGTTTTAAATAGTTCACTGCGTCCCCAAATGATTTAACAGGTACAATTTTCATATTTGTGCCAATTTCCTTGGCCGTCTTTTTTGCTGTTTGATATTCATGATCAGCAACAGGAGCAAAAAAGATGTCCGCACCTGATTTGCTGGCACCAACCACCTTATCGGAAATTCCTCCGATCGGTCCAACATCTCCATTCATTTCAATCGTTCCTGTACCAGCAATGTCCCTGCCCTTTGCTAAGTTCTGCTTATCCAGCTGATCATAAATTTCAAGTGTCATCATGAGCCCTGCCGACGGTCCACCTATATTCTTAATTGAAAACTTCACTTTTGGTTCAACATCCACCTTAACATGGTTGTCCTGATAAATGCCGATGCCCCACCCTCTTCCTGAACTTGTATAAGCTTTAGGAAAACGAGCAGCTTGAACAGTCACTTGTTTCACTTTGTTCTTTCGAACAAGTGTCAAAACAAATCGGTCCCCAATTTTTTTTTGTTTAATCAAACGATTCATATCTTCAGTAGTTGCAATCTTATGATTGTCCATCCCAATAATTAAATCACCTGTGTTCAATATTTTGCTGTTGGGCATTGATTTCATTACACCAAGTATTAAAACGCCCTCTTCCAAAAGCGTCGGTTTCTTGCCCGCAGCTTTATAAGCGACATACGCAGCCGATTGCTGCGCACTGCTCATATAGTTTTCCTGACGGAGGTTGTAATCCTGCTCATCTTCATTAGGCATTTTCACCTGATTTTCTTTTACCAAGGTTGTATATTTATTGCCGTCAAATTTCGCCCAGAGATACTGATAGACATTTGCCTGACCTAGATATATGTACACAAGTCTATAGTTTCCATCAATTTTTTTTGCACCTTTAACCTTGATCATTCCTGACATCGATTCAGCTTTGCCAGGACGCTGCACGTAATAGGGTGTTCGGTAAAAGTTCAATCCAATTAATAAGATCGCAATGATAATCACCAACCATTGAGTGACTTTTTTTCGCAAGTTTATCGCCCCCTACAATTGAAAAACACAACACTTCTGATTATATGTCATTGATGCTTATTTATTTCGAATTCCTGTTGGTCTATCTGTCGTCGCAGTACCGTATAGTAAAAGTAATGGACAAGTACTTCCAATTGGCTGAAAAATTGTAGGTGAGATATATTAATGAAACATTCAAAGAGCTTAACTTATCTGCTGGCTTCCGGCTCACTCGCAGTTGCATATCTCATGGTACGTTATCCTGATATTGCCGTCAAAGGCTCAATTACAGGAATGCAGATTTGGTGGGATAAAGTGTTCCCCGCTCTCTTTCCATTCTTTGTTCTTACAGAACTTATGATTGGCTTTGGGATTGTCACGTTTGCCGGTATCCTTATGGAACCATTGATGCGTCCGCTTTTCCGGCTGCCTGGCGTAGGAGGCTTCGTCTTTATGATGGGGATTGTCTCTGGCTTTCCCGCCGGTGCACGTATTACAGCAGATCTCTATAGAGAAAAAAAGATTACGAAAGCAGAAGCTGAGCGGTTAGCCGGATTCACGAACTTCAGCAATCCGCTCTTTCTCTTTAGCGTAACCGCAGTTGGATTTTTTCATCAGGCATCATTAGGCATTGTTTTTGCACTTGCTCACTACATCGGCAATATATGTGTCGGATTGACATTTCGATTTCTTGGTAAAAAAACGAATAAAGCGAGGTCCACCCCTTCGCGCTTCCTATTCATTCATGCTCTGAACAGTATGCATCAAGAGCGTATTTCACGTGATCAACCGTTTGGAAAAAAATTAGGCGACGCAGTCATCTCTTCAGTTTCCACGCTGCTGGCGATCGGTGGTTTTATCACTTTGTTTTCCATGCTTTACCAATTACTTGCTCAAATTGGCTTTGTAGATTTCTTAGGCTTTGGACTGAGTGCATGTTTCAAATTCATCGGCTTTTCACCTGAGCTTGGTTCCGCCGTGATTCCAGGGCTGTTCGAGCTGACGATCGGAGATAACAAGGTCGGTGAATTAGTTATTGTCCCTCTTATTGAACGTGTTATTGTAGTGAGTGGCCTGCTCGGGTTTTGTGGCCTTTCTATACAAGCACAAGCGGTCAGTGTTCTCTCACAGGCAGGACTAAGTTCACGACTCTTTTTAATCGGCCGGCTGCTTCAAATGATGTTCTCATCGATAGCAGCTTTTTTTCTCTTTCATATCTTTCAAATGGGCAACCGATCAGCCGCACAGACCGCATTTGCTATGGGTGAACCTTTCGAGACACTGACACATCAAACCGCTGAATTTGGGCCAATGATCACATTTTCCATTCTGATCGTTTTTATTTTCATTCTACTAAGACGCTTCAACACACATACTCATCCATTAAACAGATGATTTTTTCCCGAATTTCTTAACCAGGGCATCTTCAACAGAAACAGGCACAAGTTCATGCACTGAACCGCCATACATGGCGGCTTCTTTAACCATACTCGAACTCAAGAAAGAGTAATGATTGCTTGTCATCATAAAGCATGTCTCAATTTTTGGATTGAGACTTTTGTTAATTGCGGCAATCTGTAACTCATACTCAAAATCAGAAATTGCTCTCAATCCTCTTAGTACAATACTTACCTTTTTCCTTTGTACATAATCAACGAGCAGCCCTTCGAATGAATCAACGGTCACTGAATCGAGATGAGCGGTAGCCTTTTTCAACAGATCAACACGTTCTTCAACAGTAAAGAGTGGATTCTTAGACGAATTATTCAGAACTGCAATGATAATCTTATCAAACACTGATAATCCCCGCTGAAGAATATCTAAATGACCGTAAGTTACAGGATCAAAACTGCCCGGATATACTGCAATACGTTCACTCAACTGAATCACTTCCCTGTTCAGGTTGGAAATAATAAATAGATACTGCTGTCTGTCCTTGATAGGTTCGGTATTTCTCTCGAATCAGCCTGCCATCGAGAACGTCAGGAAGTTTCACGTTTTCCTCATGCTCAACAACAATTATGGCACGATCTGACAGCATGTTTTTCTGCAACAATGTTTCCATATCTTTTTGAATATGCTGTCTCGCATAAGGCGGATCAAGAAAAACAAGATCAAAGTGTTGTCCATTTTCGCTCAATTTATCAAGTGCTCGTGTTGCTTCAAGCTGCAAGATCTGTGTACACTCTTCATAGCCACACAGACGTGTATTATCTCGAATGATTTGGCAGGCTGCACTTGCGCGATCAACAAATACGGCTTTATCAATGCCTCGGCTGAGCGACTCAATGCCCAGTCCACCGCTCCCTCCGTACAGATCAAGAACCGATCCTCCATCAAAAAAAGGACCAATCATATTAAAAATGGTTTCTTTAACCTTATCCGTTGTAGGTCTTGTCATTCTTCCATTGACAGCTTTTAATTTTCGTCCCCTATTTTCTCCTGAGATGACTCTCAATAAACGTCCCTCCTTACATGAAGAGGTACTCCATAGTCATAGATGATGTTAACCTTTACGTCGATTGATCATATTGATAAATATCCTTGTAAGGGCATGCCTCATTTATATTCTAAAGAGTCGAAATAGCCGACTAGGCTCTGAATCATTGTGAATACTACATCTAGCAATAAAAGTTATGAAAGATGTATAGCATTCAAGCAACTCGTACATAATAGTTGCTGGCAACATCGTTTGAGATGTTGGCCCAACCGCGGATACTTACGTTTCCCCATAAGTTTTCCGCCGGTTTCTCCTCTCCCATTGTCTTGCATCCTCTGATGCGTAAAGACAGCCCGCAGTTTGTCTGCGGGTTTTTTTTTACACAAATAAAGAAGTTGTTATTTAGGGAGTTCGTGTCAGCAGTCCAGTAAAATGTGTCCTGCAGGCCGCAGGACGATGGATCATCCGTAGTCAGATTTTCTAAACATACCTAAAGTTATAGTGTCACCTGATTAATTAAACACTTCATCTTTTTCTTCAAATTTTGATTTGCCTTTTTCATAAGTTGTTCGAACATGCTGCAATTGAGAAACATCCACTGTTTTAATAAACTTCATTTTCTGCAGCTGGCTGATCGTTGCTGCACTCTGTTCATGATCACAATAAAGAATCGCATATTTCATTCGTTTTGATATATAGTGCACATATCCATAGCGTCTGAGTACTCTCAAATATTTTGTATTATAAAGCCAAACAATAATACTGTCTCTTTTTTGTATGTCCACCGGAACACACCACCCCTTTTGTTTCCGTTCTATTTTTCTCTAGGCTGCCTTAAGCTGCATAAACGTGCAACATCTCAATCTCTATCTACACTGACTCATATCATCGCAGATATTAGATAGGTCTATGGAAAACGTCACGTTTATACTTAGAAGTCTGCAAACATCCTGCGGACAAACACATAGCAACTATTTAATTATGTAAAAGGATCTTCCGCGAGGCATGATAAAGTTCAGTACACATGCGGAAGTCACTAAATGATGCATATTCACCAATCGACAAGTTTTCTTTACACAAATTTTCAAGAAAATAATTTAAAGGTATTTAGTGTAAGAGCAACTACGCCTCTGTCTTTGCACTTTGTGCTTGCCAATCGACGAATTTGCTTTACCGTGTGTGGCAACCGCATTTTCCTCCAGATCCGCAACCTGTGCCACATGAGCGATCAAAGAACGGATCGCCGGTGGGTACTTTTATCGATGATGAAACTGAACGCGCGAGGATTGTACTTAACTCACCCAACAGTTCGTTCAATTGGTTTTCCTTTTTCTTATAATCGGCAATAAGCGGATGGACATCCAAATCTCGTTTGCACTCCATCATTTCTTTTATAACCGACTTATAATCAGGGTGATATCTTCCAAAACGCTGAACTTCATCGTACTTGTCTCTGACCATTAAGAAATTTTTAATTAATTGCTGCGATTGTTCGTCGCATTCTAAATTGTTCTTACTTTCCTGATACAATGCGTAGCAATCCGAATGGAGCACCATTGAAGCAAGTTCTTCAGCGTGGTCCAGCAGAGAAGCATTTTCTAACGTTCCAATCACTTTGCCACCCCCAGTTCTATTAAAATATACAACAAATAGAGCTAAAGCGCCATTATTCTAGATTTTATTTCGTTCTCTTAATCCTTAGATTTCTGTGCACTCATGGCCTGAGCCATTGAAACAAGCATTGACATCATACTTGCCCGCTGATTAAACCGATCCAGACGCTGACTGAATGTACGACCATAGAATTGATTTGCCGCCGGTTTGAGCTGGCTCAACTCCCAAGGAGCCCGGCTTAATTTCCGATACCATTCCGGATGCATTCGCACAAATAATTTTTCTTCAGGCCGGCTATCCAAGTATTCTTGAATTTCAGTTCTCATCTCAAATCAATCCTTTCAAAAGAAAAATGGATTTTGACCGGGCGAATTTTCAGATGATTGAGTTGACGTTTGTCCTGCAGAATCCTGACCACTTCCATTATTCTGCTTTTCCTGTTCATTCGTTTGTTGAAATTGACCGATAAACGACTGAATTCCAGTCAAAGCGCCGCTGATTGTGTCAAGGCGTTCCTGCCATTGTTTCGTGTCAATAGTGTCAACCACTTTTAGCATTTTATTAAGCGAAAAGGATGAACTCTTTTTTTTCTCCGGAGCTTCCTCAGTTTCTTCCCTGTTCATGCCGTATTTTTCCCACACATCGTTTTTTTCACCGAAGATTACCCAGTCATCAAAAACGTTGCTCCACTTTATACCGTTTTCGTGAACATATTCAACGATTTCCGGATGACTGCGTAAAAAGCTTTTAAATTTTTTAATTGCCGCATTTGTTCTTTCTTCTGCCAAAGGGCACACCTCCCCAAAGGTTTTCCTAAGATTATCTTAAGCAACAGTGGATCTAGGTGTGCATCATGATTAAAAAAACAGGTTTCATTCAGGGAATAAGTGGCCTGACGAAATCCTGTGTGTAATAATTTTTATAAGAGCCAACGCCGAGTTCCGTAAAATCGTTATTTAATAAATTCTTGCGATGATCAATGCTGTTTAGCCATCCAAGGCTTACTGCAATGGCATCCGGATATTTGGCCGCTATATTTTCACCGGCTGTCTGGAAATTAATATTCTCACGCTCTAATCGTGCTTTAAGGTCTCCTGACCATTTGGATCCATGCGAAAAATAATTTTTAGTTTTCATTTCTTTACTATGCTTATAGGCAGCTTGATATGCCGCTTCGTTCCATTGCAGTATTTTTTTCTTGAATCTCATTCGAAGTACATTGCTGACATCAAAGATCTCCTGATCCTCGCCTTGATTCACGGCTGCCCATTGGTCTTCGGTAAGCGTTGGTGTTTCGGGCAAATTTCCTTGATAGGTCATTGAATACGGATGCTGCACAGCCAAAACATCGGTGTTCATGTAACGAACACCAATTAGACGATCAGAAAGATGGTCAAAATTTAACTGAACCCATATTTTTCCGAATTTCATTAACGGGCGCACCATCATGTCCTCTTCATTTAATTCAAAATCAATCTTTGTTCCCTTATAAGTTAAAGAGACTTCGTCCGCAATCGGCACCTTTTCATATATTTTCTGTGATTCGTCACCGATTGTAAACGGATTGGTCTTCAATTTTTTTCCCAGTGCGTATATCGTGGTAACGCGATTTGTCGAATTATCGATGCCTATTTGCAAGTAGTTTTCACTTGCTCTGCCGTAAACAAACCAGCGATAACCAAATTTACTGGGATCAACGCGTTCAGGTTTTCCTAATGTACGCACTATTTGTTTTTCCGTTTTACCCATCAAAGTGTGTATACCGCTCTCCGGAACTTTAAAGTCTTTATTAGCAGTCAATGACATCTGGCGATTCTTGTTCGATGGAGAGGTTGTACTATCTGAGGGGAGACTTACCAAACTAATTAAAAATGTGCCTGCAAATACAATCACCGCAATGGCGAAAATGATAACATTTGTTTTTCTCATCATCTTCTCCCCCTCTAAATCTCAAAAACTTTCTTCCATTATAACAAGCCTGGTATTGAACGGACAGATAGTTCATCTGTTACACTGTTTTTCTTTGTTGATTCTGTTAATTGTTTTTCGGTTCATTGGCAAGCAGAACCACCCATATTTTTCCTGCTCGTCCTGTCGCAAAACCAGTTCCGATCCTTCTGCCAGTACTTACTGATTTGATCGAATCAGACTGTCTCGAATTTCGCCATAGTGTTCTTATCGATTCATCGGGATTGCCAGATTGTAGCATTAAAATTTGAGCTGTGTTTTCATCGTATCCAAGTGAACCAAGCATCGTTCTTGCATCCTCTGTACTTTTTGCATGACCAGACGCTATTCGTCTCGCTTCTAGTCTTGCAACTCGGAACAAATTCCAGTCCGCCGTAAGGGCTTGATGCACTGTTTTTTGTTGTTTAATGATCGTAAATAGTTCCCTCTCCTGCTGATTAACTGGAGAAATTTGCCGATCAACTTGACCATACGTCTCTTTTTTTGCTGATGCAGGATGCCAGGTTCCAATGTAGAGAGCTAAAACAGCAATGAAACCTATTGAAAGAATAATAATTATTGAACGATGTTCTTTGAACAAGACTGGTAGTTTCATCGAATCGAATTCCTCCTTGAACTTCCAGTCCCATCCTTTCCAAAAATTCACGCTCCTAAACATTCGAATCATCCGACCGCTTTGTATGATACATTTACTATAATTATCTAAAAAGGTTCCTTATTTATATTTATTTTGTTTCTTCGATTTGCGTGGTTAGTTGCTTTGCCATATAAAAACCGTCTTTTAATTTCCCGTTGCTCATAAATGCTGATTTTCGAATCCCTTCTACTCTGTATCCTGTTGTACCAAACAGAAGCAGAGCTGCTCGATTGTCAAAACCGACACATGCCTCGATCCTAAGCAGCTCGTGATCCATGGACCATTCTTCGAGATCTTTAAGTATCTTTTTGCCAAATCCTCTGCCTTGCCATTGTTCTCGTAAGGCGACGCTGCAAGAAGCAAGATGTGCCATCTCACTGGCTGCGTGGCCTTGAATCGCAGCAAAGCCAATATCAGTTCGTTCGTGTTGTGCTATAAAATAGGCAGCTCGTCTCTGAGATGCTGTGCTTAATAATTCTGTAAATCCTTGAGTGCTCAATTTTCCAATTTCAAAACCTAGCTCTTTCCTCACTCCGTGTATGTCACAATATAATCTAAAAAGCCGTTCCGCATCTTGTTCGTGCGCCTCCGTTAAAATCAGCACCGCTGAACCCCCTTCAAGAAACAATCACCTAAATGTATGGTTAGTCCCTGATGTGTATGCGAAAAAACTCAATTAATAGCTCATCATCAGACAAAAAGTGAAGAAACTTTCATCTCTATTTATCAAGCGAACAATCCTTTAAGCAGGCAAAAAGATGTGAAAAAGGCCGGAAGAATAGTCCTCCGACCTTCAGGTTTGATTTTATTAAAAAAAGGTTGAAACGATCATGATGAGAAATAAGAGTGTCATATAATTCAAGGAATAAACGAACATGAGCCGTGCCCACTTCACGGTATTTTTTGCCATCAATCCGTAAATAGCGAGTCCAAGCCATGTAAAACCTAATAGCAATGCGCTAACAACGTACACAGGGCCAAGAGAGTAAAGAAGCAAAGAGGTTGGTACCAGTGCTGCTACATAAAAAATCATTTGTCTTTTTGTAATCTCGAAACCAGCGACAACCGGCAGCATCGGGATACCTGCACGACGATACTCCTCAACACGTTTGATTGCAAGAGCCAAAAAATGCGGCGGCTGCCATAAAAACAAAACAAGAAATAAAATCCATGGTATTGGCGATTGAAGTGAAGGATCCACTGCCGCCCAACCAATAATCGGCGGTACAGCACCGGCAACACTGCCCACAACCGTATTCATAGAATGGCTTCTTTTCAACCACATCGTATAGACAAGTACATAGACAAGAAGCCCTAATAATCCAAATGCCGCTGCAGTTACCGATGCAGCAAACAGGGCTAATAGGCCGATAACTGAGAGTGACAAGCCCATGATCAAAACAGTTCTGCCACTCATCTTCCCCGTTGCGGACGGTCGTTCATGTGTCCGTTCCATTAGAGGATCAATGTCTCGATCAATAAAATTATTTAATGAGCAACCCCCGGCGATGACAAGTGCAGTACCCATTAAAACAAAAACTACAGATCCTGTCCATGTCCCAATACTTTCTCCATTAAAAAATAAAGCAAGCCATACACCAGTAAATGCAGTCATCAAATTGGAATTTACAATGCCTATTTTTACAGTAGTAAGTACATCATGAACAAATTTTCTACATGGAGTCACATCAATTGATTCTAATGCCTGTTCATCCGATCCGATTATTCTCATTAAACAGCCTTCTTTCTCTATTGTTACAATCATTAACCGTTTATCAAAAGGTGGTATTGCATTTAACTGTTGTTCTTAGAGGCATAGTATAGTGCCAATTTAATCAAAGCTCTGACGTTGACGTACATGACAAAACATGAACTGCCAGCAGAGCCTTTCAGAAGTACTTTGAAGCAACAATTCTGTTCAATTAACATTATATACGATCAAATAGCTTTTGTCTTTTGTTTTACTCAATGATAATTATCACATTGTCAATACCATATGGCTTGCAAATGTGTATATTGTTTGTCTATTCATGGATCTTTCCGAACAAATTGAGCGAATCATTCTAGAATCCTTCCGCATTCTGCTAGAATAGGAATGCAGAGCTTAGCATAAAAACAGCGATGCTTAAATTTGAAATCGGGTGATACATATGAAAGATCGTTTATTAATAATTTTAAGTATTGCAGGATGCCTTTCGGTTCTAATTGTGGTCCTCATGGGTGCCCTTGTAACCAATACGGGTTCTGAATACGGGTGCGGGAATAACTGGCCGTTGTGCAACGGTCAAGTTATTCCTGATGCACATGCTCACCAAACTTGGATTGAGTTCAGTCACCGTGCAGTTTCAGGCGTCGCATCCATTCTTGTTGTCATTCAAGCAATCTGGCTATGGTTTCGCTTTAAGCACGTCTGGAGCGGACGTTTTCTCGTCATCGCCTCGGTCTTCTTCATTTTTTTACAAGCATTTCTTGGAATGGCCGCCGTCGTATGGGGACAATCATCAGTCGTGCTTGCCCTTCACTTCGGTATATCACTTCTTTCGTTTGCAAGTATGCTGCTCCTTACTTGTCTTGTTTTCGAGAGTATCGAACCTGATCGTCATCTGTTTAGACTCACCTTGAGTAGACCAATGAAATGGAATTTTATTTTCCTTGGCATTTACTCTTATGTGTTGATCTATTCCGGTGCCTTTGTTCGCCATACGGAATCAAGTCTCGGCTGTACAGACTTTCCTCTATGTAATGGGCATGTGCTTCCTGAGCCGCTAATCAGCAAAGCCGGTGTTCAGTATTTGCACCGGGTTCTCGCACTAATTCTGCTGATTTGGCTGATTTGGAACCTGGTTGTGTCACTCAAGAAATATAAGAATGAATTGTTGCTGTCCAATTTACTCTTTATCTCTTTGATCTTTGTCGCGCTGCAAGCAGTATCGGGAATTTTCATCATAACCACAAAAATGAATTTGTTGTTTCTGCTCCTTCACGCACTATTTGTCACTGGTTACTTTGGAGTGATGACCATACTTGTTCTTTTTGGATGGAGACCAAGAACGCACAGAGAATCCGTTCAGTAAATCATTCATTAGTAAAAAGAAGAACCCAAGCATTGATCCGCTTGGGTTCTTCTTTTTGTCTGTCATTTATTAAAATGGATTAATTTAATTCAATCATTAAGTCGCCTGTTTCGATTACATCGTTCTCGTTGACATACACCTTTTTGATCGTTCCGTCAATTGGCGACTGAACGGTTGTCTCCATCTTCATCGCTTCTGTAACAAGCAGGTGATCGCCTTTCTTTACGCGTTCGCCTGAGGAGACCAGCACTTTAACAACCGTCCCCGGCATTGATGCACCGATCTGATTTGGGTTGTCTTTTTCAGCTTTTGCGTGTGCTACTTCGGATGCTTGGACATTTATATCTTTTATAGACAGTTCGCGTGGCTGACCGTTTAATTCATAATACAACGTCCGTGTGCCATCCTTTTGCGGGTGACCAATTGAAATCAACTTTACAACGAGCATTTTTCCTTCTTCAATGGTAACAGAAACTTCTTCTCCAAGACGGAGTCCATAAAAGAATGTTGGCGATCCCAAGACAGTAGTCTGCCCATACGTATCGCAGAAATGCAGATAATCCGTATAAACTTTTGGATAGAGCGCCGCAGATAAAACTTCATGAAATTTGAACTTGCGTTCAAATTTTTCTTCCAATCGTGCTTGGATATCTGCAAAATTAATCGGTTCAAGATGTTTGCCTGGGCGATCCGTCAAGGGTTGCTTGCCCTTAAGAATAATACGCTGCAATTCTCTTGGGAATCCCTGGTAGGGCTGACCCAATTCACCACTAAAAAAGTTTACTACAGAATCAGGGAAATCTAGCGTTTGCCCCTTTTCATAAATACTGTCTTCATTCAAATTATTCTGTACCATATAAAGTGTCATATCACCGACAACTTTGGATGACGGCGTTACTTTGACAATATCGCCAAACAAAAGATTAACGCGGCGATACATATCCTTTACTTCTTCAAATCGATCGCCAAGTCCAACGGCAATTGCTTGCTGACGAAGATTGCTATATTGTCCGCCAGGCATCTCTAGTTTGTAAATCTCAGCATTCGATGTTTTCATTCCGCTTTCAAATGGGTAGTAGTATTGACGAACTTTTTCCCAATAATGGCTCAGCGATTCTAATGCATTAATATCAACATCCGGTTTCCGATCATTTGCACCGAGCGCATAGTATAAGGAATTCATACTTGGTTGAGAAGTCATGCCTGCCATCGCTTCAATGGCAACGTCGACAATATCGACACCGGCTTCAATTGCCCGAACATAGGTATAAATGCCATTTCCACTCGTATCATGTGTGTGCAAATGTATCGGAAGTGAAACTGTATCTTTTAATTCTGAGATCAATCGATAAGCAGCTTCAGGCTTAAGAAGACCTGCCATATCCTTGATTCCGAGAATATGGGCTCCGGCCGCTTCTAAGTCTTTCGCCATTTTTTTATAGTAGTCCATATTATATTTTGTCCGAGATGCATCCAAAATGTCGCCTGTATAGCAAATGGTTCCTTCAGCAATTTTTCCACTTTCAATAACCGCATCAAGAGCGACACGCATACCGTCAAGCCAATTCAAGCTGTCAAACACGCGAAAGACATCGACACCATGCTTTGCTGCTTCTTTAACAAATGCCTTAATCAAATTATCAGGATAGTTCTTGTAACCCACTGCGTTGGATCCGCGTAGCAGCATCTGGAGAAGAACATTCGGCATTTTTGCTCTTACTTTGTTCAATCGTTCCCACGGATCTTCTCTTAGAAAACGGTAGGTTGTATCAAAGGTCGCACCGCCCCATGCTTCTTCTGAGAATAAATTCGGTAGCAGATGCGCTGTTTGTGCTGCGACCCGCACAATATCCTTAGTCCGCATACGAGTGGCGAGCAGGCTTTGATGTGCATCGCGAAACGTTGTATCCGTTAAGAGCACTTGTTTTTGGGCTTTAACCCAATCAGCTACACCTTGTGCGCCATGCTGCTCCAAAATTTGCTTTGTGCCCCCAGGAAACGGCTCGGACAACTTAACATCAGGTACCGGCGGAACATCAAAAACCGGCTTTTTATTTTTATGAATACCAGGATAACCGTTAATTGTAATGTTGCCGATATAGGACAACATTTTCGTTCCGCGATCAAGGATTTTATCAAATACAAAAAGTTCCGGAGTTGTGTCAATAAAGGTTGTAGACACATTCCCCTCCAGAAAATCCGGATGTTGGACAACGTTGATTAAAAAAGGAATGTTTGTTTTAATTCCTCTGATCCGAAATTCCTTCAAGTTGCGAAGCATTTTGACCGCAGCGCTCTTGAATGTACGTGCAGAGGTAGAAAGCTTCACGAGTAACGAATCATAATACGGCGTAATAACTGATCCTGTAAAAGCATTGCCGGCATCAAGTCGAACGCCAAAACCTCCGCCACTTCGATAAGCAACAATTTTCCCTGTATCCGGCATAAATTGATTGCTAGGATCTTCTGTTGTCACGCGACATTGTATCGCATAACCATAAGTACGGATTTCTTTCTGTTCAGGAATAAGAACAGGATCTTCGTGCAATCCATAGCCTTCCGCAATAAGTATCTGTGAAGATACAATATCGATACCGGTAATCAATTCTGTAATTGTATGTTCAACCTGAACACGCGGGTTGACTTCAATAAAGTAAAATTCTCCTGATGGTGTCACAAGAAATTCTACAGTCCCGGCGTTCAAATAATTGACACTTTTCATTAATCGGACAGCGGCATCACAAATATCGTGGCGCAATTTGTCTCCAAGTCCGCGACTAGGAGCAACTTCGACAACTTTTTGATGTCGTCGCTGCACGGAACAGTCACGTTCATAGAGATGAACAATTTCGCCGGATTGATCCGCCATAATCTGTACTTCAATATGACGTGGATGATCCAAATATTTTTCAACGTAGACATCTTCTTTGCCGAACGTCTGCTTTGCTTCAGAGGTCGCTCTTGCATAAGCTTCTTCAACGCCCTGAGCGCTGCGTACAATTCGCATACCACGGCCGCCGCCGCCAAGCACAGCTTTAATAATAATCGGATAACCATGGGTACTTCCAAATTCTTTCACTTCATCTACCGAAGTCACCGGACCGCCGGAACCAGGAATGACTGGAATATTTGCACTGACTGCTGCTTCTCTTGCCGCTGCTTTATCGCCAAAAGTAGTCAGATGTTCCGATTTCGGACCAACAAAAATAATTCCTTCTTCTGCGCAACGCCGCGCAAAGTCAGCATTTTCAGAAAGAAATCCGTAACCGGGATGAATCGCATCAACGTGATGCGCTTTTGCCACTTCAATAATACTTTCAATATCTAAATACGCTTCAATTGGATTTTTTCCCTGGCCGACCAAATAAGATTCATCTGCTTTATAACGATGATACGAGCTAATGTCTTCCTTGGAATAAATGGCAACCGTTCGAATACCAAGTTCCGTGCAGGCACGGCAAATTCTAATGGCAATTTCGCCTCGGTTAGCAATCAACAATCGTTTAATTTTTTGCTTTAACAATCTCTCTCTTCCCTTCTATTTTGCTGTTCGACCTTTTCATATTAACAAATGCAGATATGTTCATTAATACACATACAGAAAAAATCATCATTATTAATGATGAACCACCATAACTAACAAACGGCAGCGTGACACCCGTAATCGGCAGCAGTCCCGTAGCCGCTCCCAAATTGACAAATGTTTGTATGGCCAACATGCTTGAAATACCAATCGCAAGCAGGCTGCCGAACACATCCTTACATCGAATCGCCGTTACAAAACCCCTAAGTACAAGATAAGCCAAACAGAGAATAACGAACAAAATACCGAGCAGACCCAGTTCTTCACCTATTACTGAAATAATAAAATCTGTTTGTGGTTCGGGCAGAAAGCCTGTTTTCTCGATACTTTGCCCTAGACCTCTCCCGGTTAGTCCGCCCGAGGCGATAGCGATATATGAATTAATCAGCTGACGACCTGTGGAATCTGCAACTGAAAAGGGATCGTATGCAGCGGTAAAACGCCCCAATTGGTTACTGCTCAGAAATTTGTTGTAAAAGATCATAACGAAAAGCAGGGCAAATCCGCCTAAAAACAAAAGATGTTTTGTCCTAAGGCCTGCGCAAAGAACCATAATCGTTGAGATGCTGATCAGAATCATTGCTGTACCAAAATCCGGTTGAACAGCGATCAAAGTGAAAAAGATCATAACAACGATGAGCGGCGGAAGAACCGACGTTTTAAAGTCGGCGATCGCATTCTGCTTATTAGAAAAAGTAGATGCTAAATATAAAATAACCGTAATTTTTACAAGCTCCGCAGGCTGAATATTAAACGAACCTAGATGAAACCAAGATTGTGCATTGTTGACAGTGTTTCCTAATCCAAAAAGCATTAAAAGTAAAAACAGTGATACAATAATCAGCGGTTTGACCAGTTTCCGATACGCTTGATAGGGAAGCAGTAAGCCTACAAGTGCTGCAGGCATTGCTGCTACTACCCACATCAGCTGATGAAGAAAAAAGTAACTAGGTGGCTGTGGCTGCTCAAAAAATAGACCCGCCCAAACAGAACCGGCGCTATAAATCATTATTAAACCGAAGCCAACCAGTAGCACCATAACCACAAGAAAAGAATAATCATAATGATGCAACAGCTTTTTCAACATGAGATTCACCTGTCTGATCCATAATCGTTACATCCCGGGAAACCTCCAGAGATCATTGTTACACGTATTGATTGGTTCTGTTCGCTTTCAAATCAGCAACCAGCTCAACACATCTGGTACCTGGCACTATTTCAATGTTCGGCAGACAAAAAAGCCCAAACTACACCCAACGATTTGGCTGCAAGTTTGAGCAATTTGATATTATTTCTGTGTCGATGCTTCGTGAAGCGCGGAAACCTGTCGCTCAAGTGAGCTCAACAATTCTCTGCCTTCATCTGCACGCACAAGACCGAGGCGAACCGCGAAGTCAATCTCCCGGGACAAACCGAACATTTGAGTATCCAATACTTCTTCATACAGGGGGCATTGGGGCATAGTCAAATTATCCATCTGCACTCCTATCAGCTTCAGAATTTTCTGTGCGTCGGCCTGCAACAATTCATAGGCTTTTTCTCGTTTGCCTATCTTTATTTCGACTGACATTCTGCTCCCCCCTTGTCTCAATTGCTTGCCTAAATTTTATCTTACCCTCTGTTATGCTAAAATGCAAGATTAATCACAATTCACCTTTGTATATGATCAACTAGTCACACGGCTCTAGCCTGCCGTACTTCACTAACTATACCAAAACCTGCTATACTATCTCCAAGGAGGTTTTTTCATGCAAGTTAAATGCGCTCTATGTGAAAAGCTCTGTCAAATCGATAATCAATCCGCGATCGCTAAGCGGCTCAAAAATCGGCCGATTCATACGTATCTCTGTGATTCGTGCAACAAAAGAATTGGCGAACGGACCCGCGCTCGTTGGGCGACCGGAAAGTTTACGTTGCACCTTCCTATAAGCGAAGAGAAAAAGAAAAGCAAACGTTCCTGATTAAAGAACAGTCAATTATGATGAGAACAGAAAAAGTTTGCGCTATAAGCTACGTCCACAATAAAGAAGTATTTGTTCAGCATACGCCATAGTCAATTGGGTCTATGGCGTATGCTGTTTCTTTCGTTCATTTCCAGAAGTACAATCACACCAATACAGCTATAATAGACTTCTACCTGCTGCACTTAATTTCGGCTGCCCTTGTCTGGAGCGTGAACAATGACTCATTGATTTCGGTAGGTGTTTTCCCCGTGGTAAGGAAACAGTCGACGCCAGAGCCTGTTCTTCGTGCCCAGTCAGTTCTGCCATGCCGCCACCTTTCACCTTTGCGTAGGCATCCAAATATTAATTTTGGAATGCTACGCAACGTTGCAAAGATGATACAAAGCGTTTCTTAATAAAAATTAATTCCATAGTACAATGAACGTGTAGCAAGTTAAATGCTCGAATCGTTCGATTTAAGGAGGTAGTACTTTATGACTTTAGGTGAAAAAATTAAAGAGGCAAGAGCAGCGGGTGGACTTACTCAAGAGGAATTGGCAAGCAAGCTGATGGTATCTCGCCAGGCTGTTACAAAATGGGAAACAGACAAAGGCATTCCAGATGTTGAAAACTTAAAATTAATTTCAAACTTACTTGGCATTAGTGTTGATTATTTATTAGACGATAAAGAACGTTTGGAAAAATCCATAATTAGGGAATCAATTACCCTGTCTCAATACGGCAGGAAGAGAAAAAAAGTAATAAAAGATAAGGTTGTGCGGGAAAAATATCCAAATGCCGTAATTCATACGTTGATGGGAATTCAGAAGAATACGAAACAGGAAAAAATAATTGATAACTTAGTAGGATTTTTGACTGATGCGCCATTCGGAATCCCTAACATAATCAACAACGTGAAAAATATAGATAAGGAATTTTATTTGGTGTTGAAAGGAGACAAGCAATTTTTTGTGATCGTTACCGATGAATTTATCGAAAGCAGACAAATGGTTCACAAAGTTATAAATCAAAAGAATGAAAAGTTTGAAATTGATCATTTTCAATTCACAAATTGCGGACCAATTGTAAATGCATAATATAGAAAAGAAATAATAGAGGCAGTCACCCTTACAGCTTAATCCTCCCCTCATTAGAAAAACCGGACAGAAATCGCCCGGTTTTTACTGTGCTTGAACAGACATTTCTATTTCACACTGGTAGGAAAGTATAAGTCAACATTTAAAAGAAACGAGCGTAAGCGTAACCAAGCCTCTGTCTGCGCCAAGGCTTGCCAATCGGCAAGTTTTCTAACAAATCATTTTGAACCTTAATTAACTAATCGAGTAGGAGGAGATAATTTCTCCGACCTCTCACACCACCGTACGTACGGATCCGTATACGGCGGTTCCTTAGCTTGCGTGCAGACGCTCATACTGTTGAAGCCAATCTTTCATACCCCAACAAGTGAGCTTTTTGTTCGTCACAGCCCGGTGCATCGTTTTTCTGAGAAAGACGCCAGTATCCCTTTCGGCTCGCCGCCAGTTTCAAGGATTCATCATGATCAATGCCTAGCTTTGCCTCCGGCTTCCTTCAGATTCCTCCTCACAATGGACCCCTTACCTTTAGCTAACAGTCCCTACTGCCAAGCCTATAGCGGACTTTCACCGCCAAGCTGTCGTCCATGCCGGGCGCACACGAGTAAAATAAGCGGAGATTTTCCGCTTATTTGCATCATGGCGCCTGTTTTACAGGTAAATAAGGGTAATTTTTCCGCTTATGCACAGAAAAGCCCTCCATTTTCACGTTTTTCGATTCGATAAGCGGAATTTTTCCGTTTATTTCTCAGATTGGCCTCTAACCTGATCACCCAATCGCGGATCTTATGACCTTAATGTCGTACCAGCAAGGCAAAACGCTAAATTTTCTTCGCCTGAAAAAAAAGCGGACAAACAGCTTTACGCCGATTGTCCGTTTTTTTTATACGTTCCTTGACATTTGCCGACTGCCCAATCTGAATGTTCCTTGATGCTTCTTTGTTGGGTGCCGACTAAAAGTCGCAGCCGTTTTTTATGTTTTAAGTTTTGAAGATCAGCCATTAAACTTAGGAATTTTGCTTCCACGTCTTTCGAAACGTTCACGTTCACCCTTATTCAGAATTTTTTTGCGCATACGCACACTCTTCGGTGTAATTTCGCAATATTCATCATCATTCAAATAGGATAGTGAATCTTCAAGAGACAATTTACGTGCTTCCTTCAACGTTACCGTTTGATCCTTATTGGAAGAACGTACGTTGGATGCGTGTTTTGCTTTCGTTACGTTTACCGTCAAATCGCTTTCGCGGTTATGTTCACCAACGATCATGCCCTCATATACATTGACACCAGGACCAACAAACATTTCACCGCGATCTTCAAGAGCCGCCAGAGAATAAGCAGTTGTCTGACCTTGATCCATTGAAATGAGCACACCATTACGGCGTCCGCCAATTTCTTCTTTGATGAACGGTGCGAAGTGATCAAACGTATGGTTCAGAATTCCATAACCGCGTGTATCGGCCATGAACTGACGGTTATAGCCAATCAAGCCACGAGAAGGAATTATGAAAGTCAGACGTGTCTGTCCTGGTTGTTCCTGCCTCATGTCTTTCAATTCAGCTTTACGTTTGCCCATTGATTCAATGACTGCGCCTAAATATTCTTCAGGTACGTCGATTTGAACATCTTCATAAGGTTCACATAGCTTTCCGTCAACTTCTTTTGTGATAACGCTTGGTTTCGAGACAGACAATTCATAGCCTTCACGACGCATCGTTTCAATCAGGATGGACAAATGAAGTTCGCCTCGTCCAGACACTACCCAAGAATCATGAGAGTCAGATGCGGATTCAACTTTCAGACTGACATCACGTTCCATTTCAGACATCAGACGATCTTCAATCTTCCGGCTCGTTACATGATCGCCTTCCTGACCCGCAAATGGACTCGTGTTAGGCAGAAAGGTCATTTTTAAGGTCGGTTCGTCAATACGCAGTGGGGCCAGCGGGTCCACTTTGTCGACATCATTGATCGTATCACCAATATCAATATCCGAAACACCGGTAATCGCGATAATATCTCCGGAGCATGCTTCTTCAATTTCTGTTCTTTTCAGAGCATGATAACCGAATAACTTAGTGATTCGGAACTTTTCAACACTTTTTCCAGCATCTTTAACCAAAACAGCTTCTTCACCAAGTTTAATCTTGCCGCGATAAATACGGCCGATCCCGATACGGCCAACATAGTCGTTATAATCAAGCATCGTAACTTGGAACTGCAAGCTTTCGTCACGATTATCAACCGGAGCAGGTGCATATTTCAGAATCATATCCAAAACAACACTCATATCCTGATCAACATGTTCCGGATCTGTACCCGCAACACCATTTACAGCTGATGTATACACAACAGGGAATTCCAGTTGATCTTCATTAGCACCGAGATCGATAAACAAGTCAATAACTTCATCAACAACTTCAGCAGGTCTTGCCATTGGCTTATCGATCTTATTGACGACAACAATTGGCTTCAGATGTTCTTCCAAGGCTTTCTTCAATACAAATCGTGTTTGCGGCATACATCCTTCATAAGCGTCAACAAGTAAAAGAACGCTGTCTACCATCTTCATAATTCGTTCAACTTCACCGCCAAAATCGGCGTGCCCGGGCGTATCCACAATATTTATTGTATGGTCTTTGTAAGAAAGACTCGTGTTCTTCGCCAATATTGTAATGCCGCGTTCCCGTTCAATTGCGTTCGAGTCCATTGCGCGTTCGTTAATGTGCTGATTCTTACGGAAAGTTCCCGATTGCATCAACAATTTATCAACCAAAGTGGTTTTTCCGTGGTCGACGTGTGCGATAATCGCGATATTCCGCAATTCTTCCCTAAATTTTGTCATTTATTCTTTACTCTCCTCATAATATCCAATCGCTTCGCGTGAGATAGCCGAAACATACACATGCAAATTATTCTCTCACAAGAAACCGTTAGTTGTCAATTTTTTCTGTTGCCATCGAAATTTAATTTCATTTTATTTGTTTTCTTTGTGCTTTTTCCTAATACGCTTTATCATATCTTTATGAGGTGATCACATGTTCCGTATATCAATATATTTGCTTATTTTTCTTGTAGCTATGAGTTTGGTCGGAATCGTTGCAGGAATGATCTTCACACGTCCGCTTTTTACTCTGCTTTGCGCATTTGCCGTCATTCTTTTCATGTGGCTCGGTTTTCTGCTAAAGGCTGTGCAACAAAAAAATGACGAAAACAAACAGTAACAGGATACAAAATTATTCAGGTTCTTTAATAAATCTGCCCTGATTCACTTGTTCACGAATATGATCGGACATATACTGATGAAGACCAGGACGTGCGGCAAGCACAGATTGTTTTGTCAAAATATCAATAGGGCTGCCGTCTGCTCTAGAGCAAAGGCCACCGACTTCCGTCAAGAGTATTAAGCCCGCCCCATAATCCCACGGTGAGAGTCGCATTGTGAAGTAGGCATCCAAATAACCTGCTGCAACATAAGCGAGTTCCAGAGATGCTGCACCGTATGCTCGGGTTCCGCTGCTGCGCCTGACAATCTCAGTCATTATTTCTTCGTGAATTCTCCGATTTGGTTTCAACCACGTCGGACTGAGGTCAATCAGCGCATCGTCAATTGCAATGTCTGTAAGAGCAGACAATTTTCTTGTATTTTGATAGGCACCGCTTCCAGTGATGCAGTGAAATAATTCATCAGCCATAACGTCATAAATGAACGCTGCTTTTCCGTTTCCATTTTCATAGATGCCAATCGATATAGCAAAAAATCGCTTCTGCATTACGAAATTCAAGGTGCCGTCAATCGGATCGAGAAGCCATAAAACACCACGTTTATCTTTTACCCCGTCTCCGTAACCTTCTTCAGAAATAATCTTGTCATTAGGATAATCCGCTCGGATTTTTCCGATCAAAAATTGTTCAATCGAACGATCCATATTCGTTACGAGATCGTTATGAGCACTTTTTTCACTGACTTCAAGCGGTTTGGATAATGACGCACGTAATTGATCCGCTGCTTCATTGATCCAACTGGTCACTTTTTCTCCAAGAACTGTCCAGTCTCGATTTACCATCTGTTGTCACTCCGTTCCTGCACGTTCTTCTGATGCTTGCATTTGGTTCATTAAAATAATAGTACATCATTTAATAAAAAAAAGAAAAATCACCGCTTCGGCCAGCGGTGATCATGTCATTGAATTTGTTTATTATTTAAATCAATAAATACAGGTCTGTCTATTAATTATATTTCGAGAAGCAACATTTCCCGACGAAGAACTTCAAGCTTCTGTTTGCATCGATGAATTGTTTTGTCATCCTTTTTTATCAGCGCTTTATGCAGCAGTGTCAGCTCCCGATCAATTGCAATACGCACTTGGGGAATTCTTCTTTCCGCATCCTTCCTGTTCAGAGTCTGACTAATCTGTTTCATGGCGGATGCCACATCCCTTCAATTTTTAGTTCAAAAAGGGGGTTCTTTGTTTCAATACTGTACTTAGCTGAACGATGGATACTGTTTTCTTTAGTTTATGCTGAAAGACCGTGCGTATTGCCATAAAATTGACGGTTCTTGAAAAGTGACAAACCCATTTTTGCATGCGGGACTGTGGTACACTATGAAAAGAGATCACCCGCAAAAGGAGTGGATATGATGTCACAAAATGGCTTTACAGAGCAAGAATTTAAACTTATGAGCTTGCCCGGTTTGGAAAACCGAATGCACGCAATTCGTGAAAATGTGCAGCCAAAATTCAGTATGATCGCCGATCGAGTGATTCCGTATTTGAATAAAAGTGCCGATGCAGAAATGCCTTTTTATCCGCATATCGCTCGTCATGCACGCCGAACGGTTAATCCACCGGACAGCACTTGGCTGGCACTCGCGCAGGACAAACGCGGATACAAAAAATATCCCCATTTCCAATTTGGTATTTGGCCGACGCACCTCTTCTTCTGGCTGGCAGTCATTGAGGAATATCCTGATAAAGCTCGCCTCGGTGAAGCGTTGCTCAGCAAGGTCCCAGAACTTATGAGAAAAACACCGGCCCATTATGCCTGGTCTGCAGATCATATGAAAGATGAATATCGCCTTCACCATGATCTTAATGAAGAAAAACTGAGTCAAATGTTTCTTCGCCTGAAAACGGTAAAAAAGGCGGAATTACTTTGCGGCGTTGTCATTCCAAAGAATGAAGCGATTAAGAAAAACATTGATGAGCTAGCCGATTATTTGGAAGAACAAACGGAAACATTAAAGCCGCTTTATACATTGGCACGAACATGCTCCGAAGTCACGGTTTCTTGAAGATACACTGGATGAAAAACGGCCTGGGTGCAAAAGTACCCAGGCCGTAAACTATATCTGTTTATTTTGCAATATGGATCGGATGTCCGAGCACCACATCCGCTGCCTCCATTGCAATTTCACCTAATGTCGGGTGTGCATGAATGGTTAACGCGATATCTTCAACGGTCATTCCTGATTCAATCGCTAAGCCGAATTCTGCAATCATATCGCTTGCGTTTGTACCGACAATCTGAGCGCCGAGTACCAACCCGTCTGAAGCACGGGAAACGATCTTCAAGAAACCGTCCGATTCGCCAAGTGAGAGTGCACGCCCATTTGCAGCAAACGGGAACTGTCCGGCTTTCACTTCATAACCTTCTTTAACTGCCTCCTCCTCAGATAATCCAACAGAAGCAATTTCAGGATCCGAGAAAACGACGGCCGGCATGGCATGATAATCAACTTCGGAAGCCTCTCCGCTTATTGCTTCAGCAGCAATTTTTCCCTCGTATGATGCCTTATGAGCCAGGGCTAAGCCTGCTACAATATCGCCGATTGCGTAAATTTTATCATTCGTCGTCTTGCCTTGTTTATCAACCTTGATTAATCCGCGCTCAGCCAACTCGATGCCTGCCAAGTCCAAACCAAGGTCCTTTGTATTTGAACGTCGCCCAACAGTCACCATCACATAGTCCGCATCAAAAACTTGTGCTTTGCCCTTCACTTCCGCAGTCACTGAAACACCACTTGCCGATTCTTCTACGCCTTTGGCAAGCGCATTCGTGTAAATGGTCACTCCTTTTTGTTTCAGTTTCTTTTTCACCGGAGCAATTAACCGCTTTTCAAATGCCGGCAAAATGGATGGGGTTCCTTCAAGAATAACGACTTCAGTGCCAAATCCGGCAAATGCCGAGCTTAATTCAATACCAATATAACCGCCACCGATAACGACCATTTTCTTAGGAACTTCTTTTAAAGCAAGTGCTCCAGTTGATGAAAGGACTCGGTCACTCCATTTAAAACCAGGTATTTCGATTGGACTCGAACCTGTAGCAATAATGCAATGATTAAATTTATATCGTGAAGACTCATAGCCATGGTTCACGCGCACAACATCCGTATCAACAAACAAAGCTTCGCCCTCAACGAGTTCAATACCATGTGCCTTAAAAAGGCCTTTTACACCACCAGTTAACCGTTCCACGACCGAGCCCTTCCACTCCTGAACCTTAAGAAAATCAACAGTTACATGCTCAGCTTTAATGCCGTAGGTCTCAGAGTGATTCATTTGTTCAAAGCGATGGCTCGCTGATATCAATGCTTTTGAAGGGATACAGCCGACATTCAGGCAGACACCTCCAACGTGCTCTTTTTCAATGACAATAACTTTTTGTCCCAGCTGGGCAGCTCGAATAGCCGCGACATAACCGCCGGGACCAGCACCAATGACAACCGTATCCACTTCTGTTGTAAATTCCCCTACTACCATCTCTACCCCTCCAAAATAAGGCGTTGCGGATCGAATAACAGCCTTTTTATTTTGTTCATTGCCCTCTGAGCAGTCGCACCATCGATGAGACGGTGATCAAAGCTCATAGACAGAGCAAGCATAGGTGCAGCAACAATTTCCCCATCGCGAACGATGGCTTTTTCAGAAATTCTTCCGACCCCAAGGATAGCGGATTCGGGCTGATTAATAACAGGAGTGAACCACTGGCCGCCTTCTGAACCAATATTTGAAATCGTACAGGTTCCGCCATTCATATCCTCAGAAGTCAATTTACCGTTACGCGCTTTTTCTGCAAACTGCTGAATTTCAGTTGCGATCGCGTACAACGATTTTGATTCGGCATGCTTGATCACCGGAACAACCAGCCCCGCATCAGTATTAGTCGCAATGCCGATATTATAGTAATGTTTATAGATTATTTCCTGGTTCTCTTCGTCAAGTGAGGCATTCAACACCGGAAAGTCCCTCAGCGCGGAAACAAGCACCTTTACAATATACGGTAAATAGGTTAATTTTACGCCAAGATCCTGTGCCTCTTCTTTAAATTGCTTGCGATGTGCAACAAGTTTCGTTACATCTACATCGTCCATAATTGTGACATGCGGCGCATTCTGCATCGAGTGTGTTGTTGCTCGCGCAATTGCCCTTCGAATACCGCTGAATCGTTCACGGGTTTCCAAAGCACTCCTCTTAACGTCAGGTGAAGTCTGATGCCCCTCACTGCTCTCGTCAATGGCCTCTGTTTGAAGCGATGGAGTTGTCTCCTCTTTTTCCTCCGGAGCAATGAGAAATTGATCAATATCTTCTTTGAGTACCCGACCATTCCGACCGGTCCCGTTTACTTGATTCAAATCAATATTTTTGTCCCTTGCATATTTTCGAACGGACGGCATGGCAATGACACGATTGCTGCCATCTGTGTTACCGGAACGATTCACCTTTATTTCGTCTCGCTCGGTTTCTACAGCTGAATGTTGAACATTTTCCTCATTAGGAGCAGTGCTTTCATCAACAGATTCAGCACCTTCTTCATCAGATTGAAGTGTAACAACGACTGTTCCTACTTCAACAACTTGGCCTTCCTCAGCCTTTAATTCCAGAACCGTTCCATTCACCGGAGAGGGAATTTCAACAACTGCCTTGTCGTTTTGGACCTCTGCCAAGGGATCATCCTCATGCACCATATCGCCTGGTTTTACGAACCACTTAAGAATTTCGCCTTCATGAATCCCTTCACCGATATCCGGTAATTTAAACAAGTAGGTCAACGGCGTCACACTCCTTTCGCTTCCTCGAACAATATATCTGCGTAACCATTTTTCTTAAAAGACAATACCTCTGCACATTCACGTTGCGGCAGTAATGAAAAGATCCGTCTCTTGCGCGATGTGGTATCTCGACAGATGCTTATATAAAAGGATTAGAAGGTTATTGTTTCTTTCACTTTGTCTATAATATCTTTTTCATTCGGCAGCCAGACATCCTCCGCAGCAGCGAAAGGAAAAACGGAATCCGGAGCAGTTACTCTTCCCACCGGTGCGTCAAGGTGAAGCAATGCCCGATCATTTATTTCCGCAATCACTTGAGCCCCAATACCCGCCTGTTTTTGGGCTTCTTGTACAACAACTGCTCGATTTGTCTTTTTAATTGAATTCGTTATTGTCTCCGTATCCAGCGGACTGATTGTCCGAAGATCAATTAGTTCGCATTCAATGCCTTCTTTGCTTAGTTGCTCAGCCGCCTTGAATGCGGTACGCACCATTGCTCCGTAGGTAATAATTGAGATATCTTTTCCTTCTCGGACAATTTTGGCTTTGCCGATTTCAATTGTATATGCATCTTCAGGTACTTCTTCCCTGAACGAACGATAAAGCTTCATATGTTCCAAAAAAATAACAGGGTCGTTGTCGCGAATTGCAGAAATCAGCAAACCTTTAGCATCATAAGGATTTGATGGAATAACAACCTTTAGACCGGGACATTGCGCGAAAAGTCCTTCGAGGTTATCCGCATGCAGTTCCGGGGTTTTCACTCCTCCTCCAAATGGCGAACGAACCGTAACCGGCGCGTGATACATACCGCCGGACCGATATCTCAAACGTGCAAGCTGCGAGGCAACACTGTCCATTGCCTCGAATACAAACCCAAAGAACTGGATCTCCATGATTGGCCTATAGTTTTGCAGCGCGAGCCCAAGTGCAAGTCCTCCAATACCAGATTCGGCTAGAGGTGTGTCAAAAACACGCTCCTCGCCGAATTCGTCATAGAGTCCTTCCGTTGCTCGAAAAACACCGCCGTTTTTCGCCACGTCTTCTCCAAATACAAGTACATTCTCATCATTGCGAAGTTCCGTTCGCATAGCGTCCGTAATCGCTTGGATCATCGTCATTTGTGTCATCGCTGATCCCCTTCCCGCGCACTATACTGCTCAATCTGTTCTTTAATAGCTTGCGTTGGCTTTTCATACATATTGCCAAGCAAATCGGTAACTTTTTGCTTTGGAACGCCGTCCGCTTGTTTCAGTGCTTTTGCCACGTCTTTTTTTGCCTGCTCTGACGTTTGTTCTTCATCTTCACGCGACCAGATCCCTTGCTGCTCAAGGTATAGGCGAAAACGAACGAGCGGATCCTGCTTCTCCCATTCATTTGTTAATTCATCTGTACGGTATCGTGTCGGGTCATCGCCGGCCATCGTATGTGGTCCATAACGATAGGTTAGTGTTTCAATCAATGTCGGTCCTTTTCCGGCAATTGCATGCTCACGTGCTTCTTTTGCCGCAGCATAGACAGCAAGCGGGTCCATTCCGTCAACTTGAATACCTCTGATTCCGGCAGCAACGGCCTTCTGTGCCAACGTCTCTGCTGCCGTCTGTTTTTCCACTGGTACAGAAATAGCAAATCGATTATTTTGACAGATAAACACAGCCGGTGCCTTATAAACGCCAGCAAAATTCATTGCTTCATAAACATCGCCTTGCGACGTCGCGCCATCGCCAAAGTAACAAAACGCAATTTGTGATTTTCCGCGTTTCTTTAAACCAAGTGCGATTCCTGCAGTCTGTGTTGCCTGGGCTCCAATAATGATTTGGGGCATAACTGCATTAAGTTCTTTCGGATATTGTCCGCCTTCAAAATGTCCTTTCGAATAAAGAAACGCTTTATAAAGCGGGAGGCCATGCCAAACAAGCTGTGGAATATCACGATAAGAAGGGAGCAGCCAATCTCCCTTGTCCATTGCAAATTGACTGGCAACCATTGACGCTTCTTGACCGGCCACAGGTGCATAAAATCCTAGCCTTCCTTGTCTATTCAATGAAAGCGCACGCTGATCCCAGATTCTCGTATAGACCATACGCCGCATTAGTTCCCGTAATTGGTCATTAGTCATTTCAGGCTTTCTTTGATTGTCTACGACATGCCCTTGCACGTTAAGAATACGTAACGTTGGAAAAAAGTCTTCGATCTTTCCAGAATAATTCACAGGCAAGTCCCTCACCTCTTCCCATCAGTATGCGTGTTTTCTTGCGATCTTAAAAAGAGACATATATCACTTAAGCGCTTACAGCGATAAAGATTTCTCAACATAACTATTTCATCATTCACGCCTTCAATTCATCTTCAATCAAAAGTGGATAAATAACTCCGTAGATATGTGATCAATCCATCATTCTTTTCTAATTTTAGTTTATAATATGTCATTCAATGAAGTCAAACGTAACGGTTTAACGGTTATTTCATACCTTCTTAGAAATAAAAGCACAAATCAAAACAGGAGAGTAAACATTAGGAATTATTAATGATACACTAGTAACAGATTAGAAATAAAGTGAACAGACATTTTCGACGCTTTATTGAATTGGTTGAAGGAGTGACTTAATTCATGATTACAATGAACGACATAATTAGGGAAGGAAATCCCATTCTGAGACAAGTTGCGAAAGAAGTTCCCCTCCCGGCAACGGATGAAGAAAAAAACACAGTGAGACAGATGCTGGAATTTCTGAAAAACAGTCAGGATGAAAAAGTTGCTAAAAAATATGGACTGCGCGCGGGGATCGGGTTAGCTGCCCCTCAAATTGCACTCAGCAAACGGATAATTGCACTGTACTTGGATGATGAAAACGGCAAGCATTATGAATACATGCTCTTTAATCCGAAAGTCATCAGCCATTCAATTGAAAACACTTATTTGGAGGGCGGTGAAGGCTGCCTATCTGTTGATCGTGAAGTGCCGGGCTTTGTACCGCGTCATGCTCGAGTCAAAGTTAAGGCATTCGATATTGATGGTAAGCCTGTTACGCTTCGTCTTAAAGGTTATCCTGCAATTGCAATCCAGCATGAAATTGACCATTTGGACGGTATTCTCTTCTATGATCGGATTAATAAAGAAGATCCGTTTAAAATTCCGGATCACGTCATGGAAAAAGATATTTATTAAATGTTTGACAAACAAAGAGGATCGCGTTTTGCGATCCTCTTTGTTTACTAATAAAATTACAACAGGCCAATCTGCTTTAATCCATTATAAATTCCGTTCTGGTGAACCGGAGTGGTCACAAGATCCGCAGATTTTTTAGCTTTTTCAACTGCGTTCCCCATTGCAATACCGGTACCCACATAAGAAAGCATCTCAACATCATTATTACCGTCGCCAAAAGCACAAGCTTCATCAGGTGTAAGATTCAGCTTGTTTAACAGCTGCTTGATCCCCTCAGCTTTTGATCCCAATTTTGGAATAACATCCACCCCGTATTGATGCCAGCGTACATAACGAAACTGATTAAACGGTGCGTTTTGAAGAAAGCGCGCATCATCATTCTCTGAGTAAAAAAGCAAACCTTGATATATTTCGTGGTGTTCAAAAAAATGGGGATCACTTTCAGGAAAGGAAATCGGGAGCTTTAAGCTTTCAATGCTTATCCGTGCCTTGCTATCAGCTTCGCCATCCATTTTCAACAATTCTTCAGTTACAAATGCCAGCGACCAGCCAATTTCTCTAGTCTGTGACACGAGTGCATCCAATACATCAGAAGCTAATGGATTCGTGTACACCGGCACGTCATTGTGAACGACATAGGAGCCGTTAATACTGACAAAAGAGTGAATATCTAATTGCTCACGCAATGCTCGGAACATGAACGGGGAACGACCGGTTGCAATCGCAGTAATTATTCCTTGCTCTTGTAAATTATTAATCGCTTCCGCTGTGGAATCCGGAACCGATTTATTCTGATCGTACAAAGTATCATCAATATCAAAAAAAACAATTTTAGGCTTCGTCAAACGTATAATCCTCCTTCTGTTGAATAAGACGATTAGGCCAATCCAACACGCATAACAGCATTTAGAATCTTTTTCCCAATTCATTATATCAGTTCCGAGGACTATTTTCGTAAATCGGGTATGATTTTTTATTGCTTGTTAAAGCTAAATTCAAACTGGCAAAAATGACAATCAAATCTTTTGAATTCACGCAGAAACAGAGCTAGACAGTGAAAAAGATCAGCATTTCATATATAATGATTTGTAGAACATTTTTCTGGAAGGAGTATGAACCATGATTTATAAAGTATTGTATCAAGAATCAAGAGACGAGGTCCCGGTACGCGAGCAAACAGAGACACTCTATCTTGAAGCAAGCGACGTTCGCGACGTTCGCAAAAAAATGGCAGACAAACCATATAACGTAGAATTTATTCAACCACTTACAGGTAAATTTCTCGAATATGAAAAAAAGTCTGCTGAATTCAAATTGGAGAAGCTGTAACCCTATGAAATTTGTTAAAAACCATCAAACTGCCGTATTCTCTCTTGGCGGACTGGGAGAAATCGGCAAGAACACCTATGCTGTTCAATTTCAGGATGAAATCATTGTTATTGATGCCGGCATCAAGTTTCCCGAGGATGAACTGCTTGGTATTGATTATGTGATTCCTGACTACAGCTACTTGGTGAAGAACGCCGATAAAATTAAGGGACTATTCATCACGCATGGTCATGAAGACCATATTGGCGGTGTTCCTTATTTGTTGCGTGCGGTTAATGTACCAATCTATGCCGGAAAACTTGCGGCAGGATTAATTCGAAATAAACTGGATGAACATAATCTTCTACGTCAAACCGTGATCCACGAAATCACGGAAGACGATGTCATCAAGTTTCAAAAAACATCGGTCAGTTTCTTTCGAACGACTCACAGTATTCCCGATTCCTATGGGGTTGTTGTGAAGACACCTCAGGGTAATATTGTTGAAACCGGTGATTTTAAATTTGATTTCACTCCCGTCGGCGGACAAATTGCCAACTTGACGAAAATGGCTGAGATCGGCAAAGAAGGCGTCCTCTGCCTCATGTCCGACAGCACAAACGCTGAAGTACCCGGATTCACGATGACTGAACGGGAAGTCGGCGAGAATATTAAAGATATTTTTCGCAAAGTGGACGGTCGAATTATATTCGCTACCTTTGCGTCCAATATCCATCGGCTTCAACAAGTTGTCGATGCCGCGGTTGCTACGGGGCGTAAAATCGCTGTGTTCGGGCGCAGCATGGAAGCTGCAATAACAATCGGCGAAGAGCTCGGCTATGTTCAAGCTCCAAAGGATACGTTTATTGAACACCAGCAAATCAATCATTTACCTGATCAGGAGGTCACTATTTTGTGTACTGGGAGTCAAGGCGAGCCAATGGCTGCTTTGTCTCGAATCGCGAACGGTACACATCGCCAGATCCAAGTCCAGCCGGGCGATACAGTGATTTTCTCCTCTTCTCCGATTCCGGGGAACAAGGTCAGCATCAATCGTACAATTAACCAGCTTTACAGAGCAGGTGCTGACGTCATTCATGGAAAATTGAGCAACATTCATACCTCAGGGCATGGCGGTCAAGAAGAAGAAAAACTCATGCTTCGTTTGCTGAAGCCAAAGTTCTTCATGCCGATTCACGGCGAATATCGAATGCTGAAAAAGCATGTTGAGACAGCTCATGCTTGCGGTATTCCGTATGATCACTCGTTTATTATGAATATTGGTGATGTGCTCGCCCTTGACCAAAATTCAGCAAGAGTCACTGGAAAAATAACATCAGGTTCCGTTTATATCGACGGCAGTGGAATTGGAGACATCGGCAACATCGTCTTGCGTGATCGTAAAATTCTCTCGGAAGAAGGACTGGTCATTGTTGTTGTCAGTGCTGATATTGAGGCACACAAGATACTGGCTGGGCCTGACATTATTTCTCGAGGCTTCGTTTATATGCGCGAATCCGGCGATCTGATCAATGAAGCGCAAAGCTTGCTTGCCTCTCGTTTGCAAGAAGTTATTCAAAGAAAGTCTTTGCAGTGGTCGGAAATTAAAGGAGAAATTACAGATAGTTTAGCTCCGTTTCTTTATGAACGAACACGTCGCAGACCAATGATTCTTCCGATTATTATGGAAGTCGATGAAAAGGTAAATAAGCAAGTCGAAAACAGTAAATAAATTCAGAAGAACAAAAAAGCACAGCAGCCTGATAAAGGGTCGCTGTGCTTTTGTATTATTTATATTTTGGGATGGCAAGCTCGCGCAATACCCGCTTCTCTCTCAAAGCGATCATTCCTATGAGTGCTGCAATCGCAATGATCAACGCGATGAAGAAAAACCAAGGTGATTGTGCCCATGCAGACAGCTGATGATCCATCAGAATATCCGGATAGATTAAATAAGGAAAGTGAGAAACCGTATATCCGAACAACGCAAAAAAATACTGAAGCATGACAAGTGTAAAAATCCACTGATACTTCTTCAGGAATACAAGTGTCACAGCACTAAGCAGACTGATAAGCGAAAACATGAACATCCATGAATAGTCTAACGTACGCAAGAAATGTTCAGGGTTTTGCATTTCAAGTCCAAGAAAAACTAATCCGCTAGCAAAAACCATAGGCATACTCAGAAAAAGTACCTTATTTCTAAAATGCACGGTTAATTCATGATCTCCAATCTTCGAAGCAAAGAGAACCAAGTGCATGGCACTTATGTAAAAGATACTGATGATCGCAACAATCATGACCGACCAAAAATAGAAATTAGAAAGAAGGCGTATGATAAATGGAAGCAGCCCTCTTGCACCAACATCGGAAAAACCGCCTTCACTAATCACCAATGCGATACTCAGAACCGCAGGAATTAAGATACCGGTTATACCATTTCCAGCTAAAAAAACGCTTCGCATCCTATTCTCTTTTGGCAACAGTTCAGTCAAAGCAAAGAATGTTCCCTTGAGTACTGTTAAAAAGATAGCCAGTACTCCGCAGAATACGAGCGGTGTTTGGAAATTGAGAATCATCTCTGGAGACAAACCAATAATTGCCGTGAAAATCAAAACGAATCCTATATTCATTAACTCCGATACTGGTGACAGCCATTTTTGAAGCGGTGCATAGAGATAGTCCAAATGCTTAATACTCTGACCGTAAAATAAATAGAATCCTGTGCCAAAATCAATGGATGCCGTAATCATATACCCATAAACGACTACCCACAGCACAACCAGGATCAATTGTTGCATCATGATCCTTCCACTCCAGTCCGCAGGTCAAAAGATCCTTCGACACCTGCCTTCCCATTATACCAAAGAATTGATAATCTTCATCCAGTAGTGAATTGTTCTTGTCAAGTACGGTTTTATTTCACCGTCTTAAAAACAACGAGAAATAAATCGTTCCCGGCTTGATCCATCCGTAAGTAGAAAAAACAACCAATGGCCATCGCTGCGTGCTCTTAGTTTACTTGAAATTAAGAGACCCCATCAAGAGCATTATACTGACTGAGTACCAAATCAAAATACCTGCCTCGAAGGTCCATAAGTTCTTGATGGTTGCCTTTTTCAACAATTTCACCTTCATTAAGCACAACAATTTGATCAGAGTCGCGAATTGTGGACAATCGGTGGGCAATGATAATGGATGTTCTTCCCTTAAGCAGTTGCTTTAGAGCCGTTTGAATGACCATTTCTGTTTCCGTATCAATACTTGCTGTTGCCTCATCGAGAATGAGAATTTTCGGGTCTGAGAGCAGCGCACGTGCGAATGAAAGCAGCTGACGCTCTCCGACCGAAAGAATATTCCCACGTTCCTCAACCTCAGTCTGATATCCCTCAGGCAATCCTTGAATAAAAGTATCCGCACCAATTGCTTTTGCCGCTTGCATTACCTCTTCGTCAGATGCATCAGGCTTGCCAAAACGAATATTTTCCATGATTGTACCGGAAAATACATAGGTTTCCTGAATCACCGTTCCGACACTTGCACGCAGTTCACGCAAATCAAGGTCACGGACATCCACACCATCAAAACGCACTTGACCGGCCGTCACATCATAGAAGCGACTAATCAAGTTCGCAATTGTTGTTTTCCCCGAACCGGTATGCCCAACCAATGCCCAAGTCGCTCCCGCCGGAATATGGAACGTAATTCCCTTGAGTGCTTTTCTTGACCCATCGTACCTGAATTCTACCTGATCAAAATCAATTGTTCCATAGATGTTCTTCATGCTTATTCCATTTTTTTTATTAGGCACACTTGGCTTTTCATCAAGAAATTCAAAAATCCGCTCTGAGGAAGCCATCGCAACAAGCAGTTGATTATACACCTGACCAAGTCGGGAAATCGGTCCCCAGAACATACCGAGATAAAATGCGAACGAAACGAATGTGCCTATTTCTATTGAGTTCCTGTGAATGAGAAATACACCAAACCAGATGAGAATAGCCGATCCTACTGCATTGGACAAATCAACAAAAGGACGAAACATTGCATTTTTCTTAGATGCTTCCTGCCATGCCAAAAAGTTCTCCGTATTCACACCGTTGAAATATGCTCGATTCTCTCTTTCCTGTGTAAATGACTGCGTCACACGTATACCCTGAATACTCTCATTCAAATGAGAGTTCAGCTTCGACATTTTCATACGTACCTTTTGCCATGAACGTCGAATACTGCGTCGCAGCTTCGTTGAAATGAAGAACATCAGCGGAATAACAAGTAATACCGCAACTGCCAATGGTGGGCTGAGTACAAAGAGGATCACAAAGATACCAATCAAAGTAACAACATCCATCAATGTATTAATGACACCGTTCGTAAATAAATCCTGCATTGAATTCACGTCATTTATGACTCGGACGAGAATTGAACCGGCAGACCTTGAATCAAAAAAGCGATGTGAAAGATATTGAATATGATTAAATAAACGTTCACGCAAATCATGAATCACATACTGACCAAGTTGATTTGTTGTACGAATCCGGTACCAATTGCTCACAAATGATATTCCATAGAGTAGTGCGGTAATCGCAACCAGCCAATAAAGTAAGGTGTAGTTCTTCGCGTTAATCGCTCGGTCAAACGCATAAACACCAATGATAATCGGAATAATCAGCCGAACAGCCGTCGAGACAATCATTGCTGCAATTGCTTTAGGAATCAGCGTTTTCAAATAAGGTTTCAAGTAATTTAAAAGACGAAGCAGTTGTTTCCAGTTAAATGGCTTTTCAATGACCCGATCTTCCGGATAAAAGAATCGTTCTTTCTGTGTTCCGCTCTTCATCATCGACTTCTCCCTTCTCGGACGACTTGTTGTTTCACAAGATCGCGATCTTTGTACTGAATATTATAAATTCGCCGATAGATTCCTTCTTGCTGTACCAATTCTTTATGCGTACCGCGCTCTTTAATTCGTCCATGCTCAAGTACGAGAATTTGATCTGCCATCTGAAGCGAGGAAATACGATGGGCAATAATAAACGTTGTTCGCCCTTTCATTAATTCTTTGAATGCTTTTTGAATTAATCCTTCCGTCCGCATATCGACGGCACTTGTTGCATCATCAAGAATTAAAATACTTGGATTGACAAGAAGCGCACGTGCAATAGAAATTCGCTGTTTTTGACCACCGGACAGTCCCATACCTCTTTCTCCCAGCACGGTGTCATAACCGTTTGGAAGGCTTTGTATAAATTCATCCGCCTCAGCACGCTTTGCCGCTCTGATCACTTCATCCAGTGTCGCATCAGGTTTGCCATAAGCAATATTGTCGCGAATGGTTGAAGAAAAGAGAAAGTTTTCTTGGAACACATAGCCGATATTTTTCCTAAGGCACTTTAAATCATACGATTTAACCGGGCATCCATCGACCAATACCTCGCCGCTGGTCGTATCATAAAATCTGCCGATTAATTGAGTAATGCTTGTTTTTCCAGAACCTGTTGCTCCCATCAGTCCAATAATGTTTCCTGATTTCGCTTCGAAGCTTATATGACTGAGTGCTGTCGTTTTTTCATTCGGGTAGATCAGCGACACATTACGGAATGCAACATCCCCAGCAAGATGTTCTTTTTGAAAAGGGTGATCAGGTGACGTAATATCGCTTTTTTCATCAAGAATTTGCAGCAACCGTTCTCCCGACGCTTTCGACTGAGAGAAGGTATTGATCATAAATCCGAGATTCATCAGCGGATCCATGATATACCAGACAAGACTGAAAAAGGCAACCAAGGCACCGGGAGCCAGTCTTCCGCTCATGACAAAATAACCACCAAGAGCAAGCAGCAGAACCACGCTGATATTGCCAATCAGTTCCATGAGTGGAAAGTATTTTGCCCAAATATCTGCTGTTATTAGGTTTCTCGTTCTGTATGTTTGATTGTTTTTAGCGAAACGATCAATTTCAAAGTTTTCTCGTCCGAGTGATTTAATTGTATTCATGCCGCTAATATTTTCTTGAACGCGTGTATTCATGCTTGCAAGTGAACGCCTAATTTTTCGAAATGCCGGATGTACACGTTTATCAAAACGAAATACACTGACACAGAGAAAAGGCGTCATTGCTAAAGTAACAAGCGCCAATTCCCAAGAATAATAAAACATCAGAGCAAGGCTGAATCCTACAAGAACAACAAAATTAACCAGCTGAGTAAATCCTGCCGAAAGAAAAAAACGAAAGCCCTCGACATCAGCTGTCAGACGTGACATCAAATCTCCGGTTTTCGCATTGTCATAGTAGTGATACGGCAGATACTGCAGTTTCTTGTAAAGTGCTTCTCTCAAGCGAAAAACCGAACTCACTCCGAACATATCGCCCCAATACTGGCTGAAATAGCTTGATAATCCCTTAACAGCCATGATAATTACAAATCCTAAAGATAACATTGGAACAAGTGAAAATCTCTGACGAATCACCGCTTGATCAATTGTAAGCTGCAAGACAATCGGATAAACAATTGTAATCGCACTGCTCAGTATCAGAAATAAAAGTGAGCCGAACAAATAATGACGATCCGGCCAATAAAATTGCTTAAGCTTTTTAAATATCTCCAATGTACGCCTTCCTCTCCCTACCCTGCCCATGCATAAAACGCAGGTTAAAAAATATAAATATCTTTTACAATAACGACAATTTTATCAGAACGAGAGCAAACAACAAGTCATTCGCTCTTATTTGTAATCTTTGGAACTACTGATTATGAATTTTATAGGCTCATTAATGACCTGCCTTCCAAGCCTTTCATTCAGACTAATAAAAATTTAATTGCTTGGCTGGTTAAACATCTGACCCGTCAGCGAACTCGATCCCTGGAGAAATCTAGTGCAGTAACTCTTATACGCAAAGAAACAGGGCAATCTTAAGCCGATTACCCTGTTTTTTATGAGCAGCAATGAGCTGCCAGTTTATATCATTGATTTTAATATCTGAAATCACACATGCAGCGTTTCGTCACCGGGATGCCAATTTGCCGGGCACAGTCCGCCTGATTGAAGCGCTTGAAGTACACGAAGTGTTTCATCAACGTCGCGGCCGATGTTATTGTCATTAACAACTGAGTAGCGAAGATCGCCTTCAGGACTGATAATAAACAATCCACGAAGTGCAACGCCTTCTTCAGGAATGAGTACGCCATATTTTTCAGCAACTTCATGTGTGTGGTCTGCAGCTAAACTGAAGTTGATTTTACCAATGCCGCCTTCTCTTCTTGAAGTCTTCATCCATGCTTGGTGTGTATAGATTGTATCACAGGAACATCCAATTATATCTGCTCCCAGTGCTTTGAATTCATCGTAACGATCACTGAAGGCAGTAATTTCAGTCGGACATACAAATGTGAAATCCATTGGGTAAAAGAAGAAGATCGTCCATTTGCCGGCTTTGATGTTCTCTTCCAAATTTGCTTTGCCGAAAGAGCCATCCGCATTCACACTATCAAGATTAAACAAAGGGGCCTTTGCACTTACAAGACGTTCTACCATATTTTAATCATTCCTCCTGAAAATTATCTTCTTTCCTCACTCAAAATGAGGCTATGACATTATTATAGTATGGACTTTATTTTAAGTCAATGTTAATTAATAATTAATTTAAATTAGCATAAAATACTTATGTATCAATAATTAATAAATGTAATCAGTAAAATATATTATCATTTAAAATAAATATTATCAAATAATATGATTCCCCATTTTCTTTGATTCATTCAAGATAAATGATAACACGTTACACGTTGTTCTCCCATTAATACGCTTAAAGGTGAAATAAAAAAAGAGCGAAAAATAAATTCGCTCTGGAAATGTACTGATTTAATTAAACGCCATCTCTTATATAGGTGCTGACTACCTTCACTCCTTGGGCAAGTGCTGCCTCATCAGGCTTGAAATCAGCAGAATGCAGACTTGATGTTTGCCCAACACCAAGCCAGAACATGAATCCCGGCAATTCTTTTAAGAAATAGCCAAAATCCTCTCCGGTCATTGCGTCATCGCAAATCACATATGGAAATTTGTTCTTTTCGCAAAAGCTGATGAATGGATCCACATATGTTTTGCGGTTGAATACTTGGTAATAATTTGCTCCGTAATCAATGACGCCCTTACATTGGTAAGCAATCTCAGTTGCCTTTACATGGCGCTCAATGTCCTCTTTAATCAATGTCATGGTGTCTTGGCTTAATGTTCGAATCGTACCTTCAACGCGGGCATATTCTGCAATAATATTCTGTTTAAAGCCGCCTGTTATTTTCCCGATTGTGAGCACCGCTGAATGAAGCGGATTAACTCGTCGGGCAACAATTGTTTGAAGTCCGACGATAAATTGGCTCGCCGCAACAATTGTATCGTGAGTCAGATGCGGATTAGCTGCATGTCCGCCTTTTCCACGGAAGTCGATAAACAATTCGGATGTATTAGCAAATAGAATACCTTCCTTTGTGGCAACTGTACCAGCCGGAAAATCCGGTGACACATGTAAAGCGAAAATCAAGTCCGGTTTCCACGCCTTAAATTCCTCACTGGCCATCATCGGAAGTGCTCCACCTGGGCCTTCTTCAGCGGGCTGGAAAATAAATAAGACATTCTCTTTAACCGGATGAAGTACAATATTTTCCAGAGCGCCAAGTGCAATGGTCATATGGAAATCATGCCCACACGCATGCATGTTTCCTTCATGCTTTGACTGAAACGAGTACCCAGTATTTTCTTTGACCGGGAGCGCGTCAATGTCAGTACGAAATCCGATGAGTCTTGAAGGATCAGTACCGGAAATGTGGACAAACAATCCGGTTTTCCACTTTTTTATTTGTATTCGATCTTGCGGAAGTTTCTTAATTTGATCCAGCAGGAATGCCTGCGTTTCCACTTCTTCAAATCCAAGTTCCGGTATCTGGTGCAACGCGCGCCTGATCGCAATATAATCCATTGTTGATCCCTTCCCATTATGCGAGCAATCACCCGTATTTATTATAATTGACGCAAGTCCTGCATAATTTCTGTTTTGGAACGTGTCTTCTCATCAATTGTTTTCAGCACACGTGCTGGCGCACCGACGACTACGGTATTTGCAGGAACATCTTTTGTTACGATTGCTCCTGCAGCAACAACCGCTCCTTTGCCGATATGCACACCTTCAAGAACAACCGCATTCGCACCGACAAGAACATCATCCTCGATGACAACAGGTTGTGCGGAAGGCGGTTCAACAACACCGGCGAGAACTGCTCCTGCACCAATATGACAATTTTTTCCTACCGTTGCTCGTCCGCCAAGAACTGCGTTCATATCAATCATCGTGCCATCCCCGACTACTGCGCCAATATTTATGACGGCTCCCATCATAATAACTGCTTGTTTGCCTATTTCAACTTTTTCACGAATTAACGCTCCAGGTTCAATACGTGCTTCAATTCCCTTAAGATCAAGTAACGGGACCGCTGAGTTACGCGCATTATTTTCTACAATATAATCTTCGATCTTGTCCTTATTCGCTGTGAGTACAGGCTCAATTTCCTGCCAGTCGCCTATTATTGTACCTGCATGTCCGCTAATAAACGCATGAACCTGTTCACCGAAGGATAAAGACGCTAAATCGCCTTTTATGTAAACTTTTACCGGTGTTTTCTTAACACTGTTTTTCAAAAATGAAATAATTTCATAAGCATCCATCTGCTCCATTTTTGTTCCTCCTAATTAGTCGTTTCACTTGCTATATTATCGAATTTTATGTGAAAAGTCTATGTTTTACCAGGCTCACAAAGGCATGCACCTGTTTAAGGCTAAGCGTTTCTTGATCGTACAGCAGCCAATTCTCTCTATAAATAGGATTGCTATGGGCGTCTAACAACGGTATGCGATTAATGATGTCCTGTTCCGTGAGACTGAGTGACGGCAGAACTGAATAACCAATGCCGTGTGTGACCATGAGTTTACACGTCTCAATCTGATCAACCATTATTGTGCGTACCGGAACCCTGAGGTTTTGTGAATGCCACCAATTCTGGATCACTTGATCATAGGATGAGTCGCTGCGGAATTGAATATAGGGTCTTTCTTCATAATTCAATTCACCCAACGTTGAAATCTTCGAATCCACAAAATTAAGCGGATCGGAAAACAGGTGCAGCTTTCCTCCACCCCATTTCGGCATTCCGCGAACAATTGCTACATGGCAAGCCGCACGGTACATATGCTCCAATATTTCGCTTGACCAGCCTGTCGTCAAGGAGATTTTCACAAGCGGATGCTGTTCAACAAAAGCCTTAAGCACATCAGGAAGCCAATACTGCCCATTGACCGATGATACAGCCAGTTTTAACGTACCATGAATCTCAGATTTATGAGTTTGAATCTCGGCACGTGTCTCTGCAGCACGTTCAAGCATTTCCCGTGCAAATTGTTCGACAATCTCACCTTCTGATGTTAGTACAACTCCTCGTTTTGATCGAATGAATAATTGAGCATTCCATTGGCGCTCAATAGACTGCAGTCTCTGACTCAATGCAGGTTGTGAAACAAAAAGTCGTTCAGAGGCTTTTCTCATACTTCCTTCGTCCGATAATACAGTAATTAATTCAAGATCAGATAATTTCAAAGTCTTTCCCTCCAACGATACGTGATCAATCTCTTAGCTGAACCTCCCCATTCTCATTATGCCTGCTACATTTGGTAGACAAACAAAAGAGACATGCTATAATATATTTAATATTGCTAGATGTTGATGCTCAAGGAGGGCTTTTTGTTCATGTCTGAGTTATCAGAGGTACTTATTTACCAGGAAAATAGTAGCGTTTACTCTGAAGCTATTGAGAATAAGCGGAAAAATTTATTGGATACCGCTAAAAAGTATGGCCTGTATGCCGAACAAACGTTACTTTGCAGTCAAGAACTTGATTTAATGATTGTTGAAGTTCAAGAAAAATGTTCAGCGATTTCTCAAAGCGCACAGGTCTGAGATAGAGTCACCGTACTTCCTTTCGCCCCTAGCTCTTCCCGGCTTCTGGCCGGCATTCATTTTTTATTTGCCTCTTTTTGTAATCGTTATCATGAAATATTAACCCACTATGAGAAGAATTTTATTATTTGTGATTACTCGCTCGGCATGTTTTCAGCAGAGCTCATTCTAAAAACTATCCATTTATTTATATACTCTTTTATCTTATAAAAAAAGAAGCTCGTATCAACGAGCCGATTTAACATACTTAATTAAAGAATCCAATTCAATAGCCGATAAATCACAGCAGCAACAATCGCTGTAAAAGGCAGCGTAATGACCCACGTGATGACAATATTCAATGCCATTCCCCAGTTTACGCCTCTAACACGTTCCGCTGAACCAACGCCTAATATAGAAGAAGTAATAACATGCGTTGTACTGACCGGAAAATGGATAAATGTAAATCCAAAAATAATTGTAGCAGAAGATAGATCGGCAGCTGCTCCATTAATCGGTTGAATTTTCATGATTTTACTTCCTACCGTGTGAATAATACGCCAGCCGCCTACCGATGTTCCCATCGCCATAGCAAGTCCGGCAGCAACACGTACCCACATAGGTATTTCAACTTTTGTCAAATAATTTGATGCCACCAGAGCCATCGTAATAATCCCCATTGTTTTCTGAGCATCATTTGTTCCATGAGCAAAAGATTGCAATGCCGCTGTGAATATTTGAAAAATCCTAAAGTGACGATTTGTCTTCACTAACGAAAAGTTATGGAAGATGAGCGTGAAAAGTTTCATGACAATAAAGCCAATTGTAAACGCCGCAATCGGTGAGAAAATCAGCGCTTCGAAAATCTCAATAAATCCTTGATAGTTTAAAGAGCCAAAGCCAAGCGCAGATATCCCCGCACCCGCCAGGGAACCGATAATTGCATGAGACGAACTGCTGGGCACACCTAAATACCATGTTGCAAGATTCCATAAAATTGAGCTGATCAGCGCCGCCATTACAATGATTAAACCAGTCGTTTCATCTTTAATGGTAAATGGGTCAATAACCCCCTTGCTGATTGTTTGGGCTACACCCGTAAATGTAATGGCCCCAAGGAAATTCATGGTACCTGCCAAAATAATTGCAACCCTTGGGCGCAAAGCACGTGTAGAAACAGAGGTGGCTATCGTATTTGCAGTATCGTGAAAGCCATTAATAAAATCAAACATAAACGCCAAAAACACAATCATCAGCGTCAACGCAAACAAACTTTCCATGATCATAAAACCCTTTCCTCGTAAAAAATGAATGCGTGGTTTTCAGGAATTGCTCAGTCATTCATTGATTTTCAATCGTAATCATTGCGGAAAGATTTCCCCACAAAGAAACGGGCACAAAGACGGAATCATGCGTTTCGCATCATGATTGTTTCCAATGTGTCGGCAACATCTTCACAGCTATCGGCAACGCTTTCCAACATTTCGTATAATTCTTTATACTGAATGATCTTAATTGCATCTTTTTCATTCTTAAATAAATTTGTAATGCATTTAACAAGCAGATCGTCGCACTGAGTTTCATAATCATTGATTTTGATGACGCTGTTTCGAATACCTGACAAGTTCTTTTTACTCATCAATGTGATGGCCTGATTAATTTCCTTACAGGATTCATATAAAATGCCGACAAACTCAACCATATATTCATCAGCATGAGAAATCCCATATATTTCAAGTCGCATTGACCATTCTTCAAATCCATCCAGGACACTGTCCATTTTCATTGCTAATTCCAAAATATCTTCACGTTGCAAAGGAGTGACAAAGGTCTTATTTAGAGCAATGATAAGTTCATGAACGTAAGAATCTCCTTTACGTTCAAAGTTTTTCATTTTCTGAGAAAACTCGTGTAAGTCAGCTTCATTTTTAATTTTACTTTCATCAAAAAATTTAGCTGCATCCTCTAGATTAAGTGAGATGATTGAAAGCATATTCAAAAACTTGTCATTTTTCGACAAAAAGTGCACAAAGTCCACCTCTCCATATCATAATTAAAATTATTTTTTTAACGAGTCGCACAGAAAAAAATTTACAACATTCAATTTCAATGCCATCACGACTGAAAAAGAGCCCAATTTCCATTTTAACAGAACACAATAGATTTACAATCCGTTTTCGAATTGTTAAAAAAAGATTAACACATTTTTCGACGAAATTCACATTAACCAGCAATTATGCGGTTTCATTCTCAACGATCTTAAAACACGGAATTATTTTTTCATCTTATTTGCTGCTCATTGAAATAAAAACAACATAATACGTTTACAAAATTTATTTCTAAATACGCATTGAAAATGACACAAGTGTCGTTTATAATAACGACATCGGTGTCATTATTACTTTGTTGGAGATGAATTATATGTCGATTAATTTTTGGAAACTGCTTTCAGGACGCTCACTCAGTACAATTGGAATGAGTTTGTACAACGTTTCACTGATTTGGTCCATTTACCACCTGACTCAAAACACTTTTTACACTGGCATAGTCGGCTTTCTTGCGCTCGCTCCCATGATGTTTCAATTTTTGGTCGGACCGCTTGTTGATCGGTTGAATAAAAAAAGATTGCTTTGGATGACCGAGCTCGGTCAAATTATCTCAGTAGTCATCACTTATGTAATGTTTACTGTTTTTTGGCACTCTGCAGCAGCGCTCATCGTGCTCACGCCTGTCGTCGCTGTTTTAGGTATGTTCAGTAATCCTGCGGAAATGTCCTTAATTCCGGAATTTGTTCAAGAAGGAAAGTACGCCTCAGCAAACGCTCTGATGAACGTGAGTTATCAAGCATTCTCCATCATCTTCACTAGTCTTGCAGGTATTTTGATTGTCTTTATTTCACCCTTAACGCTCTATCTTTTGTCAATTATCTTCAATTGCTGCAGTATCGTCTGCTTTCTTCTGATTAAAAGAACAATGGAAATCCAAAAGGAAGCGGATAAATCAACAGATCTGAAGAAAAATTTATACAAGTATTGGAAAAATCTCACTTCCGGATTAAAAATGGTATGCGGCTCATTTATTATCCAATTTATACCGGCAACCGTTATTGCCAATCTGGTCTTCGGAATGCTCAACGCCACATTGCCCGCTTATGCCGCAGAACGCGGCGGCGCGCAATGGTATGGCTTTTATCAATCGGCGGAAACAATTGGCATACTCATCGGCGCGGCGACTGCGCCATTATTCAAAAAATGCTCGCTAGGAAAGCTAATTATTTTCGGTTTTTTCTTATCTGGAATCTCATGGCTGATCTCTTATTTTACACCATTGAACAGTCTGTCACTTATCTTATATGCAGCAAGTCTGATTCCAACCGGCATGACTAATATTCTTTTTGTTTCAGCGTTGCAGAAGGCTGTTCCACAAAAACACTTAGCACAAATCTATACCATAATGATCAGTGCAGGCGGATGTGCCATGCCGCTTGGATCTTTATTTGGAGGACAAATAGCACATCTATGGGGTGTTGGTCCTATTTTCATAAGTATTGGGGCAAGTCTCTTATTTGTTTCTCTCTATTGGCTCGTTCTGCCGATCTTGCGCCAGATGCCTGAACCAGATAAACTTGGCACAGGAACATATAGCCTTAATTTGAGTGAAACTCGCGCCGGTGATACACCAAGCTCATGATCGATAAAGAGTTGATTGTGATATACTGAAAAAGCAGGAGGGGTGACGATGCCAAAGGTGAGTGAAGCTCATTTTGCGCAACGAAGAAAGCAAATTCTTCAGGCCGCTCAAATTGTTTTTTCCAATAAAGGTTTTGAACCGGCCACGATGCAGGATATTGTAAATGAAACCGGGATGAGCCGCGGCGGGGTTTATCAATACTTTTCAAGCACTGAGGCCATGATGCGCGCATTATTGGAAGAAAACAACACAGATTTCGAGAAATTTATAAATTCACTTATACAGAAACACACAAAAATGTGGGATGCAGTTCAAGATTATTTAGAAGCACTATCACATGAGGCAGGCACTCCTTTTTCTATAGCGGTCTATGAATACTTCGTCACCGGATGGCGCAATGAAGAACGAAAAACGTATTTAAGAAATCGTTACCTGAAGGGACAAAACATTTTCTCTCGCATTTTTCAAGAAGGTGTCCGTCGTGGTGAGTTCATTCCGCAGCAGCCTATTGAAGACATTACACGCTTTTTCATTAACACAACAGATGGAATTGCTTTAGAAGCAGCTCTACTGGGGCATAAAACGGTTGGTGCCCCAACTCAGATTGATGCGCTCCGACTTTATCTCAGAGCAGTATTAGGTATTCAATAAGAAAAAAGGTCCTCTGCAATCAAATCATGCAGAGGACCTTTTTATATATGCGGAAATCACCGCGAAATAAGTGCTTTCCGTTTCATAAAATCAACATCTTTATAATAAGTATTTTTGACAAGCACATTGGGACCAAGACATTTTACTGCTGGACAGTGACAATTCAACGATTTTGCAAGTGGAGTCGTCAACCAGTGTTGATAGGCATTTTCCAGTGTTGTTGTTTTAATGTTGCCCAGTGCCGGTGCATCGGCAAAGTCAGTGACAATAATATTTCCATCAAAAATGTTGACGTTAAGTCTTGACCTGCCGTCAGGGTCATTACGAACAGTCACATTTTTCTCGTGATACAGACGTTCAAGTAACGCCAGATCTTTCTCATTTTTGTTGCATGGGTAAAAAGGCAAGGTCCCAAACAGCATCCATACGTTCTGATCACGACAATCAAGCAAACGATGAATACCTGATCGAATTTCATCAAGCGAAGCAACTTGTAATACGCTGGCAAAATCGCTAGGATACATCGGATGTACTTCGTGACGTTGACACCCCATCGCCACCACTTGTTCATGAATCCGTTCAAGATGCGGCAGAGTTCGTTTATTAATCATCGTTTCCGCTGAAACAATCACTCCGCGAGCAGTCAATTCTCGTGCATTTTCAATCATACGATTAAAAAACAATTGTTGTGCTTCAATTTTCGGCTTCTTCTCCATTACTGCGAAACCTATATTGGAATAATCTTCGAAACTTCCATAGTTAAAGGAAATATGAAGCACGTCAAGATATGGGATAATCAGTTCATACCGCGCAAGGTCAAGCGTCAGGTTCGAATTGATCTGAGTTCTCAAGCCGCGTTCGTGCGCATACTTTAAGATGGGCACCACATATTCTTTTACTGACTTGAGTGACAGCATCGGTTCGCCACCTGTAATACTTAAAGCGTGCAGATTCTTTGCTTCATCAAGTCGTTTGAAAATCAAGTCTAACGGAAGAGCATTTGGATCACGTTTCTGCAATGTGTATCCTACCGCGCAATGCTCACATCGCATGTTGCAGAGCGTCGTCGTGGTAAACTCCACATTCGTCAGTTCTAAGTGTCCGTAATGCTCCATATCAAAGTAAGCTTCCCACGGATCATTTTCAGGACTGATCGGTGCTGTTCTTATCTGTTCAATTGTTGTCATGCAACTCCTAGCCTTTCAATATGAATTTACACTACTCATACTATACCATATTGAAAAGATAATTCACGAGTTTGTCACATTTTCAAATGCATCCGTCTTGGTCAGGAAATCTTTGCTCAGGCAGTCTGAACACCTGCTAAATGTTTTGTAATATAGTCCTTTGTTTGATCAATTCCGCTTCCTTCGATAACGATCAGGCACTCCTCATCATGGGAAAACAAAATAAAGGAGAGCAGCTCTGACAGACGATGAACCTTTTGTGCTTCATTTTTCCCATAAACATAAATATTTTGATTCCATTGCGCGCAATAACCATAAAAATCAATGAATTTGTTTAGTTTCAGTTCCCTTGGGTTGAATTTGAAAGAAACGATGTTTGGCATAGCAGTTGGCACTTCCTTTCGCTTAAATAAGATACCTTTATTGTCACACATTTCACGCAAATACTGAACGGGGTTTTTTTGTCGACTAAACACTAGTTTGGAAGAAGCAGTTCATAAAAAATTTATTGATACCATGTCTTCCATACTCTCATAAAAATTTTGCATAAAAAAAAGCCGGAATTTCATTTTTAAATGAACACCGGTTTATCATTAAATCTTTCCCTATTTAATAGAAAAGACCAACGATGACAAGGAGAATAAACATGACAACGATGAGAATAAACATACTGCATCCCCCTCTATTTTTCTATATCCTATTCGGTCATGTCCACTTCTGCAGCGGCCTTTGCACATTTTTCGACAAAAACTCAGATCTGTTTTCATCATCACTGTGAAGTACCTAATGGATATATGAAATTATAAAGAACGCAGTTAATCCGCTACATGTTAAGGTTCGCTAACATTTTAAAAGAGCAATATAATTAAAAAAAGAGAAAAGGTGACTATAAGTTCAACCTGTTTTGCACTGGTTTCTTTGATTTTTGCATTCAAATCCAGCCATTTTCTTTCGCTTTTTTGGCAGCCTCCTGCCTCGAATGCGCGTTAAGCTTCTGAATGGCGGTTGATAAATAGTTGCGGACGGTTCCGCCTGATAAATGAAGTATGCTTGCAATCTGCTTCGTTTCGTAACCGGAGAAGGCTTGACACAGGACCTCTTGTTCACGATTCGTTAATGGATTTGTATCGGAAAAATAAAAAGCTGTCGCCAGTTCAGGACTAATAAACCTGCCTCCATCGTTTATGAGCCTCAAATGCGCAATAAGCTCATTAATCGGTTCATCCTTTAATATGTATCCTGCTACCCCAGCTTTCATTGCGCGTTCAAGGTAACCTGGGCGTGCGAATGTCGTCACAATGACTGTTTTGCACGGCGTATCCGCATCCTTAAGTTTTTCGGCAATCTCGAGTCCAGTCATCTCCGGCATTTCGATATCTGCAATCATAAGATCCGGGCTCAACCGTCGAACGAGCTCAAATGCTTCTCTGCCATTACCTGTCTGGCCCACAACCTCAAAATCCTTTTCCATTTCGAGCAACTGAGCAAGCGCGCCACGAAGCATTCCTTGATCCTCAGCGATTAATAATTTCATTTTTCTTCAACCACCTTTTGTTCATTTAACGGCAGAGAAAAACGAAGGAGCGTTCCTTTATCTTTTGTCCGCACATCCACTGCTCCCCCAATCAAATGCATTCGTTCTTGCATTGTGTGCAAGCCGTTTCCTCTTGTATCCTTGTTTCGAATGCCGATCCCGTCATCAATAACCTCAAGAATTAATTTATGACCATCAATCGCCGCCTGAATGATGCAATGCTTGGCAGCACTGTGCCTGACGACATTAGTGATTGCTTCACGGAACGCAAGGCTCAGCATTGTCTCATCGGCTGCCTGAAGCCGCGGCCATTTTTCCGGATTATGAATAATCACTGAAATGCCTTTTGTTTCAAGAAAATACTTCGTTTCATTTAGTTCCTCTGCTAGCGAATGATGACGAATGGACGCAACAATCTCCCGCGTTTGTCCCAAAGCCGATCGAGTAATTCGTTCTATTTCTCCGATCTCTGATTTGGCACGACCCGCATCCTTATCAATCAATCGAAAGGCAAGCTCGCTTTTAAGAATAATCATCGTCAACGTGTGCCCCAGTGTATCATGAAGATCACGTGCAAGACGTCCACGCTCTTGTTCCTTAACCAAGGCAACAATCTGTTCATTCGCCTGGGCAAGCTGATGATGCAAATTTTTTGTTCGCTCGTGAAGAAAAATTGCGATCGGAATGGCAGCTTCTAATAGGAAAAAAAAGACCTGATCATGATAAATAAAAGCTAACGGCCAACCATCAATGATTTGCGACACCGACAGGTAAGCCGCGGCTAGTCCCGCAATTCCAATCGCCAAGTCTCTCACACGTTCAATATAACCGAAAAGAAAAACAAAACTAATGCCGTAAAGGAGCATTATGGCAGAATCGAGAGTTACTGAGGCAACGACGAGTGCAGCGACACCTAATAAAAAATGGACAAGTAGCGTCGTGTACTCAAGCCAGTACATCTGCCGAAAGACATAAAGCAGTACAAGTCCTGCAATCAACCCAATCACTTTTTCCGATAAATGATCGGCCTGCCAAACATTAATAAAGAATTGAGGAAAAATAATCAGTATCCAAAGATAGGGATATGGGCCTGTCGCTTTTGGAAATATTTTCAATCTTCGCGCCCTCTCTCTAAGCGGCTTTTCTTTAGAATACATGTTAATAAAAAGTCAGTAAACAAGTTAAATAAAAATTCGATTATTTTCAAAAAAACTGAAGCTTAATCTCATGACATTTCCCATTCATCGATAATACGCACGCAAATAGGCATTTTATTTTCTCTGCACGCTTGTATCCAATGCCGTTCATTTTCGTCAATGATGATTTTTCCTTTATCTAGAACATGCACCTGGTAATCTTCAAACCATTTAAGATCTTGAAGCTGATGGGTGGCATAAACCACTGTCTTTCCTCTCCTCTCCTGCAATCGACGAATCGACTGTGCGATTTGCATTCCGGAATAGAGATCAACACCGGCGGTTGGCTCATCAAAAAGATACAAGGATTTATCAATCAGACAATACAGAACGATAGTCAGCCAGCGACGCTCTCCAGGGGACATCTTGCCATATTGCATATCCCACAAATAGGTGATTTTTCTTAATGCACTCGGATCATCAAAAAGTTCGCTACACATCTCTGGTGATAAATCCCCACTCCTGTATTGACCGCTCCCGCATAAAATCAATTCAGCAAGATCTTTACCTTTTATCGTGCTTAGAATAGGAACTCCTTGGATCTGATAGAGTATTTCATTTCTTTGGATTGGATTCAGAATAGCCGCATCAACATTGAGCAAACCTGCGAAGGCATCAAGAAGAGTCGATTTTCCTTCTCCATTCATTCCAAGTAAAAAATGCGTCTTCCCTTGCACGAGATTAAATGATAGATCGTCAAAAATTAAGCGATCATTTTGCCGATACCTAAAATTCAAATGTTCTATTTTCATGCGTTTCACCTCAATTTCTAAAAATCGGTAAGAACTGTATTTTTTTTAAAGAAAATAAACCAATAAACAAATAGAAACAAGTTATTGTGATCGAAAGCCAAATCTGAAACCCATGGATAGATGTTCCATCAAACAAAAATCTTGCGATCTGAAAGGCATAATCAATGGGGTTGATGAATGATAAAGCACGATTTATTTGATTGACCGACATGAAAATAAAGCAGAAAATCAGTATATTAGTTAACGGGATCATTGTTTCCTGTCGCAAGCGTAGAGCTGCAAAGAAAAGAAAGAGAAAAAATATTGGCGGACTGCTTAGAATAATCAGCAGAAAGGATTGAATCAACAGTTTTATTATTGGCAGATCGAATAAAAAACAGCTAAGAATATCCAAGATTAGAACGGATAGAGTGAGTAAAATAAATTGTGATATGTATTTGGCATAAATGATCGAGCAGACATTCCCTGAAATGAATAGAAACATTTTTAGAAATTGATCTTCTCTTAGAACAACTAATGAAGGGCCGCTGTTAATTATGGCATAAAGAACAACCATGTAGCTAATCCAGTAAAACACATGATTCTGGACAATCTGCTGATCCGACGTATGGAAGATAAAGGGACGCATCGTATAAATGATTGATCCAATTGGCACTCCGAGGGTAAAGATCAAATTAATTTTGTAATACATCATGACACGCAAAAAATGTTTAACCAGCGGAAAAGTGTTCATCATTCCGCCTTCTTTATTATTGAAATAATACCACTACAAAAAGAATAGCCAATGATTTGCAGCACGCATAGTCTCACATATCATATTTCTTTTATGACAGCTGTCATATTTGTTATATTTCGCTGATTTTATGACAAATTAAAAAACACAAGCAACTAAGCTTGTGTTTTAAAAATTTTATATTTGGGAATGAATTAGTTAAGGATTCTACGAACTACACCGCGGAAATGTGATTTCCAGTATGAGTTGTCCATGCTTACAATGGCAACGCCGGTGCTGCTCTGGGAACCAATGAAGCGTCCGCCACCTAGATAAATACCAACATGACCATTCGTTTTATATGTATCGAAGAATACGAGATCACCAGGACGTGCAGAGGCAAAGCTTACCGCACTGCCTTGACTTACCAGTGCACCTGTTGATCGACCGACTCCAATGCCATTTGCCGCAAATGCAGCATGAACGAAGCCAGAGCAGTCAAACTGACCAGCTGCAGGATTGGAAGCACCAAATACGTAAGTCGACCTGCCAATAAATCGATTGCCATAACCAAGGATACCGGAAATGCCCCCTGTCGCAACGGATGCTGACAGACTAACAGGCTGAGACTGTGCTGAATCATTTGATGAACTGCTACTATTTGATGAAGAATCACTAGCTGTTGAACTGCTTGAGTTACTTGAGCTGCTTGAACTGTTCGAATCAGTAGATTCACTGGATGGATTATAAGAAACCGGTTTGATCGATGCACGTTTCAGGTCTTCTGCAGCACTTGCTAAAGAAGCGAGTTGAGCTGATACACTGGCTTGCTTTTGATCCAATGCCTTAGAAGCAATTTTCTTCTTTTCCTGAAGTGCAACAACTTCAGTTAACGTATTCTTCAGCTTTTCCAAACGTGCAACATTGGCTGCTTGTTTTCTCTCAACACTTGCTTTCTTTGTTTTCACAGCGACTTGATCATTCTTTTGATCAGTAATAATTTTTTGATCCTGGTTCGTAATCGTTGTTAGTGCAAAGGTACGGTCAATAAAATCCCCGAAATTTTTGGAACCCAGTAAGACATCTAAGTAATTTACAGATCCGCCATTCTTATAGATCGAAACTAAACGATCATTTAACAGTGCTTTTCGTTTTTCAATTCGTTTATTGATTTCAGTTATTTCAGCTTTCAAGGCACTAATCTGATCATTATTTTGATTAATCTGTGCCTGTCCATCACTGATTTCGCTTGTCAGTTTCAACTGTTTCTTATTCATCTCGGCAAGTTCATTCTGAATGGCTTGCTGCTGCTTAGTCAGCTGATCTCTCAGTGATTTTTGAGCAGAAGTTTTGTTATTAATATCACTTAATGATGGTGAAGCGTATGTAACTGATGGAGCAATCGAAGTATATGTCAGTCCGAACGTCAGTGCCAGTGTCACGGTTGCTTTTTTCTTATTCATTTTCATGATCGGCCTAGTTCCTCCCCAAAACAATCATTCTCTTTTTTTACCGTACATTTTATTAGGTTCTATTATTTTCTCTTTATCGACTTTTTAATTATAGCACCCTACCTTTTCAAACTGATATTAAGCTTATATGTCGAAATGAAATATAATTGTAACATTAGCTCGATATCCCACGAATTAAATCATTTTTCCTTTGTAATAAATTTGTCATTTAAATAAATTTTTCAGAAAAAGAATTTATTGGGACAACAAATGAAAGGAATAGGACAATTTGAACGTGACATACATTAACTAAGTAGAACAAAATGAGCGGAGGTAAATGCCATGTTTCTTATCTTTGGTTCGGTTTTGCTGACAACTGTTCTCTACAACCAGTTTAGAGAAAAACCATTAACCGGCCGTCTTTATCGGCAACCACTGGCATTGTTATTTTGCGCGGTTTGTGCACTTTCCACTATGCAGCCATTGCCGCTCATTGACTGGATCATGATCGTTACAACTTTGTGTTTTTCATTCGGGCTCGGATTGATCCAAGGTCGTTTTACCCCGCTTTTAAATCATGACGGCGCATGGTATCTTTCTGGATCCATCATGTCGGTATTAACTTGGTCGCTGTCAATACCCATTCGTTTTGCGCTCAAATCCCTATCAATCCATTACTTGTCAATGACTCCTTCATTAAATGGTTCTTCGAGCTTTATTATTTACTTCATATTTATCTCTGGATTTTTATTTGGTCGTTACACGATGCTAATGGTTCGATATCCTTCACTGCTGAAAAATGTTGGAAAAAATGAGCAGAAATTAAAACGGCTTCGTGAAGCACGATAACCACATAAAGGTTAACGGCATCCATCAACCAAACAACACACATCAATCTGATGTTCCGGATTGATTTTTTTAATCCAAGATTATGACAAAATTCCACTTCTTTCCTATATATAATGTTAATTTCGCTGTTGGACAAGTTCTTCTTTTGAAATTTAAATAATGGTACAGGATTTAGTGCATACATTTCTTGACTTTAAATTAAAATGATATAAAATTATTGAAGGTTTTCCGTGTATTTTTTTTTACACATTTTTAATATAACTTCATATTAATCCGTATGATATAATTTGGGACTATAACGATTTTAAATTTAGATGTGAATAGTACCTTAGTTGAATCATTTACCTTGATTTCAGGAGGTTGAACAAACGTGAAGCAATTATTTACTGGCGGACAACGTATACTAACAAAAAAATATGCATTCTTCTTGCTCACAGTCATCCTATTTTGGCTAAAAACTTACTTTGTCTACTTAACTCAGTTTAACCTCGGTGTCAACGATAAGATGCAGCAATTTCTGCTCTTTCTAAATCCGGTAAGTTCTGCACTTTTATTTTTTGGTATCGCTATTATTTTTAAGGGACGCTTGCAGCAATGGCTGCTAATCATTATTAATTTTGTCCTATCATTCTGGCTGTATGCAAACATTGTTTACTACCGCTTCTTTAGTGATTTCATTACATTCTCTACGATGACTCAATCAACGGGCAATGCCGGTGACTTAGGAGGAAGCATTGCGTCGTTGATGAATGGATACGACGTTTTATTTTTCATCGATACTTTAATTGTTCTTAGTCTCGTTCTCTTTAGAATCGCTCGCCCGTCTGCTGAGCGATGGAACATTCGCGCAATCTTTACTGTCTTTGTTTCCGCAGTCATGGTTTTCATTGTTAACTTAAGCCTTGCGGAAACCGACCGGCCGGAACTGCTTAGCCGAACATTTGATCGGAACTATATTGTAAAATATTTAGGCGCTTATAATTTTGCAATCTATGATACCATTCAGAATGCCCGCTCAAATGCTCAGAGAGCGATGGCAGACAGCAGCGATATTAATGATATTCAAAATTTCACCAAATCAAATTTCGCCGCTCCGAACCCGAACTATTATGCAAAAGCCAAGGGAATGAATGTCATTTATATATCCTTGGAATCTTTGCAGAGCTTTGCCATCAACTACAAAATGCCTAATGGTCAAGAAGTTACGCCTTTTTTAAACAAGCTAACGGCAGGCGCCGATGACACCACCTATTTTAAGAATTTTTATCATCAAACCGGCTCAGGTAAGACATCCGACGCTGAATTCATGATGGAAAATTCGCTCTTTCCTCTCTCGCAGGGACCTGTATTCCAGATGAAAGGACTAAATACGTATCAGGCTGCTCCTGCAATGATGAATCAGCGCGGCTATGAGACTGCGGTATTTCATGGTAATGTCAAGTCATTTTGGAATCGTGATCAAATGTATAAATCACTTGGTTATGAGCGTTTCTTCGATTCTAAGTATTATGATATGAGTGCTGAAAACACAAAGAATTACGGCATGAAGGATAAACCGTTTCTTAAGGAAACAATACCTTATCTTTCGAATCTGAAGCAGCCGTTCTACAGCAAATTAATCCTTCTGTCTAATCACTTCCCGTTCGGCATGGACAAAGAGGACACAACGTTTCAGCCTGGAGACTTTGGTGACAGTGTTGTTAATAATTATTTTCAGTCTGCCAATTACATGGATCAGGCTGTTGAGCAATTTTTCACAGACTTAAAAAAGGCCGGTCTCTTTGATAACACGGTGATTATTATGTATGGTGACCATTATGGTCTCTCAGAAAATCATAACGATGCCATGGCGAAAGTACTAGGCAAAGATGAAATAACTCCTTTCGATAACGCTCAGTTGCAGAAAGTACCACTGTTTATTCATATTCCTAAGGTAGCAGGTGGTACAGTTTCAACCTATGGCGGAGAAGTTGATGTAAGACCGACACTGATGAGTCTGCTCGGTATTAATACCAAAAACTACATTCAGTTTGGAACAGATCTTTTTTCAAAGCAACATCGTCAAATTATTCCTTTCCGCAATGGTGATGTCATTACGAACAAATATTCAATTGTCGGCGGAAATGTCTATGCTAATAACGATGGCAAGAAAGTTGAGGACTCACTTGGAAAGCCATATGAAGATATGGCTAAAAAGATGCTTGACTACTCAGACAAGGTTATTTATGGTGACCTGCTGCGCTTTTATCATCCTAAAGGATTTGTTGCACCTGATGTATCAAAAATCAACTATAATACTGATCAAAAGATTCCACCTGACTCAAACTACGGTGTCTCTTCCACTCAAACGAAAAAATAACGAGCCCTTAACAGGGCTTTTCTTTTTTTTACTTTTTGAAAGGTGAGTACTTGGTAAAATGAAAAGGTATCAATTTTTATTGATGATGAGGTATATTTCTCTTTGGTTCTATCAAAGCTTGCATAATAGATTGTAATTTGTCTATGATAGTTATAGAAAGAGAGGTTATTGGTTTGCAGACAGTCAAACGCTTGCTTGTAATCAGTGATATGCATGGTCAGATCGACGCGTTTAATGCGTTACTCGATAAAGTTAATTATTCACTTGAAGAGGATCTGCTCTTCTTGTTAGGGGATTATGTCGACCGTGGACAGAATCCAAAAGAAGTAATAAAAAAAGCACGCCAACTTGAAAAAGAAGGTGCGATTACTCTAAAGGGCAATCACGAGGATATGATGGAAAAAGCGCTTGTCGGGGAAAGCACTGAAGCTGTTTCTCATTGGGCTGCAAATGGCGGCGCACAAACCTTGTCGAGTTACGGTTTATCCATTGAGAATGTCTATAAGGACGTTCAGAATGGAACGCTTTCGCTACCGGATGAGCTCCAGGACGATTTAGAATGGATTCAGCACTTAAACGTTTATGCTGAAACGGAACATTACTTTTTCGTTCATGCAGGAGTCGATCCTGAAAAAGAGTTAAAGGACACCGATGAGACAACCTTTTTGTGGATTCGCACACCATTCTTTGAGGGCTATCAGGGGGATAAGACTGTTATTTTCGGGCATACGCCAACGTTGAATCTTCACGAAACGAGCGACGTTTTTTTTGGAAAGAATAATATAATCGGCATAGATGGCGGCTGCGTGTTCGGTGGCCAATTAAACTGTTTGGAACTTCCCTCCAAAACGACCTATTGTGTAAAATAGGAAGCAAACAATTGATTTATTTGCTAGTAGAGATTCCTCGGCTAGTTAAAACGGTTTATTAAATTATAATGAGCTAATAAAAGTGATTAAAGGTATGAACCCTAACAGCGGCCATGTTAAAAAGAGCTCTCCAAGTAGATTTGCACTGTCTGCTTGAAGAGCTCTTTTATTATTTGCTTAATGATTCTAACTTAGCTGAACGGCTCGTCATCTTTATGAAGCAGGCTCGTTGTCGCTTGTTTTACTTTGTCAACACCGCTGTCTACGATTTCCCTTACAGAAAGGTCCTTGCGCATCTCAGCTCCTGATTTCGGAGCAAACAGCAAAGCAATAGATGCACCGATCGCGCCGCCAATAATTCCGCCAAGCACCAGCTCCTTAATGCCAGTACCGCTGCATGTACACTTTTCATTTTCTGAAGCCATTATTTAGCCCCTCCTTAACCGCAATCTGAATTGGTAGCTGAATACCCATAGCTCTAAAGCATGTATCAACTACACTTAGTATACCATGTGATACAATCCCGTCCTAAAACTTCAATTTATTTTGCATAACTTAGAAAAAATTAGAATTGTATTAATGTGTATTTTTTCTTGCCACGGCGGACAATAACATATTCATCGTCAATTCGATCATCATTCGTCACCTGTGCATTCAAATCCATGCAACGCACCCCGTTAATATAAATTGCGCCATTAGAAATATCTTCGCGTGCTTGACGTTTGGAAGATACAACACCAGCTTCAACAAGCAAATCAAGCAGCCTGACCGCCTCTTTGGTTGTCGCGTTAAATGTCGGTACATCTTTAAAGCCCTGCTTAATTTCCTCTCCGCTCAGTTGTGCAACATCGCCGCTGAACAGCGCTTTTGAAATGTGTTCTGCCTGCTGCAATGCATGTTCACCATGGACCAGAATGGTCATTTCTTTAGCAAGTGTTTTTTGAGCCTTTCGTTCTTCCGGGTGTTCCTTGACCTCTTTAGCCAATGCTTCAATTTCAGCTTTCGTTAAGAACGTAAAATATTTTAAGAAGTTAACGACATCATCATCTGATGCATTGAACCAGAATTGGTACCATTCATACGGGGTTGTGCGCTCAGGATCCAACCAGATTGCTCCGCCCATTGATTTGCCGAATTTAGTACCGTCGCTCTTTGTGATTAAAGGAAAGGTCATGGCAAATGCTTGTTCTTCATGGCCGCGCTTCCGAATTAATTCCAAACCGGCAGTGATGTTGCCCCATTGATCGCTGCCTCCGACCTGCATTCTGCAATGTTTTTTCTCATAAAGGTTGAGGTAATCAAAAGATTGCAACAGCATATATGAGAATTCAGTAAACGAAATACCTGCTTCCAGCCTTGTCTGCACGGAATCTTTGGACAGCATATAATTCAGTGTGAAATATTTGCCGACATCTCGTAGAAATTCAATTGCGGACAATGAATTAAGCCATTCTGCGTTATTAACAAAGGTCGCATTTCCTTCATCAAAATGTAGAAAACGATTCAATTGACCTTTCAAGCTCTCTGCATAGCTGTCCACTACCTCTTTTGTATTCAGCTGCCTTTCCGTTGAACGACCGCTTGGATCGCCGATCATACCTGTACCGCCACCGACAACAGCAATTGGATGATGCCCTGCTTTCTGCAGACGCATCATGATTACAATGACGAGTAAGTTTCCTGCATGCAGACTGTTTGCAGTTGGGTCAAAACCGCAATAGAAGGTCAGCGGCTTCTTCAATGCCTCACGCAATGCTGTTTCATCCGATACTTGATTAATTAAACCTCGATACTTTAAATCATCAATAATATCCATAATTGGTTCAACCTTTCCTAATTAAATTGAATCTCTTTCATGTTAAAAAAGTTACTGCTAAAAGTTAAAAAAATAAAAAGCGCTCCTTAAAAAGGAGCGCTGATCGCACGGTACCATCCTTGTTAACTGATAAAAAAACAGTCACTTAATTAACTCATAACGGCTGCAACCGTCCTCTGCTACTAATTGAATATATGTTCACAGAAGATACTCGAGGAGGTAATTCGCTGCATCGATTGCTGCAAGGCTCGCACCAAACCGCCTGCTCTCTTAATAGCCGTTTCGACCGCTACTTATTCCTGTCATTGTTTTTCACTATATAATGTATAGTCATTCTGCCACTTTTTTTGATTCCTGTCAAATTTTCAATAACGAACTGATTCGTAAACTTTGACTTATCCTACAATCTTATTCATGCGTTCTTATCATTGAAACTATTTGCTTCAGTAAAAGAAAAAAGCACTGCTTTGCAAGTGCTTTTTTCGAATTGATTTATTCAACAGTTACTTTGATGTCTCCATCACTCTCATCAACGTTCATTTTCTTCGCATTACCATGGTCAATAAGCAAGTCGGAAATTTGATCCTCAACCTTCTCTTCAAGAACCCGACGCAATGGTCGTGCGCCAAATTCGGGATTGTAACCGAGCTCTGCCAATTTCTTTTTCGCTGCATCCGTGACACTCAACTCGATGCCCTGTTCAGAAGCTGCCACGCGGATATCACCTAACATTAGATCGACAATGGAAAGCAAATCTTCTTTTTTCAATGCATTGAATTTGATAATTCCATCCAAACGGTTCAAAAATTCAGGCTGGAAATAATCTTCAAGCTGTTTAATCATATCTTCACGACTGCTTGTTGTTCCAAAACCGACCGAAGCAGATTTATTCTTTATCCCGGCGTTGCTTGTCATGATAATAACCGTATCTTTGAAGCTTACCGTTCTTCCCTGGCTGTCTGTCAAGCGACCATCATCCAAGATTTGCAGAAAGATGTGCATTACGTCCGGATGTGCTTTCTCAATCTCATCAAGCAAAATAATGCTGTATGGTTTGCGACGAACTTTCTCAGTAAGCTGTCCGGCTTCGTCATGGCCTACATAACCCGGAGGTGCTCCGATTAAACGAGACACTGAGTGCTTTTCCATGTATTCACTCATATCAAGACGGATCATTGAATCGCGTTCACCAAACATTTCTTCAGCAAGCGTTTTTGCAAGCTCGGTCTTTCCGACACCGGTTGGTCCTACAAACAAGAACGAACCAATTGGACGTGTTGTTTTGCGAAAGCCTGTGCGATTGCGGCGAATGGCACGTGATACTTTTTGGACGGCTTCGCTTTGACCGATTACTTTTGCATTGAGGCGGTCAGCCAAATTACGCATTTTGTTTTGTTCATCAGCCTGCAATTTGCGAACCGGAATCCCTGTACGTGTCTCAACAATTTGCTGAATCAGTACATCATCAACAACCGCATCTTTGCCGGTAACGGGCAATTCAGAACCATTGGCTTTGATTTTCTCCAACTGTTCCAACTGCTTCTGATACGCATGTTCTTGATCACGAAGACGTGCAGCAGTTTCAAATTGCTCATTTTTTGTCGCTTCTGCCTTAGCCGCAGAGATCTCTTCAATTTTCTTCTTAACACTCTCTGTATCAACAGGAGTAAGATTCAAATTAACCTTAGACCCCGACTCATCCATTAGGTCAATTGCTTTATCCGGAAGAAAACGATCCTGAATGTATCGCGCCGACAGCGCCACGCATGCCTTGATTGCTTCATCCGTATACCGAACATGATGGTACTTTTCATACTTCGATTGAATGCCTTTTAAGATCTGAATGGTCTGTTCCTGAGTCGGCTCATTGACAATGACCGGCTGGAAACGCCGCTCCAAAGCTGCATCTTTTTCAATTTTGCGGTATTCATTCAAGGTCGTCGCGCCGATAATTTGCAATTCGCCACGAGCAAGTGCCGGCTTCAAAATATTTCCTGCATCCATAGATCCGCCTTCTGCAGACCCGGCTCCGACGAGCAAGTGTACTTCATCGATAAAGACAATGCAGTTCTTCCGCTTTTCAATCTCAGCCATCAACTGTTTCATTCGCTGCTCAAATTGACCTCTGATTCCTGTACCCGCAACTAAGGAAGCAACATCAATCAGATAAATTTCTTTATTTGCCAGCTTTGCAGGTACCTTTCCTTCGGTAATCTTTAAAGCGAGTCCTTCAGCAATCGCTGTCTTACCAACACCTGGCTCTCCGATAAGGACCGGATTATTTTTATTTCTTCTATTTAGCGTTTCAATAACTAATTGAACTTCGCGCTCACGACCAATGACCGGATCAATTTTTCCCTGTCGTGCAGCTTCGGTCAGATTTCTTCCGACTTGATCCAGAAATCCGCCACGACGGTGACCACCGCCGCCACCTCCCGCTGACTTTCCGTTCATCCCGTCAAAATTCAAACCGTTTTCCTGAGCTCTATTTTCACCGGAGGCCATTGACGGTTGAATAAAGCTGCGGAATAAATCATCAAATGGCGACCCGCCGCCCTGAAAAAATGAAGGCATATTAAAATTATTTTTCATTTTTGCGTAGCACTCCTCACAAAGATGAAGATGTTTTTGCTGTCCATTAATCATTACATTCATTTCAACAACTGCTTGATTTAATTTACACTCATCACAAAGCATAAGATCAAACCTCCTTCAGTTTGATTTAATGTCAATTAGGATTTGGATTCTTTTGACCTTATTTGACCTTATGACTATATTATAATCTGACCTTCTTTGACTTTCAAGTATAAAGGATAAAAAAATAAAAAACCTCTGCAATGACGATATTTGCAAAGGTTGTTAACCATATCAGTAAAAATTAATTATTTGACGATCATAACCGGGCATTGCGCGAGTTGAAGCACTTTATTGCTGACACTCCCTAGGATCATCTGTCCAAATGCACCCATTCCTCGGTTGCCCATAATAATTAAATCTTTCTTCGTATCATTTGCATAATCACAAATTTCTTGTGCCGCAATACCGTAAAGATGTTTTTTGCGGAACGTCACAGATGTATCTTTAGATGCTTTTTCGATAGTGTCGTCGAGCATCTGATTTCCTTCTCTTTCTTCAACCTCTTTGACATCCGCATCCAGTGATGGACCGACCATAGAATAGAAAGGAAAATAGACTGGAGATGGGCTCACATAAAGTAATGTAATTTCGGCATCCTTCTTTCCTGAAGCGATCGAAACTGCTTCATGAACAGCGCGGTTTGCCGGCTCAGAACCATCAACAGGAACGAGAATCTTATACATAATCATCACCAACCTTCCAAAACTCTTTAACTTACTACACCTATACTATACCACCTTTCAAAATTTGTAAGCGTATTTTAAGACAATAATTCCCTAATTTTATGACATTTTTTCTACACTTATAACAATGATTAAAATTTCCGATTTTCGAAAAAAAAGCTGTTTCAAAGCCAAATATTCGACTTAGGAACAACTTCTTTAACATTGCTTGATTCCATTTGAACTAATCAATCTTATTTAAATACAGTTTTCACTACCTTTTCCGAAGAATGCCCGTTTTCAAGCGAGCAGAACTTATCAAAAAATGCATCAAAACGATCAGATACGGCAAATCCGGATGCTGCAATGTTCTGCACAGCCTGAATTACTTCCTCTGTTGTCAAAACAAGCGGTCCTGGTGCTTTCTGTTCAAATTCAAAATAAAAGCCGCGCAGGTGATCACGATAGTCATCAATATCATACGTAAAGAAAATCATTGGCCGTCTTAAATTCGCAAAATCAAAGAAAACGGATGAATAGTCCGTAATCAAGAGATCAGAGATCATGTAAAGTTCACTAATGTCCTCATGATGTGAATAATCATAAGCAAATCCTTCATATTCAGTTAAATCAAGGTTATCAGCAATCAAGTAGTGCATGCGCATGATGATTATGAAATCTTCTCCAAGTTCCTTTTGCATGCGTCGCAGATCCAGATCCAATTCAAAACGATAACGACCTTTACCATAGAATTGATTATCACGCCATGTCGGTGCGTATAAAATAACTTTCTTATCTTTTGGCAAGCCAATTCGATCCTTAATTGCATCGATCGTTTCTTGATTATTCTTCTGATATAGAAAATCGTTGCGTGGATAGCCGGACTCGATCATTGTATTCTCAAAGCCGAACGCACGAGCAAAAATTTCCGATGAATACCGGTTTGGTGATATTAAATAATCCCACCGAGCAGACTCTGCCAGAAAATTCCGTTTGTACTTCTCAGTATTTGTTCCTGGCATGTGTACTTCTTCCATATCCAAAGCTAGTCGTTTTAATGGTGTTCCATGCCATGTTTGAAGATAAATCGTGTGTTTCGGTTTTGACATCCAAAGCGGTAAGCGCACATTCGTCACCCAATAATTAGCACGGGTCATGAGCATCAGCCATTTCCATGAAAAACGCTTGACGTACGGCAATTGATGCTGTTCAAACAATTCTGTATACTTGGCGTTAGCGCTCCAGATCAATTGATATTCAGGGCAATGCTCACGCATATACTCATAGATCGCACGCGGATTGCAACTGTATTGGCGACCGAAAAAGCTCTCAAACATCACTAAATTCTTTTTCATCGGCAGATGAGAAAGGGCTTGAAATGTTCGGTGATAAAGAGATGTAAATACTCTGCTCTTCTTTACACGATTCAAGCCGCGTCTTGCTTTCCCTTTAAGTGCATCAGCCACGGTATACGGCGCGATGCGGAAAGCAAGGCTGTGATTGCGATTTCGCTTCACAATCAGGCTCTTCTTCAATCCATTCAGTTTAATGATGTGGCGGCCAGTGATCACCTTATGTCTGGCAAGAATACGCACTGGACGTTCAGAATACAGCATCCCGTTCTTTTTGTGAGTCAGTTCCAGCCTGAAATACAGATAAACGGGCTCTTCGATATCAGCAAACTGCGATGCAATGGGCTTGAGATCAATGGCAAGAGAAAAACCTGCCCAATCATAATTACGATTTAAAGATGCGGCAGCCTCTGTTAAATCCGGACGTTCTACATTCTCAGTCCGCCATTCCGCAATGACCTCTTCTTCGCTGTTTAAAAGCATGATTTTCTTTTGGATATCAGGCTGCGAAAGCACATCAGAAAACGGGAAAACAACATGTCCTTCGAGAGTAAGCATAAAAGTTCTGCTGATCTCCGCACGATCAATTCGAGCCATTACGTGAACTTCCTCAACACGCAGTGAAAGGCCATTCTTTTTTGTATAAAAAGGAATGAGCATTTTGTCTTGCTCTTCATTATAGAGGCTAAACAAATCGAGCGGTTGCAGCGGTCGCAGTGCATGCAAGCGAATAGTCAAGCGAAAACCCTCTTCGAGCTCACTTCGATCAACAATCTCCATCTCTTCAGTCTGAGCTTCGTCCAAATTTGAATAGACCTGATCTAATAACGACTGGTCTACAGGTACAGATATGAAAAAGTCCCAATAGTCGCGTTCAAACAAGCGATTCTGAATTGCCGGCAACATAATTTTGATCTTTGCATCCCAATAGTCATTTTCGTCTTTGCTCACAGACTCAATAGGAAATACAAACGCAGCATCGCCAAAACGATCGCACACGTGTATTTCCATGCGTTTTATGTAACTTTCATCTGCCATTGGATTGAAACGAATGGTGACGTTCCATTCTCCCGGACTCGCCTCAAAACTTAAAATCCGTGGTTTTATTAATTTTTTTATCTGTTTTTCGGCTTGCTCACTGATCATTTCCCCTGCTCCTCCTAGATGTAGTAGGATCTATCCATTCATTTTTACTCTTCTTGTTTTTTTTATTGGTTGTAACCACTATGACCATTACTCCATTCATTTGTTCATACAGGCAGTCAAATAATCCACAATCTTACTGCTCGACTGACCCGTTGAATAGCGATTCCATTTCTCCGAAAAAGCCGCAATTTGCCGCAAGTCAAAGGTGTCACGCTTAATCAGCCGAATGACTTCATCAGTGGAGTTCGCAACTGGCCCTGGAACCATTTGCTCATAATTTTCCCATAATCCCCTGTTTTTTTCATAAGAATTCAAATCATATGGGAAAAAGATCATCGGACGATTCAGCAATGCAAATTCAAAGGGAATGGATGAATAATCAGTCACTAAAAGATCCGTACCGAGCAGTAACTCGTTTACGCTGTTCCATTTGGAACCATCAATTAAAAACTTATGATCCCAGCTGAGATTAATCATTTTTCCTCTGTCAGAAGGGTGCAGACGAAGAATCAGCACGTAATCTTTGCTGAGTTCTTCCTCCATCCTATTTAAATCGAGTCCAAGCTCCTCCAGAGGCTGATCTCTGAAAGTTGGTGCATATAAGATGATTTTCTTGCCCGAACTCATTTTGTTTAACGAATCTTTTATCTCTGCCTGCTTCTTTAAATCAAAAAAAAGATCGGTTCGCGGTATCCCCAAATGAATGAAATGGGCATCACCTAAACCGAAGGACTGCCTAAAAATCGCCTCCATGGCATCGGAACCGACAACAATCTTATCAAAGTGCCGATATACGGTTGAAAACCGCGCACGCGCACGCGCAGACCTAAAGGTAACTGAATGATCTTTTAAACCAAACGTCTTAAAAGCTCCGCATGCATGCCAAAGCTGGATGCATAATACATCTTTTTTAAAATTGACCACCGAAAGAAAACCGAAATAATTATCAACCACAACCAGTTTCGCTGTCGCCAAATGATAAGCTGAGCGAACAAACTGCCATATATTCATGGTTTCAAACGGAATCACCATTTCACCTGTGCTGCCGAAATGAGTGAAAACAGCTTTTCCTCGGCACAGAAAAACAACTTCTGTTTCAGATCCTCTGTGCTTCATTTCATCATAGACAAATTGATTATTGTCTGTATAAGAACAGACAAAAACGATCTTCCTGTGAAGCCTAAAAATTTTGCAGAGCGTAAAAATGACTTTAAAAAAAACAAGATAACAGTTAATCAGAAATTCCTTAGCCATTTTTCACAGTAAACAAATCATGTTTGATCTTTGTGGTTGAAATACCAACTGTACGCGGCAGATAAACAACTTCACAATAATCTTTCAGAAAATCAAATTTTCCCTTCCAGTCATCACCCATGACAAAGATATCCACATCATTATCTTTAACATCGGCGATCTTCTGGTCCCAATCCTTTTCAGGGATTACCTTATCGACATAGCGAATCGCTTCGAGAATCAACTTGCGGTTCTCATAGCTGTGGTAGGCCTCTTTATGTTTCACGGCATTAAACTCATCCGTCGAGAGCCCGACAATTAGATAATCGCCAAGTTCCTTCGCGCGTCTCAATAAATTGATATGTCCATAGTGCAATAAGTCAAAGGTGCCGTAGGTTAAAATTCTTTTCAATTTAATTCGCTCTCCTTAAAAATCACAATGTGCGCAAGCCCATCAATCCATAACAGTAACTAAAGTGTCTACACAACATTTATTCTGCCCAAACGCAGTTTATCAAATCAAAAATACAGGCTTATATGACCTGTCAAACACTCACCTTTAATGGTTCGACATAAGCTCTAATTCAATGGCACGTATGAATACAAGCATTCTACATTTTGCGTCCCTAAATGTCAATCGGTGCGCCGCATTTAGGCTCTAAACACCCATAATTTACTTAACAAAAAGTTAACACTTAAACCAATGAGTGTACTGATTAATTTATTTATGTACAGAGGCAGAAACAACATGCTGTGCATAGCCAGCAAAGTGATGCCCAGTACAGCGAGATTCAGAACAATAAATCGAATCAATCGTGAAAGCGACCGTTTGGATTCTGAGAACGTAATTTTGGAATTCCAAATATAACTATTCAGCATACCGGCGCCATACGACAGAACCTGTGCAGCTGCATAAAAAATGGAGAAAAAATGTGCCAGTACAAAAAATACAATAAAATCAACTGCCGTGTTACTCACGCCAACGGAGCCAAAAATAAATGCTTGTTTGATCCATCGCCATTTTAAATTATCTTTTTTTATTTTTTGATCAATGTACTGCCCTCTACTTCGGCTACTCATGGAACTTATCCTTTTCACTTAATTTTTTATTGTGCAGTGTATTGATTTCTATAGTATACCGTGGTCTCTTTTTTGTTTCCGTGAAGATCTTGCCAATGTATTCGCCAATCACGCCGATTGCCATGAGCTGCATACCGCCAATCATCCAGATCGACAAAATCAGTGAAGTCCAGCCGCTAATTGTATGATCTAGAAACCAATTGATCAACGCATAAGCAGCAATTGCGCCTCCAATCAATACAAAAAGAAAGCCGATACTCATCACCAATTTAATTGGCACAATGCTGAATGAAGTAATGCCGTCGACTGCGAATGCAAGCATTTTCTTCAACGGATACTTTGATTCACCTGCATACCGTTTTTGGCGGTCATAATACACTTTAGACGATTTGAAGCCGAGCAACGGGATAATGCCTCGAATAAAGAGGTTCTCTTCTTGATAGCGCATGAATTCCTGTACCGCTCTTCGGCTGAGCAAACGAAAATCCGCATGGTTCGGTACCAGGTTAACTCCCATTTTAGCCATGAGTTTATAAAAAACACGTGCAGTATTTTTTTTAAAGAATGTATCTTGATCACGCCGTTTCCGTACTCCGTAGACGACATCAGATCCCTCCAGATACTTGTAAACAAACGCAGGAATCATTCGGGCATCATCTTGCAAATCAGCATCAATAGTGATGACACAATCCGCTTCTTTATTCACCGTTTCAATACCTGCAATAAGCGCATTCTGATGCCCAAAATTTCTGCTCAGCCTTAATCCTTGTATTGACGGAACAGTTTCAGCGCGTGCACTTACAAGCTGCCACGTTTTGTCCGAGCTTCCGTCATCGACAAAGAGGATAAAACTCTTCCGGCTGATCGTGCCCGTCTCTGACAAAGAATTAAGGATCCCGGTCAATACCTTTATTGTTTCTGGCAGTACAGCTTCTTCATTGAAACAAGGAACAATAATGCAGAGTAGTAGTTCTTCGTTCATAAATATCCGCCTGTCTTTTTGGCACCCCTGCCATTTTGCATGTTCATTCATACAAATCTGCAGGCCATTATTTGTCAGCCATTTTAGTATAGCGCTGCACTCGATTGCTAAAAGCAAAATGAAATTCTTTTCACAAAATTAGGTTTGTTTGACGCTCACACATGAGACAGTGCATCGATTGCAAAGCCGGACCAGCTCTCCATTCGATCATAAACATCAGGGTTTCTTAATTCATCAAGTGTATTCCAGCTTCCTTCCAATTTGTCCTTTTCACGAACATCGACTTGAGCATCATTCGGCAAGACGATGACGACAAGAACTCCGATGTGAACTTTGCCGACTTCAGATTTATCATCATTAATTAAACCAATGGTTTTCATGTCTGCGGTTTCGGCATTCTGTACAATTAATTCCTCATTGATTTCTCGATCCAAATTCTGAGCAAGGACTTGCTGAAAATCATCTGCGCCCTTAACTTCATTCATATGTCCTCCGACCCCGATCGATAATTTTCCATAAAGGCGTTCTTCGCCGCCTCCGCCTAACCGCTTATATGTAAAATAGCGCTCACCTTTCTTCAACACTGCATATGGAATAGGCTGCTTGTATAACGGATTCTCTTCCGCATCGCCCCGTCGCATAACCAAAAAGTGGTCAGACATTCTTTTCTTTAACGTGGCAACCGATTGTTCGTATCGCTCTGTTCCTTGAAAAACAAGGCTGCTGTCTCCAGCTCCGAATAAATCAGATCTGCCTACAACAATTATTTGTTCATCCATTTTTCCCATCTATTATTCCTCCAAATCACAACATACTCAATCACAAGGTTGGGGTAATCATACGCTCTTGTCAAGCAACTGGCGATGAAATCTTACGAAACAACGCGCCTTTGCGTGCTGCTTGAAACTCGGATTTTCCCTTTTCTAAAATAAAAAAGGGAACATAAATGTTCAACCAACAAATAGGCATTCGCATAGATTCAAGGATTGGGCGTTTATTTCATCGCCAAATACCCCTGGTTAACATAGAATATCATATCTCGTGATAAAGGAGTGACTTGAATGGGCAACTTTGGTTTCGGCGGATATCCGTCAAATGCTCCATATGGTGGTGCAAGTGAAGGCTGCGGCTGCGGTGGCGGCTACCCTTCTTATCCTGTAGGTGGCACATCCTGCGGTAGTGGGTTTGCGCTCATCGTTGTATTGTTCATCCTGTTAATTATTGTTGGCGCTGCATTTGTTTGCTGATTAACAGATTATGAAAATGCCCGACGGTATCCAACCGTCGGGCATTTTTCTATAAAATGAGTAACCACTTGCAAAGATTGTGTTTCTTCTTTCAAAGCATTCCATTTTTCGTGTATACTGAAATAGTGTAATTCGATTATTTATTTGGAGGTGAAACCTGGGTATTCATGACAATACTCAGGGCTCATTTGGACGATACCATTGGCTTATTAATCGTCATTTTTTTAATTATATTAACTGCTTTTTTCGTAGCTGCAGAATTTGCGATTGTTAAAATTCGCCCCACCCGCTTGAATGAACTAATCAAGCTGGGCAACAAGCGTGCTGCTGCTTCAAAGAAAATTGTAGATGAATTAAATGCTTACCTGTCAACAACACAACTCGGTATTTCGGTTACTGCGCTTGTCCTCGGCTGGATTGGGGAACCGGCAGTTGCCCACCTATTTAATCCTGTATTTCAGTTGTTTGGCTTGAATAACGCGTTAATTCATACCCTTTCAGTGCTGACCGGCTTTTTCCTGATCACGTTTGCCAGCGTGGTTCTTGGTGAATTAGCACCTAAAGGAATTGCGATCCACAAAGCGGAGCAAATTACACTGAACATTGCCTATCCTCTTATTTGGATACATCGCCTGCTCTTCCCATTTGTATGGCTGCTTAACACATTGTCAAACGGAGTTATCCGCCTGCTTGGCGTTAAACCTGAAGATCAGCATGACAGCGCACTGACCGAAGGCGAATTGAGGCTTACACTGGCCGACAGCTTTAAAAGCGGGGAAATCAGTCAAGGCGAATTACGTTATATGACACGCATCTTTGATTTTGATGAACGAACTGCTCGAGAAATTATGGTGCCGCGAACCGAAATAGTCTGTATCTACAAAGAAGATCCGTTTGAAGAGTCGCTTCAAACGCTGCATAACGAAAAGTTTACTCGTTTCCCACTTGTAGAAGAAGATAAAGACCATGTCGTCGGCATGATTAATATTAAGGACATGTTCACCGATGTGCTGAACAAAGATCTTCAACCGATGGATCACTATATTCGTCCGATTCTATCCGTGCTTGAAACGATGCCGATTCGCACGCTTTTTGAACGCATGCAGAAAGAAAGCATTCATATGGCCATTCTCACTGATGAGTATGGCGGCACATCAGGTCTTGTCACCGTTGAAGATATTCTGGAAGAAATCGTCGGAGAAATTCGAGATGAGTACGACGAAGGCGAAGAGCCGCTAATTAAACGTATTAATCCTGATCAGGCTCTCGTTGATGGCAAATTACTGATCTCTCATGTGAATCAGCAATTTCAAATTGACATCGAAGAAGAAGGAATCGATACAATCGGCGGATGGATTCTTGCCGAGGATCCAAATGTCGAAGTTGGCTCAACCCTTAATTATGATCATGTGACTTTTGAGGTTAAGAAAATGGAAGCCCATCAGATTCGAAAGATTATGATTACTAAGGTTAAAACGGTTCCAAATAATTCTTAATCAGTGAGCATCTTGTAAATA
>NZ_JANFOJ010000019.1 GCF_024385605.1 Sporolactobacillus sp. STSJ-5 | reverse complement strand
TAACATTTATCCATTCTCCTAAATTCATTACTAGACTTTTTCGAAAAAAACTTAATTCTATTATAATGCAACACGTGCGTCCGTCCTGTGATCTTCGTCGGAATTATAATAATTCTTTTTGCTTTTATTCAATAATACGGCATAATAGTAAAGAGAAGTTCACTAATCTAATAAAACTGTCTTAATAAAAGTGTTGACTAACGCAGTTGATTAATTGAGTGAGGTGCGCCATGAGTAATTATTGGAATCAATTTACCCAGAATCTCGATCCGTATGTTCCGGGGGAACAGCCTAAGGATCGAAAGTATGTCAAACTAAACACAAATGAAAACCCATATCCGCCATCAGCAAACGTATTGGCGGCAATCAAAGAAGCCGCAAATGATCAATTGCGGTTATATCCGGATCCGAATTGCGATGCATTAAGGAGCAAAATTGCCGACCATTTTCAGCTTGATGCCGATCAGGTGTTCATCGGAAACGGCTCAGACGAAGTACTTGCATTCAGCTTTATGACGTTCTTCTCCGCTGAAAATCCGGTCGCGTTTGCCGATATTACCTATAGCTTTTATAAGGTGTACGCGAACATGTGCTCCTTGAGTCCGAAAATTATTCCGCTGAACGACGATTTCACGTTGCCGACGGATGCATTCTGTGAGCCGAACGGCGGCGCCGTGATCCCAAATCCAAATGCACCGACCGGTCGTGGTCTGCCGATTGAATCGATCCAGCACATTTTGGAAGCAAACAAAGATCAAGTGGTCATCATTGATGAAGCCTATATTGATTTTGGCGGTACCACGGTTGTTCCGCTCATTAATGATTATCCGAACCTCCTCGTTGTTCGGACACTGTCAAAGTATTCCTCGCTTGCCGGCATTCGCGTCGGTTTTGCTCTAGGACAAAAGGATCTGATCAACGGACTTAATACTGTAAAGAATTCGTTTAACTCCTATACGATCGATCGGCTCGCGATGGCAGGTGCCATTGCTGCAATTGATGATGACACCTATTATCGCGACATGGCTCAAAAGATTATTGCAACACGTGAACACACGATCAAACGGCTGCAAGCAATCGGCTTCCGTATCGTTCCCTCACAATCCAACTTTATCTTTGCCAGCCATAAAATAGTAGCCGCGGAAGTCATCTTCCACGCAATGCGTGAACATGGCGTCCTGGTGCGCTACTTCAATCAACCGCGCATTTCCAATTATTTGCGAATCACAATCGGCACCGAAGAAGAAATGGACAAGCTTGTCGAAGCTTTAGAAGATATTTTATAAGAAAAAAGAAAAGCAAACACGGGCTGGGATATTCCAGTCCGTGTTTTTGTTTAACCAGGTGCGCATGACTCAAAATCATGTTCTGACGGGAGGGCTGTTTCCCCATGATCACCTGTGTAATAAGCCTCGTTAACTAAGAAATGTCAGTACTCTATGTGAATCATGGCCTTGGATCTTCTGTTGTACTGGGTGATATAGCTACTTTAGAAAAATAGTAAATTTCTATGATTCTACGATTCGTCCAAAAGACTGGAGCAGTAGCATGTTTTTAATAACTACATTCGCTTTCCACCAATTTTCACTTATTGCAAATTCCTTAATATAATTATTCCAGTTCCATGTTATATTCCAAATACCTTCCGCGTTTCTCGTGTTTATAATATAATCTAGTTCTTTATCTAGAATGTCTTCGTTACCCTTATAGAAAGAACTTTCAGGTGATTTGATAAACACGGAGGGGCTACAACCATAATCGTTCCAGCTATTTACGTCTTTTTTTATCAAATCGGTTATCTGTCGACTTAGCACATCGACCAAATTGGAATAGTCAAATTGATTTTCTAGATTCGCTTTGTCGATATAACGAAGCATATGGGTCACACACAAAAGTGGGTGCATTTCTAGTTGTGGGTTTTGCAAAAAAGAGTTTGACAGCTCTTGTGCAATGTTACCCCCCCTTAAATAAAGGTTGCTGCCCTTGCTCGCATATTCTAGAATAAATCCAGCAATAATAGCAGTCGGGTTATACTCTTTTCGGCTCACACGATCTGAATCCGTGTGCCACCATGGAGCGTGCGGGTAGTCGTTATTCGACAAAACGGTATTTTCCCACTTGCCGTCCTTAAAATCAGTTCCACGTTCTAAATACTTCAGTATTCCATTAATTAATGGATGATTACGATCATCAAAATTAATCTCTCTAAGAATTTCCATAGCCGTGGATGTCTGAATTGGTGTTGAATTGGGATTCCATGAATCAGCCTCCAATGCATGACCAAACCCACCATCCTGATTTTGATATACAGATAAACTATTTAGGACATCTTCTTGAGTACCATCTTCAAAATGATACTTCCATCTCGCTAGATCCAGAGGGCGAGCATTGCGGTACATCCAATTTCGAATAATAGCAAAATCAAACGTTGATAAGTTCATATTAGATTTCACACCCACTACTATTTTTATAATTACAGATTCTCTTAATTTCATTAAATAGAATAAAACTCCACGATACAAGTGAATATTTCGACATTTTATTGTCACTCCGCTTCTCATATATCGTTGGCTTTTCTTTTTCAATTTGAGGATAATTCACAAACATCCTCGCACAGGATATATGTTTCTCTTTGCACATCAATCAATTGCATTGAAAATCCTTTTTAATCGTTCCTAGTGTTTCACTTAATCGATCGTCACCACAGGAAAAATATACATTTCCATATTCAGCATAATACGGATGCAAAAACATTAAGGGTAAACCACGCTGTTACAAACTATGTTGCTCTGAGATGTAATATATTGCCTTTTAGCAAACATTTATTGATAAACGATAAAAAGAGAGGTAAAATCAAATGGCAAATAAAAGTGTGAGGTGCTTTTTATGAAACGAGAAACCCTCTTTCTCAAGTGTTCCGTTTTTCTTATGGGGTTGCCTATTCTTGCTTTATGTATCTTTGTATTGCCTAAGATCACTGCATTCTTTGCAGAATTAAATCCAAAGTTGGCTTATTTGCAATATCCCTTTTTAATCGGGTTATACGCAACAGCTATCATATTTTTCGTCGCACTGTTCCAGACGTTAAGACTTTTAAGGTATATTGACAACAACGAGGCATTTTCGGAACTGTCTGTAGCTTCGTTAAAGATTATCAAACGCTGTGCTGTGATTATTGGTGCCCTCTATGTGGTGTTTATGCCACTTATCTATCTGATGGCAGATGCAGACGATTCACCTGGGATGATCATCATCGGGCTAATCATCATTTTCGGCTGCATGGTGGTTGCAGTCTTTGCCGCTGTTCTTCAAAAGCTTTTAAAAAACGCCATCGATATAAAATCAGAAAATGACTTAACGATCTGAGGTGAATCACATGGCGATTATCATTCATTTGGATGTCATGCTGGCAAAAAGAAAAATGAGTGTCACCGAGCTCTCTGAAAAAGTCGGCGTGACCATGGCTAATCTTTCAATATTAAAGAACGGAAAGGCAAAAGCCATTCGTTTTTCAACTTTGGAAGGAATCTGTAAGGCTTTAGACTGTCAGCCCGGAGATATTTTGGAATACAAAAATGAGGACTAATAAGTTCATTCTAAAAAATAGACTTGAGATCATTGACCAGTAATGAGGCGTTTATACTTCTTGAGGTCGAAATTAAAAATACAAATAAGGCAGAAATTTTTATTTCTGCCTTATTTGTATGCATAAACGTACATGATTCACTATTTTGTTAAAGCAGCAGAAAACCTTGCAATTGCTGCTCATAAAGGTAACAAGGAGAAACATGAAAAATACCCCAATTAAAAAAATTCACATTACCCCTTGGTCACTCATCACGTTCGTTGCTGCTGTGGTAGCGTCTCGCAGAATCGCATACGCCTGATCACAGTTCTCTTTGGTTGCAATGAGTGGCGGGATCAATCGAATGACACGGTCTCCGATGAGGGTGACGAGCATTTTCCGATCAAAGCATTCGTGTTTCACATCGTGACCGATTGGTGAGTCAAATTCAATACCGATCATCAGACCCTTGCCTCTCACTTCCTTTACATGAGGGAGCGTCTTTAATTTTTCTACCAAATAACGCCCAACCGCTTCGGCGTTGCCCGCGAGATCCCGATCCAATAGTTCTTTAATTTCAGCGTAAGCCGCCGCGCAACAAACCGGGTTCCCGCCGAAGGTCGTTCCGTGCGATCCCATCGAGAAAGCCTTTGATACTTCCTCGGAAGCACAGATCGCGGAGATTGGCATGCCGCCGCCCATCGCTTTCGCCATCGAAACAATGTCTGGTTTGACGCCATAGTCCATATAGGCCATCGTTTTCCCGCTCCGACACCATCCGCACTGCACTTCATCAAACAAAAGCAGCAGTCCTTTTTCCTTGCATAACGCAACGATTCCGTCCATGAATTCTTGAGTCGCAGGTGTCACACCGCCTTCACCCTGAATAGGTTCAAGCATAATCGCAATGGTATCCTTCGTAACTTTTGCTCGAAAATCATCAACATTATTAAATTCGGCATAACTGAAACCGGGAACGACCGGCTTGAATCCGATCTGGCAGGCATTATCCGGCTGACCGGTCGCGGACATCGCCCCGTAGGTTCTGCCATGGAAGCTTCCTATTGCTGTAATGATGTGATACTTGTTTGGGCCATAGTTTTCGACACCGTATTTGCGCGCCATCTTGATCATCGCTTCATTTGCTTCGGTCCCTGTACTCTGAAAGAAAATCTTATCCATCTGCAAGGTTTGACAAACTAATTCGGCGAGCAGAGCTTGAGGAACAGTATAAGGATAGTTGAATGTATGCATGATATCGCCAACCTGATCACGAACAGCAGCGACGACTTTCTCATTGCAGTTTCCCGCGCTGTTGACCGCAATACCGCCGTAGAAATCCAAATAAGCTTCGCCGTTTTCATCATACAGGTACATCCCTTTGGCACTCTGCGCGATGAAATCATACCGCTCATAGGTTTCGATCATATATTTTTTTGTCAGTGCCTTAATTTCTTCAGGCGTCTTTTGCACATCGGATAGTTTCATGATACCTCTCCTTCTTTCTCCAAATTAAACTCAATTGTTTTCATACATTCTGTCGGTATTCATAAGGCAAGGTTTTCATTTGCCCAAATGTCGTCATTTCCTCGACCTGAACCAATGTATCTTTTAAAATAGCAGTTTGCATCGCGATATTATTAGGTTCTCCGGCATTGGATCCAATCGGAACATGGGGAGCAGTGATACGCGGTGCCCCTTGCTGCTTGGCAATCGGCGGAAGCGCCGCGATGATGATTGTCGAGATACCAACTGCTTCGACCGCGCGTTGCACTATCGTTGCAGAACGATGACAGGTGCCGCAGCCTCCCGTAAACACCGCGATGTCCACGCCTTCTCTTTTTAAAATTTGGGCAATAGCAGGACCGGTTTCCTCTTTAAATTTATTCACATTGCCGCCTCCGCCCATAAATCCAAACAGAACCGGTGCAACTTTGCCGATAAAGCCCTCACGTTCGAGTTCATGGAGCCGGTCGATGGGAAACATCGAATTGATATCCTTATTCACATCGCTGTTATCAAATCCGCCATGACTGACCATCAATTCGGAAGCAGGCGTATCGGATGGGATTTCGCGAAACGAGTAATCACCGGAGAGAATGAATCGTTTCTGTGATTTCAAATGCACACCGCCTGCCGTGCAAAAGGCAACCGTGCATTCACTCAAAGGTTTGTCTAACGACGACCACACCGGTGAAGGCGTAATCGGAACATAGATTTCAGATTTAAGCCCTCTTACTGTTGTCAATGACATTGTTATGTCCCCCTTAAAAATTGATTTCGTTGTTGACAAGATTGCCTTAGATACTCAGACAACCTGAATATAACTGAGGTAAACTTGGATCGTTTGGCCCACTTGCAACGCATGATCCGAGATGACCGATCTTAAGGGCACTTGAATAATTCCCATGCGCCCTTTCAAGGTGACTTTGACATCACGTTCAGTGACTTCGAGAATGGTTCCCGGTAAAAGCTTAGGTGTCAATTCATAATCCATGCTGCTCGCACATCCTTGTCCGTTTATGGAATCAATTGCTCGTTTGCGTCGATAACTTCCTGAGACCATTTGCGGTTTGCCGATTCAATCGGAATACCGGCCATTTTCGTTTTCAACATAACCAACGCTCGCTCAGCGTCCGATGGGCAAATGGTACTGTCGGCAAGAATTTCATTTTCAAAGCCTTCCGGGTCCTTATTGAGTTCAACCATTGCATCCATGTATTTATTGCCAACAACCAATTGTCCTTGATAAGCACAGAAGGAGACACCGACAACATGGATACCGCGACGGCCAATTTGTTCAATATTCTCCGCAAAGTCAATGTGGTTATTGCCGAAGCCTTCTGTCGTGACGATGGCACCCTCGACGTCGAGGGCTTCAGCAAGTGCGCCGAGACGAGCGGAGACATAGGATTTTTCGTCATTCACTTGCGGACTGCCAATAAAGACAACGCCTGCTAGATCAATCTCATCATCTTCAGCCATCAGATTGACGAGTGGTTCACGGAAATAGTGACGAGTGACTTCTTTGGTCGCCGGTCCGATGCAGGTCAACGCATGAATACCGCCGTCACGGACCTCATTCGGTGAAAGCACAACAGGTACATTTCCAAGATCAACATTGCGCCGTCCGCCGATGACTCCTGCAGGTTCGTTAGGCAGAAGCACATTATCGTGCATCGCGCCCTGCCCCATAATTTCCTTAACAAGAATGACACGTGGCTTGCCGGACTTTTTCCAATCACGGAATATTTTCTGATCGGCTGAAGCATCAGCCGAAACTTCTTTTAAGACATCACGAATTTCTTGAATAATGTAGTCACAAGCTTTGTGTGCCGCATATGGCCCCCGACGTTCCATTCCGGTATTTTCTTGAACCGTCACATTGACGCGAATCATAATATCTTCAAGATCCGGGCTGCCCGGACGACCAAAACGGATTTTTTCATCCAGATAGCCTTCGCAGGAACCGAATTCATGCACCTGGATACCTTTTTCATCAACACCGGTCAGAACAACGACAACACCGTTCATCACATTGGTTATGCCCTCGCCAAGAATTCCCTCAACCTTTGTTCCAATCGGAATGACGTCCATAATCGTATTGGAGTAGACATGACGATCTTCAGGGCGAATAATGTCCAATTCGACATTTTTGACTAAAGGATCTGCTTTTAGGGATTCCTTACATAACGCTTCACGAATGGTCAGAACCTTATCTTTAAATGTAGTTTCTTCTCCCACGCACACCTGTTCAACCGGATATGCTCTCTGTGTTAAAGTACGGATGACTTTATCCTCCGCCTTTTTACTAGGGGCTGTTGCAAAGGGCAAGGCGTTAACGTTGAGTCCTGTGGGCAATTCAATTTGTCCGACAAGTTTATCGATGTTGAATCGGATGACCTGTGTTTCACGAGTTGGATCTTCATCTGTGAATGTGGACGTCGTTATTTTTTGCGATTCCGATTCATTTTTTGGATTTTCCAAAAAATGACTGACCAATTCTGGAGTGAGCGGTGTCATGGAATCCGCATCCTGCTCCAGAGTCGCACCCAATACCTGACCAATCGTGAGGGCATGCTCCGGAAACGTCAGAAGGCCGGATTCTTCCAGATCAGGAAAAATAGATGGATCTTCCAAATCGGAAGCGGAGATCACCGTACCTTTTGTTCTTAAACAACAGAGGACTGCGGGATCATTCTGATGCTGTTTGGCTGTTTCAAAAGTAATAGACATGTGCATTCTCCTTTATAGATAAAATGAACTTCATTTTTGCAATTTGCGAATCAGATGTAAATTCATGGCACGCATCGCATTGTCCGTGACATGATGCACCGGGATGTGTAACTTCGGTGCTAGTGACATCACCGTATTGCTGCAATCGCTGCAGTTACCGATGAGCAGCGCTCCGGCACCGGCTTTTCTCAGTCGAAGCACACGATCTGCCTGGCCGGGACAGACACCCGGATTCCGGCATTTCAGCGATCCGCGCGCATAAACGGCATGCTTGCATGTCTCGACTCCGGCAACCTCTGCGCCCATTTTTTTCGCCAACTCCCGCATGCGTGCTTCACTAGCACCGCATGCGCAAACTAATAAGCCGAGGGGAGCTTTTGCCTGAAGAAAGGGCATCGTCACGATAATGCCTCCGGTCGTTTTCGTGACCACATCGTCCGGTGTGACACTATGTCCCATGAATGGACCGTCCATAATGATTTCGCCGTAGTCGCCGTCGATACCGCCGGCAGCTTCAATCAGATCACCGACACACGTGCCAATCGGTACATCCATGAAAACTTGAGCCTTTGGTCCGCCGCGCAGCCTGCCGGCAACTGTAATATTTTTTGAGAGAGCAGGACGTCCGAGTTCCACAGCCTGGGTAACGCGCGACAGGGTTTCCGTATTGATGATGATTGTATTCACCGTGATCGCGCGCGCTTCAGGAGGAAGAAGAACGCCAAGAGTGTCACGAATTAATGCACGTTCTTCGCCAATCGGATACAGATCACGCAACGGGAACACGGTAATACGCTCATCACGAATCACCTTTTCTATTTGAGCTATGGCTTGTCGGTGTTTCGCTTTAATCGCAATGATGCCGCTTGCCGCGCCGACCGCTTCCATGGCGTAGAGCAGCCCACGGTAAACCTCATCAGGATTTGCCTCAATTTGCTTAACATTGTGGTTCAGAATCGGTTCGCATTCCGCAGCGTTCGCAATCACTGTCCCGCCGTTAATCTCCTGATTTAGCTTAATTCCGGTAGGAAATCCTGCACCGCCCATACCGACAATCCCGGCAGAACGGATGCGTTCCCTAAGATCTCCGGGTGGAAGCGGCTTAAATACATCATGCTCCGGCTTTTCCCCACGGATAACGATATTCTCTGAATCGACTTTAATCACCGTGCCTGAAACACTTGCATGCAGATCAGCTCCTCTGCCGTCAACAAGCGCGATGCGTTCACCTCGCTCGACCCAATCTCCCTCTTGCACGCAGGGAATATCTGGTTTTCCAATGTGTTGTTTTAGAAGAAGCTTATAGTCCCGATTCAACGCGGTCGCTCCTTCCCTGTGTCTCTTGCAAACTAAAACCAAATTCAAAGGGATCTTCATGATCAAAAAGGAGTTTATTTTCACCCGTCAAATAAGCCCTACCGGTGATTTCCGGAATAATCGCTGCATAGCTTCCGACCATTGTGCTTCTCACTGCCCGACCAATAAATTTTGTGCCTGTGATACTCTCGCTGACAAAGGATTCACCGAGCCTCAATTTTTCCCTTGCGCAGAGCGAGGCAATTTTGGCACTTGTTCCCGTGCCGCATGGTGAACGATCCACCTGATTGTCACCGAAAACAACAATATTTCTCATTGTCTTCGTTTCCTGATCCGTTTGAAAAAATTCAACCAGGTCAACAGAATGGATATCCTCAAGGATTGGATGGACAGCTTGAACCTGACGATTAACTGCTGCACGGACAGCAGCCCCGGTCTCTATAAATTGACTTAAACAGCTCTGATCCATTGGAATGCCAATCTTTTGCGTATCAACGAGAGCAAAAAAATTACCACCAAATGCAATGTCCAACTTGATCGTTCCCCATCCAGGTATCGTAATTTCCGCATCTTTTTGAAACAGGAAAGAGGGAACATTGACAATTGTCGTCTCCTTCACTTTGCCGCGCTCCACCTTAACTTTCGTGTGAATCAGGCCTGCCGGTGACTCAAGCACAACATGTGTATAGGGTTCAGTGACGGGAACAAGTCCTCGAGCGACTGCAACGGTTGCGACACCGATCGAACCATGTCCGCACATATTAAGATAGCCGCCGCTGTCCATGAACACGACTCCAAGATCCGCTTCTTTGCGCGTTGGTTTCATGAGAATAGCTCCGAACATATTACGATGCCCACGGGGTTCATCAATGATGGCTCGGCGAAGATGATCAAAGTTTTTCTGCAAATTTCTTTTCTTTTCCATCATGGATTCACCGTCCACCTCGGGAAAACCGCTCACAATAATTCGGGTCGGTTCGCCCAAAGTGTGAGAATCAATAGCGAACAGGCTTTTGCAGCACTCCATCTGATCGGCTCCTTTCCTGTTAGAATCACAAGTTGCCAAGTGTTAAAAAAACATGGTTATATTACTCTAAGCAAGAAACGTGCCAAATGAAAAAGCCCAGAAAGTGAACTGAATTGTATAAATAATAGGAAAATAACGTTCCGATTTTGATACATGTTTCAAAATCGGAACACTTTTTTGTAATGTTTTATAACATAAAACTATAAAAGAACAAATAAGGAAGAACTTTTCGTAAGAAAAAATGACAGTGAACATTTATAAATACAAAAAGGGCACAAATAACCTGACATCAGGTTCCTTGTGCCTTTACTTCTAAAAAATAATCCTATGATCCAATGATTATGAAATTCCAAGCTGATGCATTTTATTATAAAGCGTTGTTCTTGAGATTCCTAGAATCTCTGCAGCTTTGTTTTTATTTTCATGGGTATGTTCCAATGCCTTCATGATCGCTTTTTGCTGACATTCCTTCATCGTGTGATCCAGTGAACGAATCGGCTGATCCTCAAATAGCAGACTTTGTTTGCTCGACCTAATTCCTTGTCCAGATTCACGAAAAGATGCAGGAAGATCGTTGACGTTCAACGTCTCACCTCTTGAAAAAACAACGAGCCGCTCGATAATATTTCGCAATTCTCTAATGTTGCCTGGCCAAGAATAATCGATCAGTGCCATCATGGTTTCTTTAGGAATTCGAGTGCACGGACGTCGATATTTCTCCGCAAATTCATAGAGAAACTGATGACTTAATTCAATGATATCCTCGTTCCTCTCTCTTAACGGAGGAATGGTAATGGTGATAATATTCAATCGGTAATACAGATCTTCTCTGAATTTACCTCGATGAACAAGTTCTTTTAAGTTTTTATTAGTTGCCGCAATAATGGAACAATCCGCATGTTTGAGCTTGGTTCCGCCTACTGAATAATAGGTTCCTTCCTGAAGAACCCTAAGAAGCTTTACCTGCATCTCAAGCGGAAGCTCGGCAATTTCATCTAAAAAAAGTGTTCCATCCTTCGCGAGTTCAAATTTCCCCTTACTTCCAAGAGGATTTGCACCGGAAAACGCGCCTTTCTCGTATCCGAAAAGCTCACTCTCAAACAAAGCTTCCGGAATCGCGCCGCAGTTAATCGGAATAAAAGGAGCTGCTCCGAATGTTCGCAAATCATGAAGCGCATTTGCGAATAATTCCTTCCCAACCCCTGATTCGCCAAGAAGCAGCACTTTTGCCTTCGCTGCACCTACTTGTTTGATCTTATCAATCGTATTTTGTATCGCTCCGCTCGAACCCTTAATACATCGAAACGGATCCACAGAACGATCCATCTGCGAGACTTGTTTCTGCAAATGATTGATGGTCTCTTCTGCATTCGTCAATTTTTTATTCAGCTGAGCCTGATAGGTCACATCTTGTTCACAGGAAACAGCACCAATGATTTCACCATTTAATTTCACCGGATTGGAATTAATGAGCACAAACAAATCTTCTCTTGGTTGATGCTGTTTATGATAAAACCGTTTGCCTGTATTAAGAATTTTAAGATTATCAAGCCGATTTTCAGGAAAAAACTGAGTCATCGGTTTGCCCAGAATTTCTCCCTTTTTAATCGAATACAATCGCTCCGCGCCGCTTGTCCAAACCACCGTATCCATATTTCTGTCAATCACTGAAATCGTACTGTCAGTAGTCTCCAGAATCGTATCATAATAGGCTTTAAGATATGTATAGGCTAGTAAAAATTGAGAGGCCAGTTCACTTGTTTTCAAATAACCGATCACTGCATCATTCTGCATTACGACCAGATAATCGCAGTACTTTATTTTCTCCCCAAGAGTCGTCCACGAATCATCCATATGAATACAGTCAGCATGGCATTCCGTTAGCTCATTGATAGGAATACGATATTTTTGAGCCATTGAATAATTGCGGTGAGACAACACGAGAAACTGTGACGATTGTTGGTGTACAATAACAGCACTGAATTGTTGACTGTGTGCAGACTCATTCCACCGTTCCTCTGTTGTCACGACAAAATCCGTACGAAGCAAATCGTTCAAATCGGGCAGCAGATGTTTCACTGATCTTCCTCCTCATATCCTCCCAAGCAGCGGTTCAATACGAATACTTTACCACAAATTTAAGCATAAAAATTCGTTATTGTCTAATTATTCCGAACCAAATGCAGCAAAGCAAGCTAGTGCCCTGATTTAATCAAAGCGCAAATCGTTCTAAGTTACTATTCGATTTGGATACCAGCCGCCAGGCTCAGACATAATGAGAATGAGAAATACCACCACCGTCTTATCCTAGTAAGACAGCTGTCAATCGAAAACGAATGCGGAAGTATGCATTATAAATGATGTGAAATCCAATTGTGAATCAAATTACTGTTGAAGATAAGTTAATGAAGAAAGATAAAATACGAGGTATAGAGATGCATTCACAAGATTGAAAGGATTTGTTCACTTGCAGAAGGAAAAATGCTGTATTATATGCCGATTTTCTTTTTGATCTTCTGAACTTCTTTACGGGTTTCCCAATATTCGTCATGAACCATTTTAATCTGGTCGGACAAATCCTCACCCATCTCATCAATTCGCCGATTCGTTTTTTTCAGTTCACGTTTAATATCTGTGATGTCTTGCTTCATCTCAACAATATCTTGTTTTATTTCAACAATATCTTGCTTCATCTCAACGATGTCTTGTTTCATCTCGTTCATTTCAACGCGCATGCCTTTGACGTTCGCGTCAACTTCTTTAATCGCCTGCATGATCATGCTCAATTCCTCAGCCATAATTCAGCACCTCCTTTAGCACTATCATAACAGCTGCTAAACGAATCCTGCAAGAACGTAGTCAGACCTTCTTACAAGATTTTAAAAGAGGCTCTGCCACGTCTATTTGAAGAACATAGCTCTATACAAAAAGAAGAGGCAAACCAATTGGGGCGCCTCACAAATCATATCAATTCAATTTTCTTCTTACCGTTTTAATAAATTTGTTCGTATACAATGTATAGTTGCATGCTTTTGGGTTTAAATCAGAGTTCATTCGAATAATCCTCGGTTTGGTCTTGTCACTGCTGAGTCCATGTGATTTAGCTACACAAATCCGGCCGTCAACCGAGCTAATGGTCATGTAAAACGGATTGTGTTCGCGAACCTTATGAAGATAATGATCAACCGCCTCATCCACATCTGTTGTCACAAAGTAAATATGCTCGGTATGGCCGAAGTTCCGGTCTGTTTGCAATTCAATAAAATTAAAGCGTGGAATTTCCGTCACTTGCAAGTTGCAACACCTCTCCCTTACCTTATTCTTCAGAAAGAGAAATGATTCCTGCATATGACTTCATAGACGAAAAATCCCCAACCTGAACCGCGAAATACTTCATTTTTTTCCTCACCGCTTGCACCAATGCTGACAGATCTGTAAGATTGCATGCTGGAACTGTCAGATGCCTCCGCACGAGACCTTGTATACTAAATGCATCAGGAAAAATAATCAGTGAGGAGCAATCATGATGTTGTTACAAGTCAATCACTTACAAAAGATATTCCAAACACGGTTTAGTAAAGAAAAGACCATCGCCTTACAAGACGTGACCTTTAGTGTCGAGGACGGTGAGTACATCGCCATTATGGGTGAGAGCGGTTCGGGGAAAACAACGCTTTTGAACACTTTGGCTACACTAGATAAACCGACATCAGGTTCCGTTATTCTGAATGGTCAGGATGTAACCAAAATTAAAGAAAACAAGCTGGCAGAATTTCGCCGCGCGCATTTGGGCTTTATTTTTCAGGATTTCAACTTGCTTGACACGCTGTCGGTTCGCGACAACATTTTCTTACCACTTGTCCTTGGCCGCCAAAGAGTTCGCGTGATGGAGCAACGTTTAGAAAAGCTGGCACCTAAATTAAACATTACTGATCTGCTGAACAAACAGCCTTTTGAATTATCCGGCGGTCAGAAACAGCGCGTCGCAATCGCCCGCGCCTTGATCACCGAGCCGGAACTTGTTCTGGCCGATGAACCGACTGCGGCGCTTGACTTCAAGAACAGTGAAGGTCTGCTCGCTCTGCTTGAAGAGATCAATGATACAGGACAAACGATTCTGATGGTTACGCACTCTGCGATTGCGGCAAGTCATGCAAAACGCGTGTTGTTTATTAAAGACGGCCGCATTTTTCATCAGCTCTACCGCGCAAATCGAGAAGCATCTAAATTCATGCAAGAAATCAGCATGACGATGACGAATCTTCTTGGGACCGAGGTGAGATAAATTGTTTTACCTGAAATTAGCCAGTCGCAATATTCGTCAATCCATGAGCAATTTCCTTCCCTTTGGTCTTTCAAGTGTTGTGATGTTTCTCATGAATCTGATGATCGCAACGATTTTGTTCAGTCCGAGTTTGAAAAAGCTGCCAAGCTGGGGAAATTTCGCAATGCTGCTGTGTCTCGGTTTGATCGTCCTGACCATCTTTGCGACTATCTTTATGATTTACAGTTATCGATTTTTACTTAAAAGACGAACGAAGGAATTTGGCCTTTACAATATTCTTGGTCTGAAAAAACGGCAGATTGTTCGAATTTCCATTCTGGAACTCTTGATGATGTTCGTTGCGACTGTGGTTGCCGGAACCATTTTAGGCATTATTCTTGCCAAGTTTCTCTATCTTTTCCTCATTCAACTCGTTGGTGAACATTATTTTGACCTGCAGTGGAGTCCGCTTGCGGTTTTGGTCGTTACTGTGGCTTTTGCATGTATCTATCTGCTGCTGATGATCATCAGCAGCTTCTCAATCCATCGTCAATCAAGTCTGGAGCTCCTTCACAATGCGAGCAAAGGAGAAAAAGAACCGAAATCACGCGGTATTTTGGCCTTGCTTGGAATCATTTTCTTAGCGATCGGTTATTACCTTGCCGTAACCGTAACCTCTCCGCTCGATGCATTAACGAAATTCTTTATTGCCGTGCTGTTTGTCATTTTCGGTACGCTCCTATTCTACATGAGCTTTACCATCTGGCTGTTGAAACGCCAGAAAAGAAATAAAAACTATTACTATCAGCCAAAGCATTTTATCACCGTTTCAAGTATGCTTTACCGCATGAAACAGAACGCGGTGGGACTGGCGAATATAACGATTTTAGTCACGATGACGTTCGTCACCTTGGCAACAACAGTCGGTCTCTACTCCAGTATCAACGGCTTTTTGAATGACTATTTTGTTCGCAACACGATCATTAATGTCAATACAACGCAGCAGCGAAGCAACACGCTCGTTGACCAAGTCGCCGAAAAAAACGGAATAACACTGAACAATAAAATTGTCTATGAAATGTCGAACAGTATGATCGGAGCGATGAATCATGGCAAGTTTGAGAACAAACAAAAGCTTTCAAGTCTGACGGCTGTTAACTTCATGACCGCAGACACTTATGAACAGCTAACCGGGAACAAGGTCCATCTGCTCGGCAATCAAGCAATTGTTTTCCCGGCCGTCGGCAGCTTCAATGAAAATCAGGTGAAGTTCGGGGACCATACATTTAATATTAAAGAAAAAATTAGCGAAATCCGTAACTTTCCATCGATTAGCATGACGGCATCAAACTGGTTGATTCTGATTGTGAATTCGAAGGAACAAATTCAACCGGTCTTAGACGCTGCATCCAAGGCAGTTGGCGGTCATAACACATTAGGCTTTGAGACAACCATTAGTGCGGATCTGACAACAAAGGATGCGAAGAAACTCAGACTGGCATTATCTCAATACCTCGCAGATGGAGATAAGCCCATTCAACGGATTGACAAAGAAAAAGAACAGGCGATAAGCGGCACTGAACCTTCTCTACAAAGCTATGAGGACACGCATCAGCAATTTGTCTCTTTTGCCGGCGGGTTCCTGTTCATCGGTCTGATCTTAGGATTCACCTTTATCCTCGGTACCGCATTAATCATTTACTACAAACAAATTTCTGAAGGGGAACAGGATAAACGCAGCTTCGAAATCCTGCAGGAAGTCGGTTTAAGCGGCAAAGAGGTACGGCAAACGATTCGTTCACAAGTACTGCTCGTCTTTTTCATGCCGATTGGCGTAGCAGTCGTCCACTTCGGCTTTGCCTTCATCATGATTCAGAAACTGATCAGTTTATTTGGCCCGACACGCTTCGGCTTGCTGCTGCTGACGAGCATGGGAACAATCGCCGTCGTTGCAGCCGTCTACTACATCATCTACAAACAAACGAGTCGAGCCTATTATCGAATCGTTGAACGGTAACTTCAAATAGGTTGTTTCAAAAGGTTGTCGAACTTATTCTGCGCTGCGGTTGCTCGCGATCAACTAAGCACGACCGCGGGCGATCCGGGAGTCTCCTCGGCAGAATCCGTAAAGCCTGTGGGGTCTCCCCTGGATCGCTGATCCCGCAGGCGTCTCGCACCTACGTGCTTAATCACAAACTTAATCTGAATAAAAGGTGTCTCTAAGTCATTGAACAACCTTTGAGACACCTGTTTTCTATTTGTCCCGCGTCGTGAAAATCAGTAGAATGAAGATAGCCAATCACTACGGGAGAATTTTTAATGACAAAAATATTTATTGTGGAAGATGATGCAGCCATTGTGAAGCAATTGAGATCAGCGCTGACTGAGTATACCGTTGTTTCCGTACAGAATTTTCGCTGTGTCACCAAAGAAATTCAAGAAGCAATGCCGGATCTAATCTTAATGGATATCACCCTGCCCTATTTTAACGGCTTTTATTGGACGACCGAAATCCGCAAGGACTCAACGACACCAATCCTCTTTCTCAGTTCAGCTGATGATGAAATGAATCAGGTCATGGCAATGAACATGGGCGCAGACGATTATGTCACAAAGCCGTTTTCAGTAGAGTTATTGAAGGCAAAAATCAATGCACTGCTGCGCCGAACCTACAGCTTTTCTCAAACGCAATTGACCTTCAATGGGTTCATTTTGGAAGGAACAGAGTTAAAAAAAGGGCAGGAAAAGGCGGATTTAACACCGACTGAGGCTAAATTGCTGCGCACATTATTCGAACAGCCCAACCAAACCGTCTCTAAAGATGTGCTGCTTGCCAAGCTCTGGGAATCCGATGACTACATCGATGCCAACGCTCTGCAAGTCAATATCGCAAGGATGCGTAAGAAGCTGAACACGATTGGTTTTGACTACATCGGAACGGTGCGAGGTGTCGGCTATGTATTGGCGTGAGCGGAAGCACTATCTTTTCGCTGTCCTTTTCTTCGTTCTCGTTATCAGCCTTACCTTCTATCTTCGTGATTTGCCCATGCGCACCTTCTGGTCAAGTCTATTGTTTGGTACTACCTTTCTCATCATATTCGGCAGTTTTGATTATTACCGATTTCAACGCCGCCATAAGGAACGCCTCAATCAAGTCGTTCCCCAGGTTGATTTAAAACCAGAGTCTCAAGCTGAAAAAGATCTGCTGCAATTGCTTAATGAGCAAAAAGAATACTACGAAAATAAAATAACTCGGATCAAGCAATTTGATGAGGACTTAACCGACGTGGTGCGCATGTGGAGCCACCAAATGAAGGTACCGCTGTCTGCCCTTGATTTAATGGGTCAAACGCGCGATTTTACGGTTGAGGAATTAAACGAGCAAACCTTTCAGTTAGAAAACTATCTAGAGATGCTGCTGAATTATCTGCGCTTGAACCATGAAAAGACAGATTACCGCTTTACAAAAGTGCAAATAAAGTCGCTTGTTCAGGCCATTGTTCGCAAGTTTGCTCCGCTGTTTATTCGAAAAGGATTGAGCGTAACCGTCGAGGGCGACGCAACCTGGACCACAGACGAAAAGTGGCTCTCCTTTGCCCTCGAACAAATCATCAGCAATGGCGTCAAATACACCGAAAAAGGGAAGGTCAGTGTCCATATTGCTCCGGACACCATACAAATCAACGACACCGGCATCGGCATTTTAAAAGAAGACCTGCCGCGCCTGTTTGAACACGGCTTTACCGGCTACAACGGTCGCCGCGACAAAAAAGCAACCGGCCTCGGCTTCTTTCTAGCAAAAGAAGTCGCCGACCGGCTTTCACTACGCATTGATGTTGCTTCCGAAATTGATAAAGGAACAACAGTGACGATGAAACAAGGTGTGAAGGACGAAGCGGTGACTGAGGTTAAGTCATGAGGTCAAAGTTCCTTCCCCAGTGTCTGACACTTCATCAAAAAAGGTTCCGTCGATGAGACGGAACCTTTTATTCGTTAGTTTTCTTTGTTGTTTTGTTCTTTTACATTTTCTTGGTTTTCTTGATTTTCTTCACCAAGTGTTTTTGAAAACTCTACATTTAATGAGTTCGCTTTTTCTTGCTGTTTTTCTTCTCGTAATTCTTCGATCTTTTTGCTTTTTTCGTTAAAATTAGCCATCGTTCCATTCACCTCTTTTGTTCCTTATACTTGGATTAATACATCAATCCATGGATCTATTATGGTTGAATTCCTTTAAACTATGTACATTAGAAAAAATCAGAAAAACAAACCAAGCGATATTATTTAAAATCCAATCATCTGAATAAGACTTTATTCCATTGACATAATAAACAAGAAATTGATGAGAAAGGGTGAAGTCATGTATTACTATAAAGAAGAATTAATTAACCCTATTGTCCCTGATCAGCCTGATCCCGGTGCTGCAAAGGTGCTGCAAGAAACGCTAGGCGGGCATTTTGGTGAGATGCGTACGATGATGCAGTACTTTTTTCAAAGTTCAAATTTTAGGGGCAAGGATACGCAGTATCGTGACTTGCTCCGTGGCATTTTCCTAGAAGAAATTTCACATGTTGAGTTAGTTCAAAACACCATCAATCAGCTTTTGACCGGTTCTGGTCATACAAGCGTTCCTGGAAATGCCGGCCAAGATCACGCGCCACTTGATGAAGCAATCAAGCATGCGAATCCTCATCACTATATTGCCGGGGCCGAGGCGTCACTGCCGGTCGATGCAGTAGGAAATCCATGGAGTGGTTCTTGGGTTTACAGTCATGGAAATTTGATTAGTGATCTGCTTGACGATATCGTTCTTGAATCCACTGGTGTATTGGAAAAGTCGAGAATTTATGAAATGAGTAACAATAAAACCTTCCGTGAAACGCTGGCTTTTCTCATTGTTCGCGATAATGCTCATCAGAATGCTTTTGCAAAAGCACTGGAAACGCTAGGTGTAAACTGGGGCAAAATTTTCCCGATTCCAAATTATGATATCAACAAGTATCCGGAATGCAGAAAATATGTAGACATGGGTTATCACAATGCACTGTTTAATTTCAGGATAGATAACACCCAAATTCAAAAGATCTTTCAAGGTGAGACGCCGAGCCGAAACGGCGGCGAATTACATGTCGTTGATCCTCCAGAAGGATTCCCCGTTCCTACAATGCCGGAAATTCCTATAGAACACAGTCCCGGGCTTGCTGACCTACACGCGTAAGTAGATTGACATGGTTATAAACACCAGCTTTTATCTTCGAAAATCATGCTGGTGTTTTCTGTTTTCATGTAGCTCGACATTATTTTACATTATTTAACAGTTTATTCAAGGCATCAGTACCAACTTGACAAAAGTACAGTGATTGATACATGATCCGTTCTTATCATTTTTAAATGATTATCTAAAATTTTCCCCATTGACAGTTACGCAAAAAGAGTATAAATTAAAAACACTTTCAAAATTCGTGAACAAATAAATGCAATGATGGGGAGAGTAACTTTTATTCAGCCTTTCAGCGAGCTTCGTCCGGTGCAAAGGAAGCAGGCTTAAATAAAAGTGAAAGTAGCCCTTGAGCGGTGAATGCGACATTCGAGGAATGAAGTGTTCAACGGCAGCACCCGTTACAGTGCCAGCGTCTTGCCGAAGCGAATGCTCGGCAGTACGTGGTGAGGCGGCAGCCAGTGATGGCACCGCAAATAAAGGTGGTAACGCGTATTCAACGTCCTTTAAAAGCATGATGATGCTTTTAGAGGGCGTTTTTATTTTTTTATATTTTCAAGGAGGAGTTTACACATGAAAACAGAGAATCAGCAACCTAAGCTGACATTCATTCATTATCTAACCATCGGATCACTGCTTTTCGGTATGTTTTTTGGTGCCGGCAATTTAATTTTCCCTCTACACCTCGGACAACTGGCAGGCAGCAATTGGCTTCCAGCGGCCATTGGTTTCCTGCTTTCCGGCACACTGCTGCCGCTGCTTTCGATCATTGCCATCAGCATCACCCAGAGTAACGGCATTTATGATGTCGCGCGGCCAATTGGTCATTTTTACGCACTCATTTTTCTCATTCTAGTCCACGCTACACTTGGGCCGATGTTCGCCACGCCGCGTACGGCCACGGTACCCTTTGAACTTGGCTTTGCTCCTTATGTTTCGGCAGATCACAAATGGCTCTGGCTGCTCGTCTACTCAGCCATCTTTTTCACACTGACCTATTTCTTGTCACGCAGCGAGTCGCATATTCTCGATGTCATCGGAAAACTGCTTAATCCGCTGTTCTTAATCCTGTTATTTATTATTTTCTTATTCGCTTTTCTCAGACCAATGGGGGATGCAGGGCAAGTTGCGGTCAACGTTGACTATGTTCATGCCGCACTTACAAACGGTTTTCTTGAGGGCTATAACACGATGGATGCGCTGGCCGGCCTTGCTTTCGGTGTTACCATTGTTACCTCCATTAAGCTGATGGGCGTGCGCAACCCCAAATCCATCGCGGCGGCAACAGCAAAATCAGGAATGATCGGCATCGGTTTTGAAGCGCTCATTTATCTTGGCCTGATTGTGATCGGAGCCATGAGTCTGACAAACTTCAAGCTTTCGGAAAACGGCGGAATCGTTTTCGGCCAAATTGCCAATCATTACATGGGCGCAGTAGGCAGCGCTATCTTGGCCACCTTGGCAACGATCACCTGCCTCTCTACCGCGATGGGGCTAGTCACCGCCTTTGCTCAAGATTTCCATAAGCAGTTCCCGCGAATCAGTTACTTAACGTTCCTGCGTTTTACCTGTGCCATTTCGTTCATCATTGCTAATGTCGGCTTAACACAAATTATCTCTTGGTCGTTGCCGATCCTAATGCTCCTGTACCCGCTCGCGATCACGGTAATTTTCTTATCAATCCTTTCACCATTGTTCAAAAAATCGCCGATCGTTTACCGAGTAACCACGGCATTTACCTTGATTCCCGCATTATTTGACACAATCAATGCACTGCCTCCGATTTTGAGACAGACAGCGCCGATTCAATCGCTGATTCACTTTGCAGGCAGCTATCTGCCACTCTTTAATCTCGGCTTCGCTTGGGTACCGTTCGCACTCATCGGCTTTGTCCTTGGCATTGCCGCCTATGCTCTGTTCCGCCGCGTCCCAGCACTACGGCTGAATCCGGAGCCAAGCGGAGAACAAAAATAAATCAATGGAACGAAGGACAGCCGCTGATAAGGGCTGTCCTTTTTGTGTTTATTGGAACTGTTTATGCGAGCCATCACAGTTGGGATATCTTTTCGAGTGCCCACATATGCAATCCGTCAATCCTTTACCTTGGAGAATTCTCGGCACATTTTTCTCGATCCGGGCCGTCCGTGTGGCCGATCGTTTCGCTTGCGCAAAGAAGAAAATGTAAGCTTTTTGCCGTCCCGGTGTCAGCCCTTCAAACGTAGTCTTCAGCTCGGGAAGCTCCGCAAATTTACTTTGCAACTCTTCCGGAACGCTGACGTCCTCCCGTTTCTTCATCACTACTTTTCGACCCGCTTTTTCAATAGCAATGGCCTCACGGATATAAGCCTTGATCACGTCTTCCTGATCGACAATTTCTTGCACGGTCGTAAAGCGAATCTGGCGCGCCGCCTGAACATTTTCCGTTTGCTGAATGAGAATCTTCTGCGCGTCCTTAAGCAATGCACCCTTTTGAAACAACACCGCACAATAATCTTTAAAGCCATGGATCAACAGGACATTCTTTCCGTCAACTGTGTAACACGGATGCATCCACTTAAAATCTTCCGTCAGCCCGCAATCAAGAGCGATCGCTCTGAGCCGCGCGTAGCATTCCGTCCACTTGCTCGGCTTCTGTAAAAATTCATCCACCTTAGGATTCAATCTGTTTTCTGCCATCAAGAAACACCTTTCATGTTGATTATCTGAATGACTAGACGTTCTTGTCCCACATTCTCTACTCTTAGAATAAACGAAATTCTTATTCCCATCCAGATAAGTGCCTTAGATGTCAGAACCTAATGATCTAGAAAAGTTAAGCCTATATTAAGCAGATCTGCTTGTTCAACGATATTGCCGTTTTTGCGCCGCCATCAATAATTCTCGTTTTTCCGCCCCTATATCAACGTTCATAATCTCAACATCAAATGCTTTAAAACAAGCCGATCCCCATGATTTCCCTGTGATCGCTCTTAATACCTCATCATCACAGATCACGATTATTTTTCGATATGTTCGGTTCGTTAACTTTTCTAAAAGAAGCATTTTTAAAATATCCGCCAACATTTTCTTCTTTTGCGGCGGTTTCAACGAACCAATATGCGCATAGACTTCCCCAATAATTCCATGCTTTTCAGAATAAAAATCCGGCTGAATCGTTGCATCCCCGCATGGAACGACCGGATTAGCTGCAAGATCAATCCCAAGTTCATCGCAAATGATTTGAAAGATATACTTCTCGATATTCTGTTGTTCAAGAGATGAAGATGCGTGCATTTTTATTAATCTCCCATTCAACTAGAATCATAGAAACTAAGCTTGATACTGACCTCACATAAAATGAAAAGTCACATTTAATCGTCTCTAGGCATCAAGGTTCAGTTTCAACGGATTTTAAAGTTTGTCCATCTTTGTTTTTCCATTCTGTTCTGCCATTTGCATTGCGACCCATTACAATCGTCGCTGCTAATGAAGGGCTGGAAAAAATTCTATCCTCTGTAAATCGATAATTTTCATCAATAGCACCTTCAGATATGAGCTTATTACGCAGCTTTTTTAAAGAAGAAGGCATGGAACTCACTACATGAACCGCAACTGTCGATCCTTTTGTTACAGCAAATCCATCTGCAACAGGTTTTCCCTTTGCGTCTGCACCACGGGCAGCACGAATAGAATAATAGTCATTATTCTCTTGAATATTATGATTGCTAATGGCTGGTTCAAGAACTTTATGCCCTAAAACGCTCATTAGTAATTTTGCATTTTCAATGAACTCCTCCATCTCTGCACCATCCGATTCCGACAATGAAGATTGTGTTGGGGTATTCGCATTAACCAATCGATATCTATTTGCATCTTTAGCTAAAGAATATATTCGATTCTCCAAATATTTTATATGGGCTTTATTCAGATTGTTATCCTTACTAATAAAAACGATGCACTCAGTCCAGAATTCTTTACTTAAAAGATGTTGATTTAATCGTTCAAGAACGTTTTCTGCCTCCCCAATGTAAACTTGATTCGTACCGTCTTCATCCTTTTTTCCAAATAAAAAATATATGCCTGTATTTGAGAGCTCTTGTCGGTCAGAACTGCTTTTGACCAGTGTGCGAGGTATTTTATAAGCCTTGCCGGTCCAATTCGAAAGCTCACAAACCCATCTGCCGTTGGGATCTCCTTCGATTAGAAAAATACGAATTGATTTACCGAAATTCATTTTCTATGCTCCTATGCAGTTTCCATATTCCAATAAAATGTTATTATTAAAATTAAAAGTACATATTAACTAATCCAATTGTTGATCTATAGTAGTATCTCTAGCTTAGAATTATCTGGATAGGAATGAATATAAGCTTCTCTAGGTTCTTTTCGATATTTATTAACAATGTCAAATGTTTCTTTAGAATATTGTATATCAGTAGTGGACCACTTAAATCTTCTTAATTCATCCATAAATCTCATCTCAAAATAATGTGATTCTTCTCTTTTTCTAGTGTATGAACCCTTCTGAAAGTAACTCTCTGAAATCAATATTTCATTTGCTATTTGTCTAATCGCATTATATGCTGGATTATTGTTAACAGGCCGTCCAAAACTATCTGACCAGCCGATCGAATTATATTTTGTTAATTTCGCGTACTTCTCATTCAAAATAGGATCTACATGCGCTCCTCCATCTTGGTTAGAAACAAAACATACTATGTCCTTTCTTGTAAATACACTTTCTTTGTCGTCAAAGATAATCTCATTCCACCAGTCTTCGTACCTTAGAAAAAATGTTCTTTGAGATATCTTATCATTCAATGGTCTATAATAGAGACCACTCTTTGATGATTCTAACTGCAATAAAACCCAAGAACTTACTAAATTCGACGGAGTATATAGACTACCTGAAGAATAAAGATAGAGGTTTCTTTCTCTATTAAGTTGATTTAATAGAGAATTTGAATTTCTAGTATGATGAAATAGTATTCTTAAACTTGTAGCTAATCTTTTTGCCTCGCTCTCATTCCCCATATCAAATAATTTTGCAGATGATAAAACAAACTGTAGTTGATCACTCCATTGACTCATAAGTTCATGTAATGTTTGTCTGTAACCAGACATCTCATCAACCCCATTAACAAATCTTATTCGAATCTACTTATTAAATCTTGAGCAAATAGTAAACCAAACTACTTTACACCAATTTTCTCCAAAAAATCATCATAGTTCTTAGCCTGCTTGAATTCTACATCATTAGCAACAGCTTTAAAGTGGAGTTTTCCACACTTTATCTTTGCTTTTTCAACATCGGTCAAATCTTTTTCATCCTTATCAATCTTGGTTTCTACAATGAAGAAGAGTCTAGCGATGTTTTCGTTCCCTTTTCGAATGACTGCCCAATCAGGAGAGTACTCTCCGTATGGAGTGTTAATCACAAATCCGCCTTTTTTGAGTTTAGTATATAGAAGAACATCCTCATCGATATCAAGTCGTTTTGCAAATTCTAATTCGCCTTTGCTGTCGAATTTATAATACATATTGATTGCTCTACGATTATCAACATTGGTTTTGAATACTAGACTTGTTGCATCATCAAGCATAACCCGATCGATCTGTTCCATTTCAAAAATGGTTGATTCTTCAAAAACATACCCATCAATCACTTCGTACTTAATATTGCCAGTAGCCATAAAATCTGTAAGAGTCTTTTTTATTTCTTGAGTCACCTGATCAAGTATATCCTGGTTTCTCAGCAAGTCTTCTTTCTCAAGACCTTTGATTATTTTATAAATAGCAAGACGAGGCAGCATGGTGTGATACATAATGTAATTGATTATCTCAAATTCACTTTTTTGGGTATCCATGCCTGTTAGTTCTTCAAACATTTTCTGAGGCGTGGCCTCTGACATTTTAAATTTTCTCAAGTCATCAAAATCTGCGTTGCCTGATTCAATGACATACTCAAATTTTATATTCTTGTATTTGAGTTTTTCATTTAATTCAAAGACACAAGCATTAATGAATTCATCACTATTAATATCCACCTGATACAACGTTCTTTTGGACATTCTTTCACTTAATTCTCTTAAGAGCTTTTTAAAGTAATCTTCTGAAACATAACTGTTTTTACTGTTTATAATAGGGGATTCATCCCCATTATTAATATGAATCTTTTTGGTACCCTTCTTAAGCATTTCCTCAACAAATTTCTTCTTAATCATCACAGTATGTTCTTTTAGTATCTCATTATTAAAATCTATACTTTCGATGTGTTTGGCTTCTTTTGTCAAAACTCCAGCTTCGTTTATTATTCGACGTTGAATAAGCTCTGCCTTGAAAATCTCAGCAACTTCCATTATCTTGCTATCAGGAATTCCAGCTTCCTTAAGCGTATTATATATGACATCATATGTAACTTCGTCTTTATTAAAGCCTGAATTCTCATTGAAGTCCTGCTGCAAGGTCTCTGCAAAATGATCATAATAGTCATTGGCAACCACAGTTAATTCATTAACATCACTGTTTTTAATACGATTGCCATTACTATCAACTGGAAGTCTTAATCCTCTTCCGATTTCTTGCTTTTTAGCGATATCGGAACCACTTTTTTTCAAGGTACATAAAGTAAACACATTCGGATTATCCCAACCTTCACGAAGAGCAGAGTGTGAAAAGATGAAAGCTAGTGGCTCATCAAAAGAGATCAGCTCGTCTTTTTTATCCAGTATTAGGTCGATTCCTCTGTCGATGTCCTCTTGTGATTTTGCTTTGAGTTTCTGTTCGTCCATGATGGTATCCCAGTTTTCAATTTCAACGGCATTTTTATGCTTGTCAATAGCGAAATAACCTTCACGAACTTTTTGAATATCTGTGTATTGTTTAAATAATTCACGATATTCTTTAAAGACCTTGCCCCATTTGGGATCCGTAATAAGTTGGGTATATTCCTCATCAAAAATCCGCAGATATTGTCCTCTTCCATCAGCAGCATTATTATCTCTAAACTTATTTACCGCATCAATAAAAAAAAGAGTTAACACCTTTAAGCTATATCCAGCCTTCAAAAGTTCATATTGTTTCTCTAAGTGATTTTTGATGGCTAGACGGATTTGGATTCTTATCGTCTCTTCTTCACCAAAATTCATATTGCTCTCACCAATGGCAAGCTCTAAGCGTTCGTCCCATTTACTGATCTTAAGTTTTTTTAATTTGTGCGGATCTTCCAGAACAAACATATTCTTATATTGTTTGAGATTACCTGAACATTCGTATAAAGAATCACCGCCACGGACTTTAAACTGCTTAAAGCGTATAACGCCGCCTTGTTCAACTGAAAATATCTCAATCTTAGCATATAAATCCTTTGTAAATTCGACATACCTCACGTAAGGATAGTCTTTAGGTATCGTGCCATGAACCGTTTTTACTCGAATTTTCTTTACCAAGTCATTTTTATAAGCATCATAAGAATCCAACTTATAAACTTGATTAAAAAGCCGTTTATGAGTCGCCGAATAACGTAAGGTAAATAATGGATGGAGCATTTCGATGGCTTCTAAGGAAGCACTTTTTTTCTTTACACTACCCTCAATTTTTTGCGGTTCATCTATAATTATAATAGGATTTATATACTTTATATCTTCCCAAATAATTTGGCCGTATTCATCTGATTGGCGAATTTTGTTCGTGCTTTTATTAAAAGCTTGAATATTCATAACCACAACACTTAGATCCCTGGTTCCGACAAAGCTGCTGCTTAATTTTTGCAAGTTTTTAGAATCATAGACAAAAAAATTATTTTTTATGTCCCGTCCATCATAAATATCTTTAAAATGCTCCCGTAACATATCAATACTTTTTTCAATACCTTTACGGATGGCAATGCTTGGGACAACAATCATAAATTTAGTAAATCCATAAATTTTGTTTAATTCAAGTATGGTTCGTAAATATACATACGTTTTTCCTGTACCTGTTTCCATTTCAATTGTAAAGTTCTTATCTTTCAACTCATTGTCCATCATAAGCTTATTTCTAAGCTGCATTTCACGAAGATTTTTTAAAAGTCTAGCTTCCCTTACAATCTGGGGATTACGAACAGGATCTCCCTCACCAATTTTTCTCACTCGGTTGATATTTCGATAGATAACCCCATCATTCTGACGGCTTACTCCAGAAAAAAGATCGACTACCGATTTTATGGCCTCCGTTTGGTAATCTAAATTATCGTCAAATTGAAAGGTAATATGATTCGGCATAGCTTCATCCCCTTAAATAAACTCAACTCTGTATGCTTTTTTTTCAATCCCACTGTTCTTTTTCATCTGTGCTTCAAGACGCAGCATACTGTTCGTCTTGAGGGATATATTGTCTTCAAATGCACTATCGCGGAAGATTACTTTCATCGGCATTGGCTCAATCGCCGCAATATTATCAATAATCGTTTCTGTTACGTTTTCTTCAAGACAAACGACTACTGCATCCGCAAACATGTAGGTTCGATTGCCAATTGATGATAATTTCTCTACATTTGTAGAAAGAGGAATATCTCTGTGCCGTAGAAGTATTTCGTATACAACATCAAGATCTGAATACCATGGATTGAAGTCAAGTTTATCTTTATCAGACATCATGCTTGCCTTAATGGTAAAATCATCAGACCTACCTACTTCATTAAACCAGCGAATGTTAGTGTCAGCTGTTTTGAAAACTTTAAAACCTATATCAAGGTTTCCAATATCTTCTTTATCTTTATTATCCTCTTTTATTTTCTCACCAGCCCTGCGAATTCGCTCTTTCCCTATTTCACAAATATTTTTAAATCCCGCTTTAAAAGCATCACTTTTTTCATTGTAAAGTTCAGGAAGTTGAATCAATATAAATTTTCGCTTTTCACTATCCAAAGCGTTCATCTGCATTACTGCATCAGCAGTTGATGCTGAACCAGAGAAGAAATCCAATACAATATCTTCCTCACTCACTCTGCTTATTTCTAATAAATATTTTATTAACGAAGACGGTTTCGCAAAATCAAATGGTATATCCAACTTTTTTAATTCATGGGAAGCAATTTGATTTATATGCTTCTCAATAAAATTATTTGGGGTAGCGGATGATTTACTTATAACATCTTTTAAATAGGTTTTTGTAAAAACATTCCATAATGTTTTCCCACCTTTTTCATTTACTAAGTTAGAGGACGAGACCTTTTTAACCACAATTTTATCTTTGTTTTCAAGGTATGTTTTTTGAGACCATCTCCATACTTTATCCTTTCCACTCTTAGGAGTAACCATAGCCCCATCTTCAAAATCATCAGGAAATACCTCACCCGGTGGAATTACAAAGCTTCCATCAGGACATTCTATGTAGTATCTTTGATTTGAGCAACCTCTCATTGGGTCTAAACTTGTCATATACAATCTTACAAGCTGATACTTTTCCCCTTCTCTATCCCCATACTCTTCTACAAGTTTATATGCATCATAATTTACCCCCCCAAAAAATGGGGCTAAGAATTCTCTGTTTTTTGCATAAGTTAAAATATAATCAAAATTAGGTGCCCAATAATCTCCTTGATTATTAGCCTTCTTGGAAATTCTTCCAGCACATCCGATAAAGTTTACTTCGCCAAAAATTTCGTTGCACATATTTCGAAGGTTATGTACTTCCTGTTCACCTATCGAAATAAAAATTGTCCCATCTTCAGTAAGCAAATCTTTTGCAACTTTTAATCTTGGATAAATCATGTTTAACCAATTAGCATGAAATCTATTAGATGATTTTTGATTTAGTATCAACCTTTCACCGTCTTCACTGATATCGCCTTCTAATTTATCACTATCATTTTTATTTTCTGTAAAATAATCATTATAAACAAAATCGTTTCCAGTGTTGTAAGGAGGATCAATATAAATCATTTTTACTTTGTTATAGTAGCTATTTCTAAGAAGCTTTAATACTTCAAGATTGTCACCCTCAATGTAGAGATTCTCTGTAGTATCAGGGTTTTTGCTATCTTCTGGGACATATTTTAATGTTCTACCGACTACATCTGTTGCGGAATTTTTCTTGGCAGCTTCCTTTCCTGCCCATCCTAATTCATAGCGTTCAGATAGATTGTCACTAACTGGCTCAAATTGTCCTAATTCACTTTTCAATGCTTTAAAATCGACTTGACCATCCTTTACTGCATCTGGAAATAGTTCCGCGAGTTTTTTAATATTCTCGTTAATCGGATCAAATATACCCTTATGTATTTTTTCAAAGTTCATTATTATGCCCCCTTTAAACTCTCCCAATGTATCTGTTAAGTTCACTATACAGTCGTTTCAATTCTCCATTTATCCTTGAATGTTGTACCACTGTCAGTGCAGATTTTTGTTCTTTTTTTAACTGCTCTATTCTCATAAATTGAGAATAAAGTTCTATCATATCAGGCCGATTATACCATACCTTAGACATAAGAATTTGTTTTGTCCCGGACCACAGTTGGAGATTAGATATAATAAATGTTTTTATCATCATTTCAAGATAGAAATCCAATTTGTTGCTTTTATTTTGTATCTTGTCAAACCCAACATTTTCATTCATCAATAAATTAAACTTGTCTTCAAATTGTGTGGATGCTAATGAGGAATATACCATGTGTTCTATAACTATTTGAGTTCGATCTTGGCTGTTTAACCTCTTGTAACAAAAACAATAAATTTCTTTATTAGAATAGTCATAAAATCTGATTACGCAAAAAGGCTTTACAAGCTTTTGTATCACATTTCCAACAAAGCTAGCCTTTTTAAGATTGGTTATTTTGATACTAAAAAATAAAATCACCTGACAGTTAAATTCTTCGTCTATTAAAGATGGAATACCTTCACCAGTGATTTGATAGGAAAGTTCTACCTCTTCCACTACTTCTCTGAATTGCTTTTTTTCCTTCGGAGTCAGTTTATTGCTGAGAAAAGTTTTTAAAGCAAATTTCTTATTGATTTGGTATTCATCGGGTATTGATAACATCGTATCACCTTTTATTCCACAACAAGGAAAGATATTAGTTCGAAGTCATCTGTACTGGAATTTGCAAATTCATTGTTATAACCGCCAAAATCGAACACCGAAGTTTCTGCTTTCTTGTCTTCGTTTCCTTGAATGGAGAGTATCGCTTTATTCAAGAGTTGCGAATAGAAGGACATATCTTCGGCATTCCTAGTTTTTTTACCAAAATTTTTAAACAGTTCCAGAACAGGCTTTGACTTTCCATATGCTATCTTTCTAAATTCTTTAAGTGCTTCACGAGCGTTGATACTACCATAATAAATTTCCCCATCATTACTAATATACATAATATAGTAAGGATAAAGTGAGCTTTCACTGTTTGGTTTGGCATTGGCGTTTTGGTGTTTAAAACTGAAAATACACCCTTTCTTTTCGCCGTATGTAACTGAATGAACGCCTGTTGGAATCCGCATTATTTCTGGATTTTCTTTAATATAAGTGGATAATTCATAAATATAATCATTCATATTCAAATCTGTTAACGAAATACTATCATTCAATTCCTCAATTTCAATAACTTCTTTTTGCAACCGTTCAAGCTGCTTCTTACGAAACAAAAAGTCATTCATTTCAGGTGAAAGGAAATCTTCTTCACCAGTCGCTGTTAAGTTGACTGCTGTCATTTTACCTTTCACCCTTTGCTCAAGTTGCAAATAATTATTCAATGCCATATTAGGGAAAAAGTTAATCATAGCAATTCGTTTATTTTTACTACCAATACGATCAATTCTTCCAAAACGTTGGATGAGAACAACAGGGTTCCACTGTATGTCGTAATTAATTACCGTGTCACAATCCTGTAAGTTCTGCCCTTCCGAGATACAATCTGTGGCAATCAAGACATCAATTTGATCCTGCCTAGGAAGAACTTTCCCTGTTTTTGAAAGAGGAGAAAAATGTCGCAGCACAGTATTAAATTCACAGCGAACTTTTTTCATCGTGGATCTTGGATCACTGGATCCCGTGATACACGCTACATTAATTCCGTGATGAGACAATTCTGTCGCAATACTGTCATATAGATAGTTCGCTGTGTCAGCAAATGCAGAAAAAATGAGCATTTTTCGATTTCCCTCATTATAGGGAGTCTTAATAATTTTTTTTATAATAATTTCTTCTAACTGTTTGAGTTTAGCATCTCTGGTTCCATGTAGAACCTCTTCAATATCTTTGTATAAGTTATCTAAGATTCCTTTGTCGTAATACAGGTCTTCCAAAAAATCACCAACTAACAAATGCTCAACTTTGATTTCGTATTTGTAATCCAAAGTCATATCATCTTCAGTGATTTTTTCACCCTCCAGTTCTACCTTTCCAGTTTTACTTTCTGATAGAGTTGCTATATAACTATCGATACGAGCAATTAATCTACGAATTGTTTCTTTAAAGGCAAACGTCGAGCTTTCCAATCGTTTGAACAAATTAAAACGATGAAGCCGGGCTGCAATTAATTCACGATTTTCATGGTAAAATACGACCCTGTCTCCGTAAACGGTCTGAAATTTCTCACGGTAATACGCCCTACACTCCGACTTAATGTATTTCATAGGGGAGTATACAGCAAGCTTTACATATTCAAGTATTTCATTTGTTTCATCAAAGTTTAACAGATAACCCTCAGTGTCTATTTCCGGGTGATATGTCTCTGGAGACATTTTTTCTGGAAACTTACCCATCTTATTATCACGATAATAATCAGTTATGTGTTTCCTACTTCGAGAAATAGTCAGCATTTCTAGCAATTTATAAAAATCTGCAGGAAGTTTGTCCAAAAGCTCATTTTTATTCCGATCTTTTGTCTCTACCCATGTATTTAATTCCTTTTGCGTTTTTCTTAATAAATTTGAAATGCTCGGTATTTTCGATTCTTCAAATGCATCGTCTTGGTCAGCCGTAATGATACTGATTTGGTTTTTCAGATCCGTTAACGAATTGTTTACAGGAGTTGCCGAGAGCATTAATACTTTTGTTCCGTGACCCTTTTTGATAATATCATTCATTAATTTTGTATAACGACTTATATGATCCAAGTCGTCATTCCGGTTCCGAAAATTATGGGATTCGTCAATTACCACAAGATCAAAGTTGCCCCAGTTTACGCGAGTTAAGTCAATTCCGCTCCGAGAATACCCCTTGATCCTAGTTAAATCCGTATGACAGAGAATTTTATAATTGAAGTTATCCTTAACAAAAGTATTATCAACATAAGGATTTTTAAAGGAATCCCAGTTGTCATAAAGCTTTGCCGGACAAAGGACTAATACATTATCTTCTCGTAGTTCAAAATATTTAACAACACCTAATGCTTCAAAGGTCTTGCCCAGACCCACGCTATCAGCAATAATACATCCGTTATATTTATTGATTTTCTGAATTGCAGATACGACAGCGTCTTTCTGAAATTCGTAAAGACTATTCCAAATTACAGATTTTTTAAAGCCCGTTCGATCTTTTTCAAAACGCTCAATCCCGCTATCCAGCTGATTGCTGAAAATCTCTTTCAAAGTAAAATAATATAGAAATTCAGGCGAGTAATTTTTATAAACATAGTTAAGGCTTTCTAACAATTGTTCCTTATAATCCACGGTATAATCGTTATTATTCCAAACAGTATTGAACAAACGATTAAAGTACTCTAACTGTGCTTTTTCGGTAACAGAGGAATTAAAGTCGATTGGTGCAAGTTCACCCACTTTGGTCTTTCTCGACACTTCTAGAGAGGATGTTCCATGAATGGCAATAGCATCATCGATCATAATGATATTGCCTTTAACCATATCTGGTTTTCTTACCTTTCTCACATTAACGTGATGTTTAATAAAATCATGCATGGACTTGGCTCTTGAAAAATGTTTCAGTTTGTTTTTCTGAACAATATCATAAGAGTTGAAAAGAAGATCGTTGGTCAGATTGTTTTCAATCTCAAATTCGCGGGGAAGCTCATGCACAGCAGGTATATAAGTCGTGTTACGAATAGCAAAATTAATTTGATTAACATTCTTAAGACTTTTAGATAACTCTGCAAACATTGATAGGGTTAATTTATCGTTTATAATGTTAATGGTTCTTCCACTTTTTTCTCTTAGAACCTCAATTATTTTTCTAATGAGCTGTTCATTTGAGCTTATAACCTCACTCATTTATTTAATCCCCCTATTACATCTACTTGTATAGCAAGTCCTTACTTTCTATACAATCATCCATACTTGTATAAATATTTTTCATGTTCGCCATTTGATACCCCAATAACTTAACGAAGCCATTTTTATTAATTCATTAATTTTACATGCAACTTATTTATTTTATTTAAAAAGGCTTTCAATTGTTGTTACAATAGTTTTCCAAAATGAAAAAAGTAAAATAACCCCAGTGATTATTGAAATGAAAAAGGAAATTACAATTGGATGTTTTTCAGCAAATTTTTTATTCTCAACTGGTTCATTGCTTTTTTCAGTCACAACATTAAATTGATTACCTATTGTTGAGTTTTTGATTTTGTTTTTGTTCCCGATCCTAATGCTCACTTTTGCCCACCACCGAATAGATTACCAAGTCTTGATTTGCTTATTTTATTTTTATTTCCAACCCGTAGTGAATCATCGAATATTATTTTCTCTATGTTATATACTACTTGTTCTTTTTTGGCGTTGTCTTTGGCAACTTGTGTTTCTATATCTAACTCATCTAGATCTACAAACTTATTCTCAAGCTCCATTATTATATCAAGTAATTTAGCTTTCACATTAAATACAATGTTTTCTAATTGATTGGATGAAAATCGTATTCTCATACTTGCAATTTGAAGTTCTTCAGTTGAAATAGAATGGCAAAATATGGTTGGAATCAATTTCCCAAAATTTTCTCGGTTTTCCCCTGACAAAATATCTTGTATAGCGACAATACTTTCCCTTACATTTAATGTTCTGAGTTTATCAATACTTGCTTGTGAGATTAACGGCTCTAATGGAACCTGAGCATTAGTATATTTCACGTTGTAATTTAGAATATATGTACCCATTGGATTTCCTCGAAGTTTCCTATATGCTGGTATATCCTCGTTTTCTTTATAGCCCCGTAGCTCCCCATTAACCCAATTGATGATTGATTCATTTTCTAAATCAGTTAATATGACTTTTAACCTTAATAAAACATTTTCAATATTTTCTTTTCCACTTACGACATCTTTTAAAAGTTGACTTCGAGCCATATATTATCAAACCCTTCATTAGTTAGATTACTTTAGTATTATTATACCTTGATAAGAGTTTAATGATATATTTCCTTGTTGACCTTTCAACATTTCTAGATGAAGATCATTCATCTGTTTTTAATGCAATGCTGTATGTACTTACTACCCCAAATACACATTCCCATTATGCCACTCTAAGTAATGCCGATCCGGCAGCTGGTCGCCGCGTTCAGGCACAACGGCCAATTTACTGCCATTAAAAGCATAATATTCTTTGCCATTACCGAAGTCTTCTTTAATATGATGGCTGACTTCTACATTAAGTGTCTGATCAATAGTGATATAACCACGGTCAAATAAAGTGTGAAAGTCGCTTCTAAGCAGCAAGCCATTTTTTATCTCATGAGGACCGTTCATACTGTACGGTTTAATATGTGCTGCCTCGAGTACCGGCAGAGTTTTTTCGCCAGTTATAGCGCACCTTCTATGATAGGCATCCGCAATCAGCACTTTAAAGGCACCTTGACCGACACGTGGTTTGATTAATCGCTCTTTACCGTACCGATTAGTTAAAGGATCCTCCTTAACGATAAACGACTGAATGGCATCTCTATTTTTTAACCGATCCTGAACTTGCTCGAACAGTGATCGACCAATCGACTCAGTTGTTTGATAGGTTTTTCCTTGTACGATACTGTTGCTCCAGTTTTCGGGTTGGGGAATCCAATCCTTTTCATCAAAATAGAAGGGCATTGAAAGAATGATACAGCCAATTTGCGGATCAGGATCAGATAAGCGGTTCGTTCTTTTGTATTTATAGATCCGTTCATTAAGTGCCATTAAACTTGTCGTACCATTTGCAATGCCAAACGCAACCCACGCGAGTGAGGCTGGCAGAATGGAGAATTTTAAAAAGAAGCCGCCACCAACGATATAATTCCTCGGACTATGCGCCTTGAATAAAAACAAATCCCCTTCATTTAAAGCTTTAAAATTTGTACGACCGCCAGGCTTCCAAAAGTTTACCTCATCACAGTTTGCCTGTTTTAGCGTTTGAAACCAATCAAAGTCCGTAATCCCAACGTACATTTTCATTGGTATCATCGCCTTTATAAGGAGCTAAAAATATGAACTTTTTCCATTAATTTTATCAATGGTTTCTCAGGTAGTGTCTGAACTCAATGTAATAGTTAATTGTTCTTTCATACTCATTTGTTTTATCTGCGTATAGATCATTGATCTGCTCCACCGTAGATTCAGTCAATCGCTCTTCTCCGTTATATATGCCTTTCCTTTTTAAATTTTCAAGACGATTATTGTATTGCTTGGCAGATACTTCTCCTATTTTCTTGCCTTTGTTTAATAATGATTGTCTATTAATCAGGTATTGCTTAAAATCCATCTTCTCTCCCCTTCTTCCTCTATTTTTCAGGATCTTATTAAGCCACTTAAATCTAGAAATCTTCATTGAACAAAGTTCTGGAATCTTTTATCCCAGATAGGTTCTCATTCCTTGAATAAACTGTTGTTTTCCGCCATGGGAGGGATGGCGGACTTCATGACAATTAATTCCTATTGTACGAAGCGTATCCTCAGCTTTTCTTCCGATAGCAATGACTGTTTCGATTTCAAAAAGCTCAATCAGTTCTTCAAGAAACACCTGACCTGATTTTAATTCTTCAATCGTAGGTTTTCTATTCTTCGTCGGATCATTTGATTGATAAGGATGAAAAGGATAGGCATTCCACATAAGTGGATAAAGATTAAGCTCATTTAACGTTTCCCAGATTATTGATGCTGTTTGTTCAGCATGAACATGCGAAGATACGTAGAAGCCTTGTTTAGAAATAAATAACGGTGCTCGACGTTCTTCAATGATTCGTTCACTTGTAAACGGAATACCCGACCATCTGCAACCATGATAACCCGGTGCCTCTCCAACGAGAAGTGTATGATAGCCAATATTTCGCATTTCTTCAAGATAGATGAGTAGATTACGACGAATGGACCCGCCAAGCTCATAATCGTAACTATACTGATTGAATGAACGATTATTTGTTTGATAAGAGGCTAATTTTTCAACAAAATTCTTTACACTCATTCCGCCCACCACCTCATTAAAAAACTAAAAAACATATTCACTCGCTTATTAGACTAATAAGTGGGTGCTTTAGATTTTTATTATTGTATTTCCCATGTATTAATTTGGAAAATGAACATCTTTAAATCCTTCAAAAATCTTTTCTTTAATGTCTTCCGATGATGAGATGGATAGGAGCGGTATCACTTTTGAGACAGAGCGCTTTAGATATGAATAATTAGATATATATTTTTCTTTGGTTTCACTGGAATAGAACAATTCCTTCTCGTCTGTGTTGATGTTAAAATGAACATCATCTCTAAAAGGATCCCAATAAAGATTATAATCAGATACTGAAGGATGAGTTGTCCAATTCGATAAATCAAAATTATAAATATTTAAACCAATCGTTGGATAGTCTTCTGAATCCAAATCAACTTCAACCCCATAAATCAATCCATCCTTCATACTTTTTAAATGAGGCAATTCTGGATCATCTTCCCACTGATAAAGTTTGATGAAATCACTTGTTAACCAACCATTGAAGTTAGCGTCTGACCGCTTTCTTAAAAACCTAGGCGTAATTGACATGTATCCGGATCTTTTGCTAACGCGATCAAGCTCGTCGAGTAACAGGTTTATACTTTTATAAGTCTCCTTTAGCACCATCACTGCATTGGTAATATTTTTTCCCTTTTCAATGATTGAAGACATAATACTTTCCCTCCGTTATTTGTTGATCTGGCCATAGCCACTTTCCACTAAATGAATAACTACTGCTGCTGATTATTGGGGATAAAGCTGATTGAAAGCCATGAAAGTGAACAAGTTCCTTTGCTTTTAGTAGGTTTCTAAGATCAGTTAGAATCAACTGTGCACTCTTATTAACAGAATCCAAGTGCAGGGACTCTAACCGTTGATGAATGTCCTGCCAATTCATGAAGCCAAGCTGAACATCAGGAGAAATGATTGATCCGCTTTGCATACGCGCTTTTACCGAGCTCATTGTTTGATATGGCGCAACAAAGAGTAAATACTTATCTTTCTTACTTTGAAAATTTTTCTCCATCATCGCGGAATAACGTGCTAATTGGTTTTTGCTCGTTTCGTAGTCAATTTTCGGATCTATCTCCTCATCTTCAGAGGACAGTCCGCTATATAATTTAACTTCGATACCGATCACGAGATCGTCACCGATCAAAAGCAAGTCAATTTCATCCGATCCAATTTTATGCCAAAAACGATAGCGAAATGGATAGCCTTGAAATGATTGAACCCTGTTTGACCAGTTCACCATCAACTGATGATCATCAAATTCTGCAGTCAGCAGCACTTCCCGCATCCCTTGTTCAAAAGGCAGATAGCGAATCGCACCAAAAAAGTCACTTGTTAAATTGTCTTCAAGGCGTTCGGATAGATTGCTTCCGTCTTTGGCAATTTTATGATGAATTTCTGCAAGCATAGCTTGGCCCCTTTTTTATGTACTCATCTTTTTTGCAACAAATTTACCAAATATCCTGCACTTTAGTGAAATCTACTAATCACAAGATTGTTATATGGAAATAAGGTAAGTCTGTTCAGCATCATTAGTAGATATTCTATTTTTCACTTTTATCGAACAATCTGCCAAATACCTATTCATTGCCTTTCATCACCGATTTTCTTAAAAACGAAATCGTTTGTATCGCCGCTAATCATTTGTATTTGACCTCTGCCCTTCAAGCTCAGTAAGAGTACGAGTAATTCTGTGTATACCCTTGGCTTGCCGGAAGAGAAGTAGCCATAGCTTTTCGTACATTTTCTTTCAATTTCAAAAGAAGTCTCTACCGCGCTTATTGCACTGTTAAAAGGAAGTTGGTCATAGGTCGACTTCATCTTCATTTGAAAATCGTTATCTTTGGCAATCATTGAAATCGGAGCAATTGAGGTTTGTTGATTTTCAGGTTTATCCTGCTTGTCTATTCCCTCTGCAAATTTTTGCAGATCGCTCCAAGAGTGATCTGGTTGATCAAGAGGATCCACGACCGGAGTTTCTTTTTTCATTTGTTTTTTTAAATAGTCCTGATGTATCGCATCTAACGCTCTCATCTGATCTTTCATTAAAGGTATGCCTTGATTGTCCATTAATTCAGCTTCAGCCGGTATCTCTGCGTGTACCGCGCGGAGAGCTTTAATTAAACTTCTTTGTGCTTGAAGTGCTTTCTTTAACTCTTCATCATCGGTGTATTTTTGAGCTAAATGGCGTATATGTTGAACGGATTTTGTTAGTTTTTCTGATTTGCCCTCTGATAGGCCTAAAATCTTATGTCCAAAACAGGTTTCACCGAAATAAATTAGATTTCCATTTTTCGCAATCTCTTTTTTTTCATCACTTGAGATAAAATGTGACAGATCGTCAAGTGATCCCTCATACTTTAAAGTATAACGATATTTTAATGTTCTTCCGCATTGACAGTGAAATTTGCCACTCTTTTTCCATTCTTCACCGGCATCTTCAAAAGTAACAAACGACCATTGTTTAGAAAAGGTATTATTGAATGTAGAAGCGTGTTTAAAATAACTTTGAGCCATTAAATCTGTCTGCAAGGTGCTCCCCCTTTTTATATTGCGTCTATTGCTGATCAACATTCGACAATAAATGGTAAATTTCCTTCAATAATTACAGAAAATGAAGAACCGAAAAAATTTTTGAATTCCATTCGTATTATCGCAACAAAACTATTAAACTAGAAAAAGAATTAAAATTTAGTTGGGGAAAGCAAATCAGAGAATGAGGTGAACTCATGTTTCATTTTTTCCATAAGAAAAAGGAACAAAATGAGGAAACATCCGGCGACAAATTTAAACCGATCGAATATTTAACCACCGATGAAAAAGAAATGTTCCGCTCAATATCATCTCTCACAGAAAAATCTACCACTTCTAAAGAGCTGAAAGTCATTAAATTTGTTATGGCTAGATTTTTAGAGTTATCGCTAAAGCGATATAAGACTTGTTCTAACGATGACAAGATCATTACCGACGTTCTCCCACTTAAGGATGCCCGCCTTTTACTTATCTTTAATTACCGCGAATGCAGGATCATTGATCTAAAAACCTTTTTAAATGGTTCGAAAGGAATCGTTAATGAGATTTTAACGGATCCAAAACTTTTTCAAAGCGTGAAAATCGACAACGAAGCGCGTACCATTGCATTTGAAAACCAAGTTGACTTTGACCCCGGAATTTTATATGTGGAAAGTGTTGCACTGTAAATCAATGTTATAGTCATAAATAGATGGCACATGACATAATTATCATCCAATAAACGAATAGACAGCCTGTGTTATAAAGGATTATGGCGGAAATAGAAATTAATTGATTAATAACAGAACCCCTACCTGCTATAACAGGTGGATACTGGCATAAACGAACTATTTACGAATAAGCATTAGATCACTGTATTTTTTGAAAGGTGAAACACCGAGACAAAGCAGTGGTGAATGACATATAGTCGATCCGCCAGAAGGATTCCTCGTCCCTACGATGCTGGAAATTCCAATTGAACACCGGCCTGGATTAATGGTGTTATGAGAAGATAAAATGCATTGCATTAAATCGCACAAACTGTGTATAATAATATTAAATCAAGGCAAAATAAATCCGCCAGTGCTTCGAACACTGACGGCATGGCAATATCCGCGTAGAGCGGATGCAGTGCCTATAACTGAATTACTTATTTACGGTAATCCGTCTCAGCTTCTGTCAGAGCATATGAGGCGGATTATTTTTTTCTGTCTGACAGCATCAAGATAAGCACGCCAAAACTAATCATAAGTGTTATCGCTTCAAATACTGTCATTGGCCGCACCCCCTTTCACAAGGGTGTCACCGCATCCGCTCATATGCATCATCTATTGCCTGTCTAAAATCATATCATAGTATGTATGTTCGACTCCTCAAGTGGTCAGTTATTGTGCCAATCTTTTTTAGGTACTTGCTTCCGTCTTTGGTAATTTTATGATGAATGTCTGCAAGCATAAAAATACCCATCTACTATAATGGATGGATATTTTCTATATGTCGGTCTCCAAATGAATATCTCGGCAAATAGATCCGTCAAATACAAACAAATGATTATAATATCACATCTAATTTTGAGACATCAACATCCTCGCCAAACCATTTTTTCAGCGCTTCTTTTGCTTTGTTTTTTGAGTCATCATCGATTAAATAAGCAACTTTACCAATTATGAAAATCAAAACAGCCAAATCGTCCGAATATCCTGCAACCGGGATAAAATCAGGAACAACATCAATTGGAGTTATTAAATAGGCTAGGCCGGCGATAATCATTGCCTTGTCTTTAGTAGGCACATTGGGACTTTTTGTCATGAAAAATAAGACAAGTGCAAAGTATACAACATTAAGTCCTGCCTTTTTAGCATGTCCAGCTAGTTTTCGCCAAAATTTTTCCTTTGAATAAATCTTTTTCGTTTTTTCTTCATCCATAATCTCTAAATATTGTTTTGCACTGTTGTCATCCATAGTCTTGCCCTCCAAGTTATTAAATTCAGTTATCACAGTTTGCCTTTTTTAATGTCTTAAACCAATCAAAGTCCGTAATTCCAACGTACATTTTCATTGGTATCAACGCCTCAATAAGTGTTCGGAAATAAGCTGAATTGTTATGTATCTTTAGAACCAAATTTCGACAATAAATGGTAAAATTCCTTCAATAAATTGAATTATTTGCAAAAACACCAATAGACATAATGAAAAGGCAACAGCAATTCCCGATCTGAATCACTGTTGCCTTTTATTCTTTTTTCTTTTATTTCCATCCTTTTATCTCAAGAAAGGATTGTCATGATCGTATGAAATATCATTTCTAATGTAGTAGGCAACAAATGTAAATGCTCTTTCTAAAGATCGAACAGTACAATTCTCTCTTCTAAGTCGTCTGTTATCTTTACAGTAATGGCAATGGTGTGGTTCGGTTTTTGTTATTAAAGAAGGATCGGTATTAGGAGCATTATGCGGGTCGTTTCCCCAACTAATGATGTGGCTTTGTTGAATACCTTGTATTGGATAAAAGCATTTACACTCGTAATTATATCTTCTTACATACCCAGCATGATCATATTTTTCTACAAAATGAATTCTAGTTATTCCATAAGTACTATGCTCTTTTAACGGAAGCCATCCTTCAAGTCCGCTTGTTTTATACTTAACCACTTGTGTATGGCATTGTGGGTACATCGGATATTCTTGAAATAGATCACTGTATTTTTTGAGTATGTCATAGATGTTTGCCGGACTTAACAATGACTGATTTATGTTAGGAATATCCATGTTATTTTTCTTTAATATTCCTTAGTATTTGTGATCGCTCTTCCTCCAGGTCCTGCCAGTTCCAATAATCAGTTGGATCGTCCATCTCATCGCCATCGTAGTCCTTAAAAGCATCCAAATAATGCTCGCAGTGATACTTCCTTTGCAAGGCAACTATTTCTTCATCTAGTTCTGTTAATCGTTCTTCCGGAGCCTGAATTATTGATTTCTTTTTTTGATAGATCATTTGCATCTTAAAACAATAACTAGGATCATTCCAAAGCTCAACAACAAATTTTGGAACTTTTTTGTGATGTGTTGTATCTGCTATCTCCAGACCGTTCCCAACATATTTACTAAACGTTACATTAGATATGTTTAATTCTTTTTCTGCTTCTTTTGGTGTTAAGAGATAAGCTTCTTTGTATTCAAAACTTATTTGTTTACCACCGAATTCCAGAAACAAAAATTCCAGGTCAATTTTAAGTTTGCCAAATTCGACATCAGAGCTATTGGAATTGGATGCAGCAAAATGATTCCTCCATTCAACCAGCATCTCCAGTTTTTGTGCTTGTAGAGGTAGACGATAAGTTTTAAATGTATCAATCATTTCTTGGGTATCTACAATGATACTTAAAATTCGTTTGCTATATATGCGTTGAAATTTAAGTATTAAAGTAGAAAATACCCCTTCCAAGGCTTCATACACAGTATCAGCATCTTGACCATGAACTCCGCGCTCAATTTCTTCTTTCGTTTTATCCAAAATAGCTGATGGCAATTGTATCATCTCCTTTACCTCCATTTTAAGCTCGATTAACGATTTGTCAATTTCGTTAATCATTGTATTCAGTTAAAAGGTTTTTATACTCCTCAATTAACCATATTCCTAACTAAACAGAGGATAAGTTAATAAGTGCAATAAACTCAACGAAAAGCTTTCCATTCAACGCTAATTCAGTGGAAACCTGCATTCTTCGGGAGTTTAGTCGGTCCTTTAGGTTGCCTGATGCTTTTTCAACGATATCTTTACTGCAAGATCCTGATAGAGCATTGATGTTGTCGCGGCTGTAAAACCCTCTGTTATAAGACGTAAGCGACAAATAGTCCACACCTGGTTAAAGATGTGGACTACACTCAAGATTGTTTGATAACATTTTGTTGTTGTCTGAACTACTGGACAACCATGAAAGCCATTCATCGATCTTTTCATTTGTTGCCCAAGGTCACGGAGTTACAGATGCCGCCTTATCTTTCACATTCTTAATAAGTTGGGCGCAAACTTCATCAACGCTAGTACTCTACTTCTTCTGTTGATGGTAATAATCATTGATTCCCAGGATATAGGAACCTGATCCGAATCCGCCCATCGGAACGGATCCGGCATAATCCTGCGTGTTGTAGTCTAGCAATTCCGGAATCAGATTATAATTGTTTGTTGCTTGGCTGGTCATCCAGTTAAGGAGTGTCTTTGCCTCACTATTTCTGCCCATTTTCGATAAGGCACCTGCAATTCTTAAATCAATAAATCCCCATTCTCTGGAATCATAGAGGTCACCATCTTGATCCCGCTTATACCCAGGAGTGCTCCCCGTTAGAATACGCAGGTTCTGGTTGTACGCTTTGATCATGCCTGATGCCAGATTTGATTTCGGGTTGACCATGCCGAAGTTGATCGCTTCAACCGTTGACGCGTCATTTTGATATACTGAATCGCCTTTTCTCTCAAGTGACGATGCGATTGTACGGTACCCGTTCTCAGGGACAACAAGCTGTTTCTTGACAGCATCTTTAATAGAAGAAGCCGCTTTACTGTATTTCTTTTCAAGCTGATCCTTGCCCATTAATTTTGCCAGGTTGGCTGCTGACTTCAACCCTTGGTATGCTGTAATATTCGTATAAGCGAATTGTTGACGCGATGGTGCTGTTTTTAAGACGTTGAACGGGGTCCAGTGTTCCTCCCAGATTGAGGAGTCCGGCTGAATCAGACCATTTTCCGGTTGAATTAATTCAATCAGCAAGTCTGCGTCCTGCTTCGTCAGTTTGTTCCAGTTCGAGAGATGATTGCTTTTCAGGAATTGTGTATCACCCGTTGCACGGACATATTGATCAACACTCCATAAGAACAAGCCCCAGCCGTCAAATTCAATATTCGGCCCGTTATTGTTCCAGTCTGATTCTTCCGTGCCGTTGCCAAAATAGCGGCATACAGAAATCAGATAATTATTACTTAGTTTGACACCAAGTCCATAAGTTGGGGCGCCCTTATCTGTACTTTCTATGAAATTTTTTTGATAATAATTCTCTCCCGAAGCATCCTCTGTCTTCTTCATCTGCGCATCAAAGAAGAACTGAAGTGCTGCACGGGCCTCCTGATAATGTCCGGACGCGATTAGTGCCTGGATCGAGTAATTTCCGTCGCGGGCCCAGGCAATACTCCATTCCCCTGGTATCAAGCTTGCTAATACCTGTCCATTAGATGCTCCTGTCTCGCGACTTTGAGACATCTTCAAAACTGCCGTAGACTGCCGGTATACCTGTTGTTCCTGTGCTGAAAGACCCGCCGGCATTTTCTCGGTTCTGTGCCACTTGGTCCACCAGTCTTCTTCCTGCTTCAGCAAAGCCTCAGGGGTACTGCTTAAAGCAATCTGTGCATTAGCAAGAACATCACTGCTTAAATGACTTTCATTACCATCTTCATTCAACCCGATAATCACACCGTACCATTTCGACTTTCCAACGCTCAGCTGATTCGTCCGGTTTTCAAATCCTGTGGTGATATCGTTTCCCTGGCTGACAATCTGATCATTCAGTTTGCCGTTATTTGTGGCATCAGCCCAGGGATTGCTCTCCGATCCGCTTAAACCGGTTTCGTAATGTTCCCCCGCCAGATTCAGGTTTTTATAGATCGCAAGACTACCATTCTTACTATTAAATTCTTTAATGTAATTGCCTTTTTGATTGTGTGTGGTTTGTTCGTTTGCCGTTCCATAGTCTGTCCCCAGATGCATATTTTGGTTAGAGAAGACAGAAACATTTTTATCCGTTTTCGAATTATTGGTCACGCGCACCAACATCACTAATAGAGAAGACTGATATTGATTTTTTCCGGAAAAAGGAGTGAAGTAATAACTGTCAAATTTCAGACCGTCATTATGTTGCGTCGATTTAACAATATTGGTACCGTTTACATATTTGGCCGTATCAACAGGCACACTGTTCAACCAAGTGGCTTTGCCTCCGTTCACCCCATAACCGAAATAAGAATCCCACATGAAATTCGGTGTCGTACTGTTTTCATCTACATGGCTGTAAATATGCCGCTGATAACGAGTCATTTTTCCCTGACCAACCGAGTAAATAGCAGCTGCCAGACCGTTGGAGGTTGTCAGCTGGTTCCAAGAATTATGCCCTTTATAATTAGAATCACTCTTCACACCACTTGCATGAGCTATTGGTACTTGAAAGGCCCAAAGAGACATTGAAAGAATCACCGTCATTAGAATAGCAAAGATACGTTTTACCGATCGCTTTTTAGACTGCAATTGAATTCCCCCTTTTCCCAACTAATATTTAAAAGAAGTAGAATATCATAATCGTTTTGTCTTGGCGGCACTTTCATATCAATCTTTTCCTAGTCAAAAATCAAATCATCATAAACTCGACATGCTGGATCGATTTGCTGTGCTGAAACCTTCTCACCTACTTTCATGTTTAAGGAGATGCACGGGATGGCTTTTGCCCAATTCGTACTCACTTGCCCATGTAACAAACGACTGTCAATACGTAATAAACGAACATCCATCGCCATGATCATTCACCATCATTTCTTGTGTGACCAAACACCCCATATCCCCCTTCACTTTTGCCGAATAAGTAATCCTTGTGTGTATCGAGCGTTCGCATTTTCCGAGTGCACAGCAGCGTTTTGATGATTTGGGTTTCAAACCTCGAAAAGACTGAAACTCCTCAGAGAATACCTACACTACATTACAAGGCAAGCAAACTACATGCCAATTTTTGTGTATCGTATAAAAGAGCTGAAATAACAGGATTTTTCCACTAATAAAAAAAACACATGAAACACTTAGATGTGTATCATGTATTTTGTGCATCGTTTTTTCTCTTCGTGTATTAACTATTTGGGCGATATAATACACTTCAACATCTGAAGGATCTATATTAGTCATGTCATGCAGAACCTTATTCGCCTGCTTCAAATCGGATACATTTCTCCGATCTAACGCTAGATAGTCCAGCTTGTCCTAAATAGTTCTGACTTTTTCTTTCATTAATAACTCCGAGTATTCCGGAATTTCCGCAAATAGATCCGTCACATTCAAAGATACGATTATAATAGCGCATCTAATTTTGAGACATCCACATCCTCGCCAAACCATTTCTTCAGCGCTTCTTTTGCTTTGTTTTTTGAGTCTTCATCTATTGAATAGGCAACTTTACCAATGATGAAAATCAAAACAGCTAAATCATCCGAATAACCTGCAACCGGGATAAAATCAGGAACTACATCAATCGGAAGTATAAAATAGGCTAGACCGGCGATAATCATTGCCTTGTCTTTAGCAGGAACATTTGGACTTTTTGCCATGAAAAATAAGACAAGTGCAAAATATACAACATTAAGTCCTGCTTTTTTAGCATGTCTACCTAGTTTTTGCCAAAATTTTTCTTTTGAATAAATCTTATTTGCTTTTTCTTCATCAATAATCTCTAAGTAGTTTCTTGCACCGTTATCTTCCGTGCTTCACCGTCCCTATTGGCTTCCCGTTCCTTCCGTTGTGCTAAAGCTCGCGCTTGACCGAAAAAGCACGATGATTCTTGACGGTCAGCACGTCCTCCCTCAGGTGCTAACCAAAGCAGGTTTCACATTCACCTTTCCAACCCTAAAGCCAGCACTGGAAAATCTATTAAATAATGCGCGATGCGCCTTTTAATCACTCTCCAAACTAACAAACGAATGATTGCATTAAATTCTCCAAACTGTGTATAATAATAGTAGATCAAGGTAAAATAAATCCGCCAGTGCTTCGAACACTGACGGAATAGCAATATCCGCGTAGAGCGGAGCGATGCTGAAATTTCACAACCACAACGGGATAATCCGTCTCAACTCCGGCTAGAGCATATGAGGCGGATTATTTTTTTCTGTCTGACAGCATCAAGATAAGCACTCCAAAACTAATCATAAGTGTTATCGCTTCAAATACTGTCATTGGCTGCACCCCCTTTCACAAGGGTGTCACCGCATCCGCTCATATGCATCATCTATTGCCTGTTTGTAATTATATCATAGAATGTACGTTCGGTTCTTCAAGCGGTCAGTTATTGTGCCAATCTTTTTAGGAGTGTATCCGTTTAATTCTGCTCGCTGCCGCTTCATTCTACTCCAATTGAACAAGGTCCTGATCAACTGATATACTTGCTTCATGATGCGATGAGAAGAAACGTGCATTGCATTAAATCCGGCGAACTGTGTATAATGATAGTAGATTAAGGCAAAATAAATCCGTCAGTGCTGCGAGCACTGACGGTATGGCAATATCCGCGTAGAGCGGATGCTGTGCTTCATCAACATAGCGTATTTTCACAACGATCCGTCTCAGCTCCTGCAAGAGCATATGAGGCGGATTATTTCTTTCTGTCTGACAGCATCAAAATAAGCACTCCAAAACTAATCATAAGTGTCATCGCTTGAAATACTGTCATTGGCGCCACCCCCTTTCTGAGGGTGTCACCGCATCCGCTCATATGCATCATCTATTGCCTGTCTATAATTATATCATGGAATGTATGTTCGGTTTTAAAGTGGTCAGTTATTGTACCAATCTTTTTTGGACTGTATCGTTTTTTTCTGCTCGCTGCTGCTTCGTCCATCTTCACATGCATGCGTATTGAATGATTTTCAGGATCAAAAAATGCTTGAAAATCATTGATATAACAACGATTTTCAAGCATCATCCTTCAAAATTTTTGAGACGTATTCTAACCCTGCTCAGATACTCAGAATCTCTTTAATTTCTTGTTCGGACATCCGTGACAGGGATTGATCACCGGATTCTACCACCGTTTCAATGAGATCCTTTTTCTTTTGTTGCAGTTCATGTATTTTTTCTTCAATTGTACCTTGAGTGAGCATACGGACAACCTGTACGACGTTGCGCTGGCCGATACGGTGCGCTCTGCCGATTGCCTGATCCTCAACCGCCGGGTTCCACCACAAGTCATAAAGAATCACGGTATCGGCGCCGGTCAGATTCAGTCCTGTGTTGCCCGCTTTGAGCGAGAGCAGGAATACAGCGTTCTCCCCTCGGTTGAATTGTTCCACCATATTGACGCGTTCTTTTGCCGGGGTCTGCCCGTCTAGGTAAAAAAAGGACAAGCCTTTTTCCTCTAAAGCTGTACGGATAATGGCCAGCATGCTGGTAAATTGTGAAAAAATTAAAATTCTGCGGCCGTTCTCAAGATAATCGGAGATCATTTCAAGGAGCTGCTCCAGCTTGCCGGATTCTCCATGATAGTCTTCCACAAAGAGGGCAGGATGGCAGCAAATTTGCCGCAGCCGAGTGAGTCCGGCAAGGATCTTGATTCGGCTCTTCTGAAATCCTTCCTTTTCAAGGGAATCCTTTGTTTCCTTCTGAATTTTTTCAAGGTAGGCCAGATAAAGCCCCTTCTGATCCTTTGTCAGTTCGGAGCTTTGAATGGTTTCGATTTTGTCAGGAAGCTCCGATAAAACATCCTTCTTCACGCGGCGAAGCAGGAATGGCCGGATCATTCGTGCAATTTTTTCCTGATCCATCTTTTTAAACTCTGAAAGCTTCGGGAAGAATCCGGGTAGAAGCGTCTGGAAAATCGACCAAAGCTCATCAATCGAATTCTCAATCGGTGTTCCGCTCAATGCGAAGCGGTTCCTTGCCTTAATTTTGCGAACGGCTTGGGCTGTCTTCGTATTGAAATTTTTGATTGTCTGCGCTTCGTCAAGGATCAACGTACTGAATTTTTCATTCTCATAAGTGTCAATGTCCTGCCGCAGCGTTTGGTATGAAGTGATCCAGATATCAGGTTTCTGCTCTTGCTGAAGCAAGGCCTGCCGTTCCAGCACTGTCCCTGATGCAACGACAGCATTTAGGTCAGGTGCGAATTTTGTCAGTTCATTTTTCCAGTTGTAAATCAATGATGCCGGCGTAACAATCAATACCGGTTGAACATCGGACTTCGTTTCTTTTTCCGATAAAAGAAACGCAACACTTTGTACTGTCTTGCCCAGCCCCATCTCGTCGGCCAAAATGCCGCCAAGTCCGTAATTTCCCAGTGTTTTCAACCATTGATAGCCGTAATATTGATAGTCTCTGAGATCGGCATGGAGCGAATCGGGCAAATCAAATTCAATCAGTTCCGGGTTTTTCAGTCGGTTCAAAAAGCGTCGAAATCCCTTGCCAAAGCCAACGGATGCATGCTGGTCACCGAGGATTGAGTCAATTTGCCCGCCGCGATAAATCGGCACGTTCAGTTGATTATCCTGAAGCTCTTTCCTTGATATGTTCAGTTCGTCCAGCATCTGTTTGACGGACGCGAACGTCTCATCCTCTAATGGGACAAAGGTGCCGTTCGGGAGACGATAGTAGCGTTTCTTTTCAACAAGTGATTGAAGGATGTTCTGAATCTCATCTTCTTCAATCCCATCAAGCTGGAAGTGGACATCGAGCCAATTTTCGCTGTCATCCATATCAATTTTCGCAAACGGGGTCTTTTGGTCTGGCATCAAAAGCGTTCTGACTGAACTGGTCAGAAGAATTTCCGCAACATTTTCCAGTTGCGGGAGGTCCTCGTATAGAAAATCGTAGATGGCTTCCTCTCCCTCGGCATACAGCTGATTCCCGCTGATTTTTAGCGAAGAGGAGTCAATAATATCCATAATCACTTGTTCTTTTTCCGCATCGCGAATAAAGATCTGATCATCCGCCCCGGCGCCTTCATCTTGTTCGAAGGGCTTCACGACCGCATGTCCATAATGGTATTCAAGCTGAACAGTCAATTGGTCATCTTCACGATCAACCAGCAGTTTCGCATGCAGCGGATGCCATGCGATGCGCTCTGAAACCGTATCCGCAATCTTCAGTTCGCTGATTTTCTTCAAACCGGGTGCCGCGTGAGAAAGAAACGATTCAATCTGATCTTTTCTAATCGGCAGCGTAGTGATTCCGGAGCGGCTGACAATCGAGAAGAGTTCGCCAACCAACCCTTGTTGATCGGAAGAAAGATGATATAATTCTCCATTTTTTAAAAGATAACCATATTGATCGAGATACTCAGCATCGTCCAGATCGGACAGGTCCACCTCATAATCGCCTTGCGAACGCTCATCCAAACGAAGTTCAAATGGACGTTCATTTTCATGTACAGTGATCTGATTCCCGCCTAACAAGCCATTATCAAAATTAATGGAGCAGGATTGGAGTTTGTCCAGGAGCTTCGGAAACAGCATTGGAGGAATAATGAATTGACGGTCATCGGCACCCGAGTAACTTCCGGTATACGCGTTCTGCATCATCCTGTAATTTCTATAGCTCATCTGCTGACCAAGCATATCAATAACCGCCTGATCTTCAGGCGTGTACCCATGCTCCGAGGGACTATATGAAAACTTTTTCGTAAATGTATACGAATCTTGGTTAAGTACGGCAGTGATAAAGTCCCTGATATTCTTGACAACATACAGTCTTTTGGTGCCGGTCTTCATCTGCAAGGTGATCCATGATGAATGAAGGCCAATCGTCCATTCAGTTTGCATCACCTGTTTCCGATCAGCATGCTGCCGATCATATTCTTTCTGTTGAACGCGCGAAAACGTATCGATTAATTGGCCCGTTAAATCCTTGTTGAGACGAGCGATCATATGATATCCCGATACGCGCATCCCCTCTTCTTGCTCTTCTTTTATTTCCAGAAGAACAGCCGCCACATGCTTACAAGGGGTTGAAAATTGCTCAGCGGCCGGACAGTCGCAGTCATAGATAAGCGATCGCCCTTCAAAGCACACATCGACCACATATTGCTCTGTCCCTTCAATTTCCGCTTCCCAAGAATCGGTGTTCGAGTCATAATAGAGGCTTTCCACACGTCCTTCAAGGTAATAGTTATAGCCGCGTTGATAGATGGTCGGGGAAAAATAGTCTTTAATTATTTTTTCTGTTAGTTGAATCATGATTACACTACACACCTGTTCGCTTCATTTATCGTGCGACGTTTTCGTCATTTCGACTGAATCAAATTAAAAAAAGGACTAATTACCGCAACTATAACACAGATTGAAGGCGCAGCAATAGAAGGACACTTTCTAAAAATATGGCATTTGCTAGGTGTTGATCATACAAAAAAGTCGATACTGAAGAACCCGTAAACTAGAGATACTTCGGAACTCGTTGCAGCAAAAAAGTCAGCGCTTTGACTGATGCAAAGCACTGACTTTTTACAGTAGTTGATATGTTTTCACTCGATCCGGATCAGCTGCTCGCATACTGTCTTGGGCGATGGTGCATCAGAAAGTTCGTAAATTGTTTCCATACCAGCATGACTATAATAGGGATTAATAAGCCCATCAGACATTTTAACAGCCAGTGGTCAGGGAGCCCCATGATTTCCGGCAAGTCAAACAGTGCTCGATGCCAAAACATAATCAGCACCGTATGACGCCCCCAGAGAACAAGCCAATGAAAATATTTAAGTTCACTCAGTATTTGCGAGATGAGTATAATCCCTAAGCATAAAATGAGCGGTGTAATCAACGCCAGCCCCGTATGATTTAGATTATCCGATTTCAGATATAATGTGAAATTGATTTTCTTGGTGAATTGATCGTGAATAAGAAATAAATAAAAGATACCAATGGCCAAAAGGGTTATATATTTATGAGACATAGTCTGAAGCAATTTGAACCCGTAATAGCCGGCCAGCATATATGTGGTGGTAATTAATACGACTTGGACATCCCATGGGAAATAAGGGTGTCCTAGGAACTCTGGTTGCTGATGAACTGTTCCAATGGCAAACAGAGTCAGACTGATGATCCATTGTAAGACCACAGGACGCACCCAAGTGATCAAAACGATAACCACGATCAGTGTGAGAATATAGACATTAATGAACCAAAAAATGCTTAAATAATTATTAAGCGTCCTTCCACCGTAAACCAGGCGGACAAAATAGAAAGCGGTGTACGACCAGTCCTGATTACGGACAAAATGGCTAAGCATAATTAAAATGCTTCCCATTAGGAAGTAGGAAACAACTAATGGTTTGCAGCGACGAGACCAAAAGTGGCGAATTGCTTCCCAATTATGAGAAAGCGGTTTTAAAAAGAAGCCTCCGATAATAAAAAAGAGCGGCATATGCCACCAATAAATGGCATCATAAACAAGATCAAAAGAACGAATATCGCGCTCAGAATCAATGGCATGCCCGAATACAACCGCAATGATTCCCAGTGCCTTTGCTATATCTACCCATGTAATCCGCCGCTTAGTAGTTGACACCATATCAACAATCACCTTTCATCCCTTAAGCATTTCTATCTTTACTTGAGATCAACCTAAACTGGAATATTTTCCTTTAAAATGGCCTCACAAATGCTTAGTTTAGCACGATTCATTTATTTTGAAAGGTCTATTCACAAGTTTAATCTAAATGTAAAAATTGAGTTTTCTGCCCCAATATAGCGCATAATTAAACTGAAATTTCGTGAATTTTATGGAGGCTTGAAGTTCGAAAATTAAGGGTCAAGCAGGGGTAAAAGGAATGAGCAGTTGGAAATCTTTTTACAAGAAGTTTAGTTGGTTTCTCAATGAAACAAAAAGGCATCTCAGAAATTTCTGAGATGCCTTTTTCGTCAAAAACACTGATACCGGTGGTCGGGGTCGAACCGACACTCCCGAAGGAACATGATTTTGAGTCATGCGCGTCTGCCAATTCCGCCACACCGGCACAATAAAAAATAATGGCAGTAAAAGTAAGTAAATGGAGGCGACACCCGGAATCGAACCGGGGATAAGGGTTTTGCAGACCCGTGCCTTACCGCTTGGCTATGCCGCCATAATAATGGAGCGGAAGACGGGATTCAAACCCGCGACCCCCACCATGGCAAGGTGATGTTCTATCACTGAACTACTTCCGCATTAAATTGGCCCAGCTGGATTCGAACCAGCGCATCACGGCACCAAAAGCCGTTGCCTTACCGCTTGGCCATGGGCCAAAATTTATGGGGCGATTAGTGGGGATCGAACCCACGCGTGCCGGAACCACAATCCGGTGTGTTAACCACTTCACCATAACCGCCATAATGATTAAAAACAGGGGTAGTAGGAATTGAACCCACACTGGAGGTTTTGGAGACCTCTGTTCTACCTTTAAACTATACCCCTATAATATGTAAATGGAGGGAGAAGGATTCGAACCTTCGAACCCGTAGGGAACGGATTTACAGTCCGTCGCGTTTAGCCTCTTCGCTATCCCTCCACAATAATAAATAAAATATAAGGAATAGATATTGGCATCTATTGTATAAAATATAATGGTGCCGATCAGAGGACTTGAACCCCCAACCTACTGATTACAAGTCAGTTGCTCTACCAATTGAGCTAGATCGGCACGAACAAATGGTGGCTCGAGGCGGAATCGAACCACCGACACGAGGATTTTCAGTCCTCTGCTCTACCGACTGAGCTACCGAGCCATTATGTAAAAAACAAATGCTGACAATATTAAGTGAACAGCCTATGTTGTAAAAAAACAAAATAAAATGGCGGATCCGAGCGGATTTGAACCGCCGATCTCCTGCGTGACAGGCAGGCATGTTAACCCCTACACCACGGATCCACAATTGCGGGGGCAGGATTTGAACCTACGACCTTCGGGTTATGAGCCCGACGAGCTACCAGACTGCTCCACCCCGCGATGATATGGTGGAGGATATAGGGCTCGAACCTATGACCCTCTGCTTGTAAGGCAGACGCTCTCCCAGCTGAGCTAATCCTCCATATAATTTTGAACAAGCCATTAAAAACACCATTACATTCTAATACATGGCTCATAAAAAATCAAGTAAAACAATGACCCGTACGGGATTCGAACCCATGAACCCACCGTGAAAGGGTGGTGTCTTAACCACTTGACGAACGGGCCAGAAAAGCAATTGTCGTAACATCTTGCCGCCGACTTTTAAAATGTTACCATCATTCATACCAAATTGCAAGTGTTTTTATAATTAATTTTTAAAAATCAACTATTCCAGTATAACCGATATATGCCAATTAATACAACAACAAATAGGCAGCACATTTTTATCATGCTGCACTGCTGCCCCTCTCTTGATTATCTCATCATGCTGCTGCATAAAAAGAGCCCACCCACAATGGATGCCCTTCTACGCCCCTCTCAGTACTCTCAAAGCAGTTTGTTGCCTGAATGGGAATCACTGTTCATAACCTTCTCAAGGTCACTGGAAGATAACGGACGATAATAATAATAGCCCTGAACTAAATCGCAGCTCCATGTTCTTAGAAACTCAAGTTGAACTTGGTTTTCAACACCTTCAGCAATCAACTGAAGGTCTAAGTACTTCGCTAAATTGATAATTGCTTTGGTAATGCCGGTTCCCTTGGCACTATAACCAATATCTTGAATAAATTGCATATCCATCTTCAGACGATCAACAGGCAATTTTTTTAAACGTCCTAATGAGGAGTACTTTGTTCCAAAATCGTCAATTGACAGCGACACGCCAAGTGCTTTTAAATCGTTAAGCACACGCACGATGTACTCGAAATCCTTTGTTGTTGCACTTTCAGTTATTTCAAGTTCAAGAAGCTCAGGATCAATGCCTGTCTCATCAAGTACTTTTTTTACCTGGTTGACAAGCAGCGGGTTGCGAAGCTGAACAACTGATAAATTGACAGCGACACGAACAGCGGGTATACCTTTATCAAGCCATTTTTTCAGCTGAGTGCACGCCGATTTTAATACCCACTCGCCTATTGGGTTAATTAAACCGGTCTGTTCCGCCAGCTCGATGAAGACACCAGGCGATATGTTCCCGAGTTCCGTATGTTTCCATCTGAGCAGTGCCTCAACACCAACGACCTGTTCCGTTTTTAGACAAACCTGGGGCTGATAGACAATGCTCAATTCATTTCTTGGGAGTGCATGAAAGAGACTGCTCATTAATCTCAGCCTCATCTGCAGCCTGTCTTTCATCTCTTTGGTACATAGAGCATATTGGTTCTTCCCCTTGCTCTTCGCCTCATACATAGCCGTATCAGCGCTTTTAACCAATGTTTCGGTATCATCTCCATCATCGGGATATAGAGCAACACCTGCACTGGCTGTAACAAATACTTCTTGTTCACGAAGCATGAAAGATGTGTGAAACAATTTCATGATTTTATCAATAGTGCGGATTGCCTCTTCAGGTTCTGAAATGTGATTAAGCATGATCAGAAATTCATCACCGCCAAATCGCGAAACGGTATCCGCCGGGCTGATGCAATGCGATAATTGGCCGGTTACCTTCTTAATCAGCAGATCTCCGGCTTCATGTCCTAGTGTGTCATTCACATCTTTAAATGAATCTAGATCTAAGAAAACGATCGCAATCTTGTTGCCCGTTGATTCTGCATGGCTCATTGCTCGTTTTACACGCTCGCCAAATAACAAGCGGTTAGGAAGACCTGTGAGTTCATCAAAATAGGCCATAAAATGAATCCTTTTCTCTGCAGTTACTTTGACCAGCGCATCCGCAAAAATGTTTGCTACAATTTCAAGCAGACTCATCCAGTTAATGTTCCAATCGTTCGATGTTTTTGTCGATTCCAGCTTTAAATGTCCAATCGCAACGTTATGAACGGTAATGGGAACAGACAGTACGGATTGAATTCCTTTCTTTTCAAGTTCTTGCCGAATAACCTCAGCCTCGCGAGGCAGCTTTTCACGATTCGAAATGTGAATGATGCTGTTTTCTCCAAATTGTTTTACCCATTCTTGTGAATAGGTCGCGAAACCATGAACAATCTGATTTGGATTTTTCTTATTCCAAAAAGAGCTGTTTTCCGGATCCATAAAATTATATTCTGCTACACTTAGGTTGAGCGAGACATGATCAATATCAAAGAATTCTCCGATCGCTTTAAGGATATTATCCATCTTTTCTTCGACATTAAGACGACTTACCGTCACAAAGTTTGCTGAGATCTTTGATGCGAATTTTTGCACACGCATCTGCTCCGAATTCTGCTTCAATCTGAGAATATAAATTCGATTCACATAAAAGGCAAAGATAACGCCCGCGGCTAAGATTGTAAGTCTGCTTATATAGACATCACTTCTCAACGTAAGATGCAAACTTTGGGCTGAAATCCACACATAGATCTGCGTGAGAAAAGAAGATAAGGATATTGCTGTAAGCATCATTCGCTGATTGAACACCAATGAGCCAATAATTGTTACAAATGGGATTGCAAAGATTACAGAACTCGTGTTTCCTGCTAATTTTATGATGAATATGGGTATAATTAAAGAAGCGATAATGGTGTAAATTGCTTCCATATCACTTCGATTCGTATGTCGTCTATTACAAATGAATAGGGAAACACCTAATCCAATAAGTAACAATCCTGTTTCAAAACTCGAGACAAAGCTTTCATTTTTTGAAAGTAAAAATTGACAGACAAAATAGACGATTCCGCACAGTACAAGAACCATCGACGACAGATCATACATTTTTGTGCGATTTTCTTCATTAAGAATTATTTCTGCTTCATCTATGGTTGGATTACTCATCAATCTGTATTTCCTGATACAGTAACAGATGGACGCAATGAAGAGCATGAAGAGGATTGGCGCCATTTGTGGCACAGGCAGAAAGTCAAATGAATTATTGATCAAGTCGGTAAATGTGCCCAATATACTAACGACAACATATCCCCCAAAAATAACCTTTGCCTGATGCTGTTCATCTTTTGTTGTTGCATGTTTTCTCCAGTGCCAAAGCATCAATAGACCCGCTACTAAAAATACCGTGAAATAGCTATAGAAAAAAAAGTCCCAGCCATTGTTTACTGCGAGATTCACCCATAGACCGTCACGCTTAATAAATTGATACTGCGCAGCGGCCATGGGGGCCGAAAGACCAAATACATAAACCGTAAGCGCAGCAGGCAGATAAAGTGCCGGATACATCCACACTTTTTTAAGAATCCGTTGATTTCCTGTCAATATAAAACAAAAGTGCAAAAGCGCTCCGTAAAAAGTGCCCCAGCCAATGGCTGAAAATCTTCTCCAAAACAAACAGATTGTACTGCTCGGTGCAATCACAGAAATTGAAAATCCAAATGACCAGATGCACAAACAAATACAAACAGTAAAGAAAATACGATTTAATTGATCCTTCGCATTTTTCAAAATCACATAAGTACCTAATAGCACACTGATTATGCAAACAATCATAAATAAGAGTGAGAAAAAATGCAGATTTGACGTTTCCATTTACTAACCTTCTTTCACAGTCACCAAAACATTAAGTTCGTATGTATTCAAGTCAACCGGGCGTCATTATTTTAATTATTCATTTCACTAAAAATCACGCGTCAACTATTCTTTTTCGCTCTACCTTAAGTTTATTATGAACTTGGTCTACATAATACTGCATTAAGGACAAATAGTCTATGCCATTAGTATCGGTACAAATAGCCAATTGGTGAACCTATATTCACTAAAAAGCATAAAAACCGTAAAAAAGAAAACCATACACAGATTGAACAGATCTATGTATTGTCAACTTCTTTTTCGCATGTTGATTTTTATCGTCATCTATTGTAGCATGGCCGCAAATCGGAACTTCGCTTGTTGGTGTGAAAAAGCGCAAGTGAATATCATAATCATCTGGATCATCAGATGGCATCATAAAAGCTGTCTCAGAATTGTTTAACTCCTTATATAATAAAATTAATA
>NZ_JANFOJ010000018.1 GCF_024385605.1 Sporolactobacillus sp. STSJ-5 | reverse complement strand
AATTGGTCATAATGGTGACGTCATAGGTGATGCTTATGAGTTCCTCATCTCTCAGTTTGCTTCTGAAGCTGGGAAGAAGGCAGGGGAATTTTACACACCGCACGAAGTATCGGATATGATGGCTCGGATCGTGACCATTGGACAAGAATCTAAAAATTTGTTTAGTGTATTCGATCCAACCATGGGGTCAGGTTCCTTAATGTTAAATGTCCGGAATTATTTGAACTATCCGGACAGTGTGAAATATCATGGGCAGGAGCTTAATACAACTACATATAATCTAGCTAAGATGAACCTCATTCTGCATGGGGTTGATAAAGAAGATATGCGCTTGCGTAATGGCGATACGTTGAATAAAGATTGGCCAACGGATGAACCGTATACGTTTGACGCGGTTTTAATGAACCCGCCGTATTCTGCTAAATGGTCGGCGGATACAACATTCTTAGATGATTCTCGTTTTAACCGTTACGGACGATTAGCGCCAAAATCAAAAGCGGATTTTGCCTTCTTATTGCATGGATATTATCACTTAAAAGATTCCGGGACGATGGCGATTGTTTTGCCACATGGTGTGCTCTTCCGTGGTGCTGCCGAAGGAGTGATACGAAAGAAATTATTAGAGGATGGCAGTATTGACACTATTATTGGTATGCCTGCAAACCTTTTCTTCGGAACGTCCATTCCGACAACCGTCATCATCTTAAAGAAAAACCGTACAAGCCGAGACGTTTTATTTATCGATGCGAGTAAGGAGTTTACGAAGGGCAAGAACCAAAACAAACTTACAAAAGAAAATATAAATAAGATTGTTGATACATATAAAAAACGTGAAGATATTGAGAAATACGCCCATGTTGCTAGCTTTGATGAAATTAAAGAGAATGAATTCAATTTGAACATTCCTCGTTATGTCGATACATTTGAAGAAGAGGAACCTATTAACATTATTGAGTTGAGTAAAGAAATAGTCTCCTTAAATGAAGAAATTGCTCAGTCTGAAAAAGAATTTTTGAAACTACTGGACGAGTTAAAAGTAACAGACGAGTCCAAAGATATCATCGCAGCAACAAAGGCGGTGTTTCAATAATGGAGAAAAGGAGGGTAACACCTCAGATACGATTTGATGGCTTTTTTGACGATTGGGAACAGCGTAAGCTGGGGAATGTGACCGATGTTTTTGATGGAACGCATCAAACTCCTGATTATAAGGAGGAAGGAGTTATGTTTTTATCTGTTGAAAATATCAAGACATTACATTCCGAAAAATACATTTCCGAAGAAGCATTTGAAAAAGAATTTAAGTTTAGACCTGAAAAAGGTGACGTGCTTATGACTCGTATTGGGGATATCGGAACTGCAAATGTTGTTGAAACAGATGGACCAATTGCTTATTATGTAAGCCTTGCACTGCTAAAGCAGAAACAACTTAACCCATATTTTTTGCAAGCGAGTATTCATTCGCCATCAATGCAAAAAGAAATCTGGAGACGAACGTTGCACATTGCGTTCCCGAAAAAGATTAATAAAAACGAAGTAGCAAATGTGCCTATCAAAATTCCTAGTCATAAAGAACAAGAGGACATTGGCACTTTTTTTCAGAACCTCGACCACACTATCACCCTTCATCTGGAAAAGCTTTACAAGCTGAGGCGCATAAAAAAAGGCCTTCTGCAGCTCATGTTCCCGCAAAATGGTGAAACAGAGCCTCGGCTAAGATTTACTGGTTTTGTGTCGTCATGGGAGCAGCGTAAGTTGGGGGAACTGATAGAAGAACACGTTGAAGTTGTTCCAGGAACGACTGACATTCCTGTTGCTACATCATCACGAAAAGGGTTATTTTTGCAGAATGAGTATTTTAAAGGGGACAGAACAGGAATAGATGAATCAGTCGATTTTCATCTTGTACCTAAAGAATACATTACATATCGGCACATGTCAGACGACTCGATTTTCCACTTTAATCAAAATGACTTAGGGACTGATGTATTGGTCTCTCAAGAATACCCAGTGTTCAAGTCAAATGACTTATCGGATCAACGTTTTATTCTTGCTCATCTTAACAATGCACCATTATTTTTGAACTTCTCAAGAATGCAAAAGAAAGGTGGAACACGTGTCCGTTTGTATATCAAAGTATTGAAAGAATATGGGCTAAAGGTTCCGTCAATTGAAGAACAACAGAAAATTGGAACAATTTTCCAAAATATCGACCATCTCATTGCTCTTCATCATGAAAGAATTGACAAACTAAAAAAATTAAAAAAGGCCTATTTACAACTCATGTTCATATAAAAAATTATTGGCGGGAATTAGAAAACTTCTAAATAATTAAAGTGATGATTCATTCATCGACTATTATTTAGGAGGTTTTATTTTGGCAAGAAAGAAAAAATCAGATCAATTGTTTCATGAGTACTTCGAAGAATGGATTGAATTATACAAAGTTGGTGCCATTCGATCTGTTACACTCCAGAAATATTACATGAGTCAACAAAGGATTGTTGAATTAGCTCCCCATTTAAAAATTGGTGAACTAAATCGAAAACAGTACCAGCAATTATTGAATGATTATGCATTGACCCACGAAAAGCAAACAACTATGGATTTTCATCATCAATTGAAAGGCGCAATTCTCGATGCCGTGGATGAAGGCTTAATTGAGAAAAATCCAACCAGAAAAATAATCATAAAAGGAAAGAAGCCTGGCGAAAAGAAAATAAAATTTCTAAACCAGTTTGAGGTTCAGGCGCTACTAAGGCAATTGAATCTCACAGAAGAAATAAATTGGGATTGGTTTATCCTCCTGGTTACAAAAACAGGGCTACGATTTTCAGAAGCATTAGCGCTTACTCCGGATGACTTTGATTTCTCAAAGCAAAAAATAATAGTGAGCAAGACTTGGAACTATAAAGGAACAATGGGAGAGTTTCAACCTACTAAAAACGAATCGTCTAAGCGTAAGGTTCAAATTGATTGGCAAACAGCAATGCAATTTTCTCAACTAATAAAGAATGCGGACAAAAATAAACCGATTTTCGTGAAGAGCAGAGTTTTTAATTCTACCGTAAATAATCACTTAAGAACATTATGTATGAAAGCCGATATACCAATAATCACCATTCACGGACTACGGCATACGCATGCATCACTTCTGCTTTTTGCCGGTGTGTCAATTGCGAGCGTAGCAACAAGATTAGGTCATTCAAGCATGACAACCACACAAGAAACTTATCTTCACATTATTCACGAATTAGAAAATCAAGATAATGACAAAATCATGCGACATTTATCTCTGTTAATGTAAGTAAGCATTTAAAAAGGTACATTGTATGTGCCTTTTTAAATAAACATTTTTTGTAAGTAAGCTTTTTTAAGTGATTGTAGCTTTTCAAGCTTAGTTTGATGAAGAGCGATAGTGTGGTCGAGATCCTTGAAAAAAACACCTATTTTTGTTTGTTCTTCATGATTTAATGGTAGCCACACTTTCGTTTCATTTAGAATTTCTGTGTTAATTGATGGCATTGTCTGTCCAACAGCACGTGAAATTACGTCATTACGAACTCTTTCAGTTGATAACTCGTAGTGCATGTACTCACTGCTTAAATCATAATTCGTCCTCACACGCAAAACCCGACCGGAGAATAGCCAACCATGATGATATTCAGTCACAACTGCATTTATATCAACTGATCCCACTCGTGAAAAAACAATATCACCAGTGTGGAGCACGTATCCTTGAAGACGTATTACGTCTTCCTTGGAAACTTGCGGAATGGACACTTTGTTTGTTGGCAGTAACCCATTTTTAAAATGTTCAGTTGTAATGATTGGAGTACCATTTTCTACGTAGTCATCCGCATGCAACGTACTTCCGAATGGTCCGGTTCGAACTTCTGAGATATCCCCCAACTTACGCTGTTCCCATGGAGACACAAAGTTAGCGAATCTGAGCTGAGGCTCAGTTTCACCACTTTTGGGGAATATTAGCTGCAGAAAAGCTTTTTTTAAGCGCCGTAGCTTGTCTCGCTTCTCCTGATGAAGAGCGATAGTCCTATCAAGTTGTTTGAAGAAATCGCCGATCTTGGTTTGTTCTTCAATTGATAAAGGAACATTCATTTCTAACTTAATAAAATTCTTTTTATTGAGCACCCTGTTTCTTCCTGCACCTCCGGGAGAAATTAATTCCATTTTTCGTCTAAATGATTCTTGAGATACTGAAAAACGAATAAAATTAACATCTGATTTATCAATTAAAAATGTTGGAAAACGGTGTGATACCAACAATCCATCATCTTCTTTTGTAGCCACAGCAATAGCATGTTCCCAAGCAAAAGTAATGTTAACAATCAGATCATTCTCTTTAACAACATAAAGCTTGTCCATCGCTACTTTTTTAGGATCTTCAACGATTTGATGAAATGTCCCTTTCGCATGCGAGCGAACAGATATTCTTTCGTATGATTTATCAGGTTTTGGCACTTCTCGCAATATTGGGGTAACTAATTCTCCCAACTCACGCTGTTCCCATGTTTTAGAATCAGCTTAAAAACGCAACTGGGAGCACTGTCATGATATAATTTAATAGTGCTTATCCGAAAAACTTAGGTTGCAACGAAGATGGGGAAGTAATAATGAAAAATCCACTGTATGATGAAGCAGAAGTAGAGCGTTGGATGATTGTCATATTGAATGAAGGTCATAATAAGAGGAAGATACTGAATTAAAAAATTTCTTAGACTCAAAGATAATATACGAGGGTGAGTAAGATGCTGCAAAATAAATTAGGGATTACTAATTCAGTGGAGCTTGCGCGAGCGGAAGAAAAAATCAGTAAAACAAAGGCGATTGCGTTATTTGAAACAGGTGTTTTAAATCGTTTGACTCCAGGAACTTTTGCAACGTTGGCAAAAATTCACGCCTATCTTTTTGATGAGATTTATCATTTTGCGGGCAAGGTTCGTGATGTCAATATCGCCAAGGGAAATTTCCGCTTTGCATCTGTAATGTATTTAGATGCTGCACTAAAGCATATTGATGAGATGCCGCAGTTTACTTTTGATGAAATTATTGAAAAGTATGTGGAGATGAATATTGCTCACCCATTTCGTGAAGGAAACGGGCGAAGCACGCGCATCTGGCTTGATTTGATACTAAAAAAAGAGTTGAAACAGGTTGTGGACTGGAGTCAGGTTGATAAGGATGACTACTTGTTGGCAATGGAACGCAGTCCGATTAAGGATATTGAAATCAAACATTTGTTAAAAGAGGCTTTGACGAGCAAGGTGAATGACCGTGACGTGTATATGAAAGGCATTGACGCCAGTTATTATTACGAAGGGTATATCGTTTATAAAACAGATAAGTTAAGGGAGGGCAAAAATGATAAGTGAAAAGGCAGATATAATACAATGTTTGTTAATTGATCTGGAACAAATAGTTGCACCATTGAACGAGTACCCGGCTAACTGCATCATTCATTAATCACCTGTTCCCAGGTCTCAACACTCGCTTTATGACACAATTGATAGCACTGTCATGATATAATTTAGGAGAATTTATCTAGGGAAAAATGCAGGCTGTTACGAAGGTGGGGAAGCAATAATAATGAAAAATCCACTCCATGATGAAGCAGAAGTAGAATGTCGACTGATTGAAGTGCTCGGTGAAGGTCATAACCAATGGAATTATCGTCCGGATATAAAGTCAGAAGACGACTTATGGCAGAATTTACGCAAAAAAATTACTCAAAATAATTTATCGGAACTTGGCGATTACCAAATTACCGATAAAGAATTTGATCGCATAAAGACCGAATTGTTAGTACATACGCAGACTCCTTTTGATGCTGCAAAATGGCTTAAAGGGGAAAATGGGATTGCTCGAATTCGCATAGAACGAGAAGATGTTTCTCTTGGTTCGCTATCTCTAATTTTGTATTCCAATCAAGACATTGGTGGAGGAATCTCTACCTATGAAGTGGTTCATCAAATTGCGAAACAAAAGATCGAGACGGAAGGTCGTAATCGACGTTTTGATGTAACCCTATTAATTAATGGGCTGCCGATTGTTCAAATTGAATTGAAACAGGTTAGTGCAAAAGACGGGGTATTTCAGGCATTCAATCAGATAAAAAAATACGCTGAAGAAGGAATGTTTCGGAATAATATATTTTCAACTTTGCAACTGTTCGTCATTTCAAATGAACAAACAACGCGTTATTTTGCCAATACAATGCCAAGGAATATGTTCAAAAAGTTTGTCTTTAGTTGGCGAACTAAAGATAATCGTAAAGTGGAAAATCTCTATGAATTTGTTAAACAAGTTCTGAATATTCCGGATGCTCATCGGTTGATTGCTAATTATATGATTGTCAGCGAAGACCAAGACAACAAAGCATTAATGGTTTTACATCCATATCAAATCCATGCGATTGAAGCTTTGTTTACCTCTGCGATGAAACATGAGTCAGGTTACGTTTGGCATGCGACAGGATCAGGGAAGACATTAACGAGCTTTGTTTCAACGAAGTTATTAGCACGTAAACCAGGCGTTGATCGCACGATTATGTTGATTGACCGAAAAGACTTGGACAATCAAACCACCACGGAATTCACAAAATTTGCTTCAGAATTCAATACGGGTATTTCTTCAGGCAGTGCAAAGTCGAATAGCCTGATTGTAGGTACAGGTAGTGCGAAGGAGTTAAGTGCAACGCTCTTAACTGATGCGAATTCCAATACGGTGATCATTACCACACGTCAAAAACTAGAAGCCGCGTTGCGCTATGCGCAAAGACAAGAAGAGCGAAATGGAACACAACGATTTAAGAAATTACTTGGCCGACATATTGTCTTTGTTGTTGATGAATGCCATCGAGCGTTAAGTGCGGAAGGTATGGAAGCCATTAAAAAATTTTTTCCCAATTCAACCTGGTTTGGCTTTACAGGCACGCCCATATTTGATGAAAACAAAAAACAAGCTCAAGGTCAATTGGCTCGAACAACCTGTGATCAATACGGCGAAGTGCTCCATACCTATACAATTAAAAATGCCTTAGATGATGGCGCTGTCTTAGGTTTTCAGGTCGAACATGAAGATACGATTGACTCTAATTCTTTGAATAATTACATTTATAAACAATTGAAAGTAAACGAAAAGTACGCGAGCTATAGTGTGGATGGAATTAATGATCTGATTGATCAAAAGGATGGGATCAAAAAAGAACAGTACCTGGAACCTACTGTTTTTGAACGTGACGAACATATTCAAAAGGTGTTGCATAAGATTTTCCGCCCGGATAATGCCTATATCAAATTTGATTTTCAAAATGGTCACCCGCAAAAATCTGCTATTTTGACGACCAGCTCGATTGATATGGCAAAACGTTATTATTATGCGATCAAGGAACTAACTAAAGATCCAGAGTGGTTAACTAAAGAATTTTCCGATCATCCCATGCGAACAGGACGTATCATTGAAGATCCTGACTTTCCACGAATCGCGATTACATATTCGGTTCAAGAAAATGAAGATCATGCGAAACAAATTCAAGATGAAATGGAAAAAATCATCAAACAATATAATACGTATTACCATACTGCTTGGTCTATAGAGGATCTTGAACGTTACAATGGCGACATCAATAATCGACTGGCTCGTAAGAAGGCAGAGTTTAAAGAATTTGGGAAACAAATTGATCTTGTGATTGTTGTGGACCGCTTACTGACTGGCTTTGATGCACCGACAATCCAAACGCTGTTTGTGGATCGCAACCTAAGTTATGCAAACCTGATCCAAGCGTTCTCTCGTACCAACCGAACCTATCCGGGAAAGAGCAAGGGATTGATTGTCACCTTCCGTAAGCCTTATACAATGGAGAAGAATGTGGCAGAAGCGATAAAGCTATACTCATCGGAACAAAAAGAAACTAACCTCGTGTATCCAACCTATGACGAATCGAAGAAGCGATTCATCAAAGCACATAAAGTATTAACATCAATACCTAACTTAGCAGATATTGACGAGCATTCGCCAGTTAATATGCGAATTGATTTTGTGAAAGCATTCCAGGAACTGAATCATTCTTATGAAGCGCTTGTCACCTATGATGACTATAATGATGAAATGGAAAAATCAAAAGTACTTCAAGAACAAGTCCAAACATTAGACGAATATAGGGGTGTCTATAATACGGTGAAAGGATCATTGCCAATTGGTCCGGTTGGTATAGGACCGGACTTATCAGAAATTGAATTCTTTGGAGAAAATGCGAAAAAGGCGTACGATATTGATTCTGCGTATATTGATCGACTATTAGACACTTATACTGCACATAATCAAGATATCCGTGATGAAATTGAAAAGGCACTTCAAAAATTGAATAAAGCGGAAAATGTCAAACAAATCTATCGGAAAATATTGAATGCGATTGATAACAAGGAGATTGATCCGGGTGAAGATGTTCTTGTTGTGAAGCGTCGGTATTTCACACAAGCTCGTAATCATGTGATCGAGGTGTTTGCGAATACCTGGTTTGTGGATAAAAATGAGCTCTATTCATCAGCAATTCAATATGTAGTGGGGGCAGACCCCATACCGAATATCGGAAGTATCATTGACAGTAAACGATTTGATCAATACAAAGTTGTTCATTCAGATGCCAAACCACTGAAATATGGTCCAGAGATGAAACGTCAATGGAGAAAAACACTGGATGAATTTGTTGTTCCGCTGGATGATGAATTGAAATAAAAATAATTTTTTCGATTACGTTATTTTATCTTCTCATGATCCTCATCAATTATCTTGAGTTGCTTACAGGGAGGGACTTACGTTGGCGGAATCGATACAGGAACACGCGAAACGACTGCATGAGCAGTATATTGCGCTTGATGCGCATTTTGATCTCTTAATGGAAGTAGATCTGCGTCGGAAACTCGGCTATCGAAAAGTAATCGAAACAGAGTTTCTGCCGATTCTTCGCGCAGGCGGGGTCAGTGCACTGGTCTGCTCACTGTTCATTGAAAGTGAGTATCTGCCGGAGATGGGGCTGAAAATGGCGCTCGATCAAGTGAGCGCGCTATATTCGGAAATTGAAGAATCCCCGGATAAGCTCCAGCTCTGTACAACCTATGACGAAATTATTGATGCCCATGCGCATCATAAACTCGCAATTTTGCTTTCTCTCGAAGGTGTGGATCCATTAACGAATGATCTCGGACTCTTACAGATTTTTTATAAACTGGGCGTCCGTTTTGTCGGGTTGACTTGGAGCAGACGTAATTTTGCGGCTGACGGAAGTCATTTCCACACTGTAGATGAGGGACATCAAGGCGGTTTGACAGAGTTCGGTGTTCAGCTGGTTAAAGAAGCGGAGAAGCTGAATATGATCATTGACGTCAGTCATTTGAACGATGTTGGCTTGGCCGATGTACTCGAGCGGACGAATGGCCCCATTATTGCCTCACATTCCAATGCGCGTTCCATTGCCTCGTCGATGCGCAACTTAACCGATGAACAACTATGCGAGCTGGCTGCTAGGGGCGGAGTGATCGGCATGAACGGATTTAACGCATTTGTATCCGATAGTTATGAGGACGGCGATGTCAGTCATTTGATTGATCATCTCGACTACATGGTAAATCTTGCAGGGATCGAGCATGTCGGGATCGGTCTGGATATTTGCAACTTTCTGAGCGAGATTCCCCTTAAGCCTGCGGGACACACGAGGGATTCGTATGACGTGATCTCCAGTCATAGGGAACTGCCGCTTTTCACGGAAGAATTGATTCGCCGTGGTTACAGCGATGAAGAAATCGGCTTGATTATCGGCGGCAATTTCTTGAACGTGTATAAAAAGATACTTAAATAAGGCTTAGTCGGCAATGGGGACAATTCTCGTTCCATGTACTTCTTGGACGTTTAAGTTTTTTGAAACGGAAGCCGCATTCTGTGAGGAAATGCCTCCGCCCGGCAAAAGGATTAATTGGCCCGCCGCATATTGAATGAGCCGCTGTAAATAGCCAAAATGGCGCTCTATCGGCTCGTTCATCGATCCTCCATGGGTCAGGATCCGTTTTACATGATGCTCTGCCAGCCAGTCAATGGCAGAAAGCTGATTCTCCGGGGATAGCTGATCAAAGGCCATATGAAAGGTGATTTCCAGATCGGTAGCTGCTTCAATTAATTTAGCCGTTGCGGCAGTATTGAGCTGATTTTGTTCGGTCAGGCATCCGACGACAATACCATCGGCTTTTAGCAGACGTGCTTGCTTGATGTCTGCGCGCATCATTTGAATTTCGAAGTCTTTATAGACAAAATTTCCGCCGCGCGGTCGGATCATCACCATGACCGGCACGTTGCGGGAATGACAGTACTGAACGGAATGCGCCATCACGCCATAACTGACGGTGGTGCCGCCAACAGCCAGATTGTCACAAAGTTCAATGCGATCGGCACCATGATCAATGGCCGCAGGAATTTGTGTGAAGTTTTCTGCGCAAAACTCTTTTATAAGTATTGTCCGCACCCCGTTTCCTTATGAAGATAGAGTACCATGAATGAGGAAGTTGTGCTTCAAATAAAAGTGGTTAGGGAGATGGCATTGTGTATAGCAATTGGTCCGATTATGTACAAACTTCAGAAGAACTTTACCGATCCAGAGCATTGCGTTTTCATGATGGGAACAAAACAAAATGGTTGGACTTGTTGCGGATTCAAGACGGTATGTCCGTACTTGAAGTCGGGTGCGGCAGCGGTTTGTTCGCTCATCGAGTCAAAACCTATTTACCGCACACGACAGTCACCGGACTTGATTTTGACTCGGGGCATATTGCTTTTGCGAAAGCAAAATCTCATGAACTTGGACTGGATTGCATGTTTGCTAATGGCGATGCTACTGCTATGCCTTTCACTGATCAAACCTTTGATTTGTGCTATTCATTCACGGTCATGGAACATATTGAACCTAACGCTTTTTTACATGAACAATACCGTGTCTTAAAACCTGGGGGAACAATAGCCGTGCTTACAGTATTGCCAGGGCTGAATCTGAGTGGTGAAAATTGGCAACCGACCGCCGGAGAAGAACAAAAACTATTTGAGAAGGCATTCCAGGCCGCGCCCGAGGCACCAATTCAGATTCGGAAGTATCCGCTATCAGTGTCAGAGTATGCACCAATAATGGAGAAAAACGGATTTCGAGACATTAATGTCAACGTGATGTCACTGGTGAGCTATGCACCAGATAGTGCTGATGTGCCGGTTGAACGCGCAATTGAGTGCATCAATGTGAATCGTTTGTTCATGTTAAATAGCATGAGCAAGGCGCTTAATTTGAATCCTGCTGCATTAACCAAGCAAGAACGAAGCCGTTTGAACGAGTTAATCAATCACCGGTTTGATGAACGTATCCATTGCTATGAAAATGGGGAAAAAATGTGGGATATTGCAACGATAAATGTTGTGGCACTGACCGGAAGAAAAAACTGAACGTGTTTTTTTTATGAAGTATATAGGCTATATGTAACGAAAGGATGCGTTGACATGCTTGAAATTATGAAAGCGGTTTTGGCAAATGCTGAGGACCTCGGGTTCGTGCATGCGACATCATGGAAACAGGCATATCGAGGTATTGTCCCGCAAACGTTTCTAGATCAGTTGACGTCAGAATCGCGAGCGACTTTTTTTAGAAAAGCGATTTCCATCAGTCAACATGAATTTTATGGTGCCTATTTAAAAGGAAAGCCTGTAGGAATGATGTCGATTGGCCATTCAAGGGACAAAGATGCGTCTGAAGATACTGCGGAAATCAGTGCAATTTATTGCATTGCTGATGTATGGGGAACGGGTTGTGGCAGACAGCTTATGGATTTTGCCGTAAACCATTTGAAGAAGCACGCCTATCATACGATCTCTTTATGGGTGTTTGAAGAGAACCGACGGGCGAGAAAATTCTACGAAAAATACGGCTATACGTTTGATGGGACGAAGGAACAATCGGATATTAGCGGGAAGCAGATGACTGAAATGCGTTATATTTATCAGCTATAGGATCGAAAAGGATTTTCTGTTAATAGTCATTAAATTAAATGAGATTGTAGTTTATTGATAGAGCAGTTTTTTGCAGTATCCGTCTATATTTTAAAGAAACTAAGAGACAGTGGTTAAAATCATAGAAAGTGGGGGTGTGGTCATGAGTGATGACAAAGAAACACCTGAAAAAAGAAGAGAAAGACTGAGACAAGAAGAATTAAAAAGAAATCCAACCGGAACTTTGAACGATGCGTTTAATAGGGCAAAAAATGGCAGTCTTGTTGATTTAGTGGGCAGCTTAGGCTGGAAGGGGATTGGACTACTTATCCTTGTCATCACAATAGGTTTTATTGTCGTATCAATATTTTTAAAGTAAAGAGCCATTGCTCAATGAATGTGAGAAATGATTGAAGGATAAAAGGTATAATGAATACAATCGTATTCACATCCAGAAATGACGAAATGGAAGGCTTTTATCATTGCAGAGGTTTTCATTCAATTGATGGTATGGTCAAGATGTGAAAAAAACTTGAATCGAAGGTAATGAGAGAATGACTACTGCAAATGAAAAATGGTTAGCTATTCCTAAACAAACTCGAGAACAATTGAAGCGAAATGTCTTTTGCACAAATTGCGGCAAAGCAGTTGAAATTGTAGGTTATACGATTAATAGGGATCGTTTCGGTATTATCTTAAAGGGAAAATGTGCGGAATGTGGCCATGATGTTGCACGTGTAATTGAAAATGATTAACAGTGTTCTTGAGAACCTGTGCATTGTCGAAAGGAAAACACATATATGCTGAATTTAATCAAGCCACCGATGCTTAAGCCTGGTGACACGGTGGCAACGGTCAGCTCGTCGTGGGGCGGAGCTGGGGACGAAGCAATTAACTGGCGTTACTTGCAAGGGAAGCAACGCTTGGAACAAGTTTTCGGATTAAAAGTAGTTGAAATGCCAAACACTTTGAAAGGCACGGAGTATGTTTACAAACATCCGGAAAAACGGGCAGAGGATTTGATGCAGGCTTTTGCCGATTCATCGATTAAGGCTATTATTTCCTGCATTGGCGGCAGCGACAGCATCCGCATGCTCCCTTATATTGATTTTGATGTGATCCGCAACAATCCGAAAATCGTGACCGGCTATTCGGACAGTACAGTTACTCACTTTCTCTGTCTTAAAGCGGGGATCTCAAGTTTTTACGGCTTGTCGCTGCTGAATGATTTTGCTGAGAACGTCAAAATGTCCGACTATACTTTGGAGTGGGCGAATAAAGTGCTCTTCAGTAGTGCGCCAATTGGTGAGATTCCGGTTTCTAAGGAATATACAGCGCAGCGCCTTGAATGGGTGATCGGAAATAAAAATGTACTAAGAAAATTCGAGAAAAATACGGATTACGAACTCATACAGGGAACGGGAATAATAACCGGGCGCCTGATCGGAGGTTGTCTGGAAGTCATTGACATGATCAAAGGTACCTCACTTTTCCCGGAATTAAACGACTTCGATGATGCCATACTTTTTCTTGAAACATCTGAGGAAATGCCTCCGGTTTGGCTGCTTGAAGACAGTTTGAGAAGCTATGGCATGATGGGCATTTTTGATCGAATTAATGGCCTGGTTTTCGGCAAACCGTTCAGAGGAACGTTTTACGAAGAATATAAGGAAATTATTAAAAGAATTCTGGCGGAATTTAGCAAAGAAGAACTGCCGGTTTTATATAACGGCAGTTTCGGTCACAACGAACCAAAATGTCTCCTGCCATACGGAGCACTCGCTGAGATTCGTTGCGATGAACCCGGTTTTGCTATTTTGGAATCTGGTGTTGTTAAACTGTGAACCTATGTTCTGAGGTGAGTCGATGAATATAAGACAAATGGAGCTTGAGGACCTGCCACAACTCGCAATCTTGTATCGCCAGTTTTGGAATGAAGATTCCAATATCGATCAAATGAAGGCACAATTTAGAAAAATAAATCAGCGTAAGACACACATATTATTAAGTGCTGTTTCAGAGGATCGATTGGTCGGTTCTGTTATGGGTGTGGTGTGTGACGAGCTATACGGAGACTGTCTGCCTTTCTTGGTCATTGAGAACATGATTGTTGATCGTGGTGCTCGACGAATGGGTGTAGGCAAGGCTCTTCTCAATGAATTGGAAAAACGGGCACGGGAAAGACAGTGTTCGCAGATGATTCTTGTGACTGAAAGAAACAGAACGGATGCCTGCGGGTTTTATGAATCCTATGGATTTTTAAAAGATCACAAGGGTTATAAGAAAAAGCTATAGTCCGATATTCAGAAATGTGCTGTCAACCGGAGGAACCTTTTGAACTACTTACCGAATATTTTGAGCATAAGCCGGATCATTTTTGTAATCTTGCTTCTTTTTACATATAAAAACAGCTGGATATTTGTCGTGCTGTACGTATTGACAGGCCTGACCGATATCCTTGACGGCGTCATTGCACGGAAAACTAACAGTCAGAGCAGGTTTGGTACACGTCTGGATTCATTTGCGGATGTCATGATGTATGGCGTTCTATGTGTTTTATTCTTTTATTGGGCCGGGAATCTTCTTGTACCATTTGCTCTATTCATTGTCTTGATCGCCTCTGTCAGAATAATAAGCCTACTCATTGCGGCATATAAATACCATGCGTTTGTCAGCGTGCATACATGGGGAAATAAGCTGGCGGGTCTGCTTATTTTCATGGCTCCCGTTGTATATATTACGTTCAAGAGCGTGGAATTTTTATGGATTGTCGGGTTGGTCGCATTGCTGAGCGCTGTTGAAGAAATGCTCATTCATTTAAAAAGCAAGTCAGCAAATGAAAATAGGCGCAGTATTTTTTTTAAATAGGTGTCTTCAACTTTGACGTAAGCATTGTGAGGGTATAGACTAAATATATTATAGCGCTTACAAAAATGGAGTGATGCACTTGGGTATTGCCTTGGGATTACTCGCGTTATTATTTTCTACGGCGGCTGCAGTCTATTGGTACAATGAGGCTAAAGGAAGAGAAAGTAAAAAATAACTGAATTCGTTTATACTGGCGCATGATGCCGTGACAAATAGGGATACTACTTACAATGAAAGCGCATGATCTTAATGTGCTGTTCACTCTAATCTTTACAGAAATGAGCGATGAATCATTGATGAAATCCGTTGTCATTGCCATGTGCTTTCTTTTGTTGCCCTTTTCCGCATCGGCTGCTGAGAGCAAGATCGATGACGGTACAGCGCCAAGAACTGAGTCGGGGACCTTGTTTATTGGTATGGATGGACAGTTTAAGCGATTTCCAGTTCATGTCCAAGGTACGCTGACTCCTGAAAAACAAATTCAGGAAATCGCACGTCTGACCGGATGGGATCTCTCCCTTGCCGAACCGGTATCAGTTGGACGATTGGGAATGACAGTCGTTTTCAGCGATCAAGCCTCATTTTTCAAATGGCCGCTGTATGATCAGAAAGCTGAATTTGCCGTTCCGGATCTGAGAACCTTGACGTACACAATTTTAGACAGTGTCAGGCATACCTTGCAGTATAATGACTTTTACAATCCGGAGGAAGTGGATATCAGCAAGCTGGACATTTACTTCGGCCTTTCCGGCGAACGACCGTTTGAAGTGCCGGCGGCCGGTATCAAGCTACCGCTTGATAAACCGTACCCCGGATCCTCAAAACTGCTACATCACTGATCACAAAAGGAGCACATCGCATGTGCTCCTTTTACTTGGTAAGCTGAATTTAAAACAAAAGTCAATTAAACTTCTTCGGTTTCTACTGATTTCTGCGTGCTCATGTGAACCTTGCTCAACGTCAGTGAGCCAAAACCGACAGCAAAAATGATGAGCAGACTAAGAATGCCGAAGGATGACCTTCCGGTAAGAGCGGCGCTGAACGCATAAAGTGCCGGTCCGATTACGGCAGCGAATTTGCCGAAAATATCATAAAAACCGAAGAACTCGTTTGAGCGGTTAGCCGGGATCAACTTGGCGAAAAAGGAGCGGCTGAGCGCCTGAATGCCACCTTGGCTTGTACTCACAAGAATCGCAACGACCCAAAACAGCAGTGTCGAGAAGTGAAGCGCGTTTGTATAATCGCTTGATCGATTCGTGTCGGATAAAAAGCTGTCGACATCCGTTTTCATTTTCTGAAGCTCCGCTTTTTCTGTGCTGTTCATGGATTGTGAAAGTTCGTCCATTTGTTTATTAAATGCTTCTGTGCGGTCGGAACTCGCTAGAATGGAACGACCGTTTTTTTCTACAGTATTAATGGTTTGCTGATCCAGCTGAGCATTGGATTGATTAACGACATGAATAAACTCATTCTCATATGCTTTTTGATGCGGTTCTAAAGAAAAACCAAGATAAAAACCAAGCAGACAGATCAGCATGTAAATCAACACGCCTCCTTGAAGCATGCGATGCGTGCCGAAGTGTTCGGAAAGCCGACCGAACAGAATGGAAAAAGGGACGGCGAGAATCTGTGTCAGAAGCAGAGCCAGAATCATTAGACTGCTGCTTAGGCCCAGCGTGCTTCCATATGAAGTGGACATGGAAATCACTGTACCCACACCGTCGATATAGAAAAAGTAGGCAATCATAAAAAATAAAAGCTTTCGATTGTGAATAATTGCAAGAACAGTTTCCTTGATGTTTACAAAGGTGTTTCTGAACATTTTTGATTTCGGCATGCTGATGTAATGCGTCTGATGGACATGACGCAGGATAGGCAAGCTGAATATGAGCCACCAAAGTACAGTCAGCACAACAGACAGTTTGACTGCAAGCGTTCCATCGACGCCGATTGAACTGCCGAACAGGATCAGTGCGATTGAGATGAGGAAAGGGATTGTGCTTCCGCCTAAATAACCCATGGCATAGCCATACGCCGACACTTTATTCATCCGATCTCGAGTGGTCACATCGGTCAGAAAGCTGTCATAAAAGAGCGAAGTGCCTTCAAAACCGATGAACGAAAAGCTGTAGCCGAGCAGCATAAGCAGTGGTTGATCCGTGAAGGCCATGAACGCGGTGAAAAATGCGCCGAAGAGGAGCGAACAAGTAAACAGCTTTTTTTTCATCCCTTTGAAGTCGCCAAGTGCACCAAGAAAGGGAGCAGTCAGTGCGATGAGCAGAGAAGAAGCTGATGTCGCATAGCCCCACCAGACGTCACCGGCAATACCGTTGGACCTGGCGATGGAAGCGAAATAGATGGGAAAGACCGCGGACATAATGATGGTCGCATATACCGAATTCGCCCAGTCATACATAATCCAGCTTTTTTCTGTTTTAGTGAATTTCGGCAAATTGATCGCTCCCTGACAATCTGTTTTTTCCATCCATCGACCATAGCGGTACTCCGAGTAAATCAGCGGCTAACGGGCATATGTCGATAATACATCCGCCTTCGGTCACCTTATTTTTACCGATTCTTGGTCCGACTGCAAGATAGAAAGGCTGATATTCATCGTGAGCCAGACTGTAGCCATGTGATCCTTTTACCGGTTCACCGAAACTGTATCCATCGGCGGCTTCTATGCCGCAGAGAAATTCTCGATCGAGACCGCTGATATCCATTTCTTCATCTGACAGCTTTCGTTTTACTGAAGAGTGGGACAGGTAATCGGAAAAATGCTGAAGCACCGTTTCTTTTACTGATGAATTCAAGATTTTCAGAAATGATGTACCGCCGCCGTTGTGGAAAAAGGCATCATAGTGTTCGATGCCGTCCTCTGTTCTGTGAATCAGCCCATTTTCTCTAAGCCAGTCATTAGGATCAACCGAGGTATGAACGTTGAGACATCCGTGATCACTGAATACGATAATGGCCGTGTGTTCTTCTCCCCATGCTTGAAATGCAGCATCCATTAATTGCCCTAGTCGATCATCAAGGCGAGTGAGTGCGTTAGCAGCCTCTTGACTTCTCGGTCCGAATCGATGCTTGTGATCATCCACATCAAGAAGATGAAGGAGCAGGAGGTCGGGCTTTTTCTGTATCAATGCATCAAGAGCAATATGGGTTGTAAATTCATCAAGGCAAGGCTCGGAGATTTTCTTCAAATAGTTTCTATTTCGCCATAGTGAGGAGAGGATGAACCACGAGCTTCCGCCTTTCAGCAGTGCAGAAGCACGTTCGAGGATTCCCATTTTTCCAGGTACTTCAGGGAAATTCCATTTTATTTTTGCTCCGCAAGTCACTGGATAGAAGATTGAACAGACGTCCAATCCAATCTCGGCAGCTTTATCATAAAGCTTAGGGGCTTTTACTAAATGAGCTTCCCGTCGCCAATCAGGTGCATCATTGCCCGGCTGGCTCATAATATTTTCAACCAAGCCATGTCTGTCGGGATGGACGCCTGTGATAATGGAACTATGGCAAGGATACGTATTCGAGATGAAAACGGATTGCACATTTCGAACAAGTGTGCCTTGAGATGAGAGCTGCGAAAAGTTGGGCAGCTTCATGAGCGTGTTGGTATCAGTTGTACTCACTGCGTCAAGTGAGATCATGAGCAAATGAGTGGTTTCATCCTTCATTGTAATCCCCTCCCGAAAAATGGGCTTTTGCTGTACATGGACTGCATAAGACGATTTAACTAAATGAGCAGTCTGCTTCTACCAATATATCAGTAGAGTTTGAAGTCGCCAGCAGGGTTTATGTAAAATATAAGTAAAAATAAGCAATGCTAAAATGATATATCTTGAGAGAAGGTAAGAAAATGATCTATATTGCACTGCTGCGCGGCATTAATGTCGGAGGAAGAAATAAGATCAAAATGGCAGATTTACGGGGAGCGCTTGAAATCGCCGGATTCCAAAAGGTACGCACATATATTCAGAGTGGTAACATACTGCTTGAGTCTGAGGAGACTGAGCATGAGCTCGAAGGACAGATTGAGCACATCATTGATGAACAGTTCGGTCTGACCGTTCATGTTGTTGTGAGAGACAAAAGTGAACTGGAAACGATCATTCGGAATTGTCCGTTTCGTAAAGATGAAATTGCCCGTGCACGGGAAACCGCAGTAGGTGAATGTCTCTACGTAACGATGCTCAGTACTGCACCTGATCCTGAAAAAGTACGGCTTCAATCAGAGTCTGACTTCGGCATGGATCGCTATCAAATTGCCGGTCGGAATGTCTATCTTCTCTTCCATCACAGTATCCGCAATTCGAAACTGGCACTGCGTGTCGAAAAATTGAGCCCTTATTGCACAACGCGAAATTGGAAAACAATTGACAAACTCTTTGTGCTCGCAAACCAATTTGAGTGATTATAATAGAGTTGATCCTCAAAAAGGATACATAATCGGAGGGATTCAAACGATGGAGAGCTACGATGCCGTATTAGCCTATTTTGAAAAAGCCGCAGAACCTGCAAACGCAGGCAAAGTTGCTGATGCAACTGGACTGGACAAAAAAGAAGTCAACAAAGTAATGACTAAGTTGAAGAAAGAAGAGAAAATCGTTTCACCAAAACGCTGCTATTGGGAAATTAAAAAATAAGTCTTTAAAAAACGGAATCAGTTAAAAACGGAGTAAGTGGTTTGCCACTTGCTCCGTTTTTTTTTACAGGTAATGAGAGTTTATCGCTTTTTGCCTTGCCAGTATGATGATAAGGTCATATAAGATTCGGTTAGGCGATCAGGTAAGCGCCAGATCTGAGAAATAAAAGAAAAAATTCCGCATAATTAGAAAATGAACGAAAAAAATGCTTAAATAGACGGAGAACTTCCCCTTATCGAATCGAAAAATGTGAAAATGATAGGTTTTTCTGTGCATAGGCGGAAAAATTACCCTTATGTACCTGTGAACCAAGCGCCATGATGCATATAACCGGAAAATCTCCGCTTATTTTACGGTATATGGTAATGAACTTTCGAATGTAATGAACTTTCGCTAATGACACATACGCTGTTTGCAACGCGAAAGTCACCGCATCCTGCGGAAGTACGTCATGTATGCAATGCGAAAGTCATCACATCCTGTGAAAGTAAGGACCGGGCACTTTTTGCTCCGCTTTGTTTTTTTTGTCGCTGCAAATGGGGTATAAGATTGTTCGCTGGTTGCCATCCTAATCCTGACTAAACTTTGTCTGGATGGTGATTGAAGTAATGGAAACGGTTACGAATTTTTTGGAACAATTGGAGTATCTCAATCGATTTAATCATCAACAAAAATTATGGCTGTACGCGATGGTGTCCTTTATGCGTGGTGCATTCCCGAATTGGGATGAGACGATTTTTTGTCGGATGCCTGCTTATCGATGGCACCAAAAATACATAGCTTTCTCTGCAACGAGGGATTACTTTTCGTTCCACACCAATGATACGGCACAAATACTTTATCTTAGGAAGCAGCTGGTGAATGCTTTATTTGGCAAACGCTGTGTTCGCGTATCACTCAATTGCACAGAAGATTTGCCTGCTTTTTTTGAAGCATGCCGGCGAGCGGCACACTGGGAACGTCAGGATAAATTGCAAACAGTCAGGTCAAGATCAACTAATAGTTTGAATAATGATTCTGTTGCTAAAAGATTATTACAGTGATATAATTTTTATTAAGAAAGATGTCGAAATAAATCGAATTACATACAATGTGAAACCATATAACTCTGCAAATAAGGTGTAGAAGTCTCTACGCGGCAACCGTAAATTGCCTGCACTATGGTGTTCTTGTTCCTTTTAGCCTGACGGATCGGGTATTTTATGCATTTTTACGGCATGATTGCTTCATTTGTCATGGCGAACGGAACTTGTCGCAAGGCAGAGGACACCCGTTCCCTGCTTTTTTCTATTTCGAGCAGTGTAGTTAAATTTGAAAGAAATCAGGTGAACCGAATGGATGAATTTATACTCAAGGTCGCGGGAGTTGAACGAAAACTGCCGGTTGTCCGGATCGCGGATCATATCAAGATTGCAAGTTTTGTTATTTTAGGTGATACGGAGCTTGTTTCCAAATCCGCCGAGGCGCTGAAGGAACGCATACCTGAAGCGGACTATTTCATTACTGCAGAAGCGAAAGGAATTCCGTTGATCCATGAATTATCACGGATATGCGGAAAGAAGCGTTACTTTGTTGCCCGCAAAAGCATCAAACCTTATATGAGTGATCCGTTTGTGACGGAAGTTTACTCAATAACCACTCAAAGAAAACAGTTGCTCTGCATTGAAAAAGAAGAGAGCGAAATGATCAAAGGCAAGCGGATTCTGATTGTGGACGATGTGATCAGTACCGGTGAATCTGTACGGGCACTGGAAAAGTTGATTAAGAGAGCCGGAGGCACTTTGGTCGGCAAGGCCGCAATACTCGCCGAGGGTGATGACGCTATGAAACGTGATGATATTATCTATCTGGAAGAACTGCCATTATTCCCTATTGATCCGTCTGATGCAATCCAATAAAGCGGGGAGTCCATAACGTTGAGCTTCAAAATTGAGAATGTCAGCTATAAATATAGTGCGGATACACCGCAAATTTTAAAAAATATTAATATGGAAATCAGAGAAGCTGAGGTTACGGCGATTGTCGGACCGAGCGGATGCGGCAAGTCGACACTGGTCAGCATTCTTAGCGGAGTGATTCCAACTTTAATGAATAAAGGCGAACTGTCGGGTTCCTTTCAGGCAGGTGAAGAGGTCATGATCTCCGTAGTCAGCCAGACACCTGAAAATCAGCTGTTTGGTTATGGTGTTGAAGACGCACTTGCGTTTGGTGTGGAAAACATGGGACTCGCCAGCGATGAGATTCATGAACGTGTCGAGTCGGTGCTTGATTTGCTGCATATTCAGCATTTGAGAAAACGGGCTGTGTCGACGCTTTCCGGCGGACAGAGGCAAGCCGTGTGCATTGCATCTGTTCTCGCCATGCGTCCGAATTTGGTGATCATGGACGAACCGGTCAGCTCACTGGATCCGCAGGGAAAGCATTTGATTCAGTCGGTGCTTAATCAGCTGCGCGCAACTGGGCAAACGACTGTTATTGTCGATAATAACCTGGATTGGTTTTCGGGAATCGTCGATCATGTTGTCGGAATCGACAACGGTGAAGTAGTTTTTGACGGGAGCAGGGATGAGTTCTTCGCCAAGTTTGATGTTCAGCATCAGCTCGGTGTCATCATTCCTCAAGAGGTTGAAATCTATCGAGAGCTTTCAAAAAGAATTAAAGGATTGCAGCCTTTTTCCACATTAGATGAAGCATATGATGCGCTTCATGATCGCTTCGAAAAACCGGAGGCGGCAGCTGCATTGGATCCATCTGAAGAACATGCAGAAAATGTGCTTGAGGTAACAGATCTCAGCAAGAGTTTTCAAGACGGGTTTCAGGCATTGAACCATATTGATGCCGGGTTTGAAAAAGGAAAAATCATATCCATATTGGGGCAAAACGGCTCTGGAAAAACAACCTTAGTGAAGCATCTGAATGGACTGTACCGCCCGACTGAAGGCAGGGTTGCCTACCAGGGTGCGGAAACCTCAGACAAATCTGTAGCCGAAATCAGTCGCGATATTATTCTCGTATTTCAGCATCCTGAACACATGCTTTTTGAAGAAAATGTTTATCAGGAATTAACCTTTTGTGCACGTGCTCAAGGCGTTCCATTCAGTGAAGAAGAGGCACTATCTGTTCTTGAAAAATATGATTTGCTCAAGGATAAGGAAGAGCTTCCGGTCAATCTGTCCATGGGCAAGAAGCATTTATTGACGATTCTGTCGGTCCTGTTTTCAAGTGCCAATGTGATCATACTGGATGAACCGACCTTAGGGATGGATCTTCATTTGCGCAATCAATTGGAGGGCATCATAAAGCATCTGAAGGACAAGGGCAAGACGGTAATCTTGATCAGCCATGAAATTCCGCTCGTCTTTAAACTGTCCGATGAATTACTCGTACTTGACCATGCTTCGAAGCTGGAAGAAGGCAGCGTGCAGCAGTTAGCGGACAATGAAGCGCTCTTTGAGAAGATCCATATTGATTTGCCTCCAGTGGTTCGTTTATCTAAGAAGCTTGGATTTAAAACCCTTGCTTGCGACGCGGAACGTTTCGCAGATGCCATTGCAGCAGGAATAAAGAATGACGGCTTTACAGGAGGTGCGAGCAATGGGTGACTTTTTGCAATACGTGGAATTGAATTCGTTTCTGCACCGACTTGATCCGAGAACAAAGTTTGTCTTTTTCATTATCATGTCCGTTCTGACTTCTTTTGTGAAAAGTGGCGTCGCGCTCTTGTTCCTGTTTCTCGTATTTCTGGCGATTTGGCTGATTGGCCGCATCGGCAAGTATATGCTTGTGCTGGCAAACAAAGTCAAGGTGCTTCTGTTATTTATCTTTTTGTTATGGCTGGTGCTCGGAGCGTTCACCATTAACGAGGGACCGACCATATACCGGGCAGCATTCACAATTTTCAGCAATCATTATGTATTCAGCTTGGATTGGTTCGACTTTTATAAAGGTGCCGTATATGCCTTGCGCATTTTCTTAATGATTTCGGCCTTTTACACAGTGATTCTGACGACGAACTTCAGCCAGATTATTCTCGGGTTGCAATCGTGGCGCGTACCCTATGCCGTCGCTTTCGGGGTCGGTCTCGTTTTTCAGATCATTCCAATGATTGTTCAGGAGTTTGCGACGATCATGGAAGCACAGAAATCACGTGGGCTTGAAGTCGATAAATGCAGTGCATTTGCGAAGATGAAAAATTATGTGATCATCTCACTGCCGCTGCTGTTCCGAGTGCTCAGTAAGGGCCATGCGATCTCGCTTGCCATGCATTACTACAAATTGAATTTTAAAGTGAAGCGTACCTCTTACAAAATGATCAAGGCAACGTATTCCGATGCACTCTTTGCATCGGTGACTGTTATTGCCACAGTGCTGACGATCATCTTGCAGATCAACTATTATATTCAGATTTAGTCAGGAAATGTTTTTCTTTTCCTTGACTGCGGTCAATAATATTTGAAGATTGTGAATTTATCACAAGGGATAGGGGGATTCATGTAATGATTTCAAAATGGGAAAACTTAACGAGAGATGAGATTGCGGCGATTGACAAAGATTCGGCGATTGTGTTCCTGCCGACAGCGGCGACCGAGCAGCATGGCCCGCATCTACCGGTTGGGACAGACGCTATTATTTTGTCCACGCTCATTGACCATTTTATTGAGACACAGAAATTCGATGAAGGTTCGCTGCTTTTTGCTCCGCTGCTGAATGTTGGCAAGAGCAATGAACATATGGGTTTTGCCGGTACGCTCACTTATGGCACGCAGACTTATTATGCGGTGCTGCATGATATTGCCGGTGCCATCGCCAAAAGTGGATTTAAGAAGCTTGTGCTTTTTAACAGCCATGGCGGGAATACGGACATGCTCAACATGATCAGCCGCGACCTGAGAATTGATTTCGGCATGGATGTCTTTGTCTTCGATTGGTGGTTCACCTCATTCTGGGACAAGGGACTCAAAGGGTTAAAGCAATCCGGGAAATACGGCGTTTTCCATGCTTGCGAGCTGGAAACCTCACTGATGCTGCACGCGGCACCGGAGACCGTGCATATGGAGCTTGCAGTCGATGAAGATCCGATTGAGGCCCTGCGTGACAACGATTTTGTGACCTTGTTCGGGCCATACAATGCCGGCTGGAAAACAAGCGATGTCACCAAAAGCGGCGTGATTGGTGCGCCAACCTATGCAACTGCTGAAAAAGGCAAAAGGCTGTTTGACTATGCGGTCAAAGAGCTTAAAGATATACTATCTACTTTTGCAAAAACAAATTATTGAGGAGGCGTTACGTAGTGAAAAAATTCACCTTTGTCAACATCATTTTCTTTGTTATCTTCGGTGTATTTACCGGCGTGCTTTGGGCTTACGGCAGTCCGATTCCGCTGATCCCGGGTGCCGTTCATTTCAGAACTTTTGCGTTTATTATTCCTGCTATTGGTTTCCTTTTCGGCCCGGTTTCCGGATTTTTCGCCGGCTATATCGGCACATTGGTTTGGTCACTTCTTGGCGGATATTTCATCGCGCCGCATACATTGATTGCCGATGGAATCACGGTAGCGCTCAGTGCCGCGCTTCCTGCTTATGTCATGACACGGAAAAAGTCGCTTGACGAATTGCTCGTGAACAAGACTTCGTTTATTTGGAAATCATTGTTCTGGTCACTGTTGTTCGGCTGCCTGATGATTCTTGCAACCAGCCTGTCGCTTTCGTTCTTCACAGGTCTCGGCTACTGGTACTGCGTTGTATGGATCGGCATTGCAGACGTTGTTCCGATTGCGCTGACACCATTCGTGGTTGTTCTGCTCGCGCCAAGACTCAAACGCATTCAGACAATCATTCCACGTGTATAATGCTGAAGCAACCAAACAAACCGCAGGCAAATGCCTGTGGTTTGTTTTTGAATATCCGGATCTAAACAAATTGTAATTCTATAATTTATAGATTAGTAGAGGGATATGTTTCGGAAAAAAGCCGGATGCACGAAAGGAGCAGGAGAAGTTGACAGAACTATTTGATGTGCATATTGTGCCCATTTTGCCTTCTGATTGGGAAGAAGTACGTTCTGTTTACATTGAAGGAATCAAAACAGGAAGAGCAACCTTTCAGAATGAGGCCCCAAGTTGGGAGGATTGGAATGAGGCTCATTTAGAGACATGTCGATTTGCAGCAAAGGCAGATGGGCGTTTTTTTGGATGGATCGCTTTGAGTCCCGTTTCCAGCCGCTGCTGCTATAAAGGCGTTGCCGAGGTGAGTATATACATCCGTTCGGAGGGCAGAGGGCATGGCATAGGAACTGCTTTGATGAACGCGGTGATTGCGGCTTCTGAAAAACAAGGCTTTTGGACGCTTCAATCCGCGATTATTGCGGAAAATAAGGCTAGCCGCGCATTGCATAAAAAATGTGGGTTTCGCGAAATTGGTTACCATGAGAAAATCGCACAGATGCCTGATGGAACTTGGCATGACACTATTCTTGTTGAGCGGAGAAGCACTGCTGCCGGTCGTTGATGGAAGGATCCATGCTGATCAGTAAAGAATCCGTAATACGTAAAAAAGTGAGCGAAATCATGTTAAGATTTCGCTCGCTTTTTTGAATTGCTTCATAAATTTCTTTTAGCGCAAAGTCACTTTTTTCTCTGTACTTTTTCAAATGCCATGAAAGACATTATCGAGATATTGTCAAACAAGAGGTTCAGAGGATCCTGCGGGATCAAATGTCCCGAGAATTCGGCCGACTCGGGTACTTGTCCCACTGATCAGCAGTTCGATCACCGGTCCGGCTGATTTTATTTTCTGTACCGTTCCTTTGGAGTCAGAGGAGAAATTGCTGTAGCTGATCACAACAAAGCGTCCGTTTTCTGCAGGAACGACGAGCCATGAGTAGACATACTGCTCGTTATTTTCCTGTCCGACATATGGATCGCCGGGTGATTTTTGCGTAATGACCAGCCCTGTTTTATTAAGTGGTACGTAGGGGCCAAACAGCTCGCTGGACACAAAACCAATCATAAAATCACGGTTGACTAAGTCGTTACCGTCAACAGTCATTTTATTTCCATGAGTTACGACAAACAAGTAATAGAGATCACCGCGAACGATGACATTAATCCGTTCAATTTCATCTGTGACAAGGTTAGAGGTGAGCAGCGGCGGCAGAAAATCTGCTTTTGTCCGTTCGCTACTCAGCTTCAGCACGCCAACACATCCGTTTGCTTTTAGGTCGTCTGCAGACGGCTGATAGCCTTCCGGAAAAGCACCGATAAATTGATCACGGACCGTCCCTTCAGCATTCAATGCTTCGCCGGTGTTGGCTTCGAACAGAAGGTATTCGGTTCCGTCCGCCGGATCTTTAAAGTAATGCGGATCGCGGAATGTAAAATTATTCACCTGGTCGCTTCCGAGATCAGCGCGATGCTGTACGGGGAACCGCTGTTCTTGGCGCGACGCTTGCTCTACGCTCTGATACAAATAACCGTCCGGCTCGATCAGAAGTTCATGGTAGGTCGGGTCAAGCAGCTGTAATTTATCGCTGTCTGCCGCAACAGGAACTTTTGCAGTCGCAAAACGCTGGTTGGTTTGGTAGATTCCTGTTTCAGGATCTTGATAGGATGAGGCAATGGTGTAGAAGAACTGCAAGTAGCCATCCTCAGTGAAAATGGTCGATCCTGACCATTCTTGAGTATCTTCAATTAATCGATCGGCGAATACATAGCCGCCCGGTGCCCAGCTGTTTTCATCTTGTTTAGAATAAAAATACATCAGTCGTGCCTGACTGAGATCTCCTACTGGCGCGCCTAGGGCAATCAGGATGTTGTATCCATTCACGTCAGCCGTTTTTCCTTCTTCATCCACAACAAGCCAGTTATCCCAGATATCGCGCTCCGGATCAAGCGACTTCACCTTGCTGATATCAAATACTGGAAATGTATTGCTGCTGTTATAACCCATCGATGATGCGTCTTCCCGTGTCCAACTGGTTACCTGCCAGTCTGCTGGGATATTTGGTTGATCATAAAACATAAAATCGAGCTCCTTTTCTTTGGTGAATTTGCAGATGATCTACTTCATCTACTTTGATACCTTATGAAAAAGTTGACTTGGGCGAGTAAGCGAACAGCATGAATGGAGAAAAAAGCAACATTTGTACGCGCCTTTTCTATTAAAAAATCGGTATCTTGTCTCAAAATAAATTAAAGATTAGGGAAGGTATACGATTTGCTTTATAATGAATATATGGCAAAAATGTGAACACAAACAGAGAAGGGAAGTAAGCAAATTGGATCCGAAAACGAAAAAAACAGCACTTCGCAGTATCACCTATGGTTTGTACCTCATTGGGACAAAAGATGAAAGCGGTGTGAATGCTTTTGCAGGCAACTTTTTAACTCAGACCTCCTTCGAACCACCGCTAGTCACTATAGCCGTTAAAGCGGGTACTCGTTCGCAACAGCAAATCGCCTCAAGTGGAGTCTTCAGTGTGAATGTACTGGAAAGTGGACAAAAGGATATGGTCACTGCCTTTTTTCGACCGCTTGAAGTTGAAGATAATAAACTCGCAGGTTATGAATTCACTACAGAAGAGACCGGTTGTCCGATTTTTAAAGACGGGTTGAATTTTTTCGAATGTAAGGTTGTTGATCGATTAGAAATCGGTGACCACTATATTTATGTTGGTGAAGTAATCAACGTCGGCGTTCATCGCGAGGGTGATCCGCTCACGATGAAGGAAACCGGCTTTTATTATGGCGGTTAATGGAAATGGGTTCCGCTGTCCGCGTGACTGTGCTATAGTCCAAGTAATGAGTTGAAAAATCAGACAGCTGAGGTGATTCATCGCAATGTACAGCTTTAAAAATGATTATAGTGAAGGCGCGCATTCGCAAATCTTGAACGCGTTGATTGAAACGAATCTTGTCCAGGAAGAGGGCTATGGTGAAGATCAGTATTCATTGAAAGCCGCCGAATTGCTTAAGGAAAGAATGAATGATGCAGATGTTGACATTCATTTTCTGACCGGCGGCACGCAGACCAATATGACGGCAATTGCCGCCTTCTTACGTCCTTATGAAGCGGCAGTCGCCGCTGTAACCGGACATATCAATGTTCATGAAACGGGTGCAATTGAAGCAACCGGTCATAAAGTTCTGGCTGTTCCATGTGCAAAAGACGGCAAGCTGACACCCGAGGGGATCGAATCGATGCTTGACGCTCATCCCGATGAACATATGGTCAAGCCGAAACTCGTGTACATATCCGATACGACCGAAAATGGCGCTGTCTATACAAAAAGCGAGCTTGAAGCGATCCACGCATTTTGCAAGAGCCGTAAGCTTCTCCTCTATTTGGACGGCGCACGTCTCGGGTCTGCACTTACATCGAAGGCAAACGATCTGGAGCTCAGCGATCTGCCGCAACTTGTCGATGCCTTTTATGTCGGCGGTACAAAGAACGGCGCGCTGCTTGGTGAAGCACTCGTGATCTGCAATGACGTACTTAAGGAAAATTTCCGATATATGATGAAGCAGCGGGGAGCCATGCTTGCCAAAGGAAGGGTAACCGGCATTCAGTTTCTCGAATTATTTCGTAAAAACCTGTTCTTTGATCTCGCTGCCCATGCTAATACGATGGCGATGAAGCTCGCCGAAGCGATTAAAGAGGCCGGATATGAATTCTTGACACCGCCTGTTTCCAATCAGATTTTCCCAATCCTGCCTAATAAATTGCTTAACGAGCTTCACCAGCAGTTCCATTTTTTCGATTGGGAAAGAGTTGATGAACGCTATTCTGCCGCTCGTCTTGTCACGTCATGGGCGACAAAAGAAGAAGCAGTCGATGCTTTTATTAGCAGCTTGAAAGAGACGATTACTAAATAAAAAAATGCGAATTCTGTAGAGCCGGGTAATGATCCCCGGCTCTTTTGCATGTGTACGCAAAAAAGAAAGAAACTTTCCTTCCTGAACAGTAGACGGAAGAGGCGCAGCAATCAGCTTTGATTCAGAATCGTAACGAACGACCCGAAAATTGTAACGAACTTCTAAAAAGTTGTAACTAATTTCAACCGAAGAGCAGAAATTCAACCCAACACTCGAAAAGTTCAACCTAACCGTTGGAAGGTTCAACCGAACAGAGCGAATGTTTAACTTAACTGCCAAAATCCAAAAAGACGAAAATATAGATATTGCCCAGTCCGTCTTTATATGCTCATCTTATTAAATAGAGCCGTAAAAGTGTCCGGCTCTGTCAATGATCATCCGATTGTGTGTGGGGCACATGGAGGGAAGGGGTTAATGTCTTGAATCATCTGTTCATCGTAGTGTTTGAGCGCAAATTGAGATTGGTAGAGATATTCGACCACAAAAATTTGTCCTCCGGATGCGCCGCATAAAATGCCTGATACGCCTTGGCCATTGGTCAAAGAAATACCCACAGGCTGACCGATCAAATTACTTAGTTTTTGCTGCCATGGCATTTGCCTCACTCCTTTTCATAGCAACGTATTCATCGACAAGTGATTGGTGAATGGGACGGCAAACAACTCACGATGAACCTGTGTTATATTAAATGAAACATGTGAAACAGCGGGGGAATGAGCATGGATAATTCAAGCATTCTAATTAGAGAAGCGAGAAGGCCGGATGCCGCAGATGTGATCGATTTTTTACAAAAAATTGCCGGCGAATCTGATTTTTTGACTTTTGGTTCTGCAGGAGAACTGCATCTGACGATTGAAAAAGAAGAAGCAATATTTGAGGATTATGCAAAAAGAGAAAACGCATTGTACTTGGTCGCCGAATATGGCGGACAAATTGCCGGAACTTTAAATTTTGCAGGGGGAACGAAGAAGCGAACGGCGCACACTGGCGAGTTCGGAATTAGTGTGCGTAAGGATTACTGGAGCAAGGGAATCGGAAAAGCACTCATTGCGAGAATGATTGAATGGAGCAAAGAAACCAAGATCATCCGTAAGATCAACCTGCGTGTGCGTTCGGATAATGCGCGTGCCATCCACCTTTATCAATCCTTTGGATTTGAAAAGGAAGGTGTCATTACACGCGATTTTCTTATTGACGGCGTATTCTATGACTCAATCCACATGGGGCTTTTCATTGATTGACAGATTAAGGAGAAAACACTATGACTGCTTTTCTTGGCATACCGGGATCAACGGATTGGGGACAGCTGCATCCGCTCAATGCGGGCTGGTCGCACGATCACAAATATACGTTTCGATTACAAAATCAGAATTATTTGCTGCGCTTGTCTGAAGGAGCACTCTATGAACGCAGAAAGAGAGAATTTAAGGCGTTAAATGGTTTAAACGATTTAACCTGCAACGTGACAAAGCCGATCGCCTTTGGATGGTGCGATGAACGAAGAAAATGTTATACGATCATGACGTGGATCGGCGGTGAGCAGGCTGCAGTCGTTTTGCCGAAGCTGAACTTTGAAGAACAGTACAAGCTTGGCTATTCTGCGGGACAAATCATGAGACAGATTCATAGACTTGCCGCTCCTGCCACACGACCATCGTGGAGTGATTTTTATAACAATAAGATTGATCGCAAGCTTGCCGCTTATAAGACTTGTGGAATCAGAGTTGATCATGACCAGTCGATCATAAATGTTATAGAAGCAAACAGAGCGCTTCTAAAGGATCGGCCACAAACCTTCCAGCATGGCGATTATCATTGTGGCAATATGGTTATCTCTATGGATCATCAAATCGGTGTAATTGATTTTGATCGAATGGATTACGGCGATCCCTGGGAAGAGTTTAACCGCATCACGTGGTGTGCCAATATAAGTCCTGCATTTGCAACCGGACGAATTAACGGATATTTTGAAAATAAAGTGCCGGATACTTTTTTCCCATTAATGGCAATGTACATAGCGACAAACATGCTGAGTTCAATTCCATGGGCGATCGACTATGGGGAGCATGAAGTGAAAGTCATGAAACGCGAAATTAAGCAAACGCTCGATGCATATGACCATTTTCAAACAATGATTCCAAAATGGTATCAGCCGCAAGAATAAGTTTTAGATAATCCTCCAAGCTGGATAATCTGTTGAAACACAATGACATACTGGGAGTGAAAACCATGGATCGTCTACAATGGACAGTTAAAAACTTTCATCAATTGACTGGAAAGGAAGTATATGAGATTTACAAAGCGCGGGTCGATGTCTTTGTGGTTGAGCAGGAATGTCCTTACCATGAAGTAGATCCTTATGACTTATTTAGTCTGCATGTCTTCACGACGGATGAGGACGGCGCAATCATAGCTTATGCTCGTATTTTTGAGATGGATGACGGGGTATCGTTCGGCCGGGTGCTTGTCCGCGAAGATTGCCGTGGCAAGGGTCTTGCCCAATTGCTTGTCGCCAAAGTACTAAGGGTAATTAAGAAACGATTTGCTAATATGCCGGTTGCCATTGAGGCACAGGAATATATTCAGTCTTTATATACTCCTTTTGGTTTTGAGCCAGCATCTGAAATTTTCGTGCTTGACGGTATTCCTCATGTCCGCATGGAAAAAAAGTGAAACTGTTGATGAAAATAGCAATCAAGGTGTTTCATGGAAATCAGCTCAGAGAATAAAAAAATGACCGCAATTCATTTATTTCTCTTTTAAAGTGCGTGCTTGCTGCGGCGATAGACCTCTTTTTTTCCTGAATACGCGACTAAAATAGTTTGCGTCGTTGAAACCGACCGAGAAGGCGATTTCTGTGATGGTCAACGGCGTGTTCTGCAGTAATTGTTCTGCTTTGTCGATGCGTAATTCATTCATATGGGCGATAACGGATCGACCATATAATTTTTTGAATGTGCGGCAAAAATGCGCTTCACTCATGTGCGCGCGTGCTGCCAGATCGTGAACAGTAATGGCCTCTTTATAATGGTCATTTAAATAGGTAAATGCTGATTTTAATTGGTTCAAACTGTTAAGCTTCAAGTCAAAACGTTTCTTCGTGTACACTTTTTGAATGTGATTGCGGATCAGAATGAGCAGAATTTGAAGCATATCCGATTTCACGGCGAGTTCGAACCCCGGCCGCCGAGCCGTTTGCTCGCGAATTAATCGGCGCAGTAAGGGAGTAATCGGTTCCTTTTTATCAATAAAACGGTTGAACACAATGCGCTGCTGCATAAGCAGTTCAACATAGTTTACCTTGTGCAGATCGGGCATGTCCTGAAACATAGACGTAAGATCAATGCGAATGGAATAGAAGGTTAATTTTGTTGAAAGACTCTCAATCACGTGCAGTTCATTGCAGTTGACGAGAAGTGTCTCATCTGCATGTAAATCAAATACGTCCGATTCGCATCGGATGCGTCCCTGACCGCTCACAACATAGTAAAACTGCATTTCCTCGTGCCAATTTTCCTGATATCTCCAACCATACCCCAATCCTTCTCTTAAATTTATGTCCAAGTAGGCATGACGGTTGCCATTTCGTTTCGGTGAATAATTCGTTTCATTTTTCATTGAGAAATCCCTTTCAGTCAAAATTGTGCTAAAGGTGAGCAGGATACTGCAGGCTTTATTGTCGTTTCCTTGTTAGTCTAAGAGTGTTCGAAAAAAATGTAAATGATTTTGCAGTGGTCAAGGAGGATGAACGTAATGAATCTTGCATTAAAAAATGAGAATCAGACGGCCGTCAAACCAAGGCTGGCAGCGAGGCGGGAATTGTTCAGTCTCAGCGGTGTCCATTTTATTAATGACTTAATGACGACCGGACTTGTGCCTGCACTTTTGCCTTTATACAAAGATGCTTTTAATCTGAACTATTTTCAAGCCGGCATTATTTTGTTCGTGTCCATGCTGACATCATCTGTGGCGCAACCCATATTCGGTGTCATCACAGATAAGAATCCGAAAACGTGGTTTATGCCGGTGGGGATTTGTTTAACGGGATTTGGTCTCACGGCTTCAGGTTATGCTCCTGCTTATTGGGTCCTTCTTATCCTCGTTGGATTATCCGGAATCGGTTCGGGAATTTTTCATCCGGAAGCGATGCGCGGCGCCTATATGGCGGCGGGCACAGCGAGAGGAACTGCACAAGCGATTATTCAGGTCGGCGGCAATTTCGGCCAATCCGTAGGACCGCTGCTTCTTCCCCTATTCCTGATTGCGACCGGGCTTCATGGACTGGGCTGGTTTGTTTTGGCCACGCTTGCCGGTTTAGCATTAGTGCTTTCCGTCATGCCATGGTATAAACGCAGTCTTACAGAAAATAAAGCACGACAGAAAAAGATTAAAGGCCGCAATCATGTTGCCGGACTCTGTTTGCTGACCGTTGTTGTTATTCTCCGGTCATGGACACAGATCGGTGTCGCTGGATTTTTGCCGTTTCTTTATCTGCACCAGGGGATTGCGCTCAAATACGGTGATCTGTTGACCTTCCTGTTTCTTGGCGCCGGTGCACTCGGAACCTTCATCGGCGGCCGTGTTTCGGATCGGATCAGTCGTAAATGGCTGCTGTTTATTTCCATGGCCGTAACGGTTCCCTTTGCATGGCTGCTTCCGCATGTTCACGGTGTACTATCAATCATTATTCTTTTCCTATTCGGTTTCTTTGTTCTCTCATCATTTGCCGTTACGGTTGTTTACGGGCAAATGATGTTCCCGAAGAATATCGGCTTGGTTTCCGGGCTGATGGTTGGATTCGGGATTGGTGCCGGCGGAATTGGTGCGACGATGATTGGCTGGCTGTCCGATCTCTATGGTGTCAATGCCATTTTTGCCTCTCTTGCGCTTTTACCGCTGGTCGCCGCCTTGCTCTCACTGTTGCTGCCGAGCGAGCGGAGCCTTCTCAGTGGTAGCGAAAAGGTTTGAGCTAGAAATTCAGATCCGTCACTACACCAATCGGTGCGGAAGAGAAGTATTCATTAATTTGGATGAATTGGATATCACAAAAAAGCCCCCTGCAAAAACATTTGCGAGGGGCTGCTGTGTTTCTTATTCTTGTGTTAATTTTTCCTGCTCCATCAATTCTTTTCTTTTCCGTGCGTTGTTTCTGCCGATAATTGCGGTCATAATCAGTGCGGCAACGGCCAAAATTAATGAAATGATATGAATGACTAGTTGAACGGGACTTGCTTGCGCTCCTGAGCGTGCGCTCATTCCGGATGGACGCTGTCCGCTTTTTTGCGATCCCGAACCGCCGCCGAACTGTGGAGCGCCGTTGGAACCACTGGAAGGACTTGCTGACCCGTTTCCTCCATTAAAATTCGGCATGTTTTGTGAAGCATTACTTTGAAAGGATTGTGCCTGCTGTTTACTTTGTATAAAGCTGTAAATCCCAAATGCGGACTCGAGCAGCAGCGCAGCGGCGATAACAATTCCTAACCAATAATTGATTTTGCTCATACGTTCCATAGACCATTCTCCCTTTAGTTGTTCAAAATTCCATACATCTACTGTAAAGATATTTTCTTAAGAAAAGCTTAATATGGAGGTAGAGGAAGAATAAATAGGGGGAATTTGTTATTGATGACAGAAATTCAAGCCGTGTTTATTGATCGTGACGGAACGATTGGCGGAACGGGTCACTTTATTCATCCTTGTGATTTTCAACCGTATGCTTACAGCAAAGACGCAATTCATCTGCTGAAAGCTCAAGGAATCCCGCTCTTTGCTTGCACGAATCAGTGGAGGATCAGTAAAGGTCAGGCAACAATGGATGATTTTTACGAGGAATTCAAATCCGATGATCTTGATGATGCCTTCATCTGCCCACATGGTCCTGATGACGAGTGTACATGTCGAAAACCGAAGCCGGGCTTGCTGTTCGAAGCGGCGGAAAAATATCATTTAGATTTATCAAAAACCATGTTTATCGGGGATACGGGCACGGATATGCAGGCAGCTGATGCAGCCGGAGCCAAGAAAATTTTGGTTCGAACCGGATGAGGCGAGAGCTCACTGCATGACTATCGACATACATGGGCTGAGGTTGAACCTGATTATATCGCAGACAATTTTCTCACAGCGGCGCAATGGATTGTGGCGCAACTGTAACGTAAAAATGGAGGAAACCATGACAAACTATATATTTAGGCCAATGAATGATCAAGACGCACTGGTCATTGCGGATTGGCACTATGAGGAGCCGTATTCTTTCTATGATTTCAAAAATGACGAAGAGGATTTGGAAGAATTACTGGATTCAAAAGCAAGAAAGGATGCCTATTACTCTGTTTATGATGATCAAAATAGATTAATTGGCTTTTTTTGTTATTTTAATGATTCAGGAACAATTGAAATGGGTCTAGGGTTGAGACCGGACTTGACAGGAAAGGGACTAGGTCGGGCGTTTATCCAAGCAGGTTTGAACTTTGCTGAAGAAAAATTCAACCCATCTATGTTTTCATTGTCGGTAGCCGTTTTCAATGAACGAGCACTGAAAGTCTATGAACGTGTGGGATTCAAAATAGAAAAAACGATGATGGTCAAGTCAAATGGAAGCGTGTATCCCTTTTATTCAATGGTGTTAACAGAGGACAAGGTTTAATAGTCAATAATGTGAGGTGATGGTTCTGATTCGCGTTTGACGGAAGAGGCGCAGCAATCAGCTTTGATTCAGAATCGTAACGAACGACCCGAAAATTGTAACGAACTTCTAAAAAGTTGTAACTAATTTCAACCGAAGAGCAGAAATTCAACCCAACACTCGAAAAGTTCAACCTAACCGTTGGAAGGTTCAACCGAACAGAGCGAATGTTTAACTTAACTGCCAAAATCCAAAAAGACGAAAATATAGATATTGCCCAGTCCGTCTTTACTGCGTAGTAAGAGCATATGTATGAAACGAAAGCAGTACCGCCTTCAAATTGAAAGTGTGTCGGCCGTTTTTTTTCAGGTTCAATGGACTTTAATCGAGCAGTACTTCAGAATTAAACGCAGGGTTTAATGGAACACTGATCAGGCTCGCTCATGCTTCATTCACTTGGGTTAATGCATGGTCATAGGCTTGTTTTGTGCCGGCATCGAAGCACACCATTTGGACCTGCTCAACAAATTTAGCGCTTTGTAAAAAATCTTGAATAGCCGTAATCGCGATCGGAGCGGCTCGCTCAAGCGGGAAATGGTAGACACCGGTGCTGATCGAGGGAAAGGCAACCGTTCGACAGTCATGGACTTCTGCAAGCTTAAGGCTGTTCACATAGCTGTTTCTCAATAATTCCCGTTCATGATGAGTGCCGCCTTGCCAAATGGGACCTGGTGTGTGAATGACATACTTGGATGGTAACCGATAACCTTTTGTGATTTTTGCTTCACCAGTTCGGCAGCCATTCAGCGTCCTGCATTCGGCCAGAAGCTGAGGCCCTGCCGCACGGTGAATCGCGCCGTCGACGCCTCCGCCGCCAAGCAGGGAGGTGTTTGCCGCATTGACAATAGCATCGACTTTCACCGTTGTAATGTCACCAAGTGTAATCGTTATTTCTTTCATAAAAATAACCTCCAGTGCGTATCATTGCCTCTATTATAACGCGAACAAGAGACTTTGATGACAACATTGAAGGTTATCCCCATCTTACATTTTTCGGTCAAGCAACGACTTTGTCAGTTTTTCAAGGGTTGATTTGTATGCACCGTCAGGAAGCTGCCGTAGTTCATTCAGTGCTTTTTGTGTAAATCTCTGAGCTATAAGTAAAGATTTTGTTACTCCATTGTGCTTCTTAATCAGTCCTAAAAGAGCATGAATATCCTCGTCATTTAGTTCTTTTCCCTTAATCAGATACGATCGAAGGGAGTCAGGATCAGCTTTGACGGCATAAATGAGCGGTAAGGTGTAAATGCCTTGCCGAATATCACTCATCACCGGTTTTCCAGTTGTTTGACTGTTCCCCTGGTAGTCGAGCAAGTCGTCAATGATCTGAAAAGCCATGCCAATATGATGCCCCATTCGCCAGGCGTGTGCAGAAGCTTTTTCATCCGCCCTGCTTGCTAATGCACCGGCATAGCAGCTGATCGCAAATAATTGCGCCGTTTTTCCTGAAATTTGAGAAAGGTACCGCTTGACAGAAACGGACGCACGGTATTGTCCATGTAATTGCGCCAGTTCACCGGCCAAAATTTTATCTGCTTCAAAGCCGCGGAAGTTCACTTGAGGAACGGAATCCGCATATTTGGAAAGAATAGAAAAGGCGAGTGTAAGCAAATAATCTCCAGTATAAACGGCGAGTTTATTTCCATAAACCACATGCACGGTTGTCTGGCCGTGACGCGTGTCCGCTTTATCAATGACATCATCATGAACCAAGGTTGCCATGTGCAGACATTCGAGTGCTGCCGCCACTGCTTTTGGCCGCGCACGTTCCGATTCCGGACCAATATGTGCGCATAAAAGCGAGTAAGCAGGGCGGAGCATCTTTCCTCCCGATCGAATCATGGCAAGTATTTTGTCCTGAATAGCTGTGTCTCGTACACGAATATAGGATTCGATCAGTTTAAGCACATCCGCAAGCTCTCCCTTAAGTTCCGGATACGATTCCCACATCTTATGAACGCCCATCTTTATCACCACCAATCTTGCCCCTTATTCATTCAATTCCCGCAACCTCCGGTAATTGTGTAACTTCTCTACATGATTTAACAAATAGTTAGCCATAATTCCGATCGCGATTCCTGCTAAAATACCGGCAAAAGACAGTACCGGAAGATAGAGAAGCACCGTCCATGTTTGTGCGATCCAGCTTGCGACTACGAGTTGTCCGACGTTATGCAAAATGGCTCCGGTCGCGCTCACTCCGATTAAGCTGACGCGATCAGGACCCAGCTTTTTGACAAGCCACATTCCTAAAAAACTCAGCACGATACCGGCTGCGCTGTACATGAATGTGGAAATCGTGCCGCCAAGCAATGTTGCCAGAATCAGCCGAATGGTGAGTACTTTAAGTGTATCCTTCGTTGAAAGCGTATAGAGTGCCATACATGTGATGATATTCGCAAGCCCAAGCTTAGCCCCGGGTGCCACAGCAAAAGGAAAAGGTATGGCGTTCTCGAACATGCTAATGACCACCGCTTGGGCGGCGAGCAGTGCGATATAAGCATTCAGCTGATTTTTTGTCATAAGTACCAGATTCCTTTGCCGCCTTATGAACTGACAATGATATCCTGTGACGGTTCGTGATTGCTTTTAATTTCAATAACGACACGATGAGGCAGACAGACAATCGTTTGGCCGGGTTTAGATATAAAGCCGGTCAGCACACAATTTTGGTCGGGACAATCGGCGCTTTTGACCCGGATTCGGTTCTTCTTCACTTCAATCGTATTACAATCGCCGCCAAGGTCGTGAACATCAAATTGCTGGGTTTTTACATTACCTGTGAGTACAATGCGTTTGACGACCTTATTATCCACAGAAATTACTGCAACATTGATGTTGTTTGGATCATTATTACTTTTCGCTTGGACCACACTGAAAATTGTGAAGGGAAGAAAAGAGATCAGAACAAGTATCGTTACAATGATAATATCCCAGCGTTTGATCATTTTTAAGTAGCTGCTCACTGCTGATCCTCCCTTCTTGTAGCTTATTGGTTCAAATTATTTGTATTCGACGACTTAATGAGAGCGGGACTTTCGTTGTCGGCAGCATCGTTATAGATCGCCTGTTCTTTGCCATACCACCATCTGCTCAATGTCTTTTGCAGGAAAGGGACAACCCAATAATCAAATCCGACAGATCGGCCGGAACCATTCATTAATGCAATTGAAGCAGGCAGTGCCCACAAATTATCCCATCCGAGCATGGCACTTAGCGTAAACATAACAATGAATCCTGCGCTTGCTGCGCTGCTGATCCATGTAAACAAGCCGGCAAGTATTGCGAGACCAATGGCGAGCTCGATGAACACCATGCTTTTCTGCATGAATACGGCCACATCGGCGTTCGGGAGCATAAGCTTCATGATCCATTCAAACCAGAACGGCATCTTGCTCAGAATAGGTGTGGCATACTGGCTTGCTGTGTCGCCCGCACCGCTGCTTGCCGCTTGGCTCGCACCGGTTGTCGCTGTCTGCAGCCAATCAAACGGCATTTTCACAGATGATCCGACTAGCCAGGAATCCTTACCAAGTCCATTAAACAGCAGATGGAAATTCGACCAGTGTGACGTGACCTTGTTCCAAATACTTTCACCCCATATCTTGCCGAATGCTTCATTAAGCCAGAAACCGCCGACAAATACGCGAAGAGGCAGACTCCAGAGTACATTGCCGTACCGCGTGGAAAAGTTACGGAGGATATTTCGTTTATCCTTCGTTTGGAAAAATTCATGCATAATGTAATGGAACATATAATGTGCACTGCGAAGGCCAAAGAAATAGTACAGGTTGACCATATGCTTCATTAAAATGGCAAAAAACCCGCTTAAATGCATGCTCCCTAGATGGGCAACTCCGTATCTGGCACCGATCGAAACCATCACACCATGGTAATTGCCTTTAAATGCCGATTTTTCGCCACCGCTAATTGCACATGCAATATTTTTAACTGCCGTTCCGGCTGTTTGCTCGGCCGCTTCGACAATTTGAGGTACGGGTTTTCCGCCGTCTTCATAATAGGAGAGATCACCAACGACGTAAACGTGATCCAAGTCCTCAGCTTCCATATATTTATTGACCGTCAAACGTCCGGCACGTGCCGATTTCATGCCGAAACTGCTTGCTTGGGAATTCGCTTTCACTCCTGCTGTCCAAATCAAGGTGTGCGTTGGAAGTTCATCTCCCGATTTTAGGACGATACGGTCTGCTTTAACTTCTACAATGGGCGAACTGGTCAAGATAGTAACGCCTTTTTTGCGCATATAATTTTCTGCCTTGCCTGCATCCTTTCGCTCAAGCATATTCAAAATTGTTGGAACCGCTTCCACTAAATACAAAGAAATATCGTTTTCTGCCAATTTATTGACCTTGGCAAGCCGCGTTTTCCATTCGATCAGTTCGCCGATCATTTCAACACCTGTAAAGCCTGAGCCACAGATAGCGAAGGTAAGCATTGCGCGCCGCTTATCGGGGTCATGTTCCGTTGCTGCTTTGCGAACAATGTGTTCAATATGTTCACGCAACTTCATTGCGTCTTCCCAAGACATAAGTGTAAAGCCATGCTCGCGTACCCCCGGCGTGCCGAAATCATTGGGCTCACCGCCCATACCGAGAATTAAATAATCATAGCTGTATGCAGCATGTTCAGTGGTCACTGTTTTATTCTCATGGTCGACGTTCTTGACCCGATCTGTGACTAGATTCACTTTTGTGTGTTTGAAGAGTTTGCGCAAATCGAATGTGATGGCTTCAGGTTCCACGCGATGCGCGGCAACCTCATGAAGTTCTGTCATCATCGTATGGTATGAGTGCTGATCAATCAAAGTAATGGTGACAGAAGCATCTTTCTTATACTTTTTTGCCAATTTTTTCGCAGCATGAACACCAGCGTATCCGGCCCCGATAATTACAATGTTCTTAATCCCCATTATTCTTCCCCCTTCGAAAAAACAAAATTAAAGCGCTATCAAAAAAATGAAATAATTTGTGAAATAAATAACAATCCATCTAAATTAAATAGTACACATTTCATATCTATGTGTCTAGGTATAGCAAATGAACAAGAAAACTTTTTATGAAAACGTTCACAATTTTGATGTAGCTAATGAATCATAGACATGGTAAGATGAAAGAGCAAGATAATGTGATGAATTTCACAAAATGTCGATTTAAGGGGGAAGTGTTAGCTATGCATATTAAAAAATTATTGTTACCGTTGGGGTTGTTAATCATCATGATGCTTGCTGCCTGCGGATCAAATGAAAACGCTACCAAATCAAACACAGAAAAAAAGGCTTCCGGGTCAAGTGAACCTGCAACCGCAAAATTAATTGCAGGAGCACCTTTGAAAGATGGGACTTATTCATTAAAAGAAAAGGAATTGGACAGTCACGGATGGAAAGCTACAATGTCTATAACAGTTAAAGACGGAAAAATTACTAAATCTGATTATAATTACGTAGATAAAGATGGAAAATTGAAGTCAGATAATGCAGCTTATGAAAAAGCGATGAAGGCGAAAAACGGAATTGGACCAAAGGAATACATCCCTAAGCTGAATAAAGCACTTGTTGCCAGTCAAGATGCACAGCAGGTTGAAGCCGTATCCGGTGCAACCGAATCATCTAATCATTTCATTAATTATGCGCAGCAATTGATTCAGGCAGCACAAAAAGGCGACACGACACCAATTGTCATTGATGCATATGCCAAGCTGAAGGATGGAACGTACAAGTTGGCAGAAAAAAATCTGGGCACTACCGGTTGGAAAACATTTATTGATATGACGGTTAAAGGCGGTAAGATCACAAAAGTTAATTATGATTTTCTGGACAAAAATGGAAAACTAAAATCAGAAAATGCCGCATATGAAAAGGCAATGAAAGCAAAATCCGGGGTTGGACCAAAAGAATATATTCCGGCACTCAGCAAATCGTTACTTGACAAACAAAATGCAGAAGAAGTGGATGTTGTCTCCGGCGCGACACACTCCAGTCATTCGTTCCGTATTTATGCGGCACAGCTGATTAACGCGGCTCAAAAGGGCGATACAACGCCAATCGAAGTCGATAATCTTGTTTTCCAAGAGAAATAATGAATGGAAGCAGTGCCATCAAAGGCTTTAGAGCGCGGAATTGCTCTAAAGCCTTTCTTACTCTAAGGAGCAGTTAACCATTGGGAAGGAATGAGTCCGATGAGGAAGATCGGTATTATGTTTATGGTCATCGTGTGCCTGCTGATTACGACAGGATGTGGGCATAAAGCGCAGCCTGTTAAGGCGGAGATTCTCAGCAGCCCATACAGCAGGACCGAATTTATAATGGGCACGGTAGTTACGGTGAAAATTTTTGATAAAGGGAAAGCAGATGTACTCAAGCCGGTTTTTAAACGGATCGAAGAGTTGGCGGACGCGACGACTGTTGAAGATAAGCATGATTCGTCTGAGATTGATCAGGTGAATGAAGAGGCAGGAATTAAGCCGGTTAAGGTATCTAATGACATTTACCGCATGATCAAGATTGGGAAGAAGTACAGCGGACGCTCAAATGGCGGTTTTGATCTGACCATTGGACCGCTCTCGAAGCTGTGGCATATCGGCTATTCCGATGCAAGAAAACCGAAGCAGAGCGAGATTGACCATGTGCTTCCGTTAATCGGATACAAACGAATGATCCTCAATGATTCAAAGCACACGATCTTTCTCAAAAATAAAGGCATGCGGTTGGACTTAGGCGCCATTGCTAAAGGTTTTATCACGGATGAAGTGGTAACTGTGTTGAAGAAATACCATGTTCAGTCTGCGATTGTTGACCTTGGCGGAAATATTTACGTACTGGGGAAGAATGCCTCAGATGAAAAGTGGAACGTTGGTATCCAGAATCCTTTTGAACCGCGCGGGGCGATTGTCGGGAAAATCGAGGAGTCCAATCAGTCCATTGTCACATCTGGAATCTATGAACGATTCATTAAGGTGAATGGTAAGACCTATCATCATTTGTTGAACCCATTTGACGGCTATCCATTTATGAATGACATTGCAGGGGTATCAGTAATTACAGATGCTTCGACTGACGGAGATGCGCTTTCCACCGTCCTGTTTGCGGGCGGGCTTAAAGGCGGAATGAGCGATGCGAAAAAATGGGGGATTAAGGCCGTATTTGTGACGCGCGATAAGAAAGTCTATATAACACCTAATCTAAAAAATAATTTTGTGCTGACGAATAAAGCTTTTAAACTTATAGAATAAAAAGGACTGTATTTTTTTCAGAAGGTGTCGAAGGGGTTAAATTGAAGAAGGGGTGAAAAAGATGTCGCTGGGCGCGTTCCTTAAACTCGTTGAAATTCAGACCAAATTAGCCAGTCTCTTTCCTTTTATTGTTGGCTGTCTCTTTGTTTCATACCGGTTCCATCTACTGGATCCAATCAACACAACGATTTTCTTTGCTTCCATGCTCTTTTTTGATATGACAGCAACGGCGATTAATAACTACATGGATTATCGAAAAGCAACGAGTGAGGAGTATCGCAGAAGAGAAAACATCATTGGACAGGAGCATATTTCGGAACCTTTGGTCGCGTTTACCATCGTCATCCTTTTGGCGATTGCGACGGTGCTGGGACTGGTACTTGTGGTACGTACTGATCTAATTGTTTTACTCGTAGGCATGGCTTGCTTTGGAATTGGCATCCTTTATTCGTTCGGACCAATTCCACTGTCACGAATGCCGATCGGTGAAATTTTTTCAGGGATCACGGAAGGGCTCGGTGTTTTATTTTTAACCGTTTATGTCAACGCAACGGACCAAGGCATTGTCAATTTGATTTGGGAAGGACGGACAATAACCGTGCAGGCCGATCTGCTCCTGCTCTTTGAAATCGTGCTCGTCTCGCTGCCGTGCATGTTCACCATAGCGAATATCATGCTGGCGAATAACATTTGCGATCTGGATGATGACATTAAGAATCATCGCTTTACGCTGCCCTATTACATTGGCAAACGTTACGCAATTTGGCTTTTTAATGGACTCTATGCTGCGACCTTTGCTGCAATTGTTGTCTGTGTCCTGTTTAAAATACTGCCGATGATTATGCTGCTTGCACTGCTGGCCATCATTCCTGTATCTAAACAGGTGAAACAGTTCAATCAAATTCAAGTCAAATCGAAAACCTTTGTGGTTGCTGTGAAAAATCTGGTGCTTGTGAATGGAACCGTTGCGTTATTACTGTTCGTTGCCGTTGTCTTGTGAAAAGAGGGTATGTCCGATGAACGAGCAAATAATCCAAGTTAAAGATCTGACATTTAAATATGAACCTGCAAAAAACAATACATTATCTTCTGTTTCCTTTGCCGTTAATAAAGGTGAATGGCTGTCTGTTATCGGTAATAATGGTGCGGGTAAGTCTACCTTGGCATTGCTGCTGATTGGGCTGTTGAAACCACAGAGCGGATCCGTTTTCGTATGCGGTATGCCCTTGAATGAGGAAACAAAGTGGACGATTCGTCGTCATGCAGGTATTGTTTTTCAAAATCCTGATAATCAATTCATCGGAGCAACCGTGCAGGATGATGTTGCATTCGGCATGGAAAACCTCAACATGCCGGTTGAAGACATGCGGCAGCGTGTAACAGAAGCCTTGGAGCTCGTCGGTATGCTGGAGCATCGTGAGGCAGATCCCTCCCGTTTATCTGGTGGTCAGAAACAGCGCGTCGCGATTGCCGGTGTGCTTGCCCTTCATCCTGATCTGCTTATTTTGGACGAAGCCTTTGTTATGCTGGATCCTCGAAGCAGGAGAGAGCTATTGGCAACTTTAAAACAGTTGAGGGCTGAACAAGGATTAACCATTTTGTCCATCACCCATGACATGAATGAGGCAGCAGCAAGTGACCGTATCCTTGTGTTGAAAAACGGCAGCGTGGCGAACAGTGGATTGCCTGCGGATATTTTTAGCGAGGAAATGGACGTAGAGGCACCGTTCAGCGAACGATTGCGGCGTCTGCTTATGAGCAAAGAGCGACGCACTCCGGAATCCTATCTGACGGAAAGTGAATGGATCCAATGGCTATGCAAATAAGACTGAATCAAGTGAGCGCAGATTATCAGCTTGGCCCGGTGCACAGCCCTCGTGTTCTTCAGGACGTCAGCCTGCAAATAGCTCCGGGAACGTTTACGGCAGTCGTTGGTCCTACTGGAGCCGGTAAGTCGAGTCTGCTAAAAGTGCTGAACGGATTGCTGCTTCCAAAATCCGGTTGGGCAGAGGTTGGTGACATTAAGATTGACAGTAAAACGAGCAAAAAAGCGTTGAAAGCAGTCCGGAAGCATATCGGGATGGTGTTCCAATTTCCTGAATCGCAGCTGTTCGCTGAAACTGTGGAACAAGACATCAGCTTCGGTCCGCTGAACTTCGGTGCGAGTCCGGAAGCAGCACATGATCTGGCAATCAAGATGATTCGCCAAGTTGGGCTGGATGAATCTATTCTTCAACAGTCGCCGTTCTCACTTTCCGGCGGACAGAAAAGGAGAGTGGCGATTGCCGGCGTTCTCGCTCAGGAACCTGAAGTGATTGCACTGGACGAACCAACCGCAGGCCTTGACCCTTCAGGAAAAGCGGAATTGATGTCGCTGTTTAAGCAATGGAACAAATGTAAACGATTGACTGTTATTCTTGTTACTCATGATATGGAGACAGCGGCACGCTACGCAGATGATGCGGTCGTCATGGATCAAGGAAAAGTTGTCTATCATGGAAGCGTGCGCAGCCTATTTGCGGACAGCGAAAAGTTGAACAGATGGCAGCTGGATGTTCCTGAAGCGAGGCGGTTCCAGTTGGCATTTGAGACTTATTCAGGTATTCGATTGCCAAATGTCTGCCTGACAGAGGAAGAACTGGCAGAGGCTTTGATCGGGGTGGGACGTGTATGAATAAACTGATTCTCGGACGTTATTTTCCAGGTGATTCACCAATTCACAAGCTTGATCCACGTGCCAAAATGATCGCAGGTATTGCTTTTATTTTTATTTCTTTTATGGCGAAAAACGGACAGGGGCTCATTTTATTGTGGCTGTTTACTTTTTTTGTGATGAGCTTGACGAAAATCGGTTTCCGAGTTTTCTTTCGCGGCGTTCGGCCATTAATTTGGTTGATTTTATTCACGGTATTCCTTCAGATTCTTTTTACTGCCGGCGGAATCATTTATTTCACTTGGGGGCCAATCAAAATCTCCGAATTCGGTTTAATTAATGCACTGTTTATTTTTTCCCGTTTCGTAACAATCATTTTCGTTACGACTGCCGTTACCTTAACAACGAAGCCTATGGAACTTACGGACGGCTTGAACTTTCTTATGCGTCCGCTTCGTTTTCTGCATGTTCCGGTCGATGAATTATCGATCATGCTGTCCATCTCACTTCGTTTTATCCCTAATCTGCTCGATGAAACGCAACGGATTATGGATGCGCAAAAGGCGCGAGGTGCAGTGTTTGGTGAAGGTTCCCTTTTTCGCCAGATGAAGGCACTGGTTCCGATCTTCTTGCCGCTATTTTCGGGATCGTTGAATCGTGGGGAGGAGCTTGCCAACGTCATGGACGTTCGCGGCTATCGCTCCGAGCTGCCGCGTTCTTCGTTTCGTCAGTTGACTTGGAAAATAAAAGATACGGTCTGCATACTTGTCATTTTGCTGCTTATCGCTGCTTTTGCAGTTCTTAATCTTGTTATTGATTAACGTTGATCCATTCTCATCGGAGAGTGGATCATTTTTTTGAATAATAAAGGTACTGTAACGGTGAAGCGAATCGAATACTATTAAGTGAAATTGACTATGGATTTGCTGCCATGCGGAGGAACCATGAATGAGTGTTTTAGATCAATTACTGAATGAATACGGATATTTGACACTTTTTTTTGCGTTAATGCTTGAACTGGTTTGTGTTCCTATTCCAAATGAAGCCTTGCTGAGCTATGTGGGCATCTTATCCTTTCATGGACAGATGAATCTTTTCTTGTCTTTGTGCTCCTCGGGAGCTGGGGGCATGATCGGCGCGACGATCTCCTATTGGATCGGCTACAAGCTTGGCGTACCTTTCTTTCGTAAATATGGTCGGTACATTCATATGGGGCAGGAAAAGATGGAACACATATCTAAATGGTACCAAAAGTATGGGAAGGTTCTGCTCATTTTTTCGTTCTTCGTTCCCGGCATCAGGCATATCGCGAGCATTATATCCGGAGTGATCCGCTTGCCCTTTAAGTCCTTTAGTGTGTTTGCCTATATCGGTGTTTTTCTTTGGACCGGAACCTTTATATCACTTGGGTATGTATTAGGACCGGAATGGGACAAGTATCAGGTGGAAATCAAGAAATGGCTGGTGCTGGCAAGCGTTTTGCTTGCCCTCGTATTGCTATGTTATATCGTGATTAGAACGAATCGAAGATATATCAAGGAATCGCTTTTGCTCCTCTTTCAAGCAACCTTTAAACGGTATAAAAGCTTTTTGAAGATCAAACTATTTATTTTCTTGATTCTGGCTGCATTTATTTCACTCATCACTTTGATGGCAGGAATGATCCAGGATTTTCTCAGCAATGAATTTGTGCCGTTCGACAAGGTTTCCAGACGAATTGTTTCATTCATTGTGGATAATCAATGGCAGCAGGCGCTGCAGCATGTTTATGGATTGTCTTCCTGGTCAACACTCTCTGTAATCATCATTCTTACAGCGGTCACAATTCTTCTTAATAACAGGGACAAATGGCTTGAACTGCTTTTTCTTGGGCTGACATTATCCGGGGGATTTATCTTCGCAAACGGCGTGCGCTGGCTGTTTCACTTTATTCTGACTGGAACCTACATGAGTCTGGATTTTCCAAATAAGAAGTCGATGATGCTGCTGATTCTCTTAGGGTATTTTTTGATGATGCTGGTACGCCATCAAAAAAAGTACATGATCAGTATGTCCGAATTATTTTTCTTCTTAATCGTTTTGCTTGCTTACACAGCAAGCGCAATCAGCGCCTTCGGCATTACCCCAAGTGATCTCGTGGCAGGATATGTTTTCGGAGCAGTATGGGTCAGTGGTTTAATCCTTTCATTGGAACTGTTTCGTTTTCTGTCGCTATTAAAGAAAAATTTTAGCAATGACGAGGTGCATCATTAATGATCTAAAAGGCAGATGCCTTCAGTAGTGTGTTTAAAAACAATGCTAGGTGACTGTTTGAATGACAATGTTAGGGGCAGAATAGGCCATAAGCATTCTAATATAAAACGATCACTCGGAGAGACTTACGATGCCGTATATCAACACGACAAAGGACATTTGCTTGTATTACGAAAAAAGTGGAAAAGGGAGACCCATTATCTTCATTCATCCCCCTTTAATGGGCCATGTCGTTTTTCATTATCAAAAGATTTTATCCGAACATGCACAGATTATTTTATATGACCAAAGAGGACATGGACGGAGCAGTTATCAACCTTCTCGTTCCCTTGAACGTGTGATTCCGGATCATGTCGCTGATCTTAGAACACTCATTCAAGAACTTCAATTGAAGCAGCCAATCCTTTCCAGTTACTCAAGCGGCGGTTTAATAGCTCTTTCTTATGCACTGACTTTCCCCAATGAGGTTGGTGGAATGATTCTCTCCGGCGGATTTCCTTGTGTCGGCTCAGCAATGCTGTTCATGGAATATCAGCTCGGCGTTCTAATCATGAAAGCGAGCGGCGGTCAAAAGGCTTTGAGTAACCTATTAGCGAATGCCCATAAAATGACCCAAGAAGACAAAAAAATGTTTTACACATATTGTAAAAAAGCTAATGTTCACGCGGTGCTCGATCTATATAAAGCAGGACTGAAAACGGATTTTTCCGCTCAACTTAAGCAATTGGATTTGCTTCCCATGTGGATTGTTTATGGAACACGCGATAAATTTATCAGTAAACACAAAAAGTATTTTGATTTTCTTACAAAAACAGAAATTATTTTTATTGATAAAGCCTTCCATCAAATTCCGACGCACCAACATGAGCAGTTCAATCAGGTCATTCAGCGATTTTTGCTCGACATGAATCAGAAGGCGTGAAAAAGAACAAAGGCAAATCGAGCATTGAAAACGCAATGCAATAATTAGTGCTGCGCGTTTCCTTCGTCATCACTATCGATCCTTTTCTTGTGAGGAGGGATCAAGCAGAATTAAAATAGGTCGAGCTGACTGCTCGACCTATTATTGCTCAGCTTCTCGTTTTCTAAGGTTAAGGCAGCTTGTTGCCCGCCGCTTGATAAATATCGTACCATTCTTGACGAGTGAGCGTAATGTCCGCACCCTTTGCCGATGCAGCAATACGTGATACGTTCGTTGTTCCGAGGATGACTTGCATTTCTGCCGGATGGCGCAGGATCCAGGCAACCGCAATCGCATTGTTACTGACACCATACTTCGTTGCGACCTTATCAATTTCTTTGTTTAATTCAGGAAATTTTGGATTATCGAGGAACACGCCTTCGAAGAATCCATATTGGAATGGAGACCATGCCTGAATGGTTACGTCATTCAGCCGGCAATAATCGAGAATACTGCCATCGCGAACGGAAGCACCGCCAACAGTCATATTCACATTCAATCCCTCGTCTATCATTCCGGTGAACTTGATACTGAGCTGCAACTGGTTAATTTCCAGCGGCTGACGCACTGATTTTTTCAACAGTTCTATTTGATATGGATTCTGGTTGCTGACGCCAAAATGAAGAACTTTCCCTTCAGAGTGGAGCTGATCAAATGCAGCAGCCACTTCTTCAGGTTCAACTAGGGCATCAGGGCGGTGCAGAAGCAGATAATCCACATGATCCGTCTGCAGACGTTGCAGACTAGCGTTTACCGTCTCAAGCAAATGTTCTTTTGAGAAGTCAAACGCTTTATTGTGATCGCCATTGCCGCGAACAATGCCGCACTTCGTCTGCAAAGTGATTTTGTCGCGCAAGCCGGGCTGCTTTGCCAGTACCTTGCCAAACAATGCTTCACATGCGCCGTCCGTGTAAACATCCGCATGATCGAAGAATGTAACACCGTTCTCTAGGTCGGTCTTGATTAGGCGATCTACCGCTTCCTCAGGCATATCTGCGATGCGCATGCATCCCTGAACAACCGCCGATCCCAATTTCTTTTCAGATCCAATTGCGATTTGTTTCAAGATAATTCCCTCCACTATACCGATTATTGAAAAGCCTTTCGCTATTAATCATAGAACGGATAAGCGAGAATTTAAAGTAATAGGACTTGATGAATGAGGCATTGAATGAATCATGATAATTTACATGGCCAAGCTTACCCGGAAAATTGCCATGAAACACAGAAATGGCATGAAAAAAAGGTCGCGGCCTGATGGAGGATATACTGGATCAGACGGTGCAGGGAAAAATAATCCAGAAGAAAATACACGTGCAAAATGATTTACAAAGGATTTCGTGGCTAAAGAATGAAAGGCTCACCAAGCAAGACACAGCACCTTCATACCCAACAATCGATTTGCCATTGATCTTGGGTTAAGACTCAATATATAAATAGTGCTGATCTTTTTGCTTCTTAGATTTCTTTTTTAACTTCGCCAGCTTCTTTGTCAACTCAAATAAGTTCAAAAAATGATCACATGGGACACAGGTACCGGCTATGGATATGGAAACAATGGAAAACGCTTCAACGATTCCTAAACGATTTTCAGTGATGATAAAGCCTCGTTCTCGGTCTTGCTCATTATAATGGTAAAGTACTTTTTCTTGAAAACGTTCACTGACTTTTTCACAGTAATTATCAATAGCTCCTTTATCCATGATGGTGATAAAATCATCGCCGCCAACATGTCCGACGAACTGCCCGCGAGGCAAGTAGAGCATGAGAATGTCGGCAAGCAATTTAATGATCGAATCACCGTTTTCAAAGCCATAGACGTCGTTATATTCCTTGAAATGATTGATATCGATATATAAAACGTTGAACGTCTCGTTTTTTTCGAGTGTTTGCTTCATCTTCTGTTCAATCACCAGATTCCCGGGAAGACCGGTCAACGGGTTCTCGTATTTTGCTTTTATAACCTCTATTTCTGTTGATTTAAGCAGCAGATTTTTAATGGTCACCGTTCCGAAATAGCGATTTTCTTTAGTCACGACAATGAAATCATAGAGCTTGTCCTGAGGTCGCGACATGGCCAGCTTCGAGACTTCGTTAATTGGCGTTCGATAGTCAACCGAAATGAAATCTCGATCCATGAGAACTGAAATCGGCTGATTTTGATAAAGGCTGAATCCGAAGCGCCCGCTTACCTGCATCGTTAATTGAGATCGGGTAATAATACCGACCACTCTATGATTATCAATGACGCAGAGACCGGGAATCGTTCCATCCTTTTTGAATTTTTCCAGCACATGTTCAATCTTCATTTGCATGGTTATGGTTTCAGTGGGATTGCAAATATTTAAAATATAGCCATTGGCATTAGGTTGACCGAATACATTATTTTTCATCTTATGATGGTCAATAATTTCTTTTTTTATGGTTTCATCGATCTCCATAAGCCGTTCGGACGGTCTTTGAAGATAGAACCCTTGTCCATAAGAGACACCGAGATCAATTAAGCTTGTTAATTCAGATAAAGTCTCAATACCTTCGGCAACCAAATGAATGTTAGAAATTCTGCAAAATTCGACGAGTCCCTTGACGAGTGCAAAATTTATACGACCAAGATCAATGTTCTCAATGAGACGTCGATCAAGTTTAACATAGTGCGGGTGGGTGTCCGTAATCAAATTTAGTCCGGAATACATAGCTCCCGCGTCATCAATGGCAACCTGAAAGTGATGCGACTTAAGATCCTGTATCGAAACAGCGAACTGATCCGGATGATTAATGGAACTCCGTTCGGTGACCTCAAAGACAACTTGGCTCGGCTCGAAGGGATAGGAATTCAAAGAATGAGAACTAAATGTCTGAATGAACCGCGGGTCTTGAAGAATAACAGGACTGACGTTCAAAAACAGTTTCTTTATTGGTGGTGAGCCTGCGCATAGATCATAAAATGAGCGCAACGACGTGGAGCGGCACAACGAATCAAGTACGTGTAACCGATTGTGTTCTGCCGCTGCTAAAAACAGCTTTTCCGGATTCGCCAATTCTGTTTCATATGTCACGCGGCTTAATGCCTCATAGCCATGAATCTCACCATTACGCAGAGAGACGATTGGCTGAAAAACAGCTTTTATTTTCTGTTCATTGATAATCTTGTCCAAGTCAGTTACTACTGTATTGTTCATAGACCATCGTACCCGTTCTTTCCCAGTATCTTCTAAATAATTATAACTGAGCAGAAAAGGGATACGTAGGCCATAGAGGTAAAGAATTTGTAAATTTTGTTGTTGTGGTGGGCAGAAGATTTATGTACAGATCATTGCAGATCAAAGAAAAGAGGGATGCAGGTGCCATGGCGTGGAGGCAGATTTTTAGGGGGAAGTCTATATCTCAGAATCTTATGAGAAACGCAATAAAAACAAAAAGAAGCCAATAAGGGAACCAGAGCACGGCGTATAAAGCGATGCCCAGTGCCTCTTTCCAGTTTTTCGGTCTCTGACGGGCAAAGCGATTCATAAACATCATGTAGATTACTGCAGCCAAAATAGCGACCCAAAAGAATCCACCGGAGATTTCTTCCGGCGTAACATGCACAATAGCCGCGACCTGGTATGGACGGAATAACATCATAGTCAGGGCGAACAGCAGAAACCCGTACAGACAGCTGAAGAGATTGAGCTTCAAGAAAGAATGTTGATTCATAAGGTCGCCTCCTAGGTTTCAAGATATCTAATTCCTATTATAAGCAAATAAGATGGATTTACCGCTTGATGTGCTTATGATAGTTCGAAACTATGATATATAACCTTTATCTGTTAACGTAGCTTTCATGGCGTCACTAAATGGATTTAGGAGAATAAATTTCAATAGCATCTTTGAATAAGTACTTTGACATAATTCTTTTTACCCTTATTTGGATAAATAAGTTATAATAATAAAAAAAATCCAAATGATCAAGAGGCGACCTAATGACTCAGCTGTATCTATTTTATGCGCTGATTACCTTAGCAATTTTAACGTTGTTAGCCGCGACAGTTTTCGTCATTTATACCTATCAAAATTTAAGGTATAAGAACACGCAATACTACCTCATTACGCACCGGCCTTATTTGAAAACCCTTCGATCGGTTGGCAGCTATGGAGAATATTTGACCTATAAACAGCTTCGGCCGATTGAAAGGCAGGGGCGCTTTCTCTTCAATGTTTACCTGCCTAAAGAAGATGGTAAAACCACCGAACTTGATGTAGTGATGATTCACAAGAGTGGACTTTATGTCTTCGAATCGAAAAATTACAGCGGCTGGATTTTCGGCACCGAAAGTCAGCGAACATGGACTCAGTCCTTACGCGCAGGACGAAAGAGTATCAAGAACCACTTTTACAACCCAATCATGCAAAATGCGTCACATATGAAACACCTGAAGCAATGCCTCTCAGAATATCCACACATTGTTTATCATTCCTTTATTCTTTTCAGTGAACGCTGTGAACTAAAGAAAATCACATTAGATCAAGGCAACGCTCAAGTCATGAACCGACACCTTGTGCTTAATCGAGTGAAACGCACAATCAGCAGAACAGGTATAATTTTGACGGCCGACGAGATTGAAGCAATCTATCAGAAGCTTTTTCCTTACTCGCAGACGAGCGAAGAAGTGAAGCAAACACATATAGATAACATTCGAGCGAGATACCCAGAGAAAAAGAAACTAGTGAAGAAGACACCGGCTAACACTTCAGACAACAGCAACGTGACTAGCGAGGTTGCTGCAATACAAGAGGTCACAAGTTTATCAGAGCAGTCGGAAGACTTGGTGGAGAAAGATACACTTCAGAGTTCTACTATTTTGGAAGAAGTGACAGACCAGATCGAAAACGAAGCGATTAGTGATGAATCAGTGACCGCTTCAACCGAGAAAATCTGCCCACGATGCGGAAAACCAATGATAAGACGCGAAGCTAAGCGAGGCAAACACATCGGTGATCATTTCTGGGGCTGCTCCGGTTTCCCGAAATGCAGATACATAGAGAAGGAAAATGGTGAGGGATGAGCCTATCTGTGAGGTGTAGCTGATGTTTAGTACGCTGCGGTTATAGATGGTGTTTAGCTGTTTAATTGCTAAGGACAGGCTGCGCATTTCCATGCTACCATGGAGGAAATGAGCAGAATGTGAGCGTGATTATGATGCCAATACTCGATAAGCTATTTGTTGTAACTCGTGTGAATAAAGAGTACAGCTGTCAGTTATCTGTCATAAAAGGGAAAAAGATTATGTTTACCGGAATTACTTGCGGACGAAGAATTGTACTTTGTACGCCCTCATCCAAACGGCATGTTAACGGCAATGGCTGGTTTGATCTGACTATGAAACAAGCTGATTTAATGGATGATGCGGACATTGCTATATTATCTGTACGAATGCAAAGCAATAGACTGTATACACTGAACTACAAACAGTTAAGAAGATTAATGACGAACGAGAATAAGCTAACCAATCCTAATGAGGGAGAGCATTGGAAATTTTTTGTTTGGAAGGATTACATTAAGGTGCAAGGTTGTGATCAGACATTTCCTGTTTCTGCGGAGATTGTTAACTCTGTCAATCAGCCACAAGACATACCACGAAGAACGACTACTTTATATACCCGAACACCATCTGAAAACAGTGAGCTATCGCAGACACAATTACAACATCAAAAGATCGGGAAGATAGCACAAACTAAATTAAGAACTGTACTAGAGAGTGGAGTCATAGCATCTGAAGAAATTGAAGCAATGCTGACGAACAACTATTCAAAGCAAACCTTTGATTTGCAATATGCACTTTTAGTAAGATACGGTGATAAATTTGAACATAGGAGATATTACAGCAAACCACTGATGATTCAAGGTACTGCATATTTTATGTGCTCGCAATGGTATGAGACTATGGCGAATAATGACCGCCCTTATTTGATGAAGTGGCTTTCTCTGCATTCCTAAATGCATTAAGAAATAATTATACGAATCATATTGCGAACGCACGATCTTATTCGATATACTTTAATTATGGCAATAAGGCATATGAGCGGATGGCAGTGACACCTTCAGATTGGAGGTGCTGCCCATGACAGTGTATCAAGCACTAATGCTCGCAATTTCTTTTGCGGGACTTATTATAGCGATACTGTCGTTTAAAGAAAGAAAATGATCCGCCTCATATGCCATTGCAGTGGCTGAAGTGGATCAATTTTCATCTTTGATTTACTTATCATGCACTGCTGCCCGCTCAATGCGGACGTTGCCATGCTTGCCATCAGTGTAACAGCACTGATGGCTTTATTAGTGTATGCCAAGGGACACATCACTAAACCATTTAAATACATTATACAATGCAGTCAATTTTATGTCTATTTCCTGGTATAATGTTGTCAAAACAGTCTAATAGTTGCAAGGAAGATAGTCAATGACCCCTAAACTCATCACAAATTCAAATGGACAGACCTTTTTATATGAACTGCAGCAGGCGTTTTCAACCTGCGAGGAGTTCTACTTTAGTGTTGCCTTTATTAACTATAGCGGATTGCAGCTGCTGCTTGATAATTTGAAAGAGCTGCGTGATCGTGGCGTTCGTGGAAAGATCATGACATCCACTTATTTGAATTTTACAGAACCCAAAGCACTCAAGAAGATTAAAGCTTTCAATAATATCGACCTGAGAGTTTTTGAGGCTGACAAGGTTAAAGGCTTTCATAGCAAGGTTTATATTTTTAAAAATAAAGATATGTATACAGTTATGATCGGCTCATCGAACATCACACAAAGTGCACTGAAGAGCAATGTCGAGTGGAATGTGTCGACAGTGTCCACGAGGCAGAACCCATTTCTGGAAAAAGCCATTAAGGAATACAAAGAGTTGTGGGCGCAATGTACCGTTGCAGATGATCTGTTCTTGCAGAAATACGAGAAGTTTATTGAAGGATTGAAAGCTCAGGTCGCGGTTGCTCGTGAGCCATCCTTTAACAGCTACGGGAATGCTGAGATGCAGCGGATCGTTCCGAATATGATGCAGCAGCAGGCGATTGATAATCTTGAGCGGCTAAGAAGCCATGGCGAAACGCGAGCACTCGTCATTTCTGCGACTGGTACAGGGAAAACGTACATGTCAGCGTTTGACGTTCAAAAGGTTCAGCCCAAGACAATGCTTTTCATCGTGCACCGTGAAGAGATTCTAACGAAGGCAAAAGAGACTTTTGAACGACTGCTCGGTCGCGGCAATCAAATGGGTATGTACACTGGAAATAGCAAAGATTTCCGAGGGAAGAACTATCTTTTTACAACGATCCAAACCATCAAGGATCATTATAGCGAGTTTCCTGCCGATTACTTCGACTATATCATTATTGACGAGGCGCATCATGCAACGGCTTCTACGTATACACGCGTACTGGATTATTTTGAACCGAAATTTTTACTGGGAATGACGGCTACTCCGGAACGCTGTGACCGTGGTGATATCTTCGGTTTATTTGATAACAATATTGCGCTTGAAGTTCGACTCAATGAAGCATTAGAGGAAGATTTGGTTCTGCCTTTTCATTACTTCGGCATTTCAGATGTGGATGGTGTGGATCTTTCTGATGTCTCCATCGATGATGTGGCGGAGGTTGCGAAGCGGCTCAAAGTGAATGAGCGCGTCGATTTTATTATCGACAAAATGAATTTTTACGGCTATGACGGAGAAAAGTGTAAGTGTCTGGGTTATTGTGTAACCAAGGATCATGCCCAATATATGGCCGATGAATTCAATAAACGCGGTATTGTCAGCATCTATTTAACTGGGGATGACAAGCAGTCTAAGCGCCAAGAAATGGTCCGCAGACTTGAAAATGATGACGATCCATTGCAAGTCATTTTTACGGTCAACATTTTTAACGAAGGCATCGATATTCCGTCCGTAAATTTAGTTTTGATGTTACGCCCAACCAATTCACCGATTATCTTCATGCAGCAGCTTGGCCGTGGCTTGCGAAAATATGAAGGACAATCCTTTTTAACAGTTCTCGATTTTATCGGCAATCACAGCAAAACTTTTCTTATTGCGATTGCATTAAGCGGAAAACACTTCTATGACAAGGACAGCTTAAAGGTTGCGGTTCATCGCGGTTTTCCGGATCTCCCAGGTGCGACTCATATTCAGATGGACCGAATTTCGCAGCAACGAATCATTGACCAATTAAATCAAGAGAATTTCCGTGCGATGAAATATTTGAAGGAAGAGTATATCGAATTTAAGAAACAATTTGTTGCTGGGGCAGAAGATCGAACCATTCCCTACTACTTATTAGACTATGCAAAATTCGAAAATGCCCCTGATCCAATTAAGTTTATTAATAATAAGAAAACCTATCTTGCTTTTCTTGCGGCTGTTGAAAAAACGGATGAGCTAAAAAAATTGGCGAATGAAGAGCCATTCAACACTGTGCTGCGACAGCTATCTTCTGATCTTCCTATAAAACGTCCCTATGAATTTTGTATTTTACGTTCATTGATGACTCATAAAACCGTGTCGTGGGAACAGGCAAAAAATGAAGTTCAGAAATTATTAGAATCCATAAATGAAGAGACGCTTGATCATGCGTTTGAACATCTGAATCAAACCTATGATGATCAAGGGCAGAAATCACGAGAAGTAAAATTGGGAAGCTATGACCGCGAAGGTAAGTTTTTGAAACGGTCGGAAACTTTGGATAGGATCTGTGAAAATGAGGAGCACAAGGCTTACATTCTTGATGTGCTTAATTATGGAATTTATCGTTATGAGAAGATGTTTGGACATGAGAATTATAAAATCCCATTTCTAAAACTATATGAGCAGTATTCAATGGTGGAATCTGCTTTACTATCTAATTATAGAAAAATACTCAGTTCATTCCGAGGATCCGGCACAATCAAAAATGGAAATGACTACTATCTGTTTATTGATCTTCACAAAGATGAGGGGATTAAGGAGAGCATCAACTATCAAGATCATTTTATTAGCCCCTCGCTTTTTCAGTGGGAGACGCCTAATACAAATAGTCAGGATACAACTCAAGGTCATCGAATTATAAATAATAAAAAATATGGAA